>NZ_JAKRYL010000009.1 GCF_023555415.1 Halalkalibacter alkaliphilus | reverse complement strand
AAAGAACGCCCATCAGGCGTTCCTTTCACTAACATGGACTTCATATCGTGGAATTTCCTTACGAAGTGCTCGGTTTAGCTTATCCATCTCTTTTTTCTTATCTTCTTCGTTTAAGCCAGCAGGTGGTGTGACATTGACGAAGGCGTGATGCCCGGCAATGATCACTATCCCCGCATCCATGCCATGTTCATCTTCAATAATATGGTGAATCAGCGCTTCATCATTGCCGAGATGTCTGCGTTCTCGGTGTAACGATTTGAAGCTTGTTCCTGTATTAATTTCACCTGGATGGTCGTACGCAGGTGGTTGTCGAAACAAACTACCGTAGTTGGCTGGCCCTGGACCAAGCAACCCATATGCAAGTTGACCAGCATCTGGTGTTCGCGCCTCAGGATTATTATGAGTTACGGCGTTTCCTTGAGCCTGTGGTGGTTGAGGATCTTCCCCACAGCCTGTCACTAACACTAACCCCATCGCTATACAGCTTAGCCATTTTTTGTTCATGTCCAAAACACCTCCATGCTTACCTAAATGGGGCTGCATAATTAGTATGTCCGGACGATGAATGAAAGGTTCCTGTTAGTTTTGACCAGACTTTATCGCAAGTGCAGGCAAAAGTGGCGGCTTATTTGGTATTTCATGACAATGACGGCAGCGCGGCTCATATGATTCTGACGCACCAACAAGAATGACTGGATCCGTATAAGATGCTGGCTTGCCATCGATTAAGCGCTGTGTTCTGCTTGCTGGTGAACCACAGCTTGGACACACCGCTTGAAGTTTTGTAACCTCTTCGGCTAATGCCATTAACCGTTGTGTCGGACCAAATGGCTCGCCACGAAAATCTTGATCAAGCCCCGCACAAATGACTCGTTTTCCATTGTTGGCAAGTTCATCGACGACAGCGATAATCGCTTCATCGAAAAATTGCACCTCGTCAATTGCAACGACTTGCGTTTCTTCTTTCACTAGTTCAAGAATATCCATCGAATGCTTAACAGGAGCCGCTACAACCTTTGTTCCATTATGTGAGACGACTTCTTCCTCACTATAGCGGTTATCGATTTCTGGTTTAAATACTTGAACAATTAATTTTCCAAAACTAACACGACGAACGCGTCTAATTAACTCCTCTGACTTTCCGGAAAACATGCTCCCGCAGATTACTTCGATCCAGCCTTCTTGTTTCATCACGTACATTAAATTTCCCCACCTTACAGCAAATGTATCTTCTATATGAACGGAATTAATCCAATTATAAATGTCATTACTACGTAGTATGTGCAAAAAAAACAGGCAAGAGCTGTGCGCTTGCC
This sequence comes from Halalkalibacter alkaliphilus, assembly GCF_023555415.1. Classification (GTDB taxonomy): domain Bacteria; phylum Bacillota; class Bacilli; order Bacillales; family Bacillaceae_D; genus Halalkalibacter; species Halalkalibacter alkaliphilus. Next base: position 174,725 of record NZ_JAKRYL010000009.1, on the reverse strand, counting down.
TGTTAGTTTATACAATTTTACTTCATGTTGTATTTCTTTTTGAACCTATCAACACGGCCACCAACATCAGTAAGCTTCTGCTTACCAGTGTAGAACGGGTGAGAATCCGAGCTAATCTCAACTTTTAGAAGTGGATACGTGTTACCGTCTTCCCATTCGATCGTTTCATTTGATCCTTTTGTAGAACCAGACAAAAACTTAAAGCCTGTGCTTGTATCTTGGAAAACCACTTTTTGGTAATTAGGGTGAATTCCTTGTTTCATTACTTTCATCTCCTTTTGCCCTGAATCTCTTCGAAACAGAGTTATCTAAATCACACATGACGAAATTATAACAAGTTGACAGGTAAAAATCAACTCTGTATGCATAGAAAAAAATGGTTTATGTCATCTTCATCTCTTTTCAACAAGACAATAAAATTGACAGAAGCCTTTCCTACGCGTACCTTACCTCTTCACTTTACGCTTCATTTCCTCATCCATCGCTTCAAAGAAATCAATATTTGTTTTTGTTTCTTTCACTCGCTTAATGAAATGATCAACAAATTCCGGCGTATCGCTCATTGTTTTGCGGATCGCCCACAGTTTTTCTAGCTGGCTTTTTGGCATAAGAAGTTCTTCTTTTCTTGTTCCAGATCTGCGAATATCGATGGAAGGAAAAATACGGCGCTCTGACAATTTGCGGTCAAGATGCAATTCCATGTTTCCTGTTCCTTTAAATTCTTCGTAGATGACATCGTCCATTCTTGATCCTGTCTCAACTAGGGCAGTTGCTAAAATCGTTAAACTTCCGCCTTCTTCAATGTTTCTTGCAGCACCGAAGAAACGTTTCGGACGGTGGAACGCAGCTGGGTCAATACCCCCAGATAGAGTTCGTCCACTTGGAGGGATGACGAGGTTATACGCACGAGCTAAACGAGTAATACTATCCATAAGAATGACCACATCTTTTTTGTGTTCAACAAGTCTCATCGCTCTTTCAAGGACGAGCTCAGCTACTTTAATGTGATTTTCAGGAACTTCATCGAATGTTGAGCTGACGACTTCTGCTTTTACAGAACGCTCAATGTCAGTTACTTCCTCAGGACGCTCGTCAATTAAAAGAACGATTAATTCGACATCAGGGTGGTTTTCTGCAATACTATTTGCAACTTCCTTCATCAATGATGTCTTCCCTGCTTTTGGCGGAGCGACAATCAATCCACGTTGACCAAAACCAACAGGTGAGATCATATCAATAATTCGTGATGATACACGGCCAGGTTTCGTTTCTAGCTCAATCTTTTGTTCAGGATAAAGCGGTGTCAAAGCTGGAAAATATGGGCGATCTCTTGATGTTTCAGGAGCATCCCCGTTCACAGCCTCTACATGAAGAAGTCCGTGATACCTTTCATTTTCCTTTGGCGGCCTTACTTTTCCAGAGACTTTATCACCATTTCTTAAATCAAAACGGCGGATTTGTGACGCAGAAATATAAATATCCTCTGAGCTTGGCATGTAATTAATTGGACGTAAGAAACCAAAGCCTTCAGATTGGATAATTTCCAATACGCCTTCCATGAACATAAGGCCATCTTTTTCTGCTTGCGCTTTTAAAATAGCAAAAACCAGCTCTTTTTTTGTTAATTTACTATAATAGGAAACCTTGTACTCTTTAGCTAATTCATAGAGCTCTTTCAGCTTCATATTTTCTAATTCGGAGATATTGACTCCCATTAGGAACACCACACTTCTATATTTAATAAATCCCCATGTGCACAAAAAAGTAAGCATGAGCGCAAGGAGACAGTTTTTTTCAATTTTTAAGCATAGGAAAAAATCATATTAATATCCTCATTGTATCTTTAAACTTTAGAATAAAGTGTAAAGGAAAATTCGAGGGTTCTGGAGATTAGAGGGAAAGGACAAATAAAAAGTACGAACATATATACTATTTTAACCACAACACTAATAATTATTCAACAATAAAATATAAATTCTTTAAAGATACATAATTTGAGAGGTGTCCCCAAAAGGTCAAAGAACAGACCTTTTGGGGACACCCCCTGCAAAAACTACCGAATAACTAAATCCGGTTTCTTTTTCATACTATGTTTTCCGTCAACGAAACGTACAGTTCCTGACTTCGCACGCATAACGAGGGATTGCGTCGTTGCAGATGATCCATGATAGCGAACTCCTTTTAACAGTTCCCCATCTGTGACACCTGTTGCTGCAAAAATACAATCATCGCCTGAAACGAGGTCGTCCATGTGTAATATTTTGTTCACATCTTCAATCCCCATTTTCTTACAACGAGCTAACTCATCTTCGTTAGCAGGAAGAAGTTTACCTTGAAGCTCTCCACCTAAACATTTTAAACCAACAGCAGCGATTACTCCCTCAGGAGCTCCACCGGACCCAAGCATAATATCTACACCTGTGTCGCCAAAGGCCGTGTTGATTGCTGCGGCTACATCACCATCTGATAAAAGCTTAATTCTAGCACCTGCCAAACGGATATCTTGGATCATTTTTTCATGGCGATCACGATTTAAGATCGATACAACAAGGTCTTCGATATCTTTGCCTTTTGCTTTGGCAACGGCTTTTAAGTTATCAATAACCGGCGCATTAATATCAACCTTTCCAACCGCCTCTGGTCCAACAGCGATTTTGTCCATGTACATATCAGGTGCATGAAGAAGATTTCCGTGATCGGCGATTGCAAGTACTGCTAGTGCATTCCATTGTCCTGAAGCAACAATATTTGTTCCTTCTAATGGATCTACAGCAACATCGACACGAGAACCATAGCCATTACCAAGCTTTTCGCCGATATAAAGCATTGGTGCCTCGTCCATTTCACCTTCTCCGATTACAACGGTACCCTTCATAGGAATCGTATCAAATACGTCACGCATCGCTTCAGTTGCAGCACGGTCAGCTTCATCTTTGTTTCCTCGTCCCATCCAGCGACCTGATGCTAATGCAGCAGCTTCTGTTACGCGGACTAACTCCATCGATAAACTTCTCTCCATCTTGCTCCCCCCACGTCATTTAACTGTTTACTTGATCTAACTCCTCTTCGGTCATCGTTTCACGCCAAATTTTCGCGCCTAAACCGATCAATTTCTCTTCTAAATTGGCATAACCACGGTCAATATGTTCTAGTCCGGAAATTTCCGTAACTCCTTCAGCAAGAAGGCCAGCTACAACGAGAGCTGCACCAGCACGCAAGTCGCTTGCACGAACCTTTGCACCTTGCAGTTTCGTTTTGCCGTTAATAATTGCTGAACGACCTTCCACCTTGACATTGGCACCCATTCTTCTTAATTCATCGATATGCTTAAAACGAGCGTTGTAAATCGTATCTGTTACAATGCTTGTTCCCTCTGCTTGTGTTAAGAGACTTGTAAATGGTTGTTGAAGGTCTGTTGGGAAACCAGGATAGACTAGTGTTTTAATGTCCACCCCGACTTTTTCCCCACTGTTATGTATCAACAATTTGTCATCTGATACTTCAATACCTACGCCCATTTCTCTTAGCTTTGCAATCAGTGATTCAACGTGATACGGAATAATATTATCGATGATCACTTTCTGCCCCATAGCCGCAGCTAAAATCATATACGTCCCAGCTTCAATACGGTCCGGAATAATTGAGTGTCTGCAGCCATTAAGTGACTCAACTCCATCAATTCGGATCACATTCGTACCGGCACCTTTAATCTTTGCCCCCATACTTGTTAGAAGGGTTGCTACATCAATGATTTCTGGCTCTTTTGCAGCATTTTCAATGATCGTTTGACCTTTTGCCTTTACCGCAGCAAGCATAATATTAATCGTAGCGCCCACACTAACAACATCAAGGTAAATCCGTGCTCCCTTGAGCTCTTCAGCACGTAAATAAATGGCACCTTGCTCATTTGTTACTTTCGCGCCTAATGCTTCAAATCCTTTAATATGTTGATCAATCGGCCTTGGTCCTAGATTACAACCACCAGGTAAGCCGATCACAGCTTTTTTAAATTTTCCGAGCATAGCTCCCATTAAATAATAGGAAGCACGTAATTTTTTTACACGTCCATTCGGTAATGGCATCGCGATCATCGATTCTGGATTGATTACCATTTCGTTATCACTTAACTCAACTTTTCCGCCAATTTCCTCTAGTAGTTCGCCAAGCAATTGAACATCGGAAATTTCCGGTAAATTATCAATTGTTACTTTGGAATCTGCTAAAATAGCTGCAGGAATTAACGCCACCGCACTATTTTTTGCTCCACTAATTTGTACTGTACCTTCTAGCGGATATCCGCCTTCAATCATTAATTTATCCATAACCGCATCCCTTCCGTTGGTGCATTTATAAAAAGACACAATTTTGCTCTCTATATTCCATTATAACCACAACATAGAAAATGTAACGTGTTTTTCTATGTACGATTGTAAAGGAATTCTGAACAAAAAGCTACGGACGGCAAGCCGATAAAAATTAGCGGTTATTCCAGTCTGCTAAAAACTTCTCAATTCCTTGATCTGTTAATGGATGCTTTGAAAGCTGTTGAATAACATTGAACGGAATCGTTGCAATATGAGCTCCTCTGCGAGCTGCCTCAGATACATGAACTGGATGACGAACAGATGCAGCAATAATTTCTGTTGGAATTTCATGAGCATCGAAGATTTCTACGATTTCAGAAATAAGCTCTAACCCATTTTGACCAATATCATCAAGTCTACCTAGGAATGGAGACACATAAGTTGCTCCTGCACGTGCTGCAAGCAATGCTTGTACACCTGAGAATACAAGAGTTACGTTTGTTTTGATGCCTAGTTCAGAAAATGCGTGAACTGCTTTTAGACCTTCAGTTGTCATCGGAACTTTAACTGTAATGTTTGGAGCGATTGCCGCTAGTTCTTTTCCTTCTGCAATCATCCCTTCAGCATCTAGCGCAATAACTTCAGCACTAACTGAATCTTCTGTTACAACTGTTGTAATTTCACGTAAGCGGTCATGGAAGTCCACGCCTTCTTTTGCTACTAGTGAAGGGTTTGTTGTAACCCCTGCTAAAACACCTAAAGATTTTGCTTCCTTAATTTGCTCAATGTTTGCAGTATCAATAAAAAATTTCATGTTTCTCTTCCTCCCAATAATTGTTTCTATATTTTTTTATTGTTATCACTCGACAAAAACCGTCAAAGCGTTTACAAATTTATTTTTTTAGAAAATTAAAAATAAAAATAATGCCATTAAAAGCAGCTCGCTTGACCTGCTTTTAATGGGAATCAATTTATGCTTTGTTTGAAGAACCAAATTCACGCATTTTACCTTTAACTGTTTCTTTGATCGCTTCGCGTGCAGGACCTAAGTATTTACGAGGATCGTATTCTTCAGGTTTTGCAGCAAGTGTTTCACGAACAGCTTTTGCAGAAGAGATTTGGCTTTCTGTATTTACATTAATTTTCGCATGTCCAAATTGGATTGCTTTTTGAATATCACCAGTTGGGATACCAGTACCACCGTGTAGTACAAGAGGGATACCTACTAACTCATCGATTTCCTTCATGCGGTCAAATCCAAGATTTGGCTCACCTTTGTATGGACCGTGAACAGAACCAAGAGCTGGAGCGAAGCAGTCTACGCCAGTAGCTTCAACTAGTTCCTTACACTCAGATGGAATCGCGTATGCAGCATCTGCATCATCAACGATTAAGTCATCTTCTTGTCCACCGATACGACCAAGCTCAGCTTCTACTGATACTCCAAGAGCATGAGCAACAGCTACTACTTGCTTCGTGATTGCAATGTTCTCTTCTAATGGATGGTGAGATCCGTCAATCATAACAGATGTGAAACCTGCATGGATTGCTTCCACACATTTTTCAAAACTTGAACCGTGGTCAAGGTGAATTGCAACAGGAACTGTTACGTTGTACTCTTCCATAAGAGCTTCAACAATTGCCACAATTGTTTTGAAACCACCCATGTAACGAGCTGCACCTTCAGATACACCTAAAATTACTGGTGATTGTTCCTCTTGGGCAGCTTGTAAGATTGCTTGAGTAAATTCAAGGTTATTTAAGTTGAATTGACCCACCGCATAGCTTTCTGCCTTCGCTTTGTTAAGCATGTCCTTCATTGATACTAAAGGCATTGTACATCCTCCTTCATGTTAGAGCGAATCTTTAGATAACAGACGTAAATATGATCGCCGTATCTATTTAACAAGTTACCCGAAATGTCAGCAAATATCCAACTTGCCTATGTATAAAGTCTCTTGCTAAATAGAGATAAATCTATAAGAGAGCTCGATAGTTAATCGAGTTCATTATAGCATATCTCGACCAAAAAACACGCGTTTCTACAAGGTTTTCGCAACTTTTTGAATGTAAGCGGTTTATAGTGACACTTGTCACTATGATACAGCTAAGCTGTTTTTAATGACTTCACGAATGTCATCAATATCGAATGGTTTTGCAAAGTGAGTGATCGCTCCTAAGCTCATTGCTTCATTAATTAAATTCAATTCACCATACGCTGTCATCATAATGACATCCACTTCCGCATGATTTTCTTTAATTCGTTTTAGGATTTCCAAACCATCCATACCTGGAATCTTCATATCTAGAAGAACGAGATCTGGCTTTTCTTCTTCAACGATTTTCAGTGCTTGTACCCCATTTGCTGCCTCATGCATAACATACCCGTCTTTTTGAAGAATTTCACAAAGCAATACACGAATTCCATACTGATCGTCTACGACTAAAATTTTCTTCACTGAAAACACTCCTTTCAATTTTGGTGTGTATTATTTTCTTTCCGAATTTATATCAGTTAAAATAAATCACACACAGTTCACAACAAGATAAGTTCTGTATGGCCATGTAAAAATCCTTCCTTAATTCTAAACAATCGTCGGACAGTGTCCGACATTCGCTGTCTAAGGGTGTCGATGTTTCCATCGTCATACGCTACTATTCCAAATGGAGGCCTGCATTTTGAAAAAAATTTTTACAACACAATTGGTTGGTTTATTTAATAATTTAGATGAGTTTCTACTTGAAGATGCTGCCCGCTTGTTAAGCCAAGCTCTTGTTGGTGATGGCAACATCTATATTTATGGAAAAGATGAAATGGCAGCAGTTAGCGTAGAAGCTCTAGATGGAAAAGAACAGCTCAATCAAGTTGCCCCTTTATTTAAAGAAGGAAAAATGGTTAAGCTTGATCCTGCTGATCGAGTGTTCCTTCTTTCAAGAAAATCTGACGATGAAGAGATGCTAGAAATTGCTGAACAAATTAGCGAGCAAAACATTTCTATTGTTGGCTTATCTGCTACCTATAGTAACAAAGGGAACAAATGGACTGATTTGGTCGACATTCACCTTGATTTAAATGTGGCTCAAAGTCTTGTCCCGACAGATACAGGCGAACGAATCGGTTATCCATCATCATTGCTTGCGTTATATACGTACTTTTGCTTATATTTGCTCATTTCTGAGATCCTATCCGAGGTTGAATAGTTTTTTTCTTGGAATTGGAAGTTGAGTCTTTTAGGATACTGTCCAAACAATCTTAATTTACTCCAAAAAGCAAAACACCCCATATCCGGTGTTTTGCTTTTTCAAAACTTCGCATGTGTATGATGTTTGATGTACAAAAACAGTTTGGTAAACCAATATGCAATCGAACCCAAAATAAAATATCCGACAAACATATAAAAATTTAACAATGTCTCGTGAAGTTGAAGCACATTAATTTTCTCATACAGAAAAAAGATGCCAATTTGTCTATGGAGTTCAACCAAGCCAATTCCTACCACTGCACTAACTCCTAGTAGCCAAAGGTGAAAATTCTTTCCTCGATCGGTACAAAACTGATACAACAACAAATAGATCACTGGCAAAAGCGATGCATTAATCGATAGTGTAAAAGGATACTGAGGCAAGATCATATAAGGATGTTCCCAATACCCATACTTACTCATGTAAGCATCAAAATACGTGTAGAGAACATGGGCTGTGTATCCGTAAAATAAAATTTCAAAAAAGCGCTTTCTATTTAAAAGTAAGTACAAAGCGACTAACGGAATAATGAGCAAAGCAATAAGATACCAAAACTGCCATGTTGATGGATCTGAATACGTAGCCCAATACTCATCTGACAACAAGTTTGTTTCTACTCGAGCTTCATTTATTTTATCAATAAAATCTTTATGTGTCATAACACAGCTCCTTCCATCCATATTTTTGTTTTTCCATGGCTGACTCAAAAGGGTAAATCACACTTTTTGGGTCAGCCCTTTATTCCGCATCTTTTTTTCTTTTATTAATAGAAACAGCTTTGTGAACCAAAATATAAAAATGGAAGTCATATAGTTGTTTAGAAAGATGTAAAAATTAAGGAAACCGCTATGGAGTTGAAGCACATTTATTTTTTCATGAATTTGAAATAAATTTAACTGTTTGTGGATTTCAACCCAACCTAGACCTACAACTGCACTGACAACTAGTGACCAGAGATAGAAGTTTCTCTTATGCTCCGTGCAGTATTGATAAAGCAACATATAAATAACAGGAAGAATGGCTGCATTTACCGATAACGCAAAAGGAAACTGAGATAAAATCATATAAGGGTGATCGACATAACCATACCGAACGAGAAAAGAATCACCATACGTAAACAAGACGTGGATAGAGTAGCCAAAGAATAGTATTTCAAAGAATCTTTCTTTGTTAATATAGATAAATAAAAGCACTAAAGGGATAATAAGCAAAACTAAATGATACCAAAATTGCCAAGTCGATGCGTCAGAATATAATGCCCAATACTCATCAGTCATAACATTAGCCTTCGTTTGCACTCTATTAATGTTTTCAATAAATTCCTGTTGTCTCATAACAACGCTCCTCTCACCCATATTTTTGGTAAATGGCGACGTGATTATTCAACAACACAAAAGACAGCACAAAAAGGGTCTGACCCCTACCCCCTGGGGGTAGGGGTCAGACCCCTCTTCACTACACTAAAGCAATATTATTTTTTCAAAGATGCGCCTACGAATTCTCTAAATAGAGGTTGTGGGCGTGTTGGTCTTGAGCTGAATTCTGGGTGGAACTGTGATGCGATAAAATATGGGTGTTCTTCTAGCTCAATAATTTCAACAAGTCTTCCGTCTGGGCTTGTCCCAGAGAAGATGAATCCTGCTTTTTCCATTTGGTCACGGTACTCATTATTGAACTCATAACGGTGACGGTGACGCTCATACACAATTTGCTCATTGTATGTTGCAGCTGCAACCGTTCCGTCTGTTAACTTACAAGGGAATAAACCAAGACGAAGCGTTCCACCCATATCTTCTACGTCCTTTTGTTCAGGAAGCAGGTCAATGATTGGATATGGCGTTTCTGGATTTAACTCTGCAGAGTGAGCACCTTCTAATCCAAGTACGTTACGTGCATACTCAATTGAAGCTAGCTGCATTCCTAAGCAAATCCCTAAGAATGGAACATTGTTCTCACGAGCATAACGAATCGCTGAAATTTTCCCTTCAACTCCACGATCTCCAAATCCACCAGGAACTAAAATACCATCAGCTGACCCAACTAACTCAGCAACATTTTCATCTGTCACTTCCTCAGCGTCAATCCACTGTATATCAACATCAGCATCAAACGCATAACCAGCATGACGAAGTGCTTCAGCCACTGACAAATACGCATCTTGCAAAGCAACGTATTTACCAACAAGGGCAATCGTCACTTTTCCAGATAAATTCTGTACTTTTTCAACTAACGCTGTCCACTCTGTCATATCCGCTTCTTTGCACTCAAGCTTCAAATGCTTACAAACAATTGTATCAAGATGTTGTGCTTGAAGATCTAATGGCACTTGATAAAGAGTATCCGCATCACGTGCTTCAATAACCGCGTTTTTGTCGATATCACAGAATAACGCAATTTTCTCTTTCATATCTTGAGGAACTGGCTTTTCTGTACGAACGACGATCACATTAGGTTGAATACCAAGGCTGCGTAACTCTTTTACACTATGTTGTGTTGGTTTTGATTTCATTTCTCCCGCAGCAGCAAGATAAGGAATGAGCGTACAGTGAACGTACATCACATTTTCGTATCCAGCATCGCTTTTAATTTGACGAATGGCTTCTAAGAACGGCAAACTTTCGATATCCCCTACTGTTCCACCGATTTCTGTAATAACAACATCTGCACTAGTTTCGCGGCCTGCACGAAAAACGCGCTCTTTAATTTCATTCGTCACGTGTGGGATAACTTGAACCGTTCCACCTAGATAATCACCGCGACGCTCTTTCTTTAAAACAGTTGAGTACACACGTCCTGTTGTTACGTTACTGTTTTGACTAAGATTAATATCGATAAAACGCTCATAATGTCCTAAGTCTAAGTCTGTTTCTGCTCCGTCTTCTGTAACGAATACTTCCCCGTGCTGATACGGGCTCATTGTTCCTGGGTCCACGTTAATGTATGGGTCAAACTTTTGAATCGTTACTTTTAAGCCACGATTTTTTAATAAACGTCCTAGTGATGCAGCTGTAATTCCTTTTCCGAGTGATGACACTACGCCACCAGTTACAAAAATATACTTCGTTGCCATGTTGTTTTCGTCTCCCTTGCTTAATATATAAGTATTCTCTCCTACACGGAGCGTCTTCACACGAAGTGCAGCCAACACACAGCTGGCATACAGATAACTACGGGGTACTTATTAATGATTCTTCCCTTTAGGGTATGTTATATAAAAATAAAAAAACAAAAGTGACAGCTCTCCCTAGAAAGGGGGCGCACTTTTGTTTTTGTTTTATAAAATTATTCCAATTAGATTTCTTAAGCCCTAAATGATTCTACCTATATTGCTTACAGAAGTCAAGTAGATTTCATTCGTTAAAATTAACGAAGATCCTCATCTTCCTCTTCGATATCTTCGTCATCATCTGTGTCGTCAATATCTAAGTCTTCATCCGCATCATCGAAATCCGCGTCATCATCTTCGTCTTCATCGAGATCGTCCTCATCGGCAATTTCATCAAGCTCATCTTCAAGATCTTCGTACTCATCTTCGTAATCTTCAAATCCATCATCAAGTGTATCCACATCATCCAATGCTGCCTTCGCCTTTTTGCGTGGCTTCACAGGTGTTGTAATTTCTTCTTCAGCCTGCTCTAATGGATACCAGCTTTTTAAACCCCAACGGTTGTCGCCTAAAGAGTGAAAGCGTCCATCGATGTTCATATCTGTATATAGGTTTGCAATTCGTTGTTCTACTTCTTCTTTTGACATTTCCTTAACCTCTGCCACTTTGTTTACGAGGTCATAATAATCATAAGGTGTGCGCTCATCCTTCATAATTTCAAACGCAACCTCCACCATCGACATCTCTTGTAATACTTCTTTATCCAATTCTTGTAGCTTCATAAAAGGCACGTCCTTTCAGTCAATCTTCTTCTATCTATTGATCCAATCGTTGTTGGCATTTCAAGCATACTTTTCATTATAAACATATTTCCGGTGTTTATGCTAGTTCATGGAAGAAGAAAGTCTATTAGCTGGCAATTAGCTTCGTAATATACAGATTTGTTTTACCTAATTCAATCAACTCATCGTGCAGACGAACAAGCGGATTAATGGGATCTTGTGGAAAAATAAAAACAATCTCCGCAACTTCTCCATTACTTAACTCGGCATATTGACCAATGGAAAGCTCCATAAACTTGGTAACAAACATGGCTGCATATGTAGGTTCCAATTTTCCAAATGATTCATCTTTAATATGCTTTAAAACAGCGTATAGAGAATGCCCTTTCCGATAAACACGGTCAGACGTCATCGCGTGAAACACATCGGCAATGGCAATGACTTTTGAAAAAGGATGAATCTCATTTGCTCCTTTTTGATAGGGATAGCCTGTTCCATCCTCTCTTTCATGGTGCTCTAAAGCCATTAAACAAATATCCTCAGAATAAATAGAGCCTATTTTTAACAGCTCATATCCGTAAGTAGGATGCATTTTTATTTCAGCAAATTCTTCATTCGACAGTCGACCTGGTTTCGTCAACACGCCGTCACTTAACTCCAATTTTCCTATATCATGCAAAAGTCCACCAAGTGTAATCTTTTTTCTGTCCTCTTCTGAAAAATGAAGCCAATTGGCTAACATCGAAGCGACAACAGAAACACCAATATTATGGCGATATGTATAATTATCTTTATCAAACAGTCCTTCTAACAGTGTAGCTAGCCGCTCCTCGCGTGCTAGTAATTCGACAGTTGGAAGAACGGTTGATTCAATTTGAGTAAGTGCATGTTTATCTTTTTTAAACTTTTCAAAAATGTCACGTATTTCATTGGCTGCCCCTTCAATCAAATCGATGGGATTATCCTTATTCTTATTAGATGCACCTTGCAAAGCGTACTCCAATTGGTCAACGCTTACATTTATTTTTCTTAACAAAGGTTCTGATAACACGGTTCCCCTTTTTAGGAGAAGTGTCCCTTCATCACTAACTAAATCATGCAAAAGCTCTAAGCCAATATAACGCTGATGAAGTTCTGCAATCATTTTCCTCCCCCTAAAATATGGCATTTCATCTATTATACAATATCCCTTTAATTTGGAAAGCTTTAAGCAGGAAAAAAGAGCACTAAAAAAGGTAAACATTCCCTCCCTCCTTTAGTACCCTTCTCGCCTTCAAATAAGACCTACATATTTCTACGATACTGTCCCCCTACTTCATAAAGTGCTGCCGTAATTTGCCCTAAGCTTGCTACTTTGACGGTCTCCATCAACTGTGCAAATACATTTCCACCTTGAATCGCTGTTTGCTGAAGATGTTTCAAAGCTATTGTGGAATCTTGTTCATGCTTCTTTTGGAACTGGCGTAAATTGATAATTTGTTGTTCCTTCTCTTCCTTTGTCGCACGAGCCAACTCTAGTTCGAATTCACCGTCAGCTACTTGATGGTTCGGATTTACATACGTATTTACACCTATTATCGGTAAATCCCCTGTATGCTTTTTCATCTCATAAAACATAGATTCTTCTTGAATTTTGCTGCGCTGATACTGAGTTTCCATCGCTCCAAGTACGCCGCCACGATCATTGATTTGCTCAAGTTCGCGCAGTACGGCTTCTTCTACTAAATTCGTTAATTCCTCAATTATGAAAGAGCCTTGTAACGAGTTTTCATTTTTGGCAAGACCCAGCTCCTTTGAAATGATCATTTGAATCGCCATCGCCCGTCTAACTGAGTTCTCCGTTGGCGTTGTAATCGCTTCATCATACGCATTTGTATGAAGAGAATTACAGTTATCATAAATAGCCATTAATGCTTGTAGCGTTGTTCTTATATCATTAAAGTCAATTTCCTGAGCATGTAACGACCGGCCTGATGTTTGAATATGATATTTTAATTTTTGGCTTCTTTCATTCGCCTTGTATTTATGCTTCATAACCGTTGACCATATTCTTCTTGCGACCCGGCCAATGACCGTATATTCTGGGTCCAATCCATTGCTGAAGAAAAAGGACAGATTCGGTGCAAACTTGTTTATATCCATGCCGCGGCTTAAGTAATACTCGACATACGTAAACCCATTAGCAAGTGTAAAGGCAAGCTGTGAAATCGGATTTGCTCCTGCTTCGGCAATATGATAGCCAGAAATTGAGACCGAATAATAGTTACGAACGTCATAATCAATAAAATATTGCTGAATATCTCCCATCATTCGAAGTGCAAATTCAGTTGAAAAAATACAGGTGTTTTGCCCTTGGTCTTCTTTTAAAATATCAGCTTGAACCGTTCCTCTGACAACTTTTAGTGTTTGTCGTTTAATCGACTCAAGCTCTTCTTCTGTCGGGTTACGCCCATGCTCATTTTTAAAGCGATCTGACTGCTGGTCAATCGCTGTATTCATAAACATCGCAAGTAAAATCGGAGCCGGACCATTAATCGTCATTGAAACCGATGTTTGCGGCGCACACAAATCAAAGCCTGCATACAGCATCTTCATATCATCTAACGTACAAATACTAACCCCGCTCTCACCAACCTTGCCGTATATATCAGGCCGATAATCAGGATCTTCTCCGTACAATGTAACCGAATCAAACGCCGTACTTAAGCGCTTTGCCTCATCATCTTTTGATAAATAATGAAAACGCCGGTTCGTTCTCTCCGGTGTACCTTCCCCAGCAAATTGCCGTTTCGGATCTTCTCCTTTTCTCTTAAATGGAAACACTCCCGCTGTAAATGGAAAATGTCCAGGAACGTTCTCTTCCATCGACCATTTTAAAATGTCTCCCCAATCAGAGAATTTTGGCAGCGCCACCTTTGGAATTTTCAAGCCCGATAAGCTTTCTGTCGTTAGTTCTGTCACGATTTCTTTATCGCGAATTTTTGTCACAAAGATGTCTTGTTTGTAGGCTTCTTTTAACGAATTCCAGCTGTCTAGAATTTGTTTTGAAGATGGGAGGAGCTGCTCTTCGTATTGTTTCTTTACGTCATGTAACTGCTTTAAAGCTTCGTTTTCTGGTGCTTGTTCCTCAAGTGTGTGGAGCGCACCTGTTAACTGAAACAATGTACGTGCAACCTTGGCCTGTTCATCGGTTGTTTTTTTATACTGCCTAATCGTTTGGACGATGTCTCGCAAATAATGAGTTTGCTCAGGTGGGATGATAATGTTTTGTTTTATGACCTCTGTACTCGTTTCAATCATCGTTTCCCAGTTGTTATGACTAATCTGGGCAATACGTTCAATTAGGGCGGCAAACAGCGTATTCGTCCCTAGATCATTGAACTGACTTGCAATCGTCCCGTACACTGGCATAGCTTCAAGTCGTTCATCAAAACGGTTGTGACTGCGCTGATATTGTTTACGAACATGCCTTAGTGCATCCTCTGACCCTTTTCGGTCAAATTTATTAATTGCAATCAAATCAGCAAAATCAATCATATCAATCTTCTCAAGCTGCGAAGGCGCCCCGTATTCACTCGTCATTACATACATCGAAATATCAGCAACCTCGATGATTTCAGCATCCCCTTGGCCAATCCCGCTCGTTTCAACAATAATCAAATCATAGCCAGCTGCTTTCACAACTGCGATCGCCTCTTTCAGACTCGCTGAAATCTCTGTACGCGACCCGCGTGTTGCAAGCGAACGCATAAAGACACGCGGATCGTGAATGGCATTCATCCGAATTCGGTCCCCTAAGAGCGCTCCACCTGTTTTTTGTTTGGTCGGATCAATCGAGAGAATCGCGACCGTTTTATCCTTAAACTCAAATAAAAATCTTCGGACCAGTTCATCGGTTAAGGAGCTTTTCCCTGCTCCTCCTGTTCCTGTAATCCCGACAACTGGTACAGGTGTGGCGAGTTGGTTGATTTGTTGAAACGTCTTTTTGAACATACCTTCCTGTCGATGCTCCGCAATGGTGATAAGTCGTGCAACCGTGCTCGGATCTTTTTCTTTTAGCTTTGTGATATCTTTCTCGCCTGTTCCTGCAACATTAAAATCACACTCTCTCAGCATTTGATCAATCATGCCTTGCAGACCATGCTTGCGTCCATCTTCAGGTGAAAAAATCCGTGAAATCCCGTAGTCGTGCAGCTCTTTCATTTCTGGAGGGGTGATGACGCCGCCTCCTCCCCCGTAAATACGAATATGCCCTGCCCCTTTTTCTTGCAAAAGATCATAACAGTATTTAAAAAACTCGACATGTCCTCCTTGGTACGAGGAAATTGCAATCCCTTGCACATCCTCTTGTATGGAAGCGTTTACAACTTCTTCGACAGAGCGGTTATGCCCAAGGTGAATAACCTCAGCCCCGCTCGCCTGCAAAATTCTTCTCATAATGTTAATGGACGCATCATGACCATCAAACAAACTTGACGCGGTCACAAAACGCACATGATTTTTCGGACGGTACGTTTCTGACATGAACACTACTCCTCCTTTAAATCGGGCGGTGATCGACTCCTTGAAGCAGCTGCTCGACTTGTAAGGTCGTATATTCTTCTAAACTAAAATGCTTCTGAATTTGCCATCTTCTAAATGTCCACATATGTCCTTGCACTAAAATATTATGAGCAACTAGCTTCACCCTAGCATCATCATCTACATTGATTACCCCTTCTTTGGCGCAATCACGAATGACTTTTTCAATCATTTCGGTCATTTCTACTTCTTTTTGGAGCACGTAAGACAGTGCCTCTTTCGGAAGGGATTTCGCCTCTTGATACATGACAAGCACCTCATCCTGCATATCATGAATCACTTGAAAATATGCAGCAACTGCCTTTTTCAGTCTATCAATACCTTCATTGTTTGTATCAAGGTGATAAGCCAGACGATCTCTTACCTCTTCATATATTGCATCACAAACAAGGTAAAGGATATCTTCCTTTGATCTAATATATTCATAAAGTGTCCCAATGCTAAAACCTGACTCTTTTGCAATTTCTCTCGTCGTTGTGCGATGGAACCCCTTTTCAATAAATAAGCGGACAGCTCCTTTGACCATTTGTTCACGACGTTTTTTAATTAATTCTGGATCTTTGACTAACGATGGAACGGATTTCTTCAAATTTGCCAACCTACTTCCTCTCACTTTTCTCTAATATCTCTTAGCATACTAGACTTTTGGACAATCTACCATACTGAGTTAAGAATATTTTGTTAAATATAGAGAAGCTTTTGTCTGATGGAAGTTTAGTTTGAAAAAAAGGAGAGGACCGAAAAAGGTAAAATCAGTACCTAGATTTTTTTTAGCAGCTTTCGTATTGAGCTCTCAATCCGCCAACAACATCTTTGCGATCACCAATCTTTGAATCTCGTTCGTACCTTCATAGATTTGCGTAATTTTTGCATCACGCATAAAGCGTTCAACTGGGTATTCTTTTGTATACCCATATCCTCCAAAAACTTGAACGGCTTCGACGGTCACTTCCATCGCTGTATCTCCTGCAAGCAGCTTTGACATTGCTGATTCCAATCCGTACGATAACCCTTCGCCCTCCTTCCATGCTGCTTGATACGTGAGCAGGCGGCTTGCTTCAATTTTTGTTGCCATATCTGCAAGCTTGAAAGAAATTCCCTGCTGAGCTCCAATGGCCTTGCCAAACTGCTTTCGTTGTTTTGCATATTCAATTGATGCATCTAGTGCTCCTTGAGCGATCCCAACCGCTTGTGCAGCGATTCCATTTCGACCGCCATCTAGTGTCATCATCGCAATTTTAAAGCCCTCTCCTTCTTTCCCTAGTCGGTTTGCAGCAGGTATCCGACAATTTTCAAATATGATTTCTGTTGTTGGTGAGGAGCGAATACCAAGCTTATGCTCCTTTTTCCCGACGGAAAAGCCCTGTGTATCAGCATCCACGATGAAGGCCGTGACCCCTTTATGCCTGAGACTTGGATCAGTCAAAGCAAAGACAATGTAAATATCAGCTACTCCACCATTTGTGATAAAAATTTTCGAGCCGTTTAAAACATAATCCTCACCGTCTAATATGGCCGTCGTCTTCATCGCTGCAGCATCTGACCCTGATCCTGGTTCGGTTAACCCATACGCCCCGATTTTCGTTCCTTCTGCTAAGGCGCGCAAATACGTTTGCTTTTGTTCCTCGGTACCAAATTTATAGATCGGCCATCCAGCAAGTGAGGTATGTGCAGAGAGCGTTACCCCAGTTGATGCACATACACGCGACAGCTCTTCAACTGCAATGACATAGCTCATATAATCTGACCCAATCCCGCCATATTCCTCAGGCCATGGAATTCCTGTTAGACCAAGCTCCGCCATTTTATCAAAAATGTCACGATCAAAGCGTTCCTCTTCATCACGCTCCGCTGCTGTCGGTGCGACTTCTTTGTTGGCAAAGTCACGAACCATTTTCCGGATCATTTCCTGCTCTTCTGTTAAGAAAAAATTCATGAGCATAGCCTCCTAGTTTAGTAACTGTTTGCTAATGACGAGTCGCTGAATTTCACTTGTTCCCTCGTAAATCTCACATACTTTTGCATCTCGGAAATAACGCTCAACCGGATACTCTTTCGTATAGCCATAGCCTCCAAAAATTTGCACCGCTTCAATGGCGGTTTCCATCGCTGTTTTTGAAGCGTATAGCTTAGCCATCGAGGCTTCCTGACGAGGGCGTTTGCCGTTGTCTTTTAAATGAGCTGCCCGGTACGTTAGTAGTTTGGCTGCTTCAATTTTTGTGGCCATATCAGCAAGCTTAAAAGCAACTGCCTGCTGCGTTCCAATCGCTTTGCCAAATTGCTTCCTCTGTTTTGCATAGTTTGTTGCTGCTTCAAAAGCGGCTTCTGCAATTCCTAAGCTTTGAGCCGCAATGCCAATCCGGCCAAAATCAAGATTTGCCATCGCAATTTTGAAGCCGTCTCCTTCTTTCCCTAGCAAATTCTCAGCTGGTACGAGGGCATTCTCTAAAATAAGTTCGGTTGTATTCGATCCATTTAAGCCCATCTTCTTTTCCTTTTTGCCTACTTTAAAGCCTGGCGTGTCTTTTTCAACGATGAAGGCTGAGATCCCTTTTGCTTTCGTACCTGGTGCAGTCGTAGCAAAAACGATGTACGTATCTGCTTCGCCACCGTTTGTAATGAATACTTTGGAGCCATTTAGCACGTAATGGTCTCCCTTTTTCACAGCTGTCGTTTTTAATGCAGCTGCATCCGAACCTGCGCTTGGCTCAGTAAGCCCGAACGCTCCTAAATAGGTCCCTGTCGCTAACTTAGTCACGTACTTCTTCTTTTGCTCTTCTGTTCCAAAATACAAAATTGGATTTGTCCCAACAGATGTGTGAACAGATAAAATAACACCAATGGTTGCACTTACCTTTGACAGCTCATGAATCGCTATAATATACGATGTAAAATCCATCGCTGCGCCGCCATATTTTTCAGGGATCGGAATTCCCATCAAGCCAAGCTCACTCATTTTTTTTATGATACTTTCTGGGAACGTCTCGTGTGTTTCCATCTCATCAATAAAAGGAGTGATCTGCTCTTCTGCAAATTCACGCACCATTTTTCTCATCATCTCTTGCTCGTTTGTGAAGCGCAAATTCATGACTACACCTCCCTAGATGTAATACTAGATGTATTTGTAAAAACCTCGACCTGACTTTTTGCCAAGCCAGCCTGCCTTTACGTACTTTTTGAGGAGCGGACAAGGGCGGTACTTGTCATCGCCAAAGCCTTCATGAAGCGTCTCCATAATATAAAGGCACGTATCAAGACCAATAAAATCAGCAAGTGTCAGCGGTCCCATCGGATGATTCATGCCAAGCTTCATGACTTCATCAATCGCCTCAGGTTCAGCAACCCCTTCATAAACGGTAAAAATAGCTTCGTTAATCATCGGCATTAAAATCCGGTTTGAAACAAACCCAGGAAAATCGTTCACTTCCACCGGCGTTTTTCCAAGCCTGTGTGACAAGGCTCGAATCGTTTCATAAACCTCATCGCCTGTTGCAAGTCCGCGAATAATTTCAACGAGCTTCATAACTGGAACTGGATTCATAAAATGCATACCAATAACTTTCTCCGGCCTATTTGTGCTAGCCGCAATTTCTGTTATCGGCAACGATGACGTATTAGTCGCTAAGATTGTCGTTGGTGGGGTGATCTGGTCAAGCTCTGCAAAAATCGAGGATTTCACTTTAATATTTTCAATCGCAGCTTCAATCACTAATTGGACGTCACGCGCATTTCCTAGATCGGTTGAACCTTCAATGCGTTCTAAGATTTCTAGTTTTTCCGTCTCACCCAGTCTTCCTTTCTCGACTTGGCGAGCAAGATTCTTTGTAATTGACGTCATGCCTTTTTGAACGTACTCTTCTTTTATGTCGTGAAGAACGACATTGATTCCAGCCATTGCATGGACTTGGGCAATGCCAGATCCCATTTGTCCCGCTCCAATGACCATGACTTTTTGTATGTTCATAGATACTCTCCTTTGATATGTGATTCGGTTTCATAAAAAGGGAAGACCGCCCTTAGCCTTATTAGCGCGAACATGCTTGCGATCGCTACACTCGCCGTGCGCCTTTTATGAGAAAACCGCTCATAAAAGGCTTAAAAGATTACGGCGGCTCCGCTGATCGCGTCGGTTTAACCAAAAGGGAAGATCGCCCTTTTGGTTAAACCTCTATAAGCACAGCGTCCCCCTGGCCTCCGCCGCTGCATATTGCTGCGATTCCGAGGCCGCCGCCTCTTCTTTTTAGTTCATAGGCTAGTGTTAAAATGATACGGGTGCCGCTTGCGCCGATTGGGTGGCCAAGAGCGATTGCTCCTCCGTTTACATTGATTTTGCTCGGGTCAACCTCAGCAATTTGCTTGCTTGCTAAAGCGACGGCAGCGAAGGCTTCGTTGATTTCAAAAAGGTCGATGTCTTCTACTTTTTTGTTCGTCTTTTCAAGAAGTTGTTTAATGACTAAACCTGGTGTTTTCGGGAAGTTTTCTGGTTCAATAGCTAGTGCGGTATGTGCAATAATTGTTGCTAAAGGCTTGAGTCCTGCTTCTGTTGCTTTTGCTTCAGACATGAGAAGCAGTGCGGCAGCGCCGTCATTTACTCCAGGTGCATTCCCTGCGGTGATTGTTCCGTCTTTGCCAAAGACAGGTTTTAATTTTGCTAATGAGTCTAGCGATGTATCAATACGTGGTGCTTCGTCTTTTTCTATAAAGAGAGGGGCGCCTGAGCGCTGCGGTACTTCTACTCCGACGATTTCATCTGTCAGTTTTCCAGACTCGATTGCCGCAACTGCTTTTTTGTGACTTTCGTACGACCATTCGTCCTGGTCTTCTCTTGAAATGCCTAACTCTCTAGCGATTGCATTACCGTATGTGCCCATATGAACGTTGCGGAATGAACAGGTTAGACCATCATGAACTAGGCCATCAATAACTTGGCCATTGCCCATTCGCTGCCCCCATCTCGCATTTGGAAGGTAGTACGGAGCGTTGCTCATTGACTCCATCCCACCAGCAACAACGACATCCGCATCTCCTAAACGAATAAGCTGATCAGCCATTGTTACACTCCGCATGCCAGATGCGCACACTTTGTTGATCGTTTCTGTCTTAACCGACCAAGGAAGGCCAGCATGGTGAGCAGCTTGACGTGAAGGAATTTGGCCACTGCCTGCTTGCAGAACATTTCCCATTATGAGTTGATCGACTTGTTTTTTTTGCCAATTGGCACGGCTTAACGCCTTTTTGATTGCCTGACCACCTAATTCACTTGCACTTAACGCACTTAGGGCCCCACCGTATTTGGCAAACGGAGTTCTTGCTCCACTAACAATGACTGTCTTCATTCGTTTTCCTCCTCCTTCGTTCTGAGCGAACGCTCACTCAATTTTCATAAAAAAGAGAGGAAGCCTACATAGGCTCCTTTCTTTTTATGTTTACATTACACTTATGAAAGCCTTTTCTTTTTTATTCTAGTGTACAGCGTCATTTTCCTTCTGGATAAGCGATTTTTCTAAGATTTCTACTATATCAAGTGTTTGAATGTCTTCTTCGACTTCTTTGGCTTTTGTGCCGTCACTTAACATTGTTAAACAGTATGGACAGCCGCTCCCAATCACAGATGGCTCGACTTCAAGTGCTTGCTCGGTGCGTGCGACATTGACACGTTGGCCTGTATCTTCTTCCATCCACATCATTCCGCCTCCAGCCCCACAGCACATACCATCCTGGCGATTTCGTTTCATCTCAATGATCTCAACACCTGGAATCGCTTTTAATATTTCACGAGGCGGTTCGTACACTTCGTTGTAACGCCCTAGATAACAGGAATCATGGTAAACGATTTTTTCCTTCACTTCATACTTTGGCAAAATCCTACCATCTTTGATCAGCTCAGCTAGAAGTTCTGTATGGTGATATACCTCGACTCCTTCTAGACCAAATTCTGGATACTCATTTTTAAATGTATTGTATGCATGCGGATCAATCGTGACAATCTTTTTGACGTTATGTTTTTGGAACAAATCAATATTTGCTGCTGCTAGCTCTTGGAATAAAAATTCGTTCCCTAATCGTCTTGGAGTATCACCTGAGTTCTTTTCTTTGTTCCCAATGATTGCGAACGTTACTCCTGCTTCATTCATTACTTTTGCAAATGATTGAGCAATTTTTTGACTGCGTTTATCGTAAGAACCCATCGATCCAGCGAAGAAAAGAAATTCAAATTCTTCTCCTGCCTTCTCCATCTCTTTAACCGTTGGCACATGAATGTCGTCGCGACCTGTGCGCCAGTTTTCACGTTCTTTGCGGCTAATTCCCCACGGGTTTCCTTGACGCTCGATATTTGTCATTGCACGCTGTGCATCTGCATCCATTTTTCCTTCTGTTAATACGAGATATCGACGCATATCGATTATTTTATCGACGTGTTCATTCATAACTGGGCACTGATCTTCACAATTTCGGCATGTCGTACAGGCCCAAATTTCCTCTTCTGTAATGACATCTCCAATGAGATTAACGGAATATCCTGCTGCTACTTCCTTGCCGCCAGACCCTTGCATAGCTAGCTGGTTTGCTTTTGTATTAGAAAAAGCAAATTCCGGTAACCATGCTGATTTTGACGTAACTGCAGCACCCTTTTCAGTTAGATGATCACGCATTTTTACGATTAAATCCATCGGTGAAAGCATCTTGCCGGTTCCCGTTGCTGGGCACATATTCGTACAGCGCCCGCACTCTACACAGGCGTACAAGTCGACGAGTTGTTTTTGGTTAAAGTCTTCAATTTTATTCACACCGAATACTTCTTGGCTCTCATCTTCAAAGTTAATAGAAGCTAACTGTCCAACTTTGTGAGTCCGCCCTAAGAACACATTTACTGGACCTGCAATTAAATGCGCATGCTTGGATTGCGGTACGTAAACGAGGAATGTAAGCAGAAATAATAAATGCATCCACCAAAAAACAAAGAAGAGCCCACTTGCTATAGTTGATGGTAAAAAGCCAAATATAGCTGCAATTCCTGAAGCAATCGGCTCAAAACCACTTAATGATTTTTCAAGCCAGATGATTTCCATTCCTTTTGCCAGAAGCTTAGACGTCATCAAACCACCGATAAATATGAGGACAAGACCTGCTTTCCAACCTCGCTTTAGGCGCCCTAATTTTTCAATATAACGGCGATGGAATGCCCAAACAACAGCAACTAAGATCATAAATACAATGATTTCTTGGAAGAAAGTAAAGGCTGGATACAACGGTCCTAATGGCAAATGTGAACCAATCACTAGTCCTTTCCAGATTAAATCTATTGCCCCGAGCTGAACCATTAAAAATCCGTAAAAAAACATTAAATGAATGATGCCGCTTTTCTTATCTTTTAATAGCTTCTTTTGCCCAAAAACATTTACCCAAACCGCATGTAGACGTTCCTTCATTGAATGATCGAACTCTGCTTTTTTTCCGAGTTTGATATATTCATACCTCGTTTTGACAAGCGTTACGAATAAATAGACAGCATAAGTCGTTACGAGCACGAATAAAATCCAATTAACCCATGTTAACGCTTCCATAACTGAGCATCCCCCTTCATTCTTCCTTTTATAAAATACTCATAGGCACATTTATAAAACGATTATATCACGACTTGAATGAATGGTCATTCATTTTTTATAATCTTTTTCTCATGATCTTCCTCATTTCCGCACATGCTAAAAGCAGAACTCTAAGCAAAGTGTGGCGCTACTTGCTAAACGCTCTTGTAGAAAGAAGGTTATGCGATGAATGGATGGGTTATTACTGCTTTAATTATAATTGCTGTTTTCATATGGTTGAGAGTCGATTTTGTACTTGGACTACGTCAGCAACGAAAAGAAGCTACTCGACATGTTCAAAAAACACGACACGGTGACGTAACTTTTTTACCTACAGGTGATGAATTTTATAGAAAATTGTTTGCCGATATTGAGCAAGCAACTGACCATGTGCATTTACTCTTTTATATCATCAGAGATGATCATATTAGCGGCAAGATGCTGAAGATTATTGAAGGAAAAGCAAAAGAAGGTGTAGATGTCAGGCTGTTGGTTGACAAACTGGGCTGTGACATCAAAAAGAAACATTTAAAACAGTTAAAGAAGGCTGGGGTTCGATTTGCCTATTCTCACCCTGTATCCTTCCCTTATATCTTTTTCACTTTTAATCGGAGAAACCACCGAAAGTTAGCGATTATGGACGGCAAGGTTGGTTATATTGGTGGATACAATATTGGGGATGAGTATTTAGGAAGAGATCCTAAATTTGGTCCTTGGCGTGATTTCCATTTACGTATTGATGGAGATGGGGTCCAAGATTTACAGGGTCAATTTTTACAAGACTGGCAAACAGCGAAGCAAAAGCATATGGAGAGATCCTCTCATTATCCTACATTAAAAGAAGGGCCTATTCCACTTAGGATATTGCCAACCGATGGGGTTTATTTGGAGGAAACCTTCATTGATTTGATCAGCCAAGCGAAAGAAACAATCGTAATTGGTACTCCTTACTATATTCCTGGCGAACCATTGCAGAGAGAATTAATGGCTGCAGCCAAACGAGGAGTGGACGTGAAGCTCATCGTTCCAAAAAAAGGGGATCACCCTCTTGTAAAGGAAGCGGCATTTCCTTATTTTAAGCCGCTGCTTGAAGCAGGAATTAATGTGTATCAATATTACCGAGGGTTCTTCCATGCAAAAGCGGTTGTTATTGATAACCAAGTTTGTGACATTGGAACAGCAAATTTCGACAAGCGGAGCTTTCACATTAACCATGAGATTAATTGCTTGATTTATGATGCAGAATTTATTCAAAACGTATTAAAGGAAATGGAGCATGACATTCAGATCTCTGAACGCCTGACACTCGAAGCATACAAGAAAAGACCCCTCACCCAAAGAGGCAAAGAACAAGTCGCCAAACTTGTGTCCGGCCTCCTTTAAGAGAAAATCTACCATTAAGGGGTCTGACCCCTCTTTACCCCTTCACAGCGTTAGTGGTGTACCGAGGGGTCTGACCCCATGATACATATCAGCAAAAAATGGACCCTCAGAAGAGTGGTCCATTTTAGTGTATTTGTGCGAGTTGTTTTCGTTTGATCCAGCTGTCGATAATAGAGTTACATTGGTCTGGACGCCTTGTTGGTACTTGGTGGGCCACTCCACTTACAAGGACCACATCAACATCTTTTAATTCTTTAAAGAACGTTAATGAGTACAAAGGAGATACCGCATCTAACTTTCCGTAGATCAACAAAACAGGAACCGTTATTTGTTTCAGCCTATCCGTTGAAACATAGTCTCTTCCTTGTTGATAAATACGTTGCAACGTTGGCGCGTCACCACGCTTAATAAAAAATGCCATTTTTTGTTGCTCGATTTTTGAACGAAAATGAACTTTTGGCAAGACAAAGGAAAACATATTAAGCAGCTCATTTTTCGCAGCCCATATTCCGAGGTTAAATTCTTTCTCAAGCAAAAATGACGACACTTCTGGGAAGCCGCTAATAATAATGACCCCTCTAGTTAATTCCGGATACAAAAGCGCAAACTCCTGGGCTGTCGATCCCCCGTTTGAATATCCGCAAACAATAACAGGATCAAGTCCTAACTTCACAACTAAAGAATAAGCTATCTCAGCAAAATCGGTAACTGACGTTTTTTCCGATCGTTTTGAGCTTCTGCCACTATCGGTCAAATCGATGAAAATAAGCTGATAGTTTTCAGCGAGAGCACGCTGATATTCAAACGTTTCAATCCCCATAACAGGTGGATGAAAAAAGAGAATCGGCGTTCCCTCTCCATGAACTTCATAGTAAAAATGAGCTTCGTTTGATTTCAAATATGGCAAATGACCTGCCTCCTTTTCTCCTTACGATTGAATAAATGGAAGAAGCCAGTGGAAAAGTTTATACCCTAAATAAACACCGACGATTCCCATGACACCTGCTAGTGCTGGTGGGGCTGGAATCGGCAATTTAATTAGTGCAAAGAAAAAACCAACAACTAAACCCGCTATAAGAGCAAGGATTACTTCTTGCATGAATATCCCTTCTTTCTATCCTTACTATGTGTGAAAAGCCTCGCATTATTCTTTTACATGAGGCATTACCAAATAATCTCTATCATAAACCAAACAATTAAAATGAGCTGAATCATAAATTTGGCAAACGTACTGCTTAAAAAAGCAACCAAAGAAGCAACTGCGACTTTACACGCATGCTGCCCATTTTTACTTGATGAGAACTCCGTAATAAAGACAAGGAGAAACGGCACGAGTATAAGGCCAAATGGCGGATAAATAAAGGAGCCAATAATGACACCCACCGCAGCCATTCTCTCTCCCCATTTTGATCCACCATATTTTTTCACAAAATATTGACTCGCAATTATATCAGCACAAAGAATGATGACTGTTAACAAACCCGCACCAATCCAAAACCAAATGGAAAGTGACCCAAGCATAAACGCATAAAGGAGAAATCCACCCCATAACACAAGAACAGAAGGAATGATCGGAAAAATCAGGCCAACAAAACTTAGAACAAATAAGGCAATAATTAAAATCCAAATAAGAATGTTCATACTCCACCTCCAAGCTTCCATTTCTTAATCAGACAGTAAACTTTTCTTATTCAGTTTGATCTTCTGTTCAGTAAATATATCAGCTATTTTTAATTTTTATCAGCTTTATCAAAGTAATATGCTCTTCCTCCAACTTGAGAAAGAACAGAAAAGCACTTGGAATTTTGTCCAAGTGCTTTCACATTACATTTTTTCTGGAGCTTCTACCCCTACTAATGCAAGGGCATTTTTAATCGTTACTTGTGTTGCTTTCATTAGAGCCAAACGTGCATTTGATGCTTCCTTTTGCTCTGGATCGATAACTCGTTCAGCATTGTAGAAGCTGTGAAGCGTTGACGCCAAGTCATGAACATAGTTTGTAATACGATGCGGAATTTGCTTTTCAGCTGCTTCAGCAACAACGGCTGGGAAGTCCCCAATTGCTTTTAACAAATCGTATGCTTTTTCAGAAGAAAGAACAGATAGATCTGTTGTTTCATCAAATGTAAAGCCTTGCTCACTTCCTTGGCGCAGCATGCTGCATACGCGCGCATGAGCGTACTGAACGTAGTAAACAGGATTTTCGTTTGATTTTGAAACAGCTAAGTCCATATCAAAATCTAACTGTGTATCAGAGCTGCGCATTGCGAAGAAATAACGCGTTGCATCAATTCCAACCTCTTCCATTAAGTCACGTAGCGTAACAGCTTTCCCGGTACGCTTACTCATTTTCACTTTTTCTCCACCTTGGAACAAGCTAACCATCTGGATAATTTGCACATCCAATTGTTCTGGTGCATATCCAAGCGCTTGAATAGCCGCTCTCATACGAGGAATATACCCGTGGTGGTCAGCTCCCCAAATGTTGATCAACTTCTCAAAGCCACGGTTCATTTTATCTTGATGATACGCAATATCTGGTGTTAAATACGTGTAGCTTCCATCGTTTTTAATTAATACACGGTCTTTGTCATCACCGTATGTAGTAGAACGGAACCAAGTTGCTCCATCTTCTTCATACGTCTCCCCTTTTTCCGCTAACACATTTAACGTTTCGGTTACTTTTTCCGTTTCATATAAAGATGTTTCCGAGAACCAGTTGTCAAATTCGACGCGGTATTCCTTTAAATCGACCTTAATTTTTTCTAATTCTTTTTCAAGACCATATTGACGTAAAAATGTGTGGCGCTCCTCTTCTGACACATTTACGTACTTATCACCGTATTCATCAGCTAAAGCTTTTCCGAATTCAATAATGTCCTGCCCATGATAGCCATCTTCCGGCATCGGTTTATCTTGACCTAGTGCTTGATAGTAACGTGCCTCTAGTGAGAGTGTCAGATTATGAATTTGATTTCCTGCATCATTAATGTAGTATTCACGCTCTACATCATAGCCGGCTTTTGCTAAAACATTACATAGCGCATCACCAACAGCCGCTCCACGAGCATGTCCAAGATGTAGTGTTCCTGTAGGATTCGCAGAAACAAATTCGACTTGAATTCGTTTTCCACCACCTACATTTGTTTCCCCATACGCATCACCAGCTTTTAGTACAGTAGGAATAACGTCGCGTAAGTAGCTATTATCCATGAAAAAGTTAATAAAACCTGGTCCAGCAATTTCAACCTTTTCAACAGATGCACGCTCATTGTTCAGCTTAGCAACTAGTTCTTCTGCGATCATACGTGGTGCTTTCTTTGCCACGCGCGCTAGCTGCATTGCCATATTCGTTGCATAATCACCGTGAGCTTTTTCCTTTGGTGTTTCTAGGACAACCTCAGGCATTTCTTCTGCACTTGCTAGTCCTGCTTCCTGTACTGCAGCAACGATTTCCTCTTTTAATTTTTGTTTAATTTGTTCTACACTATTCATTTCGTTGTATCCTCCTCTAATGTCAACCGTACTTGGTGGGTTCCCGTCTCCTGACCTTGTAAGGCAAATTTATATGTAAGTTGAATGCGACCACGGCTCTTACCAGACGGCCACTGAACGAGCAGCTTATCTGTTGTCGCTGTTGTTTCCCATGAGGCATCTGGGGTGACATAACGTCCGAGCGTTTCTTCTCCTACGATAAAGCCTTGTCGCATCAGGATTGAACCTTGCCTAATGAGCATAAGCTCTCTGCCATCCCATTTCATCGTTGTTTGCACAGATTCTGTTTCCGACAACGTTTCTTGAAAGCGCAAGTAATCCTGACTGCCTTTATGAAACAGCTCTCCCCGAGTTGTAAACTCATAGGAATCTGTATGATCACCATGGTTAATTTTCGTTTGAAATCGCATTTTTAATGAACGTTTTGTTGGTTTATTCATCCTTAGCTCGCACACCTCTCTATTATTCAAGTTTAGCGAGTTTACTACCGACATGCAAGACGCAAGTCAATTCTTGAAATCGGGGTCAGACCCCGCTTTATTTTTGTAACGTAGTAAAGAGGGGTCTGACCCCCAAATGCTATGCAAAAAGAGCAACCCATTCTGGTTGCTCTTTCATGGTGTTCGTTTGCTTTTATTTGACTAAATCACCGACAAACTTCGGTAGAGCGAAGGCAGCTTTGTGCAAATCCTTCGTGTAGTATTTCGTTTCAATGTCATGAAAGCGGCTGTCCTCTACTTCTAGTGGATCGTACTTTTTCGATGCAATGGTAAATGTCCACAAACCGCTTGGGTATGTTGGAATGTTTGCCGTATACAAACGGGTAATCGGGAAGATTTCTTTTACATCTCTAAATACCTTCGTAATGAGTTCACTATGGAACCAAGGATTGTCCGTTTGTGCAACAAATATACCGTCCTCTTTCAACGCTTTTGAGATTCCTTCATAGAACCCTTTTTCAAACAACTTCACAGCTGGTCCAACTGGCTCGGTAGAATCGACCATAATGACATCATACTCATTCTCTGACTTTGCAATGTGCATGAAGCCATCATCCACTTGAACATCGACACGAGGATCATCAAGTGCTCCTGCAATCGTTGGTAAATATTTTTTCGAGTACTCAATAACCTTGCCGTCAATTTCTACAAGTGTCGCCTTCAAAACGGATGGATGCTTAAGGATTTCACGGATGACTCCACCATCTCCTCCTCCGACTACTAATACATTTTTCGGATTTGGGTGTGTGAACAATGGAACGTGTGCGACCATTTCATGATAAACAAACTCGTCCTTCTCGGTTGTCATAACCATCCCATCAAGAACGAGCATATTGCCGAATTCTTCAGTTTCAATCATATCAAGCTTTTGAAAATCAGTTTCTTCTGTATGATGAGTTTGCTTAATTTTTGCTGTGATCCCAAAGTACTCTGTTTGTTTCTCTGTATACCATAATTCCATTTGTGTCACCTCATAAATTCCTAACTTATCATTTATAGGTTCTTCCATTTATGTACGTTCTACTCATACCAAATGAAAGTATATAGCAACAAATAAAAAAATCAAGGGGAATTTATCCATTTCCCCACGTTTAAAAAAGATGCTTTTTACCAATGATGAATAGATAGGCGAACAGCATAACAAAGGCATTTGTTCGCAAACTTGCCATTATAAAAAAATCATACTAAGAACGGGGTGACGTAATGGAAGTCGTCATTGACCGACGAGTACGCCGAAGAAGGCGCTTAGTCCGTTTATTTTTTCGTCTTTTATTAATATGTTTAGTTTTGGCAGCAGGGGCCGCTGTCTCTCTTCTATCGTATACAAAAATGCAAGGTCCCCCTCCATTAAACGTGTCGCAAACAACTGTTTTTTATGGAGCAGACAATTCACCTATAGGTCAGCACCATCAAGGTGAAAACCGACATTGGGTCGGATTATCATCCATTGACAATGATATTATTAACGCAACAATTTCAATTGAGGATAGACGCTTTTATAATCACCTTGGATTTGACCTTACTCGGATTGGAGGCGCAGTCGTTGCAAATCTTCGTTCAAGGTCTATGGCTCAAGGAGCGAGCACACTCACGCAACAATACGCGAGAAACCTCTATTTAAGCCATGATAAAACATGGGTACGGAAATGGAACGAACTGCTGTATTCACTCAGGCTAGAAATGAACTATGATAAAGATCAAATTTTAGAGGGGTACTTAAATACCGTTTATTATGGGCACGGAGCTTACGGGGTCGAAGCTGCTTCTCATCATTATTTTGGAAAGTCAGCAAATGATCTCACTCTAGCAGAGGCAAGTATGTTATCTGGTATTCCAAAAGGGCCTAGCTATTATTCACCTTTAATCGACTTTGAACGAGCAAAACGACGCCAAGCTGTCGTACTGCAATCGATGGTCGACAATGGTGTATTAACTCAAGTGGAAGCAGATGAAGCCCATGCTGAGCCTTTAAATTTCATTCATGATGAGCTAGACAGCACCTCAACAGTCGGACCTTACTTCCAAGCAGCTGTTGAAAAAATCTTAATACAAGATGTCGGCATTGACCCAGCCTTACTCGAAGCCGGTGGACTGAAAGTGTATACAACCCTTGACCCTGATATGCAAAAAGAAGCTGAGTATTGGGTTGAACGTGAAATGCCTGACTCCGAACTACAAACAGCCCTTGTTGCCATGGATCCGCGGACGGGTGATGTAAAGGCACTTGTCGGAGGAAAAGATTATGTTGAGAGCCCGTTTAACCGTGCAATTGATGCGAGAAGGCATCCAGGTTCATCGTTTAAACCGTTTCTCTACTATGCAGCACTTGAAAATGGATTTACACCTGCTTCAACCCTCATGAGTGAGGAAACGACGTTTGAGATTAGTGGCGGGCAGCCTTGGTCACCTAGTAATTTTAATGATAACTATGCCGAGGATTTTATTACGCTGCTTCAGGCGATGGCTTTTTCAGATAATATATACGCTGTGAAAACCCATCTATATTTAGGAACGGATAAAGCTGGGGAACTCGCTCACCGCGTCGGGGTTGAAAGTCCATTAGACGAGGGCGCAGCGTTAGCGCTAGGTGCTTCTGATGTTGGGATAGCCGAAATGGCTAGAGCCTACAGTGCCTTTGCCAATGGAGGGAAAAAAGTAGAGCCTCGCTTTATTAAGAAAGTCGTTGACCCAGAAGGCGATATTCTCTATGAATCAGAGCCGAAACTTGAGCAAGTTCTTGACCCGAAGCTAGCTTTTGTTATTACAGATCTTATGAAAGGGATGTTTGATCCGTATTTAAATGCTCATACATCTGTTACAGGACGCTCTGTTTCCCATTTAATCAACCGTCCAGCAGCAGGCAAGTCCGGTTCTACGAGTCGAGACAGCTGGATGGTTGGCTATACACCACAGCTCGTTACAAGTGTCTGGGTCGGCTACGATAGTGGGACATTTTTGAATCAAGCAACAGATGGGCAATACGCGAAAAAGATTTGGGCTAATTTTACTGAACATGCCCTAAGCGATCAGGAAGCAGTTGACTTCCCAATTCCTGATGGTGTCGTCGGGGTGGAAATGAACCCACAAAACGGGCTGCTTGCAACAGAGGACTGCCCTACACATCGTGTCACATACTTTGTCGAAGGAACCGAGCCGACGAAGGAATGTCCAAAACCAGCTTCTGACGGAGAAGAAGTGGAAGCAATTGATGAGGAGTCTCATGAAAAGGAACGCTTTATTGACCGATTTTTTAGATGGTTTGGTCATTAACAAACAGGCTAATGGCGGTTCGCTACTTAATCTAGAGAGGAGAAACCCACTTCTCTCTGGCTTTTTAATCCATTTGTTTCTTAAGGGTATTCAGAAGGTCATCAAACGACTTCTGGATAACTAGATTACGCAGAAAAGATGAAAAGGCGCAAGGGGTGTCCAGTCCCTTGCGCCTTTTCGTGTCCTAGTATAAATGTGCTGTTTATACTTCTCTCAGTTTACTCGTAATAATGGAAAAGCTCAAGAGTCGCATTCAGTGTTCAAAAATCTTTCATAGTTATTTGAATTTAGGGGTTTACAAATGAGTGGTTTTCTCTCTCTAAACCTCTAATGCTTCATGCAGCTCTTTACCTGAGTTTACCCACATTTGTTCGTTATGATTCTTTAAAAACTCAGCAAGAATTTTCTTTGATTTGTCGTCCATGTCATCGACGAGAATTTTTCCTTTTAAAGATTTATCCATCTTATTTACGTGCTCTGGCAAGCTCTTATAGCCGCGTCTAATTTCAGTATCAACTGTCATTTCACAACCAGCTACACCCGCGTAATACGGCTTTCCCTCTTTATGATTAATCGTCACCCATACAAGCCAGTACAGCTTGCCATTAGGTACTTTCTCCTTATCAGGAAGAAATTTAATACGCTTTTCAACAGCTGAACGAGCATGTAACGCACCCATATCGACAAACGCTTCTCCTTCTGT
Source organism: Halalkalibacter alkaliphilus (assembly GCF_023555415.1). Lineage (GTDB taxonomy): Bacteria > Bacillota > Bacilli > Bacillales > Bacillaceae_D > Halalkalibacter > Halalkalibacter alkaliphilus. The sequence goes on along the minus strand of NZ_JAKRYL010000009.1, from coordinate 141,772 downwards.
TGGATCAACAAATACAGGTGACACGTTATCTAAGTTCATTGTACCGGCTCCATAACCGCCGTGGCCGTCTGTTGAGTCATTGCTTAAAATGTTAAACCCACTGCTTTTCTTCTTTTTCAGGTTATCATTATTTAGTAAGTCCACTTCGTACACCTTCCTTTCACTGCCTTTGTTCAAATTTTACACAAAACTACCCGCTATATGCTAGTGTAAAGTAATATTCATTTGTGCATACGTGACGATTTAAACAATTACATTTTATCAACTTTTCGAATCTAATAAAAAACTCACCCAAAAAAGAGTGAGCTAATCTATATTAATGACTGAGTGTTCGAAGCGTCCCAATAAATTCATAAGCTTGTTCAATGTCTTCCTCAGTGTAGTTTGATTTCTTTTTTAGCGTAAAAACTTTCTCTTTCACTTCATCGCGAGTGAGTTCTTCAAAATACAAGAGCGTTGAAACGAGCTCTAAGAAACGTGAGCTTTGGCCGTTTAGTTTTCCAATAAGCTCCTCTGTCTGCGGCAAATCGAATTGGTATAATTTCAAAAACTTCTGCCCTTCCTCTGAAAGAGCGTAGCGATATTGATAGTAGTTTCCCTTATCCTCTTTGTTCTCTAAAAGGAAGCCTAAGTTACACAGCTCTTCCATCCGCAAGCTTAGTTCTTCTGAATAAGGTCCAAACATATGAAATTTAAATCGCTCTGAAAATGGCACGTCCATTTTTTTGGCGATATAAATCATCTTTTGCAGCTTCTTCCGTCCAACAACCTCACCAGCTTGCAAAAAAAGTGCCATCACATTTGCATGATCCTTCAGCAAAGTCTGTTCCCCCTTTAAACGTTCAATAAATCTCGAATCTTCTTCTTCACTTCTTTATGTTCACGCTCATCCTCTAAGTAATCAAGCGGAAAGTAGAGCTTATGATCTGTACGCTTCTTTCCAGATATCGCTTCAACAACATCTGATTCCCGCGACAGCTCGCGTAATTTCCCGTTTGGCATAATTAAATGAATCGGCAGGCGCTCTTCTTCCTCACCCGGGCGGTAAAAGTCATACGGGAGGTCAGAAGATGAATCGACAACTAAATAGTAGTCAGGATTCAAATCAGCTTGACGGAACAGATCTTGCAGCACAGGCCAATCATTCATACGCAAATTTGGATTAAATTCGACATACTTAAATAATTTTCTATTACAGAATCTTACACAAAGATCGCTCAAAATGCGATCCTCTTCTTCTTGCCAAATTTGAAAATAATAGAGAGTTATCGCCTCATCTAACCGTAAATAATCGTCCAAGCTCCCTTTTCCATCAAAAAAGGAGTAAAAGTGATGCGGCTTATGCTTAAACTCATAACCTTGTTCGTAAAGTTCCTTAGCACGCCAAAAAATTTTGCTTAAGATAACTTCTCCGCTCCGTGTGACCGGGTGGAAATACACTTGCCAATACATTTGGTAACGGCTCATGATATAATCTTCAACCGCATGCATCCCGCTTTGTTTAATCGCAACTTGATCTTCCATCGGACGCATCACACGCAAAATTCGCTCCATGTCGAAATGGCCATAGCTCACCCCTGTGTAGTACGCATCGCGTTGCAGGTAATCCATACGATCGGCATCAATTTGACTTGAAATAATACTTGTTACGAGCTTGTTTGAATACGTTTTTTCGATAACATCTGCAACAGCCTGTGGGAAATCAGGACTTACATTTGAGAGCACTTCATTTACTTCGGTGTCTCCTAAAATGATTTGTCTTGTCCACTCTTCATGATCGGTATCAAATACCTTTTCAAAGGAGTGGGAAAAAGGCCCATGCCCAACATCATGCAAAAGCGCTGCTGCAAGCGTGAGGAGACGCTCGTTTTCATTCCAATGCGGCCGGCCACAAAACACATCAAGGATCCGTTTTGTAATCTCATACACCCCTAGCGAATGGTTAAAGCGCGTATGCTCAGCTCCGTGAAACGTCATATATGTCGTACCTAGCTGCCTAACACGACGCAAACGCTGAAATTCCTTCGTGCCAATTAAAGCCCAAATCAACTCGTCCCGCACATGGATGTACCTATGTACTGGGTCTTTAAATACCTTCTCTTCTTCTAATTGACCGTAATAAGGTTTTGTCATATCCGTTCCTCTCGTCTTTCGGTAATAGTACCTCCATTATAAAGGAAGAACGAGCTCATGTCAGGAGGGGTCTGTCAGGAGGGGTCTGTCAGGAGGGGTCAGACCCCTCTTTATCTCTTCACCGCTGTACAGACACACCGAGGGGTCTGACCCCTCGCCCTCCACAACGCATAAAAAAATCCCAGTTTCTGTTTAACTGGGATTTATTTTTTAAGCTTTTTCATGACTTTTTCAATGAGCTGATCTTCATCTGGCGCTGCGACCGGACGATTATTCACAAATGCAAACGACTTTTTTCTCCCTGGCCCACAATATGATTGACATTTTATATCGATTGTTGCTTCAGCATCAACTTTTTTCAAACGTGGGATAAGTGTCTTTATGTTGGTCGCTTGGCATTCATCACAAATACGAAATTCATTTGCCATTTTACCTGACCCCTTCTATTGCTAGTATCTATATGTTCAACGGAATGATCTCTTTTTAAACCATGAACTAGTATACCATAAGATTCTGTAGAAGCAATTGGTTATTACCTTTAACAAACTGTGTAAGGGATACCATGCGATATAACAGCATAAGAATAATGTCTCCTCCTTTTATCCCTATCAGAAAACCCGTGCTATAATAGAGGATATTTAATGAAATTATAGGAGCTTCGCCCATGACTATATCTATCCCTTCTATTTCTAATACTTGGCGTTTCTTGGACCATAGCACGTTCGGTCCTACCTTTGATGCGCTTCAATCTTTTGCCTATGATGATACACTTTGTTCATTTATCGGGCAGCAGCAAGGACTTCCTGCTATTCGATCGTGGGTTCACCATCAAACGATCGTCCTCGGCATCCAAGATAGCCGCTTGCCGGATATAGATTCAGGACGTACGTATTTAGAATCAAAAGGCTATCGCGTCATTGTTCGTAATTCTGGAGGTCTAGCTGTTGTCTTAGATGATGGCGTCTTAAACCTTTCCCTTATTCTAAAGGAAGAAAAGGGGTTCTCTATAGATGCCGGCTATGAGCTGATGTACGACCTTATAAAAAAGATGTTTGCCTCTTTTCATGTCCAAATTGATGCTTATGAGATTGTTGGCTCCTATTGTCCAGGAAGCTTTGATTTAAGCATTGGCGGGAAAAAGTTTGCTGGAATTTCTCAGCGGCGCATTCGTGGAGGCATCGCTGTTCAAATTTATTTATGTGTCACAGGCAGTGGCAGCGAACGTGCAAAGGTTATCGAACAGTTTTATGAGAGATCGGTAAATGGCAAGGAAACCAAGTTTGCCTATCCTATCATTAAACCTGAAACGATGGCTTCCTTAAACGAGCTTCTCAAACAGCAATTTACGAACTCAGACATCATGACAATCCTTCTGCGTACGATACAAAGTGAAGGGATCAATATATCGGTTCAGTCCTTTTCAGCTGAGGAACAAAGTCTATTTTTAGAGAATTATGATCGAGTACTGACTCGTAATGAGAAAGCTTTAAACCGTTAAAGGGGGTATCTCAAAAGGTCTGTTTTTGACCTTTTGAGATACCCCCAAAGCAATGAGCGAAGTCGCTACATCTTTTAAAGTCGAAGCCACTGAAAAAGGTACAAACCAGCCTTTTTCAGTGCCTCGATTAAGTAGCAATGGCTCCGCATGCTGCGCGCCTGCTATGAGAAACCCGCTCATAGCAGGCTTTTCAACAAAAGGCAGCAGCTCCGCACATTGCTTCGAGGGCACTGAAAAAGGTACAAACCAGCCTTTTTCAGTGCCCTCTTAAAAGCCTTGAGAGGAGTGGGGTACACACTCACGGCGCGTAGCGAACGGAGCCATTTCTTCCTCTGTTTTGGTCTTTAAACACATCCCATTTTTTGCATACCACACTACATTTTCGCTAAAAAACTACATTTTTCGCAAAAAAAGGCCAGCAAAGCCAGCCTTTTTATCATCTACTTAATATTAACTTAGCTCATAACCTTCTGATTAATCGCCTGCATCGCTGTAATTAATGAAAGTTTATATACATCAGATGCGTTACATCCACGTGAAAGGTCATTTACTGGTTTGTTTAACCCTTGAAGGATTGGGCCGATTGCATCGTAGCCACCAAGACGTTGTGCAATTTTGTACCCTAGGTTTCCTGACTCAAGACTTGGGAAAATGAAAACATTCGCTTGACCTTGAAGTGGTGACTCTGGTGCTTTCTTTTGTGCCACTGCTGGAACAAATGCTGCATCAAATTGGAACTCACCATCAATGACTAAATCTGGTCTCGTTTTTTGTGCAAGTTTTGTTGCTTCAGACACTTTCTTTGTTTCAATCGATGACGCTGATCCTTTTGTTGAGAAACTTAGCATCGCCACTTTTGGATCTAATCCGAAAACTTTTGCTGTTTCCGCTGTCGCAATCGCAATTTCAGCTAACTCTTCACTGTTTGGAGCAATGTTGATCGCACAGTCACCGAAGACAAACTTTTGCTCTTCTTTTACCATGACGAATACTCCTGATGTACGCTTAATACCTGGCTGAGTCTTAATGATTTGTAGTGCCGGACGTACCGTATCACCTGTTGAGTGTGCAGCTCCACTTACTAAGCCGTCAGCTTTGCCAAGGTACACAAGCATTGTTCCGAAGTAGTTTACATCAAGTAGTAACTTGCGTGCTGACTCTTCAGTTTCTTTGCCCTTACGACGCTCAACAAATGCCGCAACCATCTCATCCATTCCATCATAATTATGAGGGTCTAAAATCGTTACATCGTCCCCAAGTGCTATACGGTTCTCAATTGCTTTTGCACGTACTTCTGAAACATTACCAACTAAAATTGGTTTTACAACTTTATCCTTTGCCAAATTTGCTGCAGCTTCTAAAATTCGTTCATCCGTACCTTCTGGCAACACAATGATTGGATTGTGTCTTTCCACCTGTGCTTTTATTTCTGAAAAAAGATTACTCACTATTGATTCCTCCTAAAAAAACTACGCTCTTTTCATTATATGATAAGGATACTCCTCTTGCATGCAAAAAGGAACCATATTTGTCAAGTTCACTAAAGTGTTAATTTTTTCAAAAATTAATATATTTTCGCTTACACACTTACTACATTAGTATTTTTCGTCATTTCTAACATTACCTTTAGGATGACCAAAGGATTCTTTGCTTATGTGTCGAATAGATATTACCAGAAAGTGAATGACTGTTCATTTTAGGGGGGGTTTTATGGAAACATCTATTGTTATATACGAAGTTGAAAACCAAGTTGCAATGATTACACTAAATCGTCCAGAGGTAAAGAACGCACTTAGCAAATCCACACTTGATGAGTTATACAATTTATTTAAAAAAGCAAATGATGATGAACATGTAAAAGTGATTGTCGTACAAGGTTCAGGGAACGCCTTTTCTGCTGGAGCTGACATAAAAAGCATTCCATTAGAGGACATGAAATCCTTTGATTACGGCTCCTATTTAGATGACACGTATAACCGTCTTATTCGTCAAATCGTCTCTACATCAAAACCGGTGGTCGCTTATATTAACGGCATTGCTGTTGGTGCTGGATTAAGCATTGCACTTGCATGTGATTACCGAGTAGCAAGCAATGAGGCAAAATTGGGCCTTGGGTTCTTAAAAATTGGACTCGTTCCTGATGCTGGTGCTTCCTATTTTTTACCTCGTCTCATCGGGTTAAGTAAATCAATGGAATTAGCTTTAGGAAAAATGATATCAGCAGACGAGGCGCTGCATATGAATCTTGTTACCCAAATTGGTCAATTGGATCAACTCATTTCTTCATTAAAAGGTGTTCCTCCAACGGCATTTGGATTAATGAAGCAAAATTTCCAATGTAGCTTTGATCATCATTTCGAAGATGTTTTACAAATGGAAGTAACAGCCCAACGCCAAGCTGGTAAAACAAAAGAACATCAAGCTGCTATTACACAGTTTTTAAAAGGGTGATCCTGTCGCTTCATGGTTGTAACAGACACTTCTTCTCCCCTCAACTATCTGTGTTCATGGCTTCCCCGTTTCAAATATGATATAGTATCGTTGATTACATATTTGAAACGATTTATGAATACAAAGGAGATGTTTTTGATGAGTGAAGCTGCAATTACATTAGATGGTTGGTATTGCCTGCATGATTTCCGCACGATTAATTGGCCGGCATGGAAAACAATCTCAACAGAAGAACGCGAGCAAATTTTAGCTGAATTCCATTCGATGATTGATAAATGGGTGCAGACAGAAGCAAACGAGCAAGGAAGTCACGCGATCTACTCAATCGTTGGTCAAAAAGCAGACATCATGCTCATGATTCTTCGTCCAACAATGGAAGAGCTTAATGAAATTGAAGCAGTATTTAATAAAAGCCGCTTAGCTGAGTTTACGATTCCTACCTACTCTTATGTGTCTGTTGTAGAATTAAGCAACTATATGGCAGGCGAAAGCGATGAGGATCCTTACCAAAATCCACACGTTCGCTCACGTCTGTACCCACAATTGCCAAAGGCAAACCATGTTTGCTTCTATCCAATGGACAAGCGTCGTGATGGTGAGGACAACTGGTATATGTTGCCGATGGAAGACCGCCGTTCGCTTATGCGTAGTCATGGCATGATTGGCCGCAGCTATGCTGGGAAAGTAAAACAAGTGATTACTGGATCAGTTGGTTTTGATGATTGGGAATGGGGCGTCACATTATTTGCTGATGATGTTCTTCAATTTAAAAAACTTGTATATGAAATGCGCTTTGATGAAGTATCTGCTCGTTACGGTGAGTTTGGCTCTTTCTATGTTGGAAATATTCTTTCTCCTAGTCACTTATCTAGATACTTTCACGTATAAATAGTAAATGACCACATCTGATGAAGATGTGGTCATTTTTTTACTGAGTTTCAAACAGATAGGACACAGAAAGCGAGTCTTAGCGGACATACTCACTAAAAAACGTATGCATACGCCCCTTTTTCAAGTCATATAGTGAAGTAACTGCACCGCTTACGGCAAATCATCCTTTTTTATTTTGGATGCAGTTTTCGTTTCTTATCTCTTACTAACTTCTAAGAATGTCAACTTTGATAGGAGGTGAACGGATGGCTGTTATTAAAGCTAATTCAAGTGATATCGATATGCTCGCAAGGCTGATGCGCGCAGAAGCAGAAGGTGAAGGAGAGCTTGGAATGTTAATGGCAGGAAATGTCATGGTGAACCGTACTAGAGTTCGTTGTATGGACTTTGGTGGCGTCAATACGATTCCTGACATGGCATTTCAGTCTCCAGGGGGGTTTGAAGCTGTTCAGAAAAGTTACTTTTATCAAAGAGCTCGCGAAAAGGATCGGCGATTAGCCAGGCGAGTGATAAACGGTGAACGATTCCATCCTGCCGAATTTTCTTTATGGTTCTTCCGTCCAGAGGGAGCATGTCCAGCACAATGGTGGGGGCAGTGGAACACAGGTCGGTATAAATTACATTGCTTCTACCAACCATTGCCAGCAGATTGTGAAGAAGTCTTCAACACTTATTAATTAAACGAAAAAGGGGCGATCAATGTGCATCAGAATCAACAACCATGGTATCCACAACATCAAGCAGGAACGGGGTATGGACAGCAGCACCAGCAGCAGGCTTTCCCTGGACAGCAGCAAGCGTTTCCTGGACAGCAAGCACCCGGACAAATTCCATATACATCAGCTGAAGCTTATCAATATCAACAAATACCAGGAATCACTCAACAACAACAACAACCTTTCCCTGGCTTTCCTGGCTTTCCTGGCTTTCCTGGAGAACCAGGAATGCTGCCAATTGAACAATCCTTTATTGAGAATATCCTTAGGTTAAACCGAGGTAAGATTGGTACATTCTATTTCACGTATGAAAACAACCCTGAATGGAATGCACGAGTGTACCGGGGACGTGTAGAAGAAGCTGGCCGTGACCATATTATTTTAAGTGATCCAGAAACAGGTCAATGGTACTTACTTCTAATGGTTAACTTTGATTATGCTGTCTTTGATGAGGAGCTTGAGTATGATTATCCGTTTGATGGAGTAGCTCCACTCGCAACATATTCTCCAAGACCTAATGGTTGATTGTTTTTATCCATACAAAAAACCCCTGCTATGACCATTTAGTCATAGCAGGGCTTTACATTTTATAACCCTCTTAACACAGCTAACCCTAACAACACCCAGCCAACAATAAAAGCAAGCCCACCGATTGGAGTGATAGCCCCAAGTTTTGTGACTCCCGTTAATGCCATCGCATAGAGACTCCCTGAGAAAAGCACAATTCCAATTAGGAAGCTCCAGCCCGCACCATTTAAACCTGGTAACGGATATTTCAATGCAATAATCCCTACGGCAACAATCGCTATACCGTGAATCATGTGATACTGTACACCCGTTTGATAATTCTTCATCATACGTTCTGTTAATCTAGGTTCTAATCCATGTGCACCAAATGCGCCAATAGCAACAGACAGTCCCATAACAATACTACCTATTAATAAAAATAATTTTGCCACTGTATTCGACTCCTTTTCATTATCAAATCTTTTTTCGAAAGAACATTTTTGTGCTTCACGTGAAATTTCACGTTCGTTTTACTACAATAGAACAAAAGGAGGTTTTTCATATGAGCTCTATCAACGTTCGTCCTTATACCCTAGATGATTTTGAAGGATTATTAGATGTTCAAAAAGAAGCATTCCCTCCCCCATTTCCAGAAGATTTATGGTGGTCACGCGATCAAATTAAAGCCCATGTCACAACGTTCCCTGAAGGGGCTTTGCTTGCTGAATTAGATAACGTTGTCGTTGGCTCTGCTACCTCTCTCCTCATTACCTATGACGGGAAGCCGCACACATGGGAAGAAGTTGCAGATGATGGCTACATACAAAAAAGCCATAACCCTGCAGGTGATAGCCTTTACGGGATCGATTTATGCGTTAGACCAAGCTACCGAGGAAAAGGCATTGCCGGCGCTCTATACGAAGCCCGAAAAGAGACCGTTAGAAAGCTTGGTCTAAAACGATTCATGGCCGGTTGCCGTATTCCAAACTATCACGAATATGCAAAACACCTTGATGTAGACAGCTATGTAAAAGCTGTCGAAAAAGGAGAAATAAAAGATCTTGTCCTTACCTTTATGTTAAAACAAGGCCTTCGCCCGCTCCAAGTAATGTCGAACTATCTAGAAGATGAAGAGTCACTGGATTATGCGGTGCTAGTCGAATGGAGAAATGACCAGCTTTAGCAATGAGACCACTGAAAAAGGTATGGTTTTGACCTTTTTCAATGGTCTTTAAGCAATGAGCGGAACCGTTGCTTTGTCTTAAAGCCTGCTATGAGTGGTTTTCTCATAGCAGGCGCGCAACGTGTGGAGCCATTGCGCTTCCTCGAATCCTCTAAAAAGGACTTTTTCAGTGGTCTCGAAAACCACCCTTTTTCAATCCCTTCTTTAAAAATCGAGGATATTTCGATCCTTCTCTTCAATCTCACCGCCACTTTGAACAAGCGGCTTTGCAAAGCTGCTCGGCTGAGTTGGGAGCACATAGTCTTGTTGGGGTGGTGTCGGCATTGGCACCTGTTTTGTAGCAGGCGCCGAGCCTTTTAATAAGTTGCAGTATGCTTCAATGACCGCTGATGTCTCACGCACCGTTGCCTGATCTCCGTTAGAGATGGCTTGTCTAAGCTTTGTCACTTGAGATTCTATATGGTCACAAATTTGATTTGCTGGAATGTTCATTTCTTTCTCCTCGCTTTTTGATGATTTTTTTATTTATGTAAGGCATAGAGGAAAAAGGGAAGATCGTCCTTTTTCCTTGATCGTGCATACATGCTTTGCGCTGGCTTCTCTCGCCGTGCGCTTTTTTGAGAAGATCGCTCAAAAAAGCTTAAAACCTTTACGGCGGCTCCTTTTCGCCTTGATCGTGCGTACATCGTGGGCGCTGGCTTCTCTCGCTGCGCGCCTTACAAGAAACCCACTTTTAAGGCTTTAAAACCTTGCAGCGGCTCCGCTCAGCGCTTCGGCATAGAGGAAAAAGGGAAGATCGTCCTTTTTCCTCTATGCCTCTAGTTTATCATAGTCCTCCTCACAACAAAAAGAAGGAGCTAATCAGGTTTCTGATTAGTTCCTTCTTTTTGTTGTCTTGATGCGAAGATGGCTTTGACGCCTGCGATGTTGACTCCTTGTTGGATGAGTGATTTGATTTCGAGGAAACGTTCGATGTCTTCTACTGAAAACATTCTTTGATTTCCTTCGTTTCTTGATGGTTTAATAAGCCCTTGTTCTTCATAATAACGAATTTGTCGGGCAGACAAGTCCGTCATCTCCATTACTACACGGATGGGAAAACATGCTTGACGTCTAGGAATATCTGACTTCACTCGCTCCCCTCCTCCTTCGCTACCATTCTATAATTGAGACATTCGACCTTTTGCTAAATAAGAATAGACATCTCGTAATGTCTCAAACCCTTTCTCTTTCGCAAGCCGAATGTTTTTTTGCCATAATTGTGCCGTAATGAGTGCATCCTCTAATGCATGATGCCTCTTTTGTACGGGAATTTCATAATAAGCACAACACTCTTCTAACGTCACTAGCTTTTTTGGGACGACGATCTTCGTTAGAAAGGATGTGTCAATGATTCGGTGTTGAAACGTTGTTCGTAACGTTTGCCATGTTGCATGAGACATAAACTTTTTCTCATGAGAAGCATGATGGGCAACTAGTGTTGAATGTCCTACAAACTTATAAAAATCGGATAACACATCTACTAGTGGCGGAGAGTCTCTTAATTCTTCCTCTGTTAACCCTGTTAGTTCTAAAATCTCATTTGACGGTGAAGTCGAGCATTTTACAGTAGAATAAAATATATCCTCCTCATAAATCTCGCACCCTTTCATCTTTACAGCTCCAATTGAAAGAATGCCATCCCCTTTATCCGGATAAAACCCACTCGTCTCTAAATCAAAAATAATAAAGGGAAGCTCAGTGAGCGGGCGATCAAGAACGTCTTCTTGCTTTAACTGACGTTGAATTTGACGTAAATGAGAAAGCCTGGCAGCATCAGACTGCTGTTGAAGTGATGTATAGACATTGGGACTTAATCGATTCGACAACTGCTTAACTAGTTGCACCATATTATTTATCATCGTTTATTCACCCTTTTAGCAGCCTTTCTATAGTCTGATACAGCCTATGTCCTTCTCTTACCCAATTTTTTAATTGCCTCTGCTCATCCTTGCTTAAATTTTCTATTGTAAGATGATGAATATGCTCGTATTGTTCAATACCTTTTTGCCATTTCACACGTTGTTCTAATAGTCTTTCGAAAGATTCCTTCATCTTTTTAACATTGTCATGCTCACTCGGTAATTGTTGAAACCTATCTACCGTCGAACTTGACAAAATTTGCTGCTCAATAGCTAGTAAGCGTAAACCATTTACATAGGGAAATAGAACAATCTGTTTAAAATCAAACTTTCCTTTATGAACACCTTTTGTTTCAACAAGCAGTTGATTAAATAGTCCAATCCCCTTTTTTAGTCTTCCTGTATTATCGGTTAATCTTTTTATCATTCTAGGTTGTGTTTTAATGAATTGAAAAGTTGCTTGCTTTAACCGCTTGACTAGTTCATGTTTTCCATAAATAGACCTAGCATCAACAAACGTCAGTGTATATCTGAGTGTTTCCCACCTATCTTCTCTCAACCAATATTTAAGCTGCTCCTCCCACGTTTCATAGGAACAACACCATTTGGGGCTTGATGCCATCACATTTCCGTCACAGCGTTCGTACCCTGCTTTTTCAAGAGCGTAAACAATGTCTCTTCCTAGATGGAGGAAGTACGATGCATCCTCTTCATTGCTGCTTTCATATATAAGTCCATGATCCTGATCACTCCAAAATGACTGTTCAAGCCTGCCTCCGCTTCCCATTAAAAAGAAAGCAAAGTGAGCGGGCGGTTTGCCCCACTCACTTTCTGTCTTTTTAAGAGCGAGACACACCGCTTTTTTTATGATCTGTTCATGACTTTCTTGAAGAGAGGCCGAGGTATGCTCCTGTTTATGAATGGTATTTGTGCGTTCTTCGAATAAAAGGCGAAGTTCCGCGTCCCATTCTTTATCATTAAAGGTAGGATAACTCTTTGCCCCTGCCATCCATTAAGCTCCTGTCTTTTCGCTTCCAGGCATGCTCTCAGGATAACCGTAGCTACCGTGCTCACTAAGGTCAAGACCGACAATTTCCTCTTCCTCAGATACACGAAGGCCGCCACATACAGCTTTTGTAACTAATAATAAAACGTAAGAAGCGATAAATGCGAACGCACCACACGCTACAACACTTAATACTTGAACTCCAAGCTGACTAAGTCCACCACCGTAGAATAAACCAGCTGTTCCACCGTTCATTGCTGCAAGCTCAGGAGTTGCGAAGAAACCAGTTGAAACAGTTCCCCAAACACCAGCTACACCGTGAACAGATAATGCAAAGATTGGATCATCAATACGTGCTTTATCAAAGAATTTCATTGAGAAGAATACGATTAAACCACCAACGATACCGATAACAACTGCTGCCCAAGGAGCAACGAATGCACAAGATGCTGTGATTGCTACTAAACCTGCTAATGCACCGTTTAACATAGTTGGCACATCGGATTTTCCTGTCATTGCCCATGCAATGAATAGTGCTGCTACTGCACCAGCTGCTGCTGCTAATTGTGTGTTAAGTGCTACATAACCAAAGAATGCATCTGCTACTTCTAATGTACTACCTGCGTTAAATCCGAACCAACCTACCCAAAGAATTAGAACCCCTAGAGCTGTGTAAACTTGGTTGTGACCAGCTAATTCATTTGCTGAGCCGTCTTTGTTATATTTACCAAGACGTGGTTTTAAAAGAATTGTAGCTGCAAGTGCTGCCATGGCACCTGTTAAGTGAACTACTGTAGAACCTGCGAAATCTTGCTTTCCTAAGTCAGCTAACCATCCGTCACCCCAAATCCAGTGTGCAACGATTGGATATACAAATGCTGAGAATAGTACTGCGAAAACGATGTATGCTGATAATTTAGCACGTTCTGCAAATCCACCAAAAGCGATTGTTAATGCGATTGCTGCGAACATTACTTGGAAGAAGAAATCAACTGATCCAACTAACCCTTCCTCAGCTGTTGAAAAGTCTCCAAAGAAGAAATCTGACATTCCGATAAAGGCATTTCCTTCACCGTAAGCAAATCCCCAACCTACAGCCCAGTATACTAATGAAGCAATCCCGACTGTGAAGATTGTTTTTCCGGCAATATGGCCCGCGTTTTTCATTCGCGTTGAACCTGCTTCTAAAAGAATAAATCCACCTTGCATGAAAAGAACTAAGACTGCACAAATCATTACCCATAAATTATCCATAAGTGCTAATTCAGTCATTTCTTTCTGCCCCCTTTAAAATGTGTACACGTTAGCGTCAGAGAAGCTAACATCTGTTGTTAGTTCTAATTATACGTACGAAATATTCTGAATCTACTCTATTGTCAGATATTCTGACACACTTTTAAATCAAGCTGTTTTTATGTAAAGGCTTACTACCGTACCCTCACTTATGTTTCAATGAAAATGGAATCACACAGAAAAACCTACACTTTTTTGTGTAGGAAATGCATTTTTATCTAGTTCACTTGTAAAATTTAACAATTACTTCATACTCCACTCAATTGGGTCTTGTCCATTACTTTTTAATTTTTGATTGATTTGTGAAAATGGTTTGCTCCCGAAGAACCCTCGATGGGCAGAAAAAGGACTTGGATGTGCCGCTTCAATAATTGTATGGATCTCATTTGTAATCATCGCTTTTTTCGATTGAGCGTGTTTGCCCCACAATACAAAAATGACAGGCTGCTCTCGCTCATTTAACGCTTTTATCACCGCATCGGTAAAGGTTTCCCACCCTCGTCCTTTATGAGAAGCCGCCTGTTTTTTACGCACAGTGAGTACAGTATTTAATAAGAGTACTCCTTGCCTCGCCCATGTAATAAGTGAACCGTCTAATGGAATCTCACAGCCAAGATCGGTGTGCAGCTCCTTGTATATATTTTTTAATGAAGGCGGAATTTTTTCTGTAGGCTGAACAGAAAAACTAAGACCATGTGCTTGATTGGGTCCATGATAAGGGTCTTGTCCTAAGATGACAACTTTTGTTTTTGAAAAAGGTGTGCACTCTAATGCTTGGAAGATTTCTTCTTTCGGTGGATAGACCGTATGATTTTCATATTCTGCCATCAAAAACTCCGCAAGCTCCTTAAAGTATGGTTTATCAAATTCATCGCCAATGACATCTTTCCAATCAGCAGTTAGTTTCCTCATGTACGTCACTCCTTTACTACTTCATTAGTTTAGCATAGATCGTATTTTAATCGGCCGTTAGCTGCATCCTGTCCAAGATCGTCCATTTACTGTCGAAACTTCGCCACTTTTTGTCCAAACAAGATTTTCCCCAACAAAAAAACTCGCCCCCGCAAAAAGCGGAAACGAGTTCTTCTATTACTTTTTCGTAGTATCTTCTTTTAAGCCAAGGATCCAAGTTGCAGCAAATGCCCCCGTCACTGCAATTAACATTCCAATTAAGTAATTGATAATGTTGGCAGTTCCAAATGGTGCAGCAATGGCAATCATCGGGATTCCTGTTAATCCATATGCATTGGCAAAAACGTTCATGAAGACGACGTACGCTCCACCTAATGCACCACCAATCGCTGCTCCAATGAACGGACGCATGAAGCGTAAGTTTACACCGAAAATGACAGGCTCTGTAATTCCAAGGAATGCCGAGAACGATGCAGGAAGGGCAATTTCCTTTACTTTCTTATTTTTCGTTAAGAAAAATACTGCAAGACCTGCACCACCTTGTGCAACGTTAGCCATTGCCCAAATTGGTAGTAAGAAGTTAACACCTAAGTCAGCAATAAGTGCTGCTTCAATTGCATGGAAGCTGTGATGAACTCCAGTAATAACAATTGTTGAGTAAAGTCCACCAAAGATTAGCCCAGCAAAGATTCCAGCTGTATTATAAATAAAATCAAGGCTCCAAGTTAGTCCATTTCCAAGCCACGTACCAAGCGGGCCGATAAATAGCATCGCAATAAATCCTGTTAAAATTACTGTTATAAACGGAACAACTAGCAAGTCAATTGCATTAGGAACAACCTTGCGTAGTCCTTTTTCAATCTTACTCATTATATAGACAACAAGCAGGATCGGAATAACCGTTCCTTGATAACCAAGTAACTCAACATTCATTCCAAAGAAGACAATTGACTCTGGTACTGCATCTGCAAGCATCCAAGGGTTCAGTAATGCTGGATGCGTCATAATTCCACCAAGAACAGCTCCAAGATATGGGTTAGCTCCAAATTCTTTCGCTGCACTAAATCCAATTAAGATCGGTAAAATAATAAACGCAGCACTTGAGAACATATCTAAAAATAAGATCCAAGGGCTGTCAGGTGCAACCCATTCAAATGCTGTCATCATTCCAAGCAGTCCCATTAACAAACCACTTGCAACAATTGCCGGGATAATTGGCACGAAGATATTTGAAAGCGTACGAGCGATTCGAGCCAGCGGATTCATTTTCTTTTTAGCCGCATCACTGTGATCAACTTGTTTTTCTCCCCCATCAGTATCCTTTGCGCCAACGCCTGTAATGCTTGCAAACTCACCATACACTTTATTAACAAGACCTGTTCCGAAAATAACTTGAAACTGTCCAGAAGCACTAAAAACCCCTTTTACTCCATCAAGTTCTTCAATTGCTTGCTTATTTGGTTTATCATCATCGTTTAAAACGATACGTAAGCGAGTGGCACAGTGTGTAGCACTAATTACATTGTCTTTTCCACCTAAAAGTTCAACTAGTTCACTAGCTACTTTTTTCGTATCCATCATGTATTGCCCCCATTCCTAGATATTTTTATTTTAATCAAATGTGAAATGGTTACTCGCTCTCATCCATATATAACAATAAAAAAAGACCTAAAATGGCCTAAACGTATACGTATCCAAAAGATACACGTATCCCGTTTGTCCATTTTAGGTCTTGCCTGCTTGATCAGTAACAATCCCACATATTTAATTGATTCCGCTTTCAGTTTACAACTATCGACCGAATTCGTCAATAACCTTTGCTTACTTTTTTAATTGGGAAATTTTTAATTTGTGAAGAGGCCCTTCTTTATCAAATTTGTAACATCATTATAACAGGGAATCACCTTTACTTGGCATTTAATACCAATAAACTTCGAAAAAGAGACTTGCTTACAACCGTAAGCAAGTCTCTCTATATTACCGTAATTCCCAAGCTTCTATCGTCACTTTTTCCGTACCTTCAGCCGCAAACGAAATTCCTTTTTCCTCAACATCTGGATAGATGCGAGCTGTAAACACCTCTTCGCCTTCATTGATAAATACTTCAATGGAAGATGTATCAATGAAGATGCGTAGGCTCTTTAATTGGTGAAGGTGGCAAAATCTCTCCTCCACTGTTTCCCCATCAACATAGCTAATACGGTCTAGCTTGAATAGCTTATCAGTTGGATTGTATACGAGATTTGCATGATTACGAATATGAATCGTCATTGCATTTGTTATCGTCTCTAGTGTCTCAAGGTTGATTTCTAACACATCCCCTTCTACACCTTTAAATGCTTGAGCCTTATTACCAAGCTCAACAGCTTCATGTTTTACCCCTTCGCCACGCAACTCTTTTAGCTCTTCAACTGGCAGTTGATAAACCTTTCCATCGACTAGTTTCAACTCTCTTGGCAAGGTCATGGCATGGATCCATTTATGCTCAATCGTTGGATGGGCATCTTCACGTTCTTCAGGCAATCCAAGCCAGCCGATCATAATACGGCGTCCTTTGTCATCAACCGTTGTTTGTGGCGCGTAAAACTCAAAGCCACGATCTAACTCAATAAATTCCCCGTGCTTGTATTCAACTGAATCATAATCCAGTTTCCCAACAACATATCCCGCTTGGTAGAGATTTTGATAGTAGATTCCACTTGGTTCTAATCCTTGTGGGGAAAAGACTAATACATCTTGTCCATCAAGATCAAACAAGTCCGGGCACTCCCACATATAACCAAAATCCTCAAAAATACCAACATGTGCCCCTGCAATCGGACCAAGATGCTCCCAGTTCTCTAAATTACTCGAACGGAATAGAACAGCTTTTCCTGTTTCATCCTTACTTTGCGCGCCAATAACCATGTAAAAGTATTCTCCATGCTTCCACACTTTTGGATCGCGAAAATGCGGAGTATACTCTTTTGGGAGACGAAGCACAACACCCTTTTTTTCAAAGTGTTGGCCATCTTTAGACTCTACCATGACTTGATACGATTCCCGGTTGTTGTTTTCATCTTTTACGTTCCCTGTGTAAAACAAATACATCGTTCCGTCATGCTCAATTGCACTGCCTGAGTAGCAACCATTTTTATCAAACCAATCACTCGGAGCAAGGGCGATATCATGATGCTCCCAATTCACTAGATCTTTTGAAGAGTAATGTCCCCAAAACTTTGCACCGTGTTCTGTTTTAAATGGATTCCATTGATAAAATAGATGGTACACACCTTTAAATTGGATA
Organism: Halalkalibacter alkaliphilus; assembly: GCF_023555415.1. Lineage (GTDB taxonomy): Bacteria > Bacillota > Bacilli > Bacillales > Bacillaceae_D > Halalkalibacter > Halalkalibacter alkaliphilus. Next base: position 123,995 of record NZ_JAKRYL010000009.1, on the reverse strand, counting down.
AAGCCATTTGGGTCATTTAACAATCCTACCGGCGGCATTACATGATACGCTAAACGATACGGATCTGCTTGTACAACCTTTTTATACTTTTCTACTTCCTCATATGCTTGACTGCGTAATTGTTGATCTAGATCTGGCATAGTATTAGCTCCTTCTATCTAGTTTTGTGAAATCATCGTATCGTAGCTTCTTACATTTTGGCAACTGGTCTAAAGCGACTAAACTAGCTAAAAAAGCGTTTTCTCTTGCTTATTAAGTGCTTTTTCTAGTACTTCAACGGTTAATTCTTCCGTTTGGGACAACGTAAGGTCTGCTCTTATTAAAGATGGCTCACTCCCGACGCCTACAGAAAACATTTCTGTTTGTAAAATACCTGTTAAGCCGGCATCTCCATCTTCTATAGCCACACATTCAGCTGGTGAAACATCAACCATTTCCGCTGCTTTTAGAAAAATTTCCGGATCAGGCTTGCCGCGTGTTAATTTTGTGACGTCAACCACACCAGCAAAATAATCAAGCAGTTGAAGTCTTGATAACACTCTGCTTGCATTTTGACTTGCTGAAGCAACGACCATTGTCATTCCTATTCCTCTTAAGTCTTCGATAAAGGAGCGTATACCAGGTTTGGCATCTTTATCGGTTAATTGATTGATTAATTCTATGTAATGACTATTTTTTGTTTCGCAACACTGTTCAAACTCGTCATCTGATAAGTCCAAACCCGACTTGTCGACGATCGCTTGTACTGTCGCTCGCCGGCTTAACCCTTGCAGCTTTTGATTCCATTCCTCACTAAAAGAAATACCAAGCCGATCAGCCACTTTTTTATTAACATGGTAATGTAAGTGAACGGTATTTGAAATGACTCCGTCCATATCAAAAATAACTGCTTTTATTGATTTCACAAATATCCCCCTTATTATTTAGTAAGTCGAAAAAAGTTATAGGCATTGATTGTTAACTTGTGTAAAATAGAGCTACATCATCAGAGAGGAAGTTGAACTATGCAGCAATCAGAGCATCAAGTAGGTGTATTGGCGGCAACTTTCGCCTACTTAATTTGGGGTATTCTCCCCTTGTATTGGAAGCTCCTTGAACCTGTTTCTCCTGGCGAGGTGCTAGCTCATCGAATTGTATGGTCATTGGTCTTTATGATTCTTATTTTAACCGTTCGAAAACAACTTCGCTCAAGCTGGAGGGAATTCATTTATATCTTTACCCACTTTCGTTCAGCTGTTGCTATTATTTTAGCATCTTGCTTTATTACGTTAAACTGGTTTGTTTTTATTTGGGCAGTTAACAGCGATCGTGTCGTTGAAGCTAGTTTAGGTTATTATATCAATCCACTAATTAACGTTCTTTTAGCGATGCTATTTTTAAAGGAGCGGTTTACTCGCTGGCAAGGTATTTCTATTGGGTTAGCGTTTATTGGAGTAGCTGTTATGACCATTTTTTATGGAGTTGTCCCATGGGCGGCACTTATTCTTGCCGTATCATTTGGGTTATATGGGCTCATTAAAAAGATGGTAAATACAGGTGCCATGATTGGTCTTACGATCGAGACATTGTTAATGACTCCGTTTGCGTTATTGTTTTTATTATGGTTATCTAAGCAAGCAGCTTACTCCCCATCTTTTGGCTCATTGCAAACAGAAACAACGTGGCTATTAATGGGGGCTGGTGCCGTAACTGCGATTCCTCTTTTATTATTTGCTATCGGAGCAAAACGAATTTCCTTATCGTTGATAGGGTTTCTCCAATATATCGGACCAACGATTATGCTTTTTATCGGAATCTTTTTATACAAGGAACCGTTTTCTCAAATTCAACTAATTGCGTTTCTCTTTATATGGGTTGGACTGTTCATCTTCACAACGTCGAAAACAACTGCTTTTAAAAAGATGACTAGCAAACTATGTAAAACAAATACGAAACATGAACCAAAAGCCTCATAAAACTCAAAAAAGCAGTCGAGAATTCTCTCGACTGCTTTTAAAAGATTTATGCCCGGCGGTACATCCAACTATTCAAATAAAAGAATACAGTCGGTAAACCGCCAAAACGAATAAATTGTTTAGCTGTTTTTTTAATTTCCTTATGAGCTTGTACTTTCTCATCAGCCAAATAAATGGCAATTAACCCTTTATTAATAAGACGATGAAACTTCCAGTCAGGAAGACCTCGAATGCTTTCTTCTGCTTTTTCTCTAATATGACGTATCCTTTCAACCATTTTTTCTTTCGACTCATAATAGAAAATGAAATTCAGGTCCTCTGCCTCAAGGTCTTCTTCTTGATCGATAAAATAATCAAGTAAAATATGCAGGCCTTGAACCCAAGGGAAATATCCATTTTTGATCAGCACTGCTTGTTCCTTTGTCATCTCGCCATTAGCCGCATAAGCAGCAAAGCAAAAAATACCTAATGTAGACCCTGCACAAGCCGAAAACTCATACCACGTCATAGGAGGAAGCTCTTCTTTATGCCTTTCAAACCACTCCTCCAATAACCCAACACGTTTATCGATCTCCACATGTTTAAAGACTTGCAAATCACAGTAGTATTCTGCCAATTGAAGCATAGGCACCTTAGCATGTTTAAAACCAGGCAACTCTAAAAGAACTTCCTGACAAGTCTTCACAAGTGAAGCTAAGTAACCTCGATCATCTTGGTCTTCTCGATAACGATAATAATTTTCCGGCTTCACCCCTGGACTCAAAGCATGATACATCGACTGATGAAGTGCTCTGAAATCCTTTTCATCTAATGACGTACTTCTGTCACAGAGATTATCTAAATAATCACTTATCGTTTGATACGCCACGATAAAGCGGATAATTTTATTGCGATGTTCTCTTGCAAGCAGTCCATATACAGCTCCACCTTCACAGTGAAATGCTTTATCTTTTAAGCTAGCAAGCGCTTGTTCACGTAACTCGTCATTTGGTATAGCCTTTGCTTTTTCCTTCCATTCACGTAAGTAATAGTGAGCATCCGGCAACACTTCCCGATAAATTCTATATAGCAAAGTCCATGGTTTCGTTGGAGCTTTCAAGGTGTTACCTCCTATCTGCCAATTGATTGTCTACTTCAAAAAGTATGCCCAACTCACATCCTACACATTACCAAATTTTTTATGTGTATATTTTGATCAGTGACCTAAACAACTAAAAAAAGACAGCTGAGGATTCTCAACTGCCTTCTTATTTATTAAATTAGAATTTAGCTTGGTAAGCTGCAACTTCCCAGTTTGTAACAGCTAAACGGAAGTCATCACACTCAGCACGTTTTAATGCTACATACTCATTAAATGCGTGCTCACCAAATGTTTGACGGCCGATTTCCCCAGTTGCAAAACGCTCAACTGCAGCTTCTAGACTTGTAGGAAGGTTTTCGATTCCGCGAGCTTCTAGCTCTTCTTTGCTCATTTCAAAAATATCAGCATTTGTAGCTGGAACTACTGTTAAGTCACGATCTACTCCATCCAAACCAGCAGCTGCAATGATAGCAAATGCAAAGTAAGGATTAGCCGATGGATCTGGACAACGGATTTCTACACGAGTTCCTGCACCACGAGTTGCTGGGATACGGATTAGCGCAGAACGGTTAGATGCAGACCATGCGATATAGCAAGGCGCTTCATATCCAGGTACTAAACGCTTATAAGAGTTTACTAATGGATTTGTAACTGCAACGAAATCCTTAACATTTTCCATTAGACCAGCAATGAACTGGTATGCTTTTTCAGATAATCCTAGATCATTAGACGGATCGTAGAAAGCATTTTCTTGCTTCTCGTCATCAAATAGAGAGATGTTTACGTGCATTCCACTTCCGTTCTCACCAGCAAGTGGTTTCGGCATGAATGTCGCATGGTAACCAAATTGCTGAGCAACTGTTTTAACAACCCACTTGTATGTTGTTGCAGCATCAGCAGAACCTAATGCATCAGCATATTTGAAGTTAATCTCATGTTGACCGATTGCTACTTCATGGTGAGATGCTTCGATTGTGAAGCCCATCATTTTCAAAGCTTTATAGATTTCAAGACGTACTTTTTCACCAAGGTCTTTTGGAGATGGTTCAAAATAACCACCCACATCTTGAGTTTCTAATGTTGGTTGGCCATTTTCGTCAGTCTTGAATAAGAAGAATTCAAGCTCAGGTCCAACACTGATTGAATAACCTTGGTCTTTTGCACGCTTAACTGTTTTTTTCAAAACGTTACGTGGGTCGCCGTCAAAGTCAGAACCATCAGGCTTTTTTACGCTACATAAGAAGCGAGCTTCTGAATAACCTTCTTGCTCAGTCCAAGGTAATACAGCAAATGTAGTTAAGTCAGGATCAAGGTAAAGGTCAGATTCATTAATAGGTGTATACCCAGTAATAGATGAACCATCGAACATTACCTTTCCATCGATTACTTGATCTATTTGTTCAGCAGTAACTGTAACATGTTTAAGAGTTCCTTCAATGTCTACAAATTGTACGTGAAGAAGTTCTACATTCTTTTTCTCGATTGTTTCCTTAATAGTTGCAACTAAACTTTCTCTAGTCGGTGTAGATGTTGCCATTTTTAAACACTTCCTTTTCATGTAATGTTATGTGACATCAATTTGTTATGTTTTACTTTAAGGGGTTACTAGCTTTTACGCAACGGGTATGTCAGATAATCTCACATAGAATATGAAAGTACAGCTTTCGACAAAAACGGCATAATCTGCTCAACAAAGGTAATGAAAAGGCTTACTTATATGAGAATTTTCTCAAAACTTTTTTCCTTAATTATTTTTCTGACTATTGATATTAGAAGGATTATATACCCAGATACTCCCAAAATCAGGTTCGTAATTGCCTCTCATGGCACTAGTCAATGTTACAGGAGACTAGTGAGTGTATTCAATATCATATTGGAATTAATATGTTGTATGGAGTATGATGAGCTTTACTTTTGGTTTTTATTTTGTTTTGGTCTTCATTTAATCTATGAGCGACTTTTCTCTTTGATCCTTAGCTTGTTTCGGTCTTCATCAACCTTATGAGGCACTTTTCTCTTTGATCCTTAGCTTGTTTCGGTCTTCATCAAACCTATGAGGCACTTTTCTCTTTGATCCTTAGCTTGTTTCGGTCTTCATCAAACCTATGAGGCACTTTTCTCCTGTTTGGGTCCTCATCTATACCCAAACACCCAAAAAAACATGATGTATTCTAGTTGAATACATCATGTTACCTTAACTATCTTATGCATTTTTCGCTTTGCGCTGGCCATGTCCGCCGCGTCCGCCTTGACGACGTCCACGATCGTCTTTGCCACGGAACTGCCCTCTGCGGCGATCATCACGATCACGACGTCCACGATACGGTTTTCCACCACCGCTTCCGCCACCATCACGACGCTTTTTCACACGTAGAGGAGCTTCTCCTGTTAAACGAACTGGAGTTGTATCCGGCTCTTTTGTTAGAAGTTTTAATGCAGCTGCAAGAGCAGACGTTGCATCTGATTCTTGTAGTAAGTCTTTAGCTGCTTTACGATAGCTATCGGCATCACCGCTAGCAATTAATGAACGTAATTGTTCAACAGCTAATTCCTGTTGACCTTTAATCGCTTGTTCAAACGTAGGCTTTTGAACTTTGTTCATTTTTTTCTTCGTAATTTGCTCAATGGTACGAACATGATCCATTTCACGAGGCGTAGCAAACGTTACAGCTAGACCAGACTTACCAGCGCGTCCTGTACGTCCAATACGATGAACATAGCTTTCAGGATCTTGCGGAAGGTCAAAGTTATAAACATGTGTAACACCACTAATATCTAATCCACGAGCAGCAACATCTGTTGCAACTAATACGTCGATTAAACCACCTTTAAACTTACGAAGGACACTATCACGTTTTGCTTGGTTTAAATCACCATGGATTCCTTCTGCACGGTATCCGCGTTTAATTAGTGCTTCAGACAGCTCATCGACACGTCGTTTCGTACGACCGAAAACAATTGCCAGCTCAGGAGATTGGATATCCATGAAACGGCTCAGCACGTCGAACTTCTCTTTTTCGTGAACTTCTACATACTGCTGTTCAATATTTTCCATTGTTACTTCTTTAGCCTTAACCGCAATTAATTGCGGGTTAGACATAAATTGCTGTGCAAGCTTTTCAATTCGCTTTGGCATAGTCGCTGAGAATAAAAGCGTTTGACGCTCTGTCGGTACTTCTTTTAAGATCGTCTCAATGTCTTCAACAAAGCCCATATTTAACATTTCATCAGCTTCGTCTAATACAACCATATTTACTTCGTTTAAACGAATCGTCTTTCTTCTCATATGGTCCATTAAGCGACCAGGTGTTGCTACTACTACGTGTGGCTTGCGTTTCAAATCATTGATTTGTTTACGCATGTCCTGGCCACCATACACGACAACCGTACGAACGCCTTTATGCTTACCAAATTTAACGAGGGACTCTGCGACTTGATTCGCAAGCTCTCGTGTAGGGGCAAGGATAAGTGCTTGAACATGTGCTTCTTCAACATTAATTCGGTTAATTAGCGGAATACCGAAAGCACCTGTTTTACCTGTGCCCGTTTGCGCTTGCCCAATAATGTCTTTTCCTTCTAATGCGGTTGGAATGGTTTCTGTTTGAATCGGTGTCGCTTCTTCAAATCCCATTTCTGTTACTGCTCGAACCACTTTGTGATCCAAGTCAAAATCATAAAAAGTTGCCAAATATATAATCTCCTTTTTTGGTGAATTCACCATGTTACTTAATTTTAAACATCCTTCAATACTAACATGTCCAGATCAACAACACAATATGTATTTTTTCGGGGTCAGACCCCTCTGTATTGCAACAACGCGGTGAAAACCTGCAGAGGGGTCTGACCCCTTCATAATTAACCCAATTGATTTGACTCATAAATCAACACACGTTGATCTGTTTTCGTTAAAGCTGCTCTAACCATCACTTGTGCAACTTGTTCCCCAGAGATGGCCCGATATTTAGAGAGCGTCCCTTTCAACAATGGCTTGGCTAACTTCGCTCCCCATTCACCAACCTTCTCACCTATCCTGAGTTCATTACGCTCGCCAAGCAATAAAGAAGGGCGAAAAATATGAATATGTGAGTAAGCAAGTTTCATGACTGCTTTTTCCATCTCCCCTTTTACACGGCTATAAAAAAAGCGGGATGTTTCACTTGCTCCAATGGCTGACACGACTAAAAATTGCTTTGCTCCTTTTTGCAATGCACCTGCAATCTTCAAAGGATATTCGTAATCAACTTGTTTAAATGCCTCTTTCGTCTTTGCTTTTTTCATCGTTGTCCCTAAACAACAAAATACATCATCTACTTTTGGAATATCACTACTTTCTAAAGAGTCAAATGAAACAACTTTGACTTCAACCTTCTTACTATTTACCTCTATGTCTCTTCGTACAAGAATATAAATTTTTTTATACTCCTTTTGTTGTTCCAGCTTCTTCACAAGGAATTGGCCAATGAGTCCTGTAGCCCCAACTACGAGCGCTGTTCTTTGTTCCACTTGCAAACCCTCCTTTTGCTCTAATACATGAAAACCCTACGTTTGGTTATAGTATGAAAAGAAATTCCAATTATCGGAGGGATACATAATGTCAGATGATTACACTTTAATTGATTCTTCCATGCCAGAGCAACCAGAACCTTATTGGCGCGACTCCGTTGACTTGCCATCTTTTCCTTCGCTTGAAGAAGATGCAGCGATAGATGTAGCGATAGTAGGTGGAGGAATATCAGGGATTACAACTGCTTATCTTCTTTCAAGAGAAGGTGTAAAAGTCGCATTACTAGAAGCGAATGAATTATTAAATGGAACAACAGGCCATACAACAGCGAAGATTACCGCACAACATGGTGCCATTTATGACGAGTTTATCTCCCACTTAGGAAAAGATAAAGCCAAGCTTTATTATGAAGCAGCGACTGATGCTCTCCAATTTATTCAAAACCTTGTCAAAGAAGAACAAATCGACTGCGACTTCTCATCAGAGGACGCTTATTTATACACAACGACAAATCGAGGTGTAAATAAGTTAGAAAAGGAAAACGAAGCTTACAAAACATTAGGAATAGACGGTGGACTTGTTGATTCTATCCCGTTAAAATTGCCAATTAAATCAGCTCTCGTCATGAAAAATCAAGCTCAATTTCATCCACTTAAATACCTTTCATATTTAGTCAATAAGATTAAAGAAAACGGAGGTAAGATTTTTGAAAATACGGTAGCAGTTGATATTAAACACCAACCTAACCCTGTCATAATGACTAAAGGCGGGGCAAAACTGACTGCAAATCATGTTGTCGTTGCCTCTCACTTCCCATTCTATGATGGAGGCGGCCTTTATTTTTCACGTATGTATGTAGAACGTTCCTACGTATTAGCAGCAAAGGTAAAAAAAGGTGAATGCCCAGATGGAATGTATTTAAACGTTGATTCTCCGTCTCGTTCATTACGCTATACGATGAGAGACGGTGAAAAGCTTGCGATCATTGGCGGTGAGGAACACAAAACAGGACAAGGAATCAATACCCAATATCACTATGAAGCACTAGAACAGTACGGAATGGAGCTTTTTTCTGAGCTAGATATTCAATACAAATGGTCCGCTCAGGATATGGTCACACTCGACAAACTGCCGTATATAGGAAGAATTAATCGGACACATCGTAATATATACGTTGCTACCGGTTATCGAAAATGGGGGATGACAAACGGTACGATGGCAGGTCTTTTAATAAGCGACCTAATATTAAATCGTAAAAATAGGTATGAAACTCTTTATAGACCTTCACGCTTCATTGCTGACCCAAGCGTCAGGAAATTTATTACTAACAACGCCGATGTAGCAAAGCAACTTCTACAAGGAAAATTTGATAAGAGCGAGCTTCATCCAGATGATGTAAAAACAGATGAATCCCAGATCGTAAATGTTAACGGGAAACGAGCTGGAGCGTATCGTGACAAAGATGGCCATCTACACGTTGTTGATACAACATGTACACATATGGGATGTGAAGTTCATTGGAACGACGGTGACCGCACATGGGACTGCCCATGCCACGGCTCACGCTACTCCTATGATGGAGAAGTAATCGAAGGCCCAGCAAAAAAACCACTCAAAAAAATCGAATAAGTGAATAAGGGGTCAGACCCCTCTTTACCACATTAACGTACAACCGAGGGGTCTGACCCAGGGCTGTTGATTAGCCAGAATTTAGTAAATATAAGCATATAAAAAGACAAAAAAAGCCATCTCCGTTAAAGTGTAGTTACCGCTAACAAACACAAAGGAGAATGGCTTTTCATGAACAAGATTAACACACTTCCTCAGTTGTTACAATTATTCATTTCCGAAGAGGATTTCGACCAAATTGCAGTAAAATACGGCTATATAGAGACGGCACGGAAATTCAATTTCATTCATCTCATCCACTTTTGGTCCATTGCGGCTACGAAAGCATGGTCAGGTTTTCGAGAGGCAGAGGCAAATTTACCAAACTGTTCTACTTTACCGAATGTAGACCATTCAACCCTTGCGAAAAAAGCAAAAAGTGTACCTTACCAACTCATTCGTGAGATCTTTCAATTGCTTATCAAACGAATGAACCGATCGCTTCGTCGGTCATTTGTGAAAAAGTATAAACTTTATGCAGTCGATTCAACGACCATTACGTTTAAACATCCTAATTATTCATGGGCGCGTTATACAAGCAGTCGCCATGCGATACGACTTCATACCACATTTGATCTCTTGAACCATCAACCAAGCCAAGTCATTGAAACAACGGGACGCGATCATGATATTATGGTTGCCCCTAAACTTTATACTCATGAAGATATAAACGCTGTTTTCATAGGTGATCGAGGGTATGCTAGTACAGCAACCTTTGAAGACCTAAATGAACAAAACCAGCATTTTGTGATCAGAATTGCGGATGCTTATACAGCATCAAAGCGAAAAGCGTTAAAACGATTGAATGTAGAGAAGACCAACATTGTTAGGGATGAAACAGCTATTCTAGGTAAAGGTTCACGTGAGACAAAGAAAAGGTATCGTCTTGTCACCTTTCAGGATTCAGAAGGGCATGACATTCGTGTAGCTACTAATCTAATGGATTGTTCAGCAGAAGCCATTGCTTCCATGTATAAATCTCGTTGGCAAATTGAACTGTTTTTTAGATGGGTCAAGCAAAACCTCAAGTTATCAAACCTATTTGGAATGTCCGAAAATGCAGTGTACAGCCAAGTTTTTGGAACGTTAATCTCGTATTTACTGTTACGCTGGTTATATAACGAAACGAAGTCTGCCTGGAGTATGGTTTATTCATTAAATTTTTTGGATTTCTCGCGCAGGTTTATTCAGCATACTCTCCCAAGTGAGGTGAAAGCTGAAATTCAGTGGTTCCATCTAAATAGGAGAAGTCTATCTTATTTAGATGGAAAATATTAGTTAATCAACAGCCCTGGGGTCTGACCCCCCCTCCTCCCCCCTCACTTTCTCCTAGATCTTTTTTCACATTTTTGTTGAACTTCATTGAAATTGCGCCGATAATATCATTATTACTCAACTAGGAGGCTGGTACTTTAATGAAATCAATTCAAACTAGATTAATTAGTCTTATCTGTTTGATTTTAGTTGTTACGTTACTTGCAGTTTCTGCAATAACATATTGGCAAGTAAAGCAACAGGTTGAAGCAAATATTCTATCAGAAGGAGCTATCTCTACAGCCGATAAAAAGAGTCATATTGACCTTTATCTATCAAACTACGCTTCTTCCATGTATCGCTACACACACAATAATGTAATATCTGAGTTTCTGAATGCTGCAGGTGAAGAAAAAGAAGCACTTTGGCAATTAGTAAGCGAAGACTTCCTGATCTTCAATGAGCAAAATGAAAATATTGCGGTTAGCTATTTAGGAACGAATCAAGGTGAGTTTTATGCAGAACCATTTATTGATGTCGGTTCAGACTATGATCCACGTGTTCGCCCATGGTATGAACAAGCTTCAGCGAATCCAGGTGAAGTTATTTGGACAGAGCCATATTTAGATGCAAGTTCAGGCGAGTACACAGTTACGGTTGCCAAAGCGGTTATCGGTTCGAGTAATTCGATTTTAGGGGTCATCGGCTTTGATTTATCTCTAGAAGATTTAACAAATATCGTCTCTTCCACAAATTTAAATTATGACGGCTACTTCTTCCTTTTCGATGAAGCAGGCATTGCCCTCGTCCACCCTACTATGACAGAAAACAACCGTGAGGATCCGGTAGTCGCTCAAATACTAAGCGGTGGAAGTCATGGACTTATTGAATATAACCAAGACGGTTCTAACCAGATCCTTTTCTACGAAACGATAGAATCAACTAACTGGAAAATTGGCTCTGTCTTTGAACAAGAAAAAATGCTAGCGCAAGCGAACGAGCTACGTAATACGATTCTTATTACTGCTTTCATTGCAATCCTAATAGCCATTGGCATTTCTTATTTTGTTTCGAAAAAAATATCAAAACCAATTGTCGCTCTTCGTAATCAAGTAAGTCTAGTAGCTAACGGTGATTTAACCGTATCAATTTCATCCAATTCAAAAGATGAAATTGGGCAATTAACCAATGACTTTAATCGAATGGTCCTCTCCATGAAAGGGTTGATTGACTCGATTCAAACATCTGTTGAGCAAGTTTCTCAATCTACGGAAAACTTATCAGCTGTTGCTGAGGAAACCCTTGCTTCGAGCGATGAAGTTGCAGCAGCTATCAATGAAATAGCGAGCGGATCCTTACAACAAGCTGAGGATATTGATTCAACGAAGCTAGCAACTGTTGATCTATCCAAACAAATTGACTCCGTAAATACTTACTCTGCTACTCTTGTAACCTTGTCACAACAGGCAAAAAGAGAAAATGAAAAAGGCTCTGATACGGTATTCTTATTACGTGAACAAACACAAGGGTTTAATTCCGTCATTCAAGGGGTAGAAAAAGCCGTTCATACTTTATCGGATCGGATTATTGAAGTAGGTCAAGTCATTGATACGATTAATAATATTTCTGACCAAACAAACCTTCTCGCTTTAAACGCTAGTATTGAAGCGGCACGAGCTGGTGAAAGCGGAAAAGGATTTGCTGTTGTAGCGGCTGAAGTACGAAAGTTAGCCGAGCAATCCTCTCAAGCGACAAATAAAGTCAGGCAAACGATTGAAGGTATTCAGCTTGAGGCAAATAAAGTGGTTCATGAAATGACTTCAACTAAGACCATTACTGAAGAACAGAACTTGGCTGTACAAAGAACAGAAGCTAGTTTCGAAGGAATAGAAAAAGTAGTAGATCAAATGACTTCTGCCATTAACTCCATTAAGACAGAAGTAAAAAAAATGACCGATCACAAAGATGCGGTTGTTGCTTCCATAGAAGACATCGCTGTTGTGTCCGAGCAATCTACAGCCGCCTCCGAAGAAGTTGCAGCCTCATCAGATGAGCAAAGAAGAGCACTTTCTACTGTCTCCAACTCAACCGAATTATTAAATGATGCAACCCTTGAGTTAACAGAAAGAATGAAGCAATTTAAATACTAAACAAAAAAGGAAAGAGCTAGGTGCTGACTATACACCTAGCTCTTTCTCTCTTACAAAGGTTGTTCCACATGCAGTTCGATAATATGTCCATCTGGGTCACAGCAGAAAATTTGTGCAAACCCACTCTTGCTATCGGGCTTCTTAACGATGGTAATATTATGTTTCTTCAACCACTCCGCCGTTTCATAATAATCCTCTACGCGAAGTGCAAAATGCAGTGCTCTAGAGTTAATTTTTTGTTCTGCTTCACGAGGCATTGTCTCATCAACAATAAGATGAAGTTGCCCTTCTCCGATTTGATACCAAGCACCATCAAAGTCAAAATCCGGTCTTGCTACTTCTTTTAATCGAAGAACTTTGCCATAAAATGCTTTTGATCTTTCCAAATTTGATACCGGTAAACTAACATGATGAAGAAGTACTGCTTTCAACGTTTTCTCCCCCTCAGTTCGCAACACAAGCGATTTGTCTAATCATCCAACTTCAGCTTTGCTAACGCATCTGCTAATGCGTTGTTGGTGAACTCCTCTTGTTTGTTTTGCTTTTTCATGAAATTATTTACTTCTCGCTTCGATACTTTCTTGTTTTGGTTGTTTTTTCTTCGTTCTTGGAACGTTGATAACTTCTCCCTATGTCCACAAACACAAGCAAATGTTTGACCTTCGCCCTCTCCCCAAAGCTCCAATTTCTTTTTACACTTTGGACAGCGTGCATTCGTTGTCTTAGAAATATTTTTCTTGTAGCCACAGCCCGGATCCTGACAAACACGTCTCTTTCCATGCTTTGATTTCACTTCAAGTAACTGCTTTCCACAATCAGGACATGGGCTTCCCGTTACATTATCATGCTTAAACTGCTTCTCGCTCTGTTTAACCTGGCGAACGATGTCTGCTGCGTACTGTTTCATATCTGCCACAAAAACAGATTTCTCTAACTGCCCTTTCGCAATTTGCTCTAGCTTTTGCTCCCACTCTGCTGTTAGTGCTGGTGATTTTAGTTCAGCAGGAACTAACTCTAGTAACTGCTTTCCTTTGCCTGTTACATGTAAATATTTGTCTCTCTTTTCTACTAAATGAGTATTCAAAAGCTTTTCAATTATGTCCGCTCTTGTCGCAACTGTTCCAATTCCGCCTGTCTTTCCTAACGTCTGTGCTAACTCTTTATTATGGCTCTCTAAATAGGCACTTGGCTTCTCCATCGCAGAAAGCAGCGTACCTTCTGTAAGTCTTTCTGGCGGCTTTGTTTGTCCAAAAGCAACATTAATTTCTTGAACAGGTAGCGCATCACCTGCGCTCAACTTTGGAAGAGCACTCTCACGCTCATCTCCATCTAAATACGACGCGTCTTCGGAATAAACGACTTTCCACCCTACGCTTGTCATTCTCTTCCCTTTTGCAATAAACTGTTCCTTCGCAGCTCCTGCTGTAATCATTGTTTGTTCAAATTCATTTGCTGGGAAAAAAGCAGCTAGAAAGCGTCGTACAATTAAGCGATATAATTTTGTTTCCTTTTCACTTAATGCGTTCGGTCCCGGAGATTGTTCTGTTGGAATGATCGCATGGTGATCAGATACTTGTTGATCATTGATACAAGCTAGGCTTTTATCAATTTTAACGCCCTTTAACTGGGAAACCAATTTTCGAAATGGTTGAATATCACAAGCTTTTATGCGATCTGCTAACGTATCAACCATATCGGATGATAAATAATTTGAATCGGTTCTCGGGTACGTGATCACTTTATGCTGCTCATATAAACGCTGAATGGTAGAAAGCGTCTCTTTTGCTGAATATCCGAATCGTTTATTCGCTTCACGCTGTAGTTCTGTTAAGTCATATAACTTAGGAGCAGCAATCTTTTTAGCAGCCTTTTGAATATCTAATATGTTTAACTTTTGCCCTTTAAGTGACGTACGAATCGTTTCTGCTTTTGTCTCATCAAACATTCGGCGTTCATTCGTCTTCTGATCAACCCAATGAAACGATATTCCATCCTCGGTTTTCACCGTTAATTGCTTATAAGGAACAGGCTTAAATGTTTGAATATCTTTTTCCCTTTTTGCTATCATTGCAAGCGTTGGGGTTTGAACCCGTCCACAAGAAAGTTGAGCATGAAACTTCGTCGTTAATGCTCTCGTTCCATTCATTCCCACATACCAGTCCGCTTCTGATCGAGCGACAGCCGAATGATAGAGACCTTCAAACTGTTTCGCGTTTTTCAACTTCGCAAAACCTTCCTTAATTGCACGGTCTGTTACCGAGGATATCCATAATCGTTTCAACGGTTTATTTACATGTGCTTTTTCAAGAATCCATCTGGCAACAAGCTCTCCTTCACGACCTGCATCTGTAGCAATAATAATGTCTCCTACATCTTTACGCTGCAGTTGAGCCTTTACCGCATTAAATTGCTTGCTCGTTTGTTTCATCACAACAAGCTTTAACTGGTTTGGAAGCATCGGTAAATCATCTAAATTCCACGTTTTATAATTCTCTCCATAGCTTTCAGGCTCAGCTAATGTAACTAAATGTCCCAACGCCCATGTTACTATGTATTTGTCCCCTTCTAGAAACCCATTTCCTTTACGCCCACAGTTCAATACTCGAGCAATATCACGGGCAACAGAAGGTTTTTCTGCTAAGACAACTGACTTTTGCATCAAAACATCCTTTCCACTCTAATGCTTACATGATAGCATTCCATTTTAAAAAAAGATATGACACAGTCATACCTCATTATCCAATTGGTTTTCGCTTTAACCTTGAAATCACACCTACACCATTCCATATGCGTTCACTTTTTGCTTCTCTTCTTTTCATAGCCGGTTCTTCTAGGAGCAAACGAAAATTCATCGTCGGCAATAAGCCTAATTGGTGCTTTTCTGATAAGCGATCTAGATGAATTCTCATACTGTCCATATTCTTTGACTCATTACTGCTTGTTTCAGAAAAATTATAAATCACACTCGCTACAGGTAAGCGTTTCACGTGAAACATTCCTGCTACTTGCAAATAAAAATCCCAATCCCAGTAATGCTTCATCTCTTTGTCAAACAGACCTACCACCTCATGAATCGTTCTACGATAAAGACATCCAGACGGGACAAATGTTGAGAATACCTTCATATCTTCTAACCTATTATGATAGGCAAAAAGTTTACGATCAATAGGAATTCTCTGTTCAGCCTCTATTTTGTAGTTAACAATTTCAACATCCGAATGTACAAAATCAGCATCCTTTATAGCTTCTATCATTCGTTCAAGATGAGTTGGTACAATCCAATCATCGTCATCAATGAGCATAATATATTCCCCTTTTGAAAGTTCCACTCCAACGTTTCTAGCTTGAACATGATGCTGATTATTAGATAAATTGACAATGGTACAAGATAGCTCAGGATAAAGAAGAACAACCTCCTCTACTGATTTCCCTGCATCATTAACAATTACTACTTCAAAATTCTGATATGTTTGGTTCGCTAGTGACTGTAGTAGTTCAGCTAACTCTAGCAAACGATTATACGTTGGAATAACAATCGAAATGAAGGGCTGCACGCTCATCACCTTTTCCAGTTTTTTACTAATGTTATAACACACCTACGTTCAGATGTGTAGCTATGTGACAAGCTTTAACCCAACTGAAGCGAAAATAATCATACTCAAAAAGAAAAGTCGCTTCCAATGCTTTGATTCATTATAAAATAACATCCCTATTACTACACCACCAGCTGCCCCTATTCCAGTCCAAACAGCATAGGCAATCGCCATTGGTAAGATGGACATAGCTAATGATAGAAATAGAAAACTCAAGCCAAACGCACTAACTAGTAATAGCAGCTGCAGCACTCCCCTTTTTCGATTAAATTGAGTAATCATTGCTACACCCGCCATTTCAAACAAACCTGCTAAAATTAAATAACCCCACTCCACTTTATTGCCCCTCCTTTGCTTCTTCTTGCTCTGGTGTACTCACCTTCAACCCAACTACACCAATAAGCAATACACTGATAAAGAATAGAACCGAAAAGCGAAACGGCTCCGCAAATATGATATGGTCAACAATCACCGTTCCAACTGTGCCTAGTCCAACAAAAACAGCATAAGCCGTTCCAACTGGAAGCACCTTTCCAGACCAAATCAAAACTGAGAAACTAACAATGATCGCAACAATTGTCAGCCCCCATGTTGCATAACTTGCAGCATATTTCAATCCGACGACCCAACCAACTTCAAAGACTGCTGCTATGACAAGCAGCATCCACGCAATGTTTTTATTCATTTTTCAAACCCTCACTTTTCAAAAAATAAAAAAGCCCGAAACGTCCCTATCAAATGATAGTAACCTCCCGGGCTTTTCTCCCTCCGTGTACATAGAAGCTTCTATGCGCTTTCTCTTGGACCAGACCGTATGTACACGCGGAACCCTAGAAAGCTTTTTATTATTTTCTTTTTATAAAGACGACCTTTAAATAGTTTCCTTCACGGAATGATTTCGTCGTCTTGAAATCATCTGGTAACGTGTATTCCTCTAAAATTTGATAATTTGCATTTTCCTTTTTGAATGCCTCTTTAATAAACGTATGAAACTTCTCCATAGAAAATGTACTGCAATTTGTCGAGGCAATAATGACTCCATTTTTCTCTGTAATGGCAATCGCTTCTTGTAGCAAACCTGTGTAATCTTTCGCGGCACTAAACGTATGTTTTTTTGACCTTGCAAAGCTAGGTGGGTCTAAGATGACAAGGTCAAATGACTTCCCTTTCTTCTTTGCAAATTTAAAATAGTTAAACACATCCATCACAATAATATCCTGAGCTTCATAATCAATGCCATTTACACTAAACTGTTCAATTGTTTTAGCTAGACTTCTTTTAGCAAGGTCGACACTTGTTGTCTTCGCAGCTCCGCCAAGGGCAGCTGCAACCGAAAACGCACCTGTATACGAAAATGTATTTAGCACATGTTTGCCACTTGCATACTCATCTCTGATTCGTCTACGTACGTCTCGCTGATCAAGAAAAACACCGACCATTGGGCCATCATTTAAATTAACAGCGAAATTCATGCCATTTTCTTTAACAATTAAAGGGAACTCACCACGTTCTCCCATAACAAAATCATCATCTTCTACATACTGTCCCTGGCTAGCAAATCGCTTTTTCTCATATAGACCTTTAAAGGTAACGGCGTTTTGTAATGCCTCATAAATGTCTTTTCGAAAATGATAAATCCCTTCACTGTACAACGTACTTACATAAAAGCCATCATAAAAATCAATCGTTAGACCGCCAATGCCATCTCCTTCTCCATTAAACAGACGAAAAGCAGTCGTTTCATTATCGTTGAATAAGTTCTTTCGACGGTTTACAGCTGCTCGAATTCGTTCTAAAAAGAAATCTCGATCAATCGTTTCGGACGGATCTTTCGTTACTATCCACCCTACTCCTTTATTTTGCTTACCATAATACCCCTTCCCAACAAATAAGCCTGATTCATCCACAACACGAAGGATCGTTCCTTCTTCTGCTTTCTGCATACTTTTTGTTAGTGCGGTTTGTTCGATTAGAGGAAATCCTTTTTTCATTTTTTCCGAACTACGTTTTTTTACCTCGATTGTTATTTCCGTCACACATATCATCCAATCTACTTATATTTCGAACATGTTTGACTCATTATAGCACGAGTTAACTTGAACCAATAATCGAGCCACCATAATTGGCTGTAGGAATTATAACAAACTACTCCACTGCTCTCTTGCTTGTTTAGAAGCCTTGTGAACAATTTCATTAGGAGCTGGTTTACCAAAGAGATAACCTTGTAACTCATCGCAAGAAGCGTCGACTAGCATCTTGGCTTGTTCCACTGTCTCAACACCTTCTGCCGTTACTCTTACGCCAATCTTCTTAGCTAAAGTAAGAATCGACGTAATAATATGATGCTCTTTTGAATTTCGTTTTAAATTTTGCACAAATGCTTTATCAATCTTTATCTTATCTACGGGCAGCACCCGTAAATAATTAAAAGAAGCATGCCTCATACCAAAATCATCAATTGCTACTTTGAACCCTAATTTACGTAAACAGCCTAACTTCTCAATTAACAATTGTTCATCTTCTAAAAGGGTGTGTTCGGTTAATTCAAGTTCTATGAAGCTTGGGTCAATTCCATGTTTTGAACAAGCTGCAAGAAGCTTCTTTTCTAGCTCTGTGGATTGAAACGTTTTAATTGATAGATTTATCGAGACATAACGTAGCTCTTCATGAGAGTTTGCGACATGCTCACAAACCTTTTCAATCACCCATAGGTCAATCTCTTGAATAAAGTCACTTTCTTCTGCAGCCATAATAAATGCATCTGGTGGTACCGGTCCTAATTTCGAACTAAACCAACGCAATAATGCCTCATAATGAATTCCTCCTGTTGCAGCATTAACAATCGGTTGGAAATAGACGACAAACTCCTTGTTCACAATCGCCTTTTTTAATTCGTGAACTAGATGAGGTTTTGATCTCATTACTTCCGTTTGACGATTCATATCAAATACCTTTACCGAATTCCCCTTCTCTTGCTTTGCCTGCAACATAGCATGATACGCTTCATTAAGCAGGCTCAACTCTGACTTTGTTCCTACCTCTTGGAAACTCACTCCTACCGCGGTCTCCATTACGAGTTTCATACCGTCTACAGAAAATGGTATCGAAATCACTTGTTGAAGTTCCTTTACTAAGGCAACTGCATCGTGCTTTGTTGAAAAAAAACAAACAAGTTCATCTCCAACTACACGCGCTAGCTCCGATTCTTTTTCAGGAAGTATATTCAAAATCCGCTTTGTAAGTTCAGCAATAAATACAGCTTGGTCAATCTCTTTCGTTCTTCCTTCCTCGTTTCGCTTTATTTGCCTAAGCTTGAGGTAACATAAGGCAATCGGATTGCTATCAGCTATTTGAAGCTTTTCCTTTAACTTGCTAACAAACAAATGGTAACTTGGAAGGCCTGTAACAAGATCAACAGTTGCTTCCTTTGGAGATCTTGTTCTCTCTGTATAACTAATAAAATACGTTAATTCGTCATCAGCTTGAATCAAGGGCATGATCACCAATCTTGCTACTTCATCCGTTAACTCCATATTAAGCTTGTCCTCAACGACAACGGGCTTTCTTGTTTCTTTTGCCTCGTTATAGAAAGAACTTAAATGGTCTGAAATATAGTCTGGATACACTTCATTCAGTTGTTTACCAAGAAAACTTTCATCTAATGAAGCAAGTTCTTTCGCCTCCGGGCTTATGTAGCGATAGACATAGTGATCGTCTATTACTTCCATTAAAAAAACGACTCCGTACATAAGCTCGAACGACTTGATTATATTCATAATTGGAACAAGTTCTTTATTATTAACCAATACGAAACGCCATCCTTCCAACAAAAACTTTTGAAGTCCGAAACATTCATATTAATATATATATTTTATTTGATCT
Source organism: Halalkalibacter alkaliphilus (assembly GCF_023555415.1). Classification (GTDB taxonomy): domain Bacteria; phylum Bacillota; class Bacilli; order Bacillales; family Bacillaceae_D; genus Halalkalibacter; species Halalkalibacter alkaliphilus. Next base: position 103,908 of record NZ_JAKRYL010000009.1, on the reverse strand, counting down.
TACAGTAAAAAAGAAGATAGTCAAAATTGATATAAGCTAAAAGAACAAAGGGAAGGTCGCCTTTGTTCTTTGTTTTCTTGCTTAAAAAACTACTATCGCCTTACGTGTGCGATCATGTTTGCAATGGCTACGCTCGCTGCGCGCCTAAAGGGGAAGTTCGCTCCTTTAGGCTTAAAACATTTACGGTGGCTTCGCTCATTGCGTCGATAACCGAAAAAGGAAAATCCCCTTTCGGTTTAGCTTTTATATATGAAATATACGTTTCGCCTTACCTGTGCGAATATGTTGCAATGGCTGCGCTCGCCGTGCGCCTTTTTGAGAAGTTCGCTCCTTTAGGCTTAAAACCTTGGCAGTGGCTTCGCTCATTGCGTCGGCAATCGAAAAGGGAATATCCGCCTTTCGGTTAGCTTTTATATACGAAAAGTACATTTGTCCTTACCTGTGCGATCATGTTTGCAATGGCTACGCTCGCTGCGCGCCTAAAGGGGAAGTTCGCTCCTTTAGGCTTAAAACCTTGGCAGCGGCTTCGCTCATTGCGTCGGCTAACAGAAACAAAGGAAGGGCACCTTTGTTTCTGTTAGCCTCCTACAATTTCTCCTCCATTTACGTGTAGGACTTGGCCTGTTACGTAGCCTGAGTCGTCTGAGGCTAGGTAGACAAAGGTTGGGGCTAATTCGAATGGTTGACCTGGCCTTTTCATTGGCGTGTCTGTGCCGAAGTATTTGATTTCCTCTTTTGGAAAAGTGGCTGGAATGAGCGGTGTCCAGATAGGACCAGGAGCGACGGCATTTACTCTTATCCCCTGCTCAACTAATGACATGGCTAATGATCGTGTAAATGTAACAATCGCCCCTTGTGTAGCTGAGTAATCGATTAATTTCTCATGACCTCGATAGGCCGTGACAGATGCGTTATTAATGATCGTATCTCCTGATTGTAAGTATGGGAGTGCAGCCTTTGTCATAAAGAAAAAAGAGTAAATATTTGTTTTAAATGTATCGTCTAACTGATCAAACGTAATATCGAGAATTGAATCTTGCACATATTGAACTGCGTGATTATTGACTAAGACATCAAGCCTGCCAAACCGATCAATCGTTTGTTTAACGACCTCTGTTGAAGCAGCTTCTTCCCGTAGATCAATCGCAATTGCAAGACATTCTTTCCCTATTTCTTCAATACGCTTCTTCGTAGCATTTGCATCAATATGTTCATTTAAGTACGCGATTACAACATTTGCACCTTCTTTTGCAAAGGCAATCGCCGTTGCTCGCCCTATCCCACTATCTCCTCCTGTAATAATCGCCACCTTGTCTTTTAACTTACCTGAACCAATATAGTGAGGATTTTCTGCAATCGGGTTTGGTATCATTGGGTACTCTAGACCTGGTTGCTGATCCTGTTCTTGAGGCGGAAATGCAACAGGCTGTTCTTTACACTTCGTCTCTTTATCATAATAAGGAAAAACTGGATACATCATTACAACCTCCTAATCCACTTTTGCCTTATAGCGTATTCATTTCTAGGCTAAATGTGTTTTTCTAAATCGTCACGAATTAGAAAAACACATTATATTAATAATTTGCTATAATACAACCTAGGTATGACAACGAGTCCACTTTAATTGGAGATGATCATTATGAGTTCAACACTTAAATTATTTCGTTTTGTCAGTTATATAGAAGGACTTTCTTTCATCCTTCTATTAGGCATTGCTATGCCATTAAAATATATGTTTGATATGCCAATGATGGTCACGGTCACTGGATGGATTCATGGTATATTGTTCATGCTTTACTTTGTCGTTCTAGCATTTGTCATGTTTACTGAAAGATGGTCATTTAAAAAAGGGCTACTAGCAGCCATTGCATCTGTTATTCCATTTGGTCCGTTTATTTTTGATGCAAAATTAATAAAAGAAGAACCCGTAACAAAAAGTTTATAAGATTCTGTTTAAAAAGGGGAGATTTTTCCCTTTTTGAACAGACTTGTGAGAAAATTAGACATGGTTTTTTTATTCGACAGCCGGCTTTGGTTTTTTTCAAAGCCGGCTGTCTTTATAGTTTTACGGCCTCATAAAAATGTTATTAAGAACCACATTTTCAAAAACAAAGGGGAAATTTACAAATAACTCTTTATTTCATAAGTAATTAGTATTATACTCAACTTAAGTTCTTTAAAAAGAACAATTCTTTCGGTCTAATTGTTCTTAATATAGGCATATCTTTAGTCATGATTTAAAGGAGATGAATCCGTTGAATAATCAATCTGATAAACTTGACCACGAGTGGCTAATGTTAATAGAAGAAGCTAAAAAACTAGGATTATCTGTTGAAGAAGTCCGTAATTTTTTAAAATTGCAAGCAGTTCATTTAGCGAAAGAGTAGTTCTATTTACAGAACAACCTCTGCACTGTTATAATCATACTATTACATAGGCAGAGAGGACAGATATGTATGATCGGCGAACGTGTGAAAAAATATCGACTTGAAAAGGGCTATTCTTTATCAGAGTTAGCTGAAAAAGCAGGAGTAGCAAAATCTTACCTAAGTTCAATTGAAAGAAATATTCAATCTAATCCTTCCATACAATTTTTAGAAAAGATCTCTTCTGTTCTAGGAGTAACAGTTGAACACCTATTAAATGAGGAATCAAAGAATAAAAATACTAAATTGGACGATGCTTGGATTGAGCTAGTAAGAGAGGCCATGGATTCCGGAATTAGCAAGGAGCAGTTTAAAGAGTATTTAGAGTTTAATAAGTGGAAAAATAATCAAAATTAATACACATAGGTGACTTTATTATTGATGTATAGACCTTCTCGTCTTCTTATGAAGCTACTTGCGTCTACGTAATAGAGTCACCCTCTTTATATTTACTTTTTTGATACTTCATTTACAGATTCAATTAACTTCATAAATTCAATTCCAAGTGCTATAGAGAGCTTCTCTAAAACGGCAATACTTGGGTTTTTTTGCATTCCTCTTTCAATGTAACTAATATATGATTTTGATACCCCCGAGAGAGTGGCTAATTGGTTTAATGTCATCCCTCTTTCTTCTCGTAACACCCTAATGTTTCTTCCATTCATTCCTATATCTCCTTGTCTGCTTTTTTGGTGAACCTTATTTTCTCCTCCTTTTCATTTGGTAACTTTGAAGAATTAATCGGTAGAAATTGATCAGTATTCAAAATGTAGTCATATTGATAATGGTAGCTAGTGCTATTTGAGTTACTAATTGATTGGGTAATGCAGCCAAATAATAAAATACGATTATCGGCTAGCTTTAGATCAACGTGATAAATGACGGATTCAGACAAGGGGAACTTTAATTGACTTACAAACAAAAGCGATTTCTTTCTAATTTCAAGGATAACAATCGTTGATAGTCTTGAATCTACTAATTCCCCTTCAACTTGATGAATTGAAATTCTCCCTAACAAAGGTTGTTCATAACATGAAAGATTGTCCATCTTATCCTCCTGAACAAATTAAAGAGTATAATGTTCTCCAATAAGAACATTATACTCTTTAATTATAGTGCAGTAAACACTTTTTGTTCTCTATAAAGAATTACAACTACTTAAATTCTGCTACAAATAAAAAAACTGATTAGGAGGGCTTCCATCTAAGTCAACTTTAACGATCTAATACACCTGCTAAAAATTTCACTAGTATAGTTTTTCACTGCGCCTTCACTAATATAAAACTTTTCTGCTATTTTATTATTTAACCCTCTTAGCAAGGAGATTCGACCACTTCCCTTTCTTTCTTAAAAGCGAACCCCCTCCTTTATGTAACTATTTTATCTAAGCCACTCGCTTTCCGCGAGGAGGAGTCGAGTGACTTCCTCCATTTCACTACGAGAAAAACGTTTCTTCACAACATCAATCTGAAAACAGTCTTTAAGAATGCTTATTCCTATTATCTTGAGACAAACCGATTGCCTGACAACCAATACCTCCAAGGATAATCCCTCGCTTCTCCACTGTTTTCAATCCCAATTCTAGGCCCACTTTCAATGATTCCACTTCTTTTTCCCTCTGCGATATAGATTGGTTGCTTATTGCAAGGAAGACCATAATCGAGTTTCGTTATACCTAATGCTTTAGTTAGTTTCCCTGGCCCATTTGTTAAATCCTTTTCTTTTTTCTCTTGTCCTCGACGCTCATACATTAGTTCGATTCCATGATAAGGTTCAACAGCTCTTATCAAAACAGCTTCAGGATGACCCACTTCTCCACTGACAACATTGACTAAACAGTGGGTATGCATAACATATGTATAGAAATGCCCCGGTGGTCCAAACATGACTTCCGTTCTCTTTGTTCGACGGTTTCCAAAACTATGTGCCGCTCGGTCATCAGGACCAATATATGCCTCTGTTTCAACAATCCACCCAGATGTAACCCCCTCTTTTGTTTCCTTAACAAGAATTTGCCCAAGTAAAGCCTGTGCTAGGTCGAGTGTAGGTTGCTGATAAAACTCCGCTTTTTGTGGTTGAAGGATCAATTTACTCACCTCACCGATTAATTTTATTTAGTTTACCAAACAAAATAGGTAAATCAAAAAGAGGCTGTCGTCAAAAGGTCCATACTTTGACCTTTTGAAACAGCCTCTTTCCACTTGCAACTAATCTCTCGGTGCTAATTCAATTGCAGAATTAATTGCAGCCTTCATGCTTCTTGAATCAGCTATGTTTTTTCCAGCGATGTCAAAGGCCGTTCCATGGTCAACCGAAGTACGGATGACTCCGCCTTTTAATCCTACCGTAATATTTACTCCATCTTCAATTCCCATTACTTTAATTGGAGCATGACCTTGATCGTGATAGCAAGCAACAACAATATCAAAATCGCCACGAGCCGCACGGAAAAATAGTGTATCTGCAGGATGAGGTCCAGACGCATTAATGCCTTCTTGTTTTGCTTTTTCAATACCAGGAGCTAACTTTTCCTCTTCTTCTCCATTCCCGAAAAGGCCATTTTCACCAGCATGCGGGTTAATTCCACACACTGCAACACTTGGGTTTTTCATACCCGCTCTAGTTAACGTGTCATGTGCTAATTTAATCACTTTGTATGTTCTTTCTGGGTTAATCATCTCGATTGCTTTAATTAATCCTACATGAGTAGTTAGGTGAATTACCTTCAAATTTGGTGCTGTCAGCATCATAGAGAAGTCTTCCGTATCAGTCAATTTCGCCAAGATTTCAGTATGGCCCGGGTACAAATGGCCACCTTTGTGCAGAGCCTCTTTATTAAGTGGAGCTGTACAGATTGCATTGATTTGTTTTTCTTTTGCTAGTGAAACAGCTCTTGCAATATACTGATAAGCGGCGTTGCCCGCTTCACCAGAAACTTGACCAAATGGTAGATCCTCCGGGAGTAGATCTAAATCAATAACATCTATTGTTCCAAATTCATTTTTTGCTTCTGATACATGTTGAATGACATGAATATCTACGTCTGCTTCAACAATCGGTTTCACTTTCTCCAAAATCTTCACATCACCAATCACAACCGGTTGACACCTATCATAAATATCCTTATCTGTTAACGACTTCACGATAATTTCCGGTCCAATTCCCGCTGCATCCCCCATTGTAATTCCAATAATCGGCTTCATACATTACACTCCTTTTAATTTATCAATAGCATGGACAAATACTGTTTCTTTGCCGAAACCACCAGCTTTTGTTATAACAAAAATCTCTTCATTTCCAATAAAAGTTGAAATCGGAACACCGATCTCTAGCTCGTCGTGAAGATAGAAACCTTTTACATTCCATAATTCACATACTTGTTTAGCTGTGTCACCGCCTGTCATGACAACACCTTTAAAAAGTTTTTCTTCAATTAATCCGGCACTAATTTCACCAAGTATTTTCACTATTTCATTACTCGTTTCTGTATGAGTAAAGCCGTTATTCTCCCCTGTTCTTCTTGCTTTTTCAATGTCACTCGGTGTACCAGTAGAGTAAATAACAACATCAAAACCCTTTCCTGCTGCAACCCTTGCTTCATTTAACACGTTTGACACTTCAAGTCTTCTATCTTCATCACAGGATACAGCTTTATAAGATTCTACTTTGATCCCGAAAACATTGTCTTTTTGTAAAACAACATCCAGCTGGTGTCTAGAATTTTTGTTAACACTGCCTACAACAGTTAAAACAGGAGTATTGCTCTTAGGAATCGTTAATAGCTCCTCTTTTTCTTCAATCCCGTAATATGAAGGAAGATGGTTAGCTAAGCCCGCAGAGCCAACCCATGCAATGTCAAAGTTAGAGTCTTTTGTTTGGTGTAAAATTCGAGACAAATCTTCTTCCGTTTCAGAATCTACGACAATATAGGTTACATGATCTTTTGCAAAGGTTTCAAGTTCGCGTTGAAATACTTCTTCATCTTTGTGCAATAAATTTTTATCGATCAAACCAACTGATTTGTTTGTTTGCTGCTTTAATAATGTAGGAATATGTGAAACAGTTACAGGCGTTTTCGGGTCATTGGCAATCTCTGTTTCATGTAATGGAACTCCATTTAGAAAGTGGTACCCATTTACAACTGTACGACCATTCTTAGGATAACCAGGAACGACGAAAACAAAATCTGGTTTTAAAGAATCATACAACGCATCGATTTCTGCTCCAATATTCCCTCTCATTGTCGAATCAATTTTTTTATAGATGTTTTGAAAACTTTGTTCTTTAAGAAATTCAGTTACTTCAAATACCATATCATAAGCTTTATTTTTATCAATCGAACGGCTATCTGTATCAAAAACAACCGCTTCTGAATCATGAACAGTCCTTTTATCTAATCCAAATAAAACAGATGTTTTCAAACCAAACTTCGCAAGTTGTACTCCACTATCATTTGCTCCTGTTAAATCATCTGCGATAATGGCTAATCTCATTGTTTTCCACTCCTTATCCTCAATAGAAAATCGCAATCTTTCTATTTTTATAGATTGCTATAAAGAGAAAGCCATTCATTAGAAATGAATGGTTCCTCATAACTAACTATTGGAAGTTATTCGCTGCAGTTTTTCCTTTTTTCTCTAAACGCTTTACTAAAAAGGCAACAAATATCGGCAGTAGAATGGCTGTCGTTACAACACTTGCTGCTACTTGAACCGTTGCTAATTCAGCATTTGCTGCAAAAACCGGACTCGCTGCTGCAATTGCTGCAGGTGTTGCTACAGCATTTCCTGCTGTTGACCCTTCAGCCGCACCAACAATCGGGTTCCAATTAAATAGTTTGAACACGTAATATGCTACTGAACCTGTAACTAAAACCGTCATTACTCCAATCACAATACCAGCTAAACCACCTTGAATAATTGCTTGGAAGTTAATCCCCATCCCTAATGCAAAAGCAAAGAACGGAATTAACATATCACTACCTTTACTTAAGAAATCTCTCATTTCACCATCTAAGTTTCCAAGAATAAAACCGATTACAATTGGTAGTAAAACAGAAATAAATGCTGTTGCTGAGAACATTCCTTCAACAAATCCCATTGCTCCGAAAATTGATAGAGCTACCATCGTTAAAAACGGACCATCATTTAAAGCTAATACTGAATATGCCGCTTTATCATCTGCTTTTCCGTACTGCCCTACTAAAGCCATGTACAAGCCACCATTACTATTTGTCATTGCTGCAATGATAGCGATAGGAACTAAACCAAAGAATAAGCCATCTGAACCTGCCATCATGAAAGCTAGTAAACCAACTGCTGCACCGACTAGCCATTTCACTCCAAGAAGCGTTGCCCCTTTTCCAACAGACACCCCTATATTACGAACATTGATTTGTGCACCAGCACAAAGTAAGAAAAGGGCAATAAGTGTTCCTGCTCCATTTACAAAGAGCGCCTCTGTAAAGTTACCGATCCGAAGTAAATCGGGAGCTACTGTATTAATAGTTGCAGCTAGCAATAATGGTACAACCATCATGCCGCCTGGAATTCTATCTAATGTTTGTTTAAGTTGCATTGTGAAAACTCCTTTATTTTTTATTGCGCTTACATTTCGTTGGAAACGCTTTACCTTTTTTCAAAAAAATTTAATAAAAGCTAATTATATGATTAATATTGCAACAATTTTTATTTTTGAACAAAATGTAACGCGCTTACAATTGTAAGTATAAACACATATGTTTATTTTTGCAATACTTTTTTCTGTTAAAAACAAAAAAAATAAACTAACGTTGCAAATTGCAACGTTAGTTTATTTTGCGCCATAAAGTCGTACGGTTAATCCCTAACCGTTTTGCTGCTTTTGTTTGGTTCATATTTTCCTCTTCAAGTACAGTAAGAATGATTTGTTTTTCTATTTCTGCTAACGTTTTTGTTAAATCAATGAAAGATCCATTATCTCCTTTAGATTTACCAAGAGGCACCGTGTCTAGTAACAACTTCTCAATGTAATCTCCCTCTGAACGAATGACAAGCTCTTTTACAACCTCTTTTAACTGCTTCACATTTTCTGTCCACTTTACTGATTTTAGCGAAACAAGAGCATCTTCCTTAATCCCCACTATTTGTTTCCCAAATTGAGCATTAAAGATACTAACAAATAACCGAATTAATTCAGGTAAATCTTCGATACGTTCATGTAAAGTTGGTACATATATATGATTTCTTTTAACTTGTTTGATCAGTTCTTTATGCATTTTGGGATCATCGGTAAATGAGTATATCACTCTCACTTGATTATTTTTTTCAAATAGTTGTGCTATTTCCTTTTGATGTTCGATTGTTATCTTCTCAAATCCAGTAACATAAACCGTTGTTTTTTCAAGCATAGTAAGAAAATTAGCTATTTCACTAACCACTTTATTAGAATCCGTTTCTATGATCAACTCAACAAATGACCCTTCGTTCCACCTACCCTCTGTGTGAATAGAGGACGCAAGAAACTTCTTTCCAACTCCTTTATCACCCCAAATAACAAGTGGGTCATTATGTGCTGACGCTTGCCTTGCTTCTTCTAAGACATGTCTCATTACGTGACTACTTGTCACTATTTGCGCAAAAGATGTACGTGGCATTCTGCCAATGTGAACTTCTATACTCTTTTTTTCTTCTATGTTTATTTCATGTATTTTGAAATAAAAGTACTCATTACCTCTATCAATGAACTTCCCTGCAGTTACATACAGACTTTCCCCTTGCAAGGCGATCGTCGAACTAATTACATCTTCATCCACTTTAGATATCAACTCTGAAATTAATTGCAAAAACTCTTCTGGTAAATTAAAAATAGAAGACTCTTCATTTCGATCAAACAACTTCTGTTTAAACACCTGATTGGCATAGATAATTTCTCCACCTTCTTGAAAAATAGCAATGCCATCATTTATAGAATGTAATAGTTCTTTGTACAAGGAATAGTCTTTTTCTATCTGTTCCATAGCCTGATTCATTTGCTTAACTTGATCAAAAACTTCTAAAACAGACTCCTTTCCAGTTGTAATCATCATCCCTTGCAGCCCAAAACCCTCTGCTGTTTTCACTGTAATTGTATCACCTAAAATAAGCTGGGCACCTTGATCCCAAGCAGCTTTAACAGCAGTTGCTACTTCCTCTTTACGGTCGACAATGGTGTAGGAAATATCTATATTAAGTAAACTTGAAACAGAAAGCACATCATTACAAATATTAGGGAACCCAATCATTTGGACTTTCATTTGATAATCTTTAATGAGTGTCAATGTCCTCAAAATATCATAACCTGACAGTTTCACCTCTATTACAGGAATATCCGTATACTTACTAATTAAGTTCGCAGTACCGCCACGACTAATAATGAACTTAATCCCCTTATTTTCATATGCTTTCACAATAGGAATAGCAGCACTTAAATCTGCTTCTTCTATAATAATATCAAGGTCGGCTTGCTGCTTTGCCAGCACAGTTGCTAATTCCTTTAGCCCTCGATACGGTGCTATAAACAATATTTTTATCCCCATACATTTAACTCCCTTGTTGCAATTTGCTACATTTATTATACAAAACGAGTCGATAGTTCACCACCTTACTCTTTTTAGATTAGATAAAAAAAAAAACCAAACCTACAGGGATTTGGTTTAAATGTTACTTTTTTTCTTTGGAATATATTCAAAAATCTCTTTTGATTCAATGCTATCAATAAGACGGTTAAGCCAATCGTAGTACTCTAACGCATGCAATAACTTTTCTTTGTCTACTTCAGCTTCCTTTTTTACCTCATCAGATGTTCCTTCGTCTGCAAGCAATTCATCTAATTCCTCTAAAGACTTTTGAAGAGAGTTAATGTTTAAAGAGACTCCTGCCCTCCACTTAACAGAGAATAAATCTGAAAATGTCTCATACCAATCATCGATCGATTGATATAAATCTTTCCGAATCCCTTTTTTCCAAACTTTTTCAACCATCTTCAACTCTTGTAGCTGCCTAACTGACGTACTCATACTCGTCTTGCTCATCCCTAGTTCATCTTTCATACAATCTAACGTCATTGGCCTTTCACTAAAATAAAGCAATCCATATAATCTACCTACTGAAGGCGTAATCCCATAAAGATTCATGTTTTGTGCCATTGAATCAATAAAGCGTGACCTAGCTTGCTCTAGCTTGTCCAACTCATTCATTCCATCACTTCCCCGCGGAGCTTTTTTTATAGACTACCACATCAATTTCAAAAGATGAAATTGGAAAAAAGAAGGAATAATGAGTTATTTGGAGCAATTCTAAGAATAAAGTTTATTTATTTTGTTCAGTTTTAACTGTACAAACTAAATGTGGTAATTTTGCCCTTTAATGCTCTTTGAAGATTGAAGGATAACATTTATATAATGAGATGGTGGTTATAAAAGAGGTGTAAATATGAATGAGAAAAAAGTAAAGATAAAGGTTGATCAAGTCACCAAAATCTTTGGCAGAAATGTAAAACAAGCCCTCGGACAACTAGAGAGTGGAAAAACAAAATCAGAAATACTTTCGAATACCGGTTGTACGGTTGGAGTGAATCAAGCTAGCTTTAATGTTCATTCTGGTGAAATCTTTGTCATCATGGGACTTTCCGGAAGTGGAAAGTCGACACTAGTCAGACTGTTAAATCGATTAATTGATCCAACGAGTGGGAAAGTAGAAATTGATGGTAAAGATGTTGTCAAAATGTCAAAGGAGCAGCTTCGTGAAGTTAGGCGTGAAAAAATCAGTATGGTGTTTCAAAAGTTTGCCCTCTTTCCTCATTATACGGTTCTAGAAAACACAGAGTATGGCTTAGAAATCCAAGGTGTACCGAAAGAGGAACGAAACAAAAAAGCACTTGAATCTCTGGAACTAGTAGGATTAAAAGGCTACGAAAACCAATACCCTAGCCAGCTAAGTGGCGGGATGCAGCAGCGTGTCGGTCTAGCACGTGCCTTAGCTAATAATCCAGATGTTCTCTTAATGGATGAAGCATTCAGTGCCCTTGATCCACTTATTCGTAAAGATATGCAAGATGAACTTTTAGATCTACAATCATCTGTCGAGAAAACCATTGTCTTTATTACACATGATTTAGATGAGGCGCTTCGAATTGGTGACCGAATAGCCTTAATGAAAGACGGAGAAATTGTTCAAATTGGTACACCTGAAGAAATTTTAATGAATCCATCCAACCAATATGTTGAACGATTTGTCGAAGACGTTGACCTGGCAAAAGTGCTGACGGCTCATCATGTGATGAAACGAGCAGAAACGGTTCAAGCCGACAAAGGTCCACGTGTTGCATTAAAAATGATGAAGGAACTAGGAATCTCATCCATTTATGTTGTTGATAAACAAAAAACATTAATTGGTGCCATCTCTGCTCATGATGCTAAAGCAGCAATGGATAAAAAGCAGTCACTCACTGAAGTCATTACAACTGATTTAATTACAGTTAAACCAGATGTGTTACTAGTGGATTTATTTGATAAAGTATCAAACGCATCCATCCCAGTTGCTGTAACCGATGAGAACAACCGCTTAAAAGGAATTCTTGTAAGAGGTGCTGTTATCGGTGCCCTTGCTGGAGATGAAGAACATATTAATCTACTAACAGGCGCCAAAGCTTTGGAGGTGAAGTAAATGGTAGACTTCATTCCAAGACTGCCGTTAGCTGATATAATTGATCTTTTTGTATCGTGGCTGACAGATAATTTAAGTGGTGTTTTTCAATTTATTAGTGTCATTTTACGAGGTGTGGTAGACGGCATTGAATGGCTCTTAATTCTCCCTCCTCCTATTGTATTAATTTTACTAATTGGATTTATAGCTTGGAAGACTAGTAAATGGAGAATGGCATTATTTTCCGTGCTAGGTTTGCTCTTAATTTGGAACTTAGGTTATTGGGAGCATATGGTGCAAACCCTTGCTCTCGTCCTAACAGCTGTGTTTGTCACAATCATTGTTGGGATTCCAATTGGAATATGGGCATCACAGAAAACATTGGTAAGACAAATTGTTACACCAATCTTAGACCTCATGCAAACAATGCCTGCATTCGTCTACTTAATTCCTGCTATCTTCTTCTTTAATATAGGAGTCGTTCCTGGAGTTGTCGCATCGGTTATTTTTGCTATGCCACCTACGATCCGCTTAACAATACTCGGGATTCAACAAGTACCATCCGATTTAATTGAAGCAACAAACGCGTTTGGTTCAACAACGAAACAACGTTTGTTAAAAGTTCAAATTCCTCTTGCCATGCCAACAATCATGGCAGGAATTAATCAAAGTATTATGTTAGCTCTATCGATGGTTGTCATTGCAGCCATGGTAGGTGCACCAGGACTCGGTACAGAAGTATACCGTGCCGTCACACAGATTCAAACTGGAGTTGGTTTTGAAGCTGGTTTGGCTATTGTAATCATTGCGATTATCTTAGACCGAATCACTCAAAATATAGGAAACAAAAAACAAGGGGGAACACAGTAATGCTAAAAAAATTATTAGGTTTAACAACCGCCTCTGTCCTAGCTTTAGGACTAGCAGCTTGCGGAGGAGAAGAAGCATCTCAAGAGGCACCTGCAGATGATGTAGAAGGTACAGAAGAAACACCTGCAGAAGAGACTGCTTCACATGTAGGAGAAGACGTTGATTTTGAAATTATTGGGATTGACCCTGGTGCTGGTTTAATGAACATTACGATTAACCAAGTTTTACCTGAGTATGGTCTTGAAGATGACTGGAATGTAGTTGAAAGCTCAGATGCTGCGATGACAGCTGCGTTAAAAAGTGCATATGAAAACGAAGAGCCAATAATCGTAACTGCTTGGAGCCCACACTGGAAATTCTCTGAGTTTGAACTTAAATACTTAGAAGATCCACTGAACCTATACGGTGCTGCGGAAGACATTCACACAATTGCTCGTACAGGATTAGATGAAGATCATCCAAATGCATATCAATTATTAGATCAATTTGGTTGGGAGCCTGATCATGTTGAATATGTTATGGCTCTTGTCAATGATGGTGCAAATGTAGAAGAAGCTGCAGAGCAATTTGTTAGCGAAAATGAAGAGTTAGTTGCTACATGGATAGAAAGTGTTGAGACCGTTGATGGTGATAATTTCACATTGCTATATGTAGCATGGGATGAAACTGTTGCTGCTACAAATGTTCTTGGCCACGTATTAGAGTCTATTGGCTATGATGTTACATTAACACAAGTAGATGCAGGTCCAATGTGGGCTGGTATTGCAACAGGTAGTGGTGATGCAACAGTAGGTGCATGGTTACCTACAACACACGCTGATTACTATGAGCAATACGAAGGGGACTTCATTGACTTAGGTTCTAACCTTCACGGTACTGCTCTTGGCTTAGCTGTTCCAACTTACATGGATATTGATTCTATTGAAGATTTAGTTGTTGAGTAAATTAAGAATTGACCCTTAAAGAAACGGTTCACATTTTACTTTAAGGGAACACATATGTCTATCGGTTGTGGCAAAGATCATTTTTGATTCTTGCCACAACTTACTTATATATAGCCAATTCCTTTATTTTCTTATTGGCTTTAACATACCAAAAAAGAGTACAAACCAACTGGTTCATACTCATTCCTTTCGTTACTGTCCACTTTCAGTCGAAATCTGAAATGTCACACCAAATTTATCAATGACAATCCCATAAGCTGGACTCCAAAACGTTTCCTGAAGAGGCATCGTCACTTGTCCACCTTCTTGCAATCCATCATAAAAGTCTTTTGCCTGTTCTTTCGTATCAGCCATAATACAAATTGTTACATGATTTCCTTTTTCATAAGGTGTGCCTGGAAATGTATCCGAGAGCATCATATCTGTCTCACCGACTTTGATCATCGCATGTGATACTCGATCCTTAGCCGAATCTGGTAATGGAAAATCAGGATTTTCCGGCATTTCACCAAAGGTTTGAACTCCAATCACATTTGCATGCAAAGCTTTTTCGTAAAACTCTACTGCTTCTTTAGCATTTCCATCCATTACTAAATAAGGAAGTAAACGTGTCATTATCCTGACTCCTTTATATAACAAAGTATTTTTAAAGGATCTGACCCCTAACATGAAAAAGGTTCAGATCCTATCTATGCTATTTAATAATTAACTCACCATCGTAGGAAGTAATAATTTTATATAAATCAGGTCTACGATCACGGAAAATGCCCCACTCGATGCGTTGAATGTCTAATGCATCAAGATCAAATTCTGCTACAAGGACCGTTTCTTCTGTTCGGTCCGCTTCTTCTACTTTGTTTCCTTGAGGTCCTGCAATAAAAGAAGAGCCATAGAACGTAATTTTGAAATCTTCATCCTCTTCTACTCCTACTCGGTTCGAGGCTACAACTGGCACTAAATTCGATGCAGCATGCCCTAGCATAACTGTTTGCCAATGGTCCTTGGAGTCAATTGTATCATCATGCGGCTCTGAACCAATGGCTGTCGGGTAAAATAAAATTTCTGCTCCCATTAGCGCCATACATCTTGCTGCTTCAGGATACCACTGATCCCAACAAACTCCTATTCCAATTTTCGCATAGCGTGTGTCCCAAACTTTAAACCCTGTGTCGCCAGGGTTAAAATAAAATTTTTCTTCATAACCTGGTCCATCTGGAATATGACTTTTGCGATAAACACCTAGTACTTCCCCATCAGCATCAATGACAGCTAACGAGTTGTAACGAGCATTATTTTTCTTTTCATAAAAGCTAATCGGAAGTACAACTTCAAGCTCCTTAGCAACCTTTTTAAAATGAGTAATGGCTTTGTTTTTTTCTACTTCTGTTGCATAAATATAATAATCAGATTTTTCCTTTTGACAGAAGTAAGGTGTTTCAAACAATTCTTGAATTTGAATGATTTGTGCACCTTGACTTGCTGCTTCCCTTACTAACTTATCAGCTTTCTTTATATTTTCTTCTATATTATTAGAACAGCTCATTTGTGTAGCTGCTACTTTCACTTTTCTCAAACCAACTCACCTCTTCCTTCTATTTTCCTTCAGCAGGCATTTGCTGTGTTGTACAATGAACATTTCCGCCTTCTTTAATGATAGCCATTCCATCAATTGTCCGGATTCTACGGTCAGGGAATGTTCGTTGCAAGACATCAATTGCTTTTTGATCGGTTTCTTTTGCTGCATTACCAAACACTGGTAAAATAATTCCGTCATTTACAAAATAAAAATTAAGATAGCTAAGCGTTAGTCGGCTCTCTTCAAAATGTGATGCTGGTGGTTGCTCAATCTCAATGACCTCAAACTTTCGTCCTTTTGCATCTGTTGCTTTGCGCAAGATCTCAAGGTTTTCTTGTGTGATTTGATAATTATCGTCACTCGGATCATGACACACTTGCATAATTACCTTACCTGGTTCTGCAAAACAAGCCACATTGTCAACGTGACCATCTGTTTCATCTCCACTTAAACCTCTATTCAACCAAATAACCTTTTCAATATTTAAATAATCTTTTAAGTATTGTTCCACTTGTTCCTTTGATAAATCAGGATTACGGTTTGGGTTCAATAGGCACTCTTCTGTTGTCAGTACCGTTCCTTCCCCATCCACATGAAATGACCCACCTTCCATCACTATTTGAGCATCAAATTTTTTAATATTAAAATGCTCTAAGATTTTCGGTGCCACATCATTATCTAATTTCCACGGAGAGTACTTTTCTCCCCACGCATTAAAGATCCAATTAATCCCTGCTATGTCCCCGTCAGCATTTTTGACAAACGTAGGTCCGTTATCTCGTAACCATGCATCATTATGCTCAATTGGTAAAAATCCCACTCTCTCATCTACAAAAATTGCCTTCAACTTTTCTATATCGTCTCGATTTGTGACAATTGATACAGGCTCGAACTCAGCAATTGCATGTACAAGTTCAGCGTAGCCATTCCAAACATGTTCATAATCATCAGGATAGACCATCGAATCTTGAACAGGCCAAGAAATGAATGTACGCTGATGAGTTGTCCACTCTGCAGGCATTTTATAATTTAATTCTTTTGGATACATTGGTTCCATCACTCTTTTTACAGTTATTTTTTGAAGCATCGTATTTTCAAATCATATAACAAAATCACTTCGTACTCAAATTGTAAGGGATGAAAAAAAGTCTTTTTTCAGCAGCTGCTAACTAACGAGAATTCCAAGGGACTAAAATAAAAAAACAACTTCCTATAGTCCCTCAAAATTCAACTCAAACTGCACTTTTCAATTCAATCTCCTTTTCTCTTCTAATAGCTCCTGAAACTCTTTCTCTAGCTGACCAGATGGTTCCATACTTAATCGACCCAACACTTCCGATATTCTCGTTTCAATCAATAGACGTTTGTCTTCCTCTGAGTTTCGTTTTTCTTCTATTTTAGGCTGTTTGTATTGATGATACGTTCCCTCAAACAATCGAATTTCTTTATTTCGTATTTCCAATATTCGTGTGGCAACCTGTTCAATAAAACGCCGGTCATGCGAGACAAAGATCACGCTTCCTTCATACTCTTTTAAAAGGGACTCTAATGCTTCAACAGCCTCCATATCAAGAAAATTCGTTGGCTCATCTAAAACTAACGTATTAATATCACTCAAAAACAACTTCGCTAATGCGACTTTTACTCTCTCCCCTCCACTCAAAATTTCTCCAATTTTATATACATCATCCCGAAAAAAATGTAACCTTGCTAAGATCGTTCGAATGAATGTTTCATCATGCTTTGAAGTGGAGCGAACATTTTCTAATATTGATTTCTTCATATCTATTATCGTAAGGTTTTGACTGAAATAACCCAATTTCATAGCTGGAGAGATCGTAATACCATTCGCCTGATCGATGATTTTTTTAATTAATGTCGTTTTTCCGCTTCCATTCGGTCCGATAATCGCCAGTTTATCACCACCACGAACTTGAAAGCTTGTGTTATTCCAAAGAACCCTTTCACCAATTCTTGAAGATACCTCCTGTACGCGAAGAATAATTCGACCTTGAAATGTTTCTTCATTTGGAAGATTCATTTTAAGTGGCGGGTTCTCTCTAACTTTATCTACCTTTTCAAGCTTCTCTAATCTCGTTTCAATTGCTTTAGCCGCCTGTTGCAACTTCTTTTGCTTTTTGGCAAAGTATGGCTTTGCTCCTGTAATTCTCGCTTCTGATTTGCTAACTTTTTTGGGTGTTTTCGTTGCTCTGTCTGCTTTTTTCTCCTTTTGTTTCAATGCTTCTTCTAACTGTTTTTTCTTTTTTTCATATATTTCATAGGCTTGTTGTTCTTGCCTTATTTCTAAACGTTTTTGTTTTGCATAGTCTTGGTAGTTTCCTTTATACTCTTTAATCTTTCCCTCCTCAATTTCCCATATCTTTGTACAAAGAGCATCAAGAAAGGCTCTGTCATGTGAAACGATAACAAAGGCTCCCTTCCACATAGATAACTTCTTTTCTAACCACTCAATATGTTCTGTATCTAAGTTTGTCGTTGGTTCATCCGCAAACAATAGTTCAGGATCTTTTATAATTGCTTCATTAATGTACTCTTGTGTTACTTCTCCACCGCTTTTTGTTGTGTCTGTCCTTTTAAGCTGTGGCAGCAGTTCACTTTGAGTATGAGTAATAACCAGCCCTTTTTCTGGCGCTTTCTTTCCTGCTAATATATGCAATAAAGTTGTTTTCCCACTTCCGTTTTTTCCTACTAAACCAATACGATCATTTTTATGAATTTGGATATGGTCTATATTAAGTAGGAGTCGTTCTTTTATATATTGCTTTATTTTTTGAGCTTCTAATAAAAGCATACAATCATCCCCATCTTCATTATGTTTTGGGGACATGAAAATGCCCCCTATCTACAGTCAGAATAGGAGGCATAAATATAGGTGAATACCAAAAAGAAGGAGACTACTCCTCTTGGGCTCAACTATAGAAATCCAATCCTATCCTGAAAACTCCCATTGAAGGCATGTTAAAGAAAGCAGAAATATTCTGCAAAAAACACCTTCAATTGATTGCTTTCGTAAATAGGATTAGTACTTCATTGTAGTTGGGTCACCCTTCCATCAATTTGTTACTCAAACTATAATTGTCCTGTAAGGATTTGTCAATGGGCTAACCTATTGTTTCACATGAAACTATTATAATGGCCTTTCCATAAGCGTGGAAACATCTTTAAAACCCATTTGTTCATAAAGCTTTTTTGCATGATTCCCAGCAAAAACGTTCAGCTGTACTTTCTTTAATTGTTTTTGCTTAAAATAATGGAGAGCATAATTCATTAGCATATGACCAAACCCTTTTTTTCGATAAGGTTGTAACACATATAACTCTAAGACCATTCCCATCGTCTCGGAATTAACTGGTGTCTTTGCTTCTCCTAACAGAATCCACCCGCAAATTCGATGTCTATCCAATAATGTGAAGTATTCTGCTTTATAATGATAGTGCATCTCTTCATTCATTACATTGTTCCCATCCATATAGCCTAACGTAGCTTCTTGCTGGACGATTGGCGCATAACTTTGAATAAACCTCAGCTCTTCGGCAGTAGCCCTTCGAATGAACACCCGCCACTCCCCCCCTTTATCAAACTGGTATCCTATTATATTCATAAGTTATTAAATTGTTATCAGACTATTTAGTTTGAACGAACACATCTGAATTGAAATATATGTATATCATGTTATGCTTGAAGAAAGTAGAATTTCAGGGTGGTGTTTATGAGAAACTGGGTATCCGCATCAGAAAAAAGTAGTTTTTTAAAATGGTTTTTAGAACAGCACCAGCTTAAGCATAAAGATGTAAGGATGTTGCTTGAACATATATTGAAAAACCATCATATCCTTGAGAACCTTTCCTTTGTCGAAACGGTCCCATCAAAAGGAAGAACCTTTGTTATATCAAGTATGCATTCAGATAAGTCTGGTTTTGTTTATTATTACAATAAGCGCAAATCAGAAGATGTATCAAAAGCCCTCGGTGACCTTATGAGCAATCCTGCAGAAAAAGTATATGTAAAGCTTCATTTTTATGGGAAACAATCAAATCACCGCTACCTCAACCTAGTCGAGTCACAAACAAATTCATTTGTTCAATATAAGCAATTTAAGGAATATGAAAAGGAAACAAACTTCATTATTGAGAAGGCTCTTCTCGACCAAGAAATTGAAAAAATTAGAATGCAAATTGATGAAGCGCTTGACCAAAATGATAAACCTCTTTTTAATAAGCTAGTTGAGAGATTACAAGAACTTAAAAGTATGCAGGAATCATAAATTGTCGCAATTTTAAGGTTAATGTTTCACGTGAAACGTTCCATGTAAGAGGTTGTCTTAAGCAGCCTCTTCTTGTTGTTTTTTTCTTTTTTCCACCTCAATATATTCTCCTTTTCACACCTGAAAACCCCTTACTGTTATTTCCCACTCGATTGTTAGTCAGTACGATACGTTTTCCTTTACAAAACTGTGGGTACTGATAAATAAGGAGTGTCATTATGTCTGCTTATTTATTAGGAATTCTATTTATTATCATTCACCTTTTTTCCAACAATTTTATTCCGGCCAATCAAATTCGCCGTAGAAAATGGCTTTCGTTTTCAGGTGGGCTAGCTGTTTCTTATGTCTTTGTCTATATACTCCCATCCATGCATAGGGAACAACAGCAAACTGTGGAAGTATATACCGATAATCTAACAATGGAATCAGAGCTTTATTTTGTTGGGCTATTTGGCTTGCTTATATTTTACGGTATACAAAAAACGTTCAAACAAGCCGTGCAAAGTCAGAGAAATCGTTCTACTCTTTGGCTTCAAATTATCTTTTTTACTATTTATAATATGTTAATCGTATATATCGTTATGGCGTCAAATGTCACAGGGATACAATCGGTTTTTTACGGGATTGCGATTGGTCTCCATTTCATAGCTGTTGCCCACGATCTTTGGCGTGAGAATCCAAAACAATATAACCTTGTAGGCAGGTTTGTCATTGCATCAGGCATTATCATAGGTTGGATTATCGGAGTATTTGTAACCCTTTCTTCCTTCACACAGGCTATGATTTTTGCTTTTATTTCAGGTGCTATGATTTTAAACGTTTTAAAAAATGAGCTACCAAACGAACAACATGCCCACTTCCCTACCTTCGCTTTCGGGGTAATATCCTATACACTCATTACGTTTGCGCTCAAGTTCTTTTTTGAGTGGTAAAAGAGTATTTTGACAGTTAGTCTATTAAAATAAGAAATGTAGGATAAGAAAAACATCCGCTGCAACACATT
The DNA here is from genome assembly GCF_023555415.1 of Halalkalibacter alkaliphilus. GTDB lineage: Bacteria > Bacillota > Bacilli > Bacillales > Bacillaceae_D > Halalkalibacter > Halalkalibacter alkaliphilus. The sequence continues at coordinate 83,142 of NZ_JAKRYL010000009.1, read as the reverse complement.
TTGCAGCGGATGTTTTTAATCAACCTGTATTCACTAACCCAGCAGCGACTCCACTGATCGTTAGCAGCACTTCTGTAAGTAACTCCTCAGAATTCTCATCTGATTCGCGCATTTTTTGAATTAAATCAACTTGTAGGAAGTTGAGTGGATCAACGTAAGGATTACGTCTATAAACGGACTCTTGAATATTTGGTGTATGATCAAGAAGTTCTTCATTACCAGTAATTTGCAAGAGAACGTCTTTTGTTAGTTTATATTCTTCAGATATATTATTGAAGATTCTTTCCCCGATCTCCTTGTCCTGAACAAGATGAATATATTCTTTAGCTGTTGTTAAATCTGCTTTCATTAATGCCATTTGTAAATTATTAATCGTCGCTTGGAAGAACGGCCATTTTTTATACATTTCTTGGAGCAATGCTAGATTTTCTGCACTTTGTCCAACGAATGATTGTAATCCTGTACCTGCAGCATACCAAGCTGGAATCATTTGCCTTGATTGTGTCCAAGCAAATACCCAAGGAATGGCACGTAAATCCTCAAAACGCTCACTACCTTTACGTTTCATTGGACGCGACCCAATATTTAAGGCTCCTAATTCATTTAAAGGTGTAGCTTGAGTAAAATATTTTAAGAAATCTTTATCTTGGAAAACGAGCGATTGATATTTCTTTAAGGAAACTTGTGACATTTCCTCCATCGCTTCTTCCCACTTTTTATCACGGAAATGTCCCTGTACTGGATTCTTATGCGCTTTAGCAGAACCTTCTAACAAAGCAGATGCTGCTTGTTCCAGGTTACGATAAGCGATATCCTCCAGCAAATAGCGTGATGATAATACTTCACCTTGCTCCGTAATTTTCACACCATCTCCTAATGTTTCTGATGGCTGTGAAAGAATGCTGCGGTTTAATGGGCCACCTCCGCGTCCTAATGACCCTCCACGACCATGGAAGAATTTCAAGCGAATATCAAACTCTTTTGCCATATTATGAATCTCTTGCTGAGCTTTGAATAATTTCCAGTTCGCTGTTAATGTTCCACCATCTTTGCTTCCATCGGAATATCCTAGCATAATTTCTTGATGGTTTCCTCGCTCTTTAATGTGGTTGCGATATACATCCATCTCAAACAGCGTCTTCATAATTTTTGGACCAGCAACTAAATCATCAATTGTTTCAAGAAGCGGTGCTACATGCAAATGACTCTCTACTTTCCCATCTGCATGGAGGCGATAAATGCCAGCTTCTTTCGCAAGAACAAGAACTTCTAATAAGTCACTTGGTGACTGTGTCATACTGACAAGATACACTTCAATTGAACGTCTTCCAAATTCTTTATGAGCTTGTTTAATCATCTTAAATACTTTAAATGTTTCTTGTGTTTCTTTCGAATAATCTTCTTCTAGTAATAATAGAGGTCTTGGTTCACTAAGAACTTGCTCAAGAATAGCTACCTTCTCCTCTTCTGGAAGAGATGCATAATCTTCAGCAATTCCAACTACTTTTAAAATTTCAGACACAGCTGCTTCGTGCTCACCACTATGATTTCTAATATCAAGTGTTGCTAAATGGAAACCAAACAGCTCTGCTTGACGAATGAGCTTTCTAATCGTTTTTAACTTATGGTTCGATGGTTGATGCTGCTCAGCGCTATCCCTAACTAAAATCAAATCACTTAAAAACTCTTCCGCATTTTGATATCCAACTTCTGATTCACCAACTTGACGAAGGCGCTTTAACATTACAGCAAACTTACGTCGATAAATTTCAGACTTAATTGGCCATGCTTCTCCTGTTTCCATATAAGCCTGCTCGTCTCTTTCAACTGAATCAATTAATGCTTCACATAAATCAACTCTAGTTGTTGTTTGACTAAAGCGCTTCATAAGGTCAATAATTGATTCTTCATACTTTTTAAGAGCAACTTGACGTTGTAATTTCAATGTTTCCCATGTCACCTCTGGAGTTACATTTGGGTTTCCATCACGGTCTCCCCCTATCCAAGAGCCGAAGTGAAGAAAGTTCGGGACTTTCCACTTATGATCTGGGAAGTGTTGGTCTAACTGAGCCTCTAGATCCTGATGAATATCAGGCAGTGTATCAAATAACGTTTCGTTAAAATAATAAAGACCATTTTTCACTTCGTCTAAAACGGTCGGTTTACGTTGTCGCAATTCATCCGTTTGCCATAAGGCTGTTACTTCATTAAATAAACTTTCTTCAAGAGTTGTTCTTTCTTTCTTTGTTAACAAAGGATTGTCGAATTCTTGAAGGAGCTTTGAAATTCTTTTTTGTATTTCAAGAACTGTACGCTTTGTCGCTTCTGTTGGGTGTGCTGTAATAATTAATTCAATTGACAGATCATCTAACACTTTTTGAATTACTTCATTAGAGAAGTCATTTTCTTTAATAGAAACCATCGCACTTTCTAGAGATACAGGTTGGATGACTCCATCATCTTGCAGCTGATACTCGCGACTGCGACGAATACGATGATTTTGCTCAGCGATATTAATTAAATGGAAGTAAATAGAGAATGCACGAATGACCTGTTGACGTACAGGTGGCTTTAATGTACTAATCTCTTTTTTTAATTTTTTATAGTCTTGTTCATTGTAATCTTTTCTTAAGTTCTTGGTCATCTCTCGAATTGTTTCTACTTTGTTAAATAGCGAGATACCACCATGATGTACGAGAATCTCTCCTAAAATATTACCTAATTTTTTGACATCATTGCGTAAAAGAGAGTTATTGTCTGTTACATTGATCATTTACTAATCCCCCTATTTAAATCTAAGTTGCACTGCTATCCTTTATTATATCACAACCCAACAGGGACACACTTCGTCCCTCAAGGTCAATTTCCGTCCCTAAGTGCATTGTATAATATTTTATCAGAAAACCTAGAAAATAGCCAATCTTTTCTGATTATTTAGTGTTTTACTATAACTTTTCAAATTACAAATTCGTATATAAAAAGTGACTGAATCGCACATTACTAAACAGAAGGAGGAAGGTAATAATGAAAAACAATGTGTCCAGTCTACAAAGACAAAACCAAATATTCCAAGCTGAACAATCTGTTGAACATGCACACCAAGCAATCAATGATGCATTATCACACCCTGAAAAACAAACAGTCGAAAACGCAAAAAATTCAATTGAAAAAGCCGAGCACGCTCTTTCTCAAGCTGCAGATTTCGATAATCAAGATGCCGTTCAATTAGTTAGAGAACAGTTTGAGCAATACAAGCAGTCATTCAAAGAGGTTTCTGACCGTTCTTATGAATAAAAAACGATAAAAAAAGGTTAGTTTTTACCTTTTTTAGTGGCTTTTAGGGCTGTCTCAAAATTCAAGAACAGATGTGGCAACGGCTCCGTTCGCTACGCGCCTTAAGAGGAGAAACCCACTCCTCTCAAGGCTTTTAAAGAGGGCACTGAAAAAAGGAAAATTCACCTTTTTCAGTGCCCTCAACTGACTTCTTTTCTATTGAATCGTTACATTTTGTAATTGATACACACCAGAAGCATCGGCCCAGAATCCTTCCACTCCATCAGCGTAGCCCATAATATGAGATGGATGGTAAAGGAATGCCATCGGTACTTCTTCGTTTAAGTAGTTCGTTGCATCTTCATAAAGAGCTAAACGAGTTGCTTCATCTTGCTCAATACGTGCATCATAAAGCATTTGATCAAATACATCATCTGCCATACGTACACGGTTACCGTCCCCTACGTTGTTTGAATGAAATAACATGTGCATTGGGTAATCAGCATCACCTGTACCAAGAGAAAGACCTAAAATAAACATGTCATGTTCCCCAGCCGCTGTTGCCTCAAGGTATGCACCCCACTCGACCACTTCAATGTTAACATCGATACCAATCTGAGCTAGTTCAGCTTGCGTTTGCTCAGCAATGTCGATACGCTCACGGCTATCGTTTGTCCAAATTGTTGTTTCAAAACCATCTTCATATCCAGCTTCAGCAAGAAGTTCTCTAGCCGCCTCTAGATCACGCTCAATACCTTCCACGTTCTCACTGTAACCAAAGTTTGTATTATTAACTGGCCCCACAGCAGCTTCTCCAGTACCATCTAAAATACCTTCTAGCATCGCTTCTCTGTTAAGAGCTTTGGCAATTGCTTTTCTTACATTTGCATCTGTAAATGGCTCTTTTTCCATGTTGAAGCCAAGATACGTAATACTTGCAGCGTTACGGATATACGCATTCGCTGTGTTTTCTACACGTGTTAAATCACTAGGTGTAACAGGATCGATAATATGCGCAGCACCCGTTTCAAGCTCAGCAATACGAGTTAAATCTTCTGGAATAATTCTAAACGTTACGGTATCTACCTTTGCATTTTCACCCCAGTAGTCTTCGAACCTATTTAAGACAACTTGCTCACCAGGATTCCAGCTATCAAATTCGAAAAATCCTGTTCCAATTGGGTTTTCATTAATATAGGAACCGTGCTGCTCTCCTTCTTCAACAGCTGCATAATCTGCTTCAATTGCTTCTTTACTTACAATACTTGAAGCATAATGCGCTAAATGAGCAGGTAGTGGAGCGAACGGCTCTTCTGTAACAAATTGAACAGTATGATCATCAACGACAATCACTTCTTCAACAATTTCAAATAAAATGGCCCGAGGTGAAGCCACTTCCGGGTCTAAGATACGCTCAATGTTAGCCTTTACTACTTCTGCATTAAATTCAGAACCATCATGGAAATATACTTCTTCTTGCAGTTTAAATTCCCAAACTTTATCCTCGATCGGCTCCCAGCTTGTTGCCAGGCGTGGCTCTAACTCCATGTTTGTATCATACTTCACTAATGTTTCGTAAATATTTGACTGAACATTTCCTGATGGAACATCACTTGATGAATGCGGATCCAAAATAGTCGCATCTGAAAGAACGCCGACAACAAGGTCGCCACCTTCTTCTCCACCTTCTATTGCTACATTCTCTTCACCAGGTTCCACTTCTTGTTCAACATCATCTCCTGAACTTGGTTCACTCGCACAACCTACGAGCATGAAACCAAATGCCAATGAAAAAATTCCTGCTTTTAATGATTTTCTTTTAAACATGTTACCCTCCCTGATAATTGAATTTTCAGGTTTTTGTCTAAATAAAAATAGAGCAGGTGGCTGATTACGCCATGATATAGACGTAAGAAAAATGATATATGTATTTCCACCTTATTTCGAATTAGAAAAAAACCTGTCTCACTTCGCTTTTGCGAAGCAAGAAAATTGCTATGTACAAAACTACTATACTATTTCACATTTGTAAAGATTATTTCCTGAAAATTTTATTTTTTTATATTTTTTTAAAAGGGTTCGAAAATTTAGCTTTATCCCCTCTAAAAAATCTACATAAACACCGAGAATATCGCTCTTTTCTTAAGACATCCTAAAATATCAGAATTTACAAATCCATCAAAAAGGTATTTCTATTAATATTGTCAAAAAACATTTTTTCTGATTTTTACGTTTCTAAAATAATAACTATAGGTGAGAATTTTAAAACGGATTTGTCAACATAAAAAAGCACAATAGATATAAAATAATATCCATTGTGCTTCCCCTATTATTTTGTTTGAGGTTCCTTCATCTGTTTGCTCCGTAATTGTCCACATGCAGCATCAATATCTGTACCATGTTCAATACGAATTCCACATGTAATTCCTTTTTTCTTTAATGTATCATAAAAATCTAGTACCGTACGTTCCTCGCTTCTTTGATACTGGCTATGCTCATCAACCGGGTTATATGGAATTAAATTCACATACGCACGGCGGTCACCCATTAACTCAGCTAGCTCAAGAGCATGTTCCTTTTGGTCGTTTACATCTTTTAGCAAAATATATTCAATCGTAATTCGACGATTCGACTTTTCAATATAATAATCAATGGCTGGCATTAATTTTTCAAGTGGAATCGCACGGTTTATTTTCATAATCCGAGTTCGTAATTCATTATTTGGAGCATGCAGTGAAATCGCTAAGTTCACTTGCAGTTTCATATCAGCAAACTCGTAAATTTTATCAGCTAGACCACTTGTTGATACGGTAATATGCCTTGGACCAATTTCGAGACCTTTTTGATCTTTTACAATCTCCAAAAAGTCGACCATATTCTCAAAATTGTCAAATGGCTCGCCAATTCCCATAACAACGATATGACTGACCCTCTCCCCTTTACCAACTTGATCAAGGTGCAGTTGAACCTTCATAATCTGTTCAACAATCTCGCCACTGGATAAGTCACGATCCTTCTTCAACAAACCACTCGCACAAAAACTACAGCCAATATTACAGCCTACTTGCGTTGTAACACAAACCGACAACCCATACTTATGACGCATTAAAACCGTTTCAATTAAATTTCCATCACTTAACTTTAAAAGAAATTTAATTGTCCCATCTGCTGATTCTTGTTTTGTATGCTCAGTTAATGTTTGTATCGAATAATTCTTCTCTAACAATGTAAGAAGATCCTTATTCACATCCACCATATCAACGAAGGATGTCACCCGTTTTCTATATAGCCACTCCCACACTTTGGAGGCACGACCTTTTTTGTGTCCATGTTCTAATAACCATGCAGACAATTGTTCAAACGTTAATCCATAGATGGACTCTTTATTCATTCGTTACCCTCTTTTCACTGCGTTTAACATTCATTCTTATTTTACTGAAAGAAAACATTGCAAGCAAACGTTTCTGCCTTTCCTATGTTTCCCATTACAAAAGTTTGTTAAAAGTGCTAAACGTTATTTTATCATGAATTGAACCTATGCATGAAGGAGGAATAAATAACTAAAGTGACTATATTCACAATATTTATTTAACCTTTTGCATAGGTATAGATACGAATCATTTTTAGATAGGAGGTAATCATGTCAAATCCTCAAGATCGTCTAAATGAACCTACGCTTTCGACTCGTGGACTACAACCAGAAAATAAAGAAACACCAATCTCATTTCTGAACACAGACATCGTGCCCTCTCATTTATTTTTTAAAAGAAACCATTTCTCCTACCCAAAACTAACGTACTCAAATTATTGGTTACCTATAAATGGCTTAGTCAAAACACCAAAGATATTTTCATTACAGGAGATTGTTAAGCTCCCTTCAAAGACAATTAAAGTCATTTTGGAATGTGCCGGAAATAAACGAAGTCTATTTGAACCAAAAGTATTTGGAGAGCAATGGGAAAAGGGAGCAATAAGCCAAGGGTACTGGACCGGTGTTTCCCTAACCACTCTACTTGAAGCAACCGGCATCAATCCAAAAGCAAAAGAAGTTTTAATTGAAGGATACGATAAAGGAAAACGAACAGATAAAAATAATGAATATTCATATTCGAGAAGCCTACCTTTAGATAAAGCGCTGGACCCTGATACAATTATTGCTTATGAATATAATAGCCAACCCATCCCTTTTAAACACGGGTATCCGTTAAGACTGATCGTCCCCAATTGGTACGGCATGGCTTCTGTAAAGTGGATCAAGCAAATCAGCTTAATTAGCTCCGAGTTTAAGGGACCCTATCAATCGATTGATTATGTTTACTATCCTAATAAGGAAAACGATACAGATTCTTTTCCGGTTACGATCATGAATGTAAATTCTACGATACAAGAACCGGTTCATATGGAAATCCTAAACACTGGTACCCATGTAATCAAAGGAATTGCCTGGACCGGGGCTGGCGAAGTTTCAAAGGTTGAAGTCAGCACAGACCACGGTGACACATGGCTAGAGGCTGAGATTGAGCCAACATATAGAAGTTATGGCTGGGTTTCTTGGACATATGAGTGGTCAGTATACGACCCTGGCGAATATACCATAATGTCTAAATCAACCGATACATTAGGGCGGACTCAACCTCTTAAGCCTTTTTGGAACAGAAAAGGTTATGGATATAACGCAATTGATAAAGTTGAAGTCAAAATTGAATAACAAATGAAGGGGGTGTCTCAAAAGTCCGGAACAGAGGTGGCAATGGCTCCGTTCGCTACGCGCCTTGAGAGGAGAAACCCACTCCTCTCAAGGCTTTTAAAAGATGTAGCGACTTCGCTCATTGCTTCGGTGGTGTCTCAAAAGGTCAAAAACAGACCTTTTGAGACACCACCTTTATTTAATTGAAACCACTATTAATAAATTACTATGTATAATCATCTGACAATGTCAGAGCGACTCTAAAAGGATAGCCCTATTCTATATAATGCCTGCTCTTCAAATGTTCTATAGACTTTTTAAAAATAGAAGATGTTTAATAAACATTTTTTTAAAAGAGCCTCCCTCCTCCACAAGATATTTTAAACAATAAATAAATCTAATTTTAGTTACTTTCAACAATGAATTAATTAAGAGATGTAACTAAGATAGGGATATAGAATTGAACAGCGAGGCTAGCTTCGTACTTACAAATGGAATAAAAGGCGAAACCTACCTTCCTTGAAAGGAATGAAGCCCATGAGCTTAGAAGCTTTAAATGAAAGAGTGAAAAAAGATTTATCATATTTAGCGTTTGACCGAGATAATTGGGTGCGCCCTCTTACACACCCAAAAGGTCATGTTTACGATGTTGTTATCGTTGGCGGCGGGCAAAGCGGCTTAGCAACAGCATTTGGTCTATTGCGTGAGAGAGTGTCTAACATTCTTGTTATAGATGAGAACCCAGAAGGCTTTGAAGGACCATGGGAAACGTATGCACGCATGGTAACGTTACGCACACCAAAACATCTAACATCGGTAGACCTTGGTATTCCCTCTCTTACATTCCGTTCTTGGTGGGAAGCACAATTTGGCCAAGAAGCTTGGGAAGCCGTCGATAAGATCCCACGAGGCGAATGGATGAAATATTTACGTTGGTATCGAAAAGTACTTAACTTACCCGTTATAAATGAAGTGAATTTAAAGCTAATTGAACCAATTGAACAAGGTCTTCACCGACTGCATATTAATGGCACTGGTGCACCGGGAGATCATCTACTAGCACGCAAAGTTATTCTCGCCACTGGCATCCAAGGAGGAGGAGAATGGCACGTTCCACCAATGGTTTCAGATTCCTTACCGAAACACCTTTATGCTCACACTTCAGAGACAATCAACTTTGAATCACTTAAAGGGAAAAAAGTAGCTATTTTAGGTGGCGGAGCATCCGCCTTTGACAATGCTAATTTCGCATTGTCAGAAGATGTAGCAGAAGCACACGTCTTCGTCCGTCGAAAAGAGCTGCCGCGAATTAACCCAATCCGACAAATGGAAGGTTCGGGTATGATCGAACGATTCCACGCTTTAGAAGACGCGGATAAGTATACTGCTATTGCTCACTTTTTTAAACATAATCAACCTCCCACTAACGACACATTTGACCGAGCATCATCTTGGGACGGCTTTCATCTGCATTTAGATTCACCATGGATAAACGTAGAGGCCAATGCTAATAAGGCTATTGTCACCACACCTCACAGTTCATTCACTTTTGACTTTCTCATTATTAGTACAGGTCTACTCACAGATCCTGCATTGCGACCAGAGCTGAAGCTTGTAGAACATCATATTGCTCGCTGGGGTGATCGCTACCACGCTCCCGAACATCAAGCAAATCCTATACTTGATGCACACCCTTATTTGAGCCCTGGGTTTGCCTTTTTAAGTCGCGACAAACAAGGAGAAAAATATTTGCATGGATTATTTTCATTTAATTATTCTGCCTTAATCAGCTGTGGTATTTCAGCATCCGCCCTTTCTGGGATGAGGTTCGGTGTACCAAAACTTGTTACTGCTGTCGCCGATCAGTTATTCCTTGATGATCGAGATGAGATATTAAAAGATTTCTTTGAATATGACGAAGTGGAATTCGTTGGCCAATGGCCGTTGAGGGTTTAGAAAAAAGAGGCTCTGCTTCAAAGCAGAACCTCCTCTACTAAACTATCAACCAATCTTTCTTTCTACAGAAGCAACTTTCGCATTTTCATAGAAATTGTTAAAGTAATCATTTGTTTCAGCCACAATCACCTTCCATAGAAGTAGAAGTGCAACTAAGTTTGGAATCATCATTAATGCATTAGCCATGTCTGCAAATGCCCAAACCGTTGCAAGATTAGCTATTGTTCCAACACCACAAGCTCCAATGTAAACAAGGCGATAGCCTGCAATTCCTCTTGAACCAACTAAATACTCAAAACACTTCTCTCCATAAACGTACCAACCAACAATCGTTGAGAATCCGAAGAATATAACGGAGAAGGAAACAATGTATTCACCTACAACACCAAGAACCGACCCGAATGCTGCACTTGTCAATGCTCCGCCTTCAAGAGTTGCATCATGGGCGACACCAGAAAGCATACCGCCTGAAGGATCCCAGAAACCAGTAATGAGAAGCGTTAAACCAGTCATCGTACAAACAACAATTGTTACAATAAACGTACCTGTCATTGCTACAAGAGCTTGCTTTACAGGGTGATCTGCACGTGCGTTACCTGCAATCAGTGCCGCTGTACCTAGACCTGCTTCATTTGAGAAGATACCACGAGCAACACCGTTACGAATAGCTTCTGATACAACGACACCTAAGAAACCACCCGCAGCAGCAACAGGGTTAAAAGCATAATAGAAAATAAGCTCAAATGCTGGGAAGATCATATCATAATTTAAAATAAGAATTAAAAGTGCTCCACCAATGTACAGAAAAGCCATAATCGGAACGAAGAAACTAGCAACAGCACTAATTCGTTGGATTCCACCAAAAATAATAAAACTAACAAGTAAGATTAAAATGACACCCGTTACCCAGTTTGGCATACCAAAACTATTGCTTGTTACATCAGCAATCGTGTTCGATTGTACACTATTTCCTATTCCTAACGCAGCAAACGCACCGAATAATGCAAACGCAATAGCAAGTCCTTTAAACTTTCGACCGAGCCCTCGCTCAATATAATACATTGGACCACTCGAATATTCACCATTCTCATTTTTCACACGGTATTTAACAGCAAGCAATGCCTCACCGTACTTTGTCGCCATACCTAACAAACCAACAATCCACATCCAGAAAATCGCACCAGGTCCACCAAGCGTGATTGCTGTTGCAACCCCGGCAATATTTCCGTTACCAATTGTTGCAGCAAGTGCCGTCATAAGCGCCTTAAAATGACTTACATCTCCTTCTGCAGCTGCATCTTTACTATCTTCTTTACCAAACCCGATCTTAAAAGCATAGATAAGTCTGCGAAATTGTAATCCTTTTAAAGCAATTGTTAAAAATAAGCCTGTCCCAAACAACAAAATCAAACTAGGCGGCCCCCACAATACGTTATTGATTCTCCCTAGTATCTCTAAGATATCCATAAAACCCCTCCCGTAAGATAACGCTTTCAATTGCTGTAGTTACGCTACTTATGCTATCCTAACATAATAAGGATCGTTTATGTTTGTGAATTTTTACAAAATGTAAGCGTTTTAATTGTACTTCTCAAACAAACAAATTGAGATTTTTTAATAATTGGAAGAGGTGTTTACATATATGAGAAGTGAAAATAGACAGATGTTTTATCGTCCATTTGATTCATTAGAGGAGTTTGTTGATGCTATTAGCGAACGTTTCTTATGTCCTGTGACAATTGAAGATGCGAATCATCATCTCCTTGCCTACAGTTCTCATGATGAAGGGACTGATGCTGCAAGGATTTCAACAATTATCGGCCGGCGTGTTCCAGAGCGAGTCATTCATCGTTTTTGGAAAGAAGGTGTCATTCCTACTCTTAATCAAAGTGATGAACCACTCGTCATTCCTGAAATTGGTGAGATCGGCCTAGGAAATCGGGTTGCTATTTCCATTCGTCAAAATCAAGAGGTGCTCGGTTATATTTGGGTGCTTGAAATTGGATGTACATTAAACGATCAAGACCTTACTGACTTAAAGCTTATTGCTAGCAAAGCAAAGAACCAACTGCTCCAACTAAACCTCCAAAAGAAGAAAAAAGAAAAAAGTCACCAAGAACTGCTTTGGCAAATCATTACTGGGGATATAGAAAGTCATCAAACCATTGCATGCCAATTATCAAACATTGGCTTACACTTGAATAAGCCATTAGGTATGATTCTATTTACCTTTGATTCAATGGATCGAGAACTTTATAAGAAGTTAGTCTACACTGCTAAGACGATCCAAAAAGTAAATATTCTCATTGAAACACTTGATGGAAATCAACTAATCTTCCTGTTCTCGCCTACCTCAACGAAAAATGAACTTAATGATGTATTTGATTTTATTGATACATTCAAAGCCCAAGTTAAAGACCGGTTCGGAATTACCGATCTCCAATCAGGGTGCGGATATTTATATGAAAACTACAACTCACTAAAGAGAAGTTACAATGAAGCAGCTAAAGTTATTGCTTTTAAAAAAGCATTTCCACTCGAGCTCTCTAATGTGACCTTTTACCATGAGCTAGGCGTGTTCCGTTACATTGATATACTAAAAAATACAGAGGAAATTCGCCGTTTACCTGTAAGTCCAGCGATCCAAAAGCTTCAAAACTACGACTTAGAAAACCGTTCAAACTTTCTAGAAACATTAGAAGTAATCTTAGATAAGGATGGCAATATGAACGAAGCGGCTAAATCTCTTCACTGTCATGTCAACACATTAACGTACCGTCTAAAAAGAATTCAAGACATCACATCGATTCAATTAAAGGACCCTGCACAAAAACTTGGACTCTACTTAGACATAAAACTTTCTAGAACAACGATTAATAGCTAGCTATAACGATTTGTTAAAACCAACAAATAAACGCTTTCATTTTTTGGTGTTGCACACAATGCGCTCTTTCTCATCGGGATTTATACTAGCGATATAGCAAACATAAATCCCTTCTGAGGAGGACGACATAATGATTATTGGTATTCCAAAGGAAATTAAAAATAATGAAAATCGTGTAGCGATTACTCCAGCTGGTGTCGTAGCACTAACAAAAAGCGGGCATGATATTTTAGTTGAGAAAAGTGCTGGAATTGGCAGTGGCTTTGAAGATGCTGATTACACCGCAGCTGGTGCAACCATTATTGAAGAAGCACAAGATGTATGGGCGAAAGCAGATATGGTCATGAAAGTGAAAGAACCATTAAGCTCTGAGTATGGTTTCTTCCGTAAAGGCCTTATTTTATTCACATACTTACACTTAGCTGCTGAGCCAGAACTTGCTCAAGCACTTGTGGACAGTGGTGTCATTGCAATTGCATACGAAACAGTTGAAGTGAATCGCACTCTTCCATTGCTTACCCCTATGAGTGAGGTAGCTGGCCGTATGGCTTCACAAATTGGTGCTCAATTCCTTGAGAAGCCAAAAGGTGGAAAAGGTATTCTTTTATCTGGAGTACCAGGAGTGAAACGTGGCAAAGTTACGATTATCGGTGGCGGTGTAGTTGGAACGAATGCTGCCAAGATTGCCATTGGACTTGGTGCTGATGTTACGATCATCGATCTAAGTGCAGATCGTCTTCGTCAACTTGATGATCAGTTTGGGAATGACATTCAAACATTAATGTCTAACCCATTAAATATCGCAGAAGCTGTGAAGGAATCTGACCTTGTCATCGGCGCTGTCTTAATTCCTGGGGCAAAAGCACCTAAACTTGTAACAGAGGAAATGATCAAATCGATGGCACCTGGTGCTGTTGTTGTTGACGTAGCTGTTGACCAAGGTGGAATCATTGAAACAGCTGATCAAATTACAACTCATGATAATCCAACGTATACAAAGCATGGGGTCGTTCATTATGCAGTAGCCAATATGCCTGGTGCTGTTCCGCGCACCTCAACGATCGGTTTGACAAACGTAACCATTCCTTATGCATTGCAAATTGCTAACAAAGGCGTGGCACAAGCTGTAGCAGAGAACAAAGCACTAGCCCTTGGGGTGAACGTTGCAAATGGACATGTAACATACAATGCTGTAGCTCGTGACCTTGACTATGAACTTGTCTCTGTGGAGAATGCACTCCGTAAAGACGAAACAGTTTTAGCATAATAGATATATTATACTAATAAAGTTATTTTAGGAGACTGCCCCAAAAGATCGAAAAAGAGATGGCAATGGCTACGTTCACTACGCGCCTTGAGAGGAGACCCCCACTCCTCTCAAGGCTTTTAAAAGATGTAGCGACTTCGCTCATTGCTTAAAGGAGGTTTACAAAATGAAAGTAAGCAGCTATCGAAATACATATGCTCAAATCTCATTAGAGGCAATCGAAGAAAACGCAGCTTCATTTAAAAATTGGTTACAGACTCCTGATTGCAAGCTTATGGCTGTCGTCAAAGGCGACGGTTATGGCCATGGAGCCATTGAAGCCGCGAAAGCAGCCTTACGCGGAGGTGCTGCCTATTTAGGTGTAGCCATTTTAGATGAAGCACTTGAACTTCGAAACGCAGGAATTGATATACCGATACTTGTATTAGGTTATACTGCACCAGACGCTCTGAAAGAAGCCGTCAGAAACAACATCTCTGTAACCGTCTTCTCAGTTGAAGTACGGGATGCATTAATAGAACTTGCCAACTTAGAGCAAACCCCCATAAAGATTCATATCAAAGTAGAAACAGGAATGGGACGAGTAGGTGTTCAAACGACAGAAGAATTGCTTGACCTCGCTACACCACTTTTTCATCACAATATCAAAGTCGAAGGCCTATTTACTCACTTTGCCGAAGCAGACTCCCCTGCCTCCACATATACCGATCAACAATTTGAGAGGTTCACTGCTTTCATTCATGCACTAGAAGACAAGGGAATGTTCGTACCAATAAAACATTGTTGCAATAGCGCTGGAACTCTTTTTCATAAGGATAAACACCTAGACATGGTTCGTGTTGGCATAAGCCTCTATGGACTAAAACCAGATGTATCTCTTGAGATGCCGATGAAACTAAAGCAAGCAATGCGGCTTTACTCAAGTATTGTTTCATTACGAAAGCTTCATGAAGGCTCTTCAATTAGTTACGGTCGTACGTATACACTGCCAGCTAATCGCACCATTGCTACTCTGCCTATAGGCTATGCAGATGGATTATCGCGAGCTCTTTCTAATAAAGGCTTTGCTTTAGTTAATCGGCAAAAAGCTCATATTGTCGGGCGAGTCTGTATGGACCAAACAATGATTGATGTAACGGATCTAGCTGATGTTCAGGCTGGAGATAGTGTTGAGTTTCCAATCGATGAAATGGCTGAAGTAACCGGAACGATTAATTATGAGGTGGTTTGTTCGATTAGTAAACGTGTACCGAGGTATTATGAAGAGGGATGTACAAAATCTGGAATAGAGCTGGTAATGACTCCATTTGTTACCCGCTGAAGCCACTGAAAAAGGTACAAACCAACCTTTCTCAGTGCCTCGATTAAAAAGCAATGGCTCCGCACATTGCTTCTTCTTTCCCACTCGTCCACCGCTGGGAGACTAGTAGGCAAAAGATTTCATTCCTTCCCTTCTTTCGACAAGTCTGCCTCAATCCTGCTCATAAACTCCTCTGCAGCACTATACCCTTGCTGCCTTAAGTACCAGTTGTTAGCTGCAGCTTCAATAAGCCCTGCTACGTCACGCCCAGGCTGAAGTTGGATTTCAATGGAAGGAACCTTGACCCCCATATAGTCGGTAAAGGCAGCATCATGCTCCAACTCATTATTCAACGAATCTTTTTGCCATTTCGTTAAGTTAATATCTAGTGAAATTCTTGTTTCATCTTGAAATGCTTTACGACCATACATCCTAACAACATTTAATAAACCGATACTGCGAAGAGCCAAAAATTCCTTTGTTTTTTCATCATGGGTTCCTAAAATTGTTCGTGGACTAAGCTTTCTTAAAACTACGACATCATCAGCAACAAGACGATGTCCACGACCAATTAATGTGTGTGCAATTTCACTTTTCCCTATTCCAGACTGACCTCGAAGTAAAATTCCAACACCAAACACATTCAAACAAACCCCGTGGATTGACATTTCAGGCGCCAAATTCTTTAGCAAATATGCATCCAACATAATAATAAATTCAGATGTTGTTTCTACTTTATTTGTCACTAACAAAGGGATACCCTCTTCTGTGCAGTAATGAGTTAAATATGTAAGTCCTTCTTCACCAGCTGTCACGATAAAACATGGCGGATGATAATGGACGATATTCCCAATCCTAACTTTCCGTTCCTCATGACTTAACTTATGCAAATAGTTAATTTCTTTTCTCCCTAATATTTGAACTCGTTCTGTCGGAAAAAAATCAAAATGACCGACAAATTCCAAGCCAGGACGATGTACATGTGATTGAGTAATTGTTTTCTGTAACTGATCTTCGCCAGCTAACACTTTTAACGAAAACTTGTTAGCTAGTTCCTCGACTGTAATGCTTCTCACTATCAAACTCCTCCGTATCGTACACAGTAGTATAACTTTTAGCTTTTTATAAATTTTATTATACCTTACTTATCATTTTAACCTGTTTAGTGTAACTCCCAAAATATTAGACCTTTTTGCGCCGACACTTAATTTTATACAAATGAAAAAACATAATCTGATTGGAATTGCAGGCGTTCGCTTTATAGATAAAAAAAGAAACCGCACTGAAACCCATAATACAGGGATCAATACAGTTGATATTTATTAGTAACTAAACCTAACTATACGAGGCATCTCAACCGGATGTAAAACTTTGTTTCGAGAGTGCTTCTTCACAACTCACTCTTGAATTTACTCTGTATTCAGTAAAAACATAACCCCCACTAAAAACCTAGTTCCTTTCGATAACTTTACCCAACTTTTGAATCCCTTCGACAATTTCACTTTCATCAGCAAAACTAAATGAAAGGCGAAGATATTCCGTTCCTTCTTGTTGATCTAAGAAAAAGTACTTACCAGGAACATAGGAGACACCCTCTTTTAGCGCATGATCTAACAATTGCGACGTATCAACCCCTGCAATTTTGACCCACACAAAGTAACCTCCATTTGGAACGTACCAAGAAACTGATTTGGGCAAGTATTGTTTGAGTGCAGAAAGCAACACATTACATTTCTCTTGATACGTGTCACGCAACATGTTGAGTCGGTCTTTCAAATCAATACGATCCAGATAGGAAGCCATTGTCGCTTGAGCAAACGGATGATCCAAATCCTTTTTAAACCAAGCTATAGCGTTAATGAACTCAGGTGCTGCTGCTACCCATCCAATTCGCATTCCTGGTGCAACTACTTTAGATAAAGAACCGACGTAAAGAACACGGCTTTCTTTATCCATTGCTTTTAATGGCATCGAATGCTCGTCAAAGTATAGTTCTCCATAAGCATCATCTTCTAAAATAAGAAAATTATATTTGGATGCAAGCTCTAATACATGCTTACGGCGCTCTTTTGTCATCGTCGTACCTGTTGGATTTTGAAACGTTGGAATGGTATATAAAAAACGCGGAAGGCTAAGACCTTTCCTTTTTCTTTCTCCTAGTACTTTTTCTAATTGCTCCGTTTGGAGACCATACTCATCTACCGGAATACTGATAAAATGCTCTGTGTAGTTCTGAAATACTTCCAACGCCTCCATATACGTTGGAGATTCGATCGCTACGAGTGTTTGGTCATCAATGAGAATACGAGCAATGAGGTCGATCGCCTGGCATGCACCAGATGTAATTAAAAGTTCACCTTCTGACAAACGCATCCCGCGCTCTACAGATCTTTCTTTAATCTGCTCTGTGAGCTTTGCCATTTTAGGACTTCCTAGATAATGAAGTGGTAGGTCTTGCTCTTCTTTAAGGAGGCTGACAACAGCTTCCTCCAGCTGCAAAACAGGGACAAGATGAGGCGCTGGATAACCCGAGCTTAGCCGGATACAATCGTCTGGTAGACTTGGCATCCACTCACCAGGTGGATCATTCTTAAGCGCAGCTTTTATACTTTCAGAAAAAAAGGATTCGATTTTCACTTTATCATTCACCTTTCCGTTCATTTTCCTTGCGACATATTCAGATAAAGGTATTTTTATGTATAAGCAGAAAGCATTGGTGGACACCAATGCTTTTTCACTATATTAAACTAAAATGTTATTACAGTTCAAATTGATCACTATTACTTTACCCTATTTTAGAAAAATAAGAAATGTGCCATTGCTGCAGCAACTGGCAACGTAATAATCGTTCTTTGTAAAAAGATAATAAATAATTGAACGAATGAAAGTGGAATTTTTGACTTTAATAATAAAATTCCAATTTCAGACATGTAAATTAACTGTGTTAAAGACATAACACCTATAACAAAACGTGTCAGCTCGGACTCAATTCCACTTCCAATTACAGCTGGTAAGAACATATCTGCAAAGCCAACAATCATAGCTGGAGCAGCAGCATGTGCTTCAGGAATTTGCAATAACTGAAGGAATGGAACAAAAGGATAAGATAAATATGTGAAAATAGGAGTGAACTCCGCAATTATAAGAGCAATCGTCCCTAACGCCATAACTAATGGAATTAACGCGAACCAAATATCAATAACATTTTGGACTCCGCCTTTTACGACACTGCGATAACTCTTCACTTGACTCGCTTTTTCAACAGCTTGTCTGACTCCCCAGCTGAAACTAGACACGCCATCTGGAACAACCTCTTCTATTTGCTTCCCTACTGGCTCATAATAGACGTCTTTTTTACGTGAAAGCGGTGGAATTCTCGGACAAATAACAGCAGCGATGATCCCTGTTATAATGACTGTAAAATAAAATTGAATGAACATATGATCAATTTCTAAAAACTTCGCGATAACAAGGCTAAAGGCAATCGATGCAATGGAGAAATTCGTTGCAACAACAGAAGCTTCTCGCTTTGTATAATAACCAGATTCATATTGTTGTGTCGTTAATAAAACGCCTACAGTTCCACTTCCCATCCAAGATGCTAATGCATCAACCGATGAACGTCCAGGCAGTTTAAATAATGGAAACATGATTTTACGTACTAACGTCCCAATAAAATCCATCAACCCAAACTGAAGCAAAAGCGGCATAAATAAACACGCAAATAAGAACCAAACCATTAATACGGGTATTAAGTCATAGAGGACAACCCCACCTGTGAAACTTGACCAAATGAATTCAGGACCTATTTCAATCAATGTAACAACAGCAAATACCGCCCCAATACATCTCAAGGTTACCCAGAATGGTGTAATATCAAATAAACTACTTAAAAAAGAACTTTTATTAATAGCTTCAATTTTTGTAAATTTTACTACTAAACTACCAACAGCCGATAAACAAAGTATGATCGTCATAAATAAAGGAATGTAATCAGCTATAGCACCTTGCAAGGCATCTGCTAACACTCCTAATCCGATTGTCACCTTGTCATTTACTGAAATAGGCACGAGAAATAGTAACACCCCAATTAATGAAGGCAGCCAAAACTTCATATATTGCTTTGCTGTAAACTCTTTTTTCTTACTAAATTCCTCTACCTTTTGTATTTTCCCAACTTCCATATATGTTCTCTCCCATTTATTCTATTTCTCATAACATTGCTTTTTTTAGATAATAAGTAATATATCATCGTTATGTATAATTATGCAACATTATTTCCCGGTTTGGAAATATTTTATTAAGAATAAGAAGTTCTCCATTACAGAGTCGAAATTGACGGTAATATGGAATAAATATTGCCGTTACCAACTAACGATACTTAAGACCCACACATAAGGCGGAAATTTGTCGAAATAAAATACTTCCCAATTATTAACACTGAATATATAATTCATTTTAGAGACAATGCACTATATTCTATGTGGCCACAGAAAAATGCAGGCGCAAAGTCCTGAATGTTTTTTCTTAGGGAAGCGATGAAGTATAGCCTTTTAATTTGGACACCTAAGGTTATATGAAGCTAGTGGTGTAACCGGCCCTCTTATTTAATGTTCAAATTAATTTTATTTAAGAGGAGAGTTTTATTATGAAGAAGATTTTAACTGGATTAGCAGCAGGCGCTTTAGCAATGTCATTATTTGCAAGTTCTACATTTGCAGCTGTTTCATTCGATTCTGAAACTGGAAAAGGATTTGTTGGTAAAGGTGACGTTCAAACAGCATTAGGCTTCAATAATAAGCAATTGCAAGATAATGCTGGAGAGCTTGCTTTTACTTATGAGTCTGTACAAAGCTTTGAAGTAACCGTTGAATGGACTACTGGAGAAGGTACGAAGGGTGAAAAAACTCATTTGGTTGAGCATAAAAGAACTTCTACAGTAACTGGTAATGTAGCGTATGACGCAAGAACAGCAAAACAAGTTACTGGCTTTAATTTAACCAATTTCGGTGAAAAAACTGAGGCGGGAAATATTCCTAAAGTAGGTGAAACATTCCCAGGTAACTCTGGACATGAGGTTACAAAGGTTGAACTAGTTTCAAGTACTAATACACTTTATGTAAATGGTAAAGCATTGCAGTAAGGATAATATCTTTACTGATATATAGAAAGAAATACAACTGCATAAAAAAGAGCTAGAATTGAATTACTAGCTCTTTTTTTACAAAAATAAACAAAAGGTTTCGAAGGTCCTGGTAAAATTCTTTAAACCTAACTCATAGCTTCTTTTCCTAAATACCTTACAATACTATCAATTATTTGATCATACATATCATAGTCATCAAGATAAAGAGGGGACCACAACTGTTGGTAAACATTTGCTTCAAAAATCCATACCTTTTCATTTTCATCTAACCCAAAGTCAAAGCCAAAATCTATATACGGAGAGTCGTTTGAATCTAATGCCGTAGCAATTTTTCTTCCAATTTTAATCATTTCTTTTTTCTTTCTCGCTATTTGTTTTGAGTTGTAACCAAATTGAATTTTTAGCATTTCTTCAAGCGTCCGTCCATTTGTTTCAACTAACGTATGAATGGTAAAACCCCCAACGGCACCTAACCAACCTAGAATACCTTTACATTCCCATTTTTCCTTTATATTCTTTGTAAATATTAGTCGATAGTCAATTTTTCGGTTGTCATACGTTTTTAGAGAGATAAATTGTTGGAGTATATAATCATCCTTATGTTCCTCTAGGAATTCTACCATTTCATTCATAGATAAATAGATAGAGTCATAAGTTAAGTTCTTTGTTACGATATATTTATTTTTCTCCTTTGTTATTAAATAAATTCCGTGTCCTAATTTCTTTTTCGTATGTTTTAATATAACCTTGTCATATTTCTTTAATAGAGCGTCTAAACTGCTTTTGCTAATGTCACCAGTTGTTTCAGGTAAATGTGCGGCTAGATCAGGATGAACCTTCAGCATTTCCCAGAATTCAAATTTATTAAAACGAAATGAATTTAATACTTTCCCTTTCATTTTACTTTTTAATTCATCTGATACAGATACTTTACGATATATAACAGCAGGTAATGGAAACACTTTTTCATCCCAATTAGATGTTTTGGCGTTATAGACAAATCCTTTTATTTCTTCTTTTTCATAGTTTATTTGATCCGTAGCAAATACATATATTATTCCACCTAACTTTTTCATCATTTCTGCGTAAGGATCATATTTTCTCTTCTTTTCTTCGTTAGAAAAACGCTTTTTTAAATACCGTCTTTTATGAGTATATAGCAAACCTATTAAAGGCCCAATAATTAGGTTCCCTTTTTCAAATCGATAGTTATAGTTGTATTCAGTATCAATCATTAATCTTTCAATGCTACTTTGATCGATTTCAACAACTTCTTGAGGCATATTGTCATTTATAAATACCGCTACTTCCCATTGTCGACTTCCATAACAAATCAATACTTTACTTTTATTATTTATGCCAAGCTTTTTTGCTATTTTATGACTTATTCTAATGACGTAATCAGGAGATTCTATAGCCTTTATTGTAATAAACTCCATTTCTTTCCCCCCTATTGCCTGTCTTCAAAATAAAGGGTTTTGATTGAGTCAATCACTTGTCGTTTTTTACCGGAAAGTGTCATTTTCTTTCTATAAGCAGTTGGAATTAAGAACCCAAGCGGCTGTTCAACTTTATCAAAAGATTGGTAAGCATCTAAAAGCAATTGATCCCATTCTTTATAATACTCAAGTAAGTCTTCTTTTCTAACATAGGTTCTCTCGATTCCTTCCTCAGGTATACAAGCAAATGGCTCCTCTAAGTTCAAACATCCATACTCATCCGTTAATTGTGTTCCTGGTTGAATATCTCGTATAGCAATTTCTGAATCATATGGTGTGCTTATACAGTTTGCCTTGAAGCTATGATTCACATATTGACCAATATCCCAACTAAGGACATATCTTCCCTTATTATCTATATATGAATATTTTTTCACCTGATTCTTCCTCTCATTATCAAGGCTTTCAACGAAAGAGGGATCGAGCACTTGATCAAGCTCATCTAACGCCCAAACTATTGTACCTTTAGGTATGAATTTAGTCGCAAACACTCCAAACCCTATTTCATCATTTACATAGCGAAGCTCTGTGTCTGGATGAATCATTGCTGACATCTCCTTTGTTCATTTTTCTTTTCATAATATGTCGTCCCATTTTTTTCCGTTCAACCTCATAGCCAATTAGAAGAAATAGGTGAATTAACCTAGTATTTATTTTGTAAATTTATGTTTCTATGTTTTTGCTAGTGAAAAATATGGAGTTGTCCCCTAGGACTTGAAAAACTAAAAATCACGGAGACCTGATTACCCTGGTCTCCGTGATTTTTGTTGTTTTTATATTCTTAAGTTACATTCCTTCTCATTGATAACTATTATAAACTATCTTGCTAATTCATCTCGATTTGCTGCTTGTGGAGGTTGTTCCAGCCAACCTTTTTCAATCATAAGGTTGGCTGCATCATCTGTAAACAGTGCGACTTCTCCCATTAAACGTGTGTAATGAGTCCCAAGGTCTCTTCTTGAACTAGCTGACATAGATACTCCATAGTTACCTATACCTACTGCGTTTAATGCAGTAATATGATATAACATCAACTTCTCAGAAAATGGTGGATTAGTTGAATCAGTTACATATGCAGCCCAGGATTCAAAAGAAGAAAGTTCTTCTTCTTTTAAGACTGAAGTAAATATGTTCGTATGCTTAGCTGCAATTTCTTTTCCTCTTACAAATAAATTACGAATGTCTTTTGATTTGGTTACTTGGCTGAATCCTGTTATTAATGTATGGCCTATTGTATTTGTCATCGCATTTTTAAATAAATGAGTTATTTCAAGTGCATGTAAAGGCCTTCGTTCGCCAAACCAGCCCGTTAAAAAACTTTTCTTTTTTACAAAGTCTACTTTTTGTGGAGTCGGAATGTATGGTGCACGAATAAAGTACCCTTTTTTCAAAGCTAACTCTCGCGACTTCGTATCTGTATCAGCAGAACCATTTAAAACTTCACGATAAAAATCGCTCACATCTGATCTGGCACACAATGCCATTGATAATGAATGAGCTTGTAATTCCATACTACTCATAAACCAAATATAATAGAGGTAAAAGGGATCAGAAAAAAGACGCGGAGCTCCTGAATACACATCCTCATCAGTAAATCCTTGAGGAATAGGGACATTCTCTTTTGAAAGCAATTCTTTAATCTTAGGAATACGTTTGTTACAGATGTTAAGTGCATTTACTAAAAGTGATTCAATATCTGGATCCTCGACGTTCTCTAAGAAATGAATTATCATACACTTTGTTGTAGTTTCTGAAAAGTATGCACTCCACAAGGCACCAATTTCTATTGAAGTCATACCTATATGTTGGTTATTTTCCATGAATTCCCTCACCCCATTACTATAACTGTAATCACAAAATTATTATTTACCAAAGAAAATAAATTATGTATTCTTATTAGTATTTTAGGGTAGTATCGACTTTTTCCTCGTAAAAAATAAGAGGTAGGGGACATTTTTCCCTTACCTCTTGCTTACATTTTTTGTATACATCTAGCATCCTTAACTGCATCTTTTATTATTCTACTTCCCAAACCTCTTACGATAACCACACTTCCTACATAACTCCTCAACTGCAACTCTTCGTGAAAAGCCATCTACAAGCTTTTTGGCTCTATCCCCTTCAATAACCTCAGAAAATGACTTCTCATTAATATTGCCGAGGTTAATAATCCCTTCCCCATCTAAACAACAAGGAATAACCGTCCCATTAGCTAAAATACCTGCTTGATTTCGAAGCCCATGACAGAAGCCTTTCCCATCATCCTCTTCTTCATGTAAAGCGGGCCATTGAAATTCATAATCTTGATTAATGAAGATCCGTTCAGCTATTTTCACACCGCTTCCAGGGGACACTTTTTCTTCAATTTTGTAATCTAAATCAAATTCTTTCTCAATGATTTCAAGGATATTACGATTTCGTTGTCTTTCAAGATTCGTCATATTATCTTGTGTGAGATTCCATAGCCTTAGCGACACAATCATTTCTGATTGACTAGTGGCTTCTTTGATAAAAGAAAGTATACTCATTACGTATCCTTCTTTATCAGTAGAACCAGTATGCCCGTCAAAGCTATGAAGTGAAAAATTCATCTGCCTTAGTGCAGGTTTATTTAACAATTTGTGTTTGTTTTTATTAATTAATGTTCCATTGCTAGTAATATTAACTTTAAACCCTTTTTCATGGCTTACGTCTAACAATTGATCTATTTTAGGGTGGAGCAGCGGCTCACCTTTTACATGTAAATAAATATAGTCTGTGTGGGGTTTTATTTGGTCTAATCTCTTCGAAAAATCCTCTACAGATATGAATTGCTTTTGCCGTTCTGTCGGCGGACAAAAGCTACAAGCAAGATTACAAATACTTGTAATCTCTAAGTAAAACTTTTTAAACTTTTTCAACCTTCATTCCTCACTTCTATCACTACTTAGAACAGAATGAAATATTGTTCTAATCATTATTAGAGCACAATTCTTCAAGAATGGAAATAACTTATTTAAGGGAATTAATGTCTTAAAGTTATGAGGTATTATTCCTTGATTACAACAACTTCCTGACAACCATATTAATATGCACAGTCTCTTGAAAAATATTTAACTTTAATCAATTCATTCTTTTTCTTATTGCAAGCAGGGGAAATATGTGGTAATTTTAATTTACAAAACTTAGTTCATCCACCGAACTAACTAAGTTGTATACGCTTTAACTCTTTAAAAAAAGATTATATTATATAAAATTCAATCTTGTAAGCCCTTTTATTAAAAGTTGTAAAAAGTAATATTCTCATAAATCATTCGATTTTAAAAACAAGGAGATGACTCATATGCCAAGCGTTCAACCGCAGCCCTCTCTCAAAGAAAATTCTAAGTTAGGAATGAGAGAAAAGATAGGGTATGCATCAGGTGATTTAGCTAGTAATTTAATTTATCAAACAACCTCTATTTACTTGCTTTTCTTCTACACAAATATTTATGGCATCTCTCCAGGAGCTGCTGCAACCATGTTTCTTGTTGTACGCTTAATTGATGCGATAAGTGACCCATTGGTCGGCTCATTAGTCGATCGGACAAATACAAGGTTTGGCCGATTTAGACCGTATTTGTTGTTTTGGGCAATTCCGTTTGCAGGATTAGCTTTTCTTTGTTTTACGACACCGGATTTCACTGAAGGTGGAAAATTAATTTATGCTTATGTAACCTATATCGGGCTATCGATTGTTTATACTTTCGTTAATGTTCCGTATGCAGCATTGACACCGGCACTCACAAAAAATAGTAATGAAATCGTTAGTTTAACATCAGTACGTATGATCTTTGCGAATCTAGGGGGCGTCATTGTCGCTTATTTTGTACCATTTCTATCAAACTACTTTGGTGAAATAGCAAGTCCTACTAGAAGTTGGCAATTAACAATGGGAATCATCGGGCTAGTGGGTGCCTTATTACTACTCTTTTGCTTTTTTAGTACAAAAGAACGAGTGAAACCAGTAAACAATGATGCAAAAATTAAGTTCACTGATATCTTTGAGCAATTTGCAAAAAACCGACCACTAGTCGTCTTAAGTATTTTCTTTGTTCTCATTTTCGGTGTGAACTCTATAAGTAACTCAATTGGTGTTTATTATGTCACGTATAACCTTGGTAGAGAAGATCTTGTTGGGCTATATGCATTGTTAGGCTCTTTACCTGCTTTTCTATGTATTCCAT
Source organism: Halalkalibacter alkaliphilus (assembly GCF_023555415.1). Lineage (GTDB taxonomy): Bacteria > Bacillota > Bacilli > Bacillales > Bacillaceae_D > Halalkalibacter > Halalkalibacter alkaliphilus. Next base: position 56,925 of record NZ_JAKRYL010000009.1, on the reverse strand, counting down.
TAATTCCATGGCTCAATAGAAAACTTGGAAAGAAAGCCTTGCTTAATCTCTCTCTTATCCTAAGTATTGTGGGAACGCTTTCGCTATTGCTGATTCCCCCAACCATGATCGAATTGATTTTAATTTCAAGAGTAGTAACAGCGATTGGAACATTAACTGCTGGAGCATTTATGTGGGCGCTTATTCCTGAAACGATTGAATACGGTGAGTATGTAACAGGAAAGAGATTAAGCGGTCTTATTTACTCACTCATAGGTTTCTTCTTTAAATGCGGAATGGCATTAGGAGGAGCGATTCCAGGTCTCGTACTGTCCCAATTTGGATTTGTTGCAAACCAAGCACAATCCTCACAAGCTTTGTTTGGGATATTAATTGGTACCGCTTTAATACCAGCAATTGTCTTAGCGTTAGCTTTAGTTAACATTAATTTTTATAATATTGATGATAAAAAACTTTCTCAAATACGAGCAGCACTAAAAGAACGAGCGGCTTAAAATGGAAGCGATTTATTGAAATTTGAATATCATTCCCTAACAGCCCATAGATAAACAGTTTTAACTGTAATCTATGGGTTTGTTAATTATACTCCTACTCCCTCTTTTGTACCTCAAACAAATAAACTACGATTAAGAAGCAATCAATTATCATGTTATGGGAAATGCAGATTTATGAAAAATAGTTGTTTACATATTTTTTTGCATTTGGTAAACTTTTTAATACAAAGGAAACATTCGACACTATACAGCATATAATTCATTAAAGTAAAAGCAAACTAAAAAACAAATCCTATAAACAAAGGACTTTAAGTAAATTTTTTTACACAAAAAGTTTCCCTAAGGCAAAATAAATTCCCTTAGGAAACAATAAAGCTAAGGAGGAGTAGTAAGTGAGTTTTTTAAAAAATATTGGAGTACTTCCAATTCTAATTGTTTTAATGCGTGTTCTTTTTGGAATAGGTTGGTTATTAGCAGGGGTAACGAAACTTATCGAAAAGTCTTGGTTTAAAGAACCAGGGTTATTTTTAAATGAATACTTAATAGATTCATTACAAAATCATAATGTCCCGACCTTTTATAAAATCTTCATAGAGAATGTGGTTTTAGAGCATGTGATGATTTTCAACTATGTTATACCAATTACTCAAATTATTCTGGGACTATTTCTTATAGTAGGTTTATTCACCATACCATCAATTCTTGTTTGTCTCTTTATGCACATTAACTTTATCCTTTCTGGAAATATGAATGTAATTAGCCTTATTCTTTACACAAATGCATTTACATTAATTATTTTCAGAAAAAATATATATCACTTTAGTCTTGATAAGTTTATTAGTTTAGATACTTTATTCACAATTAATCTAAACAAAAGAGAAAAAAACGTCTCTTCCCCTTCTAAACAAAAGCTTACTAGTAACTCCTAATCGTCTTATTGATTAAACATGTCTAATAACATTATAGTAATCCAATAAAGCAATCCAAAAATGTTCACAAACAAAAAAACATATAACAGACCTCTTCTAATCTTCAATATTATGACTCCCTTACTAATTAATTTTAACAATTTCATTGCAAAGCCATTTGTTTTTTATTTTATCAGCTTAGTACTTTTTATAGACATGAACAATAAAAAGGGGTGCCTCAAAAGGTCTTGTTTTTGACCTTTTAAGACACCCCTGACTGTGGGAAACTGCCCTCTTTGACTCTTATATTAGCATTTAGGGAAACTACATCCCACAATGATTAATAAAATAAACAGGACTACAATTAATATGAAGCCATGCCCACGAGTTGGAGCTGTATAACCATATCCATAAACAGGGGCAGCGGAATATGGCATAGGTGTATCCATTACTCCTGCCACCATGCTAGGAGGGATATTTGGTGGTACATTTGCTCCAGCCATCATATTAGGGGGGATATTTGCGTTACCATACATATCTCAACACTTCCTTTTCGGTTAGTATATTTACACTACATTATACTCACCTAGTTGAAATATGGACCTGTCAACCCAATAAATGGGTGGGTGTCCCGGTTCATTACAGTTGGCAAGGAATTAGTCATTATGGTTATCCAGATAAAACTGATAAACAAAACTCGAGATGGAACAATGATTATGGTGTATGACATTTTTTTGCTTCTTATAGAAATTACGATGACTTTGTAAAGTTAATATCAGCAACGTTGCAGGGGAAATTCTTGTGATTAAATTAGCTAAGTATGCAGGCTGCATACTTCCTGGCGATCTTTCCGAATTTAAAAATTCTATCATCTGTTCAGCTGTCACGATCCCAACCCCATGTCCAAAAAACGATCCATCGCTCAACACGACGGCGTTTACTCCTCGATACCATGGCGTATTGGGATGATAATCAGGGTTATTAAAATACACAACATCCCCAGGCAAAAAACGATTCGAGTTGAAGATGTGTAATTGTAAGTCAGGATCAGTATGCCAACTATATAAATAAAGGTTTTGAAAAATAGAATCAAAATGACGTCTCCCGACACTTTTTAAGATGGCCTGGTAAAAGATAATGATGATGGCCGTCGCGCATTCAAATCCATAAAGAGATCCGTTTCGGTAAATATCGACAATGGCATCAGATGGTCGCACACCAGGCCTTAACAAAAAGCCTCCAGCATTTGTTAAATCCCAGTATGTAGGATTACAATATGCGCTTTCAAAGATCGTAAATGTCACTTGACTCTCATTCATCTCTTTTGCACTTTCCATAATGTTTTTTCTAATGTTTATTTCAAATCTAAATTCATTCACGGAAGGATAGGAAAACATTTCAGGCGAATTGAGCATTTGTTGAATAGTAACTCTTTCTACCCTTCCGAAGTCCATTGTACTGTCTAGTGAAAATGGCCTTCCAGCTACATATATCATATCATTCCCCATTTCAATTAATTCGAAGAGATGGTTTCTTCGAAATATATGGATCTATATTTAAATTCATATGATAAGGAAGGGGAATACTTGCTACTCGTTTTACGATAGGTTCGGGCTATAGAGGAATACGTGGGAGAAAGGTATCCCCGTATAAAGTTGCTTCGGAGGTGTCTCAAAAGATCAAAAACAGACCTTTTGAGACTAACAGGTTCAACAGAGCAAAGAGTTGATTAAGCTAATACCCTTCATAAAGCTGATGAAGGGCAAACTAGTCCAAAGAAGCATGGGAGAAGGTCTTCATAAAGCCGATGACGACCCAATCAGCCTAACTAAGCAGGTGAAAGAGTTTTCAATAAGTCGTTGACGACCCAATTAGACAAAAAAGCATGGGAAAAAGTACTCATACAAACCAATGTATATGATTCTTCATCCATTGCCTGACTTATATGAGGTAAAACCCTTTTAATCATTAGTCAACCGCAAACAATATTCTCAATTGGAAAGGGAATAATTGATATCATCATCAACGAATACACCATAGATTCGCTAGACCAGGCTTAGGTTTTTTAGGAGGTCTTGTTACTGGTGCACTATTGGCCCCGGGACCTGGATTTGGTTACTATTACCTACAATATCCAAATTATGATATCCCATACTCTCCTTACTAAAACGAATAGATAACAGGAAAAACGGAGCTCCAATTTTTTGGAACTCCGTTTTTGCTTGAACTGAGTTTTTACGTTTGGATATAGCAGTCCCCTAGAGAAAACTCCAAGGGGCCTACTTTATCTATCTAAAAATTATAACTACTTGTGAGTTATTTCTTACTATTAATAAAGAATGTATCTGGAGGCATGATTAAAATCTTATCTTCCATCCCTGGATGGGATTTAAGAAAATTAAATACTGCTTTTCTGTAGGCACGATTGGATAATTCCAATTCTTCTGCCTTAATGGAGTGAGGCTCGTTATTAAAATATGTCTTAGGACCCATCAACCTAGCAACATCGCTGATAAAATTCCCACCATTTCTTCCATTTCTATAAGCAGGCTTCATATCATTATAATCAAGAATTATCTCAGCAACTTTGGAGGCAGGGACTGGTTTAACATAATAAGGATCAACACCCAAGTAGCCTTCCGGATCGGACACAGCGTAGAATGCGTCCTTCGGGGAGAAATCACTGTTCCACAGCAGCGGGTTGTGACCTCTTCTCCAACTTTGACTGTCGTTCAGACCCCAGAATGTTACGCGGTCGATACTAGCTGCGTAATTTTTATAGATTCTGAAGTATTCGGCGTAAACCTCGGCCTGGATCACTTCAATCTCAGAGCCATTGGTTATACCGCGATCAATCCAGTAATTTCTCTGTTCCTCTGTGCCTGTCGCACCGATTATATGTTCAATTCCACGATCCCTCAAATCCATGTAACCCGAAGATGAACCAGTAGGCTCAGCGTTCCAAGGAAACCAGCCGAATAGATCAAGTTCACTAATGATCAGATCGACTCCAGCGTCCAGGAGATTAAGGATGCCGTTTTCCACGCTGGAAGGCGGGGTATCCATAATGTAGTTGTGTGACTGCATACCGACACCCTCGATTAACTGGCGAGGATCGTTTGGATACTCATTCTTGTACCGCTTGTTGAGTTCTTTAACCATCATCGCGGTCAGCTTCGACTTGCCATCCTCATACATATTAAAGTCGTTGTAGAACAACTTAGCGTCAGTATATTTACGGGCAAACACGAAGGCATCATAGATGTAGTCGCTCGGATCTTCACCTTCTACCATACCGTTGCTGTAAGATTTATACCAGCCACTCTGGTTTCCTTCGCGAAGATAATCTTTCCAATTGGCGCCTTCTGGAATGCTTGGCACTTCATCAATGAATGCCTCGTTGACGACGTCCCAAGTTGTGACTACACCAGGATAATTTGTGTCGAAGTGCTCGACTACGGTTTTGATATAGCGCTCCATGTTTTCTCTGGCCTTTTCTCTCGTGTAGTTGCCACTAGTGCCACCGTTGACCCAGTTAGGAGACTGACTGTGCCATACCAACACGTGTCCGTGCACCACGATGCCGTTTTCTTGTGCTTCTCTAACTAACTGGTCAGAGATGTGGTTAGATCCCTCGTAAATATTAAAAGTACCCTCCTGTCCGGCGTCTCCAGAGGAAAGGAGGCTGGGCTTCATGTGATTTTCTGCGGTGAGTGCGTTGAAATGGGTAGATGTTAACAAGCCGCGAGTGTTACTCGGATCTAAGTTGCCACGGCTGCTATAAATGTTGCCTATTTCGAAGTAATCCTCATAGGTTTTCCATAGTGACTCAGAACCGTTTCGGACTCTCAGTGCTGCAATACGTTTGTTAAAAGCATTGATTGCATCGTTGATTTCGTCCGGCGTGGCGTTTTGACTCTCCATTAGTTCCTTTACTTTATCGTATTCCATTTTGGCTAATCGATAAGTGGCTGGGGTATAAACATTCTCATCAAGCGCCTCGAACTCATCGATGACCGTTTGCAAAGCGGTATCATCGGTGTTAGCCAAGGCCTGCATCGTAAAAGTGCCCGCCAGAAGAGCAGCCATCAAACAAATAAAAAATAACTTTTTCATGTTTTTTTATCCTTTCTCCTAACATATTTGTACACTTCTTGAAACCCACACTAAATCCTACTTTTCCAGCTATTAGTCTCTCTTTTAAATATTCGACTTAAATAGTTTGGACTTACGTTACACTATTCTACTTTTTACTTAGACTGTCTGAAGAGTATCGCCTCCCTTCTATATCACCACTTAGCTAATAGGTTCCCTTTGATACAAGCCTTGTTGCTAAGTTATAAATGAGAGATCATACCGGAGTAATCATCTTGATTGGCATTACCTGTTGGGGCCTCTACTTCAGGCCCCATTTAACAAAACTTAAACTCTATCAAAATCATCTGGATCCGCAAACATACGTTGATCCTGATTCAGGGCATTAATTTTGTCCATGTCCTCTTGTGAAAGTTCAAAATCAAAAACATCTGCATTTTCAGCAATTCGGTGAGACTTTACCGACTTTGGAATCGTTACTACTCCCGTTTGTATATCCCAGCGGATAATGACTTGGGCAGTTGATTTATTGTATTTATTTGCAATTTCAATCAAAGTTGGCTCATTAAGAAGTTCACCTTGCATTAATGGAGACCATGCTTCAAGCTGGATGCCGTGCTTTTTACAAAAGCCATGCAATTCTCGTTGATTAAATCGCGGATGATATTCCACCTGATTGACCATCGGTTTGATTTCACAGTTTGCGATGATCTCTTCAAGGTGATGATTTTTAAAATTACTTACACCAATGGCACGAACACGTCCATCCTTATACAGTTTCTCAAGTGCTTTCCATGTTTCTACATATTTGCCTTGAGAAGGAAGGGGCCAGTGAATTAAATAAAGGTCTAAATAGTCTAAACCTAGCTTCTCCATACTCTCATCAAAAGCTGCAAGAGTAGCTTCATAGCCATGATTTGCGTTCCAAACTTTTGTGGTGATAAATAATTCTTCTCTAGGGACATTTGATTCAGCAATTGCTTTACCGACTCCTGCTTCATTTCCATAAATGGCTGCAGTATCAATGCTTCTGTAGCCAATTTCTAGAGCCGTCTTTACTGAATTCACAACTTCTTCCCCGTCTTTAACCTTAAAAACACCAAAGCCCAACCATGGCATCTTTACACCGTTATGTAATGTGGTTGTATTTTGTATGCTATCCATATTGTTTATCTCTCCCTATATAAAAATTTTCAACATAGAATTATAGATTCACGTAATTTCTCCATTTATGAATAGGCTTCCAATTTAAGAGTTTCTTAGCCATTTCATTATTTAATAGAGGGTCAAAACCTGTTAAATCTTTTCTAAAGTCTTTTACATCAGGAAAGCATATTTCCATTAATTGTTTGCTCTCAATATCCATACTTGTCTCATCCGCCCCAATATTAAGGGCAACAGAACCAAGTCCGTCTGCTTCAACGGCTAAGCGATAAGCAGTCGCAGCATCTCGTGTATCAATATAACTCCATAAAATAGGTTTTCGCTGTTCAGGATTATGGATGAATTCAGGAAAATTCTTATACATTTCAGGAGATATGACATTTCCCAATCTGAAAGATACCACCTGCATCCCCGTTCTGCGGTGGATCATATCAGCGGTTTTCTCATTTACAATCTTAGATAAACCATAGCTTTCTTCTGGTAATTGCGGGTGGTCCTCATCTATTGGCACATATTGAGGTTTTAAATTTTGCTTTGAAAAACATATACCATATGAGGACTCACTTGAAGATGTTACCGCTTTCTTAATTCCTAAATTTCCTGCAGCTTCTAAGATGTTATAAGTGGACATGACATTATTTTGAAAGGTTACTTCGTTAGGATGTGAATATGCTACCGGAATAGCTGCAAGATGGACAACTGCATCAGCACCTGCTAATACCCCATAGACTTCACCTAAATTCGTTAAGTCTGTAATGACTGTCCTGCAAAGTGCTTCTTTTGGATGCTTAATATCTGCATTAATGACTTCATAACCATGTTCTAAAAATTCTTTTATCACTGCTGAACCAAGTAAACCACTTCCACCTGTTATTACTACCGTTTTCATTTTCAACCCTCCAAATTTTAATTAGTCATGACAAGACTCTCCACAATCCCTAAATAATGAGAATCAAGTTATTTTCTTACTTAGTTCATCCAACGAACTAAGTATATGTTAATAATTTAAAATTTTCAAGTAATTTCTAACTAATGGTACAAAGTAACTATTTATAAAGACGGATGGGTTGCAGCAAATGAAGCTGGGAAAGAAGTAGCTTTAAAAGTTGAGTACGAAACTTTGCTTGCAGATGTAGAAGGAGTAAACTCTTATGTTTCAACTGCTAACTTTGTAGCTGAAGAAGCTGGTACTTACACTCTTAAAGATTCAATTGATATGGCAGCAGGTAAAAGCCATGTAGTGTTTTCTGGAGATGCTGAAAGTGAAGAAATTGAAGTACAAGAGCAGGTAGAAGCTTATATTACTGGAGTTGAAGTTAAGAATTATAAGGTTACTTCACAAGGTGCAAACTTCAGAGCTGCTGGAGACATCTACTTTACTATGAGTGAAGGTGAAAATCAATTCGCTCACAGTTTCAGCAATGTTGTATTAAATAATGGAAATAAGCTATACAAACACTGTTGAAGTAGAAGCAGAGGGTCTAACCTATATTATTACCGTTACTAGAACAAGCCGGTCTTTGAACTAATAATTTTCAATGATAAAAAAAAACCCCCTCACAACTTTAACAGCTGTGAGGGGTTGCTTATGAGGTACATAGGAAACGCTCCTCCATTTACTCGTTATAAATAGCCTTAATTTTCTCACGTTAATTTATACATTCTAGTTCTTCCCATAAAAACTGTTTATATAAGTAGTTTTCTATGCTTCCATTGAAAGTAATTTTTCTTACTGTCTAACCTTAATTTTTGGGTACTAAAAAAACCTCATTTACTTATGATACGGTTCACCGTAATGTATCTAAATGAGGTTTTTGATTCGCTCTTTAAAATAAGGTATATTTGATACGCAGAAATAAACAATTATCAAACTTAAGGTCGTGATTAACATACGTATTAATAAATATATTAGTGAAGCTGGAAAAGCATCAAGGCGAGGTGCGGACAAATTAATTACTGAAGGAAGAGTCACAATTAATGGAAAACGTGCACAAATAGGCGATCAAGTCGAGCCTGGGGATGATGTCCTAGTAAACGGGTCACCGGTTCGGGTAGCTAGAAATAATGTCTATATTGCCTTAAATAAACCTGTAGGTATTACAAGTACAACAGAAAAGAAAGTAAAGGGAAATATTATTGATTTAGTCAATCATCCATTAAGAGTTTTTAATATAGGGCGACTAGATAAAGATTCAGAAGGCTTAATACTGCTAACAAATGATGGGGATATCGTTAATGAGATTTTACGTGCTGAAAATAAGCATGAAAAGGAATATATCGTTTCAGTAGATAAGCCGATCACTCCTGAATTTCTAAAGAATATGTCTGAGGGTGTAAAGATATTAGGTACAAAAACACTGCCTTGTGAAGTGAGACCGTTATCGAAATTTGATTTTCAAATTATTTTAACACAGGGGTTAAATCGCCAAATTCGTCGCATGTGCGAAGAGTTAGGCTACGAAGTCTATAGACTGCAAAGAACTCGGATTATGAATATCCATTTAGGGAATCTCCCCCCTGGACAATGGAGAGATTTATCAAAGAAAGAGCGCACACAGTTATTTAGAGAACTAAACTATGAACCAAAGGAATGGTAAAAAGGAGATCTGTGAGGATTGAAGTTGCTTTGCAGATAGAGGGCTATGCGTACCAATCTGCAAGCCCTTCTCTCTCTTTTTTTGGAAAAAGTATTAGTAATAAATCAATCCTTCTCAATTTTAAAGTACCTCATTTACTTATGGTACGGTTCTCCCCGATTAATTCGAAAAGCCCGATAAACCTGCTCCAGCAACACTAGCTTCATCAACTGATGGGGAAACGTCATTTTTGAAAACGACAAACTCTCATTTGCTCTTTTCAACACACCTTCACTTAATCCTAACGATCCACCGATAACAAAGGCTATCTTACTCTTTCCATACGTAGCTAGCTTATCAAGGTTATCTGCGAGCTGTTCTGATGTCATCATTTTCCCATCTATAGCTAGAGCAATTACGTGTGTATCAGGATGAATTTTTGCTAAAATCCGTTCTCCTTCTTTTTCCTTTATTTGCTTCATTTCTGCATCACTAGCTTGTTCTGGAGCTTTTTCATCTGCTACCTCTATCGCTTCTATTTTTGCGTAACCACCCAACCGCTTTGTGTATTCATCTATCCCCATCTTTAAATATTTCTCTTTTAATTTCCCAACCGTAACAACTTGGATATTCACAATGTGTATAACCTCCTAATAATTATCCACAGTAGTTATCCACATATCAACATAGTGGATAAACAATTATGTATCCACACTGTAGATGGCTGCGCTATCACAAAAACTGCAACTTGTGGATAATGGCTCATTACTTGTTTCTACTTTTTCAACAACTGGTGCCATTTCCTCCTCATCTACTACCATATCAATTGCCACTTCAATGTGTTCATTGCAAGCATAGTACATATATAACGTCCTTTCGTTTTGCATTTTCCATTATAGCATACCCTGTTTTTAAGCTGTGGATAAATGAAATAGAAAAAGAGCAGTGAGAAATGGAGTTCTCAATTGCTCTAACAAGACACTTACTGACGACTGCATGACTGTGCAGTCGGTCTCAAAAGGAAAACCGCTCTTTTGACAATCATAGTGCGAACATGGCGCCATAAAGAAAATAGGTCAAAGACCGACCTTTCACCATGAATAGTGCGAACATGGGGGGCACTGGCTTCGTTCGCTGCGCGCCTTCCTGCGAAGATCACTCAAAAGGCTTAAAACATGGCAGCGACTCCGCTCAGTGCTTCGCCATAAAGAAAAAAGGTCATAGACCGACCTTTTTTCTTGAATAGTGCGAACATGAGTTGCACTGGCTCCACTCGCCGTGCGCCTTTTGAGAAGACCGCTCAAAAGGCTTAAAACATTACGGCGGCTCCGCTCAGTGCTTCGCCATAAAGAAAATAGGTCAAAGACCGACCTTTTTTCTTTATGGCTTAAAAACTTTGTTGTTCTGCTAGTTGTACTTTGATGACTTCGCGGTTTCCGTTTCGGTAAACGGTGACGTCGACTTCATCGCCTATTTTCTTTTCTGTGTAAAGGAATTTTCGTAAGGCGTGTCCGTCTCCTATTTCCTCTCCGTCAATTTCTACAATGACGTCATACTCTTGCAGTCCTGCACGATCTGCTGGTGATGTTGGTGCAATACTTGTAATGACGACTCCACCTTTAATGTCTTCAGGAAGCTTTAATGTTTCTTGCCAATAGGCACTTGGAATTTCATTTAGTGATCGAATTCCAACCCCTAGCTGTGGTCGGCGTACTTCACCAATACTTTCTAAATCTTCTATAACTGGAAGAGCAATCGCTGTTGGAATTGCAAAGCCGATCCCTTCAACAGAGCTTTGCGCAATCTTCATTGAGTTGATACCGATAACCTGCCCCTCAATATTCACTAATGCACCGCCACTATTTCCTGGATTGATCGCTGCATCTGTTTGCAGTACCTCTGCGTACCAATCGATTTGGCCATTTCCAGTTAAGTCTACTGGAATACTACGCTCTGTTGCGCTAATAATTCCTTGTGTTACTGTACTAGAAAAACGAAGGCCTAATGGATTTCCAATTGCTAGAGCTGGTTCTCCTACACGTAACGTCTCTGAGCTACCGAACTCTGCTGTCGTTTCTACATTTTCACCATCAATTTCAAGAACAGCTAAATCTGTGATAACATCGGTTCCTAGTAATTTTGCTGGTACTCTAGTGCCATCTGCTAGGCTTACTTCAATTTCATTCGCACGTTCAATGACGTGGTGATTTGTCACAACATATGCTTTATCTCCACTCTTCTTATAGATCACACCTGAACCTGTTCCTTCGTTCGCCTCAGATGAAGAAAAGAAGTTGGATTGTTGCATGTTAATCACCCCAACAACGGCATCAGATACTCTGTCTACCGCCTGTGTGACGTTACTATTTACATCAAGACTCACCGATTGCAGTCCCTCTTGCGGTGTTTGTGAATCAAATACAGCTACCGACTCAGGCTCGGTGTTCAAATTATATGGTAATAGTCCAAAGTTAGATAAAATAGGAATCGAAAATAATACACACAACCCCCCAATGATGGATCCAATAAACGCTGCAATGATAGGAACTCCACGATTCCGATTGCGTCTACTTACTTGTTCTGTTACATGATCATCATAGTAACCCATTTTGTAACACCACCCTTTTTTCCTAATTAATTAGTCATATTTACTTCTTATTATAATAAGAATTTGCCTAAAAAATAGGGACTTAAACGTTTTTCATAAATTTTTTACACTTCTTCTATAATTCCCAACAAAATTGACGCATAGTCGTCGAAACTACTGCAGTACTCATCTTTTTTACAAAAAACAACAGAGAAAGAGGCCACTGAAAAAAAGGTAAAACCCATACCTTTTTCAGTGGCCTCTATAATGAATTCTGTTTTTCTCTACACTACTGCTAATGCAGTTGGGTTTTGTGGGTCCGTGTCATATAGCTCAAATTGCTCTCCTATGGCCATTCCTTGCTCTTTTAATACTTGTTCAACCGAGAGACGAGCTAAATCTTTCATATTATTATCAAGGCTTAAGTGGGCCAAATAAATACGGCTTGTATTGTCTCCAATCACATCTGATAGAGCAAGTGCTGCATCCTCATTTGACACGTGTCCTACGTCGCTTAAAATACGACGTTTAACACTCCACGGATACCGTCCCATTCGAAGCATATTCATGTCATGATTCGATTCAAAAATAAAAATATCTGCTTTATCAATTGTCCCTTTGATCCGGTCGCTTACATAGCCCATATCTGTTGCAAGAACGAGCTTTCTCCCTTCATGGTGAAACGTGAAAAACATCGGTTCTGCCGCATCATGCGAGACACCAAAAGACTCAACATCAATGTTGCCAAACGTCTTCACTTCTCCTGTTGCAAACGTGAATTTTTGATCAGTAGCAATCGTCCCAAGCTGACCTTCCATCGCTTTCCACGTTTTTTCATTCGCGTAAATAGGAAGCTTATGCTTTCTAGCAAAAATTCCTACCCCTTTAATATGGTCTGAATGTTCATGACTTACGAGAATTCCATTTAACTCTTTAGGATCGCGATTAATCCTTTGAAAGAGCTCGTCCATTTTCTTTCCACTTAAACCTGCATCTATAAGTAAACGCTGCTCTTCTGTCTCTACATAGACAGCATTGCCTGTACTGCCGCTTGCCAGTACACTAAAGCGTAATGTCATTTATATCATTCCCCTCACCAAAACTTATGTGAGCTGCTGTACAGACCCACCTATGGCATGAACTAAATATGTTTCTTCATCGACTGTAACACGCCACATTGGCGCAAACACTTGAACATCACCTGTTGGGCTAAAAAAGCTATAATAACCAAATTGGACATTCGTAATCGTTTGATTCGGTCGCACTAGTTGGTCATTTAATAGAACTTCAATCGCTTTTAAGCTTGAAAGCATTTCACGTTCTTCTCCGTCTTGTTCTTCAAACTGGAAATAGCGCTGCTGGTAGCTGACAATTTGCAGGTGTTCATCAAGCTGAAGAATAAGTGGTTCATCATCCAATGTGTAAGCAGTCTTATCTCCAAACACTTGGTACAAAAATACACGATTTTTCTCTGAATCAAATCCACCAAGACGGTACTCGTCTCCCTCAAATACATATGTTGATAAAAATGTACTCAGTTCTGATGAAAAATCCTCCCGAGATAATGCAAAAGGCTCTTCTAACTCTGATAAGATTGTGTGTTTATCAATTAATTCGAGTTCTTGTGCATCAAGACCTGGAACTTCTTCTTGCGATAAGTCGGCATGTTTTCCAACAACAAGTAGTCCCGAAGAATCTTCTTCTGGTAAATCTACTTCTATTTTGACATTATTTTCTCGTAATACTTCTTGAATGGTTGCTTCTGTTATCATACTAATCTGATTCATATTATGTGTTTCAATCAATTGCCACGATAAGAACACATTCAGAAGCAAGAAGGTGATAATGAAAATAGTTTTTGTTCTACTCCAATCCATTAGCGTCACCTTCTTCCTTATCAAAGGTTACCTTTTGCCATCTGTTGCCGTAGTAAATAAACCAATGCGGCTCAATCGTCACAAACGAGGTACTTCTTGTGACCATCTCATATCCAACTGTTACCTTTGTTAATCTTCTTTCATCAAAGAATTCTTGCTTCTTTAATTGGTCAAGTACTTCCTCCCCAGAAGGTAACTGTATTTGCTCTCTTGCATCAATCGGAAACGAATCCAACTCGAATAAGGGCCTCGTGTAATTAACGATTTGCGTCCCTGAACGGCTAATGTGTAACGCCATATCTCCTTGTCCTTCAAACGTAACAACAGGTAACCCGTTCACATGCATCCGATATGTTACCTCATCGCGGATATCTGATGTGTTCCAGCTAGAGAGGAAATAATCATTCGTCCAACCCCCATGGCCATTAATAAACTCGTAACTACTTTGAACAATATGCTTTGTACTTCGCTCTTGTGTTTCAACGAATACAGGATTGAAATACTCCATAAATAGGCCGTTATTTTGCATTGTGATGATTCGATTTCCATCCGTATATGAATCTTCTCCATCTGTTTGCTGATAAAATTTTACTGAACCTGGATCTGTAAAGAGAGATTGTTTATAAAATTCAGCAGACAAAGCTGAAGTAGCAAAAGATAATCTTTCAGCTATTACAGGCTCAGATGGTACATAAACTTTCTCATTAAGACGATCCGCATACTCTGACTCATCCAATACAGTCGATACTTTAATAAATTCGTCAAACTTTCCAACATATGCTTCTTCAAACTCTCGAGCTAATAAGCTAGTTTCAAATTCTACTAAGCGCTCTTCTTCACTTGATAGAATTTGCATATGAATTTTATCGTTTTCTTCTACAAAAAGAAACAAGCGATCAACTTCAATAGCCGGAAAGACGACTTCTTCTTCATTTAAACCAAATACGTTTTGAAAGACTGCTATTGGAATACCATCAGGAAAAATAAACTCAACTCCACTGTTTGTTTCTCGTGTTGGGAAATTGTCAGTTGAAAGCATATTTACTTCATAAAAGTTTGCTGTAAATAGCTTATTATATAGCTGTTCAAACTCATTTGCATCTTTTGGAATCATGGCATACTCTTCGTCACGATGAACAATGATTTGTTCAGGTAAGATTACTTCTGAAATCATCCGCTCTTCCCGTTCTTCATTCATAGAGTCAGGAACGTATCTTGATACGGTATCGTCAAGAAGGGCTATCTCTGGCTGAAAAGTATAGAGCTGCCAAGTCAAAATAATACTTATCCCAATCAATCCAATTAAAATGGTTGATTTTATATGTTCATAGTTCATCGTCCACCCTCCTTCATTGCATAATATGGCAATGTAAAGAAGATTGTTGTTCCTTTACCATACTCACTTTCAGCCCAAATTTCTCCTTTATGGGCATGAATAAGCTCCTTAGCAATCGCCAACCCAAGGCCTGTTCCACCAACACTCCTTGCTCTTGCTTTATCAACACGATAAAAGCGGTCAAATATTTTCGCCTGACTCTCTCTTGGAATTCCCATCCCTTGGTCGGAAATACTAATTTGCAATTGATGTCCTTGATGAAGCATAGCAATTGTAATATTGCCCCCCTCTGGTGAGTACTTCATCGCATTTGAAATAACATTATCAATAACTTGTGTCATCTTATCTGCCGCCATTTTAGCATACGTAGGTTTTGCTGGTATTTTTCTAGTAAAGGTGATTTCCTTTTCTTCAGCAATCATCTCGAATCGATCGATAATATCATGAAGGAACAATCCAACATCAACAGATTGGAACTTCAATTTATAATCTTTAGTATCAATTTTAGAAAGCTGCAGCAAATCATTCACTAGTCGAATCATTCGCTCTGTTTCATTTTGAGTTACACTTAAAAAACGCGGTCCTAGTTCTTTATCAGACATCGCACCATCTTCTAGAGCTTCTAAATAACTCTTCATTGTTGTCAGCGGGGTTCGTAATTCATGAGAAACATTCGCTACAAATTCACGACGTTCATGCTCAATTTTCTCTTGCTCAGTGACATCATGTAAAACAGTAATAAGACCATTAATTGGTCCATCCTTTTCTTGAATGACCGAGAAGTTCGCTTCAAGCAAATACTCTTCTTCAGACGTACTAAAGTCAAGAAGAACAGAATCCGAGTGTTCATATAAATCATATAGTGCAAATGTATCCGATAAACGAAGAACATCTGGCAGCAACTGACCCATAACAGCATGACTAGAGACAGTTAATAGTTCTTCAGCTCTTTTGTTCATTAATATAATTCTGCCATTTTGATCGGTTGCAATTACACCGTCAGTCATATGTGTCAACACAGACTTTAACCGTTTCTGCTCGCGATCCCTCGTTAAGGTTGCATCTTGAAGCTTCATCGTTAGATCATTAAAAGATGAAGCTAACTGACCAATCTCATCAGCGCTATAAACTTTTACTTGTTTTGTAAAATCACCTCTGCCCATTCGCATTGTTTGCTTTCTCATATCCATGATTGGTGATGTAATGGTCCTTGCAACAAGAATAACCAACACTGAAGAAATAATTAAGGCAATAAAAGTCCCACTAAGTAAAATGCTATTAATCTGTCCAATTTGGCTATAAATATCTTCCATCGATGCCTCAATATATAGAGCACCAATAGACCCCTCGTCCGTTTTTATAGGCACAGCAAGTACACGCATCCTGTGACCTGTTACCGGATCACGCAGCACATCTTCAAACTTATTTCCGAGTAATGCCCGCTTTACTCGAACCTCTGTACTTTGCTGGCCAACAATATGGCGATTTGATAGATTAGATGTACTTATAACGACACGATTCTGATCAATTACCTGAACCTCTGACTGATCAATTGTAAATGTATCACGAAGCAGACTGTTAATATTGGATGTCAATGCACTACGATCGTCTTTGTTTTTCGTCATTTCCTGGGCAAGGTTGAATGATAATAAGTTGGCGCGATCATCTAGCATTTCAAAATAGTTCGACACAAGTTGACTTTCTAACTGCCTCGTAAAGTACACACCAATAATTTGAATAGCAATAAATATAATCAATACATAGATAATGATTAATTTAAACTGGATCGACTTAAAAAAGCCAACTTTTCGATCCATTTATGATTGCTCCTTTGGTTCAGGTGATGATAAATAATACCCTACCCCTCGTCTTGTAATAATCCAAATAGGATAACTAGGGTTGTCCTCTACTTTTTCACGCAGTCTACGAACCGTTACGTCGACTGTCCGCACATCTCCAAAATAATCATAGCCCCATACTGCTTGCAATAGATGCTCTCGTGTCATGACTTGTTCAAGATGTTTTGCTAAATAATGAATCAATTCAAACTCACGATGAGTTAAATCAATAGCTTCGCCGCGTTTCTTTACTTGGTATGCTTCTGGATAAATTATTAAGTCTCCAACGGCTATTTCCTTTTGATTTGATGCTTCTTCTCCACTTGTCTTATGACGGCGCAAGTTCGCCTTCACACGAGCTAACAATTCTCTCGTGCTAAATGGCTTCGTCACATAATCGTCTGCCCCAAGTTCTAGTCCTAATACTTTGTCTATCTCTGAGTCCTTAGCTGTTAACATAATAATTGGAATATCGAATTTCTTCCGGACCTCTCTGCACACTTCCATTCCGTCTTTATGCGGAAGCATAATATCTAGTAAGATTAAATCAGGTTCTTCTTTATTAACAAGGTCAATGGCCTCTAAACCATCGTAGGCACAAATGACATCATATCCTTCTTTTTCAAGATTGAACTTTAATATATCTGCTATTGGCCTTTCATCATCTACAACTAAAATACGTTTATCCATTATGCAGATCTCTCCCGTCCATTGTAGTCTACTACTCATTCTAACATATGTAAGTACCCTGCGTTGATAGGAACGACTGGTAATCCAGCTATTTTCACACAAAATCACTTACAAAAAAACGCCCCTCAAAAGAGGAACGTCTCTTACTTATCGATTTAGAAAATCCATTGGATTTTTTAATTGACCATTTTGATAGACTTCAAAGTGTAAATGGATTCCAGTGGAGTTCCCTGTTTGCCCCATCACACCAATTTTTTGTCCTTTAGAAACTGTTTGCCCAACGCTCACATCAATTGAAGCTAAATGAGCATACAACGTTTCCATTCCATTATTGTGGTTGATTCGAACAAGATTCCCATAACCACCTTGAGTCCCAGCAAATGTAACTGTACCGTTATCACTAGCTAATATATTGTAATTGCTAGGTCTTGCAATATCAATTCCACGATGGAACCTGCCCCAGCGATTTCCTTGATAACTTGAAATATAGCCACCAACTGCAGGCCAACCCAGTGTTCCTGACCCACGCGACGGAATCACTTTTGTTCCTTTTGTAACTACTTTCTTCACAGGCTCTTTTGTAACTTCCTCAGAAAGAACACTTCTCTTTGTTAGGCTGCCGTTTTCTTCTGTTACTTCATATTCAATCACTTGCACACCGGCTTGACCTTCTTGCGTTACTTTTTGGTCGCCTTTAAACATCGAGTCATCCTCTCGCACTTCTGTCTCAAAAGGAATCTCTTCTTCTTTTTTTGTTACATAAGTTGATAGAACTTTGACAACTGGTTTATAAGCTTGTACTTTTATCTCATCACCAACACGTATGACACTATCTCTATCTAACTCTGAGTTTAGCTCTAGAAGCTCTGAAGTAGTAAGGTTATGATCACTTGCTATCGTACCTAGTACGTCGCCCTCCTTAACGGTATATGGCTGCTCTTCTAGTACACCTTTGTTAAACTTTTTAATAGCGTCTTTAACAGAAACAACTTCCTCTGGAAAAACCAATACTTCTTCCTCAGTAATTTCCTCTGTAAGAGTCACACTCGTAATTTGCTTTTCACCAACATCTAATTGACCATCTTCTTTTTCGGCATCTAAAAATTGCTCATACTTTTCTTCATCCACATATTGTGTAATAAGCAATTGTAATAGTTCTTCTACTTCTTCAAGACTCGCTACATAGACAATTGGCTTTTCATTTATTACTAAGGCAATAGCCTCTGCTTGAACAATTGATTCATCTTCTAGTTTCGTTAACACTTCTTCATCTTCGTCTTCTTTATTAAAAACAAACTCTGGAATCACTCGAACATTTTCCCCAACAGCCAGCGATAGTTCAGGGAATTTTTCTTCATGCTTCTCTTCTAGTTCATTAATATATTCATAGATTGGATCATCGTTTTCGATAATACCAAGATGTTGATCATCGACATAAACATGATAGATAGTATGAACAGATCGTTCGTCCGCTTTAATCTGACTTGTAAATGCAAAAGAAACCATTATCGCTAATAAAAAAGCTAAACATGTTTGAAGATATTTTTTTCTGGGTATTTGAAATTGTAGTTGTTCTTGTTCGCTTTGATTTTCCTGAACTAACATTTTTTCCTCCTACTAAAAAACAAAACCTCTATGTAATAGAATGATATTTTTTGACAAGATTCGGCAACCTTTTTAATTCTAGCACAATCTAATAACAAAGGAACCAAAAAATGAACATGAAAACGGATTGTAATATCCTTGTCATATTTTTGGTTATTTAAGGCAATTAAGTCACAAAACAAAATAAAATCCGCATGGAATATTCCACACGGATTAAAGTGCCGGCCAGAGGACTTGAACCCCCAACCTACTGATTACAAGTCAGTTGCTCTACCAATTGAGCTAGGCCGGCAAAATAAAAATGGTGGCTCAGGACGGAATCGAACCGCCGACACATGGATTTTCAGTCCATTGCTCTACCGACTGAGCTACTGAGCCACAAAGAATATGAAATTAAATGGCGGTCCGGACGGGACTCGAACCCGCGACCTCCTGCGTGACAGGCAGGCATTCTAACCAACTGAACTACCGGACCAATTTTTTTGTAAGTGATGGTGACCCGTACGGGATTCGAACCCGTGTTACCGCCGTGAAAGGGCGGTGTCTTAACCGCTTGACCAACGGGCCACTTTTTTAAAAAAGTGGTGAGCCATGAAGGACTCGAACCTTCGACCCTCTGATTAAAAGTCAGATGCTCTACCAACTGAGCTAATGGCTCTTGCTGTTTATTCAATGAAATTATTCACGTCTTTTTCAGACGATGAATTGCTTCGTGGTCTTACCTGTTCCTTCCTCTACTAGCTATGCTTTGTAGCAAGCTGTGTCGGAACAACTCGTAGTATTTCAAGTAGCCTCGCTCGTAACTGAGCTAATGGCTCTTGCTGTTTATTCATTGTCGCTCGTCCGTTTCTCTCAGCGACAAGATTTATAATACCATAGCATTTTTTTGAGTGCAAGTATTTTGCTGAAAAAATTTAAAGTATTTTTTGTCGTAATTTCTTGGTAGGAATTTTGACAATAATGGAAGGGTGCAGTTGTGGTGTGCACCCTTGATTTATTTAAAAAAACCGATCTTTATTATAATCAGTGCGAACATACTTTGCGATGGCTTCACTCGCCGTGCGCCTTTTAGGAGAAACCCGCTCCTAAAAGGCTTAAAACATTACGGCGGCTCTGGTCATCGCTTCGTTTAATAAAAAAGGAAAGACCACCCTTTTTTATTAAACTTATGCAAATACCCCACGTACTAGGTTTGTTTGATTGCGGTCTGGTCCTACTGAGAAGACCGTTAAAGGAATACCTGTTAGTTGTGATACACGCTCAATATAGTGACGTGCATTAGCAGGGAGTTCGCTTAGTGATTTTACGCCAGTAATATCTTCTTCCCAACCTGGAAGCTCTTCGTATACAGGCTCACACTCTGCAAGAATTTTTAAGCTTGCCGGGAACTCTTCCATTACTTCTCCACGATATTTATAAGCTGTACAAATTTTTAATGTTTTAATACCTGTTAACACATCAATCGAGTTTAGAGATAAATCTGTGATCCCACTTACGCGACGGGCGTGGCGAACAACTACGCTATCAAACCATCCAACACGACGCGGACGTCCAGTTGTTGTGCCGTACTCATTTCCAACTTCACGAATGGTATCACCAATTTCATCATGTAATTCTGTTGGGAATGGGCCGTCACCTACACGTGTGGTATATGCTTTTGAAACACCAACAACATGATTGATTTTAGAAGGTCCTACTCCAGAACCAATTGTTACTCCACCAGCGATTGGGTTTGAAGATGTAACAAATGGGTATGTACCTTGGTCGATATCAAGCATTACCCCTTGAGCACCTTCAAATAAAACACGACGTCCTTCGTCTAAAGCATCATTTAAAACAACAGATGTGTCACATACATACTGAGCAACTTGCTGACCATACTCAAAGTATTCATCAAGGATCTCTTCTTTTGTGAATCCATCTACTTCATAATACTTTTCAAAAAGACGGTTTTTCTCTTCAAGGTTGCGCTCTAATTTCTCTTCAAATACTTCTTTATCTAATAAATCAGCGATTCGAATTCCAATACGAGCAGCTTTGTCCATATAAGCTGGACCAATTCCTTTTTTCGTTGTACCAATCTTATTTGCACCTTTACGCTCTTCCTCAACAATATCTAGCTTAAGATGATACGGAAGAATCACGTGAGCGCGGTTACTAATGCGAAGATTGCTTGTATCAACATTACGCTCATGTAAATAAGCCAATTCCTCAACAAGTGCTTTTGGATCAATAACCATTCCGTTACCGATCACACAAGCTTTATCTTTATAGAAAATCCCAGATGGAATTAAATGAAGTTTGTATTTTTTTCCGCCGAAAACGATCGTATGTCCTGCGTTATTACCACCTTGGTAACGAGCAACCACTTCCGCTTTCTCTGAAAGATAATCGGTAATCTTTCCTTTTCCTTCATCGCCCCATTGTGTACCTACAACAACAACTGATGACATGTGATGCACCTCCACCTTCACTACTGTATCTACATAATTATTTTAACTATTTCCAAAGCCACTGATAAGTATACCAACTTGAAAAACATGCGTCAATGCAAAACACGAACGTTCAAAATTAGTTTTTATTTATTTGTTCGCTTTAGTTAAAACAGCAAGAATGCTTGTGTTATTAAACTTACCTTTTATTTCGTTCTAGCAAATTAGCGTTTAAAAAAAGATTGTTAACTAATTAGACAAGTAGTTCCGTTTTCGTGGAGAAACACTGCACAAACGAATTTGCATAGTAATTCGCATACCTTATCTTGTTGATATCTCAACGTTTTATAAAAATATAACATAGAAAATAGCACCCCAAATGACATCTTGACAATGGCAATTGCCATCGTGTAAAAGAGGGTGATAGTTGTTTGATACGTGATTTAGTCTGTTTCGAGTAAAAATTAAGGATTTTTATGTTTATGTGGTAAATCATAGTTGAACTAGCGATGGAGTTATGAGGTATGAAGAGCGCCAATAAGCGGAAATTTTTCTGTTACACTGCAGACTAGAGACGGTTTGGGCTATATAAGCGGAGGTTTTCCGATTAAGCAATGCAAAATTACCCATTTTCACGTTTTTCGAGTCAATAGTCGGAATCTTTCCGTCTATTTAAACTATTTTCAGTGCCATTTCCTAATTAAGAGAAATCCCTCCGCTTATTTATCAAATTCGCTTTAGCGTCAACGTCTAATGAACTGGCAATCGAGAGCTTTAGATTAATAAGTACATTACATTAAAGAAAAAAAGCTTGAGGGCTGTAATTCTCTCAAGCTTTTTTGTGGTGTCTTGTATTGTTATTTATGTTACAAAATCGCGATGGCTCCTCTCGCCGTGCGCCTTTTAGGAGAAACCCACTCCTAAAAGGCTTAAAACATTACGGCGGCTCCGCTCATCGCTTCGATTTATAAGAAACAGGGAAGTTCGCCCTGTTTCTTATAAATCTTTAAGCTCCTGGTGGCATGTTGCTCTCATCATGTCGTCGTTCTAAATTAACGAACTTGTTGTATTCCTTTACAAAGGCCAGTTCTACTGTCCCAACTGGACCATTACGTTGCTTTGCGATAATAATTTCAATAATGTTTTGGTTCTCAGTTTCCTTGTCATAGTAATCGTCACGATACAAGAACGCAACGATATCAGCATCCTGCTCAATACTTCCTGATTCACGAATATCTGACATCATTGGACGTTTATCTTGGCGTGATTCTACCCCACGAGATAGCTGAGAAAGGGCAATAACAGGAACCTCAAGCTCACGAGCAATCTGCTTTAGCGTACGGGAGATCTCTGATACTTCCTGCTGCCTGTTTTCACCTGATTTGCCGTTTCCTTGAATAAGTTGCAAGTAGTCAATCATAATCATCCCTAAACCATGTTCCTGCTTTAATCTACGGCACTTTGCACGAATATCGTTAACTTTTACCCCAGGTGTATCATCAATGTATATACCAGCTTTAGCAAGGCTACCCATTGCCATCGTTAACTTTTGCCAGTCTTCAGAGGTTAGCGCCCCTGTTCTCATTCGTTGGGCATCGATATTCCCCTCTGCACAGAGCATACGTTGAACAAGCTGGCTCGCTCCCATCTCCAAACTAAAGATGGCTACATTCTCTCCTGCTCTTGTTGCAACATTTTGTGAAATATTAAGCGCAAAAGCCGTTTTACCAACTGATGGACGAGCGGCAACAATAATTAAATCATTACGCTGGAACCCTGCTGTCATTCGATCTAACTCTACGAAGCCAGTTGGAATTCCTGTAATTTCACCTGAATGATTTTGCAACTCTTCAATCTTATCGTACGTTTCTATTAATACATCTTTAATTGATATAAACGCACTCGTATTTTTTCGTTGTGAAACATCTAAAATTGTTTTTTCTGCCTCTGTTAAAATCGTATCGACTTCTTCTTCACTCGCATACCCATCTGCAGCAATATTTGTTGCTACCTTTATCAACCTGCGTAATACAGACTTCTCTTCAACAATTCTACTATAATAATCAACATTTGCTGCTGTTGGAACTGCATTCGCTAGATCACCTAAATAAGCAACTCCGCCAATCTCTTCTAACCACTTTCGATCTTGTAACTCCGCCGTTACGGTAACGAGGTCGACAGGTTCTCCCTTTTCAGCCAAATCAAGCATAACTTGATAAACCCGCTGATGAGACGCGCGGTAAAAGTCATCTGGTAATAATCGTTCTGAAGCGGTAACGAGCGCTTCATCTGCTAAGAAAATAGCACCTAAGACTGCTTGCTCAGCTTCAATGTTCTGTGGTGGTGTACGGTCTGCAAACAAGTCACTCATGCTCTCTCTCCTCTCCTAGATTACGATTAGCATTGCATAGAGGGTGTCCATCCTAGGACACCCTCATCAATCAAACATTTATTTTTCTTCAACAACATGAACTTTCACTGTTGCTATGACATCCGGATGGATCTTAATTGGTACATTTGTGTATCCTAATGCACGAATTGGATCATCAAGCATAATCTTACGCTTGTCGACCTTTTTCTTCATCTTCTTTAATGTTTCAGCAATTTGCTTTGTTGAAATGGCACCGAACAGGCGGCCGCCTTCACCTGACTTCGCTTTAATTTCAATCGTTAATGCTTCTAATTCTTCTTTATACGCTTTTGCTTGGTCGAGCTCCTCGTCCGCTTTTTTCTGCTGACTCTTTTTCTGCGCTTCTAAGTTTTTTAAGTTTCCTTGAGTTGCTTCAACAGCTAGTTGGTTTGGAATCAGGTAGTTTCTTGCGTAACCTTCCGACACATTTTTTGTTTCCCCTTTTTTCCCTTTTCCTTTCACATCTGCTAAAAAGATAACTTTCATTATGATTTTCCCCCTTCTAAGTAATCATCTATAGCATGTTGTAATTGTTCTTTTGCCTCATTCATTGTCATGCCTTCAAGCTGAGTTGCAGCGTTAGTCAAATGACCTCCGCCATTCATTCCTTCCATAATTACCTGGACATTTACTTCCCCTAATGAACGAGCACTAATGCTAATAATGCCATCTTTTCGTTTTGAAATGACGAATGATGCAACGATTCCTTTCATCGTAAGTAACGTATCTGCAGCTTGAGCTATAAGAATTTGGCTATATGTCTCTTCTTCATTAGCTGTAGCAATGGCAAGACCGTCATGATAAAACTCGGCACTTTCTACTAATTTAGCACGCTTTACATAATGGTCCAAGTCCTCTTTTAAAAGTCTTTGAACTAAAGCTGTATCTGCACCATTTGAACGTAAAAAAGATGCTGCATCAAATGTACGTGCTCCTGTTCTAACGGCAAAACTTTTCGTATCAACAATAATTCCAGCTAATAGAGCCGTCGCCTCTAACCGATCCATTTTCAACTTTTTCGGTTGATATTCTAACAGCTCAGTTACCAATTCAGCTGTTGAAGATGCATATGGCTCCATATAGACAAGGACTGGATCTTTAATAAACTCCTCACCCCGACGATGGTGATCGAGGACAATAATTCGTTCAACCTTATTTAGCAAAGCTTCTTCTATAACAAGTGAAGGTTTATGCGTATCAACAACAATTAGTAGAGTGTCAGATGTAATCTGTTCAAGTGCCTCAGCTGGCGTTATGAACTTTGACCATAAGTCATCATGACTTTCCACTTCTTCCATGAGCTTTTGGACATCATGATTAATATCATTAGGGTCTAAGACAATATATCCTTCCGTTTCATTTACCTCAGCTATTTTTTGGACACCGATAGATGCACCTATCGCATCCATGTCAGGATTTTTGTGACCCATAATAAACACTTGCTCACTTTCTAAAACGAAGTCACGTAACGCATGCGAAATGACACGTGCTCTAACTCTTGTCCGTTTTTCAAGTGCATTGGATTTCCCACCATAAAATGTAACTTTTCCATTCTTTCTCTTAATGGCAACCTGATCGCCGCCTCGTCCTAATGCTAAGTCTAAACTAGATTGAGCTAATAACCCTAGTTCCCTTGATGAATCTTCACCCGTACCTACTCCAATACTTAATGTAATAGGTACTTTTTCTTTCCCAGTTATTTCTCGGATTTGATCGAGAATATCAAAGCGATTCTTCTCAACCTCTTTTAATGCCTTAACATTCATAATAGCAATAAACTTATCCGATGCTGTTCTTCTTAAAAAGATTTGTTTTTCATTCGCCCAATTATTAAGCGTCAATGTAACTTGACTCACTAAACGACTACGGAGTTGATCCTCCATGCCTTGCGTTACTTCATCATAATTATCAAGTAAAATAAAAGCTACAACTGTTTGTGTTTCTTCAAAACGTTCTTGTACCTCTTCTTTCTCGGTAACATCTAAAAAATAAATAAGTCGTTCATCCGCTTCAATTGACACATGAAAAACCAAATCTCCAATTTTTATTGTATCACTATTAATCCCATCATCTAATAATGTTCGGAGCTCTTCACTTATCTCCTCAATTTGCTTTCCAATAACATCTGTCGTAATAACAGAAGTGACATATGGATTAGCCCATTGAATTTTCCTCTCTTCGTTAAAAAGCAAAATTCCAATAGGCATCTTTGTAACGGCATCTTCACCCGCTTTTGATACTCGGTAAGACAGGGTTAAAATATACTTTTCTAAGTCGCGTTCAAAATAAATTCTAGCTTGAACAGCATAAATAGCAACTACACCTAATATGAAAAAACCAATTATCCCAATTTGCCATTGGTACCATGTTAAGACACTAACAAACAAAAAAGCCACGGCAAATAGAATAATGATATGGTAGCCGTGCCACCGTTTCAATAAAAACTTTGGCATATTGTCAGCTCCTATTTTTTCTGGCCTGAAATACGCTTTCGTAAATCAAAGCCTAAATCAATAATTCCAATGATTCGAATGATATAAAGTAATGGCGGCAACAGAATAGCAGCAACAAGAATAACAATCGGGACGACTGTTGTCACCTTTTTTTGATAGAAGTAATAGAAAATAACAGCCAGCCCTTGGACAGCAATGATAATTTCAAGCAATGGGAACAGGTTCCAAATCACCATAAACATCGTTGTCCCTTCTTCTGCTCCAATCATCGCTAAAATTAATATAATCAAGTAATACCATAGGAATGCTTTAGGGAAACTCCACTCACGAAAAGGCGGCAACGGATTAACCTGGTGGCCTAATCTTTTCAAAAGAAAATAGCTAAGCAGCTTCGTAATTAAAGCAAGAGTGACCCCCATTCCTACAATCATAACAGGAGCCAAATAGACAAGGTTATTAATTAATTCATATGCTTGCTCAAGCTGATCAGTAGTTTGTCCAAACGAACCTAATGTTGATTGAGCTAATTCCATTTGTTCTCTCGTTAAATCAATTGCCATTTGCATTGGATTTTCACCAAGTATTAAGACAAGCACTAAGAACATAAGTAATGCATTAGCCGTATAAACCAAGCTAGCCCCAATTAGCACGCCAAACCCTGATAGTTTACGACGGTAGAGCTCACCTACGATAATTCCCCCACTACCGAAAATGAGAGTGCTTGGAACTGTCACCAATCCTCCAATAACAAACGCTAAAAAGAAGGCTACAACCCAAAATAACAATCCAGCCTTTAATCCTCTTCGATATGTGTAGACAACAAACGGCAATGGCAAAGCCCACACCGTTATCATACCCAAAAGAGGGACATAAGTAGTTATAGCCAAAAGTATTGCAAACACAGAAGCAAGCAAAGCTCCTTCTGTTAACACTCTTGTGTTTTTCATACTGACACCTCGTCTTCAACTAATAACAGTCAATCCACTAACTCAATAGTCCTTGATCTATTTTAGCGTACTTACTCTTAAAATTAAAGCTCCGACTCAGATCATGCTAGAACGATACATCAAATCATGGCAGAACTTTGTCGAATGCACTCAATTATAAAATTAAAAAAGCATGACAGAAAAAGACTTCTGTCATGCTT
Organism: Halalkalibacter alkaliphilus; assembly: GCF_023555415.1. GTDB lineage: Bacteria > Bacillota > Bacilli > Bacillales > Bacillaceae_D > Halalkalibacter > Halalkalibacter alkaliphilus. The sequence goes on along the minus strand of NZ_JAKRYL010000009.1, from coordinate 29,313 downwards.
TTTAAATAATTAGTTCACTTCATTGACATAAGGCAATAAAGCGATTTGACGAGCACGCTTAATAGCGATTGTCAATTGACGTTGGTACTTCGCTGAAGTTCCAGTTACACGACGAGGTAAGATTTTACCACGCTCTGAAATGAAACGTTTTAGAAGATCCGTATCTTTGTAATCGATTTTCGTAATTTTGTTTACAGTGAAGAAACAAACCTTACGACGCTTTGGACGACCACGACGAGCCATGAGACAGCACTCCTTTCAGATTATTATTTATCAAACACATTATTTTCCTACGAACAGTAAGAGAGGTCGTTAGAATGGCAAATCATCATCCGAGATATCAATCGGCTTCCCGTCATTTGCAAATGGATCCTCATTAAATCCACCAGATGAACGGTTTTGATTATTGTTCTGCTGCCTACCTCCAAAGTCATTCCCACTAGGAGCAGATCCACCACCAAAGTAATCATTTCCTTGTCCTTGATTGGAGTTAGAATTAGCTCCACGAGGCTCAAGGAATTGAACACTTTCCGCCATAACTTCTGTGATGAAAACGCGTTTTCCTTCATTGTTGTCATAGCTACGTGTTTGGATTCGGCCATCTACACCTGCTAAGCTACCTTTTTTTAAATAGTTAGCAACATTTTCTGCTTGCTTGCGCCAAATAACACAGTTAATAAAATCTGCTTCGCGCTCACCTTGTTGATTAGAAAATGGACGATTTACTGCCAATGTAAAGTTAGCAACTGCAACTCCATTTGGTGTGTAACGTAGTTCTGGGTCGCGTGTTAAACGCCCAACTAGTACGACTCGGTTCAGCATCCGAACCCCTCCCACTTCTTAAATAAATTATTCTTCGTCTTTTGTAATAAGAACACGAATAACGTTATCGTTGATCTTAATAAGACGGTTGAATTCTGCAATCGCTTCTGAGTTAGCTTGTACATTTAACAATACGTAGAAACCTTCACGAAAATCGTTGATTTCATATGCTAAACGACGCTTACCCATCTCGTTAACCTTTTCAACTTCAGCACCATTTGTAGTTAAAACGTTATTGAAACGCTCGATAACTTCTTTAGTAGCTGCTTCTTCTAGGTTTGGAGCGATGATGTACATAATTTCGTACTTACGCATTCCGGTCCACCTCCTTTTGGTCTAGCGGCTCCATAATTGGAGCAAGGAGCATTAACTCAAAATAATATGAGTCATTGCACTCGCATTTCTCGATTATAACAGACTGAATTTCCCACTGCAAGCTGTTTTTGAATAGATGTTGTATTTTGTCAATTAAAATGTAGAATCGACTCGAAACTTCTTAGTCATTATACTATCTGTGGCTCAAAGCCCTCAAGTTGCTTGTTATATTTTATACAAAGCATTTTAGAAGTGAGTACAACGGTCAAAGTTCGTATAAGGAGTCCGGTATAGATTACAAATAGGAGTTTCATTCGCACATTATTGGTATTCAGCTAACATCGCATTATGAAAACAAAGGTAAGGATCCGATACTAGATAAGCGAATCGGATCCTGGTTCCGCTAAAATGTTGAACAGCTGCTATAAGAGGACTAAAAGGGTCCCTGGTTCCGTTAACTGTACGAAATCTATCAATTTAAAGGTGGAAATTACCCAATAACGGAACCAGGATCCGAAAGCATAGTTCAAACCTAGGTTTTCTGAGAAATAGCGGAATGAGGTTCCGTGTTCCCTTGAAAATAGGGTTCCTAAACGGAAAAACTCTAACTGTCTCAAAACCCTCCCTTAGCTCCCCCCCGATGGCAATGGCTTCTCTCACCGTGCGCTTTTTGAGAAGGGCGCTCAAAAAGCTTAAGAGCTTTACGGCGGCTTCGCTCATTGCTTCAAGCAACAAGAAAAAGGCCTAAGTTCGTGGCCTTTTTCAACTCCCTCGAGCTCCCCCCCGATGGCAATGGCTCCTCTCGCCGTGCGCTTTTTGAGAAGGGCGCTCAAAAAGCTTAAGAGCTTTACGGCGGCTCCGCTCATTGCTTTGAGCAACAAGAAAAAGGCCTAAGTTCGTGGCCTTTTTCTTGTTGCTCTTATACATTAAATCTAAAGTGGACTACATCTCCGTCTTGGACGACGTATTCTTTCCCTTCTAGTCGTACTTTTCCTCTTTCTTTAGCGACGGCCATTGTTCCAGCGTCGACTAAATCATCATAGGATACGACCTCTGCACGGATAAAGCCGCGTTCGAAGTCAGTATGGATAATTCCTGCTGCTTGAGGGGCTTTTGTTCCTTTTCTGAAAGTCCATGCTCGTACTTCTTGGACACCTGCTGTGAAATATGTTTGTAACCCTAGTAAGTCATAAGCTGCACGGATTAATTGATCAAGCCCAGACTCTTTGATTCCTAATTCTTCAAGGAACATTTCCTTTTCTTCGCCTTCTAGCTCGGCAATTTCTGATTCAATTTTGGCACAAACAAGAATAACTTGACTGCCTTCTGCTAAAGCAAACTCTTTTACTTGTTTTACATAATCATTATCTTCTGGTGAAAGCAAGTCTTCTTCACTTACATTGGCTACATATAGAACCGGCTTGCTTGTAAGAAGATGGAGTTGTTTTACAATTTTTTGTTGTTCATCTGTGAAATCAATGCTGCGTGCTGGCTTTTCTTCTTCAAATGCATTGCGAAGAAGTTCTAGTACTTCTAACTCAGCGACCGCTTCTTTATCTTTTGTTTTTGCTAATTTAGCTACACGTGTAATACGCTTCTCAATCGATTCAAAGTCAGCCAAAATTAGTTCAAGGTTAATGACTTCAATGTCACGAATCGGATTAACTCCTCCGGAAACATGAGTAATGTTATCGTCGGCAAAACAACGAACAACATGTGAGATTGCATCAACTTGGCGAATGTGCGAAAGAAACTTATTTCCTAACCCTTCCCCTTTACTTGCCCCTTCCACAATTCCAGCAATATCGGTAAATTCAAAAGCAGTAGGAATTGTTTTTTTCGGTTCTACAAGTTCTGTTAGCTTTTGCAAGCGGTGGTCAGGTACCTCTACGATTCCCACATTCGGGTCAATCGTACAGAAAGGGTAATTTGCTGATTCGGCTCCAGCTTGTGTAATTGCATTAAATAAAGTCGACTTTCCCACATTTGGCAAACCGACGATTCCAGTTGTTAAAGCCAAAATACTCACTTCCTTCTTCTATTATATGAACGTAAATAACAACAATAAGAGCAAAACTTTGTGTGAATAAAAAATAAAAAACCTTCTCAACCATACCAATTATAGTGATTACACAATAAAAAGACAAGGCAATATAGGGACGTGACCTATTTATCGCCTTGCTCTTTAAGACCCTTGCTCTATTACTTTTTTTAGTTTCTTAGCAAAATCCTTTCGAGGAAGCATGACACTATGCTCACAACCGAGGCACTTAATACGGACATCCATCCCCATCCGAATGATCTTCCAACGATTTTCCCCACAAGGATGCTGCTTTTTCATCTCTACAACATCATGGAGAGCAAACTCTTTATTAACCATACAGGATGCCTCCTTTTTCAAACAGCCTTTTATTGGTTGTTATTATACACGAAAAAGGCTTCCTGAGTCGAGAATCCTAAATCATTTTCAATATTAACGGATCCTCATTCCGCTAAAAGAGAGAAAAACAATCCTAAAGAGGCGAAGTGGATCCTGGTTCCTTTATAGCCATAAAATCGCTGGAAATATAGGTCGAAATAGGAGAATAACGGAATGAGGATCCTAAACCTCACTTAAAACAAAGGTTTTAAAGGAAATAGTGGAATGAGGATCCGTCAAAACAGCAAAGCGGATCCTCATTCCGCTATTTAAAATTTAATGGGTTTATCCTCGGGTTTGCTCATTAATTCTTTAAAGGGTAGCCTGAGTTAAAAAAGTCGATAATATTATAAAAACGCAATGGGGTAACTCCATTGCGTTCCTCCCTATTAATAATAGAACTAAATTGCGAATTTCCTATGATTCAACGAAACTCTCCTTCTTCCTTCCCTACTTTGACTGCAGAGCCCTGTGGTTCATAATCGGATACAACAAAATGGAAGCCAAAACAAATAAGTTTAACACGCCATAGAGTGGGTAAAGAACAGAAATAAGAGTTGAAAAACCAAATGTCGTCAGTGGTGCCATAATTGCGATTAACAAAAGAGCAATTAACCAAGCTGGCCCTTTTACCCAAGCCCTCATCCTTGATAGTAATCCAAATACACCAGCTGCTGCCGTTGTATAAATAGCAAGCCATAATAAAGCTGACATAATTAACATCATAAAATATGGGTAATGTTTCAAAATTGCAAATAGCGGGATTTCATACAACATAATATCGCTAGCTACTTGAAGCAATGACTCGTTATACAAAAATGAAATCGAACCTAAGATAATTCCGCTCCCTAATGAAGCAATCCACATCTCTCCCTTATGCTTTATTTCGTGACCAATCGCACCTAAAACAGCAATTAGAGGCAAAATATTTAGTGCTGTAAACGTTAAAGCAGACGGCCAATTATGCTGTGCGTCTATTTTAAATTCAATAGGAAATCCTTTTAAATATTGAAAAGCTAGCAAGATAGCAATTAAAAAAACGATGAGAATAGGAATGATGAATGCATTCATCGATGTCATTCCCTTCGTATCCCACAAGAAAAGTATGACCACCATTCCTCCTATGATAAGAGTACCTAGCCAGTAAGGGATATGAATAACTTCTAACGTCGCCCCACCGCCAGCGAGCATGATAACCGTTGTTGAAAATAAATAAATGATAATCATGACGTCATACATTTGAGAGAGACGTTTTCCCATCAACACTTGCAGGACAGGTAAATAATGTTTGGACTTATTTTCATAGCTAATATTTAAGATCACTTTCACTGAAATAATAAAAAGAACGGCAAAAAGAATAATTGCTAGTCCACTTTCAGCACCAAAAAATTCCCATAGCTCTCTTCCTGAAGCATATCCAGCTCCTATCATTGTACCTATTATTAAAAACATCCACTTTAACCCATTTCCCCACATATGAAATCCTCTCCTCGCCCTCTACTAAGTGCTATATAAAAGTGTTTGATCATAAACACATCAATTAAGATAATGTGAACTGTTATGTATAGAAAGGAAAAAAGTTCCGTATACTGTTACTACTATGGCAAAGGAGGCGAGGTTATGAGTACAAACCATCGTCTGTTTGGAAAAAAAAGTTCTCCCATCCGTGTTCATATGGAAGATGCAACAGCGGTTAAGCAATTATCTGATCAACTTTTTAATATGACGGAAATTCATAGTAAGCGTGACCTCGTCGTTGTTTGTATCGGTACTGATCGTTCTACAGGTGATTCACTAGGTCCGTTAATTGGAACAAAATTAGAAACTGCTCACTTGAGGAGATTCCATGTTTATGGAACATTAGAAAATCCAGTGCATGCTGTAAATCTAGAAAACCGTTTAGCAGAAATAAAAGAAAACCATTCCAGACCTTTTATTTTAGCCATTGATGCTTGTCTTGGCAGGATGAATAGTGTCGGAAAAATCTCATTAGCAGAAGGCCCTGTACAACCAGGTGCTGCTGTTCAAAAGAAGCTCCCTTCTATTGGTGATATCCACATGACAGGTATTGTCAACATCGGGGGGATGATGGAGTATTTTGTTTTGCAAAACACAAGGCTGCACACCGTGATGCAAATGGCAGAGACAATGGCAGAGACGATTGTAGCAACTGACCAACGTCTTCCTGAACAAGTTGCTTCTACATCTCTTTTGCAATCATTACGTTTAAAGCCACAAATCTTATTGCGCTCCAAAAATGAAACGCCACTGTAGAAATTCATCTACAGTGGCGTTTCACTTTATTATTAACCAAAAAAATACATAGCGGTGACAAGCATTGCTACAACTACAATGCTAGGTAGTAGATTTGCTACCCTTATTTGCAAAACCCCTAATATATTCAAACCAATTGCAATAATCATGACTCCTCCAGTAGCTGTCATTTCAACAATGAAGTTGTCCATTAGTAGAGTCGGTACAAATTGGTTGATTTGTGTTGCAAGTAGCGCAATTCCACCTTGATAAAGCACAACTGGAATAGCTGAGAAGATCACACCTATTCCTAATGTCGAGGTGAAAATAAGAGCCGAGAACCCATCAAGCAGCGACTTCGTATAAAGAACAGAATGATCACCACGTAAACCGCTATCTAATGCACCGAGAATCGCCATCGCACCAACAACGTAAATTAATGTGGCTGTGACAAAAGCTTTCGCAACTGCCCCATCTTCTTTCGCCCCTACTTTCGTCTCAATCCAAGCACCTACTCGATTTAAGCGTTCCTCTATATCTATTTTCTCTCCAATAACTCCACCAATAACGAGACTACCAATGACAATAAGAAACTGTTCGCTTTTAAGAGCCATTCCAATTCCTAAAACGACTACAGCAAGAGCAATTCCCTGCATTGTCGTTGTTTTCATTTTTTCTGGTATGTTTCGAACTAATAAACCTACAACTGCAGCTACCACAATGGCAAGACCATTGACAAGCGTTCCCGTTAAAACCATGCCCTCTTCTCCTCGTTTACAAAAATGCCATTCTAATCTCTTCTATTGCTTCCAAAAGTGTATCCACTTCTTTTATCGTGTTATACGGACCAAAGCTTACACGAATAAGTCCTTTCTCACTAGTTTGTAATGCTTGGTGAGTTTTTGGTGCGCAGTGCATTCCTGCTCGAACAGCAATTTGATAATGCTCATCTAAGATCATCGCAGCTTCATGGCTTTCAACCCCATCTATTTCGAATGGAATGACCGCAACCCTCTTTGACAAATCAGATGGTCCATAACTACTTACTCCTGAAATGCCCGCAAGTCCTTTTAAGAAATGATCCATGAGCTCTTTTTCATGTTTCCATATATCCTCTATTCCCATCTCAACAACTGCATCGATTCCGGCTGATAGACCAGCAATACCTGGTGTATTTAATGTACCAGCCTCGTACCGATTAGGCCAACTATGTGGTTGGTGAAGGAGCTCAGATTGATTTCCTGTCCCTCCTACCACTAATGGAGATAAATTATAGTCATCTTTTGATATTAAAACTCCAGTCCCTTGTGGCCCTAATAACGATTTATGTCCAGCAAAGGCTAGTAAATCAATCGCGTCTTTTTCTATATCAATAGGAATCGTTCCAGCTGTTTGAGAAGCGTCTAGCAAAACGACAATCTCTCGCTCTTTCGCAATCTTTGACACGTCACTTATTGAAATAACAGCACCAGTTACATTCGATGCATGAGAAATAGCAAACATACACGTCTTCTCAGTGCAAGCTTTTTCAAACTCTTCAACAGCAATGATCCCCTCTTCATTTGGCTCAACATATGTAATAGCAATCCCTTTTTCTGATGCTAGCTTTTCAAGTGGCCTTATAATGGAATTATGTTCAAACATCGTTGCTACAACATGGTCTCCTTCTTGAAAGGGGAAGCCAAGTATTGCCTGATTAAGAGCCATCGTTGCATTTTGGTAAAACCAAACATGCTTTTTATTTGGCGCACCAAACATCGTCGCTATTTTCTTTCTCGCTTGTTCGATAACTTCTCTCGCTTGTTCAGCGAGCTTATGCCCACCACGACCGGGATTTGCACTATAACTAGCAACAGCTTCATGCATGGCTATAGCCACTTGTTCTGGCTTAGGGTATGATGATGCGGCATGATCAAAATATATCATTTGCTTTTGTCCTTTCCTCCATTAATCAAGTGAACGCACTCACAATAACACACTTTGTCATTTAATCATACAAAAAGAAGGCGACCAGATAAGTCACCTTCTTCTACGATAATACAAGAAGCACCAATTTTCCACTTTCTTGTATTCATGTAGAACTGTTATAAACGGTTCTCAGAATCTAACAATTGAACAATCCGCTCCAAATCTTCTTCTGAAAAATAATCAATTTCTATTTTCCCTTTTTTCTTACCTGGTTTAATAGCAACTGAAGTTCCTAAACGAGTTCTAAGTACATCTTGTCTCTCTTTTAGAAAAGGAGTAAGCGTCACTTTTTTACGACTTGTTTCACGTGGAACTCTCTCGTTGATTTGATTGACTAACTCTTCAACTTCACGGACACTTAACTTATCTTGCAATATTTTCTCAAGAAGGGCTGACAACTTCTGCTTATCTTTTAAGCCCAATAAAGCTCGTCCATGCCCCATTGAAAGTTTGCCATCTGAAATAAACTCTTGAACTAATTTAGGAAGATTCAACAAACGTAAGTGATTAGCAATATGAGGTCGACTCTTCCCTAGACGAGCTGCAAGCTGTTCTTGAGTCATCGATAAATGATCCATTAACTTCTCATAGGCAGTTGCTTCCTCAATAGGATTTAAATCTTCACGTTGAAGATTTTCAATTAGAGCTAGCTCCATCATTTTTTGCTCATCTAACTCTTTAATAACAACAGGAACTTCCTTTAAGCCAGCTTTCTGTGCTGCACGAAAGCGCCTTTCACCAACGACAATTTCATAGCCTTTTATACTTTTCCTCGCAATAATCGGCTGCAAAATACCATGCTCAGCAATAGATTCTGAAAGCTCTACTATTGCCTGTTCTGTGAAAGTTTTCCGAGGTTGATAAGGATTCGGACGCAATTGCGATACTGCAATTTGTTCAACTTTATCTTGGATCTCCTCGTTCGGTTCAGGAAAAAACGCTTGTAACCCTTTACCTAACCCTTTCGCCACTCGCCACCACTTCCTTTGCTAGATCTACATACACTTCTGCACCTCGTGACTTAGCATCATACGTTATAATTGGTTGTCCATGACTTGGCGCTTCACCTAAGCGAACATTTCTAGGGATAATCGTATCAAACACCTTTTCACGAAAGTACTTTTTCACTTCATCGATAACTTGTATTCCAAGGTTCGTTCGTGCATCCAACATCGTTAATAGGACGCCTTCAATTTCAAGGTCTGTGTTTAGATGTTTTTGAACAAGACGAACTGTATTTAGTAATTGACTCAAACCTTCTAGTGCGTAGTATTCACACTGAACAGGTATTAAAACTGAATCTGACGCTGTTAAAGCGTTAATTGTCAACAATCCTAAGGAAGGTGGACAATCAATGAAAATATAATCATAGTTTTCTGCTACTGTTGATAGAGCTCGTTTCAAACGAACTTCTCGTGAAATCGTTGGAACAAGTTCAATCTCTGCACCTGATAATTGAATGGTAGAAGGTAAAACATCTAAGCGTTCCACAGATGTTGATTTGATTACATCAACCGCTTCAACATCTTCGACAAGAATGTCATAGACACACTCATCGACATCACCTTTTTCAACACCTACCCCACTTGTTGCATTCCCTTGTGGATCAATGTCAACAAGCAAAACTCTTTTACCAATATGCGCTAAACAAGCACTTAAATTGACAGCCGTCGTCGTTTTGCCGACGCCACCTTTTTGATTTGCTACAGCAATGATTTTGGCCACGCTGTCACCTACTTTCCATCCATAACTCGAACTCTTTTATTTTAACACAATTTGTCGCAATCTTTTTTATAAAAATATCGAAAAAACAAAGAGGATCTACCAAAAGGTCATTTCTTGACCTTTTGGTAGATCCTTAGAAGCAATAAACTAAGCCGTCGCATGCTTTTATTGAATAATATTTCATACCGAAAACTTGCTTTGCACATACAAATTTAACTCATGTTTCCTCATAATAAGGTACGCGATGAATATACCATTGCAAATAGAATGATAGATTATTATTTTTTAGGGATTCGTATTGTAAATTGATAAAATTCATCATGCTCTTCTTCATCTGTATCTACATGTAACCCACTCTTCACTACCATATCAACTGACTGCCGAATGGTATTCATCGCAATACGCATATCTTTTGAGTACGATTTGCGTGTTGGTTTCTTTTTCTGATTGGGTTGACCTTCTAGATGAAACTTTACTCTTTCTTCTGTCTGCTTTACATTCAATTGTTTTTCCAAAATTTCTTCTAACAATTTAACTTGTAATTCTTCGTTTTTTAATGATAGCAATGCACGTGCGTGACGTTCAGAAATCTGGCGTTCCAGTATTGCATTTTGGACAGCTTCTGGTAGATTCAACAAGCGCAATTTATTAGCAACCGTTGACTGACCTTTTCCGAGACGCTGAGCTAAGCTCTCTTGTGTTAAGCCATGCAAGTCTATTAGTTTTGCATAAGCAATCGCCTCTTCAATTGCTGTTAATCCTTCTCTTTGAAGGTTCTCAATTAATGCAACAGATGCAGTTTGAGAATCATTGAATTCTTTAACGAGCGCAGGGATTTTCTCCCATCCGAGCTTTGTTACAGCTCGCCATCTACGTTCGCCTGCAATGATTTCAAACTTACCGTCCCTCTCCCGTACCACAATCGGTTGAATTACACCATGTGTTCGGATCGTTTGAGCCAGTTCAGCAATTCGTTCTTCATCAAATACTGTTCGCGGCTGAAAACGATTTGGTACTATATCTGAAACAGTTATTTCCCTAACCTCTTCATTGCTGCTTCCTTCATTTGCTTCTTCGTTTCCACTAACTTCAACCTCTGCCTGCTTGTCACTAAAGCCAAAAAGGCGTGAAAACGGTTGCCTCATCGCCTGACACCACCTTCTGATAGTAACCGTCTAAGATTTAATTCGACATTCACGTGCTTTAGTCCTTCTTTTAGCCATACTTCATTTATAGCCTGCACACCATACATCGTCAAGTGAACGTTCTGTTCCAAAAAAAAGGTAACCCTACTAAACTAATAACATTATACTATTTTACTAGACTTCTAACAAAGTCTCATTATCGAAATTATTACTGCACTAAGTATAGCCTTAGGGCTATGTTCCACGTGGAACATAGCTTATAAAGGCAATTTATTTGGTGTCCCTGGCTTTCTTGGGTATTTCTTAGGAGTTGGTTTCACTTTTGACATTTGAATAATGTGGCGCTCACTCTCTTCAATTGGTAATAAGAATGAATCATCTGCTTTTACTTTTCCACCTAGTACTTTTATTGCTTTTTCAGCATCCTTTAATTCTTCAGATGCCCCTGCACCCTTTAATGCAATAAAGTCACCTTTTTCTTTTACTAAAGGCAAACATAGCTCAGAAAGTACGGAAAGCCTAGCAACTGCACGTGCAGTTGCTATATCATACTGTTCTCGATGCTGCGGGTTTTGACCAAACGTTTCTGCTCGATCATGGTAAAACGAAACCTTTTCTAACCCGAGTTCATTTGCTAAATGCTCTAAAAACCCAATCCGCTTTTTGAGTGAATCAACAATACTAACATGTACTTCTGGATAGATTATTTTCAGGGGAATACTCGGAAACCCCGCACCTGCACCTACATCAATTAATTTCTTTCCATCCTCAAAATCATAATAAAAACTCGCTGTAATTGAATCGTAAAAATGTTTTAAATACACATCATCTTCTTCTGTGATGGCAGTTAAGTTCATTTTTTCGTTCCACTCAACTAACAGTTGATAATACAACTCGAACTGTTGCTCTTGTTTAGCTGAAAGCTCAATGCCTTTTTCCTTCAATAAAGAACTGAATTGTTTTTTACTCATGACGACTCTCCATATTTACTTATTGGGTTTTCGCTAACCTTCCTTGTTCTAGGTACACAAGGAGAATGGAAATATCAGCAGGATTCACACCTGATACCCTTGATGCCTGCCCTACTGAAAGCGGACGGACTTCGGCTAACTTCTGTCTAGCTTCTGTTGCTAAACCATTGATAGCAGAGTAATCTAGATCCTCAGGAATCTTTTTGTTCTCCATTTTCTTCGAGCGCTCTACTTGCTGAAGCTGTTTGCCAATGTATCCTTCATACTTCACTTGAATTTCCACTTGCTCTGTAACATCCTCAGATAAAGGTTCTTCAGGAGGTTCAATTACTTTCGCCACATCTGGATAAGTTAGTTCCGGTCTTTTTAGCAGCATTGTAGCACGGACTGCCTCTTGCATTGGGGCCGAACCAACTTGTTCAAGTACCTCTTTTACTTGTTCAGAAGGTTTCACGATAATTCCTTCTAAACGTTTCTTTTCTTCAGCTATTTGTTCTTTCTTCTTCAGGAAACGACCATAACGCTCTTTTGAAATCAAACCAATTTCGTATCCCTTCTCTGTCAAACGTAAGTCCGCGTTATCATGACGGAGAAGCAAGCGATACTCTGCACGCGAAGTAAGCAAACGATACGGCTCACTTGTGCCCTTTGTTACAAGGTCATCAATGAGTACTCCAATGTACGCTTCAGAACGGTCAAGGATGATTCCTTCTTTTCCTTGTGCTTTTCTTGCAGCATTGATTCCTGCCATAATACCTTGTCCTGCAGCTTCCTCATAACCAGAAGTTCCATTAATTTGCCCTGCTGTGAATAAACCAGGTACCTTCTTCGTTTCAAGTGTTGGCCATAGTTGCGTTGGAACCATTGCATCATATTCAATCGCATAACCAGGGCGCATCATTCTTACATTTTGGAGACCAGGAACCGTTTTTAAAATTTCTAACTGCACATCCTCAGGTAAGCTCGTCGATAAGCCTTGAACATACACTTCCGAAGTATTTCTTCCTTCTGGCTCCAGAAAAATTTGGTGACGCGGTTTGTCATTGAAACGAACAATTTTATCTTCAATTGATGGACAATAGCGCGGTCCTGTTCCTTCAATCATACCTGAATACATAGGAGATCTGCTTAAATTGTTGTTAATAATTTGATGAGTATCTTCACTTGTATATGTTAACCAACAAGGAAGCTGATCTGTAATATATTTTGTCGTTTCATATGAAAATGCACGCGGTTTATCATCGCCTGGTTGGATTTCCGTTTGATCATAATCAATCGTACTTCCATTCACTCGAGGCGGAGTCCCTGTTTTAAAACGAACCATCTCAAATCCAAGCTCTTTTAAATGATATGACAACTGCACAGATGGCTGCATGTTATTAGGTCCACTTTCATAACTTAGATCACCAATGATAATTTTCCCTCTTAAGTAAGTTCCTGTCGTAATAACGACTGCTTTCGCCTTGTACTCAGCACCAGTATTTGTTATAACTCCTTTACAAACACCATCTTCAATAATTAGTCGTTCAACCATTCCTTGACGTAATAAAAGATTTTCATTTTCCTCTATTGTTTTCTTCATTTCATGTTGGTAAAGGTATTTATCTGCTTGTGCACGTAATGCACGCACAGCCGGTCCTTTTCCTGTATTGAGCATTCGCATTTGAATATGGGTCTTATCAATATTCCTTCCCATTTCACCACCTAATGCATCAATTTCCCTTACAACAATACCTTTTGCAGGACCACCAACCGATGGATTACAAGGCATATATGCAACTGCATCTAAGTTCAGTGTTAACATTAACGTTTTTGCTCCCATTCTTGCTGCTGCAAGTCCAGCTTCGACCCCTGCATGCCCTGCACCAACAACAATGACATCAAATTGACCACCTTGATAATTCACAAAGCTAACCTCCTTAGTGAAAATGCTCAGTTGTCCTGGCACCTTTCATTTTGAATTAAATATAAATTTATACTTAAGCATTGCATTTCACTTACTAACTCAAACATACCCAGCTATTTCCCCAAACAAAACTGGGAGAACAGTTGATCAATTAGACTCTCTTGAACACTGTCACCAATTATTTCACCAAGCAGTTCCCATGTTCTTGTTACATCTATTTGAACGAGATCAATCGGAACGCCCATTTCAATTGCACCAACTGCATCTTCAATTGTCGACTTCGCTTGTTCTAATAAAGCAATATGCCTTGTATTGGATACATACGTAACATCATCACCTTCAATTTCACCTTCGAAAAACAAATCAGCAATTGCTTGTTCAAGCTGATCGACTCCCTCATCGCGAAGGAGCGAGGTAGTAACTAACGGACGGTCTGCTGCTAACTTTTTCACCTTCTCTAGATCAATCTTTTGCTCAACATCCGTCTTATTAACAATGACAATAACGTTCATTTTTTCTACAGCTTCAAACAATGCTTCATCTTCGGAAGATAATTCCTCTCCATAGTTTAACACTAATAGAATGAGATCTGCTTTTTTCAACACTTCTCTCGAACGTTCAACACCGATACGTTCAACAATATCTTCTGTTTCACGAATTCCAGCTGTATCAACGAGCCTTAACGGAACACCTTTTACATTTACATACTCTTCAATAATATCTCTTGTTGTTCCTGCTACATCTGTTACAATCGCCTTATTTTCATGAACAAGACTATTTAACAATGATGATTTCCCTACATTCGGACGACCGATAATAACTGTAGATAGACCTTCACGTAAGATCTTTCCTTGCTTGGCCGTTCCGAGCAACTTATCAATTTCATTTATAACAAAAGTAGCTTTTTCTTGTAACATGCCATGCGTCATCGTCTCAGCATCGTATTCAGGATAATCAATATTGACTTCGACATGTGCAACAGTCTCTAACAGAGCTTGACGCAAAACGCCAATTTTTTTCGACAAACGTCCATCTACTTGTTTTAGTGCGACATTCATCGCGCGATCTGTTTTTGCACGGATTAAGTCAATAACCCCTTCAGCTTGAGATAAATCTATTCTTCCATTTAAGAAAGCTCGCTTGGTGAATTCCCCTGGTTCAGCAAGTCTAGCTCCGTGCCTTAGTGCCAATTGCAGAACTCGATTAACAGAAAGCAACCCACCATGACAATTAATTTCAACTACATCCTCACGAGTAAATGTTCTTGGTGCTCGCATAACCGAGACCATCGCTTCTTCTACCCGCTCATTTGACGATGAATCAACGATATGTCCATAAACAATTGTATGACTTGGAACATTAGAAAGCTTATCTTTTCCACTATACAGTTTGTCAGCTATTTGAATAGCGTCATCACCACTTAAACGAACTATTCCAATAGCGCCTTCCCCAAGCGCAGTTGATATTGCTGCTATTGTATCAAACTCCATTACCTCTCACCTCATTTGTCACGATCTTGTTCTAATTTTTATTAGTATCGACTTACTTTTCAATTCATATAGCCTATAAAGGACGGTTCTTTTATTTTAAATAAAAACTTTATTATATAAGAAGATATAGCAAATAAAAAGAGATAAGCTACCTTCCATTATACTCTCTATACAAAAATCCTCTACCATGAAAGAGAGGCTGTTGAAAAAGGATGAGCTTCTCCTTTTTCAACAGCCTCGAGGATTTCTACTTTTATTGAGGCTTAATGACAATATGTCGGTTTGCCCCTTTTCCTTCTGATTCTGTTACAACACCAGGAACGGATTTAAGCCTTTCATGAACGATTTTCCGCTCAAGGGCATTCATTGCCTCTAAAGGTAATGATTTTCTCGTATCCTTTGCTTTTTTTGCTACACGGTCAGCAAGCTGTTCGAGTGTCTGCTTTCGTCGTTCACGATAATTTCCAATATCAAGTTCCAAGCGTGTGTATGATTGATCTTGTCGATTCCCAACAAGGTTTGTTAAGTACTCGAGAGCCTCTAACGTTTGTCCTCGTTTCCCTATTAATCGACCTGCCTCATTAGAATCTGCTAATTCAAGCAACACACGATCTTTTGAAGATTTTTTCGTAATGACGGTCTCATGACCCATTAATCGAACAGTCTCCTCTAAGAAGCTTTGCGCTACTTCAACCGGATCAGGTAGAACATGGGCTTCAATTTTTGCAGGCTTCGAACCTATAATACCTAAAAAACCTTTTTGAGGCTCCTCTATTACACGGTATGAAAGTTTCTCTCTTGTTGTCTGCAATTCATTCATTGCATTTGCAATGGCCTCATCAACTGTCTTCCCTATCACGGTTATATGCGTCACTTCTTTTTACCTCCCTTTTTTGCCTTACTCGGTTGTTGCGCAGCTGCATTTTCTTCTGCCTTTTTCCCGACATTTGGCCCAGTGATAAAATAAGTTTGAGCGATCATAAAGATGTTACCGACTACCCAATAAAGTGTAAGTGCCGTTGGGAAGAAAATAGCAAATACGAAGATCATAATCGGCATAACATATAATAAAATTTTCATTTGCGGGTTATCTGTTACCATCATCATCTTTTGTTGGATAAATGTTGTGATCCCCGCAACGATTGGTAGAATGAAAAATGGATCAGGTGTCCCTAATTCAAACCATAAAAATGGTTGGTTACCAATTTCCCCCGTACGCATAATCGCATGATAAAACGCAAGTAAAATCGGCATTTGAATAAATAACGGCAAACAACCAGCTAATGGGTTAACCCCATGTTCTTGGAACATTGCCATCATTTCTTGTTGTAACTTTTGTTGAGTCTTTTGGTCTTTCGCACTATATTTCTCACGAAGCTTCTGCATCTCTGGTTGGATCGCTTGCATCGCTTTTGCACTCTTTGTTTGTTTAATCATTAAAGGCAAAATCAAAATACGTAAAAGAATCGTAACGACAATAATAGAAAGTCCATAGCTTCCATTAAAAATATCTGCAAAATAAATGATTAACCATGATAAAGGATAAACCAAATATGAATCCCAAAAACCAGTACTATCTTTTGTAATTGGTTCTTCAATATTGAAACACCCTGTCATTAAAACAAGAAGCCCAATCATCATGGCCACCAAGCCAAATTTTTTCAGCACGAGTTCTCCTCCTTGTCCCTCTTACATCATATATATATGAAAAGCCTACTCTAACAGAATAAACTCACTTTAAAAGATCGATCTATGTTTGCTTTACTTTTTTAAGCACTCTCGCCTTCCTCATTACATGAAGCAAGCTTTGTTCGACTTCCGTAAAGCTCATGGAGGCAGCTGGCTTTCTAGCGATCACAACATAATCAGTATTTTTTTCAATAGACTCTTCTTTCAAGCGAAATACTTCTCGAATATAGCGCTTTACTTGATTGCGTGTGACAGCATTGCCAACCTTCTTACTGACAGATAATCCAAGTCTAAATGGACCTTGTCCTTCCTTTGGCAATTTATATAGAACAAACTGCCGATTTGCAACGGATTGTCCATTTTTAAATACCTTTGAGAATTCTTCATTCGTTTTAACCCGTTGCTCTTTTCTCAAGAAATACACTCCTTAACAAATAAGAACTCTTTCATTCCTATCTACTAAATACGCACTATAACAGAAGAAAAAGACCACTGACATTCAGTGGCCTATGCAGATAAAACTTTTCTTCCTTTACGACGACGACGAGCTAATACTTTACGGCCATTTTTTGTGCTCATACGTGCACGGAAACCGTGTACCTTTTTACGCTTACGGTTATTCGGTTGGAATGTTGGTTTTCCCATTTATTACACCTCCCTGAGGATTAACTATATCTTAAAGACATTCTTGTAAATTATAAGGAACGAGCAGGTGCTTTGTCAAGAGTAAGAACGAAAAGGACGATCTTTCCTTTTCGTTCTTACTCTTGGCGGTGTGCGGAGCCGCTGCTTTGTCTTTAGCCTAAAGGAGCGCTCTTCTCCTTTAGGCGTGCAACGCGCGGAGCCACCGCCATCATGTTCGCTCGCTCTTTTGGAAAAAGACGCCTTTACCTTCTCTTTACTCTTAGCAGTTCACGGAGCCGCTGCTTTGTCTTTAGCCTAAAGGAGCGCTCTTCTCCTTTAGGCGTGCAGCGCGTGGAGCCACCGCAATCTATGTTCACTCTCTTCATAGCAGAAAGGCCGCCCTTGTCCTTTTTCTATCTACTCTTAGCGGTGTGCGGAGCCACCGTCTGGGTTTAAGCTTTTTGAGTGTTCTTCTCAAAAAGCGCACGGCGTGTAAAGTCACCACAACCTTTCTACTCTCTCAACAACAAAGGACGGCCGTCCTTTTCGTTCTTACTCTTGCTCTCTTCATGACAAATAGGACCGCCCTTCTCCTTTTCGCTTCTGCTTCTTATCTGCAGAGTACCCACACCATCATATTCACTCTTTCCATACAATGGATCGACCTTTTCCCTTTTGCCCTCACTTAAAATTCATGTCTCGACTCTAAATACCACTCTTTTTAATTTACGGATCCTCCAGAAGTCATTTCAACAATATATATTATAGAAAAAAATAATTTTTCTCTCTTTCGACAAAAACTCCACCTAGTTTTCCACATCTTCTAGAGCAATCTATTATCAATATGTAACTTTATCCCCCCCTCCTCATAACTCTTTCTAAAAAAATTCTATACCATTCCAAATAAAACAACATATTAAACAGCTTTTCATCATACTCTAATAAAAAACCCCGATTCTATTAACACCATGTGCAAAAGTTCCCCAAATCACACCTGTGGATAAACACTTTCTGACACCTTTCGACTTCTCCATGAATTTATCGACAAGTTACACACATATCTTGTGTTGTGGATAAAAACAGAACACAAGATACTGTGTTGTGTGGATAAATGTAACAAACCATTGCGGTTAAGGTATTTTTTTGCTATGATTGAATTGTTTTCACTCGTGGACAAGTAAAACTATATATTTTTTGTCCACAACCTGTGGGTAACTTTGTGGACATTTACTGATCGCTGTTAATTTAGTTGTCCACAAACTGTTTAGAACTCGCATTTTGACGTTTTTCTACTATATTATAATTTTTACACATTTACGTGTGAATGTATATTTATTCGACCACATCCACCAACTTGTACAAAAGTTCGACAAGTTGGTGGTCGTTCGTTCGTTATTCAGAAAAGAAGGAGGGGGAACTTTTGGAGAACATCCATGACCTATGGGAACAGGCCCTTGCTGAAATTGAAAAAAAAGTGAGTAAGCCTAGTTTTGAAACATGGCTAAAAGCCACAAAAGCCAATGATATTCAAAACGATATGATCATCATTACTGCACCTAATGAATTTGCACGTGACTGGCTTGAAGATCATTATGCAGAGTTAACCTCTGACACAATTGAACAAATCACCGGCACACGTCTCAAACCTAAATTCGTCATTCCTCAACACGAAATGGAAGATGATTTTATCCCTGAGCCAATACCAAGAAAGCAAGCAAAGGAAGAAGCCAATACTGCTAATACATCCAAAACGATGTTAAACGATAAATATATGTTTGATACATTTGTCATTGGGTCTGGTAACCGTTTTGCCCATGCGGCTTCTCTCGCTGTAGCGGAGGCTCCGGCTAAAGCATACAATCCACTTTTTATCTATGGTGGTGTCGGACTCGGAAAGACCCATTTGATGCACGCAATTGGTCATTATGTAATGGATAACAATCCAAATGCAAAAGTGGTTTATTTGTCATCAGAAAAATTCACAAATGAATTCATTAACTCGATCCGTGACAACAAAGCCGTTAATTTTCGAAATAAATATCGAAATGTAGATGTACTTCTTATTGATGATATTCAATTCCTAGCTGGGAAAGAACAAACTCAAGAAGAATTCTTCCATACCTTTAATGCTTTACATGAAGAATCGAAACAAATTGTCATCTCAAGTGACAGACCTCCTAAGGAGATCCCTACACTAGAAGATAGATTACGTTCACGATTTGAATGGGGCTTGATTACGGATATTACACCTCCTGATCTTGAAACGAGAATTGCTATCTTACGAAAAAAGGCTAAAGCTGAAAACCTTGATATTCCTAATGAAGTCATGCTTTACATTGCCAATCAAATAGATACGAATATTAGAGAGTTAGAAGGAGCGTTAATTCGCGTCGTTGCTTATTCTTCTCTTATTAATCAAGATATGAATGCAGATTTAGCTGCAGAAGCATTAAAGGATATTATTCCTAATTCGAAACCAAAAATATTAACGATAACTGATATTCAGAAGTTAGTTGGGGAGCATTATCATGTGAAGCTAGAGGACTTTAAAGCAAAAAAGCGAACAAAGTCGGTTGCTTTCCCAAGGCAAATTGCCATGTATTTATCAAGAGAACTAACAGATGCTTCATTGCCTAAAATCGGTAGTGAATTTGGAGGGCGCGATCATACAACCGTCATCCACGCACATGAAAAGATTTCTACATTGCTTGCTAGCGACCAAGAATTACAAGAAAAAATCCAAGAGTTAATGGATTTATTAAGAAATTAATTAGTATTAGGGATCATAGAACTTGTGAACACTGTGAATAAAACAAACCAGCCTATCAACACGTTATTAACATGTGGACAGGCTGGTATTTTACTTAAAAATCAAGTTATCCACAAATTCACAGTCCCTATTACTATTATTACTATTCTTTTAAAAACATAAATATATTAATTAAGGAGTTTTAATATGCGGTTTTCTATTAATCGTGATCGTTTCGTTCATGATGTTCAAAATGTAGCAAAAGCTGTTTCTTCGAGAACAACAATTCCTATATTAACAGGAATAAAAATTGTAGCTGGTAATGAAGGTCTAACTCTTACCGGTAGTGATTCGGATGTATCAATAGAAGTATTTATTCCTAAAGAAGAAGATGGATCTGAAATTGTTCAAATTGAAGAGAAAGGGAGCATTGTCCTACAAGCTCGTTTTTTCGCTGAAATTGTTAAAAAGTTACCTGGTACGAATGTTGAATTAATTGTTCAAGATCAATTTGCCACAACAATCCGCTCAGGTTCTTCTGTCTTTAACTTAAATGGACTTGATCCAGAAGAGTATCCACGATTGCCGCAACTTGAGGAGGATTTATTATTCCGTTTGCCTCAAGACATGCTAAAAAACATGATTCGACAAACTGTATTCGCAGTGTCCACTCAGGAAACACGCCCGGTGTTGACAGGTGTAAACTTGGAGACTGAAGAAGGTGAGTTGATCTGTACTGCAACAGATAGTCATCGTTTAGCTATGAGAAAAGCAACGATTGAGAAAAATGATGAATCATTGTCGTTTTCAAATGTGGTCATTCCTGGAAAGAGTTTAAATGAATTAAGTAAAATTATTGATGATACGAATGAACTGATTGATGTTGTTGTCACTGAAAATCAAATTCTTTTCAAATTGAAAAACTTACTATTTTTCTCAAGGTTGCTTGAAGGAAAATATCCAGTTACTAAAAGTATGATTCCTACTCAATCAAAAACATCGTTAAAATTAAAAACAAAACCATTTTTACAAACATTAGAACGAGCATTGCTACTTTCAAGAGAAGGAAAGAATAACGTCATTAACTTAAAAACGTTAGATGGGGGCAATGTTGAGATTACTTCCATTTCTCCTGAAGTAGGAAAGGTAACAGAGAATATTGAAACGGAGATGCAGGGAGAAGATATGCGAATTTCTTTTAACGGGAAAAATATCATTGATGCGTTAAAAGTTATTGATAGCGAAGATGTAAATATTACTTTTACAGGTGCGATGAGTCCGTTTGTTATTCGTCCGATTGAACATGACCATTATTTACATCTGTTTTCACCAGTCCGCACATATTAATCCATAAGAGGGATTGGCAAAAATCCTGCACGTTTAGTACAATAAAAGAAGAATAACAAAATGAACGAGAAAAAAGACAGCAACTCACGTATGAATTGCTGTCTTCGATTTGCTACATGACTAGCTAAGAATGATCTTAATACAGAAAGAGTGATAAACATGGATTCAATCGTCATTTCAACAGCTTACATAACACTGGGGCAAATGCTGAAAGAAGCGGGAATCATTGATACAGGTGGTATGGCTAAATGGTATCTTTCTGAGTATGTTGTCTTTGTAAACGACGAAGAAGAAAATCGCCGTGGGAAAAAGTTAGTACCAGGCGACATCGTAACACTTGAAGATGGAACGAAATTTCAAATTGTTGCGAAATAGGGGGAATCGCTTTTGTATATAAAGCAACTTACTCTCAGACAATTCCGCAACTATAAAAAAGTAGAATTATCGTTTCATAAACAAGTAAATGTCTTTCTAGGGGAGAATGCACAAGGGAAAACCAATATCCTTGAATCAATTTTTGTGTTAGCTCTTGCTAAATCTCATCGAACTTCTAAAGATAAAGAGTTAATTGGATGGGGCGAAGAATTTGCGCGAATTCATGGAGAGATAGCTAAAAAAACAAGCTCGTTAGACATTGAACTAATCCTATCGGTAAAGGGAAAGAAAGGGAAAATCAACGGGCTTGAACAGAAAAAGCTAAGTGAGTATGTTGGTGCGGCGAATGTTGTCATGTTTGCACCTGAAGATTTGAACCTTGTCAAAGGGAGTCCGCAAGTCCGTAGAAGGTTTTTGGATATGGAGCTAGGGCAAATTAGTCGTGTTTACTTACACCATTTAGGCATGTACCAAAAAGTGTTGAAGCAGCGGAACCACTTATTAAAAACATTGCAATTTGGTAAAGGTTCTAAAGAAATGTTAGATATCTTAACTGATCAAATGATTGTGTTAGCTGCAGAAGTGACGATAAGAAGATATGGGTTTATTAAGCGCCTGCAAACTTGGGCAGAGCAAATTCATCATGATGTCAGTAGAGGAAAAGAAAAATTAGAGATTCGGTATCTCTCATCCACAGACGTATCAGAAGACAAAGATTTGTCGAAAATAAAGGATGGATACTATCAAACATATCAAGAGTTGCGCGAACGGGAAATTCAACGAGGAGTGACCTTGTTTGGACCTCATCGTGATGACCTTGCTTTTTCTATTAATGAGCGAGATGTTCAAACGTATGGATCTCAAGGTCAACAACGAACGACCGCGCTTGCCCTTAAATTAGCCGAAATTGAATTGATTTATTCAGAAATTGGTGAATATCCTATTCTTCTTTTGGATGATGTCTTATCTGAATTAGATGATTATAGACAGTCGCATCTTCTTCGAACGATTCAAGGTCGTGTACAAACGTTTGTTACCACAACAAATGTGAGTGGAATTGATGAACAAACATTGAATCAAGCAGCGATTTTCCATGTTTCAGAAGGAACGATCACTAAGTAAATGAGGCGGTGACACATTTGTTTATACACTTAGGTGGAGATGTCATAATTAGGTCTAAAGATATTATTGCGATATTAAATTGTGATGTTAAAGAACAATCACAAATTACAAGTACGTATCTAAAAGAAGAAGAAAAGAGAAAAAAGAAAATTGTAATTTCAACTGATTATATTAAGTCAATCGTTCTAACCAATGAGGAAGTATATTATTCCCCGGTATCCTCTTTAACTTTAAATCGAAGAGCTCAAGGCAAAGCATTAATGGATCTCCACCATGAGCATGATGAAGACAGTGAGACGTCATAGATTTTAATTAAATCCAATGTTAAAATAGAGTGTTCATAAGAATTAGGCAATGGCTCCACTGATAGATGTAAGGTCATTGTTTGCAGGATGTAAAAAGGCAATTATGTCCTCTTTAGATCGATAATGAAGAATGAAGGTGAACAAAGTGACGAATGAACAACATTCAACACAACAGTCTTATG
Organism: Halalkalibacter alkaliphilus; assembly: GCF_023555415.1. Taxonomy (GTDB): domain Bacteria; phylum Bacillota; class Bacilli; order Bacillales; family Bacillaceae_D; genus Halalkalibacter; species Halalkalibacter alkaliphilus. The sequence continues at coordinate 5,906 of NZ_JAKRYL010000009.1, read as the reverse complement.
ATGAAAGTCAAATACAGGTCTTAGAGGGCTTAGAAGCTGTTCGTAAGCGCCCTGGAATGTATATTGGTTCGACAAGTGCACGTGGATTACACCATCTTGTATGGGAAATCGTTGATAATAGTATTGATGAAGCAATGGCTGGTTACTGCGATACGATCAAAGTAACAATTGAAGAAGATAATAGTATTACCGTAGAAGATAACGGGCGTGGAATTCCAGTTGGTATTCATGAAAAGATGGGCCGACCTGCTGTTGAAGTTATCATGACGGTTCTCCATGCGGGAGGAAAATTTGGCGGCGGTGGATACAAAGTATCTGGTGGACTACATGGTGTAGGTGCTTCCGTTGTTAATGCTCTTTCAACAATTCTCGAAGTAAATGTACACCGCGAAGGGAAGGTTCATTATCAAAAGTACGAAAAAGGTGTTCCTGCAGCTGATTTAGAAGTGATTGGCGAAACAGAAAAAAGAGGAACTGTCATCCATTTCAAACCTGACGCTGAGATCTTTCAGGAAACAACGACTTATGACTTTGATACACTTGCTACGCGGTTACGTGAATTAGCATTCTTAAATAAAGGATTAACAATTGTTATAGAGGACAAGCGTGAGGACGGGAAAGAAGCAAAATATCACTATGAAGGTGGAATTGCTTCATTCGTTGAACATTTGAACCGTTCAAAAGAAGTATTACATGAAGAGCCGATCCATATTGAGAGTGAAAAGGATGGGCTAAATGTAGAAGTAGCTGTTCAATATAATGATAGCTATACGAGCAATATATACTCGTTTGCTAATAACATAAATACACACGAGGGTGGAACTCATGAGTCTGGGTTCAAAACGGGTTTAACTCGTGTTATTAACGATTATGCTAGAAAGAATAGTCTCTTTAAGGAAACGGACCCTAACTTAACTGGTGATGATGTTCGTGAAGGGCTAACAGCGATCATTTCTGTTAAAATCCCAGATCCTCAATTTGAAGGACAGACGAAAACGAAATTAGGAAATAGTGAAGCAAGAACGATTACAGATTCATTGTTTAGCGAACATTTCTCACGTTTTCTTATTGAACATCCACAAGTAGCTAGAAAAATTGTAGAGAAGGGCTTAATGGCATCTAGAGCTAGAGAAGCTGCAAAGAAAGCGCGGGAACTGACAAGACGAAAGAGTGCTCTTGAAGTTAGTTCTCTACCTGGGAAACTTGCAGATTGTTCTTCAAAAGATGCCTCAATTAGTGAGATTTATATTGTTGAGGGTGACTCAGCCGGAGGGTCAGCAAAACAAGGACGAGATCGTCACTTCCAGGCTATTTTGCCTTTACGTGGAAAAATTATTAACGTAGAAAAGGCTAGATTGGATAAGATACTTGCAAATAATGAGATTCGTGCAATGATTACGGCTTTTGGTACGGGAATTGGCGATGACTTTGATATTGAAAAAGCTCGCTACCATAAGATTATTATCATGACTGATGCCGATGTTGATGGTGCCCATATACGAACATTGATCTTAACGTTCTTCTATCGTTATATGCGTCCGTTAATTGAAAATGGCTATGTTTATATTGCACAACCGCCTCTTTATCAAATAAAGCAAGGTAAAGAAGTGAGTTATGTTTATACAGATAAGGAATTAGAAGAAGCGCTAAAAGAAATTCCTAATAAAGATAAACTAGGTATTCAGCGTTATAAGGGATTAGGTGAGATGAACCCAACGCAACTTTGGGAAACTACGATGGATCCAGAACATCGGACAGTGCTTCAAGTAACATTAGAAGATGCAATGAAAGCTGATGAAATATTTGAAATTTTAATGGGTGACCGTGTAGAACCGCGCCGTGATTTTATTCAAGAAAACGCGCAGTATGTGCAAAATCTTGATATATAGGCTTGAAGATGGAGGTTTAAGTAATGGCTGAGCAAGATCAATCTAGAGTGTTAGAAAGAAATATTAGTCAGGAAATGAAAGCATCCTTTATGGACTATGCGATGAGCGTTATCGTCAGCCGTGCCCTTCCTGATGTTCGTGATGGGTTGAAACCAGTACATCGTCGAATTTTATTTGCAATGAATGAATTAGGAATTACTTCCGATAAAGCTTATAAAAAGTCTGCGCGTATTGTTGGTGAAGTAATTGGTAAGTACCATCCACATGGTGACTCTGCCGTATATGAAACGATGGTTCGTATGGCACAAGACTTCAGCTTCCGCTATATGTTAGTTGATGGGCACGGAAACTTTGGTTCTGTAGACGGAGACTCTGCAGCAGCAATGCGTTATACGGAAGCGAAGATGTCAAAGATCTCCATGGAGCTTGTCCGTGATATAAACAAAGATACGATAGATTATCAAGATAACTACGACGGTAGTGAACGTGAACCGATCGTTCTTCCTGCAAGATTCCCTAATCTATTAGTTAACGGCGCATCTGGAATTGCTGTAGGGATGGCAACAAATATCCCTCCTCACCAATTGGGTGAAGTCATTGATGGTGTATTGGCCCTGTCAAAAGATCGTGACATTAGCATCCCTGAATTAATGGAGTATATTCCAGGTCCCGATTTCCCAACAGGAGCAGAGATTCTAGGGCGATCGGGAATTCGTAAAGCTTATCAAACTGGAAGAGGTTCGATTACATTACGCGCTAAATCTAGTATTGAAGAGCATAACGGTAAGCCGCGAATTATTTTTACTGAAATTCCGTACCAAGTGAATAAAGCTCGTTTAATTGAAAAGATTGCTGAGCTAGTTCGTGACAAGAAGATTGAGGGTATAACTGATTTACGTGATGAGTCCGACCGTACAGGGATGCGGATTGTAGTAGAACTAAGACGTGACGTAAATGCCAATGTATTACTCAATAATCTTTTTAAGCAAACGGCACTACAATCTAGCTTTGGAATCAATCTATTAGCATTAGTGGGCGGCCAGCCAAAAGTTTTAAACTTAAAAGAATGTCTTGAACATTATCTAGATCACCAAATTGAAGTCATCCGTCGTCGTACAGCTTTTGAACTTCGTAAAGCAGAAGCGCGTGCTCATATTTTAGAAGGGTTACGTGTAGCACTAGATCATCTTGATGAAGTCATTAGCCTGATCCGTGCATCACAAACAACGGAAATTGCTAGAAATGGCTTAATGGAACGTTTTGAACTTAGCTATGAGCAAGCTCAAGCGATTCTAGATATGCGACTTCAACGTCTAACAGGTTTAGAGCGTGACAAGATTGAGGGTGAATATCAAGATTTAGTTGCCCGGATTGCTGAATTAAAGGCAATTTTAGCTGATGAAGAAAAGGTACTAGAGATTATTCGTGAAGAGCTAACTGAAGTAAAGGATAAGTTTAATGATGAGCGTCGCACGGTAATTTCAATGAGTGAAGATAGCTTTGAAGATGAAGATCTAATACCACGTTCTAATATTGCCATTACGATTTCCCATAATGGATATATTAAACGTCTTCCAATTTCCACATACCGTAATCAAAGGCGTGGTGGAAAAGGAATTCAAGCGATGGGGACAAATGATAACGACTTTGTTCAACACTTGTTTACAACGAGTTCTCACCACACGATCCTTTTCTTTACAAACAAAGGAAAAGTGTATCGTCTAAAAGGATACGAAATCCCGGAGCTTGGGCGTACAGCAAAAGGGATTCCAATTATAAATCTCTTACAAATTGAACAAGGTGAGTACATTAGTACAGTCATACCTATTGAAGAGTTTACTGAGGATGCTTATTTATTCTTCTTAACCAAATATGGGGTTGCTAAACGTACTGAACTTTCTTCTTTTGCTAATATTAGAAAAGGTGGATTGTTCGCTATTAACCTCCGAGAAGATGATGAGCTCCATGGTGTTCGACTAACTGATGGAGAGCAAGAATTAATCATTGGTACAAAACAAGGGATGTCAATCAGATTCCCTGAAAATGATGTTCGTCTAATGGGTCGAACGGCAGCTGGAGTAAAAGGTATTTCCCTTTCTGAAGATGATCATGTTGTTGGAATGGATATTATCGAAGAAGGCCATGAAGTATTGATCGTTACAGAGAAGGGTTATGGAAAACGAACTCCAATTGAAGAATACCGTATCCAAAATCGCGGTGGTAAAGGAATAAAAACATGTAACATTACTGAGCGTAATGGGACTCTTGTCTCTTTGAAAGTCGTTTCTTCTGAGCATGATATTATGATTATTACGGCAAGTGGGGTTATTATCCGAATGAATGTTGATGGCATTTCAACTACTGGCCGTAATACGCAAGGCGTAACGTTAATCAGAGTAAATGAAGGCGAAGAGGTAGCTACGGTTGCTAGAGTTGACATTGACGATGAGGACGTTGAAGAAGACGTTGAAGAAACGGAATCAAGTGACGGCAATGAGGCAGTTGAAGAAGAGCAAGAAAATGTAGCTGAGGCAACGGAAGAAGAGGAAGAATAATATAATTGAGACTGTTAGGGAGCTCCCTGGCAGTCTTTTTATGTTAAAAAGGTCTCTTACCAAATCCGTAAATCTTCCTTTTCTTGGGTCTTTTTGTCGCGTATAATATTACTAGAGCTTGCAGCAGAAAGAGGGTTCCTACATGAAGGTGAAACCAAATCAATTAAAAAAAGGTTGTATTCTATTAAAAGATGTTCAGGGATTAACTGATTTGCCAATGATAAGAAAAAATACTGTGTTAACTGAAGAACATATTGAACTTCTTAAAGTATTTTTAATAGAGTCAGTAGAAGTAGAGTCGTTATTAACTAGTGGTGAGACGTTTAAGCCTATAGCGTTAGATAAGGAAACAGTTGAAACTTCGCAGGAACCTAAAACAGAAAAAGATTTCCTTCACGAATATTTGGAAGCGGTGAAACAATACAAGCAATTGTTTTTAAACTGGCAAGCTGGCGAAAAAGTTAGAATCGTTAAAGTTCGAGAAATATTTATACCCCTATTTGAGAGGATTATTAAGGAACCGGAAAACCTTCTTAAGCTCCATCATTACAGTAACAAAGAGGATTATTTTTATCATCATAGCGTGTATGTAGGCATTTTATCAGTATATCTTGGCTACAGGTTAAAGTACTCAAAAGGGGAGTATTTGCAGATTGGATTTAGTGGAGTTCTCGCAGATTCCGGAATGGCTAAAATTTCACCAGCAATTCTAAAGAAACCAGGTCCCTTAACATCTGTTGAATATGAAGAAGTAAAAAAACACCCTATTCATAGTTATAAAATGTTAAAAGGTGTTATGGGAATTTCAGATTCAGTCTTATTAGCAGTCTTGCAGCATCATGAAAGACCAGATGAAAGTGGGTACCCTTTAGGTGCAGGTGCAAAGAAACTGCACATGTTTAGTAAAGTTATTGCTGTTGCAGATGTATATCATGCAATGACATCGGAACGTTATTACCGTTCTAAGCGATCGCCATTCCAAGTAATAGAGGATATTTCAAAAGAGCAATTTGGTAAGTTTGATATCAAAGTTGTGCAAACATTAATTCAAAGTTTAGTTTTAGTAGCGGTTGGAAGTCAGGTTCGCTTAAGTAATGGGCAAGAAGCAGAAATTATATTTTTTGAACAAGAATCATCGACAAGGCCTATGGTTAAACTGATTGCGACTGGAGAGATTGTACAATTAACAAAAATACCTACTATCTATATTGAGGAAATTATAAATACATAAAAATAATAGTTGCATTAAACTTTAAGACTGTGGTATATTATTTCTTGTCGCCAAAACGATTTGAAAAATTAATAAAAAAACAATTTGACTTAGTAATTTGTTTTTGTTATGATAATCAAGTCGCTATAAACGACACGTTAGTTCTTTGAAAACTGAACAAAAGCCAAGCGAAAAAAGAGATACATGATATCTCAGGGATTTTTAAGAAAATCCCGTCATTTATTTAATTTT
>NZ_JAKRYL010000008.1 GCF_023555415.1 Halalkalibacter alkaliphilus | reverse complement strand
TAAAAAAATAGCTGAGCAAATAGTTTTGCTCAGCTATTTTCAATGATTGCTTTCACCCGGCCTACTTGACCATCCTGAAGTCGGACTTTTATTCCATGAGGGTGATGTGAGGATTTTGTTAAAAGGTCTTTTACGATTCCTCTAGTCGTTTTTCCCGTACGTTGATCTTGCTTTAGGACAATATCCACTTCAATACCTGGTTGAATGTTCTTTCTCTCTTGTCCTGACTTTGTCATATGAAATCCTCATCTCAACTAATTTATTGACTTCTAGTATACACAAAAAAGTGTACACTTCGCCATCTACAAATGACTTTCCTCATGACTATCATTTGGATGATGAGGATGATCAGCCTCGGGATCAACTACTACATTGTATATACCTATAACAGCAAGTAAAATCGCAATAGCAGAAATTACCCAGGTCCGAACTGTTTTCGTCATCTTGATCTCTCCATTTCATTTTGAACAAGCTTTGTTTTTTGTAGTCGCAGCGCATTTAAGACAACAGATACTGAACTAAATGCCATCGCAGCACCTGCTACCCAAGGGGCTAATAGTCCCGCAGCAGCAATAGGAATTCCTAATGAATTATAGACAAAGGCAAAAAATAAGTTTTGTTTAATATTTACCATTGTCTTTCGACTCATTATAATCGCATCGGCTACACTATTTAAATCTCCACGCATGAGTGTAATATCGGCTGCTTCAATTGCAACATCTGTCCCTGTTCCAATAGCCATTCCGATATCTGCAACAGCAAGTGCAGGTGCATCATTTAACCCATCACCTACCATCGCAACCTTTTTGCCTTCTTTCTGCAGTCTTTCGATAACTGCACTTTTTTCATGCGGCAGCACTTGGGCAACAACATTTTCGATTCCTACTTGCTTTGCAATCGCTTCAGCAGTTCGGCTGTTATCTCCTGTTAACATAATTACTTCAAGCCCTAATTCTTTCAATCTAGTAATAGCTTGTTTCGACGTGTCTTTAACCGTATCTGCAACCGCCACAAGACCAGCATATTGACCATCGACAGCGATTAGCATAGCCGTTTTCCCTTCATTTTCAAGCTCGAGCATCGTCTTATTTGCTTTTTCAAATACAATGTTCTCATCTTCAAGTAATTTTCTCGTTCCGACGATCACTGTAAAACCATTTACAAGAGCACGAATTCCATGACCTGGAATTGCTTCAAAATGACTTGTTTCTAATAGTTCAAGCTTTAACCCGTTTACATATTGTACAATGGCTTGCGCTAATGGATGCTCTGATTTGCTTTCGGCTGAAGCTACCATTTGTAGTAGATCGCCCTTCTCTATTATGCCTTCACTATGAAAATCCGTTAGCATTGGTTCACCTTTTGTAACCGTTCCTGTTTTATCAAGTACGACCGTTTGGATCGACTGTGTATTTTCAAGATGTTCCCCACCTTTAAAAAGCAACCCTAGTTCAGCAGCACGACCAGAACCAGCCATAATCGAGGTCGGTGTTGCAAGTCCAAGAGCACAAGGACAAGCAATAACGAGAATCGAAATGGTAGGAATTAATGCAGCACCTAAATTCCCTGGTGTAATAAGAAAATACCAAACAAAAAACGAAACAACAGCAATGACAACAACAACTGGAACAAAAATCCCCGATACTTTATCCGTCATCCGCTGAATGTTGGCTTTTGACCCTTGTGCATTCTCAACGATTTTTATAATTTGCGATAAGGCCGTATCTTTTCCTACTTTTGTTGCTTCCATTGTTAACGAACCATTTTTATTCATCGTTGAACCAATGACTTCATCACCTATTTGTTTGTCAATAGGGATACTTTCTCCCGTAATCATCGATTCATCTACAGCTGAATGTCCTTCAATAATATTTCCATCTACAGGAATTTTTTCTCCTGGTCTTACAAGTAAATGATCTCCGACTTTCACATCTGAAAGAGCAATAGTAATAGGCTCACCATTGCGAATAATTGTAGCTGTTTTCACTTGAAGTCCTAATAACTTTTGGATTGCCTGGCTTGTTTTTCCTTTAGCCCGTGCTTCAAAAAGCTTCCCTAGCACTATAAGTGTAATGATGACAGCAGAAGTTTCAAAATATAAATCAGGCATCACAATCCCTTGCTCCATAGCCTCAATTCCTAAATAAATACTATAAAAATATGCAGCAGATGTTCCTAAGGCAACAAGGACATCCATATTCGCACTTTTGTTTCGCAATGCTTTAAATGCACCGACGTAAAACTGGGCTCCAACAACAAACTGAACAGGTGTTGCCAGAGCTAATTGTACCCAAGGATTCATAAACATCTCAGGCATCCAAATAAACGATGTAAACTCAAAATGCGTCACCATCGACCAAAATAATGGCAATGTTAAAATCGCAGCAAATAAAAATTTGCCTAACTGCGTTTCCATTTCTTTTTGTTTTGCATCTATTTGCGTAGTCTCTTCATTCTTCTCTTCTAATCCAAATCCTAGTTTATCAACAGCCTTTTTCATTTCAGAAGTTGTAACTGCTCCATCTAAATATTTGACCGTTGCTGTTTCAAGTGCTAGATTTACCGTTGCCTGTTGAACACCATGAAGGCGATTCAACTTCTTCTCAATTCGACTCGAGCAAGCTGCACAGGTCATTCCAGTTACATGAAAGTCAGCCTTTAAAACTCTCACTTCATATCCGAGTTTTTCAACTTTGTCCGTTACTTGTTTGACACTCGTTTCAACTGTATCAAGAGTAACATTTGCTCGTTCTGTTGCCAGATTGACATTGACTTCTTGAACCCCATCCAATCTTCTTATCCCTTTTTCTACTCTTGCAGAGCAAGCAGCGCAGGTCATACCTCCGATGGAAAATGTTATTTCTACCTTTGCCATCAATCTTCCCCCTCCCTCTCTTAGAAAAGGCCGTATCTCTTACCCCTGTAGGGTATATTTTTCAAACAAGAAAACGTGCCTTTGTGGCACGTTACTTTAGGAACTAGACTACATCATACCCTTGCTCTTCAATCTCTTCTTTAATCGCATCAAGTGATAAGCTACTTGCTTCGTAATCTACAACGACTGTACCATTTGCTAAGTTTACTTCGACTGAACGAACTCCATCAAGTTTTCCGACACTTCCCTCAACTGCAGATACACAATGATTACAAGACATTCCTTTTACTTGAATTGTTGCTTTTTCCATGTTCTTCATCACCTTTACTTGATTAAGATACACCTATCGTACCATACCCACCTAGGGTAATCAACATTACAAAAAAATCTAACCTACGTTTTTGTTAATCGTTCAATGACATCCATAAGCTCAGCAATTGATTCATCTCCACTGCCGCTTTTAATCGCATCCGCTACACAGTGCTTCGTATGGTTCTCCATTAACTGCAAGCTTACCTTTTTCATCGCTGCATTTATAGCAGAAATTTGGATAAGAATGTCCACACAGTATCGATCATTCTCTACCATGTTTTGAATTCCCCTTACTTGCCCTTCGATTCGTTTGAGTCGATTCACCAACTGTTCTTTTTCACGGGAATGTCGATGATCTATTTGCTTCAACTCAATTTTTTTTGACATCGGCGAATCTCCCTTCACCTATTTTTATAATTCTACTATCATATAAAAACCTCATCTTGTCAACGACTATCCTAAAACGGAATGATGTTCACTTGAGTCAATCTGATTGTCTGGAAAGAAAGTATCCACTTGTTCTAGAGCAAAAAAGACAAACAAAACAAGGAGAAATACAATAAGAGGGTTTCTTAAAAAAGTCACAATAATTGATTTAGATTCAGCGTGGAACATTCGAGTCGTAATAACTAAAACGATTAAACTAATCATAAATAAAAATTTTAATAGCGTATCTTCTTGGCCGACTGGAGACATTTCCCCAATCATAGCCCCCATCATCCCTCCCATTAAACCAGCTAACATTCCTTCAAGTGTTGTAATTAACTGGTGAGGCAATCCGATAAAAGCACCTATTGTCATTCCAATCACTATTCCTAGTATCGTAGACTGAATAAAATCTCCTCTTAACAATAAACCCATAATGGTCCCAAATAAAATACCAGCAGTCATTCCTCCAGCCATTGCTGTCATCATAAGATTCATTTGTGACTCATGACGGTTTTGAACAATCACCAAATAATAGCAAAGAAAAAGAACGGTTGACGCAATGAAAAACAAAAGCAAACCAGTTGACATAAATACACCCCCATCCCTCTTCTTATTATCCTATTTCAATAGTTTAAAGAATAGTACAAGTGTTGGTTTGTTCATAAAGAAAAGCAGGCCCACCCAAATAGACGGAACCTACTTATCATTCGTGAGTGCTTCTACCTCAGCTATTTCAGCAACAATTTGTTCGATCGGAATAGCTAACCCGTGTCCCTCTTCTTGACTGCCGATAGAAGGAAGAGATCTTGCATAAACCACCCCGACCACTTCTCCTTCCTCAGATAAAACAGGGCTACCACTATGTCCAGGGAAAATTGCATTTGAAATCTTCAACACTTGATATGGGGCTTCCTCATTTAAGATTTCCCCCTCATTGACAATCTGTGTTTGGGATAGTGGGCTGCCAATCACATAGATTTTCTCCTGCTCTTTTGCATCTTCTGTACGTAGTGGCAAATAAGGTACGTCATTCCCATCAATTTTCAACAAAGCAACATCGAGCTCTTCCTCAGATTGAATGATTTGTGCATGAAAGATGTCGCCACTCGGAAATACGACAGCAAGCGGCTCCCGATTATGGATAACATGATGATTCGTTAATATAAACCCATCAGCTGAAATCGCAAAACCTGTCCCTCTTCCACCGCTACCTTGAATGGTCACAACCGCTTCTTTAAAATTAGCAATGTGTTCTTGTTGACTTAACTCTTCAGACGTCCGAACTAATTCACGGGAATCAGATGAAAAAAGATTAAACCAAATGTTGGCAACTTGCATAATAAGAAGAATAGCAATCCCAGCACCTATTATTCGGACGAGGTTTCTCTTTGATTGTTTCTTTTTTAATTCTTCTTCTGTATCCTCTTCCTCAAAAAGAAAATCCTCAGGCTTCGGGACATACTCCTCCTCTTTTTCAGACCTATAATCATCTTTCATAAAATCACCTACTCTATAACATGATAGCTGCTAATTCAACTATTCAACTACATTAATTGAGGTTTTCGGTTCGCCACCATGTAACACAGATATAATATTATCAGCAGCCATTTCGGCCATATTTCTTCTAGCTTCTACCGTCGCATTTCCAATATGCGGAGTTAAAATGACATTGTCTAACGTCTTTAACCCTTCGGTAACTGCCGGTTCAAATTCAAATACATCCAGTCCAGCTCCAGCAATTTTTTTATTTTCTAAAGCACATACTAAGGCGTCTTCGTGGACAAGCGGACCTCTGGCTAAATTTAATAAAAATGACTGTGGCTTCATCATCGCAAGTTCCTTTTCCCCTATAAAATGTTTTAAAGAAGGGTGGAAACTCATATGTAAGCTCACCACGTCAGCTTCTTGCAAAAGTGCCTCTTTGTCAAGGTATGTACAGTCTAATGAGTATTCTTCCTCTTTTGAAAGACGCGTTCGGTTATGATAAATGATCTTCATATCAAATGCTTTCGCCATTTGTGCGACTTTCTTTCCAATGTTCCCCATTCCAAAGATACCAAGCGTCTTTCCACGCAGCTCTGTCCCAAGATGGAACAAAGGTGCCCACCCTTCGAAATGACCAGCTCGTGTAAGCTTATCGCCTTCTACTAGGCGTCTTGATAATGAAATTAAAAGACCCATCGTTAATTCTGCCGTTGCGTATGTAGAGACAACAGGAGTATTGGTTACATGTATCTTTTTCTTGGTAGCTGTTTCTACATCAATATTATTAAACCCTGCACCATAGTTTGCAATAATCTTTAAATCAGGAGCTGCATTCATAATTTCCTGATCAATCGTATCGGACAAAATGGATAAAATCGCTTCTTTTCCTTGAACCATTTGTATAATTTCATCTTTTGTCATTGGTGTAACACTTTCATTCATAGTAACTTGAAAATATTTGCTTAACTTTTCATATGCAATAGTAGGGATTTCCCCTAAAACGGCTACCTCTTTCAACTCGACACTCCCTCTCAAAAATCATCTATTCCATTTTAACAAAAAAGAAAAAGAGATAACACAACTACATGACAAGCGATTTATTGGTTGTTCACCCTCATTTGCATTATACTAATAAGAAAAGAATGTAAATGTAGGAGGAACGCATGGAGGCTATCACAATACAGGAAGTACAGAACTTGATTCATTCATACGCTAACCAAGAAGTGTATTTACACTTAGAGACAACAAACGGTGCCTACGCTTCTCATAATGATTCATCTTTTTTCTCAGCAAGTGCCTACATAAGAAATGCAAAGATCACATATGAACACGGCAAAATAATCGGAGATGGTCCGTACCGAGTGGGCTTAAAGCTTGAAATCGGTTGGGTATATGCTGAAGGATTAACACATTATGAACAAGATGAATTAGGACGTCTTCTCCTTGCTGGTCACGGAAACGACGGAAAGTTAGCCGTTGCATTAGAAATTAGCAAAACACCTTTTGAATAGAGAGGAATGATTTGAAATGAAAAAAGAACGACAGATCCTCGTCATATTCCCCCATCCAGATGATGAGACATTTGGTGTTTCAGGTACGATTGCAATGCATGTTGCCAATGGAACACCGATTACATATGCTTGCTTAACTCTTGGTGAAATGGGAAGAAATCTTGGCAATCCACCATTTGCAACGAGGGAGTCGCTACCAAAAATCCGGAAACAAGAATTAATTAAAGCATCCGAGGCACTGGGGATAAATGACTTACGTATGTTAGGATTTCGAGACAAGACCGTCGAGTTTGAGGACGACGAAGAAATGATTCTTATTATGAGTAACCTAATTGAAGAGCTGAACCCCTCATTAGTTATTACCTTTTATCCTGGCTACTCCGTTCATCCCGACCACGAAGCTACGGCCCGCGCAGTCATCGAAGCTGTCAAACGGATGGAAGAAAGTGAGCGACCTACCGTCCATTGTGTCGCCTTCTCCAATGGCCATGAACAAGAAATTGGTCCTGCTGATATCGTAAACGACATTACCCCATTTGCCGAACAAAAGAAAGCAGCAATGCGAGCACATCTTTCACAAACAGAATGGATGCTCAAAGAGCTTGAACCAAAATGGGAAAGCGGTGATAAAGTGGCTCTTGAATGGTTACAAACAGAGCGATTTTGGACATATTCATTTAAATAAACAAAAACAGACGGATTACATTTGAGGTACAAATCTTCGTGATTTGTACCTGTTTTTTTATTGTCACTTCAATTAAATCTAAGTTATAAGGACTTGCACGTTTTTCACTATGCCGTTATAATATATAACTTGTAAAATAGTAGTAGACAAATAGAAGAGGTGATTCGGTGCTTTTAACTAAGTTAGGGGCCGAGGAGGAGAAAAGAGACCCTGCAGAACTAGAGCAAAACTTAGAAAATTTAGAGTTTCAAATGTTTCGTATGCAAGCGAATGTTAAAGAAATTGCAAAAAAACGACAAATTTTAGGAATAGAACAAACAAAAGAAGAAAAATGGGTGATTGTGTCTATTGTAGATGATGGGCATGCATGTAAGATCATGCTAAATGACTGTGAATCTGCCTTTCGTGGAAGCTGGGACTTCTCCATTCAAGCAAAATATGAAGGCGGGTCAACGATTTTCATAGGTGACATAAAAGGCGAAGAAAACAAAGGTTACGGCTCAATTTGCATGGACTATTTAAAGGAACATGCACAGGATCAAAACGTCCAATACATCAAAGGCGACCTCGCCGAGCGTGACTTTGACCATCTTGACAGACTCATCCATTTTTATGAGAAGCATCAATTTGATGTAGAGGTTGACCATGAGAACTGCAGTGGATCAATTGTTTGTCAGCCCCATTGGTAAGATGGGGTTTTTTGTTTTTTGTAGTGGTCACGATATGGTCATAACAGAAGCTTCTACTTGCCTGATTAAAGTAGGATGTCCATAAAAACCAAAAGTAGTTTGATGTCTGCTCTACCTGTTGAGTACATTTACTCAGTTAAAAGAGATTGTTCTAATTCTTAGTACATTAAAAGCCACTCACTAGGAGTGACTTATTTTAAAAATAGACTGATTGTACCCTCAGAGAACTCGACCTTTATATTCTTAATTAACTTATCCTCACCTTTAAAAAGCATTTTTTCACCTTTATGAAATTTACCATCCCAGTTGGGCATTTCCTTTTCTAGTTCTTCGCCACTTGCTGTCCTAACTAAGTTATCGTCAATGTAAAAATTAATAGTACACATTTATGTATCATCCCCCTTTACCTAACTTAATTCGGCATAAGGAGACAGTTTCCTCCTTTATAAATATGAAAAAACAACCAAAAATGGATTCCCACCAAACTGGAAATTATTCTACTAATTTTATAGTAGCTGTACACTCTCCTGTTTTCGTGTACAGCTGCAATTATTTTCAAATACGTATACACCTTACGTTTAAGTTAAAACATAAGTAAGAAAGTTAAAATAAACGGCTCATAAAAAGGTGAAAATTATGTATGGGAAAAACCAAAAAGACAATATCCCAATGTTTGATAAATATAGCATTATTGGGTTGGTAGGGATCGTTACGGTTTTTTATTTATCTTGGCTCGCTCATAATATGATGGTACCTTAATACAGGAAAAGAAGGCACTATAAATGAATTTATCAGTGCCTTCTTTTTTCGCCTGTCTCAAACGGAGGAACCGAGTAATTTTAAAAACATTATAACTTTATCGCTTATTTTCCAGTTAACATATACCCTAGCGTACCGGTTACGATACCTAAAAGCGCTCCCCCTAGTACCTCTTCAGGCATATGCCCAAGACGCTCTCTTAACTTTTTACTCTGATCCCTGCTTTTGTGGGGGTCGTGCAATCCTGTTAAACGGTTTACTTCTTCACTCATATCATTTACTTTTATTGTTAATTCACCTGTTTGTCTGCGAATCCCTTGGGCATCATACATCACAATTAAACCAAACACAGTAGACAAAGCAAAGTCAACTGAAGAAATCCCACGTTCAAGGGCAACAAAAGTAGCTAATGCCGTTACCCCCGCTGAATGGGAACTCGGCATCCCGCCTGTTTCAAATAACAAACCTGTATCCCAGTTCCCTGTTTTTGCTTTGTGTATAGGTATTTTTAATGATTGGGCAATTCCGATTGTTGTTAGAGCAGTTACCATTGGTCGATTCATCTCTATTTCACCTCATCTATATCGTTTGAATTGAAGCGAAAAGTATACACTTGGCAACCTGCAACAATCTTGTTTTTTAATCTAACGTTTGATCGTACTTCTTCCTTTTCCTTTTGTAATATGTGATGATGATTAAAATAAGAATCATACTTGGTACAAAAACTGGGCTTAAACCAATCAAAAAGACAACAATGGTTGAACTTGCTAGTAAGGCTACATTAATTGTATCAATAAACAGTTTTTTTGAGCGATCCCATGTATTCAATTCGTCTCCTTGAATGCTTGATGTTCCAATCGAAACCTCATTAATTGTAATGGTAATTGTCGAAAGTTCAACTTGATTTTCTAAGAATTGCTTTCTTCCAGTCATATGCTCGATTTCTTCTTGAACCTTCGCTAAATCGTTTGAGATCTTTAATAAATTTTCCGTATTATCTGCCTGTTCCATAAAGCCTAACAGTCGTTCTTCCACAACTCGCTTAGCTTTTAACCGGGATTCTAAATCAACATACTCTTCGGTTACGTCATTGCCATGTGTGCTTTGTTCAACGATTTTAACATCTGTCGTGCCTATATATTCGATAAACGGCTCAAAATCTTGCTTCGGAACACGAAGAACAACCGTCCCAAATAGCTTGCCGTCGGCCCCTTCATGATGATGTGATTCAACAACATAGCCGCCTACCTGGCCAGTCCTTTCTTGGATCTTGTCCCTTGCTAGGTAGAAGTCTTTCACTTCTAGAGTCAAATACCCTTGATAAATGACCATGCGCTCTTCTGCTTTTGTACTTACTTGATTCAGTATTTCTCTATCCATATCTATGCTTTTGGAAGGAGTTGCAACTTCTGCTTCTTCAAATACTTGGTCACTTACAGCCAATTCATTTACCTCTTCCTGACTACTACAAGCACTAATAACCAATACTAAAAAAACAATCCCAAGGAAACCTTTTATTTTTTCCATTTCTACACACCTCCAGAATCTACACATGAGACGACTGGACCTGCTAGATGGTTTCAACTTGGTTAATTTACTATTCTGTTAAATTCATGTATAGGCTTACAAAAGTTTACTCCCTGCATCGTTATAAGGTAAGCTTTAAAAGCAAAAATAAATAAGGAGTTACTATCATGGAAATTGTTGATCAAATTACTCATTTACAAGTTTTAAATCAATTTTGGATTTTGCTCTTTTTCCTCGTTCCTATGGTACTAATATCAAGAACAATTGTAGCCGGTACAAGGTTTTCACCTGTTCTTATTATTGTTATCTTCGGCTTATTACTTGGCTTTCTTTTAGTTTCTGTCGGAATCGCTACACCAGGATTAGTTGAGTTTCCATTTGTTGATTTAATGGCTCGTACAACCATTATTGCTTTAACGGTATCATTCTTTGTTGGAGGACAGGAGTTACGAAAGATTCTAAGCAAGAAGGAACTTGAAGTCTCTGACATTGTCGTTCCATCAGATGAAGAAACAATTCTTGGAACAACACGCACTCAATTCTTTTACATTGTTCGTGCATTTTTCTTATTGCTAGGGATCGAAGGATTTACCAGAATGATTTTACAGGGACAGGCTGCTGAAGGACTGGCTGTCTATAATCCTCTTATTGCTTATATAGGTCTCATTATCGCTGTAATATTAATCGATAATAAAGCTACCATAAGAAATAAGCATTTGTATATTCGGAAAGGTTTGCTAGAACTTGGGTTAATCATAGTCGTTCTGCTTATTTCCTTTTATATTGCTCAATCATTTGCTTCCATTATTGCATTACCGCAAATCTTTTTCGCTATGATGATTTCAGCTGCCCTCGGTGCGGTTTTCCACAATTGGACATTTGGTCCAACTATACGTGCCCTGCTTTTTGCCGGGATTCCAGTTGTACTTGCTGCGAACTTTATGGTTGGAGGATCTCGAATTGGTGATGCCTTTGAAATTCAAGGAATGAATTCTGTATTAGCGTACGGATTTTTCGGACAGCTTTTTTGGATGTTTGGGGGAATTGCCTTAATTATGCTGATTGCTAAAACAGCAAATACGCGAAACTTAGCACCTGGTATGGCTGGTTCTCTTTCTCATTCTGGTTTAACAGGAGCTTGTACTGCAGGAGATTTTGGAAAAGTTGCGGCTCAACGTGCACCAATTATGATTAATATTCCATTCTTTGGTCATGTGTTTGTATTTTCAATACTTGCAATCAGTGCTGAGCGCGGTTCTCTTTGGATTGGGCCCTCTTCCATTATTGTAGCAATTGGAATCGGACTTACGATTTTGGCTCTCTTAAATTTACGTAAAGCCAATGGGGATGATCGAAAAGAAGTAAAAGCTCTAATGCAATTTTCATTTGGTTGGCAAATTTGTGCCGTGTTTGGGGGATTAGCGCTTTTAAGCTTTAGTACAATGTCTTTTGAATATACTGCTATGGCGCAAACATCAGCTATTTCCCATTTTGGTTTATTCGCCGCCATTCAAGGTGAAATGTTTGGTACGGATGCAGCTTTACTCATTCCTTTTATCTTTTCCATGCCATTTTTAGTACACCCACTTGTATTCTATATGTTCGGAAAAGCTATGGAAAAAGATGGAGAGATGCCAATTAAGCCTGTTTATATTTTAGCGATTATTGGTGTTGTTGGTGTATCTTACGCATTACTATTTGCTTAATAAAAAATAAGAGACGACAGCTGTTCGTCTCTTATTTTTTATACTGTTTGATACACTCGTACAATTTCTTGTAGCTTTAATGCCAATCCTATCTTTTTTTCCTTACTCTTTATTCGCTAATAAGCGATTCCTTTTTGTTTTAGCGAATAAGATCGATTTATTCTAGAAAAAGTAAAACCATGGAGAAAGAGCAGAAAATGGGAGTTATTCTCTTTTTCGTTCCAGTGATACCATGGGAGGTGTTTTGTTTGGATACGATGAGAATTTTGCAATATGTTTGCACGTTTCTTGGAACTGGTTGTTTAATTTTTACTTATATTCAAATGGCTAAAACAAGTCAAAAAAACAAGAGTGACTCATAGCTTTACCTATGTTGTCACTCTTTTTCCTTATTGATTTATAGCTTTTTCAATCGCTCTCTTTGTAATCGACCAATGTGAATCAACCCACGTTACCTCTTGTTCTTTTATGAGGAAACATTGAGGTGATTCATGTTTCACTCCTGTTTCTTCTGCAATGGCATTAGATACAGGACGTTGTTCAATCACTTTTACTAAAGCATAATTAAATTCATTCTCTGCTCCTTTTTGAAAGGCTTGAAATTCTTTAAATGCTTCAGCACTAATAGGACAAGTTGTACTATGCTTCAACAATAAAACAGGCTTTTCTCCTGATGATTGATTGAGCTCTTTCCAGTCGTCAATACTGATTAGTTCACGAATACTCATAACTTTGTTCGATCCTTTCCAATTATAATATTTATTCTTTTTCTGAATAATACATAAGTGCAATTGCTCCAGGTCCTGTATGTGTACTTATAATAGGAGACGTTTCCGTAATTGTCACTGGGATTTGTTTCAGTTGTAATGCATCTTTCAATTTATTGGCAAGTGATTCCGCCTCAATATGAGCAATCCCGACTGCCTTGACCTTTAATGAGGATGTCTCTTCGATGAATTGTTTCTTAAAATACTCAATCATTTGCATATGAGTACGCACTTTGTTCACAGGTGTATACACGCCATCAGCCAGAGAGGCAATTGGCTTGATTTTCAGAATGGATCCAAGCAATGCTTTGCCTCTTCCAATTCTACCACCTTTTACTAAATATTCTAACGTATCCACCATTAAATATAAAGAAGTATGCTCACGAACTTTTTCTAACCTGGCAACAATTTCTTCAACACTATGTCCATCTCTAGCCATCTTTGCTGCTTCAATCACTTGGAAAGCCAGTGCATGGGAGATGAACTGTGAATTAATAACCGTTACATTTTCTCCGATCATATCCGCTGCCGTTCGTGCAGAATTAAATGTACCACTCATTCCTTCCGTAAGATGTATTGAAATGATGTGTGTTGTATCAGGTTCGGCTAATAACCGAAGATATGTCTCCTCAAAATAACCAACAGAAGGTTGCGAACTTTTTGGAAGCTCTTCGGATGAGGTTAATAATTTCACAAAATCACTTTTTGTTATATCGATCCCATCTAAATAAGTTTGTCCATTCACTGAAATAGATAATGGGACAACCTCAATCCCATAAGTTTGAATAAGATCTTTCGTTAAATCAGAAGTTGAATCTGTTACGATCTTAATTGTCATTTCTACATTCCCCTTTTATAGCTTCATCACGTCTATGAAAAAATTGCATTAAATTGCCTATTCTGACTCATCATATCATAAAATTTTGTACCTATCCGTTATTACTTTCCTAAAGTGAAGCGGATTTCCTGATACGTGATATGGTCTGGGAGTTTTTCTTTAATTGGCTTAAGAAAATCTGTTCCTACCTCTTTTGCTACTTCATTTATAAGGAGGCGATGTTCCTCCTTTACAAATTGAGCTAATTGTAACTCTATTCCTTCTTGTTCTGCACGAATTAAGTGTTTGACAATCGTCTGCTCCGTTAAAGAAAAGGCTTCAACTAATTGCTCGATTGATGCACCTTCTTTAAAACGTTTTGCAGTTTCTAAATACTGCCCTTTCTTTGAGAAGCCGCTACTTTTTTTTGATTGTCTTTCACTCAATACAGGCTGATTATTTTTAAATTGTATTAATACCTCTAAAAAAGCTTGTCCATACTTTTCTTTTTTTTGTTCACCGACACCGGAAATTTCAGACAACTCATCCATCGTTACAGGAATATATCGACTCATTTCTTTTAGGGTGCGGTCTGAAAAAACCATATATGGAGGTATATTGCTATCGGTAGAGAGTTGCTTACGCAATTGTCGTAATGCTTCAAAAACATCATCTTGTTCTTGTGGCTCTGCTGGTGCTAACGTTTCAGTTATAAAAAGTTGTTCCTCGCCTTTTAATACTGGCAATGTTTTCTCTGTTAATTGAATCGTTGGGTATGACGTTCCTGTTGCTCGTAAATATTCTTCTGCCATTAAAATATCAATAAATTCAGCCACATCTTTTTGAGTCCAATCCTTCATTAAGCCATATGTTGAAACATCGTTTAACTGTAATTGTTTAATTTTTTGATTTGATGATCCAACTAAAATTTGAGCAATCATCGTTTTTCCGAAACGTTCCCTCACTCGTTTAACTGTTGAAAAAACCATCTGTGCTTCTTTCGTTCGATCTACCTTCTCACCTGCTTGAACACAGTTCGAACACTTTCCACAAGTCTTATTAGTATCTTCACCAAAATAGTGTAAAATATATTGTTGCAAACAACGTTCCGTATGGCAAAATCCAGTCATTTGCTGCAATTTTTTATATTCCATTTCCATTCTATCATCCGTACGATCAGATTGTTCAATTAAGAAGGATTGGGTTCTAACATCTTGCGGGCTAAATAATAGAACACAATCACTCGCTTCTCCATCACGCCCTGCTCTTCCAGCTTCTTGATAGTAAGCCTCAATCGTCCTCGGTAAATTGTAATGAAGAATATACCGCACATTCGACTTATCTATACCCATTCCAAACGCATTCGTTGCTACAATTATTTTAGCTTCATCATGTATGAAAGCCTCTTGATTAGCTGAGCGCTGACTCTCAGACATCCCTCCATGATAACAAGCAACATCAAAGCCTTTTGATGCCAGTTCGTCAAAAATTTGCTCGACTTCTTTTCTTGTTGAAGCATAGATAATCCCCGACTCATTCTTTCTTGCTGCTAAGAAAGAAGACATGAATTTTTGTTTACTTACTCCTTTTTTTACTTGGAATGTTAAATTCGTTCGTTCAAAACCAGTTGTTATCACATTTTGTTGATCAATATGTAAAAATTGTTGTAAGTCAAAACAAACTTGCTTTGTCGCCGTTGCCGTTAATGCCAAGACTGTAACTTTTTGAGATAACTCATCAAGCCATGATGAAACAGATAAATAACTAGGCCTGAAATCATGCCCCCATTGAGACATACAGTGCGCTTCATCAATGGCAACTAATGAGAGTGAAATGTGCTCAAGCAGATGTTGAAAAGATGGATGATTCAACCTCTCAGGAGCCACATAGACAAGTTTGTAATGACCTTCCTTAATACGCGATTGACGGGTGCTCTCTTCACTTGCACTTAATGTACTATTTAAATACGTAGCAGGTATATTCAACTCATTTAAGGCATCAACCTGATCTTTCATTAATGAAATAAGCGGGGAGATCACAAGCGTTACTCCAGGCAAAACTAAAGCAGGAATTTGATAACATAGTGATTTTCCACCTCCTGTCGGCATGATTCCAATTGTATCAATGCCTTCTAACACTTGTTCGATTATGACTCTTTGTCCATCTCTAAATTGATCATAGCCATATATCGATTTCAACTTTTCCTGCGCTAACTGCAGTTTATTTTTCTCCATCAACAGTTCCTCTTTTCTATTTTGAATGAGAAAGTGATCGTTGGACACTTTATAAATGAATAACACTTCTGAGGTGATATCATGAACATGACATTAAAACAAAAAAATACATTCTGTTTAATCATTGTTTCCTTAATTATGTTTGCACCTATTTTCATCATGTTATTTACAGGTGAACGATTCGTAACAGCGATTCGCTTGTTCCCTTTAGACTTTTCACTTTATTTTGCTGTACTTTTAGGAGCCATTATTGTGAACTACACAATGCGTTCCACAAAACTGCTAACCATTACGATGCTCGCAACAATAGCTGGTTTAGCCGTTTATTTTTTCTGGTATATATAACACACTTTCCATCGTACCATGATCCAAATCATCGGTCGAGTAAAGACAAAAGTAGGTTTATTTCAAAAAAATCGTTAGAATACTAGCCCCTTGTCCACAATGAATGGTATAATTCATTCGATTATGGACATTGGAGGCATACATATTTATGATTACCGTTACAAATGTTGGATTACAATACGGCGACCGCAAATTATTTGATGAGGTAAATATTAAGTTCACACCAGGAAACTGCTACGGATTAATTGGCGCAAATGGTGCTGGAAAATCAACTTTTATTAAAATTCTTTCAGGTGAAATTGAACCACAGCAAGGTGATGTTCATATGAAGCCTGGACAAAGACTTGCTGTGTTAAAGCAAAACCACTTCGAATACGAAGAAGTAGAAGTTTTAACAACAGTAATTATGGGACATGCTCGCCTGTATCAAGTCATGCAAGAAAAAGATGCGATTTATATGAAGGAAGAATTCTCTGATGAAGATGGTATTAAGGCCGCAGAGCTTGAAGGTGAATTTGCAGAAATGAATGGTTGGGAAGCAGAATCTGAAGCTGCTATTCTTCTTAAAGGGCTTGGCATTTCGGAAGAGCTTCATTCAAAGAAGATGGCTGACTTAACAGGTTCTGAAAAAGTAAAGGTGCTTCTTGCTCAAGCATTATTCGGAGAACCAGATGTGCTTCTATTAGATGAGCCGACCAACCACTTAGACATTAAAGCGATCGAATGGTTAGAAGAATTTCTTATTAACTTTGAGAATACGGTTATCGTCGTTTCACACGACCGTCACTTCCTTAACAAGGTTTGTACACATATTGCTGATTTAGATTTCGGCAAAATCCAAATCTATGTTGGGAACTATGACTTCTGGTATGAGTCAAGTCAACTTGCTCAAAAAATGGCGCAAGACCAAAATAAGAAAAAAGAAGAAAAGATTAAGGAACTTCAAAGCTTCATTGCCCGCTTTAGTGCAAATGCATCAAAATCTAAACAAGCAACTTCAAGAAAAAAATTGCTTGATAAGATAGAACTAGATGACATTAAACCATCATCACGTAAATACCCATATGTTCATTTTTCTCTTGGACGCGAAATTGGAAATGATGTATTACGAGTGGAAGGAATTACAAAAACAATTGATGGTGAAAAAGTTCTTAACAATGTTAGCTTTACGATGGATAAAGAAGATAAAATTACCCTTGTCGGTGATAATGAAATTGCCAAAACCACTCTTTTCAAAATTTTAACTGGGGAAATGGAACCAGATAGTGGAACGTATAAATGGGGCGTCACAACGTCTCAAGCATACTTCCCGAAAGATAACTCTGCTTATTTTGAAGGAAGTGACTTAAACTTAGTTGATTGGCTACGTCAATATTCACCTGAAGATGACAGTGACACATTCCTACGTGGGTTCCTAGGGCGTATGCTCTTCTCTGGAGAAGAAGTAAAGAAAAAAGCAAACGTCTTATCTGGAGGAGAAAAAGTTCGCTGTATGTTATCAAAAATGATGCTAAGCGGTGCAAATGTTCTTCTTCTTGACGAACCAACCAACCACTTAGACCTAGAATCCATTACAGCGGTGAACAACGGACTCATTAATTACAAAGGTGCGATGATTTTCACTTCTCATGACCATCAGTTTAATGAAACAATTGCAAATCGCGTTATTGAATTAACGTCTGATGGTGTCACTGATAAGCAAATGACATTTAATGAATACTTAGAAACAACAAAGAAATAAGGTTTTCTAAAGGATGGCTTGGAGTCATCCTTTTTATTGTATCTAAAAAGTAATACTTTGATTTTAAGATTTTCTTTGTTATTGTATCATTGATTTTCTTCTAACTGAGCCATTTCATACCAAATTAGATAAAAAGAAAACAGCTATCGCTCACGCTTTATACTAAAGCATACGGCGCTGTCGCTGTTTTCGTCTTTTTATTACTTGCACAACAATAACAATGGCTAATAGGGCAAATAATGTATAAATTAGGTTTTGAATAAAGCTGTTCCAATCTCTGATTGAAGATCCATAATAATAACCAATGAAGAAATAGATTGATAACCATATAAATGCAGAACTAAAACCAATCATAGCGAAAAGGCGATACGAAATGCCTGACATCCCAATACTAAAGGGGACTGCATGACGAATAAAAGGAAAGAAATAACTAAAGCTAGCGGCTTTGAGACCATATTGATCTAGTAACTCTCTTCCTTTTTCTGCACGAGAATGCCAGATTGATTGATTTTTCTTTTCAAAATTCGAATGTTGGTACACTGCATTTCCTATTACATACAGGATCGTTCCATGTAAGATAATACTACTAAAAATGACAAGAAACGTAGGAACAGGATCTAATAGTTTAGTTGTTGCTAGTAAGCCAGCACTCATTAACAATACTTCATTTGGTACAGGAAAGAAAAACAAGCCAATTGCTACAGTAAAAAACAATGCAATGTAGCCATATTGTTTAATAAAATCAATAAAAATCAATGTATCCATCAAACACCTCCTCCTTGTTTTCTTGTCTTATTAAGAAAAAGAAAGGCAGCAACCGCTGCCTTATCCTTTGAAGTAATCTTTATAATAACCGCCAATTTTCCCAGTATTATCAATTACAAAATAAAACTCGTCTGTTTCATTCTTTAATTCGTAAGACTTCCCTTTGGTTAATGCACGGTTAACCATATATTTTTTCGCATCTGTATGAACGCACTCAATCGTGCGGATCGTTTCTTTATTAGACCATGTTTGATGTAACAAAAAACTCAACTCTCTTTCCACTATTCTATATGTATGCTTCCATTATACTGACTATCATAAAAAATTGCCAACTTATTTACGTAGCTGTTACGAAACTTTAATATTTAATCAAAATAAGAGGCCGACCTAAGTCAGCCTCTTTCCTCTATTTAACCTTCAAGTAAAAGTGATTCAGGGTCTTCTAAAAGCTCCTTAACTTTTACAAGGAATCCTACAGCTTCTTTTCCATCAACAATACGGTGATCGTATGATAGAGCAATATACATCATTGGACGATTTTCAAAACGTTCCTTATCAAGAGCTACAGGACGCCATTGAATTTTATGCATTCCTAAAATTCCAACTTGAGGAGCATTTAAGATCGGTGTAGACATTAGTGATCCGAATACTCCACCATTTGTGATCGTAAATGTACCACCTTGTAAATCAGCAATAGATAATTTATTATCACGTGCTTTCTTACCTAATTCACCAATTCCTTTTTCGATTCCTGCAAAGCTTAAGCGATCTGCATCACGAAGGACAGGAACTACTAAGCCTTCATCTGTTGATACGGCACAGCCAATATCATAGTATTTTTTAATTAATAGCTCATCGCCTTGAATTTCAGCATTTAGTAATGGGAACTCCTTCAACGCGCCTACTACTGCTTTTGTAAAGAAGGACATAAAGCCAAGCTTCACACCATTTTTCTCAACAAATGCATCTTTACGGCGATTACGAACATCCATCACTGCTGTCATATCAACTTCATTAAAAGTTGTTAACATCGCTGCTGTTTGCTGTGATTCAACTAAACGTTTTGCAATCGTTTGACGACGACGAGTCATTTTCACTCGTTCTACTGGCTTAGCTGGGTCATCAGACGCAACAGGTGCTGCCGGACTCTTTTTAGGTGCTGATGGAGCAGGTGCAGACTGTGTCGCCTGAGCCTTTGTTCCATGAGATTCCACGTCTTGCTTACGGACACGACCTAACGGGTCACCAGTTGATACAGTACTTAAATCGATGCCTTTCTCACGCGCTAACTTCCTAGCTGCAGGAGATGCAAGCGGCCGGTCAGTAGAAGATGGTGTACTTGCTTCTACTTCTGCTTTTGCTTTTGCTGCTGGTACCGTTTCTTTTTTAGGCTCTTCTTGAACAGCTTCGGTTTTCGTTTCACCTGCAGCACTACCACTTTCGTCGATGACTGCAATTACTTCACCAACTTCAACTGTGTCACCTGGCTCTCTTTTAAATTCTTTGATAACACCAGAGTGCTCCGCTACAATTTCAATATTAACTTTATCTGTTTCAAGTTCAGCAATATATTCACCTTGGTTAATGTGCTCTCCAACTTGTTTTAACCATTGAGCAATGGTTCCTTCTGTAATCGACTCTGCAAGTTCTGGTACTTTAATCTCAATCACGGAAAAGGCCTCCTCTTATTGTTTACGTGTCAAAGACTCTGTTACAATACGTTCTTGCTCTTTTTTATGTGCGACTGGGTCACCTTCTGCTGGACTAGAACGATGCGTTCTTCCGATGTAACTTACGGCTGTTCCTTCAGGTGTAATTTCACGAATACGAGATTCGATATATGGCCAAGCCCCCATATTTTTTGGTTCTTCTTGCACCCAAACGATTTCTTTTACATTTTTGAAGCGAGCGAACAATTCTCTAATTGGCTTTTTCGGGAATGGATACAACTCTTCTACACGAGCAATGTGCAGCCAATCCCAGTTTTGATTGTTATTCTTCTCGATACGATCAGATAGGTCAATCGAGACTTTCCCGCTACATAAAATAATTCGCTCTACTTTATCTGCTTTTTGACCAAGTCCTTGTTGCTCAAATACAGGTTTAAACTCGCCTTCAGTAAATTCAGCATGAGTTGAAGCAACAACTTGATTCCGGAGCAAGCTTTTTGGCGTCATAATAATAAGTGGACGAACGGAATCTTTTTCAAGAATTTTTGCCTGTCTTCTTAAAATATGAAAATACTGTGCTGCTGACGTACAGTTAGCAATCGTCCAGTTATTTTCAGCTGCTAGAACAAGGAATCGTTCTACACGACCACTTGAATGTTCTGGTCCTTGACCTTCGTATCCATGCGGTAATAAAACAACAAGACCTGATTTTTGTCCCCACTTAGCACGACCTGCTGAAATCCACTGGTCAAACATAACTTGTGCTCCGTTTGCAAAATCTCCAAACTGAGCTTCCCATAGAACAAGCGTTTCTGGAGCTTGCACATTATAACCGTACTCAAAACCGACTACCGCTTGTTCTGAAAGCGGGCTATTGTATACAGCAAATG
Organism: Halalkalibacter alkaliphilus; assembly: GCF_023555415.1. Classification (GTDB taxonomy): domain Bacteria; phylum Bacillota; class Bacilli; order Bacillales; family Bacillaceae_D; genus Halalkalibacter; species Halalkalibacter alkaliphilus. Next base: position 160,089 of record NZ_JAKRYL010000008.1, on the reverse strand, counting down.
ATGCATTAGCTTTTTCAAACGTCTGTAATGGGGTATGCACTTCATTTGTTTCACGATCATGTAAAACTAAATGACGGTGAGCAAACGTCCCACGCTCTGAATCTTGCCCTGTTAACCTGATTGGAGTACCATCATGTAAGATCGTAGCAAACGCTAACGTCTCTGCTAACGCCCAATCGATTTTTGCATTTTCTTCAAATGCTTGAAGACGACGCTTTAAAATTTTCTCAAGCTTAACATTAGCATTAAATGTCTCTGGCCAAGCTAACAAATCTTCATTAATTTCCTTAAGTGTATTATATGGAACGCTCGTTTTCACTCTAGGTAAGCCATTGACGACATAATCAGGTGGAGACATCTCTTTTGGTTGATTTGATTTGTTGGCAATCACATCATCATATTGAGATTGTAAGTAATCTTGAGTTTCTTTATCTAACTTATCTCCATACCCATTATCAATAACTGACTTTTCTGTAAGCTGATTTGCATAAATTGAACGTACTGTTGGATGCTTACGAATAATGTTATATGTTGCCGGTTGTGTCACAGCTGGTTCATCCATTTCATTGTGACCAAAGCGGCGATAGCCAATTAAATCGATGAGGAAATCCTTTTTGAAACGCTTGCGATATTGAACAGCTAAATGGATCGCAGCTAAGCAAGCTTCTGGATCATCCGCATTGACGTGGACAATTGGAATTTCGAACCCTTTCGCTGGATCACTGGCATATGTAGTAGAACGCGAATCATATGTCTCAGTTGTAAATCCAATGTTGTTATTTGCTATTATATGAAGAGACCCGCCAGTCTGATAACCATTCAATCGGCTAAGGTTTAATGTTTCCGTAACAATTCCTTGACCAGGAAACGCTGCATCTCCATGGATTAAGACAGAATACGCTTTTGTTACTGATTGTTCAGGGAACCCTTTTGAAGTTCTTACTTCTTGAGCTGCTCTTGCATACCCTTCAACAATCGGACTAACAAATTCAAGGTGACTTGGGTTATTTGCTAGTGATACAGTAGCTTCAGCTGTATTTTCTTCCCTAATTTGACGATCAGCCCCTAAGTGGTACTTTACATCTCCTGTCCAACCATTTATTCCTGCTGATACCCCAGCTGGGTCTAAATTTTTACTTGGTGCATGTAAGAATTCAGAGAAGATCATCTTGTATGGTTTGCTTAACGTATGAGCTAACACATTTAATCGTCCACGGTGCGCCATTCCAATAAGAACATTTTGCGTTCCTTCATGAACAACTTCGCGAACAGCTTCATCAAGCATTGGTACTAACATATCTAATCCTTCGATTGAGAAGCGCTTTGCACCTACGAACGTACGATGTACAAACTTTTCAAAACCTTCTACTTGCGTTAATCTTGTCAGAAGGTTAAGACGTTGTTGCTTTGTTAAGTTTGGTACATACATACCAGACTCAACCATTTTAATTAACCACTCTCTCTCTTCCATATCATGAACATGGTTAAATTCAAATGCAGTGGTTTTTGTATAAACTTCTTTTAAGTAGTTAATTGCATCTAACCCATTTTTCACATGTGCTGGTGCATAATCACAGATCATATCAACAGGTACTTGCTTTAAGAATTCTTCAGTTAAATTATAGTGACTTAACTCTAAAATTTGAGGATATTCTGATTGTTTAAAAATCGGGTTAATGTCTGAAACTAAATGCCCTTTTCTTCGAATCATATCCGCTAATTTAACTGCACTGACAAAATTCCTAACCATATTAGGTGAGGCAGCAGAAACATCTGGGGTAGCACTTGGTTTACTATCATTTTCTGAAGGTGGTGGACCCCAAATATCAAATAATTCTCGCAAATCTTCTTCTACAGCTTCTGGATTTTTGGAATACTCTTCGTAAAGCTCAATTGCTACGCCAAGATTTGGACCATGAAACCCTTGCCATGGCTCTTCCGCTTTGTGCCCCTTGCTTGACATAAGATGATTACCTCCTAGTTTAACTTCAAGTTAAATCTATGAATTTTTATAATTGTAACGCTTTCATTACCATCTTAACATAATTGTCACATTTGTTAAAGAATATATCTACTTATTCATAGATTTATTTCATTCACTCATTGACAAAGAACGTTACAATATAGAGAGTAGTAATTAAGATGTACTCTACACTAAAAAGTGTAAATCTTTTTTTAAAGAAAATCTAGTTTTTCCATAAAAAAAGGAAATTTTTTCACTTTTTTATTTAGTTTTTAAAAAAAGGAATGAAATTAATGATTCAGTTCGACAATATCAACAAACAAATCCTTTCTTCTGCATGCTTACAATGTGAGGATGAATTTTTTCAACCACCTAGTAACAACATTCCAAAAGTCGGATGTTGTTCTTATAGTCCAACATTTTACTTGCTTGAAATTGCTAAAATGATAAACAAAGATGAAGCCTTTTTTCAAAATTGTATATTACAACATCCAAAAGCTCATATCTCGCCATTTCATATAACAGTTCAAGCACAAGTTCATCCTGACTATACACACATTGCAAACAAAGAGTCGCTCTCAAAATTAGCAGCAGATGACCTGCGACATTCTTATTCGGTTTGTCAATTTTTCAAATATGAAAAAGGGTGTTCACTTGACCCTTCATTTAAGAACTCCGTTTGTCGTTCATTTATTTGCCTTTCAATTGAAGCTCACTTAAACAAGAAGGAAAAAGAATCGCTTCAGTCTTGGACGCATCTGATTAAACATGAAGAATCTCTTTTTCAACGAACGCATGAAGAATCGTTAAAGAAATTGGGTGTAAATTTGCAGTCAAATCCCTCAGCAGTTGTCCACTATTTCAAAACTTTACAAAATTAGAAGAGGGTGTTTCAAAAGGTTTGTTTTTTGACCTCTTGAGACACCCCCCTCTTTATTTAGGTTGATGATTCCGATGCGCTTGAAACCAATTTGAAATTTGATTCTTTTCATTCTCTGTAAATTGAAATAACGGAGAATCACACCCCTCTTCTCGTAAAATAATTTGTAAAATATCATTTGTCTGCCCTACAATAACAAGCGCTTCTGGCTCCTGTAATTCCTCAGGGATTTCCCCTTCAAATGTAACAATATAATGTTTCCATTGCCCGACATTGTATGAGTCAATTATTCGCAAATTAGAAAACGTACATTCTGAATACTTTTCAAACGTCAAATCAATCATTATCATTTTCTCACTTTCTAACTTTTATTCTAAATTAAACTATTTAGAGGTTGGCTGGTTCTCTATGAACTAGCCAACCTCTGAACTACCTTTGAAATGAATTATACGTAACAACTTTATCCAATGCTTTTCTTGAAGATGGATAAGCATCTTTTGCTGCTTTCCCAACCGTAATTAGCATAATTGGTGTAAAACGATCCGGTACATGAAATTTATTAATAAATTCCTGTTGTTTAAAGCCACCAATTGGACAAGTATCATAGCCCTTTGATTTTGCTGCTAGCATAAACTGCATTGCTGCTAACGATGCATTTAGAAATGCCGCATCTCGAGCAAAGCTACCCCCTCTTTTATACGCTCCGTTGATTTGATCAACGAGTGTATTTTTTATTTCTTCAGACATGAATCCCTTTTTGACAGCTTCTTGGTAGACTCCCTCAGCTTCTTTGTTTGCTTCTAAATCTCCCAACACGGCAACTACAGCAGATGCATCTACAATTTGCTGTTGGTAATATGCAATAGGGAGTAGCTCCTCTTGTTTCTTTTGATCTTCTATAACTAAGAACCGCCAATGTTGTAAGTTCCAAGCAGATGGTGCGGTAATCGCAGCTGTGAGCATTTCCTCAAGCTCTGCTTTTGAGATCTTATAATTAGACTCGTAATGTTTTACCGAATGACGTTCTTCCATTATATTGTACAAAACATTTTTTTCTTGTTGACGTAAGCTTATAGACATGATGGGACACTCCTTTTTTCTTGTACCTGTATCTTATCGAAGCAATACGTTTTCTGTAAAATTAAATGCTTAACCTAATCGATATTGAAGTAACTTAACCGTCTCTTCTAACTGTTGTTTTGTCGTATTCCTGCCAAGACTAAAACGGATTGTTCCTTTTCCATCCTCTGGTTTTACGCCCATTGCTTTTAAAACAGGTGATAATGTCACCTCACCTGAATGACAAGCTGATCCTGTTGAAGCAGCAACTTCTGGAACTGCATCCAATATATCCTGACCGATCCTATTTGCAAAACTCACATTTAAAGTGTTTGGCAAACATTCGTCGGGATGACCATTCACTCGAATTTGATGAGGAAAAGCTTGCTTAAGCAATGAAAGGAAATATTTTTTTTGCTTAAGGATATCTGTCCCTTCCTCTAAATAACGACTTGCACTTTCACTAGCAGCTCCTAGTCCTGCGAGTAAGAGAACATTTTCTGTACCTGCCCTCATACCGTTCTCATGACCCGCTCCATGAATATACGGATCAAGCTTCACACCCTTACGTATATAAAGTGCACCTACACCTTTTGGTGCATACAACTTATGTCCAGCTATTGATAAAAAGTCAACATGTAGCTGATTTACATCGACAGGAACTTTCCCTATAGATTGTGCTGCATCTGTATGGAATAGTATCCCTCTTTCACGAGCAATTTCCCCAATCTCTTCAATCGGTTGTAACGTCCCGACTTCATTATTTGCATGCATAACTGTGATCAGAATCGTATCTGGACGAATGGCCTTCTCTATCTCTTTTACAGAAACTTGTCCAAATTGATTTACATCCACATAAGTGACCTCAGCCCCAAATTTCTCAAGATACCGTAATGGTTCACGTACAGCCGGGTGTTCAATTGTTGTCGTAATCATATGCCTTCCTTTACTTTGATACTTTTCAAAGACATTCTTAATTACGTGATTATTTGATTCACTACCACCACTAGTAAAGATAATCTCTTCCTTTTGAGCTCCAATTAGACTTGCTACTTGTTCCCTTGCCTTTTCAATTACTTTTTTTGCTTCTACTGCAGCAAAATGACTCGTAGATGGATTTCCATAGTGCTCGCTTAAAAAAGGAGTCATAGCCTCAACCACTTCTGGAATAAGAGGGGTACTAGCGTTGTAATCTAAATAAATTTGTTTCATTTGTTATTAAACCTCCGCTTTCTTTTTCATAACCACAGTGTATCAGCTCGAGGTACATCATGTATAACTATTCGTTTTCGAAACACTCTAAAGAAAACTCAAAATAGGAGTTGATTTATGTGGAGATGAAATTAGAATCAAACGAAAGTAAGGTTCCATGTTACGTTACTGTTGAACCAAAAGACGGCATCTTTAAGCTACAGACTTTTGATACAAGTGACCGTATCTTTCAAAATGGCCATGAACTTCTTGCTTGGGTAAAGAAAAACTGGGAGCCGATACAGTTTCAAAACCCTTCCGAATATCAACAACTTTTACATGCAGTTGCTCAAGAATTGCAAAACGGCTACAAATAGCCAGTTTCCAATTTTATTACCTATTTTTCCCACACGCTTCTAAACAAGACAGGCAAGCATATATTTACTTGAACGACTTTCATCGGGGTGAGTATATGCTTGCTTTTATTTTGCTTCTTCTTCTCTCCATGCTTGTTAGCATTGACGCCTTCGCAATTGGATTTTTATTTGGACTAAAGAAAATCCGTATTCCTTTACTAGTCGTGGCAATGATAGCCCTTTTTTCAGCTTTTGTCGTTTTCTTTTCCATGGGCATTGGGCGATTTATCGGTGATTTAGTTCCTACTTCGATTATTCAAACGATGGCAGGAATACTTCTTATTGGAATAGCCGTGTTTAATCTTATCTATGAAATACCTCTTTATCGACGTTCATATTTCGTGATGATCGCACTATTAATGAATGTTGATAGTTTTGGATACGGTATTCAAGCCGGATTGTCGGATCGTTCATTTTGGTTTGCACCAATGGCAGGAATGATCATCTTTTTCGCATTTATTATCGGCGTCATCCATGGTCACGAAATAAAAAGTCGATTTATTATTCGATATATGGCCTATATCCCGAGTATCCTTTTCCTTTTGCTTGGCATAAGCAAGCTACTTTTTTAACAGATTTAGGAGTTATCCCAAATAGGTTAAAACGATACCTTGTGAGGTAACCTCTTTCATAAGATTAGTTAGACAATTCTCTCACTAACTATTACTATTAATAAAAAGGCTTAAATGGAAAGGAATAATTTTCGTATGTCTTCACGAGATTTTGAATTCACCTCAACCTTACGTCTATCTTCAGGTTGTCATATACTTTATAGTTATAGTCAATTAGATGCATACGTAAATAATGCTGTCAGTTTTATTCAAGAAGGTCTAGATAAGGACCAACATGTCGTATTTATTGATTCAAAAGAACATATGAATAAATTGATTCCTTTGTTAGAAACAAAGCAACTCTCCGAGCAAATACTTTTTTTGAATGCAGATCATTTTTATTGTTTTCAAGATGGTATTGAGCAAACCATTCGGAACTACCGACAGTATATAAAGCCTTTCTTGCAATCTACAAAACCTATACGAATATGGGGAAATGTTAATAGTAAATACGATGTTCAAGCTGATATACTTAAAGCGTATGAATGCACTTGTAACGAATTCGTAGAGAAGATGAATAACACATTAATGGTTTGTGCGTATGATGGTCAAAAATTATCCGCTTCCATGCTTGAAGATATGTTATATTTCCATGAATACTTTATGACGGATACATCGTTAGTACCATCTAATCTCTATAATCGAGATCAAAAATCGGTTGCCTTCCCTTCTATCTATGAGCAAATCAAACGTGAGAAAAAGACAGAAGATTTGATGATCCGTTCTGAAAAACTTTCAATGGCAGGTCAATTTGCAGCTGGTATAGCTCATGAGATACGAAATCCTTTAACGTCAATCAAAGGATTCTTTCAGCTTATTAAAGAATCTACTAACAAAGAGATATATTACAAGATTATTGAAGAAGAACTTGATAAAATTGAACAAGTCTCTAATGAAATGCTTATTTTAGCCAAACCTCATTCAGACTTGCGGCATTCGCATGAAATTCTGCCGCTTATAAATGATGTGAAAATGTTATTAGAAACTCAAGCTATTTTAAAGAACATTTCCATTATTACTGAATTCAAAACGAATAACCTCTATATCTATTGTGAGGACACCAAAATTAAGCAAGTTCTAATTAATTTAATAAAAAACGCAATTGAAGTAATGAATCAAGGTACAATCACGATTACAGTAGAAAAAGCAGACTCGCGTGTCATTCTTTCTGTAAAGGACGAAGGTCCCGGAATTTCTAAAGAAAACTTAAAGAAATTAGGAGAGCCTTTTTACACAACGAAACCAAAAGGAACTGGCCTTGGCTTGTTAGTATGTCAGAAGATCATTGAATCACATGAGGGCTCACTAACAGTTGAAAGCCAGGAAGGAACTGGGACAACATTTACCATTGAATTGCCCTTACATGCACCATACAGTTAAAAACAGAGCAATCGACAAAATGGCAGAATGTTTTGTCTATTTTTATCACTTCCTGCGCTTGCCTCGGAAATATCAATGTTATTACCTGTTCCTTACAAAAAGAAACAAGTGGAAGCCCAATGAGACTTTCACTTGTTTTTTCTGTTACATTCTAGTCAACTTTTTTATCTAACAATACCTCTACTATGTTGTTTTGCAACAGAGATCTCAAAATAACTGTCATCATCCTCATATATTCGATCAATAATAATTAATACATCCTCAAAAGCCACAGAATGATTGTTTGTATGATTCTCATTCATAAATCCGATCATCTTTTCTATTTCAGCGTTAATTTTATGATTAAGGTCTTCCTCACTCGTTTTCTTACTTCTTATGCTGTCATTAAAATCCATCGGATATTTAGGGATATTCATCGACCTTACCTTCTTCCATACTAAATTTACTATAATCATAATAGTTTAGATAGGAGGAATCAAGGAGGGAAATATTCATCAATAGTTGTTTTTAAAATTAGGCTGTTTTCATACTTTGTTGTTTTTATGGGTACGTGTTCTCCACATGTTCGTTCCATTGCGCTCCAGCCACTCGCTTTCCGCGGGGAGGTGTCGAGTGACTTCCGCTCCATTTCACTACGAGAAAAAACGTTTCTTCACAGCAACAATCTTTAAGAAAATAGCATAAATCATCAAAAAATCTGTCTAATTAATATAGACAGATTATATGTATTACTATTTCTTTTAAGATTAATACACAGTGTCGATAGTATTGATTCTAATATTATCACTAGGAACAGCTAGCTCTGTAGGTTCACTATTAATTCGAATATTATCACTAGGTACAGATAGACTAGATAGTGAACCACCTACTACTAAACCTGTAAATACCAAAAGAGTAAATATGATTTTTTTCATGTCTTCACCTCCTTATAGTTCAGCTCTTTAAGGGGGATTTTCCTATAATAATAATCTCCTGCTTTTTCAAAATATTTTATAGATTTCTCAAAGTACTTTGATTCTCTATTTATTAACCCACGATAATATTGATCAAAGGCTTTAAAATAATCATTATCAATCTTAAATTTTATTTGATCTAATAAAAATAAAGCTTTTTCTTTTTCATTACTCTTTATTAAGTGAAAAATCTCTTCTAATTTTCCAGCTAAACTATTTGAGGACTTCTCGTTTATGATTACTTTTTCTGGCTGCTCCCAATAACAATAAGTGAAATTAGAACTTCTTTGCGCCTCTATCGTTAACATTTCATGTCCCATTTGAACTGCTAATGTTAATGATTTATTAAAATACTCTAAAGCTTTTTCTTTATTAGACAAGATAAAAGAGTTACCTAGCCCTGTAAGAGCAACAACTTTCATTGTTTGAGTTAGAGCGATCTTTAATATATCAATACCACATTCTCTCGACTTCTCAACATCGTTTAAATGTAAATAGACACTTTGCATTGTAACCATATAACGGCACAACAACGATGTCTTCATAAACCCTTCCTCTAACCTGCTGATCTCTGCATTTACTAATTCGCTTAATGAAGCAATCATTTCGAATTCTTTCTGACTTGAATAATTATATAGCTGAAAGACTTTAATTAATGTTGAGAGTTCTGGAGCTCTTACGGTTGTATACGTTAACTGCTGAATAGCTTCGATTAGATTCATCTCTTGTTTGTAGACGAGATGATCAATCTTATAAACCTCTGCCCATTCCCTACTCTCCTCACTAGAGCTATCTAGTAATCTACCAATTAACGTTTCTACTAAATCGGATTTGCTATTAATGACTAAGTATTCCAGTGATACTCTAGCTAAATAAGAGTTAGGATCTACGTTGTTTACATACTCTTCTAGATTGTCAATTTCACTAAAAGTTTCTGCAGTAATCTGTTTCATAACCATTAGCTATCATACCTTTATTTTGTATTTATTAATCCAAATATATGCTACCTTACCTACTTTAGTCAATTAAGGCTTGAGAAATTATTAATCTTCTTCAAAAATTCAGAACTTATTTATTATTTAATTAACATTTTATCCCTATTTAATTGAATAGTCTAGTAATTTATTCAACTAATTTCCTACCTTTAATTTCCACAAAAATCATCCTTTTTCTACATAGTTAGGTGCTTATCTATACGATTGTCTCTTTTTATGAATATGGTACTAGTGACCTTAATTGAAACTGGAGGGATTATTATGTCAGAACAACTTATCGTGCCTTGGGATATTGATGGTACTCTGGAAGATGACTTTTTTGTACCGCAATATATTTGGGATATGTCTGAAGTTGTCTTAACTCATTACGATCTGAAAGTAAGTAATCTTGAAGTTATTACAACAAAAGCGGACAAAGGGGGCCTTATTTGGAAAATGGATACAGATAAAGGCCCATTTAGCTTAAAAATTTTACACCGCCGTCCTGGAAGAAGTCGTTTTAGTCTTGGAGCTCAAGAGTATTTAGTGAAGGAAAAAGGCGCTAGAGTGCCTCCCCTGTACAAAACAAAATCGGGAGAAAATTACGTTGAAATGGGCGGAAAGCTTTGGTTTGTTGCTGAATGGGTCGAACCACTTTACCCAGTTGGCAATGACTTAGAAGGAGCAAAATTACTCTGTCATGCGCTAGGAGAATTTCACCGCTTATCAAAAGGCTATGTCCCTCCAAAAGGATCTGAAAACCCTTCGCGAATTCATCGCTGGCCTAAATCTTATGAAAAGACAATAAAGAAGATGGATTGGTTCCGAAACATCGCCAACGTTTATCCAGAGATGACAGCTAGTAAAGCAATTTTAGCCCATGTTGATATGTTTGAAGAACAAGCAAAAAAAGCTTATGAACAATTACAACACTCTTCATATTATGAGTTAGCTGCACGAGGAAATACAGCTTGGGGTTTAGTCCATCAAGATTATGGTTGGTCAAACGGCCAAATGGGACCGGATGGGATGTGGATTATCGACTTAGACGGTGTCGCGTATGACCTTCCAATAAGGGATTTACGAAAACTTATTACCGGACAGATGGATGATATGGGATACTGGGATGTCAATTGGATGAAAGGTATGATTGAATCCTACCATGAAGCAAATCCAATTGAAGATGCACTATATGAAATACTTCTCATAGACATGTCTCTACCAAATGAGTTTTACAAAAATGTAAAGGAAATGGTCTATGAGCCTACTCTCTTTCTAGACACTGAAGTTGAGACCCTTTGCAATACTATTGCCGAAACAGACAAATCAAAATGGCCAGCAATTGAAGAATTAAGGGAGTGGAAAGGAGTTAAATCAACATGAAGATATTAATGATTTGTACAGAAAAGCTGCCTGTACCTGCAGTTAAAGGCGGGGCGATTCAAACATATATTGATGGTGTATCCTCAAGTTTAAGTAAAAAACATGAACTTACCATTCTCGGTTCTTCTGACCCTTCATTGCCAATGGATGAGAAAGTAAACAATGTTCGCTATGTCCGTACTCCTGGAGGCTTACTTGAGGATTATCGAGATGGTGTAAGACAATTTTTACAAAGCGAACCAGACTCTTTTGATCTAATCCATATATTTAATAGACCTAGATTGGTCCTTGCCGTTCGCGAATGTGCACCAAATGCTCGTATTGTGTTAAGTATGCACAATGACATGTTTAAAAGGGAAAAAATTGAACCAGAGGAAGCCGCAGCTGCGATAGAACAACTCGATAAAATTATTACAATTAGTAATTATATTGGTACAGCAATTACTGATTTATTTCCCCAAGCCGCACCAAAGATCCAGACCATTTACTCAGGGGTTGATATAAATCGATTTGCTCCCCCTCATTCAAAAGATGCTCGAGACATGCGACAAGAAATTAGAAAAGAGCACAATCTTGAAGGAAAAAAAGTTATCTTATTTGCCGGAAGACTTTCAAAAAATAAAGGAGCAGATGTCCTGGTTCAAGCAATGCCAGAGGTTATAAAAAAACATCCTGATGCAGCACTAGTTATCGTTGGAAGTAAATGGTTTAGTGTGAATGAAGTCAGTGATTATGTTGCCTATGTGCGTGCGCTCGCTTCTAGACTTCCAATTCCAGTTGTGAATACAGGCTTTGTAGCCCCTAGTGAAATCCAAAAATGGTTTGCAGCCGCCGATGTCTTTGTTTGTCCCTCTCAATGGCAAGAACCACTAGCTAGAGTTCATTATGAAGCAATGGCTTCGGGACTACCTGTTATAACGACAAAACGAGGAGGAAATCCTGAAGTCATTACACCGAATGAAAATGGCTTTGTTGTTGAACAACCTGAAGATCCAAAAGCCTTTGCAGAGCTCATCATTCCTCTTCTCTCAGACCCTAAACTTTCGAAAAAGCTCGGGTTGAACGGTAGAAAATTAGTTGAAGAAAAGTTTACATGGGATCGAGTGATATCCGATATTTCCGGTGTCTGGGATGACATTAAAAATAAGATCGAAAACAATATTCCTGTAACCCCAGAGGAACAAAGCAAAAGTGAGAGCAACGCCGATCCTGTAGAGCAACATGTTGCAGAATCCGAAGAAGAAGTGGCAATAGTTAACACTTCCACTCTTGAGGACAGCTCTACAGTAGAGCATCTGCAAGTAATAAATGAAGAAAATGTATTTGAAAACGAAGAGGCTGTTGAAGAGGTTTCTACTTTAGAAAACCTAGAGGATTCAGAAGAAGAATTCGGTTCTGAAGCTACTTATGAAGAAAGCACTACTACAGAAATCGCTTCTGACAACAATTCCTTTGAAGACGAAATTGAAGATTACGCAACAGATAAACAGTCTAGTTTCCTAGATAATCTAGAAGAAGAAATTGATTTAACAAACAACGATGAAGAAACGACTGTACAAGATGTACTTGACTTAGTAAATAACATGTCCAAAGAACAATATTCAGATGATAAGACATTCAACAACATGCTAGATATAAAAGCAGTATCAGAGAAACTTAATAAAAGAAGAAAAAGAACTAGAAAAAGAACGCATCGCCTTAAGCCAAAATCTAAGCTAGTAACAAAACGAAATGCTGCTCAGTTAACAGCTTTTAATAATCATGAACAACAACGAAGCAAAAAATCAGCAAACAAAGATCGATTCAGCCAAGTTTATAATCTACTTCACAATCATTCGTTACCTCAACCTAAAGAAAATTCAAATGAGCTATTCGATCAAATAAACGCGTTAACAACAGCGAAATTGCTAAGTAAATTGCACAAAAGAAGAAACTCCTCCTCATAAATGTACAAAAATAGTTAAAATCCCTCCTTTCTTTTATTAAAGTAGGTGCTTATCTATACGTTTTTCCTATAGATGAATACCTTAGTAATGATAAAAGGAATGGAGGGAAAAAAATGTCCGAAAAACTCATCACTCCTTGGGATGTAGACGGTACATTAAATGACGACTCCTATGTACCTTCCTATATTGAAGAGATGGCATATCAAGTGTTGACACATTACGATCTCACTGTTAGAAACCTTGAGGTTATTGCAACAAAAGCCGATAAGGGGGGGCTTATTTGGAAGATAGAAACAAACCGTGGACCATTTAGTTTGAAGGTCTTACATCGGCGCCCAACAAGAAGTTTGTTTAGTCTTGGCGCACAGGCTTATTTAGTTGAAGAAAAGAGTGCTAGAGTCCCTCCTATTTTCAAGACAAAAACTGGAGACGACTATGTTGAAATGGGTGGAAAGCTTTGGTTTATAGCCGAATGGATTGACCTCACTGAAGCCTCGGAAGATTTAGAAGGAGCAAAATTACTTTGTGCTGGCCTTGGAGATTTTCACCGCCTTTCAAAAGGATATGAGCCTCCTTATGGAGCAGAAAAACCATCCCGACTTTATCGTTGGCCGAAGAAATATGAAAAGATGATTAAGAAAATGAACTGGTTTCGGGATATCACAACCGCCTATCCAGAAATGCCAGCTAGTTCAACCATTCTTTCTGTGTTAGACATGTTTGAAGATCAAGCAAAAAAAGCTTTAAGTCAATTAGAAAGTTCTAATTATAAAAAGTTAGTAAAAAAAGGTAATAAAGAATGGGGATTGGTCCATCAAGATTACGGTTGGGCAAATGGCCAGCTTGGACCTGACGGAGTTTGGCTAATTGACTTAGACGGTGTTGCGTATGACCTTCCGATAAGGGACTTACGCAAGTTAATTACAAATCAAATGGAAGAGCTTGGAGCTTGGGACTTAGAATGGATAAAAGGCATGATTGAAGCATATCATGAAACAAATCCAATTGATAAAGATCTTTACCATATTCTTTGGATCGACATGTGCCTACCAAATGAATTTTATTTACAAGTAAAAGATATGGTTTATGACCCTACCGTTTTTCTAGATGAAGAAGTAAATACTATCGTTAAGAATATTATTGAACTCGATCAATCAAAATGGCCTGTGTTAGAAGAGCTGAAAGAATGGAAAGGAGCATTTACGGAATGAAGATACTATTAATCTGTACTGAAAAGCTTCCGGTTCCAGCTGTTAGGGGGGGAGCGATCCAAACCTATATCGACGGCGTCTCTTCTCATTTAAAAAATAAACACGACCTAACCATCTTAGGAACAACAGATTCCTCTCTTCCCGAAGACGAAACAGTTAACAACATTCGGTATGTTAGAAAACCTGGTGGACTCATTGAAGTATACCGTGAAGGAGTCAAAGAATTCCTTAATGATAATACGTTTGATGTGATTCATATCTTTAATAGACCGAGACTTGTCCTCCCAGTACGAGAATCGGCACCGAATGCTAGAATTATATTGAGTATGCATAATGATATGTTCAAGCCTGAAAAAATAGATCAAGAAGAAGCTGCCTCAGTGGTTGAAGAACTAGATAAAATTATTACAGTCAGTGATTATATCGGTCGCACCATTTCAGATCGGTTCCCAAAGGCAAAAGCCAAATTAAAAACAATCTATTCCGGAGTTGATATCTCCCAATTCGTTCCACCGAAATCAGATCAAGCAAAAGAAATGCGCCAAAAGATTCGTAAAGAACACAATCTCGAAAACAAAAAAGTGATTTTATTTGCCGGTAGACTTTCTCCAAATAAAGGTGTGGATGTTCTTATTCGTGCAATGCCTGATGTAGCTAAAAAACATCCTGATGCAGCTCTAGTTATTGTTGGGAGTAAATGGTTCAGTGTGAATGAAGTAACGGACTATATTGGCTACGTCCGTGCCCTTGCAGCACGTTTACCTATCCCAGTCATAAATACTGGATTTGTTCACCCTACTAAAATTCAAGAATGGTTTGCCGCTTCAGATGTTTTTGTTTGTACCTCTCAATGGCAAGAGCCTCTAGCACGCGTTCATTATGAGGCTATGGCTTCAGGTCTGCCTATCATTACGACCAATCGAGGTGGGAATGCAGAAGTTATCAACCAAAATGAAAATGGGTTTGTTATCGATTATCCTGAACAACCTGACCCATTTGTGGAACACCTTACTTCTTTGCTTTCTAACCCTTCTCTTTGTGAAAAGCTAGGCTCTAACGGTCGTAAGCTAGCTGAAAAACACTACACATGGGATCGAGTAATTAATGAAATTCAAAGTGTGTGGGATGAAGTTGAAAATAGAATCAAACAAGGAATTGCGGTTAAGGAAGTAGATCAAGTGAATGAAGTCGATCAAAGAACAGAAGTGAACTCTGTTCAATCGTCGGAATTAGAAGAAGTAATTGAAGACTTAAATAAGCAAGTTGCTTCAGATGGCGAAGGTTCTTTCGAGAATGGTGCAATGTCGTTCTCCTCTGATGAAAAGACTACTCCGATTGAAGATGTCATTGAAGACCTTAATGAACAAGTCGCTTCAGATGACGAGACTTCTATCGAGGAGGCCTCAATTGCTTTTTCATCCGATGAAAAGACTACTTCAATTGAAGACGTCATTGAAGATCTTAATGAACAAGTCGCTTCAGATGAAGAGGATTCTTTCGAGGATACCTCAGTTGCTTTTTCATCCGATGGAGAGGCTACTTCGATTGAAGACGTCATTGAAGATCTTAATGAACAAGTCGCTTCAGATGAAGAGAATTCTTCAGAGTCGATAGCTAATGAACTCTTAGAGAAGCCTATTCCAAGAAAGAAACGATTGCGGAAACTATTCTTATCCGAACTGCCGAAACAAGAAGATTTGTTAGATATCCTATTATCAAGGGTTCAGCAAAAAACAGAAATAGAAAAAAATGATGATACAGAACATGAAAAAGATGCTGTGAATGCCGTCATGACGGATATCTATAGCCTTCTTATGTCCAAACATTCTCCAACAGAGAAGAAAAAAGAATTTATAGAAACAGTAAATGACATTACTACAGCTAAACTTTTCCAAAAGTTAGAATCTAAAAAACAACGTAATCAACGGCGCAGAAGAGGTCTATAGATCTAAGAAGCCAGCTAGCAAACGAGGGCACTGAAAAGGTAAACCTACAGTGCCCTCAACGCTGACTATTTTTAACTATTAAAATATATTCCTTTAACATATTTAATCTCTTCTTTTAATCCTGTCTTCAAATCAACTTTTGGTCTATATTGTAACAGTTGTTCCGCTCTTTTTATATCTGCCCACGTATGCTTTGGCTCTCCGATTGCTGCATCTACGAAATGTAAGGTTGCTTTTTTATTTAATAACTTTTCCAATTCCTTAATAATATCTAATACCGATGCTCGTTCTTTTCCACCGATATTTATCGTTTCTCCTATGACTCCTTTTGCGTGTAAAACAGATGCTGTTGCAACGACACAATCTCGTATAAAAGTAAAATCGCGAGTTTGTTTGCCATCTCCATAGATGGTAATCGGTTTATCTGTCATGATATTTTTAATAAATCTATGAAAGGCCATATCACTTCTTTGCCTTGGACCATAGACTGTGAAATATCTTAATATGACAGTAGGAACCCCAAAACTTTTACGATAAACATGACATAGATATTCTCCCGTTAATTTGGTTATTCCATAAGGAGACATTGGTTCTAAAATTGCATCTTCAGACACCTTCCCTGTTTTTTCTCCATAGACGGAAGAGGTTGATGAATAAATAAATTTCTTTATAGGAACATGCTTGCTTGCTTCAAGCAACCTTTGAGTTACATCGATATTATTAGTAACATAGCTTTGGAAATCAGGACCCCAACTGGAACGAACCCCAGGCATCCCAGCTAAATGAAACACATAATCTACACCAGTTAGATATGACCTCCAATTTACATTTAAAAGATCTTCTTCATAAAAGGTAAAACGCGGGTGATTTAATAACGACTTTAGATTTTGTCTCGTAATGTTTTCTGGAGTAGGACCGATAAATGAATCGATACCAATCACCTTCACATTTTGATCCTCAAGTAACCTCTCCACTAGATTTGACCCAACAAAGCCTGCAGCACCAGTCACTAGTATATTCATGGTCTTGCAACCCCCAAATATATTAATCCATTTTTTTTCAGCGTATATGGTTGTAGACAATTTCGACAATCTACTACTATGTCACCACGCATTCGTTCACTTACTTTATTCCAATCGGCCTCAATAAATTGCTTCCATTCCGTTGCGATAATTAAGATATCGGCATCTTTAATCGAGTCATACATATCCTTGTATGTGATCGTATTGTGAATGTTCGGAGATACGATCGGATCATATAAACGAATTTGAGAGCCATCTTTTACAAGTCGGTCGATTAATTTAAGTGCTTGAGAATGCCTTAAATCATCTGTATTCGGCTTAAATGTGGCACCCCATACAGTGATTTTTTTATTTTGGTAGTCGGGAATTTCTTTTTTGAGTTTAGCAATGTAATGGTCTATGATACTGTCATTTACTGTTTGGGCAGCTTGTAAGAGATGAGGGGTAATATTTTTTTTAATTGATTGATGTTCTAGGGAAGACAAATCTTTTGGTAGGCATGAGCCGCCGTAGCCTAACCCTGCTTGTAAGAAATGATGACCTATTCTTGGGTCCATACCAATTCCTAGTGCTACATCTGTAATATCTACATTATAAACATCTGCAATTTTTGCAAGTTCGTTTATGAATGATATTTTCACTGCTAAAAAAGCATTAGAGGCATATTTAATCATTTCCGCCCCACTTAGACTAGTAACAATATACGGGGCATCAATAAAGCGATACAGCTTTTGTAATGTTTGTACAGCCCTATATTCTTTAACTCCTATAACAATTTTATCTGGATAAAGCATATCGTGGATAGCTGTACCTTCACGAAGAAATTCCGGATTAGAAACAACGTCAAAGTTTTCTTTTAATACACCTTTTTCAATTAGTTTTCGCTCCAACTCTTCATTCGTCCCAAGAGGTACAGTACTTTTCGTAATAACGAGTTTATACGTATCTATTAATGGAGCTAGCTCGTTTGTAACCCCTTCAAAAAAACGAAGGTCCGTTCTCCCATCATTGTCCTGTGGTGTTCCAACTGCAATAAAGATTAAATCACTTTTATTTACAGCTGTTTCTAAATCTGTCGTAAATAACAAATTACCTTTCTTTGTATTTTTCACAAGCATTTCTTCTAGCCCTGGTTCATAAATAGGTATCTCGCCTCTTCTTAGCATTTCTACTCTTTCTTTTTGCTTATCTACACAATAGACCTGATGTCCGTAATTCGCCAATACGGTAGAGGTTGTCAAACCTACATATCCTGCCCCAATCACACATACATCCATAACGTCGACTCCTCTTAACAGAAATTAAATTGATCTTATATATATTATTGAAAAAGGGCCTAAGTAGTGAATTAGTTATAGGAAAATAAACGTTAGTCTACTTCATTTGTTATTTTCAAATTATGTTTACGGACTTCTTTTGAAAAGACCCAATTCTATAAATAAAAATCCTATGTTAATAATTTTAATTTTGTAAGACAACTTTCTCTTCCTTGCTTGGCCGAATAGTATAAAAAAGTCATAAGTATAGGGGGGAAATAAATGAAAGTAAAGAAGGCTATTATTCCAGCAGCAGGATACGGTACGAGAAGCCTCCCAATTACAAAAGTGGTTCCAAAAGAAATGTTCCCTATTGATGGTAAACCAGCTATCCATTATATAGTTGAAGAAGCTATTTCTTCAGGCATCGAGGAGATATTGATTATTGTTTCAAGAAACAAAAATATGATCATAGATTATTTTGACAGATCTCTTGAACTTGAAACTTTTTTGGAAAGAAACAATAAAAGTCATTTAATAAAATCGATTTCTGTTCCAGATGTCCATATTCAATTTGTTCGTCAACAGGTCGCAAGAGGGCTGGGGGATGCCATTCGCTTAGGGAAACCATTTGTTAACGATGAACCTTTCGCTGTTCTTCTACCCGATGATATCTTCATAGAAGAAAAGCCTGTCATTGGACAATTAATGAACGCCTATCTTGAAGTTCAGTCAAATGTAATTGGAGTAAAAGAAGTTCACGAGGAATCATTAAAAAACTATGGAGTTATTGGTGGAACACCTTTCAAAAATCAGTTACATGAGATAAACGACCTCGTTGAAAAACCAGAAACATCTCCACCATCAAACTTAGCTGTTATTGGTCGTTACGTACTAGACCCAAGTGTGTTTATGTATTTATCTAAAACAAAACCAGGAAGTGGCGGTGAAATACAGTTAACTGACGCTCTGAAAGAGATGCTCGAAACAAGTAAGAGTTATGGCTATGAGATAAAAGGAGAACGATACGATATCGGTTCTGGAGATGACTATTACAATTTATTAATGCAAATGAGGATGATGAAGAATCACGAGGGCTGAATAAGTTGCGGCATATATCCAATCACATATATGTCGCCTATCAATTTTTTATTGGCTAGAACTAATTAGTCACTTCAATAAAAAGATAATCTGATTAATACTAGTTTAATATAACTTTGTATTCACCAGATTAATCTTAAAGAATCTTTTTAATTAATTAGATGGTTGTCCAGGTGGATAATAATAAGGTGGTACTTTTAACCAACCACGTTTAATCATTAATGCCTTTAACGACACTCCAAAAGTAAGCATCTCTGTATGAAATTTATACCACATTATACCTATATCTGTACGTATAGAATTGACTTCTCCTTTTGCAGACATCATGAGACACGCAGTAAGTTTTAAAGTAATTCCATTTGTGATTTCTTCATCTGACAATTTTACTCCTAATGGAATTGCATTAGGTTCTGATTTAGGCTTTGGTGGAGAAGTTTCTGGTAAAGGAACTCCCTCTTTTTTCATAAAACCACTTAATTTCTGAGATTGATTCTCACACATTCTTATAGCATCATTTAACATTTCTATTACTTCATCATCTGTTGATGTATTTAACCCAGCCTCTTCAAACCTTATAAACTCCGCTAATGAAGTCAAATAAGTCCAACAATCCATTGCCTCACCAATATGTAATGGTGCTTTTTTTTCGTTCGTATTGTCTATTTCTTTATTCACGATATTCCAAATAGCCTCAAATGGGTTTGACAAACTTTTCACCTACTCCTTAATTAAATCTAAGCTTAGTTTTAAGCCACAATCCAAATTTAATTCCCTTATCAATAATTTTCACCAAAAACATTATCTCCTATTAACTTTCTATAATAAATTTAGACTTTCTAGGCCATAATTTTTTATAAGGGGGCGGTTAAAATGTTATGTCTTTTGAAAACATTAATATTAAGTTTAAAGCGATTTATTGACCAGATAAATTTAAATTTAATTAGCCTTTCGTACCTCCTAAAAGTTTTACGATATCAATAATAAATCAAATAGGGATGTCTCAAAAAGGTTGTTTTTAACCGTTTGAGACACCTCCATCATAAACAAGATAAAAAAGATAAAAAAAAGCACCTTTTATAGTAAAAGGCACTCTAATTATGGGTAGTTACCCAATTGGTTATTTCTTGGCTTAGAAGACATTATGCATTTATCTATTATCAACCGTCTCTGGATACAAATCATGATTCATCATTCGATGCTCTGCCATTTTTTCATACTTCGTTCCAGGCTTACCGTAATTCGTGTATGGGTCTATGCTAATTCCACCACGGGGAGTAAATTTGCCCCATACTTCAATATATCGAGGGTCCATTAGCTCAATGAGGTCATTCATAATGATGTTCATACAGTCCTCATGAAAATCACCATGATTACGGAAACTAAACAAATATAGTTTTAATGACTTACTTTCAACCATCTTCACATCAGGAATATAGCTAATATAGATTGTAGCGAAGTCTGGTTGATTCGTCATCGGGCATAATGAAGTGAA
Organism: Halalkalibacter alkaliphilus; assembly: GCF_023555415.1. Taxonomy (GTDB): domain Bacteria; phylum Bacillota; class Bacilli; order Bacillales; family Bacillaceae_D; genus Halalkalibacter; species Halalkalibacter alkaliphilus. The sequence continues at coordinate 139,305 of NZ_JAKRYL010000008.1, read as the reverse complement.
CTCAGGACAATTAAATTTTACAAAGTAATCGCGATTTTGATGTTTATTTTCAAACACTTCTAAGACAGAAGGGTTATAGGAAAAGTCATAGGCTGTTCCTTGATTTCCAAGTAACGTTACCCCTTCTAGTTCTTCTTTTTTTCTTCCACTCATTGTTTTTTCTCTCCTTCTTTACACGCCACGTTTGTTTCCCCAAATCAGGGTATGAAGCTGTGGCAATACCTTAGCATCATTCATAACTAGCGATTTTGTCGCTTTTTCAATTAACCATTCATAACGTTTTAATAATGTTGCTAATAAAGCACGATCATCTGTCGTAGCGATATCTTCATTGCCGATTTGCAAATAAAACGGTACTTGCGGGTAGCGTGTATGAATGTTTTCTGCAAAATAAAAATCTTTATCATCAAAGACAACGACTTTTAAACTCATATTGCTTTGTTCTAGCTGTTTTATATAATAATCAAGCTTTTCATAGTCAGTTTCCATCAACGAACTTGGTGGCTTCGGTGATATGGTGATATCGTCAATTTTCTTCATCCAATCTTGCCAAATAGATCCTTGCGTTTCAATTGCCACTTTCCAGCCTTGTTCATGACAAAGGTCCACAAGTTCTGCAATACCTTTATGAAGTGCAGGATTTCCTCCTGAAATCGTTACATGCGAGAATAAATCACCACCGATTTTTTTTAATTGCTCAATAATTGACTCTGCTTCCAATAGCTCACTTCTGGAAGATCCGTCCCATGTAAAGCTAGAGTCACACCAGGAACAGGAATAATCACAGCCACCAGTTCTAACAAACATCGTCTTTTGACCAATGACCATCCCTTCCCCTTGTATCGTTGGACCAAACACTTCCATTACCGGAATCTTCATGCTAACTCCTCCGGTTTCGGCCGATAAACGACGTAACTAGTCGGTGTTTCGCGAACGACAACTTGCAGGCAATTCGGTTTGTTAACCTGAGTTTGCAACTCGGTTTGAACAGCCTTCCAAATTTGCTCAGCTACCCTTTCCGTTGTCGGAAACACTTCTTTAAATTCAGGATGATCATTTAAAACAGTATGATCAAAGCGTTTATGAACGATGTCCTTAATTCGTTTGAAATTAATGAGAAACCCTAATTCATCTAGAGTATCTCCACCAATTGTAATATTAATAAAATATGTGTGTCCGTGCATATTTTTGCATTGACCCGCTGCATCATTTGGGATAAAGTGAGCAGCTGCTACATGCATATCTTTATTTAACTCATAGCGATACGTGTGAGGCACCTGAGGGTAGAATTGCTGCATCATACGTCAATCCCCCCTTGTTTTTCCAAAAGGTAGGTTTCTAACCCATTCTTGCGCAAATTACACGATGGACAGTTTCCGCATCCATCACCACGTATACCATGATAGCAAGTTAATGTTTTTTCTCTAATGAAATCAAGCGCATTTAATTGGTCAGCTAACTTCCATGTTTCAGCTTTATTTAACCACATAAGCGGTGTATGAATGACAAATTGCTCATCCATTGCTAGATTTAGCGTGACATTTAAAGATTTGACAAAACTATCTCGACAATCAGGATATCCGCTGAAATCTGTTTCACATACACCAGTAATAATATGACGTGCACCAATAGCTTGTGCGTATACTGCGGCAAATGATAAGAATAAGTGGTTACGACCAGGAACAAATGTAGATGGTAGTTCTCCGTTCTCCCCTTCTTTTACCTCGATATCATGTCTAGTAAGAGCATTAGCTGATAATTGATTAATTAATGTCATATCTAACACATGAAAAGAAACACCTAATTCTTCGGCAATCTCACGTGCACATTCTATTTCATCATGATGGCGTTGTCCATAGTCAAAAGTAACTGTTGCTACTTCTTTAAATTGATCAAGAGCCCACAATAAACATGTAGTACTATCTTGACCACCACTAAAAACAACGACCGCTTTTTCATTTCTCATGTCTCATTTCTCCTTTTTTTAAAAGTTTACAGTCGAACTTCAACTTAAACTCTCCTTGAAGAAAGAGCATTCGATAACTCCAAACGGGTATATTTGTTCTTTTCCACTCATATTGTCTAGCTATTAGGGAACATTAATGAGTAGACCTGAAAATGAACAAAATATTGTCTTTAAATAACGACAAGAAAACTGTACTCTTTTGGCTGTACAGTTAACACCTTAGTTTTTTATAGAGGGAGTTTGCGAACCTCTTGTCTTTTTTCCACTATATATAATAGCACAAAAGTATTCTAGGTCGCTATTCTTTTCACTTTATTGCAAAATTGATAAAATAGATAACGCAGGTAAATTTATACATAATAGAAAAGAGGACTGATGATATGTCAACCTTTCAAGAAAATTTAGAAAAATATGCCGAACTTGCGGTAAAAGTCGGGGTAAATATTCAGCCAGGACAAACACTTGTCGTTAGAACTCCTTTAAATGCTGCAGAATACGTGCGTGCCGTAGCAAGAAAGGCATATGAAGCTGGCGCAAAAAATGTTCATGTTGAATGGAGCGATGAAGAGCTAACAAAGACAAAATATGAGCTAGCCCCAGATGAAGCGTTTCATGAATTTCCAGAATGGGTGGCAAAAGGCTATGAAGAAATGGCCGAAAATGGAGCTGCTTTCTTAAGCATTACCGGTTCCAATCCAGACTTACTTAAAGATGCAGACCCTGAACGAGTATCCAATGCAAACAAAGCAAGCGGCAAAGCAATGGAAGGCTTCCGCTCATACATTATGTCTGACAAAATTAGTTGGTCTATCGTTGCAGTTCCTTCAGCCGGATGGGCAAAAAAAGTTTTTCCTGAAGACTCAGAAGAGAACGCCGTTGAAAAACTGTGGGAAGCAATCTTTTCAGCTACTCGCATTAATCAAGCAGATCCGGTTTCAGCATGGCAGGAGCACTTGTCCTTACTTGATGATAAAATGAATGCATTAAATGAAAAGCATTACCATGCACTCCACTACACGTCTGAGGGTACGGATTTAGTGATTGAATTACCTGAAACTCACTTATGGGTAAGCGGAGGAAGTGTGAATAAGGATGGTGTGCAATTTGTTGCAAATATGCCAACAGAAGAGGTTTTCACATCAGCTAAGAAAACGGGGGTAAACGGAACGGTATCAAGTACGAAGCCATTAAATTACGGCGGAACACTTATTAATAACTTCTCTCTTACGTTTAAAGACGGAAAAGTCATTGATTTTAAAGCAGAAGAAGGATATGAAACATTGAAGCGTTTACTAGACACGGATGAAGGTGCACGTTTTATCGGAGAAGTAGCCCTCGTACCTCATAAATCACCGATTTCTGATACGAATATCCTTTTCTACAATACGCTATTTGATGAAAACGCATCAAACCACTTAGCAATCGGCTCAGCCTATGCTTTTTGCATTGAAGGTGGAAAAGACATGAACAAAGAAGAACTCGAACAAAACGGCTTAAACACAAGCCTAACACACGTTGACTTCATGATCGGTTCAGCAGATATGAACATCGATGGAGTGTACGAAGACGGAAAGCGTGAGCCGATCTTCCGCGATGGGAATTGGGCGTTTTAAAAAATAATTAATCAATAACGGGGGTGTCTCAAAGTCTGTTTTTGAGACACCCCCGTGTTTTTGCAACTTTTCAGGATAAAACCCATTAACATTGAATTCCTATTTTAATAGCGGAATCAGAATCCGCTTCGCTGTTTTTGACTGATCCTCGTTCCGCTATTTCCTTTAAAACCCTTGTTTTAAGTAAGGTTTCGGATCCTCGTTCCGTTATTCCCCTGTTTCGATCTACATTCCCAATGATTTAATGACTTTAAAGGAACCAGGATCCACTTTACCCTTTTAGAATCGTTTTTCTCTCTTTTAGCGGAATCAGGATCCATCCGCTATCAAATTTGAAGGGCCTCTTTGCCTTTTTACCTAAACTTACCTCTCCTTTCACTTTGTTATTTGGAAAGACTAACCGTAAAGGAGGGATAGTTATGACTAATCCATATTTATGCCCAAACTGTAAAACAAATCGTTCACGCTTTAATTTAATTCAACAAGTGGCGACACCTGTAAAAATGGACGCAAAGAGTGGCGATATTATTGAACAATATGAAAACAATAATGCAGGGCCATTGCACATGACCTACCGTGGTCCGGAATTGCGGGTTCAATGTGCAACCTGTGGTTTGATTGAGGAAGAAAGAATGTTTGTAAAAAGAGCACAACAACAACAATAGGAGCCAACAATAGGCTCCTATTACTTTAATCAAATATTGATAACGCTTGCTTTCCTAATAGAAAACTTCCTATCGCGTAAGCTTCTGCTTGATCTCTCACTTTCATCGATCTCGTTGTTGTTCCCTCATAAACATATAGTTGATATGGCTTATATGTCGGCTCCTCTTCAAATGCTGTTCGTAAAAATCTCGACGTTTGATTAAGGCCATGATTGCCACGATACATCACTTCATAGAAAGATATGAATCCATGCATCACACCATTATAACGAATCGTTTGTACTGGAACGCCATGTTCTGCAAGGCGCTTTGCATAAGCTTCCCCTTCATCGCGAAGAGGATCAAATTCTGCCGTAATGACTATAGCAGGTGGTAAATTATAGAGATCTTCTGCATCTAATGGCGAAGTGTAGGCATGAATCCATAACGACTCATCCGGTGTATACGTATCACGTGCCCGTAACATCACACTCCTAGAAAGCAAATAATACCCACTATCATAAGTCGTTCTAGAGTCAAACTCTATGTCCTGAAAAGTGGTTAGTGGATAGAGAAGAGCTTGTGCTTTAATGTCTGGACCATTACGGTCTCTGGCCATAAGAGAAACAACCGTTGCAATGTTTCCTCCTGCACTATCCCCAGCAACAGCAATGTTAGCAGGGTCGCCACCAAGTTCTTCTGCATATTGATGTGCCCAAACAAGAGCATCGTAGCTATCCTCTATTGCTGCCGGGAATGGATGCTTCGGCGCTACACGATAACCTACAGCAATGACAATACTATTCGTTCTCGCTGCTAACGCGCGAACAATATTATCATGGGTATGAATACTACCGTATCCTTCCATAAAGGCGCCACCGTGATAATACATAATAATTGGATGAGGACCTTCTTCAATTGGCCGATACATCCTACCTTCGACTGTTGTTCCATCAGAGACTGGAATCTCGATCATTTCATTCGTAAATCTAGGTGTCCCGCTACTAGATAGAAATCTTGGCGCTCTCATATCTGGTGTAACAAGGTTATGATGAACAGCATGAAGCAAAACAGCTGTTTTTGGAGGTACTTTTCCTGCCTCTGTATGTGACCAATAATGAACAAAAAGGATAACAAAAAGGGAGCTAACTACAAACCCTAGTGACGCAATCATCATCCATATGCCTAATTTCTCAAATACTATTTTCACAGCGTCACCCCCGTTAAAAAATCAGACTATTTCTATACTTTTATTATATCAGAAAAAGGTTTTTTCGATAAGACATTATCACAATTTTTTATACATTTTTACACATTTTACGCAAGTTTTTTTAGATTGTGATAAATACGCTTTTTCTGTTCTTCATAAAAAATTAACCAGATGCTACTATCTGGTTAATTTTTTATGGAAGTGTTACTCCCAGTGCGATTTGATAAATTCATTACGGCCTGATTTCCTCCGATCTTCTTTATATTCAGATGAGCTTTTTTTATAAAAATGCTGGTGCTTCTCTTCTGCAGCATAAAAAGTCGAAGCTTCTAAAATCTCTGTCACAATAGGTTTTGCAAAACGTTTGCTATTCTTCAATTCAACTTTTGAATTTATGGCCTTTTCCTTTTGACTTTGATTATGATAAAAGATAGCCGTCCGGTATTGCGGTCCTCGATCATGAAATTGACCTTCAGGGTCAGTAGGATCTATTTGCGGCCAATAAAGAGAAAGCAATTTCTCGTAGGAGAAGCGTTTCGGATCATATGTAATTTGAACCACTTCGTAGTGTCCACTCTTCCCTGATTTGACTTGTTCATATGTAGGTTGATCAACATGGCCTCCCATAAATCCTGATTCTACTTTTATGATACCAGGTAATTCATCAAATGGTTGTACCATGCACCAAAAGCAGCCCCCTGCAAATGTCGCCTTCTCATACGTTAATTCACTCATACTATTCCCCTTCTTTTTTATTATTATTGGTAATTTTATCATTCAATTGTTACTTTATCTTTTCTTTTTCACTTCAACTACTACATAGGTAACCTATTTGCACAAGAATAGCTCCTTTCTTGTACTTTTTCCTTCCTTTTTGAATTGCATTCGGTACATTCCATTTAATCTTTCATTATTAGGCAGAAGCCTAAACAATGTGAGGGCACCTGCATAGGATAACAGTGGATTTTAAAGTTAAAGGAGGACATTTTTCATGCATTATCAAAACGTTACCCCTCAGTCTACAGAGCATAACCGTCCACAAATGGTAGCAGGAGTAGATCCTTTCATGATTCAAACGTTCCAATCTCTATTACGTACGAATGTCGTTATTCAAACAACAGAAGGGCTTGTTCGCGGAGTGGTTGCTGATGTAAAGGCAGACCATGTTGTCATTGATGTGAAAAATTGCCCATTTTTTGTTCGGATCCAGCAAATTGTATGGGTTAAGCCTTCAATTTATAGAGACGAAGAATAATCAAAAACACAATGCAGCCGTATACTAAATAAATAACAAAACTAATAGAGCAGTTATTGTATGCATATACAAGAAGGTGTCCTAAAAGGTCATGTGGACCTTTTGGACACCTTCAAAATCAATGGACATGCTTTCCTCTTTTATATGTGAGTTTATTCTTGTACCTCATATACAAAGTCGATCTCTTCATTCTTTCGGCTATATTTCACTTTTAAATCATGACCTTTAAAATACCAAAGATCCTCTTCCTCGATAAAGAAAGTGATTCCATCAACCTCTTCTTTTGCACCAATGACAGAAGGTGTTTCTTGATTAATACCTAATGAAAATCCACTTTGAATGGACCCACACCCTCCATACCTTGCAAAAAAACGTACATATTCCCCTTCACCTTTTAAATTAAGCTCTTCTTTAAACCATTGCAATGCCGGTTTTGTAATTTGAATATTCATTTACGTCACTCCCTATTTACACACCATACTTCTTCTTACACATCATATCAATATATTTCATGCCTTGTCTATGAAAGACCTCTCTAGCTATTTACCTTCACAAAAAAAGTTTCTCACTGTCAACTTTTTTATAAGTGTGCATAATATATAATAAAAGGAGGAATGAAAATGAGTATAACGAAACGCACATTGTATTATGCTCATTTGTTTAATAAAATGGGTCTGCTTACAGAAGAACAAAAAAAGCAGTTGGAGAAATCCTTACAAAAAAAACAAGGGGGCTAGCCCAAAAGGTACGATTTTAACCTTTTGGGCTACCCCCGTAACAATTTACAGAGTCGCTGCACCTTTTAAAAGCCCGTACCTAGGAAGCGTTGCGAACGGCCTTTGCCATTTCTGTTCTTGGCTTCCTGAGACGGTTTTCCTTACTTTTAATTACGTTCCACTAATTCATCTAATCTTTCTACGAGCTGAACAATTTCCGGCTTACTAATTTGGGCATTAGCTCCTACTTTTTCACCCTTATGATAAAGGTCTGTAGTAATAAGCGAAGAAAAAATCACGACTGGGACATGAGAAAGAAGTGGATTTTCTTTAATCTTCAACGTTAAATGGTGTCCATCCATTAATGGCATTTCAATGTCTGTAATAATTACATCTACCTTGCTTTTAATTTCATCTTTTGAAAGTGAAGAAAGGTAGTCCCATGCACTTTTTCCATTTTCAAAAAACTGAAGGCATTCATACCCTGCTGCCGATAATGTATCTTGTAATAATTTACGTAAAGTAGTTGAATCTTCAGCGATGACAATACGCTTAGAAGAACGCTGTCGATCACCTAACGCCTTCACTCGATCAACACTTAACCCCGCATCAGGATTTATATCTACCACAATCTTCTCAAAGTCTAAAAGCAATGCCATCATCTCTTCCATTTTCACAATTCCAATCGTATGACCTGAACTTCCTTGAGATAGTTCACTCGGTTTTTCTATTTGTTCCCACGAAATTCGGTGAATTCTAGAAACGCTATGAACATGAAAAGCAACTTTCATTTTATTCAATTCTGTGATGATAAATTTATCTTGTTCTGGCTGTTTTGATTCTGGCAAATGTAACACCTTTGCTAAATTAACAACCGGAATGACTTCTTGTCGCAGGCAGATGACACCTTCCACATGCTCATGATTATTCGGTGTATCCGTAATAGGGAGAGGATTAATGATTTCTCTGACCTTTAATACATTTATCCCAAATGTACTTCTTCCTATTTGGAACATTACTATCTCCAACTCATTTGTACCACTTTCTAGTAAAATACCTTGCTTATTACTATAAATCATTTTATACATCCCCCATATACCCACTTCTCCTACGAGAACCAAGACGAATTACCTATATTTTATAAGAGGAACCGTCTTGTCGCAAGAAAAATTTAGAAGAAATCCTTACAATAAGAAAAAGACTCGAACGATAGCCAATTAAAATCAGCTGCTTCGTTCGAGTCTTCTGTTTTTGGTTCTACACGTTAACAGTTACGTCACTTTCTTCTCTCAAATTAGAAAGAAGCTTTTCCATTTGCAACTGTTGTTCAATTTCTCCACGCACTTCATCTAAACCTGGAAGTTCTGCTTCTTCTGTTTCCGGCATAGCTGCAATAGCTTCATCATAGAAGGCTTGAATTTCATCTTCAGAAACTTCAATTTCTGCAACCTTTTGCTCTACGTACTTATTGCTCTTCACGTTTTCAGCAACATCAGCACGAAGCTCTTCCATATCAACACCTTGTGCTTCTAATAGTTCTTGGAGCTGTTCCTCAGATTCAAGACCAAACTGTGCCATTAAGTCTGTTACACCCATGTCAATTTCTTCTTCTGTTGCTTCAATTCCTTCTTCATTTGCAGCATGGGTAACTAGAATAGAGTTAATAATTCTATCTAGAACTTGATCTTTCACTTGATCTAAATAGGCAGCACCTTCCTCACTGTCAACATCAATTCCTTGCATAGCAAGCTGCATCGCTTCTTGCTCTAACGTAGAGACATAAATCTCTCTGTCTACCTCTTCCCCATTTACAATTGCAATTACATCAGGGATGTCCGATGTATCGATAAATGAATCCATTTCTTGTTCGCCTTCAACAGGCTCTTCAGAAGCAACTGGCTCCTCTGGTGCAGCTTCCTCATCTCCTCCACAGGCAGCTAGTCCAAATGCTAGTGCACAAATACCAATTCCTCTTATAAATTTTTTCAATTCAATCAAACTCCTTCCTCATCTCGAAAACCTTTGGTTATTGTAACATAAAAATAATTCAATTTCAGTGTGAGTCCTTCTAATTACCTATTGGCATCACCAAAATCGAAGGCAATTATGAGAACTTATGAAATTGCTGAACACATTCACACTCGTTATGACAAGGTCCATCTATTCCAGCTCTAAGTTATTTGAAAAACTATGTAAAAAAAAACGTACCTAAAGAAGGGACTAAAAAATACTAACTTTTTGCTCTCACTAAAAGAAGAGGGCCAAAGCGACACCTCTCCCATCATTAACAACAGTCTTGGTCACCGCCAAGCATAACAAGACCAGCTCCACTTTCTGATTCTTGATAATCAAGAGTCAAGTCTGCTACTTGTTGTACTATGTCTTTTTCAATAGCTACATTTATTCCATTGATCACTTCTTGTTGATCCGATTCTGCTGGTTCATCCAGAGCCAGGCCTAATTTAGGACCTCCTCAATCCATGCCAGCAAAAACAACACGAACTGTATTTAATCCATGTTCATTCATTGTTTCTACAAGAAAATCCTTTGCTCGATCTGTAATTTTCACCTTTGTTTCACCCCATTTCTACTACTTAAGATTAAGTATACTAAAAGCTTGTAAGAAAATCATACAATTCGAGTTATTAATTGCTCAAAGTTACCTCTTACAAATTTTTGAACTTGAGAAGCGGAATAATGTTTTATTAATTCCTCTATTAAGTTTCCATATACCCCGCTATGCTCTAAATCGATTATTTTGTTACTAATTCCGTCAAAATCAGAGCCAAACCCAATATAATTTTCTGCACCTAGACTGCACATATGATCTACATGCAACAGAAGATCCTTAATTGTTGCATATTCATTGCTAGTTACAAAGTCTGGACAGAACACGAGTCCAATGTACCCTTGTTTTTGTACGAGTGCTTGAATTTGTTCATCATATAAATTTCTTGGATGATCACAAATATAACGAGCATTAGAATGAGAGGCAACCGGATATTTGGCTAATTCCATCACATCCCAAAAACCATTAATACTTAAATGAGAAACATCGGTCAGCACTTTGTTTGCATTGTTCAAACATACAAGTTCTTTCCCCAAAGTAGAGAGACCTGCTCCACGGGGTTCACCTACACCATCAGCACAAAGGTTTGCTTGATTCCATGTTAATCCTACTGATAGAACACCTAATTGATATAGGATAGAAAGCTTTGTTAAATCATCACCAATTGCATCTACACCTTCAAGCGTCAAGATTGCTCCAATTTCATCTTCTTTTAAAGAGGATAAATCTGACCATTCTTTGATATGACGTATACTAGAACTAGATTTCAAAACCTTTTCATAAAAGATTTCTATTTGCTCCATTACAACCTGAAACTTCTGATCTTGTTTAATAAACGGTTCAACAAATATAGCATATAGTTGAACATGAACATTGCCTGCTTTTAGCCTTTCGACATTTGCATCAATATCAACATCAGTCAAGTAATTGCGCTCTGGATGCTCCCACAATTTTAACAACGCATCACAATGGGAATCAATAATTCTTATTCTCATATAATCCCTCCTTTAATTATTCTGCCTGCACCATTACTTTTTTCTCTCATATATATATACTAATAATCTCTTAAGAAGGGGTGACAAAGATGTCAGATCAACAACCTTGGTCAAAAAAACTTCCTCAAAACTACCAAGACATTTTAAAGACTATAGATGGCTTTTTTCAAAATACGATGCAGCATATTAATGATAATCCGTTATTTTTGCCACCTATTCCTACTACTGTTTTCGAATCGAATGATTCTTTAATCATTGAAGCTGAACTTCCTGGTGTTAGCAAAAGCCAAATTAACCTAGATATTTACCGCCAAGCAGTCAGAATTCAGGTCACACAGGACGAACGCTCTGAATATATAGATGATAAAAGTGGAATAACAGAGCGAGTCAACCAAACACAAACGAGACAGCGAGTCATTCCTGTGCCTTTTTTCATTAATGAACAAGAGGTTAAAGCCACTTATAAAAATGGTCTATTACAAATCATTATTCCTAACAAACGTAAACAAATACCAATTGAATAAGGAGGTAGATTAGGAATGTTTCAACCTAATCAAAATCATCAGCGTCCAATGGGGCAAAGGCCACCACAATTTCACAATCCATCACAATATCAACAGCCATTCTCTCCATTTGGCCAACAACCATTTCATCATCAACCACCACATCAGATGAATGGATTTATACAACCAATGCAGCAAGGTCCGGGCCGACCGAGACCACCGTTTCCACCTGGTATGGGAATGGGCAAACACCCTGGCTATAAACCAAATAAGCCTTCTTTCTTCAAATCCGCATTTACGAATGAAAGCGGGAAATTTGATATGGGCAAAACGGTAAGCACCGTTGACCAAGTTGTCAAAACAGTTCATCAAGCTTCACCTATAGTTAAGACAATTGGAAGCCTCTTTGCTAAGAAGTAAGTTACAATGTTTTTAGTTGCAAAGCATAAGCTAGCGTTTGATTAGCATTAATCATTTTAAGCCCTTGCGAAGGAACGTAATCAATTTTTACAAATGCACCAATTTCTTCAATTGTTTTGTCATCGTAAACAAAAGTGAGTCCTTCTAACTCCTTTTGTGAATCATTAAGCCTCGACTCATCCAGAGTGAGGTCGTACGCAACCATCGTACTTCACTCAAACGTATCATAGGCTCTAACACGAATGGCTTTTTCATGAACATCCGTATTATTAAAAAAATCAATTGCGCGTTCCGTTAGAATAATCTTCAAACTAACTCATCCTTTCATTTTCTAAAGTAGGAGGTGTCTTATTAAAAAGACACCTCATTTTTATGATTGGAACTTGCTTTTTTTTGAAAAATAACAAGACCGATCGAACCAATAAAAGCACTCCCTGCACCAATTAAATAAAGTGTCGGGATTGAAGTGGCTTCAATAACGAAACCTCCAAACAAAGAACCAATAATTCCCGCGAGTCCAAAGATAACGGTAATAAAAAGGACATGACCTGTTGCTAGTAAATGTTCAGGTATTAATTTATTAATAATTTGAAAGGCAGCAATATAAAATACAGCAAACGTTAATCCATGTAACAATTGGATTGGGAGGATCCACCATGGGTTTTCAACGAATGCCATCAATATCCAACGTGCACCGTAAAGTACACCTGCAAGAATGACAAATGTTAATGGAGACCATTTTCTAAACCAATAAGCAGTTGTAGCAAATATTAGTGCTTCAGCTATTACACCGACAAACCATGCCCAGCCAATCATAGCTTCAGGTCCGCCAAGTTCTACTATATAAAGTCCAAGATAAATGTCGTTCGCTCGATGTGACACAGAGATGAAAAATGCCAAAAGCAAGAACAAAAAGAGCGAAGGTTTTGTTGTTAATTTCACAGCATCTAATACGGTTACAGGTTTATTGGTTCCTGGTACATCCTTAATAGAGAAAGCTACTGCTAATGCTGTTAAAGCCATGAATAACATTGGTAACATTATTTTTTCGACACCTATCCATGTTAACACATAGCCAACAACAAGCGAAGTAATCGCAAATCCTAACGACCCCCATAACCGAATTCGTCCAAAGCTAACTTTTTTCTGAACCGATGTCTTTTGAGCAAGGGAATCACCCAATGCAGTCGTTGGTGAAACAAAGAAAAACAAGATAAACATCATGACTAAATATCCTGCATACGTGTTCACAAACATAAACGTAATCGTGGTAACACTTAATCCAATTAAGGCAATTAATATCATCTTCTTAATACTCTTATACTTGTCACTTAAATATCCCCACATAGGTTGTGCAATAATCGTTGCACATGGGCCAATTGCCATCAGTAAACCAACCTGTGAACCTGTAAGCCCTTGCGATTTAAAGAATACCGGGATATAGCCATTAATAATTGTAATCGTAGAATGAGCAAAAAAGAGATAAGCCATTAAACGGTAAACCGAGCGGTGATTCATACAAGCCCTCCTTAACAATGATACACCAATAGTTTCATAGAGTTCATATAGTGATCATTGACAATAATAAAGTCTGATCTAGTTGTGAATTCCAACTAAATCAGACTAACTCTCAAAGTAATCCTTCTTGTTCAAATAAATACGTATATGGAATATCAAGAAATAAAAATAAGTTATCTGTAATCGGATATGAGTAAGTACGAATTCTCTCATCACGCTCAATATCCGTATATAGATCTGATAAAAAGCCTCTTTTTTCAATATTCATCCGAACAATATTTTCAAGAAAGTAAGGTCGCCAGCTCCAGTTTTTAAAGCGCCCTTCTTCAATTAAAACCCACTTATTTTCATTATTTTTTTCTGCATTAGACGACTGTTGGAACCCTTCTGCATCACACACATAAATACGGAATGCATAGCGATCACAATCATTTGCCACTTTTGTTATCAGTTCATCATACGTGTCATCGGGACTGATGGTTTTCATCGTCTGTTTCAACTGCATCGTTAACTTATTTGTTAAAGTAAACTGCGATTGCATTTTTTTGCGTTCATAAACAATAAAATGTTGAAATTCCTTTTGCATTTTCTCTCTGCAACAATCAGGTTCAATAAATGTAGCGTTCGGTGATCTCAAATAGTATCCTTGATAATAACGACCACCATTGCGCCATGAATAATTAAGTTGATTAAAATTCGAAATTCCTTCAAAGAGCAACGTTGCACCTATTTTTCGAGAAAGCATGGAAAGCGATTGATGAACTTCAGAATACAAATGCGGGAATTCTTCATCTTCCATAAATGCCACATCGACCTTAATAATGTTCGGTTTTAACATAGCTATTAGATCCAAATTGCTGCCATTATGACCGACGTCATCGAGAGCAAGCCTAAATCCAAAACTTTGAATATAATAAAAAAAATGCTTATTGTCATAGAAATACTCAGCAACGTCATCCTCTTTTAACTCCAAGACAATTTGCTCTAGTTTTAAGCCTTTTTGCTGATAGGCTTCCAAACATTTAATAAACGTCTCACCATTATCTTTTAATAGTATTGACGTATCATAATTAAGAAACAAATATGATTTCTGATCCGTTGTAATAAATTGATCAAGAGCTAGCCTTTGGATGTGATCATCTAATTCTAATCGATATTCATCTGGAATATTCTTATCTTGAAAAAACCATCCTAAACTTTTATCGTCTTCATTTGTTTGAAGTCTTGCTAAGACCTCATATCCAACTACAAGTTGTTTATCAGCACTAAAGATTGGCTGATAATAAGGAATTACCCGTTCTTTATTCATCATAATATCTAAAGGATCCATTCCACACACCTCCACTCAAAAGACATGTTCCTTTTAAGTACAGCCTTTCGTTTCCCTAACCTTATATATATACCCGATCATAATAGCAAATTTATTATATCATAGCTTAGATATATAAGTGAGAACAGACAACCAATAAAAATTAATAAGAGTTTTTGTCTTATCCGTTTTCACTCTAAGTAAGTAAGGGGATGTCTCAAAAGGTTTTTGACCTTTTGAGACACCCCCTTCTGTGAACTATTTTCCTAAGTCGTATGGAGTTTCTTGGTACACGTAATAGTTTAACCAATTTGAGAAAAGCAAATTGGAATGAGCCCGCCAACGTAAACGAGGAAGTTTTTGATCATTATCATTTGGGAAGTAATTATAAGGCATATCGATATTTAACCCTTTTTCCTTATCCCTCTCATATTCTTCTTGTAATGTACAGACATCATATTCAGAATGACCCATTACAAAAATTTGCTTTCCATTTTTTGAAGCAACAATATAAACTCCTGCTTCATCTGACATACTTAAGACCTCAAGGTCATTTACTTGTTCAATGTCTTCCTTTCGAACTTCGGTGTGCCTTGAATGAGGTGCTAAATATTCATCATCAAATCCACGTAGCAATTTAACATTTTGCTTCTCAATCGAATGGTAAAATACTCCGAACTTCTTTGCTTCTAATGGATACTTATTCACTCCATAATGATGATAAAGACCAGCTTGTGCCCCCCAACAAATATGTAGAGTTGAGGTGACATTGTTGACACTCCAATTCATAATTTCTTGCAGCTCTTCCCAATAATCAACGACTTCAAAATCTAACATTTCAATAGGAGCACCCGTAATGATCATACCATCAAATTTCTTTGTTTTTATTTCATCAAATGTTTTATAAAATTCATAGAGATGCTCGTGAGACGTATTTTTTGAAACATGCGTAGTCGGATAGAGAAAAGAAACTTCCACTTGCAAAGGACTGTTCCCAAGTAACCGTAACAATTGAGTTTCTGTTGTCTCTTTTATTGGCATTAAATTAAGAATAACAATTTTTAATGGGCGAATATCCTGAGAGTACGCACGACTCTCATCCATTACAAAAATATTTTCTTCATTTAAGATTTCTTTTGCAGGTAAATGATCTGGGATTTTAATTGGCATAATGCATGAACTCCTTTTTCGAATGCGTATACTACTTGTATAGAAAAACATTGTTTTAATTGTTCGTATTCATGATAAAATCATAGAACCATGTGAAATAACGTAACATTTCGATAATTTAACTTATCACGAAAAAAGAAATTCTGCAATTATCTAACTCTACCTAAATGAGGTGAATTTCATGAAAATTCGATTAGAATGGTACTACTCGCCCGCAAAAACAAAACAGTCTTTTTTTATGAAGTCTGACTGGATGACTGTTGCATCTGCCTTAATGGTAGGTGATGATCTAGAAAAAACGGGACGGTTAAAAAGCATTGAGTATTTAGATGATCATGATACAACCTGGACGAAAAAAGATTTAACGAAATTTTTGAAGCAATTTGAGACAGAACCTCATGATGTTCATGCATACATTGATGGTGGATTCGACGTTAACACTCGAGATGCCGGAATCGGCCTCGCCATATACTATAAACAAAATAATAAAAACTGGCGAGTGAGGTTCAATGATACGTTTGACCTTCTAGAAGATAACAATGAAGCTGAGTATGCAGCTCTTTATCGATTACTTAGACAGTTAGAAGAGATGGATGTTCATCACCAAACAGTTCACATTCATTCTGATTCCATGATTGTTGTGAACCAAGCATCAGGTGAATGGCCTTGCTATGAAGAACATTATAGTAAATGGTTAGACCGAATTGAAGAACTATCTTCAAAGCTTGGCTTAACGTTAGAATATGAATTGATTGATAGAAGTTTAAATAAAGAAGCAGATCAACTGGCTACTCAAGCACTTCAAGGGACAAAAATTGAGAGCGTCATTGAAAAAGTATGATTCACTCATGAAAAGGGGTCCCAAAAGGTCAATAACCTTTTGGGACCCCCTAAGCCATGAGCGGAGTCGGTATATTCTTTAAAAGCCTTGAGGGGCGTGGATTACACTCGCGATATGTCACAAACGGAGCAATCGTCACCTTTTTCCCGAGAAAATTAATTATTAATTTTATTTCTTTGTAATAATATTTCAGCAAAATGATTGTCTAGTCTTGTTAAACCTAAAGGTTCCGGGACCCTTCCATAGTCTTCATGATGGAAGTCAGAACCACCTGTTCGTAGTAGTGTTATTCCTAGCTGTTCATCAATTTCATCACAAAGCTTCTCGTAACGTATTACAGCATCTTTGTCATGATCACGATGATACACCTCAATTCCGTCTAACCCCCAGTTTCTAACCCAGTCGATCAAATCGTGATCAACTCCATAATAGTCAGGGTGTGCGACAACAGCGACTCCTCCAGTTCGATGAATCCAATCAATCGCCTCTTGAACTGTCATTTCTTGTGATTTCTCCACGTAACATGGTTTGCCCTCTGCTAAATAACGTTCAAAAGCCTCAGCAACGTCTGAAACATATCCAGCTGCGATTAACGCTTTTGCAACATGCGGCCTTCCTATACTGCCTCCATCAACATGCTTTAACACATCCTGCGCTTGAATATGTAAACCAACAGCCTCTAAACGTTGAATGATCGTATCAAGCCGCTCCCTTCGCAGCTGCTTCTGATTAGAGAGTAATGATCGTAAATTTTGATCATTCCAATCGAATTGATATCCTAAAATATGGACACTTTTCCCTTTGTACTTTGTCGAGAATTCAATACCTGGAATGACTTGCATCCCAAGATCTTTCCCTACTCTAATTGCTTCATCAATGCCCTCAACACTATCATGATCCGTTAAAGAAACAATTTCTAAGTCAGCCTTTTTACATTTCTCCATTAATTTGGCTGGTGTATATCCTCCATCTGATGCAGTTGAATGCATATGTAGGTCACTATTTTTTGGTCCATTCATTTTTTACTCATCCTCATTAACATTTACTTTCCACGTAACTTGTCCTGTTCGCAAATGATCTGTATAAACAAGCTCATACTCTTCTGCCTTTGGAACTAGAAATGCCACTTCTCCTCGGTTTGTTCTTCCAGGATGTAATTGTCCGCCAAGTATTCCCTTTGTTTCAACCTGTGTAGTTACACCATGTGCAAAATTCTCTTCATCAACTAATGTTATTTTAAATGTTGAAAATTCATAAACTGTCTCTCTGTTATTGAATAATTCTAAATCTATAATAACGTAATGGCTATCTAACTGCGACGATTCTTCTGTACGAATGCCATTTAACATTATTTTTACACCATTCACTTCACGGGCAGCTTCTTCATCGTTTGACTGTTGAACGATTGTTTGAGCTTGAGATGCCTCTGTGCCAAAATCTAAGAAATTATATACTCCAACAAGAGACACTAAACACGCACATAATCCAAATAACAATACAACTTTCCTTTTCATCAATCTCTCTCCTTAACCGATTATCCTAAAAAAACATTATAAAGACACTCGAATTAAGTTATGATCGACAATGATTAATTATGACTTATGATTTCCACCAAGAATCGTAAATTGTAACAGGTAGCTGACGTTTATGCTCCGTCTTCTCGTAACGGGATTCAATCTTTGAGGCAATGTCTTGTTCTACTTCTTTGTTTTCCAAATAATCATCTAAATTTTCGTATGTCATTCCTAATGCTACCTCATCAGGTAAACCAGGCTTATTATCTTCTAAATCAGCCGTTGGAGCTTTTTTGTATAAATGTTCAGGTGCTCCTAGTTCCATAAGCAAAGCTTTTCCTTGCCTTTTTGTTAGCCCAAATAATGGTGCGATATCACACGCGCCATCGCCGTGCTTTGTGAAGAACCCAGTAATTGCCTCAGCAGCGTGGTCTGTCCCAATAACTAGACAGCCGTAATGGGCTGCTAAATCATACTGGGCCTTCATACGTTCACGGGCTTTCGTGTTTCCTTTGTTAAAGTCTGAAAGCTGTTCTCCATCTGTAGCAGCCTTAAATGCTTCTACAGATGCATCCACAGCAGCCTTTATATTTACCGTAATCGCCTTTGTTGGTTCAATAAAGCGAATGGCATCTTGTGCATCTTGCTCATCCTGTTGTTCACCATATGGAAGTCTAACAGCATAGAACGAATATGTTTTATCCGGATGTTCGTCATTAAGCTCATTAATCGCTGTTTGGGCTAACTTCCCTGCCAACGTAGAATCTTGTCCTCCAGAAATTCCGAGCACGTATCCATTTGCTCCAGTATGTAATAAATAACTTTTTAAGAAATCTACTCTTGTACGGATTTGTTCTTTTGGATCAATCGATGACGTTGTTTGTAAATCACTAATAATTGTCTGTTGCGTTACCATATTATATCCTCCTATCAACTTATATCTTATTATAACAATGAAATTGCTATTGTTGGAAGTCGTGCCCTAGATTGGATAATTGTTCTTCCAAGCCTTCTTTTCTTAAAATCTCTTTTTGCCTTTCTCCAAGTAAATCAAAATGCGGATACTTGTCCCTGCGATGAATCCATTCCGGCTTTAACCCATACCGAGCTCCCCAACTTTCAAGCTTAGAAATATCGGCACAAGCTACTTTTGTAACAGACGTACAACCTGGAAAACGTTCGTCTATCCAGAAGTGAGTTAAAAAAGCAATCTCCCCTTGCTCAGCTAGCCGCTTCCACTCTATTAGAGTTCTTCTTTTTAATCCAAAAGCCATACATAATCACCTTTTAGAATTGTTTGGGTTGATTATAGCACACCATTTCCCCTCTTTACATCGATCAACCTCTTTATCAAATTGGACTTGTGAGGCAAATTAGTCTTAACTTCCGAAGTTAGACCAAATTTCGCCATTTAAAAATATTTCTTGTTAGATAAATTGACATTATAAATTAAGTAGCTTTTGACTCTTTGCTTTCTGTTACCCTTATCTGCTATTAACATACAAGAAAATCGCTTGGAAAAGTATTCCCAAGCGATTTCTCCATGCCATTATTGCTCGTCTTGATAGCCGTTTTGTCTTGCTTGCATTTCATCAGCCATTTCAGCTTCAAATCCTTGAATGCTTTCCTTACGGCGTTCATTCTTCTCTCTCACAGATTTTTTCTGAGCCTCTGTCATATCTGTATGAGCAACAGATTCCTCAGCTGCCTCAATATTATGCTCCGTGTTTTCTTTCATTTGTTGAAGCTTTTCTACGTTGTCATTACGGTTATCTGGTTTAGCCATGTCATTACCCCTTTTATTGAAATAACTTGCAAGCTTAGTATGGATAACGACTGTAGGCTTATTCACCTTGTTTTATTTTTTCTTAATTTCTTCATATTTTTGAAACCAGTCTGGAAAAGCCTTCTTAAAAGCAGTCGGCTTGAACGTTTCTTTCTTTACAATGATATGAGTCGTTGAACCTTCTACACAAATTTCATCTTGTTCATTAACAATAGAGTATCCGTAGACTGTTTTTAAGCCATCATTTAACTCGACCCATGTGTTTACGAACGCTCGATCACCATAACGAATTGGCTTTTTGTACGTAGCGGTTACGTCGTATACCGGTGCAAAAAAACCCAGTTCCTCCATCCCTACATAGCTATAGCCCACATCCTCTATTAAGCCACCACGACCAAGCTCAAAATACTTTAAATAATTTGCGTGATAGATCACCCCCATCATGTCCGTATCAGCGTATAGCACTTGAATTTCCCTTGTAGATATAAACAAATGTATCCCTCCCCAAAATACTGTTTTATACTCCTTCTTTTCTAAGCCTCTCTACGTCTTCTTGCTCAATTGCAGTTAACTGCTCCATGTTCACCCGATCAAAGCCAACGAGGCGTAATGATTGAATTTGGACGAGTCGGTCAAACAAATCCATAGCATAGCGGCCATTTCCAGGGTGCCCCTCTTCAGTCAATTGTTCTTTTAACAGATCTCTTGCTTCATTTGTCAGATGATAACCCGTTTGGTCAGCACGCCTTTCGATCATTTGAACTAACTCTGATTTGGAATAGTCATCAAAATGAATATGCTTCTTAAAACGTGAACGAAGTCCAGGGTTGCTATCTAGGAGACGTTGCATTTCATTCCCATATCCTGCTAACACGACAACAAGGTTTTCTTCATGTTCTGTCATTTCTTGCACAAGTGTATTTACTACTTCTTTTCCAAAGTCGCCTTGCCCCTCAGCTAATAGTGAATAAGCTTCATCGATAAATAAGACTCCGCCTAAAGCATCCTTGATAATTTCTTTTGTTTTTTGCGCAGTTTGTCCAACATATCCTGCGACCAAATCAGCGCGAGACACGATTACGACATGTCCTCGTTTCAACAAACCGATTTCCTTTAACGACTTAGCATATAGCTTTGCTACTGTCGTCTTCCCTGTTCCTGGGTTCCCAGTAAAGACAGAATGTACCTGAAGGGGTAATGCTTGAAGACCATTTTCTCTTCGCATCTGTTGAATTTGTACAAATGAAGTAAGCTGTGTCATTTCTTTTTTTACTTGCTCAAGACCAATAAGTTGATTTAACTCGTTTTTAGCTGATTGACCACTTGATTGATCGGTTTCTTCTTTAAAATCGCCTGCCTGCAGAAGAATAAAGTCTTCCGTTTGTGGGTGTTCTAAAGACATCGTAGATCCCTTTTGAAAAATAGCATCTAAAATAATATTTTTCACTGCTCTTGCATTACCAAATGATTCATCAACTTGTGCTTTTTCAATTCGTTTCCGACACTCCTGCTTTGCTCCACTCGTTAAAATATAATCATTATCTGTAGCTATTTTTTCAGCAATTTGAAGCAGTTCTGTTATTGTGTAATTCTCTATTTCTATTTGATTTTGATCAGGAAATCGACTTCTCAAACCTGGATTTGAACGTAAAAAGGTTCGCATTTCATCTGGATAGCCCGCTAAAATGACGGCAAAGGTTCCCGCATACTTTCCACTTGTCATAGCTGAGACGAGTGTGTCAATGGCCGTCTGACCATAATCATTGCCGGCTGCTCCAGCTCTTTTTAAGCTATATGCTTCATCAATAAATAAGACTCCGCCTGCAGCACGCTCAATCGCTCTGTTTGTATTTTCTTCCGTTTGACCAACATAAGCTCCTACGAGTTGAGTACGGTCTACTTCGTACACTTCATCCCGCTCTAATAAGCCAAGTTCATAATATATTTTAGCCATCAATCTTGCCAAGTGCGTTTTTCCTGTCCCTGGATTTCCCGAAAGGATCATATGTAAGTTTATACCATCTTTTGATTGAAACCCTTGACGCAGACGTTCTTTTTGATAATGCAAAAATTTGTAAAGCTGTTTCACTCTATCCTTCACATCATTTAAACCTATCAATCGGTGTAATTCATCTAACGCTGTCTCTTGTTCTTGAACTACCTTTTTTGAAGGAAAAAGCTCTGTCCATGCTTCCTTAACTTGTTCAATCTCTTTTGTTGCTTGAAGAATTTGTTTAAATTGTGCAGCTGAATAATACACGCCAGTTAACGAGTTTGCATATTCAGCTGTAGCAGATTGTATCGTTTGGAACGGTTTTTGTAAATGATCAAAAAAGCGAATAACCTGCTCAATTTCGCGCAAACGACCTGGGTCCTCGAGATAAGTAAGGGACGTTTTAACAACCTGCCATTGGTCCTTGTACTGATCTACATATTGAAAAAAAGTTTCAGCAATTTTATGGTATTCATATGCTGTCTTTTTCTTAGCAGATCCATGGTCGGTTTCCCGAATAGGCGGGAATTTGTTAGGAATCGGAATACGATATAAAAACTCATAGAATGTCTCAACGTTTAACTGATGGGCTAACGCATTCGTGTGATCAAGCTCCAATGCCTCCCTCACCCAACGTTCTACTAAGTGGTCAACCTTCTGCACTCGTTTGTACCTAGTATGAGCCAGCAGCGCAAGCAATTTTGACCTGTACTGTTTCGTCTTTTCGTCACCTTCACCATTTGTGTGATCAAATTGTTCAAGAATTTCCCAAACTTTTCCTTCATGGAACACTTCCTTTCCCTGTTCCATTCGGTCAAGCCACATTTCTATTTGTTCGTTCGTCCAGCGATCTCGTAACATATTTACACCACTTTCTTAAAAACGAAGCACTAAAATAGATAAAGTCCCAACCTATTTCAGTAATTTTCGACTACTAAGGGTTTGCCCCAAAAATCACATTCTTCAATTTTATCATTATTATCCGGTCTTTGCATGTTTGATGTGACCTTCCTTTCTACGTTTCACAGATGTTCCAACGTATACTCCTGATAGAACAAAGAAAGCTCCTATTATTGTCGCTACAGTTAACTTTTCACCTAAGAAGATTGTAGCCATTAACACAGCAGATACAGGCATAACATTGATAAAGATTGAGGCTTTCGCTGCACCGATTTTTTGAATTCCGTAGTAATAGAGAATGAAACCTAGAACTGTCACAAATACACTCATATGCGCAATTGCTAACCAAGCTTCCCATGTACTTGCTGCAACATGCTCCCATGGTTTCTCAAACAATGAAAAAGGAAGCAAAAACAACGTGCCAAATCCTACTGCATACGTCGTTGAGACTATCGAACTGTACTTTCTAAGAACAATCCGACCAAGCACACTATACAATGCCCATGTTATTACTGCTCCTAACAAGATGAAATCAATAGGTTCAAATTGAAAACGAACCAATGCCATGATATTTCCTTCTGTAATAATCGTCACAACTCCAGCAAATGCAAGCAAAAGTCCAATGATGTTTCTTTTCGTGATTGTCTCTTTTAACACGATTCCTGATAAGAGCATAATAAGCATGGGGTTTGCTGCAATGAATAAGGAGCTTTTAATCACTGGCGCATGCTTACTCGCTAAAAAGAAACATATATTATAAATGGCAATTCCAGTTAGTCCGAGCAATGCAAACATTCCCCAGTCTTTTCTCGTTGGTTTCGGAATATCCTTTTCCACTAGCCACATAATTGGAAACAAAAGCAACGCTGCTCCAAAGAAACGTAAAAAGGATATGGTTGCAGGTTCAAAACTTTCAATAGCAATTTTCCCAGCAATAAAAGCACTTCCCCACGTACTTGTCGCAACGGTTAACATTCCATAGACCATCCACTGCTTTTTTCTCTCCATTTTCTCTTCTCCTTTTTTTATTTTCCATTGTACTCCTTTATTTCGATAAGCGAAATAGCGTTTTGTAAAAATGGAAAGAAGTTTACAGCCGTTAGTGGCAGTAAACTCCTTCCTCCATCACATTTCGTGAATATGTTTCAATCACTTGACCATTTTCTGCTAGGAAATCGATCGGATGTTGATCAGCCCAATTCTCATTACTAGATACAACATTTAAGAATGTTTGTTGTTCTAATTGGGCAATGTATGAACCACCTTCATAGTGAATTTGCACTCTCGCCACGTCAATTGGGTCTTGAATCATACCAAACGTGACATATGTGTGTGCATACCGATCATCATGCCAGTTTCCACTTTGAACACGAAACGTTCGAATCTTTTGTTTTTCGTCAACAACAGCCGTTCCACCGATCGTCAACATAGCAGCCGGTAAACGTTTGTACCCGCCATCAACATGAATGACTTTTTCAGCTACTAAATCATGTTGATTAACTGTATATACGATGTAAATCTCTTCTTCATGTTGTTCTGTTACTAATACTTCAATGTTTGCACCTGGCTGATACGTCTGTGAAACAGCTTCTTTGATAGATGAATACACCGTTTCATCCTGCTCGTATCCTCCAATTTCTACACTAAACATCAATGTTAAATAAAGTAATACAATACTTACCGCAAAAGCAAATACAGACTTATTTACATGTAATGACTTAATTAGAATCCATGTCGCATAAATAAAAACGAAGAAACCAAGAACAAATAAGCTAATCGATAAGATTGAGACAGACAAGGTAATAGCACCAATGCTTATAGGTCCGGTGAGAAATAGCTGCATCAGTGGTGAAACAGATTCAGTTTGAAGCGTCTGTGCCACTTCATGTGGAGGAGTTTGTTCGGTCATAAACGCTGAGACTCCAAACACCAACAACGCAATCATTGATTCAATTCGAAATGACTTCGTTACCTTGACCTTATCAACGGCATTGCGCATCCCTAATAAAAAGTGATGTAAGCCAAATACCAATAGTGGCAAGAACAATAAATGTTTTATTAATAATAACTGACCATATGTTAATAACCAAGATTGCACATATTCAGGAACAATCGCTGCCATTAGCATGAACCCAGAGGCAATGATGATAGCAACAGCCGCAAACGCTACGGCAGAAAACCAACGTGTAAATAATCTCGGGTCTTTCCAATCATAGGCAAACCAGCCAACAACGGCTAAGGTACCGATCCATATAGAAACAGCAACTAGATGAAGTGTGTTTCCAATGAATCCAAACATCCCCGCAACTGCTGCACCATGACTTGACCAACTAGCTAAAACAATGAGAAGTAAGACTAATAGGACTGCTATCCATGATCCCTTTAGGTTTGTATAGTATGCAATGAGAATGATCGAAATAATAGAAGAAAGAACAAAGGCTTGACCCGTTGAATATTCTAAAACAACCGTGCCTATTGCTTCAAAGAGCGGCACGGAAAATTGTTTATAAAGAGTTAGCACAACTCGAATAACTGGAACAAGCAGAAGGACCGGTATGAGGATAATTATGCCCTTCATCAAATTCTTAGGTTCTAATAAGTTAGGTCGATATTGGTTTGGAAGGGCGTAAAGGAATAAGAAGCCCATTAAGAGAGAAAAGCAAGTGTAGAGCAACACATTCGCAATTGAATCAATCATTTACGAAACCTCTTAATTAATAATAATAGGATAACTAGCACAGCTATAGCACCAGTAAAAACGATTGGTAATAGGAATCGCTCCATTGAAGACTCCACTACGACCTCGTCACTTTCAGCCACATTAGGCTCATCCACTACATCCGTTGTTGTTTCTTCCTCATCAATGGCCACTTCATCTATTTCTGTCTCTGGAGGTTCTTCCAATGCCTCTTCTTCTATTTCATATTCTAATACTTCAAAAGAGATACTTCCTTCCGTCTGGTGAGTATCTTCTCCTAAAGCTCTCCACTCTACTACATACTCACCTGGCAACAGAGGCTCTACTAGAAAGATCGTTAAATCAGGACTTTCAACGTCAATATTTTCTACTTCAATCTCTTCACCATCTTCATTATAAACCGTAGCGGTACTGACTCGTTCTATTCCCGCATTGAAGTGAAGCACAATTTGTTCAACTGCCTCTTCTATTACTTCCCCATCACCTGGAGAGGATTCTGTAACATAGGAATGGGCTGCTACATGGAGAGGAAACAAAAGTAATGCCATACACATAACGAATAACCATTTTACTTTTTTCATATTTATTCCACCTTTTTTCCTAGTAATCCTGTTTGTTTTTCCTATTTTAGCAGATAAGTACCTTTTCGAAAAGAGAAAATGATAGGCGTTTTACTAATGGTAGCCTATACTTTAACAAGGCTAACCACCACAGTATATTAAAAAAGGTTCATGAAAGTGACAAAAGAAAACCGAGACAAATTTACAAACAATATGAGAAAATAAACGGTGGAGAAAGGAAGGGTGAAATGAGAAAAAGTTTTGTCTTTATAGGTTATTTATTAATTGCTGTTTTGATGTATTTATATGGGGAGTCATTACTCCAATGGATACGCCAAGGCGGTACTGAATATATGTTAGTTACATCAATTCTTGCTACATTCTTTGCATTGTTTCCAATCATTCCATATCCAATCATCGGAGGTGTGCTTGGTGCAGCTTACGGTCCAGTAGCTGGGAGTTTAATTACATGGATTGGGTCATCACTTGCTTCGATTATTATGTTTGTATTTGTCAGATACGGATATCAGGACTGGGGAAAGAAATGGCTTTACCGTTATGAACGGTTATCTAAAGTTACCGTCCTTTTTGAACGAAATGCGTTTATGACCATTTTCTTAACTAGGCTCATCCCTGTAATCCCATCGATCATTGTTAATATCTATTCTGCCTTAAGTCGTGTTTCCTTTATGCGCTATAGCATTGCTTCTTCCTTAGGCAAAGTGCCATCGATGATATTGTTCGCAACTGTTGGAAATACTCTTGTGACAAACCCAAGTGATTTACTTTATATTACTGTTTTTTATGGATCCTTTTTATTGATTGTTTATTTCTTCTTTCGTTTATTTAATCGCTATACTCCACAAGCGAGAAAATAAAATAGGCGGCCATGATTGAACTTCTCCCTTTTAGAGAATCAATCGGCCGCCTTTTATGTATGAATATATACCGTTCTTCGTTTAACCCATCTTACTATTGAGAAAATGAATAATCCTATACTCGCACCCAACGTGTTTAAAATTAAATCATCTACATTTGCAACCCTTTGAGTAAATAGAAACTGGCTTACTTCAATAAATAATGAAATAGAAAAGCCAATCCCAATCATCACACCAAACCGACGTGCCTTGGACCAAATAGCGGGCAAAAGAAATCCTAATGGCATAAATAAGACAACATTGCCAAGTAATATTCGGATAGGATCTGCCAATTGGGGGCTAAAAACAGCGATACGATATATACTTCGAAATGGAATTAAGTTATAATTTCTGCCTCCTGGTCCAGCTGGTCCTAGGGAAGCACCATAATTCCACGCAAATAGCGTTACATAAAACAAAGCAATTAAGTAACAGAGAAATAACGTAGTAAAGATTAACTTTTGATGTCTCATGTTTTACACTCCCCTGCTGACATCATTCCTACTCCATTATTTCGTTTATACACCTATATGACAAGCAATTTTTATCGACAACTTTCTTCAATTATAACTTTCGCAATATTTCGAAATATAAACTATATAAAATCCCTCAGAAATTAATCTGAGGGATAGTAGTTAGTTATTATCCTTTAGGAGGAACGTAATTTGGCTGTTCGTTGCTTTTTTGAGCCATTTTTTTCCCATTATTTGCCTTCGATTTTACAGGTTGTGTACCTAAATGGTCAGGTCGATACTGAGCGAAATTTGACTTTGTGCTTTTCATAAGTAACCCCTCCCTATCTATAGGTTACCTCTAAAAAGCATTCCTATTCATATCTCCATTTGATTAACAGACGTTCTTTTTCGCTCCCATTTTTCTTCCAAACGATCTAAAGCCTCTTTATCTCTTAGCAACTTTTCTTTATTTTCTCTAACTAATTCTTCAAATGATAATTTTCTGACTCTTCTCATGACAAAACACTCCTTTAACTTTTTACCATTGTGGCTAAAAAGAAGTGTTTTTATACATTAGGATTCAGTGCTATTTGATTTAGGACTCGTATAAATCTGACCTGTTTCATCAACGGTCATTAAAAAGATCTCTCTAGGGTTTGCAAAGCCATGTTTGTGTACTTGTTCTCTAAGCCATTCTAAAGTACCAAACTTTTCAACATTTGCATCAATAATTCTTCCATCTTCAATTAACACAGAGGAATACCCTTTCGAAGGCACATTCATTTGCATATCTTTAGGAGTGACACTATCATAATTTGATTTTTTAATTACACTTATTGAACCATTCATCTCCAATATCGCATAATCGACTTCGTTCAAATCGCTCGCATTATTTAATCGTAAGTCCATCAAAAAGGCTTCTAACGTAATTTTAGCTTTTCTCAACTCCTTATGTAGAATTTTTCCTTTTTCCATTAAGATAATCGGTTCATCCTCAATGACCCTGCGAAATCGCGGTGCTTTTAAAGCGAACATAGATAAAGATAGATGTAATCCAGCAATCATCGCTGCAGCTCCAACAGGCCCTGCTAGAGGAAGCTCTCCATCCGTTAATGGCTCTCCTAGTATATCACCAATAACAACACCAAAAATAAAGTCAAGCGCATCAATAGAGCTCATTGAACGCTGTCCTAACACTTTAACGATAAGAAAAATATAAAAGTACACAATGATGGCTCTTATCATATGACCGTAAACCGGCAATCCTTCAGCTCCTAGCCAAAAGTCAAACAATCTAAACTCCTCCGTTCTTCCTCTCTTATACATGGTGTAAAGAGGTTGCCTCATAAGTGTCTCTACTCGTAATGAGGCACAGGGTATGCTCAACATAAGCTGAAACTTGTTTTTGAGACAACCTCTATTTATCAGGGATTCGAGTGCTTAAATTGTGGTTCTTCTTGCAAAACTTGTTGATATCTACCCTCAAGTAATGTAAGTATGTTCTTTTGCTGCTCTGCTAAATTCTCGAACAACAGTTTCGCCTGTTGGTTCTCTGTTTCGAGAGAGAATTGCACTAAACTTGCTTGAACGCTTTGCGCTGAGGCAATTGCTTGTTGCATTTGTGTTTGAACAGTCATCTTATCCCTCCTAGGAACGTTGATTTCGGTTCATTTTCTGTGCTTCTTGCTCAGCGTATGTTTCATATCCAGTTTCAGGATGATTATCTTTTCCGTGTTTTTTAGCGTTGTTGTTTCTTTGTGCGTTTGCATTTCCTTTTTTCTGACGACCCATCATATCTACCTCACTTTCCTTATTTATCAGTTTTAATATGCACAAGTTTTTGTTCTATATTAGTGATAATTTGAAAAGTATTATGTAAAAACTGCAAAAAACCTTCTCTTACCCGAAGGTAAAAGAAGGTTTCTAATTTTATTAATTTGCAAGCTTGTTACGAAGAACCATTTGTAGGATACCGCCATGACGGTAGTAATCCAATTCCACTTCACTATCAAAGCGAACAAGTACTTCAAATTCAGTTTGCTTGCCATCTTTATCTGTTGCAACGACTTTCAAGATTTCACGCGGCTTTACATCGTTTGTAATTTGAACATCGAATGACTCTTCTCCAGTTAAACCTAAAGATTCAGCACTATCGCCATCTTTAAATTGAAGTGGAAGAACACCCATAAGAACAAGGTTACTACGGTGGATACGCTCATAGCTCTCAGCGATAACTGTTTTAATACCAAGTAGATTTGTACCTTTGGCCGCCCAGTCACGAGAACTTCCCATACCGTAATCTTTACCAGCTAAAATAGCTAAGCCAGTACCTTCTTCTTTGTATTTCATTGCTGCATCATAGATTGATGTCACTTCGCCAGTTGGCCAGTAAGTTGTGTAACCACCTTCTGTACCAGGAGCAATTTGGTTACGAATACGGATGTTTGCAAATGTACCTCTCATCATAACTTCGTGGTTACCACGACGTGAACCATAAGAGTTGAAATCTTTAGGCTCAACACCTTTAGAGATTAAGTACTTACCTGCAGGTGTATCCTTGCCGATTGCACCTGCTGGTGAAATGTGGTCAGTTGTTACAGTATCACCAAATTTACCGATGACACGTAGAGCTGATAATGGTTTAATATCTTCTGGATCTGGAGACAGATTTTCGAAGAACGTAGGATTTGCAATGTAAGTTGAATCAGCATCCCACTTATAAAGAGCATCATCAGTTGTTTCAATTTCATTCCAACGTGGATTACTTGCAAATACGTTTTCATACTCACGGCGGAACAACTCAGGTGTTACTGTTTCTTGAACCACTTTCGCGATTTCGTCTGCTGTTGGCCAAATATCATCAAAGTATACGTCCTTGCCATCTTTATCTTTACCTAATGAATCATTTCTTAGGTCGATATCGACAGTTCCTGCAAGTGCATATGCAACAACTAATGGTGGAGAAGCAAGGTAGTTAGCTTTTACTAATGGATGAATACGTCCTTCAAAGTTACGGTTACCTGAAAGAACCGAAGTAACAGTTAAATCATTAGATGCAATTGCTTCTTCGATTTCATCTTCTAATGGACCAGAGTTACCGATACATGTTGTACAGCCGTAACCAACGATATTGAAGCCTAGTTTTTCCATGTATGGAAGCAAACCAGAATCCGTTAAGTAACCAGTTACTACTTTAGAACCTGGTGCTAAAGAAGTCTTTACAAACTCAGGAACCTCAAGACCTAGTTCAACTGCTTTTTTCGCTACAAGCCCTGCTCCAATAAGTACGTATGGGTTAGAAGTATTCGTACAGCTTGTAATTGCGGCAATGGCGATTGAACCAGTATTCATAACTGCTTCACGGCCATCTTTGAAGCTAACTTTTACTTCTTTATTAAATTCGTCTTCTGATAGGCCTAAACCTTGTGTTCCTTGTGGTGCAACAACTGCATTACGGAACGATTTTTGCATGTCAGAAAGTGGAACAAGATCCTGTGGACGCTTAGGACCAGAAAGATTTGCTTCAATTTCAGAAAGATCCACTTCTACTACACTTGTGTAAGTAGGGTCTGGAGTTTCTCCAGGTACGTAGAACAAGTCATTTGCTTTCGAATATTCTTCTACTAGCTTGATTTGCTCTTCTGAACGACCTGTTAAACGCATGTAGTTCAGTGCTTCAGCATCAACTGGGAAGAATCCACAAGTTGCACCATATTCAGGAGCCATATTGGAAATTGTTGCACGGTCAGCAAGTGGCATTTCAGCTAAACCAGGACCGAAGAATTCAACAAATTTACCTACTACTTTCTTTTCGCGTAGTACTTGTGTCACTTTTAATGCTACGTCTGTAGCTGTCGTTCCACTTGGGAGTGAACCAGTGAATTTCACACCAATTACTTCAGGTACTGGGAAATAAGATGGTTGTCCTAGCATTCCTGCTTCCGCTTCAATACCACCTACACCCCAACCAAGTACACCAATACCATTAATCATTGTTGTATGAGAATCAGTACCTACAAGTGTATCAGGGAAAGCGATTGTCTCGCCGTCTTGCTCGATAGCGTGAACAACGTTCGCAATATGCTCAAGATTAACTTGGTGAACGATACCTGTTGCAGGCGGTACAGCACGATAGTTATCAAATGCTTTCTTTGCCCAGCTGAGGAATTGGTAACGCTCTTCATTACGTTGGAACTCTAAATTCATATTGAAATCTAAAGAATCCGTTGTACCAGCTTTATCAACTTGTACTGAGTGGTCAATAACTAAGTCTACTGGAATTTCAGGATTGATTTGATCTGGGTTACCACCTAGGTCCGCCATTGCTTTACGTAATGAAGCAAGGTCTACTACAGCAGGTACACCAGTGAAGTCTTGAAGAATTACACGAGATGGTTTAAATGGAACATCGATCTCTTTTAATTCGTTTGTTCCCCACTTCGCTAAGTTTTCAACATGCTCTTCTTTAATTACATAACCATCATATTGGCGAAGAACTGATTCTAGTAATACCTTTACTGAATATGGTAGTTTTGTTACATTGCCTAGACCAGCATCCTCTAGTGCTTTTAAAGAGTAATAATTAATCGTCTTTCCATCCAAAGAAAAGGATGTTTTTGCTTTGAATACATCATTTTTCGTTGACATATGTATACCCTCCCTTTACAAGACTATCATACCGCAAACTGTAAAAATTGTCTAAATCAGACCGACTAGACTGTCTATTTTTATGACAAAATAGAAAGCGCTTAAATGATTCGACAAAACAGTCCCTCTTTAGAATATCAAAACTTGTGTGAAGAATAAATGATTTTTTTAAATAATTTTAAAGTTAATTTCCAAAAGTGGAAAAACTTATTTTGTGAGGAACAGCCATGCTAACTATCTTGTATAAACCCAGTCACAAACACAAAACCTACAACAATGGGAGGTGGTATTATGGCGAAGCAACAACCAGATGAAAAAGACAAAAGAGTACTTGACTATAATGCGCAGCACCAAGAAGAAACTGCCAATGAGCCTTTAACAACAATGGAACGCCAGCACAACAAAAAGACGAAGAAGCGTCAATAAGTAAAAAGAGGGGATTCGTCATGCGATAGTCCCCTCTTTTGTGGAAATCTGCTAAAAAGATGCAGATGTAAATTACTCATCAATAAAATCTATATCTTTATTGTTGTCATTTCTTTTCGCGCGGAAATCTGCTTCATGTGCATTTATATTTCCGACTGCTTTTCGAGCTTTCTCAACTGCCTTACGCCCCGGTTCAACTATTTGTTGCTTACTGGAGAGCTGCATGTTCTCCCCCCTTTGACAAAGCTCAGTTTTAGGGTGTGAAAAACAACGCCTAATATTCGTATACATCAGCTGTTTCCAGTTATACTACATCCGAGGAGGGATGTTAGCGATGACAGAGCATAATACTTATAAAGACCAACGTAGAAATCAACCAAAAAACTCTGGGCAGCCTGAACCTTTAAGTGGTTCGAAAAAAGTAAAGAAAAGAAATCAAGTTAGTCAAACGAATGGTGAAGGATAACTGTATATAGTAATTAAGAAAGGGGACGAAAAAAGGAATCCCTCCTTTTTTCGCCCCGGTAAGCTTACTATCTTGATTGATTTAACCTTTCCTTTCGTGTTTGCCTCCTTTTATTTCTTTGTTCAAATCGTTCTACAGCTCCTTCATAGTGCCACCTTTCCTCTTCTGATTCAGGAATAACAGGAGGGACACTTGTCGGCTTCCCCTCGTTATCTAATGCAACAAACGTTAAATAGGACGTGGCTGTTAACCGCTTTTCCCCAGTTAATAAATTTTCAGCCTCAACTTTTACATACACTTCCATTGATGTATTTCTTGTATATGTGATAAAACCTTCCAAGCATATAGCTTCCCCTGTTCTAATAGGAGAGATAAAGTCCAAACTATCACTTGAAGCTGTTACGACCATAGCACGTGAATGTCTCATGGCTGTAATGCTCGCAACCTTATCTACATAAGCCATCACATTCCCCCCGAAGATGGTTCCATGATAATTTGTATCAGGAGGTAACACCAAGTCTGTCATGACCGTTTTTGATTCCGATGCGCGTTTTCCTTCCACCTTGCTCTCACCTTTCGCTATTCAAATTCTTTTAAACGCCTATGTAAATCTGCAAATTCATACTCCTCTATCGTACGAAAGTCTAGAGCAATTTGATCTTCTATAATTCGTGATACAATAGCAGGGGTCCCAAGTCTTAGCTGATTGTGAAGAGCCTGTGCTGTAAAATTACTATTTGATAGTAGTAGCAATGCAGTATCGAGCGTGACATCAGGCATCGTCCCACCACCTACTTGAGATACATCCGACCTTACCCTTTTGGTCCAAAAAGGAGATAGCTCACTCGAAAATTTATCAATACGAGAGAGGATCTCATCTTTTTTCAATAAAACAGATTTTAACGTAGGCAACGTTTCTTTCACCATTTCCTCATTAGCATATTCTTTCAATGTAGCTTCTAAAGCCGCAAGTGTCATTTTATCGACTCGTAATACACGTGCAAGCTGATGTTTCTTTAACTTATCTATCCACTTTTTCTTCCCTGCGATGATGCCAGCTTGCGGACCCCCTAAAAGCTTGTCTCCACTAAACGTAACAAGGTCTGCCCCTTTGTTTAACGCTTCAACTACCGTTGGTTCATCCCCGATTCCATCATTTCTTAAATCATAAATGGCTCCGCTTCCTAAATCTTCATAAAGCAAAACATCATGGGCTTTTGCTAATGGTTTAAGTTCTGCGACCGTGACATCTTTTGTAAAGCCGATCACCTTAAAATTACTCGTATGTACTTTCATAATCATCGCAGTCGCTTCACTAATGGCATGTTCATAATCATAATAATGCGTCTTATTCGTTGTTCCAACCTCTACTAAATGAGCACCACTCTCTTCCATAATGGACGAAACACGAAACGAACCGCCGATTTCGACTAATTCACCACGTGAAACAATGACATCTTTCCCTTTAGCAAACGCCTTTAATACCAAATAGACAGCTGCAGCGTTATTATTAACGACCATGGCTGCTTCAGCTCCGGTCATTTCCTTAACAAGATCTTCAATTAATTCATGCCTCGAACCACGTTTGCCTTGATTAAGATTGTATTCTAGATTGGAATATGAATAAGCTGTCTCAACTACTTGTTTAATCGCTTGATCACTTAAACGTGCTCTACCTAAGTTTGTATGTAACACTGTTCCAGTTCCATTTATCACACGTTTTACTTTATATGTTGAATGATAACTAAGACGATCTGATAACCGTTTAAAAATGATATCTGAAATTCTTATCGAATCGTTTTCCAAGGGAAAGTCTCCTGCAAGTAGTTCTTTCCTAATATCAGCAACCGTCTCTTGTAACCACTCTGTTAACTTCATTTTGGACACATTACTTGTTTCAAGCAAATGCAAAAAGTTCTGGTCTTGTTGCAATTCATGAATGGCAGGTATTTGTCGTAATAATTGACGCATCTTACTATGAACCACCCTTCTTCCAAAAAAGGGTGACTCATTCGTCACCCCTTATTTATTCAGCCATCTTTTCCATTATTTCAATTACTTCTTTAGGGTCAGGAAATGATCCTGTTTCCTTTTTGGAGTAAACCAATTGATCATTGACGGTTACTTCAAAAACGCCACCGCCACTTGTTACTAATTTTACCTCTTTCACTTTTCCACGAAAGTGATCAAGTAGCTCGTCCGTGAAACTCACGGCTTTTGGTGCGTAGTTTCACATCATGCAAAATTCTACAGATACTTTGAATTCCATGTTTGAATCAAACTCCTTTACTTTGGTTTCCTCTATATTGTAGGATAATATGATGAACGATGCAAAAAATTTGTTTATTAAACACAGACTAATATGTGTTCCAAAGTAAGATAAGGAGGTGTCCTAAAATGGACAAACAAGAACAAATTCGTTTAACTTCTTTTTCAACAAAAGCTGGTTGAGGATGCAAAATTGGTCCTGAAGACCTGACGCAAGTTTTGCGTCATTTACCAAAACAGACACATGATCCTAATTTACTTGTTGGTTTAGATACATCTGATGATGCCGGTGCATACCGATTGACAGATGATTTAGCAATGATTCAAACTGTCGATTATTTTACACCCGTTGTTGATGATGCATATATGTTTGGCCAAATCGCTGCAGCTAATGCCTTAAGTGATGTCTATGCTATGGGCGGCAAGCCAACAACAGTAATGAACATTGTTGGTTTTCCAATCAAGAAGTTGCCACCTGAAACGTTAGCAGACATTTTACGTGGAGCAGCAGATAAAACAAAAGAAGCAGGAGCCATCATTGTTGGTGGGCACTCAATTGATGACCAAGAGCCAAAATTCGGGTTATCTGTTACAGGTCTTGCACACCCTGATCGTATTTTCAAAAATGTTGGTGCTAAAGCTGGTGATTCCCTAGTATTAACAAAGCCAATTGGTGTTGGAATATTAACAACAGGGATTAAACGCGAAGCTGTAACACCAGATCAAGAAAAAGCTGTTACTGAAACGATGGCTCTATTGAATAAACAAGCCGCAGAGCAACTAGAAGGGTTACACCCAAATGCCGTTACGGACGTAACTGGGTTTGGACTTTTAGGCCATAGTTATGAAATGGCCAATGGAAGTGATGTAACTTTTGAACTTGAGATGGAGCGTATTCCAATGCTTGAGGGAACAAAGGAACTTGCTGAAAAAGGAATTGTTCCAGGAGGCTCAAAAGCAAATGAGCGTTGGCTCGAAGGCTGTGTGGACTATTCATCAGACATTACAGAGGTAGAAAAAAGCATCCTCTGTGACGCAATCACGTCAGGTGGATTGCTTATCAGTTTACCTCCTGATGAAGCGAAACGTTATGTTGAATCTATGCAAGCAACAGGTGCTCATGCGTCTATAATAGGTGTAGTTACTGAGAAAAAAGACAAGCCTATTATTGTGAAGTAATAACAAAAAACCACTCCAGTTTGGAAATAAATACGTGTCGGTTGAGAGGGAGAAACTGCAATTCAACATGACAAATAAGCTATAAATTAGGTTTTAGTGGAAAAACCAACAATACAAATTGCAAACAAAAGGATCAGATTTTAGAATCTGATCCTTTTTGGTCTTAAAACCTAACCTTGTTAAACTAAGCTAACTGAGGTTCTCTTTGATTTATAAGATACTAAATCAAAGCACCCATCTCAACTCCATTAAACAAAAAATCTGTCAATAATTGGCTATAGTAAAATAAGCGGAGATTTTCCGATTAAATGCAGAATAGAGGTCATTCCGGGGGATATAAAAGGAGATTTTCCGATTAAGCAAAGAAAAATTTCACATTTTCAAATTTTTGGACTCAATAGCCGGAATCTCTCCGTCTATTTAAGCTATTAGTGTTAATTACTAATTAAGAGAAAATTCTCCGTTTATTTATCAAATCGGGTGCTTAACCTGATCCCCCAGCCGATAAGAGCGGACCCTTACGACCCCAGATGAGTGAATCAACATCTTTTTCATAGCATCTATTACTTTTAAACATTGATATAACAACGAAAAATGGAGATGCGAATTAGCGTGCTAATTACATCTCCAAAAGCTATGTGATTTACTGCTTTCTCCCTCTAAAGCACACCCGTTATGGAAATAAACTGGGTGGTTTTTTTAATGCCTTGCTTACTCTTTTTCAACTGTTTTGACTAACGCTTTATAACCAGAACGAGTTAAATTGTGATCATCATCAATATAGTTGCTTTTTTTCAACGCATTGATCGTATGCTCACTTAACCGTGTGACAATGGCATACACTTCATCATTAAGCGCTGCAATCGAAGAGTGTTGAATTTTTTCTTGCTCTAGGGAAGCTGCGATTTCTTTAATAGGATCTTCTTTGATAAAATACTTCTTCGTTTCAAGCAATGCTGTTTGAAGCTTCCCCTTAACAATTAAGAGGTCTTGCATCGTATTAGATCTTTCTGATTCTTTTTCTTTAATCTTTTCACGATACGATTGCTTTTCTAAATCATCTAAATCCGCCTTTGAAAAAAGTTCCTCCAACAATTGAGTTCGATCTAAATCTATTTTCTCAAGTGCTTCCTCTTTTTCAATTACAGCTTTCTCAAAAATCTGTGTTTGCTGCTCTTCGATTCTTTCTACTACAGGTGGGACTGGTTCTGATGTTGGTTGTGCAAGGTTATTTATTTTTTTATTCATTACATAGGCAAAGCCGACTAAAAATAAAATAACAAACAATCGAAATAATTGCTCATACTGAATAATGGAATAAATCGCTATAGCACCAACGACTATTCCAAAAAACTTAATACCTTTATTAAGTGGTGATCCCGATTGTACAACATCATTAACTTTGGCTCGTAATTGCTTTTGTTTTTGCCGCATGTCGCTTTTCTCCTCTTCTTCTTACTAGACCCAATAACGTACTAACCGATATTTTATCACAAAGCACACATGCCAATAGATCTATTTTTCATTCCACACATTATAAAATATTTGGGTATTTGGAAAATCCACATGAGACTTCAGACCTAAAAAACCGCCTTTTAAAAGTAGAAAGAACCCACTACCATAAGGAGGGTTCTCTGTATATTGACAAGTAAGAATTATTGGTAGACTTCAGCAAAAATATGATCGTCAACCTCATTTGGCATCCCATCAAAAATTAATTGACCATCACGAAAAGCGACGATTCTTGTAGCAAACTCTTTCGCTAAATTGACATCATGGATATTAATAATAGAAAGTAATTCACGTTCTTCATGAATTCGTTTTAACAGTTCAAAAATTTTCCTTGATGTTGTTGGATCCAAGCTAGCAACAGGCTCATCTCCTAATAAAATCTTTGGATCTTGTAGCAAAGCCCTTGCAATCCCTACTCGCTGTTTCTGCCCTCCACTTAGTGCCTCTACCCGCTTATGAACATGCTTTTCCAATCCAACTTCTTTTAATGCATCTAATGCTCGTTTTTGTTCCTGTTCAGAAAAAAGCCCGAGTATATTTTTATATGGTGGTCGCTTTCCAAAAGAACCTGTTAATGTATTTTGCAATACAGTCATTCTCGGGATTAAATTAAAGTGTTGGAAGATCATAACCATATCTGAGCGAACCCTTCTCATCTTCGCTTCCGAGAGGTTTGTCAGGTTCGTCCCTTCCCACGTAATTTGCCCTGCAGTTGCCAACTGCAAACGATTTATTGTGCGAATAAACGTCGACTTCCCTGCACCACTTTTGCCAAGCACACAAACAAACTCTCCCTTCTTAAATGTCAAATTGACATGGTCAAGGGCATTCTCATCTGTTTTAGGATAACGTACAACTAAATCTGCAATTGAAAGCATAATGCCCCCTCCTCCCCGAGTTCATTCAAAAAGGAAGATCGCCTTTTTGAATGACTTTACTACCCTTTATTTTCTTATAAGGGATTCGCTTTGTCCTTAACTGTGCGAACATGCTGCGATGGCTCCTCTCGTTGCACGCCTTTTAGGAGAAACCCACTCCTAAAAAGCTTAAAACATTGGCAACGGCTCCGCTCATCGCTTCGAGTTCAATCAAAAAGGAAGATCGCCTTTTTGATTGAACTCTATATAACCCTAGCTCTAATTCGGCCGCCGATGAAATCCACTATGATAACCATAATCATGATGAGTACGATATCTAGTGCTACGGCTGTATAGTAGAAGCTTTGGAAATGATTAAAGAGCTGCTGACCGATTCCTCCCCCTCCGATGAATCCGAGGATGAGAGACGTCCGAATGGCTACTTCAAACCGATAAAAATATTGAGACAACACATTCGGCCATATTTGAGGCAAAATTGAAAATAAATGTCCGACCCATTTTGTTGCCCCCACAGAACGCATCGCTTCTTGAGGTCCAGAATCTGCCGCTTCAATCAATTCAGAAATTAACTTCCCTAAAACGCCAATATTATGCAAAATGATTGCTAAGACAGCTGCAAATGGTCCAAGCCCAAATGCCGAAACAAAGATTAAACCAAATACAATCTCTGGAATAGATCTTAGTGCACTTAATGCGCCACGAATGGTGCTATACATCCCTACAGACCCACTCGTGTTTTTTGCTGCCAAAAAGCTAAGTGGCAAAGCTACAATCAGTGCTAAAAATGTACCTAAAAAAGCAATAGCTAAAGTGACAAGACTGTGATACGCCATTCTCGGAAAAAGGGACCACTCAATCGGAAAAAAACGAGTGGTCACCATGTGATAAATATTTCCGATTTGCGTAAGCTTTCTCCATTCAAACCCTGTCATATCCATGCTCCACCAAAGAGCAACGATAATCAAGATAAGATATATGAGGTAGCGCCTACGAAACCAAACCATCGTAGAAGGCTCCTAATCTAATGAAAGCATTTCGAATTCACGAGCTGCTTCTAACACATCTGCATACTGACTGTCATCTGCTTCAACAAAGCGTGTCGCACCACCGAAAATTCGTAGGATTTCTTCATCAGCAATTTCATAAAAAGCTTCTTGTACTTCTGCAATTAATTCATCACTCATACCAGCTGGGACAACCCAAGGGTACTGATAAAGTTCTTCCGATTGCCAGATAACCTTAATGTCTTCACGCATTGTACCACCGTTTTGGTCATCCTCTTTCATTAATGCTTCTAAGATCGCACTATCGACTGCCCCAGCATCAACCGTTTGATCTTGGACAAGAGTTGTTACGATATCATGGGATCCAGCAAATTGAATTTGCTTAAATTCATGATCATCTTCACTTTCATAAAAACCTAGCTGACGTAGGTGAAGGCCTGGAATTAAGTGACCAGATGTGGAAGAGATACTCGCAAACGCAAAATCAACATCTGCACGGTCTTCTAGCATATCATCTAAATCATCCCACTCACGATCGTTATGAGTAATAATGTATGAAAAGTAATAGGGACTTCCATCTACTTCCTGTGTAATGATCGCTTGCGCTCCGCTTTGCTCATGAGCAATTAAATACGTTAGCGGTCCTAAGAAAGCCAAGTCAATATGGTTATAATTAATCGCTTCAACTACAGCGTTATAATTCGGGTATTGTT
Organism: Halalkalibacter alkaliphilus; assembly: GCF_023555415.1. Lineage (GTDB taxonomy): Bacteria > Bacillota > Bacilli > Bacillales > Bacillaceae_D > Halalkalibacter > Halalkalibacter alkaliphilus. The sequence continues at coordinate 98,660 of NZ_JAKRYL010000008.1, read as the reverse complement.
CTACAACAACTTCCCTCCCTAGTTTCTCTGTTAAATGAGCTTCTAAATTATCAAGTCCTGTTTGCATTTCTCCCATTGACTGTGAAGGGATTACAGCAATTTCAAACACACTATCGTCATTTTCAGTTGCTGGCGCCTCTTCTCCATGTTCATCAACTGTTGGAGATTGTACTACTTCATCAGGATCGTCTGCCGCTCCGCATGCAGTTAAGACAAGTGCCATCCCTAATGTCATCATCCATTTCTTCATCTTTTCTCCACCTTTTTATTTAATCTACTGAAGGAATTTACCATTTTTAAGTCTTTCTTGTAAAGAAATAACCCTTACACATAAGCGTTTGCTAAACAATGCTCGTACACTTCTAAAAATTGTCCCATCTCTTTTTCCAATGAATGCTGCTCTTTAATATACAAGATTGCCTTTTTAATAATGCTCTTTTGCTTTCCTTCAGAAGTGAGCAATTCTTGCACTTTGAGGGTGAATTGTTCAGGCGACTCAAACAACACCCCTGTTTCCCCATCTGAAAGGACACTTGCATTTCCTGAATTCAGCCTTGCTATAACAGGCTTACCTAAAGCCATCGCCTCAAGTACTGCAGAGGACTGCCCTTCTGAGATAGATGTATTTAGAACAAAATCACAAGATTGATAAACAGCTTTCATTTGTTCAAGCGGAACTTCTTTTATATAACGAAACCACTCATGTTCCTTTTCAAATTCTTGAACTTCTTGATAGACACCGTCATCTAGAACAGGACCAATGATCGTAAAGGTCAGTTCTTGCCAAGTATAACGCAACCTCTTTAACTCATCTGCTACATAGAGGACATCCTTCACCGGCCGTAGCCCTGCCGGCAGCAAAAACTTAGGATATCCAGAAAGAATATCGCGGTTTGATTCCTTCGTCCCATCCTTTGGAAAATCTACACTTTGTGGAATAACATAAATGCGATCAGCTAAGTCCGGATACGTCTGAATAATCTTATTCTTTCCATCTTCACTGAAAACAGTAATTCCACAAGACTCATCTGCTACTGAAACCATTAACTTAACGGCATCTGGGTCCTTTAAGTCCTCATTAACATCCGTTCCACCAGAGGTTAATATATAGGGTTTACTGAAATGCAGATGTGGATACTTTTTTAACCATTGGGAAAACCGTTTCAAATGAATTACATGATATATATCTGCCTCTAAGAAGTAAGAATCCCAATCTGAATTCCACTCTTCTTCTTCATAAGCAAAGATTCGAACACTTACACCCCACATCCTCAATCCTTTTACGAAACGTCTTGCCGTTGTGGAATTTCCACGATTTTGTTTGAAATACGGAGTAAATAGAATGATTTTAGGATTTGTCACCGAGCCAATTTTCAACTTCAGTCACCCTCCATTTCCGTTCTTGATCATGTCTAATCGTTAAATCGAGCTTATCTAGCTTTTCTAAAAAGGGTACTAAGTACTTACGTGATAACCCAGTTGATTCTTTGGCTTCTTTTAAAGCAAAAACGACATCTGTCTCTTCTCGTAATTTAGCTACCGCCTCTCTAAAGGGCGCTCTATGAATTGATAATTTCTCATCAAGTTGATAAAGAAGTTCTTGCTGGTAAAAATAATGAGTCACTTCTTCATGTAGTTCTTTCGGAATTTGTTGAGCTGTTAGATGATCAGAAGTTGGTGTTACTTGAAGCCCTTCATTTTTAATTGCCGTTAATACATGCTCCACCCGTTTCCCCCACTGTCGCGGCGCGTGAGGAGTATGGGTAGATAGTGCTGCAAATGGTCCTTGAATGACAAACCAACCTTGTTTATGTCCCTCATCAAGCAACCAATCCAATAATCGTTTAGGATACGTATGAGTATAGCTTTGAACTAGTTCGGCTTTCTTAACCCCAGCACGGAACGGAAATTCATTATGATAACGCTCCAGCTCAATTAGAAATGCTTCCCGTAATGACTGAATGACTTTCTCACTCGTAATCTCCCCAGTCGGTAATTGAAATGTCTTTTCCTCTTGCTCGACCAGTTCTTTCATTTCGTCTTCTGACATATTCATTTCTTTACTAGCATCTTTTATCGGCAGCAATTTTTTATCTAATAGAAGTTGTTGCAATCGCTCAATAGGTGTTGCGTCCATTTTTTGTTCAAGCATTTGAACCGTTTCTTCACCGAAGCGATATTTCGCTCCATGAGGGTCAATTACAGTTCCTCCACCAATCGTTTCCATCGGTGTCGGCCGTCGCAAAATAAACCGATCGCCTCTTCTTGTAACAATTGGCTCATCCAAACGAATTTGACACATTATTGTTTCATTACCTTCAGCTAAGTCATTCCGATCAAAAAAGACAATCTTACCGTATACTTCAGCCGTACCAATATGTAATTTGATTGCTCCTCTTTGTTTTAGAGGATACATTAGCTTTGCAACTGTTGTGAGACCAACATCAATCGTATGAGTTGTCTCATAATGTCCACTTGCAACTAGGACATCGCCACGTTTAATCTCATCCTTTGAAATACCGCCGACATTAACTGCCACACGTTGCCCTGCTCGTCCACTTTTTCGAGCTTGATGATGTACTTGTAACTGTCTAGCTCGAACTGGAATCCGCTTTGGTAATAAATCTAACACATCTCCTTCGTTCACGATCCCTTCATAGACGGTGCCTCTTACAACGGTTCCTTGTCCATGAATTGTAAAGACTTGATCAATAGGTAAGCGAAACGCGCCACTTGCATCACGACTTGTCCTTCCTTCCAGTTCAATCACAATTCCTTTCTTTAACTCTTCAATCCCAACAGAACGAAGACTATCTACGAAAAAGAGCTGACTTTTTTCTAAAAAAGTACCTTCTATCGCTTCCCGTATATCCAGTTCCACAATCTCTCTCATCTCTTCATCAACATTCTCAATTTTCGTTACGACAATAATCCCCTTTTCTATTCCGAGCAAACGCAAAATATCTATATGTTCACGTGTTTGAGGCATAATTCCTTCATCCGCAGCTACTACAAGCATCACCAAATCTATTCCCGCTACTCCCGCAATCATTTGCCTTATAAAGCGTTCGTGCCCAGGTACATCAATAAGAGACACTTCCATTTCGTCGTTTAATTTCAAAGGAGCATAGCCTAACTCAATTGAGATACTCCGCTCTATTTCTTCCTTTAAACGATCTGTATCTATATTCGTTAAAGCTTTTGTTAACGTTGTCTTCCCGTGGTCAATATGACCAGCCATTCCAACCGTATAATGATTCATAACAACCTAATCCCTCTCTACTATGACCAATTTCTATCGTTGTTTATCATACTATATACGTTAACAGGAAACAAAGAAAAGACAGCTTATGAATGCTACTTTTAGAAAAGGTACAAGCTACAACCAATCACATAATAAAGGAGATAATCGATGGACAAAATAGAGATTCTTCAAAAAATTGAAAACTTAACAGCTAATCCAAACGAGTATGAAATCTTTGTTCTGCCAAGGCCTCCCGAGGAATTTGGAGATGGAGTAAAGCTTTACTATAACGAAGGTGAACGGAACTTTACAGCTGAAGTGTTTGATCCAGATACAAAGGAGGTATTTACAGAAAAAACTTTGACTGATATTGATAGTACCTATTCTTTCATCTCAAATGTTCTCGAACCGCGAATTGAGCAGCAAAATGATCAAAAAGACTACATTGATCTCGATATCACAGAACCTGGAAACCAACGATAATCATGAGTAATGTTTTTTCATTTACATGCTTAGGAGGTTTACTCACCGGACTTCAGATTTACTCGCCAAATCCACTAAAATAAGACCTGAACTCTTTAGTTCAGGCTTACTTAATTTACTCCTTTATCCCTTCAAGCCACTCTTTGTAACAATCTTGACAAAGAGTTTTGTCGACATGCTCGTTTTGATGGATAAACAATCCATGGCTAAAACGATCATTTACTTCCTCACCACAATAAAAACAAGTATCTTCCATTTTCTACAATCCTCCTGCAAAAGAGATTGCTTATATGGTACGCAATAAACATAGAAGTAAAACGCAATATATATGTCATCTTATCCAAGAAAATGCAAATTACAAGGCATAGTCCAGGCAATATTCGACATACGTATCTTTCGTAGTCGCCTCGCTACTACAAAGAAAGGAGTGTGTTTTGTCATGAATCATGAAGACTCTCGGAAAAAAGAGCTGAAAATTATGCTCAGAAGGAAGAAAAAGCGTGAACAGCGTGACTGGCGATTAACAATGAAACGCTTGAGAAAATTTCAAAAAGATGTACTTAACGAAAGATCTAGTCGAGATTAAGTTCTCACTATTAGCACGTATAAAGCCAACAAGAGTCCATCCTCTTGTTGGCTTTATACGTAATAAAAAGCAGACCCTAAAAGGCCTGCTGAAAAATTACTCTCCTAAATCTACATTATGATACACTTGTTGAACATCTTCTAAATCCTCTAATGCGTCAATTAATTTTTCAAACTGTTCCTTCGCATCAGCTGGAAGCGATACATCATTTTGGGCAAGCATTGTTAGTTCCGCAACTGTAAAATCCTCTATTCCTGCATTTTTACAAGCTTCTTGAACCTCATGGAATTGATCTGGTTCCGCGTACACAATAATCGAATCGTCTTCTGCAATAATATCACGAACGTCGACATCTGCCTCGAGTAATAATTCAAGTACTTCCTCTTCTGATTTACCTTCAAGACCAATGACAGCCGTCGCATCAAACATAAATGACACAGAACCACTAACTCCCATGTTTCCACCATTCTTTTTAAAAGCAGAACGTACTTCTGCCGCTGTGCGGTTAACATTGTTAGTCAAAGCATCCACAATGACCATAGATCCGTTTGGTCCAAACCCCTCATAACGCAGCTCGTCGTAATTTTCCTCTGAACCGCCTTTAGCTTTTTCAATAGCACGATCAATAATTGCTTTTGGCACACTGTACGTTTTTGCACGCTCAAGTACAACTTTTAACGCTCGGTTTGATTCTGGATCAGGTTCACCTTGCTTAGCAACTACATAAATTTCACGTCCAAACTTTGCATATATACGGCTCGTATTTGCATCCTTTGACGCTTTTTTTTCTTTGATATTGTTCCACTTACGCCCCATTATGAACACTCACTTTCACTATATCTATATTGTTGCATTATTAGTCCAATTGATTTTGAACTAATCCATTATTCACCAACATTCATTATACTATAAATATGTAAATTCTATCGAGCTTTATCTTATAGAGTCTGTTCAAAAAGGGTGGTTTTTCCCTTTTTGAACAGACTCTGCACTTAGACAAATTACACATTTAATTTTATTTATGGTAATGTTTTTATTAAAGACACAATCCTTAGGAGGAGATAGTATGCCAAAGATTCAAGTAGAAGGAAAAGAAGGTTTCCAAGTTGAGGAAGGGACAAAGTTAGTACTTGCTTTAGAAGATAACGATGTTGATATTCTGCATCGTTGTGGTGGAAACGCAAGATGTACAACCTGTCGTGTTGAAATTCTCGAAGGAGATGCTGGTCCAGTTGAGGAGGCAGAAGCAAAAATTCTCGATGCTAAAGGATTTAGAGAAGAGAACATTCGCCTTTCCTGTCAAATTCGAGTTCAATCAGATCTAACCGTTAAACCTATAATGACGGCATCTGACTCGGGTATGGAGCCAGGGACTCGCCCTCAAGATTAATAGGAAAAGGAGCGATGGAATATTCCACTGCTCCTTTTTCTTTTTTATTAAAAAAATTCTAACCCAAATACAAAATGGGCAATCAAAAATACGATGAGCATCATAACAAGTCCTACAAATAAGCCGCCAATCGGTTCTTTTAAATCTGGATGAATGACCTTTTTCTTCAGCATATGTTTCACCTCTTTTTTCGTTGATTTAACTTCTAATCAACGAAGAGAAGAACGTGCTTTGAAATTTCACCGTCATTAAATTAAAAATCCGTTTCTCGGAAGGTATTGGCGATTGAAATAATTGCGTAATGTAGTTCGAAAGGATTATACTACCTTCTATCATGCGACTCTTTCCAAGTCTAGTAATGACCGATTGAAAAGAAGACGGATTAACCCCGCCTTCACTAATTGTAAATTCAATTGTTTCGGAAAGTTGGTAATCACCGTCAAACAGCAATTGGTTGTATGAAAAGTTGTACGAACTTACGATTATAGAAAGCAATATGCCGAGCAAAACAATTCTTTTATAAGCCATCGTCATCACCTATCAAGGTTTTTATCCCTACAATCATTTAATCTGCTTTAGCAGTTAATTCTTTTCCTATTAAATACTCAAGCCCTTCTTCTAGCGTTAATTTTTGCACATGTGTTATTTGTATATGTTCATTTTTCAAATCATTTTCAAGTTTTCGTAAATCATTTGTAACGATTTGTAATGGGGTGGAGCTAACTTCGATTACATTTGGATGCTCCCGAATCTTATCCGTTACCTGCGATACCCATATTCTTCCCCATTTTTCAAAAATCTCATCTTTATCAAAAGCCTGTATGATTTCCCCTTCATGAAAAACGGTTATCCAATCACAAATTGATTTTACCTCATCTATGGAGTGAGTTGCTAGTATTAAACTCCTGTTACCGCTCTCCATAAATTGAATTAAATCCTCTTTCATCTTCTTTTGGGAGATAATATCTACGCCAGCTGATGGTTCATCTAAAATAAGCAAATTTGGATGATGAGTGAGTGAGAGGATAAATTCTACTTTCTTTTTCATTCCTTTTGAACACTTAGCATACTTCTTACTCTCATCAATCTGATACCTTTTTATAAGATAACGAAAGTATTTTGGGTCCCAGTTTGGATACCAAAAAGAAACGAAGCTAGCAAGCTCACGGATCGTTAAATGACCGAATGGCTCTAGTAATTCTCCAGCATAACCGATTTGTTTCTTAATTTCTGCCTCATTTTCTCCAAATATGTGATTAAACACATGCACAGAACCACTATTTGGTTGAATCAAATTCATAAGCAAGCGAAAGAATGTACTTTTCCCGGACCCATTTGCCCCGACTATAGCAATCGCTGTTCCTGTCTCGACTTTAAAATCAATTGGCCCTAGTGTAAATTTCTTATATTTTTTGGTTAATGCGGTTGTCGTTAGTAAAGAGCTGGTCATAATTATCCCCCGTTCCTCTTGTTTTCCATCACTTCTTTAAAAATACGTCGGATATCCTCACTCGAACACCCAACTTGCTCAGCCTGTTCAATCGCTTTCACAAAAGCATCGATGACAACTTTCTGCTTTGTTTCTTCCATTTTGATTGTTTCAACCTCTTTTACAAAGGTTCCTTTACCCTGAACAGTCTTAATAAATCCATTGCTTTCTAAATTTTGATAAGCCCGCCTTGTTGTAATCACACTACATTGTAGATCATTTGAAAGGACACGAATGGAAGGAAGCGGTGTACCAGGCGGAAGCTGCCCTCCAACAATAAGTGATTTCACTTGTGTTTCAATTTGATGATAAATAGGTTCTCTGCTTTCTTCAGAAACTCGTATCGGTAGCTTCATGGGCCATCCTCCCTTCCATTACAAATAATCTCTTTTTTTCAAACGATACGTAAGCAATTTATGCCATAAATAACACCCAACGACACCTAGAGCAATCGAAATAAAAGCTATTATCCAGCCATAATCTTTTACTAAAAGAAGACTCCATTCAACAATGCTATAACCAACGATTAAACGAAAGCCGACGAATAGACCAATCATTATTGCAATCCACACAAATGGTAAGAGATGCAGCATTTTCCCGCTTGTTCCGTATTCGATAAATGGGTTCATTCCACCAAGTGCCAAAGAATATCCAAACCAGACAAGGATAAATATGAATAGTTCATTCAATGTTATATAGGAATAAAAACGATCAGGAAGTTGCGTTACAATCGTTCCATAAAAAGCAAGAGACAGCATAAATAAAGTGATAAGCATTAACAAAGTTCGGCTAAAAGCTAATAACTCAACCGGAATCGGCAATGCTCTTAAAAAAGCCATTCTTTTGGTAAATGGATCGTCTTTAATTGTTTGAAATGATAAATACGGACCTGACATGAAAATAGCTGCTAATGAAGGCAGTATCGCAACAAAAAAGATATCGAGCACAACATGGTTATAATACATTACACCATCACCAAACAAAGCTCTAGCGGCTTGTTCTAGAAAAATGGTTGTAAAAAAACCAAAGAAGACAACTGCAATGATCGTAAATACAAGACCTCTCCAATTATATCTTAAATCTTTTTTCACAAGCCAAAATGCTTGATTCAACATACTCAATTCCTCCTTTAATTAAAGAACCGATTCGATACTCCATCATCTTGATGCCCTAACAAATCAATTCCTAAATGAGCCAAGATAACAAAAACAATTGTCCAAATCGTTATACTTGCCGTCATCCAAACAAAGGCTTTCTTTTTTGTCGCTCCTAAAGATACACTCATAAATGCAGTCACATGACTTCCTACAAATAAAGGGCCAATGATTGATAATCCAGGCAAGCCATATTTATTCCATATTTTTTGTGCCCGAACCGAGCGCTTGCTATCCACCTGGCCTTCCTCTTCACCCTTTTTCTTTTTACGCCAAGCTTTAATTTTATCGACGAATGCGATGACTAAAAAGACCGTTACAATGTTTCCAACTAAACCTAAAATGACAGCTGGTACTGTCGCTAAGCCAGCAATAATAGCAAGAGGAACAACTGCATACCCTTCAAGAAAAGGAACTGCAGATAAAACAAAAACTAAAATATACGCCCATAATAATTCGATAAAACTCATACCTTCCCAACTCCTCACTGCTATACTGTGTATATCTATATATACACTATAACATCGTGATTGGTGATTGAAAAGTGGCAATTTAGAAACTAGTGCTTTGTTCAAATAAAAAAGAGACGCTTGCTCATCAAAAGCACCCGTCTCTCCTCATTTTTAACTTAATCATTAAAGCGTATCTTTACTCTTTGAAAAGTACGATCACTCCATAGAAAATAGTTAACAAGTAACAAAACAGCGATATAAAAATAAACCCCAAAAGAAACCATTGAACTTACATAATGTAGTCCAATAAGAGGACCAATTAACAGCAGCAAAACAAAAATAGTGAAGCCCTCACCTTGTTGTCCGGCTTTAAAAGATTCAGAAAACGGCAAAGCCTTCTTTAAAGATAAGAAACACAAGACTGTATACATAAAAGAGCTTAATAAAACAGCAACTAAATGCGGAATGATCGCTGCCGAAAAAATAAACCCAAATACAAAGCTTTGAAGAATATATATGGGAAGAAATAATTTAACTAGAAAAGCTTTTAAGGTTCCTTTAAAAATAAGTGCTGGGTGTTGGATTGGTGCCGTTCGAAAGATCCAAGCCCCTTTATACGTTCCCGAATATTTCAGCATCATAATAATAGTAGGAACGATCAACAGACAAATATAGATCGCTAAATAGTATTGACTTGATGCAATTTCTTCCAGAGAACGGAAGCGAACCTCATTGTAAAATAACAAAATAGGCAGGACTAGTGCGAGACCTAACGAAGGATATACCTTCAATTTAAACTCTCTTTCTTGTTCCATCATCTGGTTAGCAAATCGGAAAAACGTTCTTTCTTCATTGCTATGACAAATCCACTTTCCTATGAAACTCTCTTTACGTCCACTTGATTTACCAGTACTTTGCGCCGTTAGCTTTTGCAGATTTCTTTCAAATGCCGGCATTAACTTAATGTAGAGAGCAATGGAAATCAGCGGTACTAAGATTGCTAAAACCGTATAAATCAATATATACACATCTGTATTTCCATTTAATACCCATTCGAATGGAGCTGCATACCAAAGCGGCGGCACGAAAAGCTGCCACCACTTCAGAGAAACTTGAATATCAAAATTAATAAATTCAAAAGATCGAATCACTAATTGATACCCAACTATCGTAGCAAGTGATAATATGATTTGAACGTAATTAATGAGATCCATTAATTTCTCGCCATCAAAGAAGCGTAAGATAAACAAATAAAGTAAGGCTGTTATCACAATGATCAATAAATTAACAAAGATGATTTCAATTAGAAAAACAAGAAAAAATAGAATTCCTTTTGTAAACAACGAAACGAGCAAAGGAATAGTCATAATTGACCCAGTTAAATAGAACAAGTAAATGATTACATGTACTAATTTTGAAGCACTAATGGTTTTCTGATCAACAGGCTTTGTTTGCAAAATCGTTTTGTCCCTTACATCAAGCAAAACTGACGAAAAATCTGAAATCATCGAAGTCATAATAATAAACATCGCAATTCCAAAAACAATGCTCATTTGAAACAGATAATTATCACCAAGAAGAATAAAAGGGATGAAGGCAAGACCAAATAAGGCATACAGCCATAATGACTTAAGAAATTGATTTCCTTCTTTCTTTGTATTTGATTGAGTAAAAATGGTCGGTACTCTTCTTTTATCCATCGTTAATTTCACTTGTAAAATTTTCCTCATGTTGCTGTAATCTACGCCCAATTTTTCAATTGGCTTTCTAAAATAATCTAGTAGCTTTAGAGTTTGAAAGTTTTCCATCCTACACCTCTTGAACGATAGAGACAAAGTCTGCTGCAATTTCATGATGTTGATGGAAACCAGTTAGTTGATTAAAGATTTGTTCCAATGTCCCCTCTGTATTTTGTTTCTTTAATTCGTCAAAGCTCCCATCTGCAATAATTTGCCCTTCTGATAAGAGGATGATTCGATTACTGATTTTTTCTACCACTTCCATAATATGTGAAGAATAGAATATTGTTTTTCCTTCTGCTGCAAGCTTTGCTAAAATTTCTTTTACAACCATGACACTATTGGCATCTAATCCACTTAACGGCTCATCAAGAAATAATAAGTCAGGATTATGTAATAGACTTGAAATGAGCAATACCTTTTGCCTCATTCCTTTTGAAAAAGACGACAGCCTTGAATGATAGACTTCCTCTAATCCGAATTTCTCCATTAACCGTCTAGCTTTACTCTCTACTTTCTCTGGAGGAACACCATATAATTCTCCTATGAACGATAAATATTCACTTGCTGTTAAGTTATCGTACAATTCGGCCGTTTCCGGAACATAGCCAATTTTTTTCTTATAATCTACTTTTCCATCCGATATATCGTTATCAAATACCGTAATTTTCCCATGATAACCTTCAATGAGGCCAAGCATAATTTTCACCGTCGTACTTTTCCCAGCTCCATTTGGCCCTATGTATCCAATGATTTGTCCTTTATAAACTTTTAAATTTATTGCACGTAATACCATTTTGTTATCAAATGACATCGTTACATCTTCAAGTGATAGAATTGGTTGTTGTTCTTCTCCCATACGACCACCTACTTTTTAAAATTGAATTATTTCTCAATTTTAACACAATCATCCATTTTGTAATCCTCTTTCTTTACTCAATGAAATGATATATTACAAATATATTAAAAAAACTATAATTTTCTCAAATAATTATGAGAAAACAGCAACTTCCTTCCAATTACTAAAATAATAGCGTAAACTATTAAATGTATGAGCTTGCAAAACGCATATCACAAAACACATATTCGCAAATTGGATACATATAGGATATTCACTCGGTATTTGTTACCATTTACGACAATCTGCTGATATATGTAGAGAAGTTCTTGCAGGAAAATACCTACTGAATCAAAAAATAGTAAGTTAGAAACCAACAAATGAAAAAGAAAGGTGGTCGTTGTTTGTGAACAGAGACTTAAGCCTACAACAAATCGCCGAAGGCATGACAAAATCGCTGTTAAATGCTTCAGATAAAGATTTGGAAGGGTTTCAAAAAATTATCGATGCAACGTTAGAACTACGAGAGGCACACAAAGAATTACAAAAAATGGTTCAAAGTTATTCGAGTTCTGGCATTCAGCGTAGCGTAAATCATACTCACTCTCATAGCTCTAACAGCTAAATTTTATGATCGGGGTGTCTTAAAGGTCAAAATTAGTCCTTTGAGACACCCCGAGTCAATTCATCCTTATGATCCGTTCTTTAAGTTTCGTAAAACAGTAGGCATTTTTTTCTCTTCTTCCTTAAGCTTCTTTTCATGTTTCTTTCCATCAGGATGATTGGCAGATTGAAACCTAGCCGCATCCATACCATCAATTATATTTGTCATGCCCTTCCCTCCTTCGCTTTTAGTTTCCCTATCAGTTCTTTTTTCACTCCGCTTACAATCAAAAAGAGTGCAATCACAAGATCACACCCTTTCTCCATCATATTAAAGAATCAAAGCTGCTAACAAACCGAAAATAAGCAATGGAATATTAAAGTGCAAGAAGGTCGGCACACATGTATCCCAAATATGATTGTGCTTCCCATCTGAATTTAATCCAGCTGTCGGTCCAAGAGTACTATCAGAAGCTGGAGAGCCTGCATCTCCAATCGCACCGGCTGTTCCGATTAACGCTGCAGTTGCTAAAGGAGAAAATCCAATTGCCGCACATATGGGGACAAACAATGCTGCTAATATCGGCAGTGTGCCAAATGACGAACCTATTCCCATTGTTATTAGCATCCCAACAATCAACATAATTACTGCAGCCAAGAACATACTCCCACCAAGATAACCGGTCGTTGATTCAACTAAGCTTTCGACTGCTCCAGTATCTTTTAGAACCGTCGCATATCCAGAAGCAATTAACATGACAAAAGCAATCATTCCCATCATTTTTATGCCATCATTAACGACCCAATCTCCTTCTTTAAATGGCACAACTCGCAACGCAAACATAATGACTACGCCTGTAAGCGCCCCCAAAACTAAGGAGCTAAAAAGAACTTGAACAGTAAGCGCTGCTATGATGGCGACAATTGTAAATACATGCTTCCTTGAAAACGTTAAGCCTTCATCTACAGTTGCAGCAATTTCCGAATGGTGATCTAAATCAGCATTAACGACTCGATCTTTCCGATACGTAATGAAAATAGCGATTAACAACCCTATGAACATACCAAAACCCGGTAAGAGCATCGCCATAGGAATTTGCATGATATTAACCGGCATCCCATTTGATGTCATTTCATTTGCGATAATGCCGTGAAAGATCAACCCATATCCAGCAGGAATCATGATGTACGGTGCCTTTAAACCAAATGTTAATGAAGTAGCAACAGCCCTACGATCGAGCTTCATCTTATCAAACAGGTGAAGAAGTGGTGGAATTAATATCGGAATGAAAGCAATATGGACTGGTACGACATTTTGAGATAAACAAGCGACCCCTGCAATTGCCAGTAATAGAAATGCTTTTCTCCCTTTTAACGCATTAATTAAATGCCGTACTAAGAAGCCAGTAATACCGGAATATCCGATCATTACTGCAAATGCTCCTAGTAAAATGTAACTGAGAGCCGTATTTGCTTGGCCTCCCATACCTGATACAAGCATATCAACTGTATCTGTTACCGGGAGTCCTGATGCTACCCCAGCTGTTAGTGCAGCAAAAAGAATGGCCAATACTACATTTACTCGAAGAAGACTGAGAACAACCATTACGATAACGGAAATGAGTACAGCATTAATCAAACGTTAATCCCCCTCTTTGTTTTCCCTTTAAAAAGTTTAAGATGACATGAGCCGCTACCCTACTCGTCATATCACGGAAATCTACTGTCGGATCTACTTCTACAATTTCTAGTCCTTTAACCATAGGATGTTCTCCTAAATACGAGATCGCTTCAAAAAGATCAACTGCATCCATGCCACCAGGTCCAATAGCTGGACAACCTGGTGCTTGTGCTTGGTCAATTACATCCATATCAACAGATACATAAATTGAATCAACTGACTGTTCAAGTTTTTTTAACGATGATTCCATTAACTCTTTCATACTCGCCTGACGAACGTCCTTCATCGTATATACAGTTACACCATGTTTGTTTACATAATCATGATATGGTTTACTATTTGAGAAATCACGAATGCCTACTTGAACCAAGTTGGTTCCCTTAATCGTTTTTGTTTCAAGTAAACTTCGAAACGGTGTTCCATTACTCGGTCCCCCATCCTCCAAATTTCTGACGTCATGATGGGCATCAAACTGAAGAACACCGACTTCCCCTTTTGCTTCCTTAAACCCTTTTATGCTTGGATAAGTAATAGAATTATCTCCTCCTAACACAACGGGAAGCCACGATGAGTGCTCCTTTAATAATTGTTGAACCGTTTCATAGATGCGGTTCTGAGACTGAATAACATCTGTTATATGCATCGAAATATCACCTAAGTCTTGAATAATCCAATTTGCTAAATCAATGTTTTCCTCTACTGAATAGGTTGAGTATCCTGACAATGCTTTGCGAATCGTACCTGGAGCAAAGCAGGCTCCAGAGTGACTAATCGATGATTTAGAGAGGTGGGCTCCAATTAGTCCTACCCCTCTGATCGTTTCACCATCCCACTCTTTCATTAGATCACCTATCTTTGTTACTTCACGATCCGTAAATGATGTGTTAGCTTTTTGGAGATAAGGAAATGGTTTCACTGACCTCCCTCCTTCTTGAGACGATTTGCCCATTTTTAATCACGGTATTAACATGGTTCACTCCGTAATGATAAGGAAGATATTGATAATTTGGCGCATCCCAGATGACAAGATCTGCCTGACGCCCGACGACAACTTGCCCTGCTTGCTCACCGCGCCCGATCGCATAAGCAGCATTCACGGTCATTGCATTCCAAATTTCTTCAGGAGACATATTCAGCTTTAACGCAGCAAAAGTCATGATTAGTTGAATATTTTCTGTTGGGCAGCTACCAGGATTAAAATCCGTTGCTAGAGCTACTCTCACTCCTTCATCTATCATTTTTCGTGCGCGCGCAAATGTTTCTTTTCCTAGATAAAAAGTTGTTCCTGGCAACAGTACTGCTATTGTTTTGGATTCAGCTAATTTTTTAATTCCCTCATCCGATGCACCAACGAGATGATCTGCAGAACTTGCTCCTAAATCAGCCGCTAGTTCCGTTCCACCTAAAGGATCAATTTCGTCAGCGTGAATTTTAAGACCAAACCCTTTTTCCTGCGCCCTCGTCAAATAATCCCGAGACTGTTCTACTGTAAACACACCTGTCTCTGTAAAAATATCAACAAACTCAGCAAGTTCCTCAATTTTAATTAAATCAAGCATGCCGACCATCTCATCTAAAAACGCTTGAGGGTCGTCCTTATATTCATGAGGAATTGCATGTGCTCCTAAAAACGTTGAAACAAGATCAATTGGGTGATTTTGCTGTAAGCGTTTTGCCACCTTCAGCTGCTTTAACTCTGTCTCTACATCTAACCCATAGCCGCTTTTTATCTCAGCTGTCGTTACTCCATGTGACAGCATCCGATCAAGGTGAAAGTATGCCTTTTCATATAAATGATCTTCTGTCGCTTGGCGAGTATGCTCAACCGTTGAAAGAATGCCTCCTCCTTGTTTTAGGATCTCAAGATAAGGAACTCCTTGCTGTTTTAATGCCATTTCATGTTCGCGTGACCCTCCAAAAACAACATGAGTATGCGGGTCAACCAAACCAGGTGATACGAGCTTCCCTTGACAATCAATAACTTCAGCAGCTTGAATTCCTTCTTCTGACTCTCTCTCACCAATCAAAACAACCTTGCCATTAGTGATACCGACAACAGCATCTTCAAGCATAACTAGCTCTTGCATGTCCTTCCCCTCTTTTGGACCAATTGATTCCATCGTGAGTAACTGACCAATATTCATAAGTAGTAAATCTACATGTTGTTTCATACGATCCCCTCCCTTTTGATTACTCTTTTTCACTCATTGGAATAACGACATCCTTCTCCTTCGCGACATCTTTTGCAAGTTCATACCCTGCATCTGCATGACGAATGACACCCATGCCAGGATCTGTTGTCAAAACACGTTCCAATCGCTCTTTTGCTAGTTCTGAACCATCAGCAACGACAACCATTCCTGCGTGAAGCGAATACCCCATTCCAACTCCGCCACCATGATGAACCGATACCCAGCTAGCACCCGCAGATGTATTATTGATTAATGCATTTAAAATTGCCCAGTCTCCTACTGCATCACTGCCATCTAACATCGCTTCTGTTTCCCGATTTGGTGAGGCAACAGAGCCACAATCTAAGTGATCACGCCCAATCACAATTGGAGCTTTTAACTCTCCTTTTCTAACAAGCTCATTGATTGCGAGTCCCATCTTTTTCCGCTCCCCGTAGCCTAACCAACAAATACGAGATGGTAGACCTTGAAATGCGACTTTTTCTTGAGCCATATCAATCCAGCGGCAAAGAGCTTCATTTTCCGGGAATAGCTCTTTAATCAATACATCTGTACGATAAATGTCTTCAGGATCACCTGATAAAGCTACCCAACGGAAAGGACCTTTTCCTTCACAGAAAAGAGGACGGATATAGGCAGGTACAAATCCTGGAAAGCTGAATGCATCTTCAAACCCTTCATCTTTTGCAACTTGGCGTATATTGTTGCCATAATCAAATACAACCGAGCCTCTTTTTTGCAGTGTGACCATCGCTTCCACATGCTTTCTCATGCTTTCATTTGCTAGTTTCACATATCTAGTCGGATCTTTTTCACGAAGCTCAGCAGCTTCGGCAAGAGAAAACCCTTCTGGAACATAGCCATTTAAAGGGTCGTGGGCAGATGTTTGGTCTGTGACAATATCAATATGAATATCGCGCTCAATGATTTCATGATGAATCGCTGCTGCATTGCCTACTAAACCGATTGATAGAGGTACCCCTTTTTCCTTTGCCTCTTGTGCCCATTCAAGTGCTTCATCCAACGAAAATGTCATTCGGTCACAATATTTCGTATCGATTCTTTTTTGAATACGCTCTGAATCTACATCTACAGCTATGACAACTCCATCATTCATTGTCACCGCTAAAGGTTGCGCTCCGCCCATTCCTCCAAGACCTGCTGTTAATGTTACAGTACTTTTCAAACTATTAGAAAAATGCCTTCTGCCAATCTCAGCAAATGTTTCATATGTTCCTTGTAAAATGCCTTGTGTTCCAATATAAATCCAGCTTCCTGCTGTCATCTGTCCGTACATCATTAATCCATCTTTTTCAAGTTTGTTGAAATGATCCCAATTTGCCCATTTCGGTACTAAAACTGAATTTGACAATAACACTCTAGGTGCTGCCGGATGGGTTTTAAACATCCCAACAGGTTTTCCAGATTGAATCAACAAGGTTTCATCTGCTTCCAACTTCTTTAAAGAACGAACGATCGCATCAAATGACTCCCAATTTCGAGCCGCTTTCCCGATTCCTCCATAAACGATTAAATCTTCTGGTTTTTCTGCGACTTCAGGATCCAAGTTATTGTAGAGCATACGTAATACAGCTTCTTGTTCCCAGCCTTTACATTCTCTTTCTACACCTGTTTTTGCTTGAATGATTCGTTTTTTTGTTGTCATAGTAATCTCTCTCCTTTTATGAATGAATTTTCGATCCTGTTTGATCAAAATGGTGCGAACTGGCTTTTAACCAATCAGTTATAGCTTCAATATCTTTTGAGAACACTCGATCTTTCGTAATAGATGGAACTAACTCTCTACCTTTTTGGAAAAATAGATTCGTAGTTTGTGACATTTTGTCTGTTCCTCGATACTCTGTCGCTTGCATCGCACAAATCGTTTCAATAGATAGAACACGACGAGCATTTTGAATGACTTGATATGCATGTCTTGAACCAATCGTTCCCATGCTGACATGATCTTCTTGATTCGCTGATGATGGAATCGAATCAACACTTGCTGGATGTGCCAACGTTTTGTTTTCAGATACAAGTGATGCCGCTGCATATTGCATAATCATCGCTCCAGACTGCAATCCTGGTTCAGGACTTAAAAATGGAGGTAAATCACTTAATTGCGGATTAACTAAACGCTCGATTCGACGTTCTGAAATATTTGCAAGTTCTGCCATCGCAATCGCTAAGAAATCCATCGCAAAGGCGATTGGCTGACCATGAAAATTGCCGCCAGATAATACTTTCTTTCCTTCATCAAATATAAGTGGATTATCTGTTGCTGCATTCATTTCGATTTCTAATTTTTCCTTCACATAATTCAAAGCCTGCCAAGTTGCTCCATGTACTTGCGGAATACAGCGAATCGAGTAAGCATCCTGTACTCTTACTTCTCCTTGCTTCGTTGTTAACTGGCTATCCGAAAGATACGTGCGAATTCTCCGTGCAACATCGATTTGTTCTTTATAGCCCCTAGCTAGATGAATATCTTCATCAAAGGCATCAATAATGCCACGCAACCCTTCGATCGTCATTGAGGCAATAACCTCAGATTGAAAAGCAAGTCTTTCCGCTTCTAAGTAAGCAACGACGCCCATTGCTGTCATGGCTTGCGTTCCATTAATAAGCGCTAAGCCTTCTTTTGCGGTTAACGTGATTGGGAAAATCCCTTCTTTCGTTAACGCATCGATTGCTTCTATCCTTTCACCTTTATAAAAAACCTCCCCTTCCCCAATTAACACGAGTGCTAAATGAGATAAAGGAGCCAAATCTCCACTTGCTCCGAGTGACCCTTGCTGCGGGATTACCGGATGAATATTGGCATTTACTAGATCTATTAACCTTTCAATTACAACTGGTCGTACCCCTGAAAAACCTTTAAGCAATGCGTTAGCACGAAGTAAAACCATAGCTCTTGAGACTACTTCCGGAAAAGGCTCTCCAACACCACAAGCATGTGAACGTATTAAATTTAATTGCAATGCCTCCACATCACCTTTGCCAATGTATACATCACTAAATTTTCCGAAGCCAGTAGTTATGCCATAGACAACTTTTCCCTCGTCAACGATTCGTTCAACCGCTTTGCGGCTCTCTTTTACTTTCCTCATGCTTTCATCTGAATACGTTACTTTCTCTTTTTCAAACAGCACGTTACGCACATCAGAAAAAGTGAGTGTTTGACCGTTTAAAATAACCATCTTTCTCTCTCCCTTCTTTCTCTTTAGTTAAGTAAAGGAGCAATAGAAAAGGGGACTATATCAATGAAATCAAAATTTTGATTTCAAGATATAGCCCCCTATTAACTAAAATACTATGGGCAATTATATGTGATTAATTCCTAAACCAATCGTTTCATGCTCTGACCCTTTAACAGGTGCACCTATTGTGCCATACAAGGAAACAGCGATCCAATCTCCTTCTAACTCACTGTCATACGGGTTCCCACGCAAAATAGCAAACGATAAGCCCACTGTCCTTAAAACGGACCCTAACTGAACTTGGCCTCTCGTTACACCATGCAATGCTTCCATAATTGCATGATAAAGTGAGTGAGATTCACGATATACATTCGACTGGATAATCCCATTTTTCTTCGCCGCAGTCTCTATTGCTGCCACTACTTTATGCGCTTCCATTGAACCGACTTTTCCGGTACAACCTTTCCAATTGGACTGTTCCAACTTTTTCAGCTGTCCCTCTGAATCCTCAGAAAGCAATAGCAGAATCGCATGTCGTCCAATCCGATTATCATTACTTAACGCCATCAACAACAACTCTTTCACTTTTCTATAAAACTAATATCTAATAACTACCTCAAGTGTAAGCGCTTCAATTTCATGTGTCAATAACAAATTCCAAATTCATACGGTAAATGAAATATTTGATGTATCGGCCTAAATATATAGGTAGTCATTAACTATCACCCAGACTTCACTTCATCACCCGTATATACATTGCTAAAATAACCCACAATATATATAAAGTCATGGGTATATCGGAGGGTCCGGATGTTTACTATTATACAGGGAGTCCTAATCGCTTCCTCAATAATTAACATGAAAGGTGGCTCTCTTTGGAGTCAAATAATTGAATTACGTCGAGAATCAAGAAACCTTCTATGGGAGTATTGGCTAACAGAAACATTATTTACTTTCAATTGGTGGTTCCTTGTTATAACAACGATTGCTTTTGTTCTAATTTGGCTTAGATTATTAGATAAAAAAAGACTCATTGAAGTTGTTTTATTTGGTCTTATGATCGGATCTATAGGATTCTTTTTGGATATTTCAGGAGTTTCATTTGTCATGTGGTCTTATCCTGATAAGATTTTTCCTATTATTCCTCCAATCATTGAAATCCATAAATTTCATCTTCCTATTGTGTATATGATTGTTTATCAATATTTCCCTAACTGGAAACCATTTTTACTTGTTATGACTGTATGTGCTTTGTTTTTTTCATTTGTTTTAGAACCGATTACAGTTTGGCTAGGGATATACGAAATTTATCATTGGAAGTACATTTATTCCTTCCCTATTTACATTATTATTGGTGTAATTTGTAAATGGGTCATTGAAAAGTTGAAACAAATAGATGGGCATTATTGATGTAGTCAATATAGGTTAAGAATAGTGATCATTTTTACTCTACCTATCTAAATAAATTAAATTTTTATTTAAATTTTGGTGGGGCTAGTTTATTTTTAAGACTAATTTAATAGAAAGGAAATTAGTGCAAAGTCTCCCCTACTTGATAAATAATTAACTTGTATGTTAATATAATCTTTGTCCTTATAAGACACATTTATTTATACTACGGGGCTGGCTGTGACACTGGTGTTCGCCACGGTCTTCAAAACCGCTTGGGAGGCGCGTGCCGTCTCCGGTAGGTTCGATTCCTACACAGTCCCGCCAAATCAACGTTTTTAAGACCTGATCAAATTTAGGTTTTACATATAGACCGTGTGGGCAAAACAAAGAAAACCGTTCAACCTCCTTTGCTATGTAGGGATCTTTCCCCTCAAATCGAAGGAGGTTTTTATTTTGGCAAACCAAAGTAAACGTAAGGGTAGGAAGACCATTTCACAAAGAGCGTTTTATGATGAAGTTCCTTTAGCTGAAGAGAAAAAGGAGCAACAGTTAGATGTATTATTTGATACATTTATGAAGTCAAAAGAACTTGAAGGGTTAAGAGAACGTACACTAAAGGATCACAGTACCCATTTTCGGTATTTTGTTTCATTTTTAAACAATGCTTATCCAAGTGTTAAACTAGGCATAGATATTACCACTGAAATGGTAAGGGATTATATTTATTACATGACAAAAGAAAAGATGCTTTGGGATGATCATACCAGCTCAGCTTATAAGCATATAGAAAAGAAGGGTCTCTCTCCTGTCACAGTTAATGTACGGCTAAGAACCTTGAAATGCTTTTTCAAGTTTTTATTTGATGAAAATTATATTCGAATTAACCCTACAGCACGAATAAAGCTCTTAAAAACGAAAGAAGATACCATTCCGTCGTTCTCAGAAACACAAGTCCAAGACCTATTAAAGCAGCCTGATCAAAGGAGCTATGCAGGCTTTAGAGATTATGTGTTAATGGTTACGTTTATTGATACAGGAATCCGATGCAAAGAGATATTGGGCATAGAGAAAAAGCACTTTGATGAAATCCAAAAGACAATAACAATTCCTGCCCATTTAGCAAAGAATGGTAAAGAAAGAATCGTGCCTCTTTCACAAAAAACAGCAAAGTTAATTAAAATACTAATCAATGAAAGTAGGGCATTTGAAGACCCCGCTGATAACATTTTTCTGAGCAATTTTGGAGAAAAATTAGATGCAAGTGGAGTTAGAGAAAGAATTAAAGGTTATGGAGATAAATCAGACATAAGCGATGTAAGAGTTTCCCCTCATACGTTCCGACATACATTTGCGAAGTTTTATATTTTAAATGGTGGTGATCCTTTTACACTTCAGAGGATACTGGGACATTCTAGCATGAACATGGTGAGAAAATACATTCAGATGAATGGAGAAGATATCAAATCGCAACATCATCAATATAGTCCTATTCAGCATTTGATGGAAAGTTAAACAATTAGCTATTTTAATAAGTAAGCCATCAACTATAGTAAATGATAATAGTTGATGGCTTTTATTTGAAACATTTTTTCGAGTTGGATTATTAAGAAATTTTTTTCTTAATCCTTTTTACTAAGTGGCGAATGCTTACCCTTTATTTCTCTAAGAGTATTAGTTGAAAATCGTGAATACTTTTTAGAGGCTACCTCAGTTGTATGTCCCATGATAGCCATCATAGAACGCGGATCTCCTCCATTTCTCAGGTAATCAATACAGAATGTATGGCGTAATTTATGTGGATGTACGGATTCTGTTATTCCTGCTTTCTCTTTATATTTGGTAAGGTTACTCCTAAAGCTACTAGCAGCTAGTTTTTTCCCAGTTGTACTGCTTATGAAAATATGGAAAGATTCATCATTTACTTCATTGTTCATTTTGATTAGCTGCTTTAATAGGAAGCCTGTTCTTTTTCTAATTGGAACAATACGAAATTCCCCATCTTTAGTAACTTGTGAAGGGAATTTAATGTAGAGTTCTTCCAAGTTTACATCATCAAGAGTCAAATTCAATGTTTCAGTAATCCGAGGTCCGTCATCTAACAAGATATTTATGATACAATAATCTCGAAATCCATGAAAAGTCTTGCGGTCAGGTGCTTTTAGTAGTAGTGAATAATCTTTCACACTTAAGAATTTAGGTTCTGTCTCATCTACCTTTAATTTCTTTATCCCTTTCCAAGGAGATTGTTGAATGTACCCTTCCTCAACATAAAAATTGAATTGTGCCTTAAGTGAATTGGTCCGTATGTTTATCGTAGAAGGACTTAGACCTTTTTTATCCTTTGTTATATGTCGATGATCATCATAAAGTACTTTTTCTTCCAACATATATTCAATGTACTTTTGGCATGTTTTTTTATCAATCTGTTCTAGGTAGGTAAACGCCTTGTTTCTCAGCTTAAGAAATCCTTTAAAATAATTAAGGTGTGTGATATGGTCCTTTATGGTCCGTGCTTTTTCTCCACCAATCTTTTTTTGAAAGATAAACTCTTCAAATGCATCTTCTAGCTTGATATTGTTACGGTATTCTATCAACATCTACAACTCCTTAAATAAGAAAAAGCACCCAAACGAGACCTAAGTAATTAGGCTTCGTGAGGGTGCTTCCCTTTTCGATTATTAAATTTGTGAATCTATCTATGATGTAATCTTAAAATAGATTTTATGTGACGGCAACAACAGGTACACAAAAAAATAAAAAAATTTTTATTAAAGCCTAAGAGCAGAAATGTTGTTTATAATCACCTTCAAAAAAGGTCTTATGGAAATTGTTACAAAGCATAAATTGCTACCGGTGGTCAGTCTAGAGAAAGCCTCATAACCCCTTATTTTAAAAGGTTTCATAGGGATAGTGTATAAAATTTGTGTAATGAAGTTTGGGTATTTTTGAAAAGAAAATAATTAGTAAATGGATTAGAAATTATTTTATAAATTCTCTTTTCCTCAACAACACGATTCAATAGTTTTTATATATGTGCACTTTAATTATACTATATTTATCCTCATATTTCTCTTCTTTTATCTTGCATAATTCATGCTCCTGTTATAACACATATTTAGTTAATTAATGGAGATAAATCTTCCTGTTTCATCAATTCCCAACCGCTTTTTATTTTTAACTAACTCTCTCCATAAACCATTATAAAGTCCTTTGTGCAAATAATTACAAACCGTTTCCTCCGCTATAGAAAGTAGTAACTGGTTTATATTTAATCTTGAATGATCAACCGCTTGAATTTTATTAGGTAAATTTCCCTTTATTATTGTTGGATTTCTATTAATTAGTGATTCTAGGTATTTATCATTAGCCTTTATATGAAAGCCATATGGACCGAATTCTACATAAGGATACTTTGTTAAATTACCTGAACTCTTATGTATACCTTTATAGGTTAATTTATTCTTTTTATGAAGCCTTTTTAAAGTAATATGTTTCAAAGTATAATAGTTCTCTTTCATAATATTGTAGTAGTTTATAGCTTCTCTAGGTAATCTAGGGGAGTTAAATTTCACTTCATCTCTATATGCTTTAGCCTGTTTATTAATTAACCACAAAGCCCAAGCTAGTTTTTCTTCAGGATTCTCCTCTTCTATAAATATAAAATCTTCTTCGTCCTCTGGCCAATCTTCATCATCTAGTAACTCAAAATCACCTAAATCTAAGTCCTCATGTAACCTGATTTCTTCTTCATAATCTGAACAGTCTAAGTAACCTTGTAACATATTTCCTTCTTGATCAAGATAGATTCTTATTGCCGGTCGATAAATATGTTCATATACATACACATGGACATCATTATCAGTGTCTATCCAACCAAGTTCGTAATTCCCTCTTAACCATTCTTGTTTATCCAGATTTTCTTTGCCCCAATCGATTTGAGCTATCGCCTTTTCTAAAGGGTCCATTTTCTTTGTCATATTCAATCAACCGCCTGATTTTTTATTTAGTTACTAAACTTTATAATAGTCAAATGAATCCGAATATATTATATTCTTTTCAAAAGAAGAATTTCAATATGTTTATAATTGGACTAAAAAGATTAATTAACTTACTCTGCTTTTCATCACTTAGCTGATAGAACATTGACAGGCCTGCAAAGATAGTTGCTGCAATTGATAATACAACTGTAATAATTGAAAGTGCAAAAGACCTTCTTCTTAGAGAGTTGTTTGTTTTAATTTCAAGCAATTGAACGGTGTCGTCTATAATTTTTGCAAAGTGTTGAGAATGTTCATATGTTTTATCAACAATATACTTAGTGTTATCCACAACCATTTCAGTAGCACTCATACTGATATACCTAGGTCTTGATGGTTCAAATTCAGAGATTGTATTTATTTTAGATTTCACTCTATTGAAGTACTTATCACCAATTTCATTTCTAAATCTCTTGAGGATTTGCAAGTTTCGTTCTAATTCATACCTTATATTTATCAATTTATGATAATTAGGCTTGGCCTTTTTAATAGATGAAAAAGTTTTATTTTGTTGAATAGCAACCTTCTCACTGGTATCTACCGCATACTCTCTCATCACCATAATCGGTAGAAGTAAATTTGCAAATTCTTCTAGCATATAAACAATTTGAAAATCAAGTGAATGATACATTGGTTCCCGTCTAATTGTTGAATTACAAATAACCTTTAATGAACTATCAATTAAGTGGGGTCTTCTTCCTTCGGAAAATAGTTGCCAGTACCCATCCTTAGATATATCACTAAAAGTACTATCCATTCCGATTGAATCCCAGAACGAACTTCTTTTCTCATTTTCAGCATGCTTAAAAGTACAAGAATTTTGATTTACCTTGTAGACTTCGACACTAGGAGGAATCAGTTTCTTATTTGTGAAATATAAGGGGAAGTATTTACTGATTTCTTTCATTGTCCTCCATTTTAGTTCTATTATCAAATCTTCTAACTTCTGATTCTTTACAATTTCATATGATAAGCTTTTCCCTCCCCAAAACTTTAAAAGATTCTTAAACCTAAGGTCAAATGAATGACCCTCTTTTATATCACTTACAATTAGCTTTTTATACTGTCTAATATACTCATCGGAAGGAGTTATAATAAATTGCAAAATAATTGAGGAGGACGACAAGTGTGTTGCATAAATGTGTATGTTTTTTACAACTTCAGAAACATTTTTCTCCACAGAAAGATCTATAAAACCAAAGTTATTCCAACGTCCTCCATGAATGCTCTTTTTAACCTGATTGCAAAATTCATCTACTCGCTCAGCTTGTCCATGTTGAAAACGAAATGGATAGTTTTTCACCAGTTTTTTTAGTCCTTTGTTTAGCTTATCCACGTCCTCAATGGGTATGTATTCAGCTACATAAACAGAAAGCAAATCTAAGTCGATGTCTTGAGGGATTTTAGATGTACTAATATGTTCTCTTTCCCAACCTTCTACATTAATTCTTGCTGATTCTAGTACTTTAGGAATATATTTTGAATTCACCTTCCAATTCTCATCCAAAGGAATCTTCTTAATATAGGGTACAGTAAATTCAGTTAATTTCTTTTCGAACTTTTCTTTCATACTTAATCTAAATCGACTATGCGGATTCTTTATCTGTATCATTTATATTCCCCCGAAAAATTCCCTTACCACTAATTATCCAATAGTTTTCTCCCGTTAACCATGTGTTTTTCTCAATTGAAAATTATTTTTATATTACTGTTATTCTTGTGGAGTACTAGATTTTCTAATTGCTCTTCCTGTTATCAGGTCTCCTGGATTTCTTACTCGTAATTTTTTAATGTTTGATTGCTCTATATAAAGTAGAGCTGCTTATTTAGTAATCTCACAGATATCTCATCAAGAGTCATTTTATTATTATCCTATCATGAAATAGTTTAAGTATATTGTATAAATTTTGTTTGTTACTCTAAATTCTAGCATATCCTTATCGCAATTTAATTCTCCCTCTATTAATGAGATGTTGTATATTAGATACTATTAAGTCCCTTATATCAATAAATCTATTTTGTATCATTTGACTACACCTAATTGAAACCCAAGAGATAACAGTCTGATGAAGGTATCTAAGTTTTCTAAAACTTGACACTTAGAGAAATTCAATTGTTAATCAACCTAATATACCCGCTTCTCTGTTCTGTTCATCTTCTATTCTTATTTATGTAATTGCCTTTATTCCACCAATGTTAGTTCTTTGAGATCATGTTCTGTAAATGTAGGTGAATTAATTAATTGTCCCGGCAATTCCCCTCATCAGTCCCATTTATTTAATTGTCCTTTTCATTTTTTGCACTTGGGGATTGTATGTCTTATTATTAAAATTAAGCTGAAGCGATTCTGCACTCTCTCCTTTTAAAATAAAATATAAAAATGAAGAATCCCGCCTCTGGTCGGAAACAGGAGCGGGTATCATTTTCTATTGCATAGTATCGTTGTACTGTGTAGCAAACGCCTTATTATATAGTGGTTTTTATTCAAATTAAAAAAGCCCATTTTCTTTATATTCATTAGTTCAGAATAATAATACCCATTTCCTATTTTAAAAGTTGTCACACACAGTCAATCATTTTCAATAATGTCGTTTTTACTGTGTTTCGGCTAGGTATTATAGGATTTTTTACAGCGTGTCTAATTTAATACTAAAAAGGCTAATTTCTAACGAATTTAATTCATCATCCCAGAAACCTAATTGTATAAGGTTATCTTTGCCTTCTGAGTATTTTTGATCATTTAAAAGAACTGTCGACACTGTAGCTGAATACTCTTTTTCAGGTAATCCTTGTCTCAGAAGGTTTTTGAATCCATTTACTATGATATTGCGATTTCTCGTACCTTGTAATACACCTTGTTGGTACATTTTAATTTTATTTAAGATATCCTCTAATGATTCTTGAACTTGATTTCCAATTAGAAATCTGGGTAGTACCAGTCTATCCATCTCATTTAAATAAAGTATATCTATAGTGTTATTGCCAATATCATCTTTACCCAATAATCTATATAACCTCATCCCTAAATGCTCTTTAGGATTAGTATCACATGGGTTAATTATTGGTTCGCTTTTCGGATCATAATCCAATTTATTCCCATTACATCTTTTACATGACGGCAATAAATTTTCCCATTCAACAACTAAATCTGGATAGTCTTTTTTGGGGTAAAAATGCTCAACTTCCATGTATTTGCTCTCTTCATTAACAAGACATTCGCAGTAGCTACACTTGTTATTTGACATACCCAGTAAGTCTCTTTTAATATAATTTTTATTCCAGACATTAGATCCATCTTGTTTATACCTATGTATTAGTTCCTTAACGATTTCATCAGTTAATTCTTGAGGTTTAGGTACTCTTTCTAATTTTATCAAATCATCTCACCACCCAATGTTGCCAATTGAAGTTTTAAAAGTGTTCTCAATGGGTTCTTTGGGTGTAGCATAAGATTTAGAACTTCAAAAGCTTTATTTGCTTCTTCTAGATTTTCTTGCGATAATGCTCTTTCAAAATCATTTAAAGTACTTAAATATAACTCAGAATTTGTTTCACTTAAGCCCATAACATCAGTTAATATTTCTTCAATGGTCCATCCCTGGAAACCATACTTGCTGTTAGGTAATTCCCTTACGAATACTTGTTGAAGTTCATTAAGACTTAAAGGAATTATTTCATTAGGCTCCGCTGCTTGTATCATATGGGGGCTATGTGTTGTAGCTATTATTTGTGCATTAGGCAGAACATACTTTAACACTTTTACTAATTTCCCTTGCCATTGAGGATGAAGGTGCATATCTGCCTCATCTATTAATAAAATACCATCAAAATCCTTTACCTTCATAGTAGGCTCTTTAAATCTATATTCAATTTGCTTTATGAGACCCAATAACAGAATTAAAACCGATTTATAGCCAGATGATAGATATTCAAAATATATATCTTTATTAAATGAGTTTAGCAAGATTTCATGGGTTGAGGGGTTTACATTCTTAAATGAAACATTTTCGTCAATAATACCAAAACATTCTTTTGCTAACTCAAAGTTTTCTCTTTGTTCTTGGGTCAGAAGACCTTCATGAGCTGACCATAAATATCTGCTTAAAAACCAGCTTTTTATGTCATCATTGTTAGTCTGTTGAAGTAGTTGCTGTGCAATAGAATTTTCATTAGAGTCAGGGTCACGCGAAATTGCGTTAACCGGAACGTAATTTAATGGACGATGCGATTTAAATATCACCACTTTTTTTGCAAATTTTCTCGGTAAAGTCCCTTGCCCATTTTCTTGATTCTCATGAGGATGAAAAAATCGCCTTCTTTCTCGTGAATTATGTATATGGCCGTCATTCTCAACCGTAATGTCCCATAATCCCTCATCATGTCTTGAATTCCTTCGTAGCGTTTTAGAACCGTATGGACTAAAAGAATGACTAATACAATCTAATATTGTCGTTTTCCCTACTCCGTTAGGACCGGAAATTAAATTGAGTCCAGGATTAAACTGAATATTTAAATCATCTATTCCACCTATTCCTCGGATTTTAATTTCGACTACCTTCATTTTACTTGCCCCCTCTTATTTTCTTAACTATTTTTATCATTTAGGTTACCTTCAACAATATGACTGTTACGTGCTCTTACATTATCACAATTATTTTAACATAAATATCCATTATCTTAGTTAAATATATGGCCTGATTGTTGAATAAGGCAGATGGATAAAACTTCTTTACCTTAACGTACTTCATAAACGAAATTATTTATTGCACAGTATGTGTCTGCCACGTAATACACGAGTTAGTCTGGACCGTGTACAAGAAGACTTAAATTTTGAAAATCAATCAACTTTTATAACATATTTGACTATCCATAATACGGCTTTATATCTTTTACCATCAGAAAGATCGCAGTGGTAAATAGCCTGTCATTCTTTGTACACTATTTGGCGTGGGGCTTAAAAGCTAGCCAGCATTTAGATAATTACACGAGAATAATAGTTCATACAAATACCCGCTCCTTACCGTTTAAGAATTGGAGCGGGCATTATGATTTCAATAAAAACCGTACAGTGCTTTTCGAAATTTTAATTACTCTTTTCTTTTCAACTCTTTAATCACACCTAAACGATCTTGCTCTGTCGTGTGGTTTTTTCCTGGGTACCAATTATAACGAACCGCTTTCGCATGGTTGTAATCAACAGTAATTGTCATTGATGTACTCTTCAATCAAAGCAGGTGGCATAGGGGTATCAATAAAATATTCTAAGACCTCTTCCGATAAATTCCCAACCACAATATCAATAATCTTATTAAATTCATTGCACTTTTTTTCTATAAACTCAGGTGTTAATCCTAAATTGTAGTATGCAAATCGTTGATTTGCTTCTTTTTAAAGCCATTAAGTTATATAATAGTCAACAATACACCGTAAAAGAAATTGAGGAAATGACTGGAGTATCAAAAGCAACATTATATCGATCATTAAGAGAACAAAAATAGATACTCTGGTTTACTGACACCAGTTACAGAAACGAATTTTCCAACAAAAAAACCCCTCCTTTTCTTTTTTGGAGAAGTGGAGCGGGTTTTGACATTTAAAATTGAAAAAGTTTGATAGGAATAAATGTATCTCCAATCTTACTTAATCAGAGTATATTTCTTACCTTCATTGTGTTTATTTTAATTTTAGCTTCTCAAATTGGGCCTTATACTTATTATTTAAAGCATTTAACCATTGATTATGCTCATCGGTTAATCTATACAGTCTAAATCCCTCTTTATGAATATTTGGAATATCAATAAATTTCTTCTGAATAAGAGCATTACTTAAGCCAAATTCACAAATTTCTTTATCAATTTTTTCACTAGGTTTTAAAAATATCCCCTCATCAAAATCAGCATATAAGCTACCATTTTTGTATTCATTTAATAACATTGACATTGAGTATTTTTGTTTAATTTGCTCTGTAATTTCTAATTCCTCCATATATTTAATAAAATCCAAAGTAGTAAAAAAATTATCACTATCTAAAAAGGCCTTAAATTCTTTAATATAATTAAAATCAGCATCTAATGAGTCATTATCATTTTCACCACTCTGTTTTGAGTATGTTTCGAACTTGTTAAGTATCTCTCTAAACATCATAATTGTTCCCCAGCTTTGCGAGATTTTTCTATGATGGTTTCTTATTCTCTTGTTTAGATATTTCCAATCAGTTTTTACTCCATTATAAACATTTAGAGCTGCTGTATTTAACATAGGTAATTTACCAAATTCCTCAAAAGCAATATGAGCACATAGATAGGATCTCGCATATTTTTGGTAATCATATAAAAGCTCCGCCTCCTCTAAAAGCTCACTAGCATTTCCATGAATTTTAGAAAAAATCTTTTCTATTTCCTCTACTTTTAATTGATTAAAACTCATACAATCACTCCTGATTAAAAATGTAACCACCAAATCCTTACCATTCATTGTATATGTATTTATAGATTAAAAGAAGGAAAGCCTCTTAGCTCCTCCTTTTAATTTGCTGAAATAATTTTTCAAATGTATGGCTCAATATTTTCTTTCCCTACATTTTAAAGCTAGGCTGATCATATAAATTTAAAGTTGTTATATTATATTCCTAGAATAGTTGTAGATATTTTCATTAAAATACAATATAGATGTCCGATTAGACATTCCCGTGTTCTGAATACTTATGCAACAAAAAAAGATTAACTAACAAACATAAATGTAGTAAATCAAAATGTTTCAGTGGTCAAACATACTTGTTCAGTAGAAAATATATGATTTTTATTAAATATAATAAATCAGGAGAAAGAAACAATTTCTGCCTCTTTCTCCTGCTTCCTTGTAAAAAATACCTACTTTTCAATTAGTATTCTTTTTAACCGCCAATTTCTTCTTCCGTCAGTGTGATACCCTTTCCCATTTGGCATGATCGGGTCCCGTCATACTTTAGGTCACGTCCATTTCAACTGACGAGATTGAGTTCTTTCTTCCACCCTTTAGGTGATTAAGATAATATACCGAAATGTTGGACAATTTCATATTTTATGTCTGCCATCGTAACCCGCTCCTTAAAATAATATAAACGTGCTTACCCGTGATTCCGTAGTTCATTGTAGACTTCATCAATCATATCTTCCATTAAGAATTCTTTGAACTCTGTATCTTCAAGGATCTTCATAAAGAATTCTTCATTATTTTGCATACGATTAACGACAAAATCCATAAATGTACGATTAAAACTAAACTTAAAATTATCCTTGGTATTGCTCTTGGCTTTTTGTGCCAAATCTTGATCGGCTTTCATATCCTCAACAATCTGGTCTCTTGATAGTTTATCAGCTTTCGTAAATTCCGTTCCAAAGCGTTCATTCATCCGTTCAATAATCGAAGAAAGACGTTCTTTTTCTTCTTCTCCTCCTGCAGCGCTACCGTGTTTACCTGGCGTGAGGTATTCACCACCCGTTTCATTAAGCGATATGCTTCCTTCAAACGTTTTCTCATTTCGATAATACTCTAAAGCAACATCATCTGAGAGGTACACAGGGTCTTCGGCTTTGCGTGGGAGTTTCTTCAATAGTGAACTTAAGTAAATAAATCGTTTATGAAGATCGACATCAGAAAAAGGCCCAATCTGTAAAACAAAGGCATACGTTCTAACAAATTTCATCGCTGATGATTTAAAATAATCTTGTGTGTCCTCTTCAAGGTCGTTGGTAAACCTTTGTACCGCAGGATCAAGGGCAGCATTTAGTTTCCCTTGAAAGCGTGCACTTTTCGCTGGCTGGTCACTATATTGAAGGTTAGCAACGGTATTCACTTCATCTTCGGTATAAACTTGCATGGCATCCAGTTCATGTTGAACATCATATAGGATATTGGGATCAGTTGTTTCACCAAGCCCTGTGATCTCATAATACGTTTGGAAGGCGGCCTGAATCGTATCGGGATCATTAACAAAATCTAAAATAAAGGTATCATCTTTGCCTTTACACGTTCGATTTAAGCGTGAAAGAGTTTGCACCGCCTTGATGCCATCGAGTGGCTTATCGACATACATTGTATGAAGTAACGGCTCATCAAAGCCTGTTTGATACTTCTCAGCAACTATCAAGACTTGATAATCATCGGTATGAAACTTCTCGGGTAATTCTTTCTCACTAAATTCGTTTATGTCCGCTTCCGTATAGGATAATCCACTATCTTCAACAGTCCCTGAGAATGCAACAAGCGTTCGCAGGTCGGTATAACCCTTTGCTTTGAGGTATTTATCAAAGGCAATCTTATATCGCACCGCATGAAGACGACTTCCTGTAACGACCATCGCTTTCGCTCGCCCATTGATTTTGTGCCTTGTGACGTTTCGAAAATGCTCCACCATAATCTCTGTTTTTTGTGCGATATTATGCGGATGAAGGGATACGTAACGAGCAATTTGTCGGCTTGCTTTGTTCTTCACTACTTCTGGGTCCTCTTCGATGCTTTTTTCGATTTTGTAAAAGGTTTGATACGTGACGTAGTTTTTTAATACATCATGAATAAAGCCTTCCTCAATCGCTTGACGCATGGAATAAAGATGAAACGGTTCATACGTGCCATCTTCTCTTGGGGTTCCAAAACGTTCCACGGTCTTAGGTTTTGGTGTAGCCGTGAAAGCAAAAAAGGAAAT
The DNA here is from genome assembly GCF_023555415.1 of Halalkalibacter alkaliphilus. Lineage (GTDB taxonomy): Bacteria > Bacillota > Bacilli > Bacillales > Bacillaceae_D > Halalkalibacter > Halalkalibacter alkaliphilus. Next base: position 65,497 of record NZ_JAKRYL010000008.1, on the reverse strand, counting down.
ATTCGACTGATCACCGCTTTTTGCAATCTCTTCTATCATACGTTCTTCTGCATCCGTTGCTTCCCCTTCTTCCATAATACTTTGTTCATAGGCTTCTTCTAATGTTTTATTGGAAAGAAGGGCGGTCATTGCTGATGAAGCCTTTCCACCTTGTGAACTGTGGGCTTCGTCGATGATGATTCCATACATTCCTCGACTGAATTCCCCCACTTTATCAAGGATAAACGGAAACTTTTGTAGCGTTGTGATAATGATTTTTGTCTTGTTTTTGATTGCTTTCGCTAACTGATTAGAGTCTTCATCGATTTTTTCAACCATGCCCGCCTTATGCTCTAACTGATAAACCGCATCTTGAAGTTGTTTGTCTAACACGCGACGGTCGGTAATGACAATAACGCCATCAAAGACAGGTTGTTCTTCTTCATAATGAAGTTTTGCCAAGCGGTGGGACAACCAGGAAATGCTATTGGTTTTACCACTTCCTGCCGAGTGTTGAATTAAATAGTTCTTCCCTGCTCTGTGTTCCATCACATCAGCTTCGATTTTTCGTACTGCATCAAGTTGATGGTAACGAGGAAATATCACAATTTCTTTCTCATCAATAATGTCGCCATTGCTATCACGAATGCTTTCTTTCTGAATATAGACAAAGCGAAAAAGAATGTCGATTAAACTATCAGGTTTAAGAATTTCTTTCCAAAGATACGATGTTCGATAATCCCCTTCCACAATCGGATTTCCCTTCCCTCCATTATTTCCTCGATTGAACGGGAGAAAAAACGTCTTGTCTTTATTTAACTGTGTCGTCATATACACTTCATCGGTATCAATTCCAAAGAACACGACCACACGTTTTTTGAATTGGAAAAGGAGTTCATTTGGATCACGATCTTTATTAAATTGTTTTATCGAATGTTCAACTGTTTGCCCTGTCAATTGGTTTTTTAACTCCATAACTACTAACGGCAATCCATTGACCGATAGCATCATATCAATCGATTTTTTACTTCCAGCTCTATAATAGACTTGGCGACTGACACTAAAAATGTTTTGTTTATACTTTTCAATGAGCGTTCGGTTCATATCTGTCGGTGGTTTGTTGTAAGCAAGTTTCAGTGTTACGCCATAGTCCTTCACACCATGACGAAGGCAATCAATCATCCCCCGACGTTTGAGTTCTTTATCGATGCGATCCATGATCTTGAACTGAGCCTCGTCTTTATAGGCTTTCCTCAACCGTTCCATCGACTTCGGTTGGGTCGCTTCTAAAAACGTAAAAAGCGTTTCTTGATCTATCGCCCACTTTTGAAAAGTAGCAAGAACAGGGCCTGTCAGCACTCGCTGTTGAAAGCCAGCTTCCATCAGTTGAAGTTCAATATTCTCTTCAAAGCCTCTTTCACTCATATCGATACTCATGATAATGACACCTCCTCCTGTTCGGCTTCACTCACCATCTCTCGAACGTCAATTTTACCCGTAACTGCTTCGTAGATGAGGGACTGATGGTATTCTTTGAGTAAATGGATCTGTTTTGATAAAAGATTTGATAGATTATCGAAATAATTTAAATTACTTTGAATTTGGTTGATTATTTCATTTTGTTCCTTAAGAGGCGGGAATACCCCAAGTAGCCTCTTTATATTAACTATCGATATTCGTTTCAGGGCCGAGCCTTTCATAAAACTAAATATCTGATTTTGTATTATATTACTCATAATTAATAAATTAAAATATTCTGGAACTACCTTTTCAAGTTTCGGACTAATAATTACTAATGATGAAGCTACAACAAAGTTTTTTTCTGTATTTACTACTACTGATTTCCCAACTGTCCCATCTTTACTAAGCAAAATATCTTTGTAATTAGGTTTACATCCTGTCTTAACCATATATTCATAACTATCAATTGAAGTTTTTAATGAATTATCAAAATCAATTTGGCCATTTTTAATATCAACTACAGAGATAAAATGTTCATCTTCACTATTTGTGTCAGGAGATATATGAGCTCCATCCGTAATACCGTTTGCCATATGCTTTAATTGAGCAAGTTCCCAATGCTCAGGAATCTCCCCAATCCATTCCACACCAGAGTTCTTCATCTTCACATTCGGGTCTAGCCCTTTCGTGACCGCTTCCGTAATGACCACTCGACGCTTTTCTTCGAGTAGTTCGATCAGTTTTTCTTTGTCTGCAATCAAGTCGTCGATCTCGGTGGTTTTTTGATCTAAAAAGGAAGTTATTATATCTTGTTCATCTATTGATGGTAAGGCTATTTTAATTGAACCAACTGTTTCAGTGTTTAAATTTAGTTGAGTTCCCAACTTACCTAACCCTTTATATGGTTCTCCTGATGCAAAAATATAATATAAAAACTTTATATTTTCCTTATACTCTGGAAAGTAAACAAACCCATCATGAATACAACATTTTATTTTAGATATACAAGGTTTTCCAACACTACCCGCAATGCTTAAAAAGATGCTTCCTTCATTCAATTTAACACTCAAATTGCTTCCTATTTTAGACATTCTTTGCGTGGTTTTTTCCAGGTACATTTTGGACTTGGTAACATCCGATATTCGAACCCAGGCATATTCTCCGTTTTCATCAAAATATTTTGGGTCATCAATAGGTCTAGGCGATGCGCCTCTTTTTATGCTAGTTAACCACTTTATCTTTTTCACTTCCCAATCAGAAGGGATTTCTTTTAACCAAACTTCTTTACTATCAGTTAAACTTTGATTGCTATCTTTCTTCACACCATCACCTTCTTCAATTTCTCTAAAATACTTGCTTCAAGTTTTTGTATTTCCGCTTTGATTTCACTAGAAGGCCGTAGTTCTTGATATTGATAAAAATGTCGTGTGAACGGAATTTCATAACCGACCTTCGTTTTCTCTTCATCGATCCAAGCATCGGGAACGTGTGGCAACACTTCTCGTTCAAAGTAGTCATGAATGTTCTCTTTTAGTGGCACGTTTTCCGTATCTCGTAAGTTTGGATCGGGTTCGACATCGCCTTTTTTATTTTTCAAACATACGTCGGCAGTTTCATCTTTCTCCGATAATGCTGCAAAGATCGCTTTCTGTAATGGGGCTTTCACATCAATTCCTGCGTTCGCGAACGTTACTTTAAGTTTCTCTGTAAACGTTTCTCGGTTTTTATACAGTGTTCGATCATTCAACTTCTGTAACGCTTCGATGATTGCTTTTTGCCTTTTCTTTCCTTCTTCTTCCTCTTTCATCCCTGCCTCGCCTTTTTTCTTTGACTTTGCAAGGTTTTGGAATGCTTTTTGTTTATGTATACGTTTAATTCGTTCGTCATCGACTTTAAAATTGAGTTTCAATGGTCGTTCAACAACAATCTTTTGGTATCCAAAGTCTTCATTATCAAAGATCTTCACGTTATCGGATTCCTTAAACTCTCCATAAATGCGAATAATTTCATTGATCTGCTCAGGTGAAATCTCATGTCGTTTTTCTCCCATGCTCTTACGCATTTTCTGATAGAAATCTACCGCATTGACGAGTTGGATCTTTCCGTTACGCCATGCAGATTTATGGTTAGTCAAAATCCAAATGTATGTGGAAATGCCCGTATTGTAGAAAAGGCTTGTAGGCATCGCGATAATGCCTTCTACAAGGTCATTTTCAATCATGTAGCGACGGATTTCACTTTCTCCACTACCAGCATCTCCTGTAAATAAAGGGGAGCCGTTCATAATAATCGCTAAACGGGAGCCTTTCGGATTCTCGTCACTAACGGGCTTCATTTTCGATACTAGATGTTGCAAGAACAATAGTTGACCATCACCAATACGAGGTAAACCAGCACCGAAACGTCCGTTCAGGCCTAAACTTTCATGTTCTTCACGTACAACTTTTTCAGAAGGCTTCCACTCAACACCATATGGCGGATTGGAAATTAGATAGTCAAACTTCGCTGTTGGAAAGGCATCACGGGTTAACGTATTGCCAAAGCGAATGTTTTGCGCTTCTTCTCCTTTAATAAGGGTATCAGCCTTACACATGGCAAAAGATTCTTCGTTAATCTCTTGAGCAAAAAACTCTAACTCGGCAGATTCATTCATCTCTTTTAAATATTCTTGAGCGATGGACCCCATGCCACCTGTTCCTGCACACCCATCATAGAGCGTTTGAGTAATACCTGGTTTCGTTAAGATTTCATCATCATCGTTGAACATCAATCCTACCATGAGGCGAACCACTTCTCGAGGCGTGTAATGATCCCCTGCTTCAGCATGTTCTGAATAACGACGGATCAATTCTTCGAAAATGTATCCCATTTCAAGATTGGAGACGACATCCGGATGTAGATCAACTTCTGAAAAGCGTTTTACTGTCAAATATAGAAGATCATTACGATCCATCTTTTCAATTTGCTTATCAAAATCAAAATACTCAATAATTTCACGAGCGACTTTTGAAAATCCATTTATGTAATCTCGAAGATTTTCCGCAATGTTATCGGAATCATTGAGAAGTTTGTTGAAATCATAGTTACTCGTATTGTTAAAGCGCTGCTTTGATTTTCGATTCAATATTTCATCTCTTGCTTCTTCGGGTAAGTGTTTGAATTGTTCGTAACTTTTTAATACATCTTCTTTCGTATCTTCTAGGACGTTATCAAAGCGTCGTAAGACCGCCATTGGTAAAATGACCTTACCGTAGTCTTCTGGCTTGTAAGGCCCTCTTAATATCTCTGCAATTGTCCATAAGAAATTCACTTTATCTTGAAAGTTTACCATGTCATATTCTCCTTTTTTCTCCACTAATGTATTGTTGTTCTTCTCTTTTCTTTACTTCACGATAGAACGAACTCCGACTGACTTTGGTGATTGCACAAATCTCTTTCACAGTCTTATCACCTTTTTCATACAACTCAATTGCATGATTCATTCCAGGGTGCTCAACCGTATATTTTTTTACCCGACCTTTAAACTTACCTTTAATTTTTGCTTGTTTAATGCCCTCCTGCTGTCTCATGCGGATCATTTTACGTTCATATTCCGATAAACCAGACATAACAGTTAATAGGAATCCCGAAAAGGGATTTTCATCTGTCATATCAAACCAAGAATCTTTAATCGAACACAAAGCGACTCCCTGACCTTTTAAATGATCGACGAGTTGCAGTAAATCAACGGTTGAGCGGCTAATTCGATCCAAACTATGTACAACAACAACGTCCCCTTCACTCACTTTGCTTAGTAAGTCATGAAGAACTGGCCGATCCGTCGTTGCTCCACTCACTTTTTCTTCGTAAATCACTTCGCAGCCCACTTCTTTAAGAGACGACCGCTGACGATCTAAATTTTGATCCATACTAGACACCCTAGCGTATCCAAACTTCAAAATATCACCTCAATATGGGATAAATTTACTATAATTCTACTTCTATTTTTGGAATAAGTAAATGGGATGCTCTAAGTGCAATTAAATCAACAAACAGAAAAAGTCCCAATAGAGTAAACTCTATTGGGATACATGCTTTCAAATCTATTTTTATAACCCGCTCCCTCTCAAACGATATCAAGAGCGAGTTTGCTTAATAAATACGGCATACAATATTATTTTAGTTATTTACAAAGCCAATTTATCCTTTTCAAAACTTTTCTTCCATTCTATTTCTTTTTAAACTTAAGGTATCTTCAATAAGTAGAATGCCAAATATATTAAACTGAAAGAGGTTGAGAAAATTGAAAAAAACAAATTGCGCATGGTGTGGAAAGGAAATCTTCACTAACCATCTAAAGGAAAGAAATTATTGCAAAGAGTGCTATGGTTTTGCAAATGCAGTAAGAAATGGAACTTACATAAAACAAGTAAAGGCAGAGTTAAAAGAAATCACTTGGAACAAAGATATAGCTTATCTAATAGGAGTTATTGCCACAGACGGAACTCTAAGGAGAAATCGCCCTCAAATAAAAATCACTAGCAAAAGCAAACGGTTTTTAACCGATTTACTCTATAAGATTATCATTGAGTTTACCGGTAGAGACCAAAATGTAAATGAAGTAACAGCAAAATTCCAAGAAAAAGAGTACACTCATTATCAACTTCAATTTACCTCTACTCCTTTCTATGAATTTTGCTTAAGAATTGGATTAGAACCAAAAAAGACATACACATTAAATAAGCTTGCAATTCCTGATGAGTATTTTAGTGATTTTTTACGAGGTGTTATAGATGGGGATGGCAACTATAATTTGGATAAACGAAGAAAAACGACCTCTATTCGTATATACAGTGGCTCCGAAGACTTTCTGAAATGGATAGATGCTAAATGTATTAAACTGTTCGGAGTGAGCGGAGCCAAGTTTCATAAATCTAGCAATGAGTTAGGTGAAAAGTACATACTTGTTTATCATTCCTTCCATGATGTTGTAAACATTTTAGCAAGAATGTATTCTGATTATCATGTTTGTTATGAAGATAAGAAAGAAGCAATCATTGATATACTTAATGATTTAGAGAATTTAAAACAGAAATATGCAGCCCCGTCTAGAATCGGGCAGTTTGTAAAATGTGCATATGGCTTTTGTGAAAACAAATTTGTAGCAAAAGCAAATGATCATTTTTATTGTTCTATTAATTGTGGCGATAAACAGCGGAAATACCCCAATAAGGAACGCTTAATGGTTACATGCGCCCGCCATGATTGCCAGCAAGAGTTTCTCCAAACTACTGCTAATAATAAGTACTGTTCTGAACATTTATCCTATAAAAAATCGATCTAGTTTAATTAGACCCGCTCCTCATAATTATCAAAAAGGGAGCTGGTTTTCTTCTTTTTGCAAAAAATAATACAATCATTTTATACGTTTCAAAGTAGTTTTTAAAAATTAAAATCACCTTTTCAAAATTTCCCTCAAAAAAAATCTCTAGTTATACTTGTGTCGAATAAAAGAAAGGGTGATTAAGATGGTTCATTGGTGGATGGTTGTTTATGATGCGGTTTCGTGCGACTTTTTTAATGACAGCTATCTAACGGATAGTACATTGACGGAAGAACAAGTTATTCAAGAATATGAAGAGAATAAAAAAGGATATAAAGTAATTCACACTGGAATTGGAAATACCCGTCCAAAAACCTACAGGGCTCTAGAGTATGTTGGAATAAGTTTAAGGTAGATAAGTTGCCCTAAAAGATTCTTTTTGGGCAACTTACTTTTGTTTCAATTTTTTCATGGTCAACATAGAACAATATGAACGTATATTCTTGCACAGTTCTTCTCTATAAGAATATGCGTTCATTTTAAAGGTAGGATCACTTATAAACTGGCATTGTTCATTTTTTATTTTTTTTAATAAGCGAACGAAAGAGGGATTTAGAGTGAAAAAAAATTGTCTTTGTTGCAATTATAAAACCTTAGATAGTGATATTTTTGATATCTGTGAAGTTTGCGGGTGGCAGGATGATCCCACTTGCTGGGATCATCCTGATAGTCTCAGTGGTGCGAATGGAGGGATTTCATTATGGGAGGCACAGAAAAATTATAAGGAAATTGGGGCATGCAATGAAGTAATGCTGAAATTCAAGAAGAAAATTGAAAAATCAGCAAAAAGATTTGCCCAGGATAAAGAACTTTACGATTATATTGAAAATCTTGTAGCGGAAGATGCTAACCGGGTTGAAACTATTGAACTAAAATCACAACGACAAATAAACGAAAATCGAAAAATAGCGCGCGAAAAACGAAAAGCGCTTATAAAAGCGGAGATTGAGAAGATCCGCAGAGGTATGGATTAATCTTCACATAGGCTATCCAGCTAAAACCGTATGAAGGTGCATCATTTAGATATGTTTGGAGAGTTGGAAAAAATAGGCATGTGAGGTTATTTTGGTTATACCTTTGTTAGAAAGCATCTGTTCCAGATTTAACTATGCATATTATTAGTCTAGAATAGACTAGTCTACTTTAGACTAGTTGGTAATAGATATTCTATATGGAATCAAACTCTAACTTAGTGTCAATATACCTCCTTTTTATTACACTTTTTTATAATTCTTAAGCATGCTAAACGATATTTTTTAATCCCCCAAAAACCGGGTCAGAAAAATGTTATAAGGTACTAATTAGCAACATTTTTCTCTTGTCATTTAATGTCCATAAAAATTGTATCTTAACCCCTTGAAAATACTGATATCTATACCCTTTTGTAAAGGATAAAAAAGAGGATAATAAACGGATAATAATTATCCATTTATTATCCTTGTTTTTCTCCATTCCATTATACATTTCCGAAAAAAAAAGCTAAACAACCGCCCTAAACTGTCGATATTTATTAATAACAAATCTTTAAGGTGGTGTTCGTTTTATGTATTTTCGTTTAGTAAAAAAAATTCCAAAGAAAAATGAATTTATTTACGATTGGTTAAAGGATGAAATTTATAAAGTAGATGCAACAATAAAAGGAACTGGCGGAGTAATTCACAATGAATATTACGATAGTTATACTGGTGAATATCACATTGAATCTACAGGACCAGATTATTATTTTGTATTAGAATTAGTCGAAGAAGGAGAAGAAGAAAACTTAGGTACATCCTGGAAGAAAAAGAATTAAATGCGATTTACCAAACCTATAAAAATATCTGTACGAAAATTTATTATTAATTCTAAAGCATAAGCTCATAATTGTTATTTCTCTTACGACTTTTATCAATAAATTAATAATTCCAGATAACGCCCTATAAGCCCCTTGAGATACAATCCTAATATCCCAATCTTTAAAGCATACCTTGTTAGATTATTCCTAAAACTTCTCATATTATAAATACTGCCTCTCAAAAAATAGATCATTTTTTATTTGATCCTTTCTGAAAATTAATCTATCCATTTTACCTTGATGAAAATTTTTCTCAAACTCTTTTTCTTATTAAACTAGTAATAGTTAGTTCAATAAGAAGGGCTTACTAAATTAGCAATAGAATAGAGGTGAGAAGTAATGGAAAAAGCAAAGGTTATGTTTTGGATACTTCTATATTCAATTGAAACAAAGGAATTTAAAAATGCAATAATTTCTGAGGATCCAAACGAAAGTATTGAAAGAATTGCTGATAAATATGAGGAAAATCATCCGGAATTTCGCGTTATTCACATAGGAATGGGTGAACACCCTCCTAAAACTTACAGGTCTTTAGCATATGTAAATTAAGACTTAATGAACATATTCCAAACCATAAAGACTCACTATTGTTGAACATACTACCCGCTCCTTTTTACAATAAGGAGCGGGTTTTATTTTTTCACCTATAGTGAACTAGTTGAAAAATGTCGGTGTAGATTATAGGGTGAAGCACCTTTCTTCCGTAAGATGATACCTCTCCTCCGTTTATTAGTTCTCAATTTATCGAAGAACCTGCAAATACTTGCTGTGTGATAGTATCTATGTTCTCAAAGGTAGGTAAAAAAATGCAACTATAAGCTTAACAAACTCCGCATGTCATATTTATATCAGTAGTCTAAAGTAGACTAGTTGACTTTAGACTACTATTTCTCGTCCTTCCATAGGTAAACAATTTCTTTGAATATTTGTTCTCGCAATTCTGGTTTTGCCAAAATCATTGCTTCTGTGGCTAAATCAACATTTAAGTCTAATTTTTCTTCCAAGTAATATTTAATTGAAAGGAATTCAAATCCAAGTGCCATGTCAGATTTAATAAGAATATCTATATCACTACAAGAGGTTTGTTCATTGCGGGAATATGAACCAAATATACCTAATTCCATAATGCCATACTCTTCCTTCAAAAATCTTTTAGATGCCAGTATTTGCTTTTCTATAACCGTTAAGGCTGCATTCCTCATTTCCAAAACTAACCGCTCCTTTACACTTCTTTTAATGATCTACTTTCAAAAATACTGTTATTCATAATTTTAGTCATAATACTCAAGATGTTAATCTATTAATAGTAATGAGGTGAAAGGTTATGAAAAACATGGAAGCTACTTTTTGGTTAGTTGTCTACAATCAAGAAACACGAGATTTTTTTAACGATACCCTTATGATAAATAGGGAATTGGATTTAGATAAGATTGTCGAGGATTATGAGAACAAAAATAAAAAGTATCAAGTAATACACGTAGGTGAAGGAGAATTTCCTCCTAAAACATATCGTTCTCTAAAGTATGTAAATGACTAAGATAAGCACACATTTCCCCTAGTAAAGAGCTCAACCAAAATTATGTATAGGTTCACATTGAAAAAGGATAGAAAGAAATTTCTGTCCTTTTTTATTTATAATTATCTTCTTGATAAACCATTAACATATTAGTTAATTATAGAGTATATGGGTTTTACTGTATAATTCTTAAACATTGAAGAGTAAAATATATATTGAAAGTAATACCAATTATTTTGTTGAAAATGTAATGACTCTATTAAAGTTGTGAGAGGAGTTGTAATACGAATGAAAAAAGATAAAGAATTTGATAGCTACTTTGAGAAAAAATTAGAAGAAGATCAAGAAATAATTGCATCTTTGCCATATTCAATAGATGAAATAAAAGATATTTATTACCGAGATTATAACAATAAAAGGAATAAACCTAGTTTAAAACTAAAATTTGAAGCTCAAGATTTAGATTACGATACTGCCCAGTCTTTTCTCCCTCAAAAATGGGAAATGCCGAGGAAAGGGAAGTTACTCAATAATGATGACGAATTAATTGAAGTTTTGCAGTTGATTATTTTTAACCTCGGTATCAAAAAAAGCCTTGATACAATTCCCATCTCCCTTATTAAGCAATACTTATTAGAGCGTGATAAACATGAATAAACTTTACAAGCATTTTCTCAAAAACGGTGATTGCATAATTTTTAAAACAGATATGCCAAAGGATGAGATAGCCTTATTAATCGTTTTTCCTAATCAATATAGATTTATTGAATACTTTAAAGAACGAGGTTACCAATTAGTCATACATTCCATTATTAAACAAGGTCCATATAATAGTAAAAGCTAAGTTAAGCAAAATTAAAAATTAACTAGTAATTGTCGTTTAGTTTGTCTAACGTCCCTGATTCTCACCTAAAGCCTTCAGTGATTCTATGAAAAGCCCACTCTCTGCCGATCGCAGGAGCGGGTGTTTCTCTAGATAAAACTTTTTGAGTGATGTATATTCCTCTTCTTTTCTTCCCTGCTGAGCACATACGTATCGACATAATATCGTTTTCTCACACGCTCATGACTATTAAATTTTTGATCAAAATCCCTATGGCTAGTATGCCCATAGAAGCTCCATGTCAAGTTACACTACTCTGCTTGCGTAATTGCAACAATGTGTACTTCTTTCTGCAAAATACAAAAACCTAACTCCTCCTTATTTTTACCGAGGGAGGAATTAGGCTTATGGTCTTCCGCAATGAACCTTTGTGGAATATACATTTCTAATAAATAGTATTCTTGCTACGCAGCAAATCATTCTGTTGTATTTTATCTTGTTTTTTCACCTTCAGCTCGCACTTATAGGGCATAACTTAATAACATCAAGATCTGAGCTATGAAACATCATACTCTATATCTCCAACTAGCCCATAATTGGTTTGTTCTTTAAATAATGTGCGTTTTAAATATGCTTCTAATCATTTACTTTTTGTAAAAAATCTATTAATCTCCCACCATCTACTATACTAATATAATCATGGAATTTTAAACTTTGAATTACTTGCTCAGCACTATAAAAACTTAATTCTAAATTCGTTGTTAATTCTAGAACAAAGTCCTTATACTGAACTCGATGATCCTTTTTATACCTTTCTTTTATGTATTTTATGACATCTTGTAAGGGTGAGTTATTCTCTGGCAATATTAGTATTTTTCCAGCTATGTTTAAATTACCTTTTAGAATAGGTGTATGTATAGTAGTACGTTCATGTACATCATTGAGACTATTAAGCTTGTCTTCTAATTGTTTAATTCTAACCTCATCAATAGTACCATTTTCTTTTGTGAAATCTTTAATTGAATGTAAAACATCTTTTCTTAAGGTTTTATTTTGTGAAACGGCTTCATATAATCCATCTCTAACCGCATTAATCTCTTGAAGCTTTTCAACAAGTGTATCGTACACTTCGTTTGCATTCATATGAGCATTTTGAAGTTTCTCTGACGTTTCTTTTAAATCCATAATTGCATTTCTTTGCCCAGCAACATCTACAAGTGTGATAACAATAGCCACAACTGCAAGAACGATAGATACAGCAGTTGCAGAATTGCTCAAACCAACTCCTGCCTGATCTCCCGACCAATTATTAATTGCTAAAATACAGATAATAACTATTATTAGTATTATTGTAATGTAAATGAGATGCCATTTAGAGATATATCCTTTTGGCCTATTTTCAATATTCAAATTTGTCCCCTCCTATTATTATCAAACAAAAAACTGTTTTTAACACTTCTAAATTTAACATAAATAATCCCGAAAGTTCTTCTATAATATGGATTGTAAGGAACAAATCATCATTAAGTAAAGATCGACTTATCTATTTTATGTATATTTCTTTTTCAAACAAGCACTTTTTTGTTTCACAGTAATGGTCCAATACGACAAAACGATCACCCTAAAAAAGTGACCGTCCCTAATGAATTGTATTTAGTTACCAGTATGAATGTACTGTGAAATAAATATATCTATTGTTTTTTCTAATTGCTTATTCACAATAGCCCCGATTGTGGAAGAACATCATTTAAATATTATTAATGGTCCGGCTCTCCGTAATGTATCTAAGTGTGGTTTATTATTGCAACTGTTCTTCTTTTTTCGCTTCTTCCATTTCTTTCTTTACTTGCTCTTTTGTTTTTCCTTCTATATAGTAAGCTATCGCTGCTTTACCTATTGCATAAGTTCCCGAATAAGCTATTGTACTACTTATAGCAGATCCTGAACCTGGTATTAATACATTTAAAAATTTTGCACCTTGTTGAGCTACAAATCTTAATCCTAATCCAAACATAGCTACCCCTCCTAACGAAAGAATAAATTCTCTCGCCATCTTACTATCTATCTTTTGTCCACTTAGATAAGCTATAAGAGTAACTTCAACTATTTGTATAGGTATTAGAACTACAATATCACTTGCTGGTATCGGGGTAATTGCCACACCTGCGCTTGCTGTTGAAAACACTTTGACAAACTTATTGGCAATTTTCTCAATAGCTATATCAAGTTTGTTGTTTAACATTAAATATACAGCGGCACGAAAGTCAATGTTTTCTTCTAAGAAGTTTACCAGCTTATCAATATTGTATCTTCCATCAAATTCAATTACTAGTTCCGCACGCTCTTCTAAAGACAAAGATTCTGGGTCTTCATGATTCCATTCAATATATGAAGAAACTGGTACTATAAAAGTATCTGATAATCCTACTTCTTCTAATACTTGACTAACTTGTTGCTCTTTTATTGTAATATTATCTTTTTTCTTTTGAGTATATCTTGTTGGTTCCTTAATCCTAGCTGGCTCTATATCATCTATTCGTGTAATAACTGTAACTAAAGGGACAGTTATATCTAGACTACTATAGACTTCTTTAAGATACACAGCATCTTCTCTTAAAGTAGATCTATCAGCACCATTGGTTAATAATAAAAAGGCATCTGGTTCAAAATCTTCAATTACATTTTTTAAATCTTCTTCAGCTGTACTTGATAATGCATTTAAATTTTCTTTAATTCCTCTAGTATCAATAATTTCAAATATTACTTCATCATTCTTTTTATATTGAAATACTTGAGAATCTTTAGTACCAACCTCTATAGCACTAGTCTCCGCTAAATATGTACCAAATATGGCATTAATAAGGCTGCTTTTTCCTACACCAGTGCGCCCCATTATAACTAATCTAGGCGGTCTTCTTTCTTTGATTCCTTCCATAATACTAGTAATCTCATCTGATTTTAAAGCATTAATCACTAAATCTTTCGCTTTTTTCGGGATAACAAAATCTAACCCATTAATTAATTCTTCAACAGAGTCCATCGTATCTGTAATTTGTTGCAATCTTTTTTCTAAAACCTCTCTGCTAGTCATAATTCCACCTCCATTTTAAATACCTAATTCATATTGCACTAAATAAAATCAAAACATACATTATTCAATACAGTTTTCTGATTTAAATAGTTGAATCTAATTTATACGTAATGGTATAGGGAAAATTACCCACTTATATAATATCATTATAGATTCATTAAATATAATTAAATTTACTCGAATTACTTTTATTCATATTTTAAAGCCAACAAAACCGACAAAGGAGCAAGAGAACCATCTAATGATGACTCTTCCCACTCCTAATTGTAATTCTTCAAGAACCTCTATATTGAGCGTTGGTAGTTTGCAATTGTCTTATTCCAGCTTATAGTGGTCCTATTCTGGCTATCAAATCTATTATTTCACTTTCGAAAATTGATCTAGCTTTTAAAAACTTCATTTATTTATGTATGGTTTACTCCGATTTTTCCCAAAAAACTTAAATGTGATACCAATAAATTCACGAACTCTTCCTCCACAATCTTGCCCGATTGTTGAACTCATCCCGATAAATAAACCTTTTTAATAAAGTACTTTATTTCATAAACAAAATTATTTGTTGCGCAGTATGAGTTAAATATGAAAAGACGATCACTTAACGTAATCATCTCTTAAATATCCACTATTTAATGTAGAGTATAAACTTTATTTCTTTGTATAAATAAAACTAAAATAACCTAAGTTGCTCTGATTCACATGTTGTTTCGGTCTTTTTATGTTTACAACGAGGACACCAAGTACCATTTTTAATGTTGTTGGCATTTGCCTTCCAGTTATGTCCGCTAGAGCACTCCCACAACAAATGAGTACTGTTATTTATATACTCTGTTGAAAGACATCTACCCCTTCGTTCTTTAGCAATGTAGTGCATTTCTTCTATTTTAAGTCTACGTTTTTTCCCGCTTTCTTTTTTAGAACATATCTCACACCATGTCCCTTGTTTTACCATATCAGGTGCAGCATCCCACTCATGTCCCTTTGCACACCGCCATCTTAACTTCGTTTTATTATTAATATACGCGATCGAAAGGCATAACCCATTTCTTTCTCTAGCAATTTGATCCATTTCTTCTATTGTTAGTTTATGACTTCCATTACAAGACGGGCACCATTGTCCGCTCTTAACATCATTAGGACGCATTTCCCATTGATGTCCGTATTCACATTCCCATACTAACTTTGTTTTATTATTATGATATCGTTTAGAAAGTAATTTTCCGCTTCTAGCTTTGGCAATATCAGAAAGTTCTTTTATCATGGGTGACTTTCGATAAAACCCCTTAAAATGAAAATACTTTATCTCTATAAGCGGCTTAACACCATAATCATTTAGCTTATTAAAAATAAAGGTTACTAGTTCAGTATCATCTGTGATGGTATAGGGTATGACAATAAGGTTAATTCCTTTTTCATTACATAGCTGATATTTCTGTTCATCATACTTTTTTCTTTTTAAGAATTCATCATATGTTCTATGAAAAAACTCTATGTATTCATAATGCTGAACGCCATTATATTCGAAGGCTACTTCTAACTCACTATTATATCCGTCCAACTCCAACCCATTTAACACTTTCTTAGTGCTCTTGAACTGCTTGCCTGTAAGCTGTTCTAGTATATAGCGGCATTTATTTTCATTAAGGTAAAAATGACAATGAGGACACCAATGACCATTTTTCACGTCATTAGCTTTCATATCAAACGCATGTTCATTTGCACACTCCCAAATAAGCTTTTGGTGAGCATGATTGTATTGATCAGATAGACACTTACCACCTTTTGAGACTGCAATTTCTTTCATATCTTCAATCGTATTCCTTCTTTTCTCTGCACCTCTAAGCCGACCACAAACAGAACAAAAGCCTCCATTATTAATAGATCGCATTACTCCTGAGTACGATGCTGTAAAATAATGGCCTTTTTTACAAACCCATTCAAGCGGAGTCATATTATTCACATACTCCTTAGAAATACATTTACCACTATACTTTGCTGCCAACTCATACATTTGTTCTATGTTTTTTTTAACGTTTCCCGAGCACTTTCTACACCATTGACCGTATCTAACCTTTGCTGGAACAGCTTCCCATCTATGACCTTCTGAACATTCCCATTCTAGTTTGGTTCGGCTGTTCACATATTTTTTTGATAAACACTTTCCTCCACGTGACGAAGCTAGTAAATGCATATCTTCAATAGTTAGTTTTTTGTTTGTCAAAAGATTCACCCCATCGCCCTACCGAACCCTCTATCAACTTTGTTTTCTTGTAGCATCCAATTCATTAGATGCTTACGATCAATCAACCGTACCTGGTTTGAATTAGCTAGTTTTCTAGCTTGTTCGGTAAAAAAGCTATTAGTAACCACCCAGCACTCATCTGCTTTGTAATGATTTTTTGCTGAAGCTATTTCTTGTACAGCTTTTACACCAACATTTTTCTTATATCTCTTTGCTTGGACAATAATTTTCTTGCCTTTTGCTGATAAAATAAGGTCGGCTCCGTAATCACCACTTGCTGGTGTTAATTGCACATAATAGCCTTTCGCTTTTAATAAGGCCAGTAGATACTCTTCAAACTTCCTTCCTGACATTTTATCAACTTCTAAAATACCTGACTTTCTGAGTTTTTGTTCTCTAAGCACATCAACTATTAACGCAACTAAGAGGAGACCACCAAAAAATACTATTATCCCAAATGTTAATAAAGGGGCGGCAGTTAACATAGACCAAAGTAAGTCTAGCCCCATATTAAAACCTTCAAAGAAACCGATATCCATATCTATCTACTCCTATTACTCTTTTATCAAAATTTATTTTTATTGTAAATATCCAAAACCTTACATAAATATTTTTTATTATATCAGACAATCAAGGCCTACTTATCATTCTTTTTAAAGACAACAAGAAAAACCACCAAGTAGCAATATGGTACTACATACGCTAACTCAGTGGGTTACCCTACACCTTTTTACCTATTAGAACTAAAATATCTATATTATATTTTCAACAATATGTTGAAGAAAAAAGATCCTTATTTAACTAATCTCCCGGCTTGTTAGCTTTAGTACACTCTTTCAAAAAGTGCTTTTAACTTGAAGAACTTTGCTGCGCAGTAAACTACGCAGAACAAGATTTACCACCATAATCTGTACTAATTATTGAATTATAGATTTCCTTATACTAAAAAACAGGAACCATTAAGCTCCTGCTTTCTTCTATAACCCGATATCCTCTACAGATTCAACATGCACTACCCGTTACTTTATGTACATTCTTTACAATGCCCTTAAAAGATAATGTTCTTTGCTGTACAGTAATCGTCAACTAAGAGGGCTGATTACTCTAAATGGAATCTTCCCTCTTAGTTAATTATTCTATTTGCCAGTATCGTTGTACACAGCAACAATTATTAACAACTTAATCAGAATAGCACACGATTGCTTGAATTCTTCCATTACCTTATTTTTGATATGGTTCACCGTATATCTAAATGAGGTTTCTATTTTATGAAACCATCTTTATCGAAATGATTATCAAAACTAGAGGCTATCCTATGAGCATTTCCATCTGATTTATGTGGCAGGATAATAACTTTTCCAACATAAGTGGTTTTGAAATTTCCATCCAATGCTTTTACATAATTTAAAACTGGATCAACATCAATTACAAAGTTTGTACAAAGCGATGAATACTTGTTAATATCGGATTGACTTAACGTTCCTTCTTCTGGTGCATCGACCACCTTTAGTACACCTGAAGAGCTAAATGTAACACCTGAAACTTCTACATTATCACGTTGTAAAGCTACTAATATCACTTTTTGAACTAAAGCTCCCCCCTTAGAATGACCAGTTAAACTTATTTCAAAGTTTTTTGAGTATTTTTGGTGCATTAATTGAAAGAAAACGGAAGCCCAATCGCTCTGATTTAAATGTTCTGCAAAAAACTTGTTATTAGTTGTTTTCCCATTCTCTTGTAAATCTCTTAATAATTGATTAACCCTCCTTAAATTTGTCCCACGATAACCAATAACCATAAATTTTTTAATACCATCGTTTATATCAAACGTCTCTTTAATAAATACAAAAGCATCTAATTCAAGATTTTTATATTTTGCATCTCTTAAAGCCTGAATTCCTTCTGATGATTTTAATAAACTTTGTACTGAGTGTAGTACTGACCATTTTCCAAGAATATTTTTGTAGTCGATTCCAGAACTTATAATACTAGAATTGAATTTTTTTAGTTCATTCTCTAATCTAGAAAGCGTTCTAGGAAATCTACTAAATTTTATTGGAAGGATATGTTTGTCTCTTACTTCATTTAATTCTTCGGTAATTTCATCATAATATGCTATATTACTTAACAAACGGTATTCTATGTCTGTAACTCCTGACATTCCATTTACCTCTCTTTTTCTAACTATTTTTAGTTCGTCTTATATATTAAAAAAATAATTATTCGGCTAATTAGTTAATTTAAACTTATATGCAGTTGGAATAATAGATGCCTCATTACTCTCAAATAGCTTGTATGGATCTTTTATAATAGTAACCCTTGGGGAATCTAGAGCATAATTTATCCGATATATGTAATACTGTTCTCTTAAATGTTTTGCTTTTTCCCATTCATTAGAGGAAATCTCAAAAAGAGTTGATGCACCTTTGGTAGCCTTACATTCAATATATTTATACCTACCATCTTCTGAATAAGATAAAATATCGTATCCAGCAGCACAATTTTCTTTACTAACATGTTTTATTTTTGAAGCTAAATCTAACCTTCCAGCTGCCTCTAATCGTTCCTTTTCATAAAAGTAGACAAATACCTCCCCTTCAGCTCCTATTTCTTCACACAAGTCTCGATATTTACTAAATATAACTGGGTCAATAACCTTTAAATTATCCTTTTCTGGGTACAAAGATTCGACATCTACTTGATCTAAATATTGATCAGGACTATTAATTTCTTCACTTTCATTTCCAAAATTAAGTATGATGCCCCTGTCACCCCTGAAATGAGCCATAATTAAAGCAACCTTTAAAAAATTTCTTAGGAAACCAATTGAATTTTGCCCATATAACCACTCTTTCTCTTGGTTATTAAAAGTTCCTATATGCCATTTTGGTGCTTTTCTATCCTCCTGAACAAGTAAACCTTCCCTTTCAAACACCTCACAAACTGCTTCCTTTTTAGAAGTATTGGATTCTGATCCAGCTTGTCCTGAGAACTTAACTATTTGATTAATTTCTACTATTTCCTGGCCATACATTAAACCAGTAGTACCGAAGTGAAAGCATGTTATTTGAGCACTCTTCCCGGGACTATGAATTTCCAACCTATTAAACGTAGAATGATTGTGTACATGTCGTACCTCTAAAACTATTTCATTATTATTATAATTTGCTTTATAACGCAGCAAACTACCTTGTACAGAAGTAAGGCTAACAGATTTAAAATCAAACTTACTTTGTCCTATAATTACATCTAATTCAGCTGGTGCTTCATCTTTCAATTTTTTTAAAAACTCAGATACATATAGGTTCATAAAAAATCCACCACCCTTTTATGGTAACTTACCTTCAAGCTAAACAATAGTGTCACTAACTAATGTGCTAACTGTTTTTCTGAATTTTAACATTATTGAACTGTAAACTCTCATTAATTTTATCCCCCTGTTATATTCAGATTGTAAAATAAAAAGAAACAGGAGAAGAAAAATCATCGTCTGTAGATGATTTTCCTTCCCCCTTCTATTTTGGAGAATTGTTCTGATTTGTTGAAGGTTGATCATATAAATTTTTTACTCTTAATCCCCTAGCTTGTTGTACT
The DNA here is from genome assembly GCF_023555415.1 of Halalkalibacter alkaliphilus. GTDB lineage: Bacteria > Bacillota > Bacilli > Bacillales > Bacillaceae_D > Halalkalibacter > Halalkalibacter alkaliphilus. The sequence continues at coordinate 45,598 of NZ_JAKRYL010000008.1, read as the reverse complement.
AATCCCACCCGTTAGTACATTCTTTCACAATATGACCTAAAAATGAAGACTTTTGTTCCACAGTATTTGTTTACTAAATATAAAATCTAGACCGCTTGCAAAAGAACTGTCTAATTGAGAATCAATCAATTCTTTATAAACTTTTATTTTCAAAACTCTAGTTATATCTTTTATATCCACAAAGATTTCAGTGGTAAACAGTCTGTTACTCTTTGGTACACTTTTGGTCATTTGGTGGAAACGCTATTTCAGAGGTGGTACATTTCAATGGCTGTAAAATAACGATTCTCTTTAGTTTAATTTTGATACTTTAACTCTTACGTATATTACCTCAAGTCATAACTGGCCTCTTCTACTTTTGTTTTGAATTTTTTGTTATAGGGTACTAATTAACAACAATTTTATTGAATTTTCCCAACCACATAGCGAAACGTATGGTATTACTGGGCTAAACCCACTTAAAAATGGATAAAATTATTTAGTCTTAGAACAAATTATTAGAAATTAGTTTAAAAAGGTGCATTATACTTTATACAAAAATATTTTGAAATACATAAAGGTTCATATTATTAATAAATATAAATTCATTGTCTTTTCCAAAAACAAAATGACAAATTCTATTTCAAATCTCATTACAAATTCAATTACAAATAACATAACAAATAACATTGTGAAATTGTTAATTGGAAATTTTTCTTCGCCAATCCCTTTTATTTTAAGGGGTTAGCGATTTTTAATACTATTCTGACTAAATATATCGTGCGCGATTAAGTGTAAATGTTCCTTTTTCATTATCTATTAACCACGATAATGAAAATTACATTACATATAATAATCTAGTTATGATGTTTACTTTTTTGTATGTTTTTATAATTGATTAAATTTACATAAAAATGGAAGTTGCAGGCGTTAAAATAACCAAAATATGAACTATAAGTTAAATTCATACCTTGGTTATGGGTTTGTATATAATATATGGTCACTTTGATAGGGGCGTTATAGCGGGAACTCCAACACGAATAAGCCGTTATCCTTTCTTTTTTTAAAAAAGGACACAGCTTTATCGTTGTTCGAGCCAATCGAAATTACTCTTATGGGTTCGTTGTTTATTTTGTTGTTCTCGTCGCTCTTGCTCTTGTTTTTCTAACAGTTTGGCGTTCATTCTGAGTGGAATTCTTTTCTTTCTGAAAAAGCGAACGATCTGTTTTAGTTTTTGAGCTTCCTCGTCTGCTTTCTTTTGTTGAGAAAGGAGAGAGTTACTTGCTAAGGAAACGATCAGTTCTTTTTCATCGATTTTTTCAAAAAGGATATCTGCATTATCAATGCCATTTTTCTTACACTCTTCTTCGAACATCCCTTTGACTGTGTATGTGTGTTTTACAAAAGCGGCTGTTATGGAATCAGATAAGTCTGTCCAAGGTGCTTTTGCAGTGCGAGAAGACATGACTTCGTGTGCTTCTTGGATTAATTGTATATCTTGATCAATCAATACTTTGTGTTCTTCGCTCGAATTTGCAATGAAATAGTTCACTAGTCCGTGGATATGACCTTCCTTAAATGAATATTGAGAAGTGAACTCCTCTCCCCTAGTTTTTACTGTTTCAAATTTAAGGGCAGATAAAATAACCTTCTTGATTTCCTCTAATAAGTAGAAGTCAACGAAGTAATTAACAGCTTTATTTTTTAAATCGTAATAAACAATGTTCTCATGTTTTTCAGCAAAGTATTTCTCCAAGGATGCACGATAAATGTTAAGTCCAGCCTCTTCGAATTGTTGCATCAATTTTTTTTTATTTCCTATAAACATGTTGAAAGTGTCTTGTTTCATATCCTCATGAAACATATGGTGCTTCTCTGCTAATAAACGAATTTCTGCTTCACTAGCTTTATTAGAGATTGCTGGCTGTTGGTATGTTTCGGTTGCTACTTTAAGGCCGATCACATGATTGTTCTTTTTATATTTGCTTGTTCGTTTTTTCTTGTTGTTTACAAATCCGCACATCTGGTTAAATAATTCCTTGTAATTGCTATTGTTTTTGTCGAGTTCAGAAGTTTCTCCTGGTAGGCGCGCGGAAACAAAGCCATTGTCGATGAGATAAAATAAATCATCAACCATGTCTTGATAACTGTGATAAACAGGCATGCCGTATTTATCATTCTGTAACTTGTTTTTATAAAGGTTTTCAATAGCTACCTTCGTATCTTGATTCCAAACGTTTAAAGTTGCGACATAAAGAAATAGTCGCGTTTGGTTTAAGGTTAATTCCAAGAATTCAGGCGAATTGAAGATTGGAAGGTGCTTAAGGTAAGAATCGGCCCCTTTTGTAGACAGGTGGAAATTAGAAACGTAGTAACCATTTTCAAAAGTTAATAGTTTCTTGTCTTTAAATGTAATTTCGCATAATTCATCAAAAGCTCTACGGAAAGAGCGTCTTTCGCAGAACATTCGTTTTCTTATTAATTCTTCATCGAGGTGAATGCTTCCATCATGGTCCACATAGGGAAGCAGGTGGAAGATGAGGTTTATAGCTGTTTTTGAGATAACAATTTCTTTTCTAGAAATGGCTTTCATAAGGTCTCTATCTAATTTTGAATTATGTATACCAAAGTTCATTTTCATCTCACCTCTTTAGAGTCATTTAATTTATAACAAAACAGAAAAAAGCACCACTAATAAATCGATGCAGGTATTTCTTTCTACCCATCGGCTCTTAGTGTGGTGCTTCCACTTTTTAAATGTATTAAATTATCTCATAGATTACTTATAGTTAATATTTATAAAATATATACTTTATTATTGATTATTATACATAAGTTTTATACTCTAATCAACCTATTGTTCAATATATATAAAAAACATTATACGTCATATCACACCGTTATTTTAAAAGACATAGTATGCACGAATCGTTACCTAAGTAAAATTTTTGAGCCAAATACAAATTGAATAAACAAATTCTCCATAAATGATCGTGTAATTATTCGTTCTCTAAAAAAATATTGAACACTGCTTCAAATTTTTCGATATATATGAGTACAACATTTAGGAGGTGTTTGTTTTGATAGATCAACCTTTATATAAAATTTCAACACGTTTTCCTAAAAAAGGAGATTGGGTACAATGTATGTTACCTCGACAAATTTGGAGTGTCTTATTAGTCTGTGACAATGATAATGTAATTGTTGGTTATTTAGAAAACGAAAAAGGCATAACAAAAGGAATTTATTTACAATCTAAATTCTATGATGTGTTGGAGAAAGCGAGAGATGAGGATGAACTTCCGTTTTAGATTAGTTCAGACATTGAGTAGAGTTTAACAACGTGCTATTACTGTATAACCACTATGAAATCACTCTTATTCTTTTTATAGGTCTATACAGCACCTTGTTGAGTTTCTCTCTCAATAGCAAGAGTCTCTCTATATTCTTTTGCATCAGCTTTCATAGTAAACTTAATTATAGCTTCATGGTGTTGTTGGATTACTTGTTTAATTTCTTGAAGACTAACATTAAAAAATTCCTTCCTCTCATTAACTTTATTTACTCTACGATGTCTAAATGTCCTATGTAGCATAGCCTCTAACTGTGGAGCATTCTGTGAAAAAAATATTGCATGAACATCGTAACGGAATGGGACAGATGCACCACTTAGCTCTGTTATTCTGTCATTTGGATCTAACCGACGTGTCATTCCTATTTTGTAAATATTCTCTCCAAAAGTTCCAATATTAGATATTACATAAACATGTCCTGCTTTAGTATTGTTAATCCTGTAATCTACATCTTCTTTTTGTTTTTTGATTTGGTCTAGTCGTATCATATATTCATCAATTCTATCTTGGGCTAGTTCGGATGCTTTTTTTAGTGCATTCTCTATAAGTTTTTGTTCTTTTTCAATCTTCTTTAATTGCTCTTGCAATTCTTTTTGTAGCCTGCGTTCTTCTCTAATTAGCTCATTAGCACGCAGTTTCTCTTCTCTTTCTTCTTGCTTCTTTTCAGCATATTCATGAGCTAAATATAATTCTTCTAGTTTTAAAGATAAGAACGCCTCTGTTAACTTCAAATGATTATGTCTATTATGACGATTAATGTGGGCAAAAGCAGAGCGTATTCTTTTCTCACATAAATCTACATTGTAGTATTTTACTTTATTAACAATAACATCACATTCATTATTAAAAGATCGGATGGCTAATCTCTTATTGTTTTCTGCTACTTTAACAGCTCGTTCTTCATCTTTATCTATACTCCAATTGATCTCAAACTCTGTAGCTAAACCTTCCTTTACTAAATCCTTTTGTTTAATTCTAATTAATGTTAAATATTTATTATATTCCTCTGAATCTTCAAGGTCATATTTTGTTTCATAATATCCAAATGATTGTAATAATAGTTCTTCATCTAGATTTACAATCTGTTGATTTAATATCTGAATCCTTCGTTTCGCACTCTCTATCTCATGTTGTACGTTAGCAAGGGCTCGTTCTTTTTCTTTAACACTGTTCTCCCTGTTAAACAACTCCTCTTCCTTAACTTTTGTCATCAAATCTAACTTTTTAAGATGAGCTACTTCCACAGCACTATACTTTTTTTGTAGATTAAGAAATTTTTGTTTTAATTCTTCTTCCTTTTCCTTTACCATTTTTTCTCTAATTTCTAATTCAATTTCTCTGTCCTTAGTCATAGATACTAGTGTTTGCTGATGCCTGCTCTCCATTGTATCTAATGTGTTTTGCTTTTCCCCAATAAGGTATAGCAGATCCCTTTTTTCGGATTTTAGTTCATTTATCCTTTCTGATAAGTGATTCGTTGCTGCTTTGTATTTTATTAATAATTTGAATTGTAAAATTAAATCCTTTTTTTCCCATTCTTTTCGTTTATCTTCATCTAATCGTTTTAACTCGCCTTCTGTTTCCATTTTCCACTTAGTTAACAGCTGTTGATGAACGTTCTCCATTTCTGTTAATTCTAGATGCTTGTTCCTGATCTCCTTATCAAATTTGTGTGCCATGGCTTGTAACGATTGTTGATGAGCAACTTCTTTTTTTTGAATTTCAATTTCTTCATTTTGAACTCGTTCTTCGAATTCAATATATCTCATTTTCAAAACTTCTTCTTTATTTTTTAGCTCTGATTCCTTTTTATTAACATCTAAAATTAATTGATCAATTTGGATTTTATTCATTTTTCTTTGTTTTAAAATTAATAGTATTCCTAAGAACAAAGGAACAATTAAAAACCAAATTACAAACATGAAAGAAATAAATTCAGTTGATAGGTACCATGGCTTTTTATTCAAATTTAACCCTCCAGTATCATAATATTTACTAACGTTCTTTCATACACAATTAAGTCAAACTAAGAGTCTGTAATCAACTTTCCAATTAACAAATTATAACCATTACTTTTCTAGCAATATATCGATACTTATATACGTACTAATTTTATTTTAACATTAATTTCCTTTTGTTCGGAACAAATTGATTACAACTACAAGAATATGTGCCATCTCATGTTTTTTACACTCCCTAAATTGCTGTTGACCTGCTTATCAATAGAAAAAATGCCAATGATAAATTTGCAAAAAGCCTAATACTCCTTGCTTTACCAAGGAATTAGGCTTCTGTTTATGCTTCCGCAATCGTGTCCAATTGTGAATGTCATTTTCTATTAAGCAATGAATAGTATCGTTGTACTGTGTAGCAAATGACCTTAATTTTTTCCATTTTTCTTATTCAACATAAGATACTCCTTTACTTTAAGAAAACATTTTTATGGTTTAAGCTCACGTAACTTATAACGAAGCTAACATTGGAAACCTTATCTAAAAGGAGGGATTTATATGTTAATGATATTTGAAATAATGAAAATGGCTGTCAACATCAGAAAGCTAACATTATTATTGATAACGGTCATTTTTTTAATTAGCAGTTCTTTTATTATTCACTGGTTGGAACCTGCAATGTTTGAAAATCCATTCATCGGATTTTGGTATGTTATGACTACTGTTACAACAACAGGCTATGGTGACTTCGTTCCAGATACCACAATAGGTAAGATATTTGGATTATTTTTATATTTTTTTGGAATTGGTTTAATCGGTATTGTCATAGGCAAAATTGTTGAAGGCTTTGGACTTTTACGAAAATTAAAGGAGGAAGGGAAATTGAATTATAAAGGAAAAGGTCACTATGTGATTATCGGTTGGTCCAATAAAGCTAAACATACCATGAATGAGATCTTAGAAATTGATGACCAAGCAAAGATTCTTGTGGTCGATTCACTACCGAAATCACCCTTAGAGCGTGATAAATTTTCCTACATACAAGGTGACGCAACTGATTTAGAAACATTAGAAAAGGCAAATGTACTTGAGGCGAAAGCTGTTTTAATTTTTACAGGAGATAAAGAGTTTAATCCTGTCGCTGCAGATGGACAGTCACTTCTGATTGTATCGGCCATTGAGAGTTATGCAGTAGAGATGAATCAAGAGATTTATACCATTGTAGAAATTCTTAAAGAAAAGCATATTTCAAACTTCGAACATGCGAATGTAGATGAATTTATTATTGCTGATGAAGCCTTATCTGATCTAATGGCAAAAGCTGCTGTTGACAAAGGATCAAGCAAGCTAATTATGGAACTCCTAAGTAGAAGAAGCGGTGTGGATATTCGTAAAATCACTAAAAAACAAGTTTGGAAAACGTATAACGATGCTTTTGAAGATTTAAAAAAACTCGGGGCTAATTTAATTTCTGATCGGAATGATTTTCAAATTCTAACCAAGCTAGGAGAGTCTATTCCTAAAGAGGCTGAACTTTACGCCATCTGCACTAAAGAATCATATGAGAAGATTATGAAACCCCACTAAAATACAATTTGTAAATTTATACAATAAGTATTGACAACCTGACCTAAGAGGAGTAAATTCTCTATTAGTTAATTTAATAATAACCTTTAGTCGCTTAATCATTTTCGAGCGGGGGAACCAACTTTGGTGGAAATGTTCCATCTTGGGGTGAATCTTACTAAGTAAGAGGGGATACTCTCAGTCCCTAATCCGACAGCTAACCTCGTCAGCGTTATTTTGGAGAGAAGGGTCTCAATAGGCCATTCTTTGTGATGGTCTATTTTATTTTGCATAAAAAGAGGTGGAGCAAAAATGGCAGGCAAAAAGAAACAGTTTGCTGTTGTTGGGTTGGGACGTTTCGGTGGTAGTGTGTGCAAGGAGTTATATAGAATGGGACATCAAGTTTTAGCAATCGATAATAGAGAGCATAAAGTAAATGAGTTTGCACAATACTCTACACATGCTGTTATTGCAGACTCGACCGATGAAAAAGCGTTACAATCTCTGGGAATTCGAAATTTTGAATACGTCATAGTTGCGATTGGCGATAATATTCAATCTAGTATATTAACTACTCTCGTATTAAAGGAAATGGAAGTTGAGAATGTTTGGGTAAAAGCTCAAAGCGCTTATCATCATAAGGTACTTGATAAAATAGGTGCTGATCGAATCATTCACCCTGAGCATGATATGGGAGTTCGTATTGCACAACATTTAACTTCAGAAAAAATTGTAGATTTTATTGAGTTGTCTGATGAATACAGTATCGTAGAACTGCTAGCAACAAACAAAATTCATAATCGCTCAATCATTGATTTAGATGTACGTGCCAAGTTTGGTTGTACGATCTTAGCTGTTAAACAAGGTGAAGATATCAATGTTTCTCCGTTGCCTGAAGATGTGATAAATGAAAAAGATATCCTTATTGTCATTGGTCATAAAAGAGATTTAAAACGATTTGAAGAAGAAGGTTTATAGAGATGGGAAAAATAAAGGAGCACCTAAGTCACCTTTCTGCTGTTCAGATTATTGTTATGTACTACTTTTTTGCTGTCATTATTGCAATGGGTTTATTTAGTCTACCTATTGCACGTAATCCTGGAACGGAGTGGGGGGTTATTGAAGCTCTCTTCACGGCTGTAAGTGCTGTTAGTGTAACGGGACTAACTGTTGTCTCCACAGCAGAAACCTTCAGTGTTCCAGGTACGTTTATTCTTGCTTTTGTTCTGCAATTTGGCGGAATCGGAATTATGACATTAGGAACATTTGTATGGATGCTATTTCGTCGGAAGATTGGATTGAGAGAAAGACAATTAATTATGACAGATCAAAACCGTGGAGAAATGGCAGGCTTAGTTTTGATCATGAAACAGATCTTAATTATTATTTTAGCGATTGAAGCTATCGGTGCACTCATTCTCGGTATACACTTCTTACAATACTTTCCAACTTGGCAAGAAGCATTTATACAAGGCTTCTTTGCCTCAGTAAGTGCCACAACAAATGCTGGGTTTGATATTACAGGGAGTTCATTAGAGCCCTTTGCTCATGATTACTTCGTTCAATTTGTTAATATCATTTTATTAGTATTAGGTGCAATTGGGTTTCCTGTTCTCATTGAAGTAAAGGAGTTCTTAATGGCAAAAGAACGACCATTTAATAAGCGCTTTTCACTTTATACTAAATTAACAACAACAACATTTGGGTTACTTGTTTTAGTTGGTTTTATTGGAATACTTTTATTGGTTTGAAATCATTTCTTCCTTGATAAATCGTGGCATGAAACCTTCTTTTATGCCCTATTCCAATCTGTTACAACTAGAAATGGTGGGCTTGCCACAATGGATGTAGCAGAATTTTATATTCCTACACAGCTATTTTTAAGTGCTCTCATGTTTATCGGGGCTTCTCCTAGTAGTGTGGGTGGAGGAATTCGAACCACTACGTTCGCAATCATCATTTTGGCTATTTATACATTTGCTAGAGGGAAAAACTCGATAAAGGTATTTGGCAGAGAAATCGATCAAGAAGACATGATTAAGTCTTTTATTGTCATAAGTGTAGCAATTATGCTTACTGCTTCAGCTGTTATTTTCCTCTCATACATTGAACCATTTCCTTTAACAGCTATCATATTTGAAGTCTGCTCGGCTTTTGGAACTACAGGATTATCAATGGGAATTACCCCTGATCTAAGCACAGCTGGAAAATTAACAATCATTTTCTTAATGTTTGTAGGTCGTATCGGTGTTTTTGCATTCTTATTTATTATTCGGGGTAAAATGACGGATGAGCATTATCATTATCCAAAAGAGAGAGTTATTATTGGGTAATAGATTAATGTATACTTTAGAAAACCTCTAATTAGTGTACTAGTAATTGATCTTTTAGAAAACCATAGAACAGGCAGAAACAATGGTAAAAGACATTCGACCCGAAATCTCGATTCACCCAGAATTTAGAAGTGATTTACAAAAGATATTTTCAGACCGTTAATCTGTAAAAAGCATTGGCGTTTACGCCAATGCTTTTCTTAAGTAATTGTAAAGGTTTCATAAAATTTTGTTCATTCATTGCTAATGCCTTCTAAATTTGTTACCTTAACAATATCGATTTCCGATATTAGTTTTCGTTAATGGAAAGGAGGTAAATTTTGGAGGATAGAGTGTTGCGAAAGCTGTTCTTAGGGTTTATCCAAATCCATATCTTGCATCATGCTAAGGAACATCCTATTTTTGGATTATGGATGCTTGAAGAGTTAAAAGAACATGGTTATGACATTAGTGCTGGAACTTTGTATCCTATTCTTCACAATATGGAAGCAGATGGACTTCTAGTAAAAAATGAACAGAAAGTTGAAGGGAAAATTAGAAAGTACTACTCGACAACTGAAAAAGGTGAAGCGGTCTTAAAAGAGGCTAGGAAAAAAGCCCATGAGCTTTTTAAAGAAATTAAAGAATAATAAGAAGGTGAAAGAAATGACTGAGAAAAAGCAAATTAGATTACTGTTAGAAATCCTAATGGTATCTACAAGACTTGGATTTACTTCATTTGGTGGACCTGTAGCGCATTTAGGCTATTTTCACGAAGAATATATACGAAGAAGGAAATGGATGGACGAAAAGAGCTATGTCGATCTAGTAGCATTATGTCAGTTTCTTCCCGGACCAGCTAGTAGCCAAGTGGGTATCGGTATTGGTGTGATGCGAGCTGGTATTTTAGGTGGGATTGTTTCGTTTATAGGTTTTACTCTTCCATCTGTTCTTGCCTTAATTATTTTTGCATTACTGCTAAACAGCTTTGGATTTGCAGATGCAGGTTGGATACATGGACTGAAGATTGTCGCTGTTGTGGTAGTAGCACACGCCATATTAGGGATGGCAAAGAATTTGACTCCTGACGTTAAAAGAAAAACGATTGCCTTATTTGCAATTGTCGTGACTTTACTATGGCAGACTGCATTCACTCAAGTTGGCGTGATTCTTTTAGCTGGATTTGTCGGTTTTCTTATCTATAGACATCATACATTAGATGATTCATCAGAAAACATGAAATTCCCTATTTCCCATCGCTTGGCTGTTATTTGTTTAATCCTCTTTTTTGGTTTACTTATCGCTCTGCCATTACTGCGAGAAGCAACAAACCTCAATTGGGTTGCGATGTTTGATAGCTTTTATCGTGCCGGCTCTCTTGTGTTTGGTGGGGGTCATGTCGTATTACCTTTGCTTGAAAGAGAATTCGTTCCAACTGGATGGCTAAGTGAAGAACAGTTCCTTGCTGGTTATGGAGCAGCTCAGGCCGTACCGGGTCCTTTATTTACTTTTGCAGCCTACATCGGAGCAGTTATTAATGGTTGGCAAGGTGGATTATTAGCAACAATTGCTATTTTCTTACCAGCTTTTCTTCTTATTTTAGGAACGTTACCTTTTTGGAATACTTTGCGACGAAATCCTAAAATTAAAGGTGCTTTAATGGGGGTAAATGCTGCTGTTGTAGGTATCCTAATTGCAGCACTTTATCATCCGATCTGGACCAGTTCAATTTTATCAGCAATTGATTTTGCTTTTGCCGCTGTATTGTTTAGTATGTTGGTCTTTTGGAAGTTGCCACCTTGGGTTATCGTTCTTACAGGTGCAATAGGCGGGCTTTTCTTAACGTTAATTTAATATGCTCAAAATGAAAAGATGTGGTTAAAACCTCATCTTTTTTACTCTTCTTAAAATTTGCTGCTCTTTAGTCCAATATAATTATTTCAATACGGGAAATTTCTACAATCCTTTTTTAACAAATTGGACCGATTGTTAACTTTATTTAATAAAGCACATTGCTGCGCAGTAAGAGTCTACTGCGCAGCAGAGAGACGCTCACTTATAATCGTAATCGTCTCTTTAATTTTTCAATATGTATCGGTGTACTGCTCAGCAAAAGATCCAAACAAAAATGATAGTCCTTGTCCAACCAAGGATCTATCAACACTTCTGCGCTTACACTTACTGTCTTTGACAGGCGTTAATTGTTACTCCTGTCGTTTAGCGGACAGCAACAAAGTATCGTCATTATTAGCACACAAGTCGTTTTCCTTTTTCTGGCTTTGAAATTGAGTTTCGAAAATACGATCGTTCCAAATCCTTATAACATTAACTTCTGTCAGGTACTGTAATGACTTCATTATTCTTGATGGTCTATACATATAAGTATCCGATATAAATCTTGATATTTCAATGCTTCCTGCTTTAATTTGACCTTTCAACAGCTTGTCGCCCTCGCTCTCTCCTTTTAAAAGTTTCATATAATTATCATATAAATCTTTTCTTTGAGCTAACAAAAGCGATTTGACATTTGGATAGATATACTTATCCACAATCGACAAGGCAAAATACGGGGTTACGCTTCCGTCTTCCGGATTCACATAAATGTGATTAAAGAAATCTATATCAACGATACAGCCGTGAATTGTCCCACTACCACCAATTTTTTTAATACTATCAGCTATAGATTTTAATGCTTGATTGTAATCGCTAAATAACCCTCTGATAGCATCTGAATAATACGCCATTTTCTCAAAATAATAATTGATGTCGTTATGTTCTAAGTTATTAATTCTCCCACCATTTAACAAATATATTTTCCCTTTATCCTGGTCTTCAAGTATAAAACAATATACATTATTGTTTTTAAGCATAAGTATAGTTCCTGTTCTATTAAAAATCACATTAATCCCGAGACCCCGGTTAAAGTCCAAATATTGCTCTCTTGAAATAGAATAAATTCCGTTAGAATAGTACTTAAAAATATCATAAACTCTCGATAATTTAAAATGCTTTAAACCTATGTTTTTAGAATAATAACCAATTTGATTGTCCGAATAAAAAGTTTTCTCCTCATCACAACAGTAATCATTTCGATGAGTATGTCCATTCACATATATCCAGTTCCGATTGTAGTCTTCATTCGACCAGTCTACTTTAGGTGTATGAGTTAAAACAATAACTTTATCGTTGCTTAAAACACTTTTAACTTTATTGTAAATGAAATTAAATTGGTTTGTCTGTTTAATGTCCTCATCTAAAGACATAATGGTTTGCCGATAAATTCCTTGCGTGGCGTTAAATTGTGAATTTAATCCGGTAAACCCTAATCCTCCCAGTATTACAAAAGCACTTTTCAAGCACATTTGCTTTAACTCTTCCTGGTCAATGGATTCCAATTGCTCTTCTGAAATAATCTCTCCGTTTGAAAGCAACAAATCATTTTGCAAAAAGCATATGCCTAGACTTGAAAACAAATCCCGGTATTGCTGAATAATTTCATCCAATGTAAGCAATTTGGCATGTGTGCTCCCGTGTCGATTGAAATCCCATAATTCGTGATTCCCAAGCACTACTACTATTTGAAGAGGATTCCAACGTTTTGACTTCAGATACTTGACTAATTCTGTATAAAACAATGTTGATATTTCAAAGTTAAAAGATATATCGCCAGCTAATAATAAGTAGTCCTCATAAGAATGATCTGTAGCAGTATCGACCATTTTTTTTACTAACTGTCTGATATACATCTTAACTTCCAATTCAGTTGCACTTATTGGGAATGCTTTTAGAAGCTTATGATTTAGATGGATATCGCTGATATAATATATCTTGTGAGAATTGTCATTTAGTGAATCATTTGAAACCAAACCGATATCATGAAGAACAGAGATAGATTCTACTACCTCATTTTCTTTAGAAATCATAAGTTCCGTGTTGCGTTCGAAATCTTTGATGTTCTTATCGTAAAAAGAATCGTTATATAAGTGCTGTTCGATTAATACAGCGCTACTAATATAGGCACCTTCAATATTAAAATTGGCCAGACTCTCCTCTTTAAAATCATAATCATGCAGATTTGCATTTCTCAAATCCCCATCTATATATTTATAAAAGTCAACAAATAAATCAAATTCTCTTACTTCATCCTCTTCTCTATAACTTATTCTTTCTATTGTTATAAATCTATGTGTTTCACTATCGAAGTATTTTCTCTTAAATTCCCTTATCCGTAATTGTCTTGCCAGTTTGATAATTTGAATATCGTTGTTTATAGTATCTGGCAAGCGTTTTGCTATCTCTCTAACACAAGAGCGGTCACTATACGACATCACAGAAGGATCGTCACATTCCCTTAATACCCTTTCAAATAACTCAAGGCAATTATTAAAAGTATACATACTCTCAGGCACAAAAAGAAAAGCTTCCCAACTTGAGTTGATTGCCTCTTTGCACAACTCCGTCTTTTTATATCTGTTAGGTACATACTCTAATGCTAATACATCATTATTAAGAGCAGCATTACATATTTCTTTGCTTCTGTTTTTATATGGGACATATTCCAAGGCCAATCCGTCTTGCTCAACTGCTAGCAAGAATAATTCTTTTGACAGAATATTCTTCGGAACAAATTCGAGTGCTAAACCATTTTGCATAATAGCTAATCTACAAAATCTTTCCGACTTATACTTATCAGGCACATATTCAAGGGCTTTGCCGTTTTGCTTTATTGCCTCAAGATAAAGTTTTTTTGTTCGGAACAAATCAGGAATATACCTGGAATTGGCTATTATTGTTCCCCTATTTCTGACAGCTTCTATACAAATATCATCTGTCATTATTTTTCTTGACACATATTTTATAGCTGATGCATTTTGTTTAACCGCCTCAAGACACAAAGCTAAAGTATGTAACCTTTTTGGGATTAATCTTAATGTACAACCATCTTGCTTTACAGCTTCAAGGCATCTTTCAGCCGTTTTTTCTACCTTTTCAATGTACCAACCATTTTCTTGTATGGCTGATATTATCTCTTGATCATTTATGGTACTAATCTCAAATGGCTTATCCATGTTATCCGCCTCCACTATAGAATCCTTAACCTGTAACATGATAAACAAAAAAGTTACAAGATTATTTACTCTACTAAAGATCTTATGCACTCTTGCGTCTCATTCTTTGGACTATTAACCAAAGTCGAAACCTCGTATGCATTCATGCCTTGAGTTGGGTATGGCTTTATAAGGTTCTTTAATATCTGTTTATCCTTCACACCCGGATCCAACCAAACATTTCTATCTTCTCCACCCAAGATAACTGGCATCCTATCATGGATTCCCTTCATAAACTCGTTAGGTTTAGTTGTAAGGATTGTACAAGAAACAATTTCCTTGTCATTAGATTTCCATCTATCCCACAAGCCTGCAAATGTTAAGATGCCCTCATTAACTGTAATTCTATAAGGCTTCTTATTTTCTTCCGTTCGCTTCCATTCATAGAAACCATCAGCCACAATTAAACAACGGCGGCGAATAAGTAATCGTTTAAAAGCTGGTTTTTCATCAACCGTTTCACCACGAGCATTAATCATCTTATATCCAATTTTGGGGTCCTTTGCCCAAACAGGTACAAGTCCCCACCTTAAATAACCAGCTCTTCTTTTTTCTCCATCCGAAATAACACTTAAGACAGGCTGACTAGGAGCTATATTGAATCTTGGATGATATTCAAATAGTTCTACGAGCAGTTGCTCTTCAATTTCTTCTTTAGTTGCTGTCAAAGAAAACCTCCCGCACATAATTTATCACCTCCAACAACTATTATTAACCAAGTAGATAACATATTTACCACGGTATTTATTCAGTGTATTCCTAAGCTATAAATATTCTTTAATTCTATGTTATTATATTACCATTATCTAACAACAAAATGAAAAAGGTGAAATAATGTATCCTAAACAATTCACACATAACAATAAAAACTATTATCTTATGGAACAACCTAATTCAGTAGAAGAATTAAAAGACCTCCTTCTAACGAACCCATACGAGATTTATGCAATACTTAATGAGAGTACCGATCAATCTGAAGAACCTATGCTTACTACTTTTTTAGCTCTATATAATCTTGACTTCAAAGATAAAATCATATTCTTTGACGTATCAAGACAACCTCAATCTACTTTAACTACGGAACTCTGGTCTCTTCCAAAAGGTTTCATTGAAAAAATTGATGTTGGAAGAGTAGACAGATATCCAATAAAATTCTACAAGGGAAGTAATTAATATGAATACTTATAAAAGTAAAAGAAAGAAATTGTTGTACGATCCATGCCGACAGATATTTCTACAATATACTCCGGAAGAAGAAGTAAGGCAGCATCTCATTAATTATTTAATAAACGAAATGGAGATACCTCCCTCTGCAATTAGTACTGAATATCCTCTTAATCATATTGATCCGACTTCTAAAAAAAGAGCAGATATAGTTGTTTGGAATATAGACCGGCACGACAATGAACAAGCACTTTTAGTTTTAGAGTTAAAGGCTAAACACATTGAATTAACTGAACACACTATAGAACAAGTAAAATCTTATAATAATATTCTCAAAGCTAAATACGTTGGAGTATCTAATGGAAAATATATTGATTTATATGAAGTAGACGGAGAGAACCTAGTCCTTCTTACTGATGATATTCATACATATTCAGAGCTTTTAAAAGGGAAGGTTGAATATACAAAGTTTCGTGAATTAAAGCGCCTCCCATATGATCTAACTACATACGAGCGTTATGTGAATCATTTATTGGATGTGGGGTATATAGGTGAAGGGACACCCGAGGAAATGCACGGATTTATTTCTGAGTTACAAAACTATATTCTATGTGGCGAAATATTATCAAGCTCTAAATATAGTACCTCAATTAAGGAAGACCTCTCTTACGGGACCTTTTCATTTGGAAATGCAAGTGGTGGTAACTTCCCTGGCTATTACAGAAGTTTTATTGTTGAGGATATAAATGGTAATCATTCAATCTACAGAATAGGAATATTTGGAACACCTATATTCAAAAATGATCCAGTATATGGTAACCGGACTGGAAATAGCTATCTATGTGTGGCAGTAGATCAATCCGGTGTTTCTACACACATTCTTCAGTTAAACATTGATAAATTTTTTAGGTACAACAAAGATCAAAAAATATATAATATTTTTCACAACGGAAGACGGAATGGTTATACAAATAAAGAAGTAATAGATAAGGTTCAACATTATGCTCCCGAATTAATCTGCAATGGCCAAATATACCTTGGGTCCTTACCAGAAGGAGAATCTTTTACTTCTTCAACTGGATCACAATTCATAGAAAGGCTTTTATTATATGCTAGTGTAAGAGAGAAATTAATCCAGAAAAAGAAAGTAAAAAAGAAGCGTTTAACTATGAAATAACTCTAATAGGGTATCCTTGCGTGACGCAATTCAATCTTTGTTATTACAAAATGTCCTTTTGATTGGTGCTGTTTGTAACAATATAAACTTGAGATGAAGTTAAGTATGATTTTTTGCAAATAAATATATTGTTATATGCTATAATGAAGACCGTGACACATACTGGCCACAGACCGTGTAGTTACGATGGATTTCTAGTTACTAAAATTTAAATTAAAAGGGGATTATCCCTTATATAGCAAGGGTTTTAGAGTTTACAGAATTTTCAGAACCGATAGCACGGTCTTCAAAACCGCTTGGGAGGCGCGTGCCGTCTCCGGTAGGTTCGATTCCTACACAGTCCCGCCAAAAATCGACTGCTGCAAGGCATACGGAGATTTGACGCTGATTTATGCGGTGATTTGATACGGTGATTTCCCGAATGGATTATAGCTGGATTTTTCGAAACCGTCACGGAACTATTTGCTGTGACCGCGTGGAACAAATACATAATTACGTAGTAAATTCGACCTTTTGCGATCATATTGCAGGAGTTTTTTTATTATGGCGTTAAAAGGTAAGGTGGAGTGTAAGCGACCTAAAAAGAAAGTAGGTACGCGTAAGTATGCTAGCGGTCGTTTTAATACAAATAGTATTCGGGAAATTGGAATGTCGGAGCTATTCGATAAATTTATGGTAGTTAAAAAATCGGAAGGATTGGCACGTAAAACAATGGCTGATTACGTCACTCATTTCGATTGGTTTTGTAACTGGCTTGAAGAACATAAGGGCGTTCGTGACTTGTTACACAACGAAATAACGTCAGAGCCATTTATTGATTATATACGATTCATGATCGATAAACTTATGAATTCAACGATAAATATTCGCATAAGAACAGTTCGAGCCTTCTTGCGTTGGTGTTATAACGAGGACTATTTGACGAAGCCATTCACGAAAAGTTTAAACCTATTAAGCAGCCACTTGAGCAAGTTGAAGCTCTTACTCCCGATGAATTACAACGCATAATGCCGGCGATCCGTTTAGTTTCAAAAAAATACTAGGCCACTCCGATATATCAATGGTACGACTTTATGTAAATATGGCGAGCGATAACGTAGTAAAGCAGCACAATAAATTTAGTCCACTGAAGAACGTATTTGATAAATAATAGTAAGGAAGCCTTAGAGCGCCTTTTTCTATAAAAAACCCATACGCAATAGTAAAGTTAATTGCACGAGAAACGTCGAGAGAAGCACGCCACCAGCATATGAACACATTTTCGCATATAATAATAAATAAAACGATAACGGAGCGTTTAAAATGAACGATATGGAACGTAAAGTTAAACAGATAATACAGAACGTTAATATTACGAAAGGGAGAAATCCTACGCTTGAGGAATTAGCGGAGTGGACCGGAAGGAGTGAGCAAGAACTAACGATGAAGACATACTTATTGTGCAAGCGGCAGAAGGAGTCGAATTAATTAATTTAGATGATGACCATGTTCATGAATTATAGGATAACGGACTATATTACGTAAAAGTCCGTTACCCATAGAGATCTACTTTTTGTTTCCTTATCCAAAGTGAAGCGTTCATGAAACCAATACGTTATAAGTAAGTTACTTTTTCATTCCAAACACTTGCACAGTAACGGTTACTGTTGGGAGAGTTTTCGCAACTGTTCCTGTTTCTGTATCCCATATCTCGTCATCCCCCGTGGTTTGTATACTGACAAGATCGTAGTTAAAAACAATACCGCTAATCCACCCCCAGCATGAAGAAGTTGGCCCCACAGACCATCAAAGTTAAAAGCACCAGTCTGATGGGTGACATTCGCTAGATAACTAACTGTCGGCATATTTAAAAGCAAAACAACAGTTGCAACTATGGTAAGAAGAAGTTTAAAGAGAATCCAATAATGCCTAAATAAGCCCCAGGCGGTCCCGAGTGACATGACAAGCCCAGTTAGAAAAGAAACGAGTGCTAATGGGACAATGACATACCATCCAATAATCTCCATAGCACTCCACGCAACTCGCCCCATTTGAACATCTTGCGTTATCAATGCAGCTATTACGAGAGCTATGTATCCAAATACCGCTCCCAGCCAGCCAACTGTCGATGTAATATGTATCGTGAGTGTTAATTTGCGAAACCATGGTACCATGATCATTAATAACTACCTCCGGAAGGTAAATGGCGACCTGGTCCATGATCGCCGGTGAAGATCATGATGATAACTAGTACAGCTATGAGGATCACAATGATTCCTATTACCTTAACCCAGGTTGGTGTTCTATGGTTAGAATCAGAGCCCGATTTTTCCATATCCTTCTCAGTTTTAGTGCCTGATGAAAACTTTTTCATTTAGGTAACCTCCAAATATAAAATCTACAGTTAAGTATAACAATTTTTTATGAACATTCGATGAATAGAATTTCTCTTTTTAGCTATTCAAAGACCAGATGGTTTACTAATTTTTCTCTTTCATATGTTTATATCCTCCTTCCAATTCCACTAACAAAACTATCACTAATTAATCATCAAGGATACACAAACGTGTCGTTCTACAAACTTTCTACAAAATTTATTTATAATATGTGGTTAGAATATAAAATCCAGAGGCGAAATCAAGGAAACTTAGATTTTTGTGATGACTACCTTAAGAGAGGAATAGCTAAAAAGATATAAAGCAAACAAGAACGAATAGTAGCTAATATCCTCATCTTGACATTTAAGGTCCTTACAAAAGTTACGTTTTCAAAATATGTATATAGCTGATTTGTCAGACTTTTATAGCCTCAAAAAGTATAGGAGATGTATTATGATCTATGGCATAGAAAGTAGAAGGTTAATTTTTATTCGACATCTAGGCGTAGCGGTATTTTCCGCTATATTGGTTTATTTGTTTTATCTATCCTATTCAGCATGGGGGGTTGTTCCTGCTTTATTCCCAGATTGGGGAGCTGATCATCCATTTTGGAGGGCATGGGCACATGCTGCATTTGTTCTTCTTTTCCTTACCCTAATCATTTCACCAGCTGCCACACTATGGCCCCCTATTAAACGATTGTATTCTTGGAGGCGTGAATTGGGTATATGGTTTGCTGTGTTATCATTCGGACATGGTTACGCTATATGGGACCGTTGGGCGCGCTGGGATGTGGCAAGATTATTTGGATTTGAATATATGGAAGACGTAGGTGGATATATTCTCTTTAGACCAGAAGTTGGCATAATGAACATGATGGGACTTATAATAGCTCCTATGATCATCTTACTTGTCGTTACTTCTTTTGACGGAGCAGTAAAGTTACTCGGAGCATCTGCGTGGAAGTGGCTTCACACCACATTAGTACATGTTATTTTCTATATTGTTATGATTCGCGGTGTATTGTATCTTTTTTATTTCTTTCAATATTCGCCTCCTAACTGGCGGGCGTATCCTCCAATTTGGTTCTTATATGTTTTTCTTGGGATGGCTATTTTTGTCGTTTTACTTCAGGCGTGCGCCTTTACTAAGACTGTACTCCATCGGAGAGGACGCAAACAAAAGAATGGTATTATCCAGGTAGCTGCAGTAATTGGTATAGCCATAATGTTTGCAATGCCTTTAGTGCTAATGACGGGAACGGTTGCGTATTTTGACAATCGAACGATAAAAGAACCACCCGAGTTTACCCAGGCCGCAGAAGATTATGCACAAAATTTTGAAATGGTTATCCATGAAGAAAACCAGAATATTTACATTTGGGCAAAAAACCTTGACAGTGCACCATACTTTCGCCAAATGACCGAAATATCAGGGGAGAAGGTTCTGAACAACATATACCGTTACGACGATCAGACTTTATATATGGAAGAACTAGATGCTGACATGGAGCTTGTTTGGTCTAAAATAGTGAATGTGAGACCAGAAGATATTGGAATTTTAGAAGTTGCCATAGAAACAGGGGGATGGGCAGAACAGTACGGAGCAGGAGAACACAAAATTCCATTTTCTAGTGGAGAATTACAAGTCTCCATTCATAATGTAGGAGAAATCATTCCCGATGCGGTGTTTGAAATTCCCGATGATATTGAATTTAGTTCACCTTAATGAGGTATCCGTAAGTTAATTCTGAAATTCTAATGCATAGTCTTGAAATCCGAATCTTAAAAGGAGGGGTTGGTATACCAACCTCTCCTCCATTTATTAATGTCCTCCGTGGTCGTCTCCGCCTAATGATACAATTTCTAGCTTTTCATCTAGTATGCCTTGAGTTGTAAATGAAATATCCTTAAATGTTCCTATCATAAAACCATGATTATATGGACCTTCTGTAGGATCTTCACTAAAAGCAGGCTTAACAGTTGCTAGGTATTGATAAACTTCATCTGTGATTTCACCTTCATCTAACCAGATCATTGGAGCATGCTTTCCTAAATGAGCAAAAGGAGCAGCCGCAATGGCAAGTTCAGGTGTATTAGTTGATGAAAACACAAAACCGTGCCCAGGACTAGTAATTCCCCAACCAAATCCTGTTTCAGCATCTTTATATGAGGCGAATTCAATGGATTGAGCTACTGGATTATCCCCTTCAATTCGGTGAACCGTTCCATACGTTTCTAACTCTTGAGCAATCTCATCAGATATAATATCTTCTGGTCCTACAAGATAGATCGTTACCCCATTCTCTCTTGCATTAAGAGCATCAATAGTTTCTTGTGGAATCCCATCATTATCAACATAAAGTAAAGATTCATTCATGTGAGCAATCCAATTTCCAACAGTTATTGTATATTCTTTTGCGTCTTCCTCTGAAGAACCAATGATTACACTCGGATGAACTTTATTAATGGTTTCTGTGAATTTTTCTTCAATATTCCTTGCAAAATCTGCTGCATTTGCACCTTGTACTTGTTCAACATTGTAGGCGTTTAATTTATTTAATTCTGCTTCTGGAAGATCGCCAACCACGAGGACTTGAGTGTCTTCACTATTGCCTTTTGGTTGTAGTCGATTGAGTTCATTTAAGACATCGTCAGAAATTTCTCCGTCCCAATACATCAAAGGACCATCATTAGGATGGTGAACCAGTGTTAGAGCGGCTAAGGAATATTGCCATTGCTTTAACGGAGCCAAAATAACTGTTCCAGGTTGGTTTTCCTCATGGGTTGCTGGCCAAACAGTTTGTGATACGTGAATGGATAATTGGATAGGATCATCCTCATTTATTCGAGTAATGTTCTTAGTATTTACGACCTTTAATTCATCAGTTGCTAAATCATTAAGGTTCTCCGGAGCTTTTGCCGCTTCCTGTTCTAAATTAGATCTATCTACGTCAACTGAGTCACCATGGTGCCCTTCATGATCCATCTCTTCGTCCATATGATCTATTTCTTCGCCGTGATCGATATCCTGATCGTTTCCATGCCCTGCATGTTCTTCTTCGGCTTGGGTACAAGCGGCAAGGAGCATACTTAAAAGTAAGAAAGATACAATTAACATCAACTTAGTAGCTTTTGCTTTTTTCAATTTATCCATTCCTTTCTAATCATTAACTTCTTTTATATCTCCTGTTTTTATCTTATCCAAATCAACTCTACTCAATCGTTGACTTGAATTTTTTAAGTCTTAAAGTGTTTAACACAACTGAAACAGAACTAAATGCCATTGCCGCTCCAGCTAACATCGGATTTAGCAAAATTCCAAATAGAGGATATAGTAAACCCGCTGCTACTGGAATTAAGACAATGTTGTATCCAAACGCCCACCCAAGGTTCTGCCAGATCATCTTCATCGTTGATTTAGATAGTCTGAGGGCCGTTACAACGCTTTTAATATCACCACGCATCAAAGTGATATCTGCGGTTTCCATTGCAACATCCGTACCTGTTCCAATCGCAATTCCTACATCGGCTTGAGCGAGTGCAGGAGCATCATTTATACCATCACCGACCATAGCAACCATTTTTCCTTCTCCTTGTAGTTTTTTTACTTCTTCTGCCTTATGTTCAGGTAACACCTCAGCAATATAGTTATCGATTCCGGCTTCCATTGCTATCGCTTTGGCCGTTCGGTTATGATCGCCTGTTAACATAATCACTTCAATGCCCATCGATTTTAAGGCTTTGATAGCTGTGATGGTTCCTTTTTTCAATGTATCAGCTACTGCTATGATCCCTGCAAATTCCCCGTCAATCCCAACATACATGGGTGTTTTCCCTTGATCAGCTAATGCAATTGCTTTTTCTTCGTATAACCCCAAATCAATATTGTATTTACTCATCAGTTTGATGTTACCAATTAAGACTTCTTTGTTATTTAATGAGGCAAGTAATCCGTGACCAACAATCGCTTCGAAAGATTCAGGGTGATTTATAGGAAGGTCTTTTTCTTTGGCAGCTTCCACAATGGCTTCACCTAATGGATGCTCTGATGCAGTTTCAACTGATGCAGCGACTTGCAATAGTTCCTGTTCACTTACTATGTCAGTTGTAATGATATCTGTTAGTTTTGGCTTGCCTTCCGTTATGGTACCTGTCTTATCTAAAACAACGGTCTTAATTTTATGGGCACGTTCTAAACTTGTAGCATTTTTAATTAGGATGCCATTTTCAGCTCCTTTTTCTGTACCAACCATGATGGCTGTTGGTGTTGCCAAACCTAACGCGCAAGGACAAGCAATAATAAGAATCGCAATAAAGGTAGTTAATGCTAAAATCAGACTTGGATCCGGACCGACAAAATACCAAACAATAAATGAGACTACCGCTATTAGTAAGACTGCCGGTACAAAGTAAGCAGAAATTAAATCAACGACACGTTGAATGGGAGCTTTGGAACCTTGAGCTTCATTAACCATTCGAATAATTTGTGCGAGTGCCGTTTCTTTCCCTACTTTTGTTGCACGAAAACGGAAACTTCCAGATTTGTTAATAGTCGCACCGATAACCTCATCTCCAGATACTTTTTCTACTGGGATAGACTCACCGGTTAACATTGATTCATCTATCGTAGATCTACCTTTCGTGACGACTCCATCGACAGGAATACGTTCACCTGGCCTTACAATGATCTCATCATCAATCTTTACTTCATCAACAGAAATTTCGAGTTCATTTCCATCTCTACTCACTCTGGCTGTTTTTGCTTGCAAACTCATTAATTTCTTAATTGCCGTAGAGGTTTGCCCTTTTGCTTTCGCTTCAAAGTAACGTCCTAAGAGGATAAGCGTCGTAATAACGGTTGTGACATCGTAATAAAGTTGGTACGGGAAGCCCATTGCCGTAAGCTGATCCGGAAATAACGTCATCGCACCACTATAAAGCCACGCAGCTGACGTACCCATTGCTACTAGTACATTCATATCTGCTGATCCATTTCTTAATACCTTATAGCTATTTTTGTAAAATCTCCATCCAGGTACGAGTTGGATGTAACTCGTTAACACAAGTAAGAATAAAGGATTAGACAAAAATGTCGGTACCCATGCTCCCCAGCCATGCATCATGTGGGGAATGCTACCAACTAACACAACGGTTGTTAAGACGGCTGCTACTGTAAAATCTTTTAAAAGCTTTCTCGTTTCTACCTCTTGCTCATCAGATTCTTTTCTCTGTTCATTTTCATTGATAATTGATGCTTCATATCCTATCTTTTCAATTCGTTTTATAACAGCTTCGGGATCTAATATTCCTTTTTCTCCTTCAACCTGAGCTTGATTAGCAGCGAGGTTCACATTAACAGATTGTACACCCTCTACTTTTGCAATAGCCTTTTCCACACGAGTAACACAAGAGGCACATGTCATTCCCTTGACAGAAAACAGAACCTTTCTTCGACCATCGTTATCAATAGGCTTAGCATCATATCCAGCCTTCTCAATAGCCTTTATAATTGCCTCAGACATTTCTATTGTTTCATCCGCTTCAACTTGAGCTTGATTGGCTGCCAGGTTTACATTAACAGATCGAACACCCTCTACTTTTGAGATCATCTTTTCAACGCGATTGACGCAAGAGGCACATGTCATTCCTTTTACCGAAAATATCATCTTACTCACCTGATTCCCCTCCTTTACAATTCGAATAATACTGTTATTGTGATCATATTTCCCCTATAGATTACCAAAAGAATGTAAAGAAAATATGTGA
Organism: Halalkalibacter alkaliphilus; assembly: GCF_023555415.1. Classification (GTDB taxonomy): domain Bacteria; phylum Bacillota; class Bacilli; order Bacillales; family Bacillaceae_D; genus Halalkalibacter; species Halalkalibacter alkaliphilus. The sequence continues at coordinate 20,862 of NZ_JAKRYL010000008.1, read as the reverse complement.
GATACATCACAAATTCTTCTTTGTTTCTATAAGTATCTTCATTTTGATATAGCTAATGAAAATAGTGAAGAAGGTCGTACTAAAATCGTGCGACCTCACTTCTATGATTCTATCCAACTATTTCATTCTACATCATATCCTTGGTCTTCAATCTCATGAATAATTTGATCTAATGAAATAACATTAGAATCATAATTAAGGTTTACTTCTCCTTCAGACAGTAGAACTTTTACTGAGTTGACACCATTTAAATTTTCAATATTACTTTCTATCGTACTAATGCAATGCCCACATGACATTCCGTTAACTTTTAATGTTTTTTGTTCCATTTTTTCATCCTCCCAAAATCTTTTTTCTTTTCAAATTAATTTTACCATACCCCCCTACGGTAATAAACCCGAATGCTTATTTAAATGTGAAAATTAATTGAATAGATGAGAAGCATCCTTACTAACTAAAGAATCGCCATGGCTTTGAAAAAAGTCATTCCCAAGGTCTCTTAGCCACGCACATACAGATTGCAACGACGATCTTCGTAGTGAATATGAAACGAATCATCACATTAATGAGTTAGAAATGACCTATTAATTTGCTCTTGTAAGACTCAAAAAAGATTAGAGAATGTTTAAAATCATTCCCTAATCTTTTTAATTTTATTGCACTTCATAGACCTTATATTTTCAGCAGTCTCGGATTCTCCTTCCTCTTATACTTGAAAGCTTTTATTAGAGCTCCTAATTTGTTTCAGCCCCTTTATTTCCATATGATTCCATAAAGTTACTGCATGCTTCCATCATTTCCTCACCTTCTAAGGAATTCATACCTTGCATCATATTCATCATGCCATTACCATTCATCATATTCATCATACCATGGTCTTCATTAGCTTGAGATACTCCTGAAAACCCCATTGTTCCTACGACTAAGACAGAAGATAACCCGAATGAAAAAAGTAACATTTTCGTTTTTTTTCGCATGTTATTCACTCCTTTAAAAGTGTATTATCTATTTACATTTATAGTTTAAACTATAATTTTGATGAAATTGTGATAGTTACTGATATAATTTAATTTTTTCCTTTTAAGAACGTATATTTTTGCTCGAACTCATTTTGCGTTAAATTCCCTTTTGCAAACCTCTCTTTTAAGATTTCAAGTGATGTATCTTGTTCATGATCTTGAATGACAACGGTTGAATTGTTCTTCTTTAAGAGTCTCATGACTAATACCAATCCACCATAAATGATTGAACCTAATATAAGAATTACTAAGACCATATACAAAATCATACCGATATTCATTATTCCCCAGTTCATCATCATGATTAAACACCTCCAATTATTTCAACTATATGGTTTCCCTCAAATAAAGACTCTGAATAGACTTCTACAGGCTTAGCAAACATGACACTAATATGTTCCGGTGAAAAGTCCAATATTTCACTGATTCTCGGACTTATTTCTTTTATTTCTGAATGGGCTTCAACAACAGTTCCGTTTACCAATGAAATGAATATTGTCATAAAAAGAATAAGCCCCCCAAGTAAATCTATCTTTTTTTGTCAACACTAGTTACACACATCCTGTTTTTTCTCCTTGAATTGCTTACTTTCTTTTGAACATCAGAAAGATTAGTCCGATCATTAGAGATGGTATACCTACCCAAAGACAAATTTTCAGGAGAGAGATGATAAAATTTTCGTCGGTCGTTAATGTTAAGGACATACTTAAACAAACTAACCCAATAAGTAAAAGTAGACTAACAATGACCCAGTCTATCCACTTCATATCTGTTCTCCCCTCTCCTTTTTCAAAAATTCGTTAGGAAAAGAAAGGGTAAATTGGGTTCCTTCGTTTTCCTTACTAGTTACTTCTATTGTACCACCGTGTAATTTGACTAACATTTTAACGATGGCTAACCCCAATCCTGTCCCTCCAAATTCCCTTGAACGAGATTTTTCAACACGGTAAAACCGTTCAAAAATAAATGGAACTTCGTCGGCAGGAATACCGGTTCCGGTATCCTTAACAATAACGAAAACTTGATTTTCACCTTGTTTGAACTCACACGTTACCTGTCCGTTAGTCGTATGCCTAAACGCATTATCCAATAAATTGGTAAGAATTTGTTCAATACGTTTCCCATCTCCATAAAACAAGGAAATGTTTTCATCTACTTTAAATATAAATGATAGCCCTTTCTCTTTTGCTTTTAATAAATATTTCATATCGAGATTATCGGCAAGTTCTGTTAAATCGATCCACTCCTTCTTTATTTCAAACTTCCCTTCTTCCATCTTAGATAAATCAAATAGTTCTGATATAAGAGAATTTAATCGAGTTGCTTCATGTTCAAGGATTGATAAATACTGTTCTTTTTCTTCCTCCGTCTGATACAGCTTTTCTTTCAAGACTTCCGAATAACCCATTAAATATGAAACCGGTGTCTTTAATTCATGAGAAATACTAGCAAAGAATTCACTTCTTGTATCATGGTGTCTCTTTAGTTCCTGAGTTAGGTTGTTAATGCCAACAGCTAGAGAACCGATTTCATCTTTTGATCGTACAATCACTTTTGTATTTAAATCCCCTTTGGCAATCTTTTTCGTTGCAGCCTGCATTTCAAGTAAAGGTGACGAGAGCTTTCTTGAAGCAATAAATGTAAATCCAAGAGCTAGAAAGAAACCTCCAACACCAGCTAGAAGAAACAACTGTCTTACCTTAGACATCGAATCATACATATCATTAAGTGGAAATAACATGAACAGACTACCTTTGAATTGATCAGCATTTATCGGATGACCATACAAAAGATAAGGATTGTCAGTGAGCGGTTCTACGTATTCGTAGAAAACAGGCCTTCCTTCAAAAAGGTTTTGCAAGTCGAACTCTTTAATGTTTATTTCCAGATCATCCGTACCTGTAAACATGATCATATCTCCATCTTTGTCTAGTAAGAAGATTATTTTTTGTGTAATATTTCCTGCCATTTCGACCATTGGCGTTGACATTAACATTTGATTATTCGCTATCATCTGTGCATAATTTGACGTTAATTGACGAGCTTCCTCTTTTGCCTTATTGTAATAATAATTACAAAAAACCTGATCAATGACATAAACAAAAGGTGCGAAAACTAATAAAAAAACGGTAATCATTGTCAGCCCTAATTTTACATCAATTCGATTCAATCTCATGTGTCTATTTCCTTCAACTTATAGCCAACACCCCAAACCGTTTCGATGATAGTAAAACTCAGCCCTTCTTTCTTTAATTTTAAACGAATACTTTTTATGTGAGAATCAACCGTTCTTTCATCTCCGAGAAAATCCACTCCCCAAATTTTCAAAAGTAACTGGTCTCGGTTAAACACTTGCTTAGGATTTAATAGTAAAAATTTTAATAACTCAAATTCTTTAGGGGTTAAATGAACGGGATTGTCTTGAACAAAAACTTTATGATCATCCACATCCATTTTCAGCTCGTGGAAGTGGAGTTGTTTTGTTTGCGTTGTTTGATTTATTACGGATCTTCTTAATAATGCATTCACCCGCGCAATAAGTTCTTCTGGTTTGAACGGTTTTGTTAAATAATCATCCGCACCAATATCGAGTCCTTTCACCTTGTCTGTGGTATCCGTCCTAGCTGTTAACATTAAAATAGGTATAGACAAATTTTCTTTTCGAATTTCTTCACACACTTCCCACCCATCCATCTCTGGCATCATAACATCCAAAATAACAAGTTGAAATGAATGACATTTCATTTCTTTAAGTGCTTCTTTCCCATTAATAGCTTCCACTATGTGAAAACCTTGCTTGGATAAATGAATTAGGATTAAATTTCTCATATTCCATTCGTCATCAACAATTAGAATTTTAGTATTCATGTTTTTGCCTCTTCTCTTATAAAAGAATATAATCTTATACTCACAAATCTACTTGAAAAGAAGAAAATGGAGGTACTCAATTAAAAGTCTCCTCCACTGATTGATCTTACGATAAAATTCTTTCAACAATATCAGGTTCTTTTTTCCCGTTTACCAAAGGGATCTTCCGGTTTGTTAATCCATAGTTTAAAAACTTCTGGATTTCTTTTGATATTAGCATAAGAGTGAATCATCATCGCAATTATTAGTAAGAATATAAGTATGATCGGAACAAAAATTGATAATTCCTTCAAACCTAATCCCCTCCGTTATGGTGACCTTTTTAAAGTATCAATTTCTTTCATCAATTTTTGATTTTGCTCCATTAAGTGATTCATGTCTTTTTGTAAATCATTTGCATTCGGTTCACTCTTATTATTGTTATTTCCATCAGACATTCTTTTCATAAAGAAAAATAACATCACTAACATTAAAGGACATAATAATAGTGGAAGATAGTAAGTTAAATTTTCCATAGACAATACCTCCTTATTTTTAAACTACTTATATTGTAAAGGATAAATGTGTTGAAATTTTGAAGAAAAAACCTCAAATAAACTTTTCTTTTAGGTTAAGATCATGGTTTAAAAAATGCACATACTTTCTTAAATCCCCCAATAAGTTATCGTATCTAAAATCCCAAGGATGATCAGAAAAAAACCTGCAACTCGCTGGATCCATTTTCCGATGTTTCTTCCTTTTTTCAAAAGTGTCCCGTTTAATCCAAAAGTCCAGATGAGATACATCGTAATGAACAAAGGAATCGATGTACCAAACGAAAACACAGTTGGTAAAATAAATCCGTATGAAGTAGAAAGGGTTAGCGGCATTAGCAAAAAGAAAAAGATTGAGAACATGGTTGGACAGAACCCTAATGAAAAACTACTTCCTAAAAGAAATGCCCCCCATTTGCCTCTTCTTTTATCACCAGCTTCTTTTTGTTTTAGACCGATAGACCATTTCCATGTGATGAGTCCAACTAAATAAAGACCGATTACGATAAAAATGGGCCCAAGTATTTTACGTATCCATGGAAGATAACCAATTAGTTCTTGTTGAAATTCAGAACCTAATATCCACACTAGTAATCCTAACCCCGAAAAAACAACTACTTTCCCAAGTTGAAAGAATATGACTTCTGACCATGGAATAGCTTTTTGGATAGACCGATTCCCATAGAGTGTAATGGCTCCTACATTTCCGGTAAATTGACACGGAGCAGCGGCTGCTAGAATTCCTATAACAAGTGCTGCTAATATCGGAATATGTTCAAAACCATACGTTAGTTGAATCAAAGGATCATATAATAATCTGCTAATAGAATTAAATACATCATACATATTACGAACCTCGCTTTATAGTAAACAACAATTTCATGAAGCTTCCTTAATAGAATTTTCACTTTTTCACTTAATTACTGCCGTAAGAATTGATAAAAATGATTCAATATTTTGCAATTGTAACGAAGAATTGTGATGAAACTATGAAGAAAAAATTTTAAAAATGCGAAATTTATATAGATTTTTTCGACAAGCACCGAGAAAAAATTCTTTCATGTGACAATGAAAATTGTATAGTAAGCAAGAAGAACCTCGAAGAAAGGATTATCGTCGAGGTGTTATTTATTAGAGGTTCTATTAAAGGTATAGAAATAGCTTCTCAAGAACTGTCAGACAAATTCTCTAGTAAGAAAACGGGAACCATTGTAAAGCCTGCTTTTGCGCTGGCAGCCGAATTTAGGGGGCCATATATATTAACAATTTAACAATGCAAAAGCCTTAAAAAGTTTACCTACAACTTCTTAAGGCTATTCCTCTAGTTTATAGAAATTCCATTAGGGTATTCCCCTACATCTAATCGTTTAACTTCTTCTAACTTTTTTAAATCAACAACGGAAACCGTATCTTCAAACATATTTGTTACAAAGGCATATTTGCTATCCTTAGAAATAACGATACCATGTGCCCCTTTTCCTAAGGAAAGCTCCTTTTCAACTTCTAATGTATCAAGTCCTATAATAGAGATCGTATCTGATGGGTTCTCTTCACTTCCTTGATTTGCAACAATGACATATTGATTATTGTAACTAGCAAACATTTGTACCGGACCTACTCCAACATTAATGTGTTTGATTACTTCTTGTGATGAAGTATCAATAACAGCTAGTTGGTTATCAACATGCAATCCAACAAAGGCATACTTTCCGTCATGGGAAAATCCAGTTTGAACAGCACCCTCTCCTACATGTACTCGATTAACTTCTTCATTCAATTGTAAGTCAATAATGCTAACATCAGCACTTTGCATATTCGCTATATAAGCATATTGCTGATCGGGTGATATCCTTACTCCATGCGGATATTCTCCCACTTCTACATTAACAACTTCATCTGTCTTTCTATTAATAACCGTGACAGAATTATCACCTGAATTAGTTACGACAACGATCTCACCATTCTCTGTGGCCGTTACATGAGCAGGGTGGCTCCCTACCTGATGTTCTTCGACTTTTTCTAGTGTGTTTATATCATATGCTACAACCTTTTCTTGTTTTACCTTATCTTCTTCTTCGTTACCATCATTTTCATGGCTATGACTATGTTCCTCATCTTCATTATCGCCATGTGGCGGATTAATGGTTACCCAAATTAATTGAGACTCAACATTGACTTCTAGATTATGTGCTTCCCCATCAAGGTAAACAAGCTCTTGCCTTTCTTCTGGATAGTAAATGACAGACATAGTCCCATCCTTTTCATTTCCGACTACAACATTGTACTCTTCTTCGAAATCATTATCCCCTTCGTCCACTTCTTTTACTGTTTCTTCCATATCATCGTTTAACTTGTTTTCTGCATTAGCATTTTCTTCGTTAGTCATCATGCTTTCAGCGTTCTGTCCACAAGCAGCAAGCAAAAGTAAAAACGTCAAAATCATAAGTATGAAGCAAATTTTTCTTTTCATCTATTTCCCTCCTAGATCTTTATAAATGTAAGTATAAAAGGAGGGGGTTTAGGACAAATGTGATTCCAATCACAAAAGCAAATAATAAGTATTTTTTGTTCAATATATTACCTTGCTTTCTTCATAGTTTCTATATAATTATCTGTAATAAAAAAGTCGTTATCTGTATTACATCGTTTGAAATTAGAGAAGTTCAAACAATACAGTAAACATATTCAAAAACCTCCTCATCTGATTTATTCCTAGCTATCTATGAGTGATTGCTGCTTTTTCAAAGTTGTGTTCATATTTAACTTCGATTCAAAAAAGAAACCAAATATTGTACATGGAGACAATTATTAATTCATTGCTGATTATTATTTTTAATTCTATCCAATCACTAGATTGTTTAGTATTTGTTTAATATTTACATTAGCCTTTGTAGAATTAAAAGCAAAAATAAAAAGACAAGAATTTTTGAGATTCAAGTCTCTGATAGGTGTGATTTGATATTTCATGCTTTTACTTTTACTTTTCCTTTACTTCTATCCAGAAAGGAAAAGCAATTATTTGATCTGCAAATTTAAACTCAACCCATAGTATTAGGATGCACACGAATAAATTGCTTTACTTCATCATCAATAATTACTACATGTCCAAGAGCCCCTCGTTAAGGTTCAGGTTTCTCACCTTTGAAATCGAAATGAAATGTAACATCTTCTCCGATTGAGTCATTTCAACTTGCTTCCCATTAATCTCCTTTATCTTTTTTTGTTAGGAATTAGATTCATATTAGTATGTTAAAGTATATTGCCCTTTATTGCATTCGGTTCAATTAGATAATGTTTCCCTTTCGAATTTATATCAACAAAAGCCTTATATGATGTAAGATCACGAAGAGGAAGCGTTACTTCATACGTATACAAATCAATTTGTTCAGGATGTAAATGATAAAACTCTTGCAAATCATCACTAACTACGATCAGGTGCATATATTTCTCATGTGTTGGTAAAAACTCTGGTGAATTTCCTTCCCGATCTTCTAAATGAATTTTCAAAATAGAATCTTGATACGTAATGGTTGTGATGATATCGTTTTCGTCTGCACCCCTGTACATATGATATTGCAATTCATGATGCTAATGATGTTGTTCCATTTGATTATTCGCCTATCTCTGGGGATGACTTTTTTTTCTGAAAAATACTTCTTGTTCCCAACCACTAAACGGATGAGAGCGGTTTTTCGTAGGTCCCGGTTGAACTCTTGGTGCGTGTCTCGGCTTATCATCTTGTGTCGCTGCCTTTTGTAATAATTGTTCAAGCGGCTGCCACTTTTTGAGTAATAGAACAACCAAGAATAACGCTACCCCTGTTGCTGCATACACGACCCACGGCAAATAACTAACTTCTGTTCCGATTTGAAGTAATTGACCACCAATAAAGTTTCCACCAGCTTCACCTAAGCCTGACATCACATTCGCCAATCCAAAGAAGAGACCGATCAATCCAGCTGTCGATAACTGTGAAATTGTACTATCAATAGTTGGTAAGATAAGCATTTCACCTAAAACAAAGATGGCACCACTTAACACAAGGTGAAAAAACGATGTAGCAAAGTAAAGAGAACCGACTCCAAACCCGATAAATAACATCCCGAATGCAAGTGCGGTTAACGGATGTAACCTCTGAATAACTTTTCCTGTCATCACGTTTTGAGCCAAAATGACAATCCCACTATTGATCGTCCAAATTAGGGCCACATTACTTGGATCGGGCAAGACCTCCGTTGCCCGTATTGGAAGGGTCAAAGCCAACTGAGCATATAAAGCCCAAATAATAACACTAACTACACCAAACACAATAAAAGGTTTATTCTTAAACACTTCCTTATATGCACCCGATGGGATAACAGGACAATTTGCATCTCCACAATTTTTCGGAAGGAAAAACCAACTCTTTAATGCGAGTGCCACATAAATAATCCCCGCAATCCAAAAAATCAACTTAGAGGATCCTGTCACAACAAAGAAGATAATAAGTCCAGCTGCTGCTGTTCCGATATTAGCGGCAATCCCACGCATCGAAAAGGCTGTCGTTTGCGTTTCTTCTGATGCCAATGCCGCAATGGCCGCCTTGGTTGATGGAGCGTTCAATCCATTGCCAAGACCTGTAATCAGTGAGGCTACAAGTAACAATCCAAATACATTAAAGAGCCCAAAACCGATTAATCCAGCTGCACCAATCATCGCTCCTAATCCAATAATGAACCTTCTTCCAATACGATCTGCCAAAAATCCTCCGAGTAAACTCCCAAATTGAAATGATATGGCATTCGTTGCCAATACCATTCCTACTTGCGCTAGAGATAATGCTGCATCTATTTTTAACATAATCGGTAACATAGGAATCACTAAGTATGTTCCTAGATGTGAAAGCAAGACTCCTAATAATAAAATCAGCATGGCACGGTCTAATTTTTTAATGTCTTGTATAATCATTTGATCCCTTCTTTAACAGGTATTGAACAAAAACAGGCAACCTTGATCACCTGCTTTTGCTCGATTTTAAGCTCCCATTTTACGGCATTCTTCTGCACACTTGCGGCAGTAAGTAGCACATTCCTGGCAATGAGCGTCTTGGAACTTCTCACAGTCAGTAGCACAGGCTTCGCAGATCATAGCACACATTTCACAAAATTGTTTTGCAAACATACTCCCACGAGACATCCATTGAGATGCCATTGAACAAATATCTGCGCAGTCTCTTAACATACTGATACAGTGAGTTCTAGCTTGTACATCAGGCTCTTTTAGACATGATGACAAACATTCTTCGCATGCTTGCATACATTTGTTGCAAGCATCAATACAGGCCTGATGTTGTTGTATAGTTGAATCAATCAAATTGGTCATTTTACATCTCCTCCCTTCTTTCTTATTATTTAATAGACCACTCTACACAAATCTAGTAAATATTACCAAGTCACACAAGGCAGAAGTATTATAGGAAATTTGTTCAAAATTTTAATTATTATCATGACACCAAAACGTAAATAAGCCCCCTTGAGAAGGGAGCTTAGAAAAAAAATATTAGTATTTACTTTAATTAAAATTTACTCTTCGTATCTTACTCAAATCCTAAGTATTCTTCTAACGTTAACCCCTGTTCATAAATTACTTTGGCTGGCTCTTTGCCTACAAACCGAAGATGCCATGGCTCGTATTGATAACCTGTAATTTTTTCTTTATCTTTTGGATAACGTATTATAAAACCAAACTGCGCAGCATTTTCCTTAATCCATTGCCCCTCAGGCGTATCTTCAAATGAGGTAACTAATTGAAAGTTCACTTCCGGACTAGTAACATCCATTGCTAGACCAGTTTGGTGCTCACTATGTCCAGCATTCGCACTTACTTGACTTGCCTTTTCTTCTCCGCTTCTCTCAACATAATATGCAAAAATACTCTCCTGTCGTTCGTAAGAGCGATACCCGGATTGAGCATAAAGATTTAAGTTATCATCATTGGCTTTTTCAAATAAGTCTTCAAGTGCTTCCGCTGCTTCTTGGCGCATTAACCGTTGAGGCAGATCCTCTATAAATGGAAAAGGTACATTGGGCTCAACTAAATCCGAAGGTACATAGTCTTTTGGTAAATTTCGCTCTTTATTTACCAATAAAAGAACATCATCTAATTGCTCTTCCGTGTAAGATTCCCATGGTTTATCTTTAGCAAGATCTTCTTGGGATTGTTCGCCTTTATCGATACTATTTTTTATTGGAGCACTATCTATATCACCGTTCTTATTCTTCATTTTTCCGTCGTCTGTTGATAAGTAGTCACTTAATAACATTTCTTTATTTTCTTCTTTTGTAGAATTTGTTAATAGTGAATTTTCTTTATAAATTACAATTAAGATTACAAATACGACTGCTAGTGCAGCAATGTAAAAATACCTCATTTAATAAAATACCTATCCTTTCTGTGTTATTACTGCAATTACAACTTAGCGAGATTTCAGGTCTTAAGCTTTATTAGTAAGTGACTCATTATACAGAAGTGGGTTGCTTCCTTTTTTTCCAAACAACAAAAATTAAATAAATCGCTGCAATGCTAAGGATCATTTTTCCTTGCCACTCAAATTGAGTAATCTGATAAACCGAATACGCTTCAATCAAAAGCGCAGGTATTTTACCTATTGAGCTTGCAATAGCAAAAGTGATAAATGAAACACTCCCAATGGCTCCAGCAAGAGTAACCAGACCTGAAGGAACAAAAGGAAGAAGGCGAAGGGATAAAATTAAATAAAAGGCATCTTTTCCTTTTAAATGTACTAACCGTTTTAATTTCGGGTACTTGTCCAATGGCTTCTGAGAAAATTGTTTAAACCCTTTTCGATACAAATAAAATGCTATGATGGCTCCGAGCGACTCTCCAACAAAAGAAATAAATGTCCCCATCCAGAACCCGAAAAAGATAAGATTCGCTGCAGTCACAAAGAAACTTGGAATAACTCCTAATACTGCAACAATAATACTAATTCCAATACTAATTAAGATTGCAAAGTGTTCATACTCTTGAAAGTAATATATAAGCCGATCTTCCATTTTCCCCTCCTCTATTTGTCTTCATAATGATCTTGTATTTTTATGAGATCTCCATAGACCCTGACGCTTAATTTTTCTTGTATTGTTACTCTGATCAAGAACTATCATTCTATCGTTCATTTATGTAGAAAATATGAAGTTTTCAAATTTTGGTTATTATCACTAAAGTAACTTTGCATACCTTTTATAAAATCCAAAAGACTCCTACAAATTGATAGGAGTCAATGCCATTATTCTTTCATGCGTCATATGCTTTCTTCAATTACCTTCATTTTATATTAACCTTTTCAACAATGATTTCTCTATAAAGTGAGCATTTTTCTTATGATGACTTTGACTTTTTTAGTTCCTCTAAAGATGCCGTCAACTTTTTATTTTCTTCCATTAATTTACTCATTTGTTTATGTGCTCGCTGCCAATCTTCAGATGAGTTAATTACATTCTCATTCTTATTTTTTTGCGTCCTATTAGGGGTACTCTGCTTAGTCATCTTGACGGCTTTCCAACAGAAGAACAGACAAACGATTTTAATCGCAATAAATACTATTAAAAATATGTTCAATTATTTCAACTCCTTTCGTAATCCGTCAATTTCTTTCAATAGTTTTTGATTATCCTTTTCCATTTTCTCCATTTGTGAATACATTTTTTGTAACTCGATCGATTCAGAAACTGAATCTTCGTTGTTTACTGGACTACCAGTTATGTTTTTTTTAGGCGAACAACAGGTAGAACTTCCACCATGCTTGCCCATGCCTTTAACACAAGTCAGGCTTAAGAGCACAAGAACACCAAGTAAAAGGAATGTAACTAAATCCATTTCGCAAAACCCCTTTCAGCAATTCGGTTCCCTACAGAGCTTTAAGGACCTCTCATAAAAAATGTAACAAAAGAATTTGATGGAAATATGAAGTAGTACAAAAGATTAGAATACTTTCTTTGGAAAATTTATTTTTGAGCCGATTTTCATTTATGAAAAAAGGGCTTACTCTGCTCGCTGGTTGTTAAGTCCATCTATTTTTGATAACAATATATCAAGAATTGTTTAATCTAATGGTGAAGACCGTTCCTACATTAACCATACTTTTGATTTGTATTGTTCCACCATGCAGTTCAATTATTTGCTTAGTAATGGCTAACCCTAATCCGCTACCACCGTATTTCGTGGAACGCGATTTGTCTACTCGATAAAAACGGTCCCATATATAGGGAAGATCCTTTGCTGGAATTCCTTCGCCATCGTCTTCAATTTCAATTATTATTTCTTTGTTTCTCTTCTCTAGTCTAACTTGTATTTTCCCATTTAGGTTTGTGTGTCTTATACTATTATTCAAAAGATTAAGTAAGACTCGTTCAAACTGATCTGGGTCAATGTTAGCAAGAAGAGTTGGGTAGGCGTATGAAAAGAGTATGTCTATTTTCTTATCATCAGTAGCTAATGTTACTTTCTTTTTAACTTCTTGAATGAAATCTACAAGATCGATTTCCTGAATATTCAACGGGATTTTCCCTTCCTCTAACTTCATTAATTGAAACAGGTCCTTTACTAAACTTTCCATTCGTACAGCTTCTTGGTGAATAATTGTTGCCTGCTCATGAACAAGGTCTGCTTCAACCTTCTGATCTTTTAACAATGCAGCATAGCCTTTAATATATGTTAGTGGTGTTCGGATGTCATGGGAGACGTTGGTTAGAAATTGTTGTCTTGTATCTTTATATTCTTTAAGTTGTCTTGCCATAGTAGAAATATGTCTTAATAAATCAGCTATTTCATCATTTCCTCTACTAGAAAGTTGGACATCAAAGTTCCCTTTTGCTATTTGCTTTGTCAAATCCCGTGCGTTCTTAAGTGGAAGCGTAATCTTTTTTGACAAGAAAATTGTTAACATACCTGAAAATAATAGTGTAATCAATCCCATTGACATTGTAATACCTAAAAGAGTTAATCTAGCTTTTTCAAAGCTACCAGTATCTTGGTCAATAAATAGATACCCTCCCAACTCTCCGTTGATTTCAAACGGTTCGTATGACCAGATATGGGGAATATGTTCAGTCATGGTGTTAACAAGTTCTGTTTTTTCATTCGAGCGTTCAGAAAGGCTAACAATCCAACTTTGATATCGATCAATCATTTCCTTTGAAACTTGTTGAGTACTATTTTGAACATTGAAATTCGCATCAAACACAATAAATGAATTATCTTGATTTCTTTTTTCCATAATCATCACATGTTCTAGCGTTTCTGGCACCGTATGCAGTTCTACTACTTCGCGGTGTGCGTCAAGTCTATGCTCAATTTCCACCTGCAGTTGATTTTTGTAAAATGATTTCGAAAGGGTGTAAAAAGAGAAACCCATCATGACTATAATCAATACCACGGACAAAAGTACAAGCAAGCTCACTTTAGTCGACAATTTCATATACTCAATCCCTCACATTGAGGAACTTTATAACCAATCCCCCATACTGTCTCCACGACAGTGTTGTCAAGCCCGGCTTTTTTTAATTTGTCACGGATGTTTTTAATATGGGTATCAATATTTCGGAAATCACGATCATCTGCCTCATCCCATACAAGGTAAAAGAGTTGTTCCCTTGTATAAGCACGTCCAGGGTTGGATAGAAGGGTACTAAAAAGCTGATACTCTTTTTTCGTCAGTGGAATCCCATTCTGATTGTAGGAAACCATTTGCTGTGACTGATCTATGGTAATTCCAAAAATCCCCTTCCTTTTTTCTACCAGTTGTAAAGGTTCTACACGTCGAAGTACAGAATTAACTCTGGCCACTAGTTCTTTCGGTTCAAACGGCTTCGTAATATAATCAGATGCCCCAAGGTTTAACCCCTCTACCACCTGATCTGTTTCACCAATAGCTGAAATAATAATAGTAGGGACTAATAATTCTTTCTCCGTTAATTCCTTCAATACTTGAAAGCCATTCATTTCTGGCATCATGATATCAAGTAACATTAAATCAAACTGTTGCTCTTTTATTAATTCAAGTGCTTCTTTTCCAGAACCCGCTGTCGTTAACTCAAATTCACTAGAACCAATACATACACAGAGCAATGATTGCATTTGTTTTTCATCATCAACTATAAGTATTTTTTTCATTGATCTCACCTCATACTTAATCTATTTCTTAAACATATTACCTTCGACATAGATTTTTAATATTAACAATCCAATGTCATATTAACTTAAAAGTATGTAAAAACAATGAACTTCTTATCAGAAAAGATTCATTTTTATTCTATATCCACTTTGCTATGAACTAATCTCTTGTCCCTTTTACTATTATAAATAAAAAGTTCCGCTTAAATTAATAGAGTTTTATAGAATTTGATTCTTCTAATATTTAACTTATCATCATATCTATTAACGAGTGAAAGGAGAGGTCGCTATTGAAATCTAGCAAAACTCATAGTGCTGCAACCATTCAAAATATGATAACTATGTTGATTTTAAGTATGATTTCCATCTTTATAATTATTGGAGCATTAACGACCTTTCAAACATCTCTAACAAGTGACGCATTAAAACGAACAACTTATGACATCTCCGTTGAATCACTCTTTTATTTTATGAGCATGGAGAATCAATATTTTTCGGAGGTTTTGCCAGCCGAAAGTCAAAATCCCTCAATAGGGAAATTTGCATTTGAATTTATAACTAATATAAATTTTGATGATCCTAGAACTTTTTTAGGAAGAGAACTTCCTGGGTTTTCTTTTTATGATGGAACGATTGTTGTTGCTGGAGAAGGATCCGATTTTACAAACATGCCTACTTCTGAATCAGCTCCCCCAATGGATGTGATACTTGCTGAAAGAGAGGCGGCTTCTGAGGGGTTACCAAATATAAACGAAGAAACTTCTGATGAACGTAATGATATGAGCGCCGAATCTCAATCAACAGAGAATAAAGTTGTTCATATTATCCATTCACATAGTCGGGAATCATTCCTTCCTGAATTAAAAAACGCATCTGAACCGGACGATGCTTGGCATGCAGATGTAAATGTCACTTTAGTAGGCGAGAGATTAGGAAAAGAATTAGAAAAGAGAGGTATCGGAACGGAGGTCGACAAAACTGATATTAGTGGTATGTTAAGCGAACTTGGATGGAGCTATCCTCAGTCCTATGAAGCGTCAAGAGATCTTATAAAAACAGCCATGGAAAACAATCAAGACTTAGAATTTTTCTTTGAAATCCATCGCGATGCATTACGCAGAGATATAACAACCGTTACAATTAACGGGATAGAATACGCACGAACTTATTTTGTTATTGGGAAAAATAACCCTAACTATGAGAAGAATCAAAAACTAGCTGAGGACTTGCACTATTTACTCGAAAAACAATATCCAGGGTTAAGTAGAGGGGTACTAGTTAAAGACGGAACCGGGATTAACGGTAGATATAATCAGGATCTTTCGGAAAACTCCATACTTATTGAAATGGGCGGTGTAGATAATACATTAGAGGAAAGTTACCGGACAACTGAGGCATTAGCAGAAATTATTAGTGAGTATTACTGGAACTCCGCTGAGCAGGTGAATAACTAATTTTACTTAGCATTATTTCTTAATAGTAATTACTCTAGTTCTACTTTGAATTTTGACAAACGTAATCTAATGAAAAATATTGAAATGACTTGACTTTTACATGTTATTGAAGGACCCCATAATTTTGGGACCTTCAATAACAATAATTGTATACCCTTTAAAAAGTACGCAAAAAACAAAAAGTAGAAGAGAATTTACTTAATTATAGTTTACATCGTCTTAAATAAAAATGATTAATTTTATGAGCCCCTGTCTCACCTCACGTACTTATCCCTTACCTCGTTAAAATTATTTATATCGACTTTCTCCCGATGTGTGAAGATACGAAATAGTAACCCTTGTACATATTTAATCTTTAACGTTAATAAACTAACAGTATGAACATGAAGGGAGAGAATAAATTGCTACAACCAGTTTTGCTCGGTATTGTTTTTATCCTTTTATTAACTTGGTTAATATGTCTTTCCTATCTATTTAAAAAGAAATTAAGCAATATGATAGGAATGGTTGTTTCAATGACTCTTGGAATGATTACCGGATTAAGTATAGGTACGTTCTCTGCAGTTTTATTTCCTGACTTGTTTTTTGAAATTACTGTTCTAAGCATGTTAATTGGCGGGTTCGTTGGTGTAATAGCAGGATTTCCTTACTCCTTGATCGCAATTATTGATGGACTCATTTCTGGAGTAATGGGGGGAATGATGGGAACGATGTTAGGTGTTATGATTTCCCCTGAACATTATAACCAACTTTTAAACATAATGAGTCTTTGGACTGTTGGGATTTTCTTTCTAATTTATTTACTTTTAGTTTATGAAATTAATAAGGAATCAAACAATAATTCATTGATTTCACACCCACTTCCATACTTTACTCTTGTTTGTTTGTTTATTTTTAGTTTTCACAATTTCACTTTTGAATTTAATAACAGCCCAGCCCATCATGCCAATCATGGAAATAATCAAGAAATAGTAGTAGGCGCGAATGAATATCAATTTGGTCCAGATCAAATTCAATTGTTACCCGGTGAGGAGGTATCACTAACATTAGTTAATAACGGAATAGAGGAACATGATTTTGAGATTAAAGGGTTGGATTTTCACCTCCATGCGATGCCTGGTACTTCTGAAAATATGTCAGTTGTTTTTCCGAAACCTGGTACGTATGAAGCCGTTTGTACCATACCTGGACATGAAGCAGCTGGAATGAAAGCTACTATAATCGTTACGGAATTATAAGACAAAGTTTCCCTACTTACTTTTCGCTCAGACTAAGTAGGGGAACTTTGTTATTTTAAAAAGGAAACGAACTTATTCTGTTGAAAGAGGTCCATCCCAAACAGCCATGCCACCTCCGAAGTTAGCTACTTTATCAAATCCTTTTTCCACAAGAAAATCGGCACTTTCAACTCCCATTCTACCTGTATGACAAATAAGAATAATTCGTTTTTCTTGATTTAATTCATTATAGCGGTCTTGAAACTCTTCATAGGGGATATTAATGGCTCCAGATATATGCCCCTCCTTATAGAGCTCCTCTTCTCGTAAATCTACTATTTCTACATATTCGTTACCAACTTCCATCAGAACTTCCTCTTGGTCAATATCATCCCATTTTTGACTTATCGGCTCCTCTTCTACGGTAGCTGTTTGGAATGGATTAATAACAATTGCAATTGAAATGATTATTACAACGATAAAACTTAAAGGTAAAAGATATTTTCTCATCATTTCTCGCTCCTTTTTCTAGTTCTATATTTTTTCTTGCTTATTTAAAAGATTAGAGAAAAGGATATGTATTAAAACTGTTAACATGTAAGCCCCTTAAGGCGGGACAAGCATTGTTAGAAAGTGTTTAACATACAACAATAATAGCCGAACATGTTGAATAAAGTTATTCAACATGTTCAATGAAAAAACTTAAAACTGTTTACTATGCTCCATAGTAGTATCAAATTCATAGACCTTTTCAATAAAGACTTGGTGCCAAAGCATGAAAGTCAGTACTGTCCATAATGGACGACTATAATCCCCTTTGCTCTTAAACATTGAACTTTCATGCAAATTGATTTTACGATGTTGTTCAAGCAACTGAAGAATCTCTTCTTTCTTAAATATATAGTCAGTCTGACTATCCATAATCAAATTCTTTGCCCAATCGTACAATTCATTTTGTAACCAATGTCTAATTGGAACCGGAAACCCTAGCTTAGCTCGATTGACAATATGCTCTGGTACAATGTGCTTCATAGCACTTCTAAGAGCAATTTTCGTTTGTGATTTATCTACCTTTAAAGTGGGATGAAGGTTAGCAGCCACTTTAAAGACTTCTTTATCTAAAAATGGAACACGGAGTTCTAATGAATGCGCCATTGTCATTCGATCAGCCTTCACTAAAATATCACCTCGTAACCATGTCTGAAGATCGATATATTGCATCTTCGTAATATCATCAAGGTGTTGAATTTGTTCATAAAATGGCGTAGTAATCTTTTCATAGTTATATTCTGATTGATACTGGCTTAACAACTTAAATTTATCGGCTTCCGAAAACATTTTTGCATTCCCAATGTAACGCTTTTCGATCGGTGTAAGCCCGCGTTCTATATAATTTCTGCCCTTTACTTTTTGTGGAACTCGATTAAGAATGAAATTCATCATTTTTTTACCACTATCCGGAAGTGAAGATAAAGGACGAAGTGACAAAGGCTCCTTATAGATTCGGTAGCCTCCAAAAAGTTCATCTGCACCCTCTCCAGATAAAACAACTTTTACATGTTTGGTAGCCTCCCTTGCTAGAAAGTAAAGAGGAATAGCTGCTGGATCAGCCACGGGATCATCTAAATGCCAAATGATTTTAGGAAGTTCCTCAATAAATTCGGTAACTGAAACTTGATAATAAGAATTTTCAACCTCCAAAGCTTCCACTGTTTGCTTTACAGGGTTTAGTTCATGATATCCTTCTTGCTCAAATCCAACAGTAAATGTCTTAATGTCAGGATTAATTTTTTTTGCTAATGTTACTATACAAGTGGAATCAATTCCTCCAGATAAAAAAGCTCCTAATGGAACATCACTTATCATATGACAATTTACAGACTCCTCTAACGTTCGTGCGATCTGTTTAGAACTTGCATCCAGATCACCTTGACTTGGTTTAAAGGTTGGCTCCCAATATTTTGTTTGGATTAAATTCTCTCCTTTCCTTTTGATGAAATAATGGCCAGGCTCGATTTTAAACGTATCAGTTGTCATCGTTAATGGCTCAGGCACATATTGAAAAGTTAAATAATGATGTAATGCTTCCTTATTTAAAGATCTTTTGTTTTCAAGTGCTACTAAACTTTTTTTCTCAGACGCGAAATATAGTTCATGCTCACTTTCACCATTCGTATAATACAATGGTTTGATACCAAAGGGGTCTCGTGCTCCGTACATCGTTTGCTCCTGCTTGTCCCAAATCAAAATAGCAAACATTCCTCTTAAGTCAGAAAAAGCTTCTTCTTTTTTATGACTAAAAAGAGCAAGAATCGTTTCTGAATCTGATGAAGTTTGAAACGTATAACCTATATTTTTCAAGGTTTTACGCAGTTCCTGATAGTTATAAATTTCACCATTAAATACCATCCAGTACCGCTCATTTTCAAATGAGATAGGTTGTTTTCCATTTTCCACATCAATGATACTTAGTCTTTTAAATCCAAAAACGATATGATCATCATTAAAGAAACCTGTGTCATCTGGTCCACGATGATGAATCAACTTAAGCATATTATTTATTTGATTTTTTTCTATATTTCCGATTTCATTTTGTTCATTTATATATCCAACAAAACCGCACATTTGACAACACCTCATATTTCTTCTTGTTTTAGATTAGATAATTACATTACCCTCAATGTATGTTTTTTTCATGAAGAACTCATGTAAAACAAAGGGAAATGAATTTTAATGTTCAACATCACAGTGCCACTCCCATTTTGAACCGCCATTTTTAAAGACATACCATCATAAAAACATGACCTCTACTTTATGGTCATGTTTAGGAGTACACATCGAATTTAATCAAACAGGTATATCATTCTTGTATTGTCCAGTTCTCCTTGCAACCAACACATGAAATACGAGAACACTCGTAATACTTAGACTTACAGTAAACATATAAATATTAGTTAAATAGGGATGAAGTCCTGAATATAACCACGGAAAAATCCCCAGTGAATAATCCAATATATCGTTTGTTAAAGTCCACAGTGCTACAATTAACAAATGTTTTAATTTGAAACGAAAGTATCGACTAAACAGGAGTGCTTGAACTGCCATTCCAATGTGAAAAACAATTAACATATAACTTGTCCAATGAAGGGTTCCTCCAGTAAAATTTGTTGCCACAATCATGACAACTGCCCATATTCCGTATTTAAACAAAGTAACAGCACCAAACGCTTCTATTAGCGGCCATTTTTTCCCTACTAAAAAGGACAGCAACGTAATGGTAAAAAATAAACTAGCAGTAGGACTATCTGGGACAAACGGCAAAAACCAAAGTTCCGTTTCGACTAATTGAGGCATATACCATATATATCCGTAGATCGTTCCCAATTGGTCATAAATAATAACCAAATAGTACGTTTCTTCCCAAGCCAGTTAATAAACCAGCTTCAAGTAAATCAATAGCTTTCCTTCTTTCTACATCCTATTTAAAATTAGCCTAACAAGCTTTGTGTTATAGAGTATTGCATTTAATTGTGTAGAAACTATGAAGAAGATTTATGAAATCTTTGAAAAAAAGATAATAGCTTTAATCTCTTATGACAAC
>NZ_JAKRYL010000007.1 GCF_023555415.1 Halalkalibacter alkaliphilus | reverse complement strand
AGAAGCCGCCGTAAAGGTTTTAAGCTTTCTGAGTGAACTTCTCAGAAAGCGCACGGCGAGCGGAACCATTGCAAAAGATATACGCGCGATCTAAAGAGAAAAGTCCTCATCGGAGAGATGAGGACCTTTTTTCATCATGAGGAAGAGAGGAGAGTCCATCATAGGAGGGATGAAGACCTTTTTTCATCATGAGGAAGAGAGGAGAGTCCATCATAGAAGGGGTGAAGACCTTTTTTATCATGAGGAAGAGAGGAAAGTCCATCATAGAAGGGGTGAGGACCTTTTTTATCATCAGAAAGAGAGGAAAGTCCTTCACTAGGAAAGGGATGGTTGTTCCCTTCTTTATCATTAGTGTTGTTAACCCCATGCATTATTTTTGTTTATATTATCGGAAAACAAGTCCAGCCCCATATCGTACAAAAAACCAAATAAATTATTCGAAGTATTCCCACTCTAGAAAATTTGACAAGAACTTGATGCTCCATCCCTCTTTTTCTTTTGATTTCTTTGTTCTAATCCCATATCTAATCTCATAGTAGTGATGTAGAAGCTCCTTTACATTACAGCAATGGACTAATTTTGAGATGTACAAGCTATCTACACGAGGAGAAGGGATGGGCTTATGAAAAGAAATCACTTTCGTAGTTTTACAATTAATCGGACGAGCCTAAAGCGTTTAATTACAATGACCATTATAGGCATTATGGCTTTGTTTATTTTTACAGGAATGCTAACGTCGTTTGAACCTGGATATGGACTAGCTTCCAACCAAGTACATGAATGGGCAAATAATATAAGTGGTGAGGATTTTGTTCATGTGTTAGGAATGGAAAATAAATTATTTACTCAGGCCTTGCCAGAAGGTAGTGAGCCGCCCAGTTTATCGAATATCGCTTTTCAAGTAGCTACAAGCATTAATCCAGATGACCCTAGAAGTTTACTGGGGAGGGAATTACCTGGGTTTGCCTTATTTGATGGACAGATCATTGTTGCAGGGGAAGGGATGGACTATACAACCTTACCAGTTGAATCAGCTCCACCAATGGATGTCATGATGGCTGAGAGGGAAGCAACGCAAGAAAGTCTAGCTCAATTAGAAGAGATGGAAAAAGAAGCCCAACAATCACAAGGTGCTACAAATGGAGAGAAAATTGTTCATATTATTCACTCTCATAACACAGAATCGTTCTTACCGGAATTAGAAACAAATGTTCCGAACGAGGCTTTTCATAGGCAGATTAATATAACATTAGTCGGTGAAAAGCTAGCCCAAGAACTTGAAAAGCGGGGGATTGGGGTTGAGGTTGAAGATAGAGATATTCAACAAAATTTACAAGAAAGAAGCTGGCAATATTCGCAGTCATATGATCAATCGCGTGAGTTTGTAAAAGAAGCGATGGCGAATAATGAGGATTTAAAGTTCTTCTTTGATTTACACCGAGACACGATTCCTAGAGAGAACACAACAGTAACAATAAATGGTGTTGAATATGCGAGGACGGTTTTCGTTATTGGAGGACGTCATGGAAACTATGATCAGAATTTACAGTTAGCTAAAGAATTACATGAATTAATAGAGAAGAAATATCCTGGCTTAAGCCGTGGGGTTCTTTTGAACGACAGACCGGGTCAAAATGGTATTTATAATCAAGACTTATCGGGGAATTCAATTCTGATTGAAATGGGTGGGATCTATAACACTCTTACAGAAGCAAACCGTACAGCAGAAGCAATAGCTGATGTATTTGCAGAATATTATTTTGAACATGAAGGAACAAGTGCTGAGTAGTGGGGGAGGCTGAACATGAAGAAGTTTATTGTGAAAATATTAGTGATTGGCTTACTCCTGTTTTTAGGTGCACTGTTTGGTGTTCAATTAATGAATGAAGAGCTTGGGATCTCACACCCCGTTCCTCTTCAAGTAGAAAAAGAAGAAGCGAGCGCTACAATAAATGTAAAGGAGCAAACAATAACTAAAAACGAATTAGTGGAAAAAAGGCAGTCGGTTGAAGAGGTAGGAAGGTTTAACTTTTTCTCCGACCTTGGAAACCATATAGCTGCAGGATTGAATTATGTCAGTCGAGCAGTTTTGTCACAAATTATGTCTTTTGTTGATAATGTTCTAAACGGATAAGGCAGTACTATAGAGGTAATGGGAGATGGCGCATGCGCCATCTCCTTTTTACGTTGAATGAATCACCGATTGTTGGAGCCCAAGATGTCCCAATAATTACTTGGAGAATAAAGAGAACAAAATGATTAATCAGATCTGTGACCGGTTGTTGGAACTCCAGATCCATCCCCTGCCATAGGTGCTTCGCAATCACTATAATATGCACCATCCTCATAACCTGTAGCTGGTGTTGCAGCTGTACTGTAACCTAATTCTGCTGCCGGAGATGAAGCAGCCTCCGTACCTGCTCCAGTTATTGCTCCCCCATAAAATAACATGTTAGCCAACCACCTTTTCAAGAAGATACTGTCAATATATGCAAATAAGTAATATGTGAGAGAGCTATTTAGGGGAAATGTTTAAGAATTGAGCCCAATTATTGGGTGATTTTCATCTAGAAGTTTCACGATTTGACATGAAGTTTTGTTGCCTGACACTTAAACGATTGGTATAATCAAAAATAGTGTACTTGTACGAGAATGTAGGAGTGATCATGTCATGAACAAAGAACAAAGGCTAGCACGTCAGGCGAAGATACGAAATTTTTCTATCATTGCCCATATAGACCACGGGAAGTCGACGCTTGCTGACCGTATTTTAGAAAAAACGGGAGCACTTACTGAACGTGAAATGAAAGAACAAACGCTCGATGCGATGGATTTGGAGAGAGAGCGCGGGATTACAATTAAACTTAACGCTGTTCAGCTTACTTACAAAGCTAAAGACGGTGAAGAATATATTTTTCATTTAATTGATACACCAGGACACGTAGATTTCACGTATGAAGTGTCACGGAGTTTAGCTGCGTGTGAAGGAGCTTTACTTATTGTAGATGCGGCTCAAGGAATTGAAGCGCAGACGCTTGCAAATGTGTATTTAGCGCTAGATAATGACTTGGAGATTTTGCCGGTTATTAATAAAATTGATTTGCCTAGTGCTGAGCCGGATCGAGTGAAGCAGGAGGTTGAAGATGTTATCGGGTTGGATACATCTGAAGCGGTATTAGCTTCTGCAAAGAACGGAATTGGGATTGAAGAAATATTAGAACAAGTAGTGGAGAAAGTTCCAGCGCCACAAGGTGACCCTGAAGCACCGTTAAAAGCACTAATCTTTGACTCACTTTATGATTCTTACCGCGGGGTAGTTGCCTATATTCGTATTGTTGAAGGTACAGTTAAGCCTGGCCAAAAAATTAGAATGATGGCAACCGGAAAAGAGTTTGAAGTAAATGAGATTGGCGTATTCACACCTAAAGCGGAAAAACGTGATGAGCTGACAGTTGGAGATGTAGGATTCTTATCGGCAGCGATTAAAAATGTAGGCGATACTCGTGTGGGTGATACGATTACAAGCGCTGCAAATCCTGCACCGGAGCCTTTGCCTGGTTACCGTCGTATGAACCCGATGGTGTATTGTGGATTGTATCCAATCGACACAAATGAATACAATGATTTACGAGAAGCATTAGAGCGTCTTGAGCTAAATGATGCATCGTTGCAATATGAGCCTGAAACATCACAAGCATTAGGCTTTGGTTTCCGCTGTGGTTTCTTAGGGTTGCTTCATATGGAAATTATTCAAGAGCGAATTGAGCGCGAATTTGGAATTACATTAATTACGACAGCTCCAAGTGTTATTTACCGAGTGAAAACAACAAATGGGGAAGAAGTAAGAATTGATAACCCATCAAACATGCCAGATGCTCAGAAGATCGATGATGTCGAAGAGCCTTATGTAAAAGCACAAATTATGGTACCAAACGATTTCGTAGGATCTGTCATGGAACTTTGCCAAGGTAAGCGCGGAATTTTTATTGATATGCAATATCTTGATGCGAATCGTGTACAAATTGTTTATGAAATTCCGTTGTCAGAAATTGTTTATGATTTCTTTGATCAATTGAAGTCAAATACAAAAGGGTATGCATCTTTTGATTATGAATTAATCGGGTATAAATCATCTAGACTTGTGAAAATGGACATTCTTTTAAATGGTGAAACAGTGGATGCCTTATCGGTAATCGTTCACCGTGATTTTGCATATGAACGTGGAAAAATCATTGTAGAAAAATTAAAGGAATTAATCCCACGTCAACAATTTGAAGTGCCAGTTCAAGCGAGTATTGGTCAAAAGATTATTGCTCGTTCAACGATTAAAGCCATTCGTAAAAACGTACTTGCAAAATGTTACGGAGGAGATATCTCACGTAAACGTAAGCTACTTGAAAAGCAAAAAGAAGGTAAGAAGCGGATGAAATCAGTTGGGAACGTAGAGGTACCACAAGAAGCGTTTATGGCTGTTCTTCGAATGGATGATTAACAAACAACATGAACCGCAGGATTTTTTCCTGCGGTTTTGTCTATTAGAGGAGGAAGCGATTTGGTTACAGCTGCATATGTCCATATCCCGTTTTGTGAGCATATATGTCATTATTGCGATTTCAATAAAGTTTTTTTGAAAAATCAGCCGGTAGATGAATATATAAAAGCTTTGTTAAAAGAAATGAAACGAGCAATGAAAGATACACCTGCATCAAGCTTGAAGACAGTATATATAGGTGGTGGCACGCCGACAGCACTCACGGCAGTGCAGTTGAATACTCTTTTAAAAGGAATGAAAGAAGTCCTTCCTTTAAATAACATTGAAGAATATACGATTGAAGTTAATCCCGATAGTATACAAGAGGAAAAGCTTGCAGTAATAAAAGAAAATGGGGTTAACCGACTTAGCATTGGTGTCCAAACCTTTAATGAATCATTACTAAAAGAAATTGGCCGAACCCATACGAAATCAAGTGTGGAAGATGCAATTAGAAGAAGTCGACAAGCAGGCTTTACTAATATCTCCTTAGATTTGATGTTTGGTTTACCAGGTCAACACCCAGTTCAGTTTATTGAAACGATTAATGAAGCAATAAATTTAAATATAGAACATATTTCAGCTTACTCTTTAAAAGTTGAGGAAAAGACCGTTTTTTACAATCGACAACGTCAAGGGAAGCTAACATTGCCTCCAGAAGAAGACGAAGTCATAATGTATGAGCAATTGTTAAAACGTACAAAGGAAGCTGAGCTCTTCCAATATGAAATTAGTAATTTCGCAAAAAAAGGATATGAAAGCAAGCATAACCTAGTGTACTGGAACAATGAAGAATACTACGGATTTGGTGCAGGTGCTCACGGTTACGTGAATGGAATCAGATATCAAAATCATGGACCTATTCCAAAATATTTAAAGGCAATAGAACAAGGTGCCTTACCGACATTACATTCGCACAAAGTTAGTCCTGTCGAGCGAATTGAAGAAGCAATGTTTATGGGGCTTCGAAAACGTGAAGGAGTCAATATAGACCACTTTGAACAACGGTATGGACGATCGCTCCTTGATAGTTTCGCCCCTCAGATCGAACTCCTAAAGGAACGAGGGTTAGTGGTGATTCATGATGGAGCAATTCAATTGACAGAGGAAGGGCTACTCCTAGGTAACGAAGTGTTTGAACAGTTTATTGCTGTACTAGAATCTTGAAAAGAGTTACTTATGAAATAATACTTGTTCTTCATAGATAATTGAAGTTTATTTATTGACAAAAGCCTACCTATTTGGTACTTTATCATTAGATTTAGCACTCGAATGCAGTGAGTGCTAACAGAGGTGATGAGGGGATGTTAACAGATAGGCAATTGTTAATTCTGCATGCTATTGTTGATGATTATATCCGTTCTGCGGAGCCAGTTGGCTCACGAAGCATCTCCAAAAGAGATGATATTACGTTTAGTCCTGCGACGATTCGTAATGATATGGCTGATTTAGAGGAATTAGGTTTTTTAGAGAAACCTCATAGTTCAGCTGGACGAATCCCGTCCCAAAAGGGCTATCGTTATTATGTCGATAACCTTCTGATGCCTCATCATTTAACGGCTGATGAAGAGCTTGATATTCGTTCTATTTTTAACGAACGAATTCAAGAAGTTGAAGCGGTCATTCAACATTCTGCTCGGGTCCTTTCAAATATGACTAGTTATATTTCCCTTGTGCTTGGGCCTGAAATGTTTGAAACTACGCTTAGGAATATTCAAATCATTCCACTTAGTAAGGGATCTGCAATCCTGATTCTCGTTACAGATACCGGTCATGTTGAAAATCAAACGATTGCTGTACCAGAGTCAATTGAAGCTTCTGATCTTGAACGGACAGTCAATATATTGAATGAGCGATTGATGGGAGTACCCCTTTATAGGCTTAGAGATAAGCTGCATACAGAAGTGGGGAATGTGCTTCGTAATCACATTAAGGATTATGAACATGTTTTGAAAATGCTAGCTCCTTCTTTAGACGTTGAGAAACCAGAGAAAGTCTTCTACAGTGGCAAAACCAATATTTTGTCGCAACCTGAATTTAGAGATATTGATAAAGTTCGTATGCTTCTTAATATGCTAGAGGAAGATAAGACGATGCATCAAATTCTTCGGTCACCACACAGTGGTATTCAGGTGAAGATCGGTCAAGAAAACAAGTTGGAAGCTTTTGATAACTGTAGTTTGATTACAGCTTCTTATTCAATTGGTGGAAAGCATATGGGGACAATTGGCATACTTGGACCAACACGAATGGAGTATCGACGAGTAATAGGTGTGGTAGATACATTATCAAAAGACTTAACAAAGCTATTAACAAACTTGTATCAACAAGGGTAAAAATGGTAATATTGACAATTAGTTGTGAAGATCTTCTTCGATAACTTTTTGTCATACTACATAGATTATAGTTAATTTTATTAGGAGGTGAACGAGTTGACAGAAAAAGAAACGCAAACGATGGAAGAAGAAGTTGTATCCGAGGAGAACGTGACGCCTGTTGATGAAGCAGAAGGTGCGGATCAAGAAGTAGAGGTAACTGAAGAGGATGCCCGTCTTGCAGAAATAGCAGAACTTAACAACCGTCTCCTAAGAGTTCAAGCTGATTATGATAATTTTCGTCGCCGCTCTCGTGAGGAAAAAGAAGCGGCTGCAAAATATAGATCTCAAAATGTTATTGAAGCTTTATTACCAGTAATTGATAACTTTGAGCGTGCCCTTCTAGTGAAACCTGAAGCAGAAGAAGCGAAATCTCTTCTGCAAGGAATGGAAATGGTTTATCGTCAATTTCAAGATACACTAAAAAGTGAAGGTGTAGAAGTGATTGAAACGGTTGGCCAGCCATTTGACCCACATTTGCATCAAGCGGTTATGCAAGTAGAGGAAGAAGGGTTTGAATCAAATCAAATCGTGGAAGAGTTGCAAAAAGGGTATAAATTAAAGGATCGTGTGTTAAGACCATCTATGGTCAAAGTAAACGCTTAGTCCTTTACATATAGAATAGAAAAAGACAATTGTTGAATTGGAGGAATATAAATCATGAGTAAAATCATTGGTATTGATTTAGGTACTACAAACTCTTGTGTAGCTGTTATGGAAGGCGGCGAAGCAACAGTTATTCCAAATCCAGAAGGAAACCGTACGACACCTTCTGTTGTTGCATTTAAAGATGGTGAGCGTCTTGTTGGGGAAGTAGCTAAGCGTCAAGCAATTACAAACCCTAATACGGTAATGTCTATTAAGCGTCATATGGGTACTGATTACAAGGAGACGGTTGAGGGCAAGGACTACACACCTCAAGAAATCTCTGCAATCATCCTTCAGAAATTAAAATCTGATGCAGAAGCATATCTTGGCGAAACGGTAACGAAGGCTGTAATTACAGTACCTGCTTACTTCAATGATTCACAACGCCAAGCAACAAAGGATGCTGGTAAAATTGCAGGTCTTGAAGTTGAGCGTATTGTGAATGAGCCGACAGCTGCAGCACTTGCATACGGGTTAGAAAAGGAAGAAGACCAAACAATCCTTGTTTATGACCTTGGTGGTGGTACGTTTGACGTATCGATTCTAGAACTTGGCGATGGCTTCTTTGAAGTTAAAGCAACTTCTGGTGATAACAAACTTGGTGGAGATGACTTTGACCAAGTCATTATTGACCACCTTGTAGAACAATTCAAAAAAGACAATGGCATTGATTTATCTCAAGATAAAATGGCGATGCAACGTCTAAAAGATGCAGCTGAAAAAGCGAAGAAAGATCTTTCTGGTGTTACACAAACTCAAATCTCTCTTCCGTTCATCACTGCTGATGCCACTGGTCCTAAGCATTTAGAGTTAAGCTTGAGCCGTGCAAAATTCGAGGAGCTTTCTGCTGATCTAGTAGAACGTACACTTGGACCAACTCGTCGTGCTCTTTCTGATGCAGGTCTTTCTGCTAGTGAAATTGACAAAGTTGTACTAGTTGGTGGATCGACACGTATTCCTGCCGTTCAAGCAGAAATCAAGAAATTAACTGGAAAAGACCCACACAAAGGTGTAAATCCAGATGAAGTTGTTGCACTTGGTGCAGCTGTTCAAGCAGGTGTCTTAACAGGTGATGTTAAAGATGTTGTTCTTCTTGACGTAACACCACTTTCACTAGGGATTGAGACAATGGGTGGCGTATTTACAAAGCTAATTGAGCGTAATACAACGATTCCAACGTCTAAATCACAAACATTCTCTACAGCGGCAGATAATCAGCCTTCAGTAGATATTCATGTACTTCAAGGTGAGCGTGAAATGGCAGCTTACAACAAAACGCTTGGTCGTTTCCAATTAACTGATATTCCGCCAGCACCACGTGGTGTTCCGCAAATTGAAGTAACGTTTGATATTGATGCGAACGGTATCGTAAATGTAAAAGCAAAAGATCTTGGTACGAATAAAGAGCAATCTATTACGATTACTTCTTCTTCTGGATTATCTGATGATGAAATTGAAAAAATGGTGAAAGATGCGGAAGCGAACGCTGAAGAAGATAAGAAGCGCCGCGAAGAAGTTGAGCTTCGTAATGAAGCAGATCAACTAGTATTCACTACTGAAAAAACTCTTAAAGACCTTGGCGATAATGTAGAGCAAGAGGAAAAAGATAAAGCTGAAGCTGCAAAAGATAAGTTAAAAGCAGCCATTGAGTCTGATAACATCGACGAAATTCGTACAGCAAAAGATGAGCTTCAAGAAATCGTTATGGCTCTATCTACAAAGATGTATGAGCAAGCAGCTCAAGCGGCACAAGCGGCACAAGGTGCTGAAGGTGCAGACGCGGGTGCAAACCAAGCGGATGATAATGTTGTAGATGCTGACTACGAAGAAGTAAAAGAAGAAGAGAAAAAATAATCGTTCGAAAAGTTTAAAAGGTCAAAAGGGATGTAAGCCCTAAGACGGATTAATGTAGAAAAGTCAAAGTCAGATTACATGACTTTGACTTTTTCTACGAATGTATACCAAAAAGAGGATAATAGTTCTTCTTTCGTGCATCTTGCGAACAAGGCTATGATGATGATAAGATGAACGTTATGGAAAAGAGTCGGGAGTGGATGACATGAGTAAACGAGATTACTATGAAGTCCTTGGTGTCGATCAAAATGCTTCAGTTGATGAAGTGAAAAAAGCGTACCGTAAATTGGCGCGTAAATATCACCCTGATGTCAATAAAGAAGCTGACGCTACGGAGAAATTTAAAGAAGTAAAAGATGCATATGATACATTAAGTGACCCACAAAAGAAAGCTCATTATGATCAATTTGGTCATACAGATCCGAATCAAGGATTCGGCGGCGGTGCCGGAGACTTTGGTGGAGGCTTTGGTGATATCTTTGATATGTTCTTTGGAGGCGGCGGGCGTCGTAACCCAAATGCACCACGTCAAGGGGCAGACTTGCAATATACAATGACACTTGATTTTAAAGAAGCTGTATTTGGAAAAGATACGGAAATTGAAATTCCAAAAGAGGAAACGTGTCAAACTTGTACAGGTTCAGGGGCAAAACCTGGTACAAAGCCAGAAACCTGTTCACATTGTGGAGGTTCTGGTCAATTAAATGTAGAGCAAAATACACCATTTGGTCGCGTCGTTAATCGCAGAGTTTGTCACCATTGTGAAGGTACAGGGAAATTTATTAAAAATAAATGTACAACTTGTGGTGGAAAAGGGAAAGTACGTAAACGTAAAAAGATTAGCGTGAAAGTACCAGCTGGTATTGATCATGGGCAGCAACTTCGTGTGTCTGGCCAAGGGGAAGCTGGAGTTAACGGAGGACCTCCTGGGGACTTATATGTTGTCTTTAACGTAAAACCACATGAATTCTTTGATCGTGATGGTGATGATATTTATTGCGAAATGCCACTAACTTTTGCTCAAGTTGCGCTTGGTGATGAAATTGAAGTGCCAACATTGAACGGAAAAGTGAAGCTGAAAATTCCTGCAGGGACGCAAACAGGGACGAACTTCCGTTTACGTGGCAAAGGTGTACCGAATGTTCATGGTCGTGGCCAAGGGGATCAACATGTGAAAGTTCGTGTTGTTACACCTAAGAATTTAACTGAAAAAGAAAAAGATATGATTCGTGAATTTGCAAAAATGTCTGGTGGTCAGCCAGATGAACAGAATGATGGATTTTTTGCAAAAGTTAGAAGAGCGTTTAAAGGTGATTAATTAAAAACTGGAGTTGGTAGAAATGATGAAATGGTCGGAATTTAGTATTCATACAACAGAGGAAGCGGTTGAGCCAGTCTGTAATATTTTGCATGAGGCTGGCGCAAGCGGAGTTGTCATTGAAGACTCAATTGATCTTGCAAAAGAGTGGGGCGATCGTTTCGGTGAAATCTACCAACTCTCTCCTGATGATTATCCAGAAGAGGGTGTTATTGTAAAAGCATACTTTCCGGTTAATAGTTTTTTAGCAGAAACGATTGATGAAATCAAAGAGTCAATAAATGGATTACTTGCTTATGATATTGATCTTGGTTCGAACAAGGTTCAAATAGCCGAAGTACATGAGGAAGAGTGGGCAACAGCTTGGAAAAAATATTATAAACCTGTAAAAGTTTCCAGTTCTATCACGATTACTCCAACTTGGGAAGAGTATGAGGCATCAGAGGATGAAACGATTATCGAACTTGATCCGGGGATGGCTTTTGGAACAGGAACTCATCCAACGACTGTTCTATGTATACAAGCTCTTGATAAGGTGATTCAAGGTGGAGAAATGGTTGTAGATGTTGGAACAGGGTCAGGTGTATTAAGCATCGCTGCGGCAAAGCTAGGGGCACAACGTACCTTAGCGCTTGATCTTGATTATGTAGCTGTTGAAAGTGCAGAACAAAATGTCGCGCTAAATCAAGTGGATAACACTGTAACGGTGAAACAGAATAATTTACTCGAAGGAATCGAGGGGCCATTTGATATCGTCGTAGCAAATATATTAGCAGAGGTTATTGTTCGATTTGTTCAAGATGCGGCAGCGGTTCTTAAGCCAAATGGAATTTATATTACATCAGGAATTATTAAGCGTAAGAAACAAGAAGTTAAAGATGCCCTCACAAGCGGTGGGTTTGTTATAGAAGAAGTCGTTGAAATGGA
Source organism: Halalkalibacter alkaliphilus (assembly GCF_023555415.1). GTDB lineage: Bacteria > Bacillota > Bacilli > Bacillales > Bacillaceae_D > Halalkalibacter > Halalkalibacter alkaliphilus. Next base: position 183,376 of record NZ_JAKRYL010000007.1, on the reverse strand, counting down.
CGATTGGGTAGCTATCATTGCGAAAAAAGCAGGGTAAATAGGATTCTCAATCAAATTGAGGTTTTCTCTTTTCGATTACCTTTAAAGTGAGGAAGATGAAGATGCAACGATATTTTGTTAAGAAAGAGCAGATGACGGACAAAGTCGTTCATATCCTAGGTGAGGATGTTAAGCACATCTCAAAAGTAATGCGGATGGATGTTGGCGATGAGGTTATTTGTAGTAATAATCATTCTAGGACAGTGAAATGTCGTTTATCAAATCTTTCGGATAAGGAAATCATTGCCGACATAATAGAGACGCTTGACCCGAAAACAGAACTTCCAGTAAAAGTAACGATTGCACAAGGTCTTCCTAAAGGAGATAAGCTCGATTTAATTATACAAAAAGGAACAGAGCTTGGTGCTTTTGCTTTTCTTCCCTTTTCCGCTGCTCGTTCAATCGTAAAGTGGGATCAAAAGAAAGCTGGCAAGAAAATTGAAAGGTTAGAAAAGATTGCAAAGGAAGCCGCGGAACAGTCGTATAGAGAACGCATTCCTGAGGTACTAAATGTTCATTCTTTTACTGACTTAAAACAAAAAATCTCTTCGTATGATGTAGTCATCTTAGCATATGAAGAATCGGCAAAGCGAGGAGAACAAGTTCAGTTGGCTCAGCAGCTAGCATCAGTTACGCTTGGGCAGAAAGTTTTAGTGATTATCGGACCTGAGGGTGGAATCACTGAAGAAGAGCTTGGTCAATTAACGGAACAAGGTGCTATTGCCTGTGGATTTGGACCACGGATATTACGTACGGAAACGGCATCGCTATATGTGCTTGCTGCGATTTCGTACCATTTCGAATTAATGAGGTGATATTAATGCCTACTGTTGCCTTTCATACATTAGGTTGTAAAGTAAATCATTACGAAACAGAAGCAATTTGGCAGCTGTTTCATAATGAAGGTTATGAAAAAGTTGATTTTGAAGCAACTTCAGATGTTTATGTCATAAATACATGTACAGTAACAAATACAGGCGATAAAAAAAGCCGACAAGTGATTCGTCGTGCAATCCGTAAAAATCCTGATGCCGTTATCTGTGTAACAGGGTGCTACGCTCAAACATCTCCTGCTGAAATTATGGCGATTCCTGGCGTCGATATTGTTGTCGGGACACAAGATCGTGTGAAGATGCTTGAATATATTGAGCAGTTCAAACGTGAACGAGAGCCAATTAACGGGGTAGGAAATATCATGAAGTCGCGTGTTTACGAAGAGCTTGATGTGCCAGCTTTTACTGATCGTACTCGTGCTTCTTTAAAAATCCAAGAAGGCTGTAACAATTTTTGCACATTTTGTATAATTCCATGGGCTCGCGGTTTGATGCGATCACGTGATCCACATGAAGTGATTAAACAAGCTGAACAGTTGGTTCATGCTGGTTATAAAGAGATTGTCTTAACGGGAATTCATACTGGTGGATATGGGGAAGACTTGAAAGATTACAGTCTTGCACGTTTACTTGAAGACTTAGAAAAAGTAGAAGGATTAAAGCGGATCCGTATTTCATCGATTGAAGCTAGTCAATTAACAGATGAAGTTATTAATGTGATTGACCGTTCAAATAAAGTTGTACGACACCTGCATATTCCATTGCAATCAGGGTCAAATACTGTGTTAAAACGTATGCGCCGTAAGTATACGATGGAATTCTTTGGTGAGCGTTTAGATCGTTTGAAAGAAGTTTTACCAGGACTTGCTGTAACTTCGGATGTCATTGTTGGATTTCCTGGAGAAACAGAAGAGGAGTTCCAAGAAACGTTTGATTTTATTGCTAAGCATAGGTTTAGTGAGCTACATGTGTTTCCATATTCAAAGCGTACTGGGACACCTGCTGCTCGCATGGAAGATCAAGTTGATGAAGAGATTAAAAATGAACGTGTTCACCGCTTAATTGAATTATCTAATCAGCTAGCAAAAGAATACGCATCGCATTTTGAAGGGGAAGTGCTTGAAGTAATTCCCGAAGAGCGTGATAAGGAAGATAAAAATAGCGGTTTATTCATCGGATATACCGACAACTATTTAAAAGTAAAAGTTCCTGCAACTGAAGATATGATTGGGAAGCTTGTAAAAGTAAAAATTACAAAAGCGGGTTATCCTTATAACGAAGGCGAATTCGTACGCGTGTTAGAGGAAGATGAGAGAGTACAAGTTGTGAATGGATAATAAAGACCTCGGGGTAACTGAAGGCACTGAAAAAGGGAACATTACTTTTTCAGTGCTCTAGGGTAACCCGAGGCTTTTTGTTGTTTGGACAACTATAGCGAGAAGACGTATTTAATGATATGATTTATTGAGCAACTATAACCACTAGGGGAGCCTAAGCTGGCTGAGATTAAAGCGTTGTTTTAAACCCTTTGAACCTGAACTATGTAATCATAGCGTAGGGAAGTGGACATCATTTAATCAGCTATTTTTTGAGAAAACATAGTGAAGATTGATGACCGCTTTCAAGTAGGAAGCGGTTTTGTTTATGTTGAAGAGGAGTGTTAGATATTGTTAGCTGCATATGAAACATTAAAACAAGAACTTAAAAAATTTATTAATCAACCTACTAACAGCGATGAACAATTTAATCAAATGGCTCTGAATGTTTTTCAGTTCCAATATAACCACAATCAAACGTATCGAAAATTTTGTAGAAAACGTCGTGTCTCACCTAGAAACATCAAACACTTTCTAGAGATCCCTCCCGTCCCAATTGATGCGTTTAAATTAACAACGTTATCAAGTCATCCATTGGAGGAAACAGAAGCGTTATTTATGACAAGCGGAACAACGAATCCTGAAAAAAAAGGTAAAAACTATCACCGAGATTTAGACATCTATGATTTATCTATGAAGACCTTTTTTAAGTCAGCAATTATCCCTGATCTTGAAAAGGTAAAAATGTTTGTTCTTTTTCCGGAAGAAGAAGTGTTGCCAAATTCGTCATTGGCACATTATTTACATATCGCTAAACAAACATTTGGAACAGAAGATAGTCTATATGTTTTTTCAAAAGATGAATTTCAAGTAGAGAAACTGATTGAAGAACTACAAAAAACGGAAAAAAATAAAGAACCGACTTTATTAATCGGAGCGACTTTTTCTTTTATTCATTTCTTAGATGAGTGTCGAAATAGAAATGTGAACTTTGAATTACCTGCTAAAAGTCGCTTAATGGATACAGGTGGAGCCAAAGGACGATCACGAGAAATGGAACCAAACGAGTTTAAAAAAGAGATGAGCAAGCTATTTTCGTTACCTTTAGAAAATTGCCTCAATATGTATGGAATGACAGAATTAAGCTCTCAAATGTATGATGGAAACTTTCTTCATAACGAGGTTGAGTATCACAACCCAACGAAGCATGCACCCCATTGGGTTAGAACAGTAGTCATGGATATCGAACGAATGGAGGAGAAACCCGTAGGAGAAAGAGGGATTATCGTTCACTATGATTTAGCGAATTTAAACTCAGTTATGGGCATTTTAACAGAGGATATAGGTGTCAGTGCAGGCGATGGATTTTATTTGTTAGGTCGAGCAGAAGGAGCAGAAGCAAAAGGGTGTTCATTAGCAGTTGAACAATTTATAGCTTCGTCTCAACAATCAAGAGGGGATTTAGTATGACGATAAACTATACTTGTTATCATGTGCCATCCTCATGCGAGAACGACATTGCTTCAGTTCCTTTTCAAAAGTTAACATTTGAAAACCATGGCAAAAAAATAGAATTATCGGTTCCACAAATCACACCAGTTCTAATCGAGTCAGTCATGGACAAGTTGAAACAGCAACAAATGGACTATTTGAGCACACTTCGGACGAATGATCTAATTGATGTGTTTGATCAAGCGATTGAAAGGTGGCTAGACCCTGAGTATGAATTTAGAAAGCTTGCAGAGGAACTGTTACCGGTCATTACAGGCTATGATCGTGAAATGATTCGTTTATTCCTAAGCCGATATTTACGTCAATTTCGCAAAATTAAATTACAACGGATGATTGATGAAGATTTTCCAAATCCGCTTGTATTGGATGAATTCCGACCAAAAAAATCAGGAGGGATGTATCGAGCATATGGTCCTGGTGTCATCACTCATATCTTTTCAGGGAATGTCCCAGCCTTGCCGCTTTGGAGTTTGGCTGCAGGTATCTTGTTGAAATCAGCAACACTTGGAAAAGTATCTTCTTCTGAACCGTTATTTCCTGTGCTGTTTGCTAAAACAATTGCAGACATTGATCCAAAGTTAGGAGATTCACTAGCCATTCTATGGTGGAAAGGTGGAAATCAGTCATTAGAAGAGGTAAGTTTCAAATCAACGGATGCCGTTATTGCTTATGGAGGAAAAGAAACAATTGACACAGTTAGGAAGAAAGTGCCTGCACAGACAAGTTTTCATGCGCATGGTCATAAAGTTAGTTTTGGCCTGTTAACGAAAGAGTGTTTACAGACAACGAAAGCATGGCAAGCAGCAAAGCTTGCAGCTAGTGATGCTTCATGGTTTGATCAGCAAGGATGTCTTTCTCCGCATGTTTTTTTTGTTGAGCGAGGAGGAGCATATTCACCGCGAGATTTTGCCCAAATGTTAGCCAATGAGATGAATAATTTTCAGGAAACACATCCTCGTGCCAAATTAACCGATGAAGAACACCAGGCAATCACCAAACTACGGACAACGATTGAATTTGAGAGCTTTGAAAATTCTAATCTCACTCTTCTAAAAAGTGAAAATGGGACTGACTGGACTGTTGTCTACCGTGAATGGATTGAAAATAAACAGTTTCCGTTTTCTCCACTTAACCGATTTGTCACCGTTGTTCCAATCGATAACGTGTATGAAGTGAAGGATTATCTTAGACAGATAAAGGGATTTGTTCAAACAGTTGGTGTTGGATGCACTCCTCAATCTTACTTTTCGATTGTTCACCTTTTAGGTGAATATGGTGTCAATCGAATTTGTGCATTAGGCTCTATGCCACAACCTGAACCTGGCTGGCATCATGATGGTCGGTTTCATTTAGCCGATTTAGTCAGATTTTGCGATGTAGAATTTACATTAGAAGAACAAATGGATCTATTTGATGTATTTAGAGATTAAGGGAAGTGACAAAGATGACAATTATTACGTGTCGAGACATTACCCTACAATTTAACAGTGACCAGGCACCTATACTAGACCATATTAATTTAGAAATTCAAAAGGGTGAGTTCGTTAGTATCATTGGGAAAAGTGGAAGCGGGAAGACGACCCTTTTGCAAATGATTGGCGGCTTGTTGGTTCCAACTAAAGGTGAGGTTAACGTGTTAGGGCAGGTGATTTTTGAACCGCTTGATGAAATGACGTACATGTTTCAAAAACCCGTTCTTTTAGAATGGCGGAATGTGTTAGAGAATGTTCTCATGCCAATTGAATTAAAAAGAAAACCAAATCAACAGGATGTGGATAAGGCGTTGGAAGTACTTGCTTCTGTTGGTTTAGGTGGGCATCAAAACAAATATCCTCATGAATTGTCAGGTGGAATGATGTCTCGAGTAACTTTGGCAAGGGCTTTCATGATGGAGCCTAAAATTCTGTTAATGGACGAGCCTTTTTCAGCACTAGATGCCATGACAAAAGAACAGCTTCAATTAGAATTGATGAAATTGACAAAGCAGTACAGGACGACTACCGTATTCATCACACATGATATTACAGAGGCCGTTTATCTGGCGGATCGAGTAATTCTGTTAGGGAGACAGCCAGCGCAGGTCGTCGAAGAATTACAAGTTCCTTTTGCAAGACCTAGACCAAAAGAGTTAAAGTTTGATACCTCATTTATTGAAATTGTGAAAGGCCTGCATAACTCGATTGAAGGGTTAGGTGGTCATTGAAAATGAAAGTGACAAAAATCTATTCACTTTTGCTATTTCTTATTATGCTTGTCATTTGGGAAGTGGTGGTACATGTAAAAGATATTTCAAAAATCATCCTACCAGCCCCAACAGCTATTGGTGCCAACTTAATACAACATTTTCAAAGTGGATATTTTTATCCACATATTCTAGCGACGACTATAGAGGTATTCGGTGGATTTTTTGCAGGATCGATTCTTGGGATTGGACTGGGATTTTTAGTGGCGCAATCTAAGACGACACAAGAAATTCTACAGCCGTACATTATTGCTTCACAGGCAATGCCAAAACTAGCTTTAGCACCTCTTTTAGTATTGTGGTTTGGCTTTGGGTATACACCTAAAATTGTTATTGTAGCACTTGTTTGTTTCTTTCCTTTATTTGAGAGTACTGTGACAGGACTTTCTCATGTTAGTCGAGATAAATTGGCGCTTTTTCGATCATTGAAAGCATCAGGAAGTCAAACTTTACTAAAGCTTCGACTTCCAACCGCTATGCCTTACATATTCTCTGGATTGCGAGTCGCAGTCGTATTAAGTGTTGTTGGAGCGGTCGTAAGTGAATTTATTGGAGCGAATAAAGGATTAGGTGCATTAATAATTGCATCTCAAGGAATGCTCGATACAACGTTAATGTTCTCTGTTTTTATATTACTAACTGTCAAAGGAGTTATATTATATCAAGTAATCAATTGGGTTGAGGTTATCTTTTTTAAAAAATATAGTTATTCTAGGGGAGAAATGAAATGAAACAATTTATGAAAAAAATCGGTGCTGCCTTTTGTTTTGCCACGCTTACTATAAGTATTGCCGGTTGTGGAGCGGAAGAAGAACGAAATGAAGAAGAGACTGAATTGCAAGAAGAAATTGCAGAACAAACAATTGAAAGAATAAGAATGGCTTCTTGGAGCCAACCGATTACTGAACAAGCTAATATTTATTTAGCGGAAGAACAAGGTTGGTTTAAAGATGCGGGAATCGACTTTGAGTTCATTCCTGGAGCTGGCGGAGGAGATGCAGTTCGTAATATCATTGCTGGCAATGCTGATATTGCTTTTGCGAATGTGGAAGCAGTTTTATTGGCACTTGAACAAGGAGAGGAATTAAGAGTCATTTATAACATCTATCCTGAAAATGTCTTTAATTTAATATCACTGAAAGAAAGCAATATAACGAGCATGGAAGATTTACGTGGGCAAGATATTGGAATATATAGTAGAAGCAGCGGAACGTATCAAAATCTGCTTGTTCTGCTGCATCAAGCTGGAATGAGTGAAGAAGATGTGAACCTTATTGAAACAGGAGTACTAAATTTTGGTCCATTAATGAATAAACAAGTAGTAGCAACAGCAGCAACCGATACAGGATTGTTTGATGCACAGCGAAATGAATTAGGAGAAGTCGATGTCATTGAAGTAAAAGATGTACTTAATACGCCTGCTGATGTATTCGTTGTTACAGAAGAAACGTTCCAAGAAAGGAAAGAAGCTCTCATTCGTTTCTTACAGGTGTATCGTGACAGTGTAGCATATACGATGGAGCATCCAAAAGAAGCGGCTGAAGTTGCTGTCACTGCTGCTATAGATGGTCAAGATGTTGATAGAAATGTTGAAATTATCAACATCCGTAATCAAACATCAACTAATGAAGAAATTGCTGAAAAAGGATTGGGTTGGTTGAATGTAGATATTTTACAAAAAGTAGAGGAAACTTATTATGAGTTAGGTCTATTAAGCGAAAGAATAAATATCGAAACAATTACAACGAATGAATTAGTAGAACAGTTAAATTAGGTGATCGAATGGATATACAATTAGAACAAAAAATCGTCCTTATTACGGGATCGAGTCGTGGAATAGGGGCAGCTGTTGCAACAAGCTTTGCAAAACAAGGAGCTACGGTTATTATTAACTACTTGAAGAGCAAAGAGCAGGCTGAGGAACTCGCTAATCACCTAATGGATACGTATAATATTGATGCTTTTACTGTACAAGGAGATGTGACAAGCGAGACTGATGTGAAAGAGATGATTGACAACATAATAGCAGAATTTGATTCGATTGACATTGTAGTCAACAATGCATTACATGCATACACCTTTGATCCAGACAAAAGAAAACTTGCATGGGAGCTTGAATGGGAAGACTATCAACGCCAAATCGATGGAGCCTTAAAAGGGACATATAATGTATGTAAGCATGTTATCCCTTTTATGAAGGAAAGGAAATCTGGACGAATTATTAATATGATTAGTAATTTAGTTTATAGGCCGATCGTTCCTTATCATGATTATAATACAGCTAAAGGGGCAGTGCTCGCATACTCTCAAAACCTAGCAGTCGATCTCGGTTCATTTGGAATTACCGTCAATTGTGTTGCGCCAGGCCTTGTCTATCCTACTGATGCAAGTCGAACGACAAAAGAGGAAGTGAAAGAGCTTATCAAAGGACAAACACCTCTACACCGGATTGCTAAGCCAGATGATGTTGTAGGGAGTGTATTATTCTTTGCTAGTGGCTGGTCATCTTTTGTTACAGGCCAATGTATGATCGTTGATGGAGGTTTTGTCATGAAATAAATGAGTGAAATGTCGAGGAATGAGAGACTATAAAAAGACTTATTCTTTCATTCAATACGTACATAGTTGAAATTTCTCGTCACTCATGTATTTCTATGCTAGGCTGTTGAAGGACAAATAACTTATGTAAAGAGAGGATGTTAACAATTGAGCAAGTCAATTGCGAATCTAATTGATCATACGGCATTAAAGCCAGATACAACGAAAGCACAAATTGAAACGTTATGTAGGGAGGCAAAAGAATACCAGTTTGCATCTGTATGTGTCAATCCTACATGGGTAAAACTTGCTGCAGAATTGTTAATCGAAGCAGAACCCGTAAAGGTATGTACGGTAATTGGGTTCCCGCTCGGGGCATCGACACCAGAAGTAAAAGCTTTTGAAACAACAAATGCGATTGAAAATGGAGCAACAGAGGTAGATATGGTCATTAATATTGCTGCTCTAAAAGATAAAAATGATGAACTTGTTGAAAGAGATATTCGTGCAGTGGTAGAGGCTGCAAAAGGGAGGGCATTAACAAAAGTTATCATTGAAACAAGTCTCTTAACTGATGAAGAGAAAGTACGTGCATGTGAGCTAGCGGTAAAGGCTGGGACAGATTATGTGAAAACATCAACTGGCTTTTCAACTGGTGGTGCAACGGTAGAAGACATTGCATTAATGAGAAAAACTGTTGGACCAGATATTGGTGTAAAAGCTTCAGGTGGCGTTCGTGACCTTGCCGGTGCAAAAGCAATGGTTGAAGCAGGAGCTACTCGTATTGGTGCTAGTGCAGGTGTGTCTATTGTAAATGGAGAGCAAGCAAATACTGATTATTAAGTATAAGTCATCTTACAACTTGGGGCCAAATCGGTTGGGTTTGGCCTCTTGTTATGCCTTTGGAAGCCACTTGACAAGTGCTAGCAAATGATTAAACCTATTAGAGAAGGTAGGTGAAATTCGATGGATGGCATTTGGACAGTTGGTCCACTTATTATTAAGCAAGCTTGGCTAGTGTTAGCATTCCTGTTTGTAGTTGGATTTCTTTTATCTAGTCAATTAGTAAAAGATCCAAAACGACCTCAAGTAGCGAAGGAAGTGTATTGGAATAGTATTGTTTATTTTTTTCTTGCTTATCAGCTGTCTTCCCTATTTGTGTATCCGATGATTGCTATTGTTGACCCTATCGCTGTACTTGCTATGCCAAGTGGAACAAATGAATGGCTGATCGCTTGGGGAGTAATTGCTATTTATGTCTTTTGGAAAACGAGGAAAGAACATATAAGGAGAGATACTGTTTTTCTTCCGATTTTAGTTACTTATCTCGTTCTTGAAACTATCTATTTTTCGTTTTATCCTTTCAGATCAGATGGGAATCCAGTTAGTTTTTATCAAACAATCGTTAACCTTATTTTATTGTTCCTGTTTTATTTCCAGCAGCAAAAAAGTGTCAGTGCTCAGCTGATTGTCATTCGATTAGCAATTCTTTATGGACTCTTAAATGGTATGCTATCTCTCATCTTGCAAGTAAGAATGTTTGATGCTGCTGTTCCTAGTTGGTTTTATTTTCTAATATGCTTTATCGGTTTAGTAAGTTCAAAAAAAATCCGTCCAAGTGAAGGGACTATAAATAGAAATACAAAAAAGGGTTTGTTCACCCTATTCCTGCTTATCGGCATAAATGGATGGGGTTCATTGGGTTTTTTAGATGAAGCAATGTTGAAGCAGGGAAGTAAAGAAACGTTACAGATTGCAGTTGGGCAAACAGCTCCAGAGTTTGTACTGCATTCGCTTGAGGGAAAAGAGATCTCGCTTTCTGACTTTAAAGGACAAAGAGTTATGATTAACTTTTGGGCAACGTGGTGTCCTCCTTGTAGAGCAGAAATGCCCGATATGGAGAAATTTCACACAAATTATGATGTTGTCCTTCTTGCGGTAAATGGGACGAATACAGAGGGTTCTCGTGACCATGTGAAGGAATTTGTATCGAATCTCCATTTAACATTTCCTGTCCTATTAGATGAACATGGTAAAATAGCTTCTCTTTATCAAATTGGACCGATGCCAACTTCATTATTTATTGATAAGAATGGCATCATAACCGACATTCATATAGGAGCAATGAATGAAGAGATGATGGTTAGGAAGCTTCAAGCAACCAATGATTCATGAATCTTCGAGGCAGTATAAAAGGTCAAAGAACGGACCTTTTTAAAGGATTGCAATGGGGCTATCCTAAAAATCCGGAACAGAAGTGGCAATGGCTCCGTTCGCTACGCGCCTTAAGAGGAGAAAACCACTCCCTTAAGGCTTTAAAAAGATGTAGCGACTCCGCTCATTGCTTCGAGGCAGTATAAAAGGTCAAAGAACGGACCTTTTATACTGCCTCTTTAATTAGGGTAAATTTCATATAATGCTTTTTCGGTTTCTAGTTTTAATCCGTTAGCTTCTTTTGTAGTAACTATTCTGCCAAAAAGGGGTATTTCATAAGCGTTTTGTGGTAGGTCTTTCATTCCTTCTGCACTTTTAATGCTTCCTTCACCATGTAGAACAAGTTCCTGACTCGGAATATAATCATCAATATTTGAATCGTTTTTTACAACAGAAATATGATCAAGTTGCAAAGTGACTTGATCAATATCAAAAATCTGCTGCAAACCCGTAGATAACTCGTTCTTTCGAATGAGCAATGTCTCTCCTTTATGCGATTCGAACCACTCTGATAATTCATGTAACTGTTGAGCCATAATCAACCTCCTTGGTGTGTATTCGTACTTTTCCCTTGTTATAAATTCTTCATTCTTTTTATAGTGATGAAAACCATATAAATTTTCATGCAGATAAGAAGCCACTTAGCATTCGGCTAAGTGGCTTCTCTTGTTTAACGGGGGAGTTGATAATAATTTGTTTGTATAAGATTAAAGGGTTTTAGGAACTTTGTTAAAGCAACGGTTGTAGATCCAAATGTAATCTTTCTCGCTAAGGTCACGAGGGTTACCAAATGTTTGTGGATCATTCATGGCTTCTTTAGCGAGATGTTCAGTCATATCAGGAGAAACACCTTGCTCTTTGAGCGTTGGGATATCTAAATCTTCAACTAGTTCATACACCCAGTTTACACCTGCTTTTGCAGCTTCTTCTGTTGACATGTTGTGTGTGTTAATACCTACAGCTTTCGCAACACGTGCAAAACGCTCAGGTGCACCTTTCCAGTTGTACTCCATTACTGGTCCCATCATCGCAGCTACTGCTTGACCGTGTGCAATGGGGATGATTCCACCAAGCGTTTGACTCATTGCATGAGCGGCACCAGCTGATTCACTTCCATAAGAAAGTCCAGCTAGCATAGCAGCTTGAGCCATTCCGTAACGCGCTTCTAAATCTGTGCCATCAGCATACGCACGTCGGATGTATTTAGCAACGTATTCCATAGCAAGTAATGCTACTGCATCTGTTACAGGTTGTGCAAATTTCATTGTGTAACACTCAATTGCATGTGCTAGAGCATCTACACCAGTCATAGCTGTTACATGTGGAGGCATAGAAACATGTAGTTCAGGATCTAAAATTGTTAGATGAGCAGCAATTAAAGGTCCACCTGTATTAAACTTAAATTCACGCTCTTCATCTGTAATTACAGCCCACTGAGTAACTTCTGAACCAGTTCCTGCGGTTGTAGGAATTGTAGTTAATGGAGGAATTCTATTTTCAAGCGGCTTTTTCCCTTCAGCTGCTTCATAATCAAGAACAGATCCTTCATGTGTAGCTTCAACACCAATGGCCTTTGCAGTATCCATAGAGCTTCCTCCACCTACAGCTACAAGTCCGTCGCAACCCTCTGCTTTATAGACTGCTGAACCTTCATTTACTAAACGTACTGGTGGATTTGGAACGACTTTATCGAACAATACAACTTCAATGCCAGCCGCTTGAAGGCTTTCGACAACTGGATTTGCAACTCCTGCATTGTAAATTCCAGGGTCAGTTACAAGCAAGGCTTTTGATACACCAAGATTCTTTACTTCATCACCAACATGTTTAATCGAACCGATTCCGTGTTTGATTGCAGTTGGAACCTCAAAAGTGTGGAATTTCATCATGTGTTCTACTTTCATGTTTAAGCTCATTATATATTCCTCCTAGAATTAATAGATTGTTTAAGTGTAAACCAAAAAGGTCAAAAACCGACTTTGGAAAGTGGGGGTGGCTCCGCACGCTGCACGTCATTAGGAGAAGAGCACTCCTAATGACTCAAAACAAAGCAGCGGCTCCGCGCACCCCTGTGTAAACATAAAAGGTCAAAAACCGACTTTGGAAAGTGGGGGTGGCTCGGCACGCTGCACGTCATTAGGAGAAGAGCACTCCTAATGACTCAAAAGAAAGCAGCGGCTCCGCGCACCCCTGTGTAAACATAAAAGGTCAAAAACCGACTTTGGAAAGTGGGGGTGGCTCGGCATGCTGCACGTCATTAGGAGAAGAGCACTCTTAATGACTCAAAAGAAAGCAGCGGCTCCGCGCACCCCTGTGTAAACATAAAAGGTCAAAAACCGACCTTTTATGTTTACACAAACCATCCGGTTGGTTGTGGTTTTTTGTTGCGGAAGATGTGTTTTACTTCTGTATATTCCTCTAGTCCCATGTGGCCTAATTCACGGCCAAAGCCTGATTGCTTGAATCCACCCCAAGGAGCTTGTGCAAAGTATGGGTGGAAATCGTTAATCCAAACTGTCCCCATACGTAATTTTGATGCTACTGTTTCTGCTTTTTCAATGTCAGTTGACCATACAGCACCTGCTAAGCCGTAAATTGTGTCATTCGCTTTTTCAATGACTTCTTCAGTAGTCGAGAATTTCTCAATTGTCAAGACCGGTCCGAATACCTCTTCTTGTACAATTCTCATGTCAGACGTACAGTTTACAAAAATAGTAGGTTCATAGAAAAAGCCGTCTTGTAACTCAGGATCATCCGGACGTTTTCCGCCAAGAACAAGTTCTGCTCCTTCTTGTTTACCAATTTCTACATAACTTTCTACTTTATCGCGGTGTTGGGCTGAAATGAGTGGTCCACTTTGAGTACCTTCTACAAACCCATTTCCTAATTTAATCCTACCCGCTTGTTCGATGACCGCTTCTACAAAACGATCGTGAATACTATCTTCTACTAATAAGCGAGACCCAGCAGAACATACTTGACCTGCATGGAAAAAGACAGCATTTAATGCTTGGTCAACAGCTGTATCAAAATCAGCATCAGCAAAGACGATATTTGGATTCTTTCCACCTAATTCAAGGGCGATCTTCTTTACATTCCCACTAGCAGCCTGCATAATTTTTTTTCCTGTTTCAATTCCGCCTGTGAAAGAAATTAAATCTACATCCAGACTAGTAGATAACTCAGCACCTACAGTGTTGCCTGGTCCGAGTACAAGGTTTGCAACACCTTTTGGAACACCAGCTTCCTCCATTAATTCGAACACTTTAATTGTAGTAAGTGGTGTAATTTCACTTGGTTTTGCAATTAGTGTGTTTCCAGTTGCTAGTGCAGGAGCTAATTTCCATGACGCTTGTAGTAGTGGGTAGTTCCATGGACTAATTTGGCCACAAACACCAATTGGCTCACGTACTACACGGCTTTCGGAATCAGGAATTGGCGCTTGAATGACTTCTCCACCATTTTTATCAGCAAGTCCAGCAAAATATTGGAATACATTTGCAATGTCATCCATATCTGCATGGCTTTCGATGATTGTTTTCCCTGTATCTAATGATTCTAGCCTAGCTAATTCTTCTTTATCTCGGCGAATGAGCTCAGCAATTTTTTGAACAATCTCCCCTCGCTCGTTAGCAGGTGTTGTTGACCATTCTCCTTTATCAAAAGCTGTTCGGGCAGCTTGGATAGCTAATTGTGAATCTTTTTTATCACCTTCTGTCACAGTTGCAATAACTTCCTGATTAAATGGATTAATAATGTCTCGAGTATTGCCAGTATGAGATTCAATCCATTGGCCATCAATATACATACGTTTGATTGTCACGTATATCGCCTCCAATTCATTAAATTTGTTAAATTAGTTAAGAAAAAATTTAACGTTTTGAATAATTTTAATTTAACATCGTCATGAAAAGCTGTCAAAAGGAAATTTTTTTAAATAAAAATCAATTGTAAGGGAATCCTTGGTGTAATCATTGATTTGCTTACTCCCAAGAAATTATTCTAGGATTTCTTTTTGACATATTTTAATATTTAAGTAACATTAAATTAATAAGAAATAAAATTAATATACTTAATTTGGAGGAGGTGGGAATGTGAGTAAAAAGGATGAAGAAGCTATTGCTACTATAAATAAAGCAAAGGATTTAGTGATTGATTCTCTAGCTGAAACAATGGATTTATATGGAGTAACTAGAAGTGTAGGAATTCTTTACGGAACAATGTACTTTGAGGATAACATGACACTTGATGCTATGCGTGAGGAACTAGGTATGAGTAAACCGAGTATGAGTACGGGAGTAAAGAAGTTACAAGAGTATGATATCGTAAAAAAAACGTTTCAACGTGGAAATCGAAAGCATACTTATGTAGCAGAAAAGGATTTCTTCCAATTTTTTAATAAATTTTTCACGAAAAAATGGGAAAGAGAAGTAAACTTAAACTTAGTAGCTATTGATCAGTCACAAAAAGTTCTTTCAAAAATCCTCAATTCTACCGATGTTTCAGATTCATGTAAACAAGAAGCAGAAGATATTTATCACCTTTTAGAGAAATCTAAACCTTATTACAATTGGTTATTATCCCTTGTTGAGGGGATAAGAAATGGGGAAATATTCAAGACTTTTCCTGTACCTAATGAAAAAAAAGAATAGTTTTGTTTAGAATTTCTTTAATGGATCTGATCGTCACACGTCTTTATGTTAACTCCTAATTTTGGAATGCCCCTTTCTAAATATTCAAAAGGGATCTAGATCATAATAACTTTTGTCCTGAACAAAAGGTTTGGGGCACCGGGCAAGAAAAGCGGAGGTGCATTACCATCGATGGAATGTTATTCTTCATTGTTTTTGTGCTTGTTGCCATAGTAGGTGCACTTGCATATTTTTTTAGAGCAAAACCTGAACCAGCGCCAGCACCTGTCTATGTTGGTCGAACAGATGCGACAAATTATGATTATGAATCATTTAAGGAGGAGTTTGCAATGGAAAAAGACGCAAAAGATATCATTGAGCATGTAACGGAGGAAGCTGAGGAGGAAATTGGAGTAGAGTTAGATCCACTTAAAGGACAGTTAGAAACGATGCAGTCTACACTTAGCCAGCTTCAATCAACGCAGCAGCAAGCTAACTCAATGATGACTTCAGGACAAGACCAACAACAAACAAATCAATTATTACAACAATTACAACAAATTAGCAATCAAGCTCAACAACAACAACAGAAAACATTTCAAGACCTTCAGCAATCTATCCAACAAGCAACACAAATGTTAGGGAATGTAAGTCAATCTATTCAATCCATTAATGTATTGAATCAAATGGCTCAGCAAATCAATCAATCCCAACAACAACTCCAACAGCAAACTCAAAGTCAACAGCAACAGCAACAAGAGCTGCAAAAGTTACAACAAATGCAAAACCAACAAGGTCAAGGACAATCTAGCCAAGATATGTCTTACAGTTCACAATCTTATCAAAACTAAATGACAAAAAGGTCCTGATAATAGTGAAGCCATTAATAAAGGATAAATAACAACCTAAGTTCCTAGTAGCGACGGTTCAGCACGTTGCGCGCCTTCTATGAGAAATCAACTCATAGAAGGCTTTTATAGGTGTGAGAGCACTTCTAACACCAAGGCAACGGCTACACATTGCACTTGACCGACTTTTTTTCCCTCAATACTGTTAGCGGATACCTTTCTCTTCCTCTTCAAGCATTTACCTTATCTGCGTGTAACCACTCTACAAACTTTGAAAAATACGTTACAAAAGGTAACAAAATGATTGAGCAAATCACATTAAAGATAAGGCTAGCATGGGCAAGCTGCATCATTGGTATCGGAGTAAGGCTGCTTGCTAATGTACTTAACCATCCTATAAGGGGAAAGAAAAAAAGAACACCAAACACATTTAGCCAAATATTTGCGTAAGCAACAAGCTTTGCACTGCGCCCTGAACCAATGCTAGCTAAGTATGCTGTAACACACGTACCGATATTGGCCCCTAACATAATAGCGATACCAGCTGGAAGGTTTAATACATTGTCTGTCATAAATCCCATTGCAATAGCTGTGGTCGCTGTACTTGACTGAATGATAGCGGTCAGAACCGTCCCGATTCCAATGCCAACTAGTTGATGTTCATTTGTTAAATCAAAAAATGAATGAATGGAGGGGATCGATGATAGCGGATAAGCTAATGTCTCTAATCCGTCCATGGCAATAAAAATGCATGCAAGTCCAAAGGATAAACATCCTAAGGAGTATGTTTTTTGGTTAGGAATAACTAAAGTGACTAGTCCGATTACCAAGAGAGGTACGATTAACATGGACAAATCAAGAGCAAGTAATTCTGTTGTCATAGTCGTCCCGATATTCGCTCCTAAAATGATACCGATTGAGTGACGGAAGGCAAGAAGTCCTGTAGCCACAAGGCCAACAGTCATGATGATGATGGCTGAACTACTTTGAAGGATTGCTGTGGCAATCGCACCAACGACTAACCCTTTCCATGCTGAATCCGTTAATCGGTGTAATACTTTTTTAAATTTCGCTTGTCCGATTTGAAATAGTCCTGCTCTCATTACAACCATCCCAAATAAGAATAAAGCAATAAATACAGCCAACAACGAAAATAATTCTTTAATCACTCCGATCACCTCTCTATCCAATCTATGGACAAAAGTGAACAAGCATGACAGAAATTATTAAAAAGAGAGTGTTTGATGGAAAAGTTTAATTTATATAGAAAAAATAGAGGTACTTTTTTATCAGTATGTATAGTAAAAAAGACAATCATATAACAAGGGATTTCAAGATACATTTACATATGAACATTTATTGCAACTGTATAGGACGATTATAGGGAGGGAAATAAATGGGCAAACGTGATGCTGTGATTGTCAGTGCTGTTCGTTCGGCTATTGCTAGACAAGGAGGAGCATTAGCACCATTACAAGCACATGAATTCGGGGCAATTGTTTTACAAGAGGTATTAAAAAGAGCGAACATTGATCCGATAGAGGTCGATGATATTATACTTGGAAATGTCTCAAGTGGTGGAGGCAACATCGCTAGACTAACATCTTTGCAAGCAGGCTTCCCTTTTTCTACAACGGGAATAACTATAGATCGACAATGTGGATCAAGCATTAATGCGGTTATTCTTGCTGCACAAGCCATCCAAGCAGGAGTTGGCGATATTTTTATTGCGGGAGGTACAGAGAGTTTAAGTCGAGCTCCTTACTTAATGGATCGTCCTACAAAGGGCTACGATCATGCCCTTCCCAAATTTAGACCACAACAACTGTCACCAAAGGACATAGGTGACCCTCCTATGGGAATAACGGCTGAAACTCTAGCAGAAAAATATTCAATTACACGCGAAGAACAGGATGAATTCGCTTATAATAGCCAACAAAAAATGGCTAATGCGATGAGGTCAGGTTACTTTGATGAACAAATTGTCCCAATCACTATACCTATTCGAAAAGGGGCACCATTCGTATTTACTGAAGATGAGCATCCGCGTCCAAAAACGACAAAAGAAGGTTTATCTAAGTTGCCTCCAGCATTCTTACACGGTGGCACAGTTAGTGCGGGCAATAGCTCAGGCATTAATGATGGGGCTTGTGCACTTGTTGTTATGTCACGAGAAGTGGCAGAAAAACGTGGTCTGTCTATTTTAGCAGTTATTCGTGGGTCCTCTATCAGTGGTGTAGACCCGAAAGTTATGGGGATTGGTCCTGTATCAGCTGTGAAGTCTTTACTAGCAAGAATTCGTATGACATTAAATCAAATAGATTTAATTGAATGTAATGAAGCTTTTGCTGCGCAAACATTAGCGGTTGATCGTGAACTGCAATTTGATGTTAATAAATTAAATGTAAATGGAGGGGCAATTGCTCATGGCCATCCGCTTGGAGCCACAGGGGCTGTTTTAATGACAAAAGCAATCTATGAACTTGCTAGAAGAAAGCAGCAATTTGGGCTTATTACTGCATGTATTGGCGGTGGCCAAGGGATTGCAATCTTAGTAGAACGTGAATCATAAGTCCATGGATATTTTTAACAAAGTTTTCTCAAACGCCAAATAATGCTCTAATCCATTTATGATATACTATTTCCAATGATTTTTTTTTAGAAGATTGCGAGGCGTTAACAACATGAAAGAGAAAATAATCGAAAAGAGCGTTGACTTGTTTGGACAAAACGGTTTTACTGAAACGTCTATCCAAGATATTGTAGAAGCACTAGGAGTAACGAAAGGAACGTTTTATTATTATTTTAAAAGTAAAGAAGAGCTTTTAATGGAAATACACCTTCGTTATATAGACGATTTGTTAACAAGCCAAGAGGAAATAGTAAATAAAGTTACCTCTCAAGAGCAAAAGCTTTTTGAAATGGTCTATATGCTTATGAAACATATTGAAGGGCATGGACAAAGTGCAAGAGTGTTCTTTCGTGAGATGCAGCATCTCAATGAAGTCCATTTAGAAGATATATTCAAGAAAAGTGATGAGTTTAAAGAAAATATAAAACGTGTTATTGACAAGGGAATTGAAACTGGTGAATTCCGTAAAGATTTGCATAGCAATATTATCACTTTAGCCATCCTTGGAGCAGTGAATTGGAGTTATCACTGGTTTAATCCAAAAGGAGAGCTAAACGAGAAAGCTGTATCTAAAATTTATATCGATTTAATGTTAAATGGGTTAAAAGCAAAATGATAGAGTGGAACTTGTTGATTTTCGGTTGACCTATTACTATGATTGTATTATAATGCTAAGAGACGTGCACTCAAATAGAATGTACGTCCTGAGTTGGTTGTTTCGGAGGGAGGGAAATAAAATGGCAGAAACTCGTGTTCGCAAAAACGAATCGATTGATGCTGCACTTCGTCGCTTCAAGAGATCACTCTCTAAAGAAGGAACGTTGGCTGAGGTTAAAAAGCGTAAGCACTATGAAAAGCCTAGTGTTAAGCGTAAGAAGAAATCTGAAGCAGCAAGAAAACGTAAGTTCTAATTGAAGTGAGAGGGTGCTTTCATTGAATCTTCTTGAACGGTTAAATCAAGACATGAAGAATGCGATGAAGAACAAGGAAAAGGATAGACTCTCTGTCATCCGTATGGTAAAGTCATCGTTGCAAAACGAGAAGTATAAGCTCGGACGTGAGTTGACGGACGATGATAGCCTTACGGTGCTTAATCGCGAACTGAAACAACGCAAGGATTCCCTCCATGAGTTTGAAAAAGCTAACCGTGAAGATTTAGCTTCCAAGCTACGTGATGAAATCACTGTACTTGAAGACTATATGCCAGAACAGCTTTCTGAAGAAGAGGTCTCTCAAATTGTTCAAGAAACAATAACACAAGTAGGGGCGTCAACCAAAGGAGACATGGGTAAGGTCATGGGAGCAATCATGCCTAAGGTTAAAGGAAAAGCTGATGGTGGTCTTGTGAATCGTCTTGTGCAACAACATTTATCATAATGACACAAACGTCTCATCTCTGGTTAGAGGTGAGACGTTTTTTGCTTTTACTAGAGCTGGAATTTAATTTCATGATAGAATGATAAGTGAATTGAAAGCGAATATTATATAAAAATGGTTGAAAAAGTTGAAACCATTTTTAGGTTATATTCGTAGAAGGATTAGAGCGACGATAGAAGGGAGGGTACATATGGAAAGAAGGCGTTTACGTCTAATTTGTTCAATCACATTTCTTCTTTTAGCTTGTTTGCTCATGCCAATTCAATCGCTAGTTTATAGTGATCAAGACTCTGATTATGAATCTTTAGTTTATTATATTCCAGTTGAGCAAACAGTTGAACGTGGTCTAGAAGCTTTTATGTCAAGGTCTATTGCTACGGCAAAAGAAGATGGTGCTACTCATATTATATTAGAGATGGATACACCGGGTGGAGCCGTTGATGCTGCTGGAAACATTGCGCTTTTAATTCAAGAAAGTGATATCCCTATTATCACGTTTGTTAAAAACAAGGCGATTTCAGCAGGGGCATATATCGCACTCAATACTGACCAAATTATTATGGCACCAGGGGCAACTATGGGTTCAGCAGCTGTAATTGATGGTGCTGGAAATGCGGCTGATGATAAGACACAATCTTATTGGTTATCTGAGATGCGTAGTGCTGCTGAGTTGAATGATCGAGATCCGCAGTATGCTCTTGCAATGGCTGATCAGCGTATTGATCTGCCTGAATTAGGCGCGCCTGAAGGGGAGCTTTTAACCCTTACAGCTCAACAAGCATTGCAAGTAGGGTATGCTGAAGCAATTGCGTCTAATCGAGCGGAGCTTCTTGACTATTTGGAATTAGGAAATGTAGAAGAACGAGATATGGAAGTGAGCTTTTCTGAGCAGATTGCTCGCTTTGTTACTCATCCGGTTGTCATCCCCATATTATTATCAATTGGTAGCTTAGGGTTAGTTCTTGAACTATATTCTCCTGGCTTTGGAGTTCCTGGGATAATGGGCATCTCCGCTTTACTGCTCTTTTTCTTTGGGCATATGTTCGCGGGATTTGCTGGTTGGGAATCGATGATTTTATTTGTGATTGGTTTCTTACTTATTATGGTTGAGATTTTTATACCTGGTTTTGGGATCTTTGGATTGCTAGGGATTGCCTCTGTTATAGGGGGAATGCTACTTGCGTCATTCTCAACGGCTTCAATGCTTATTTATATTGCAATAGCCCTTGTGATTACAGCTGTCGCTACGGTTTTTATCTTTAAATATTTTGGCAATCGAGGTCCGATGAAAAAAATCATTCATACGGATTCAACTAGTACTGAAAAAGGGTATATCACGAATAAAACAAGAGAAGAATTGATTGGTCAAACTGGTACAACTTTGACCCCGCTTCGACCTTCAGGTTCAGCCGTTTTTGATAAAGAGCGTCTTGACGTTGTATCTGAGGGAGGATATATTGGACAGGGTAGTAAAATTGAAGTTGTGTATACAGCTGGTTCACGAATTGTCGTTCGTGAAGTGAGAGAAAACAAATTTAGGGAGGAATAAGAAAATGGCATTAGATCCTGGTAGTATTACATTGTTAATTGGTTTAGCGATATTGCTTATTTTGCTTGCGGTATTATTTACTTTTGTACCAGTTATGCTGTGGATTTCAGCCTTAGCGGCAGGAGTTCGAATTGGTATTTTTGAATTGGTTGGAATGAGGTTACGTCGAGTTATTCCTGCTCGTGTTGTAAACCCATTAATTAAAGCCGTAAAAGCAGGGCTTGATTTAAGTACTTCAAAATTAGAGGGACATTATCTTGCTGGAGGTAATGTTGACCGAGTTGTTAACGCACTAATCGCAGCACAAAGAGCGAATATTGAATTAAGTTTTGAACGTGCAGCAGCAATTGATCTAGCTGGGCGTGATGTACTTGAAGCTGTACAAATGAGTGTTAACCCTAAAGTAATTGAAACACCATTTATTGCAGGTGTGGCAATGGATGGAATTGAAGTAAAAGCTAAGGCTCGTATTACGGTACGTGCGAACATCGACCGTCTAGTTGGGGGTGCTGGTGAAGATACGGTTATTGCCCGTGTTGGTGAAGGGATTGTATCAACAATCGGTTCGGCTGAAAATCATAAAAAAGTATTAGAAAATCCAGATATGATTTCACAAACGGTTCTTTCAAAAGGATTAGATGCCGGGACAGCTTTTGAAATTCTGTCTATTGATATTGCGGATATTGATATTGGCAAAAATATCGGTGCTGAATTACAGACTGACCAAGCTGAGGCAGATAAGAAGATTGCTCAAGCGAAAGCGGAAGAACGTCGTGCAATGGCAGTAGCGAAAGAACAAGAGATGAAAGCGAAAGTTGAAGAAATGCGTGCGAAGGTTGTTGAAGCTGAAGCTGAAGTACCGATGGCACTTTCTGAGGCGTTGCGTCAAGGAAACATGGGTGTTATGGATTATATGAACTATCAGAATGTGATGGCAGATACAGATATGCGTGATTCGATCAGCAAAGCTACTGATGGTGATTCAACTAATTCAAAGGGTGAATAATCATGAATCCTCCCCTAAAAATGAAAGGAGGAGATGAATGTGCCTTTAGAAAGTTTACTTGAGTTTATTGCTCAGAATTTTATTTTTGTAGCTGTTATTGTCGGTGGTCTCATTAGTATGCTAGGTCGAATGACTGGGGCTGGACAACAGCAACAAGATAATCGTGGAACGGGGCAAAGACAGAAACCTCCGCAACAACCAACAGAAGAGAAAGTTGATTGGCGTGAGATATTCAAGCAAGAAGACATGGATCCTGAGCGAGGCCGAAATCGCCAAGAACCTAAAGTGGAACAAGGCCAAGTGACTGTCCCTTCTGAAAGAGAGCAATTACAGCAAGAGATTCAAAATCGGTACGATGAATTACGTCAAAAAAGAGAAAAAGCATCTCAAAGAGACCGTGAAGTAAGAAGTGAAACAGAAGTAACTCATCATAGTGATGGTTTGGATCTTGGGTTAAATCGTCTATCGAATAAAGAAGCTATGAAAGCAGTTGTGTGGTCGGAAGTGCTTGGTCGTCCGAGAGCACGTCAGCCTCATAATACATTTTCTGGAAGACGCTATATGAAGTAGTGCCAAATAGGCACTGCTTCTTTTTTTTGTTTTGGCATCGATTCATTGTGATATCAACTGATTATTGATCATAAAGATTAGAGGAGAGGGGGTTCACTTATGAAAAAAATGAGACAGCAAATGAAGAACTGGATGACTAAACAACTGCAATTACCTGCAGATGTCATGATGGACCTGCCGCGAATCACAATGATCGGCCAATTGCATATATACATTGAAAATCATCGCGGTGTATTAAGATTCTCCAATCAAGAGCTCCGGCTGTTACTAAAGCAGGGGCAATTACTCATAAAGGGTGACAACTTTGTCATTAAAACGATATTGCCAGAAGAGTTGCTACTTGAAGGGCGCATTGATCAAGTTCTATATATAGATGATTCACGTACATAGCAAGTAGCTACGTATACGTATGTTTTAAAGGGGGAAAAACAACAATGAAGAATAATTGGACTAACCATTTACATGGCTATGTGCGGGTAAGGATAGATGGTGATTATCCAGAAAGGTTTCTTAACCGTTGTATTGAGGAAGACATCTCGATATGGCAAATCAAAAAAATTGGCGACAATCGAATTGTTTGCTATATGGATGTAGAGGATGCAAAGAGGATTCGTCCTCTCTTGCGAATGACCAATTGTAAAGTGTCATTTATTCAACGGAGTGGATTTCCTTTTTTAATAAGGCGAATTATGGCGCGCTCAGGGTTTGTTGCTGGTCTTGTAGGGTTCTTGGCTATTATGTTCGTACTTTCAAATATGGTTTGGGGAGTTGAAATTAAGGGAGCTTCACCGCAAGTAGAGCATGAATTAAGACAAGTAGTAACTGAAATGGGGATAAAACGTGGAGCATTTCAGTTTTCTCTTCCAAGTGTTGAACTTATTCAAAGAGATGTCACTGAGTTAGTTCAAGGGGCCACCTGGGTTGGTGTTAGACAAAAAGGGACGACCTTTGAGTTTGAAGTAGTTGAACAACAACTTCCTGAAGAAGCGGACCGCTACAGTCCTAGACATTTAGTGGCAACGAAGAAAGCAATCATACGTAAAATCTTTGTTGAACATGGTCAGGCTATGGTCAAGCCTAATGATTTCGTTAGAGAAGGAGATCTCCTTGTTTCTGGGTATATAGGAAAAAAAGATGCTGAAGATGAAGAAAAAGAGTTGGTTCCAGCTCAGGCTGTTGTATTTGGTGAAATTTGGTACAAGTCCGACGTAACTATCCCGTTAGATACCTTATTTACAACGTTAACAGGGGAGAAAAAATCAAAACATTACCTCTCAATTTATGGGCTTGATATCCCAATATGGGGCTATGGTAAAGTTGAATTTGAAGAATTTACAGAGTCCATTCACGAAAGACCTTTTAGATTTATTAATTGGTCACTGCCATTAACTTATAAACGTTCTGATTTTCTGGAAACCGATCAATTTGAACGTACGTATACAAAGGAAGAGGCGGTTCGCGCAGCAAGGGAACGTGCCCGTGTTGATTTATCGAAGGATTTACCAAAGGATGCGGAAATAATTGGAGAAAAAGTTTTGCACGAAACTGTTGAGAATGGTAAAGTAAACTTACGGATACATTACCAAGTAATAGAAGATATTACATCGGAGCAACCGATTATTCAAGGAGATTGAGTCTATTGTCAGAAACGAAAACAATACAGTTAGAAGTCAAGAATGCCAATGAGACACAGGCACTTATTGGCCCTCATGACAGACATCTGAAGCGAATAGAAGAACATCTTGATGTGACGCTCGTTACTCGTGGTGAGGCAGTGCTTGTTACTGGAGATGCTGAGAAGATTGAAATTGTTCGCAAAATCATTGCTACTTTAATACAATTAATCCGAAAAGGGATATCTATTTCTGAGAGAGATGTCGTATATGCTGCTCAATTAGCTGAAAATAATCGTCTAGATGAGCTTCTTGAGCTTTATGATGAAAAAGTTGCAACGAATGTTAAAGGAAAACCAATTATTGCGAAGACTCTTGGTCAACGCCATTACGTTTCTGCCTTAAAGAAAAAGGACATGGTTTTTGGAATTGGTCCTGCTGGTACGGGCAAAACGTATCTAGCTGTTGTCATGGCAGTTACGGCTTTAAAAGAAGGTCATGTAAAACGAATTGTTTTAACGCGACCAGCTGTAGAAGCGGGAGAAAGTTTGGGCTTTTTGCCTGGAGATCTTAAGGAGAAAGTAGATCCATACTTACGTCCTCTTTATGATGCTCTTCATGATGTTTTAGGCATGGAACAAACGGCAAGGTTGATGGAAAGAGGTACGATTGAAGTAGCGCCTTTAGCTTATATGCGTGGGCGTACACTTGATGACGCTTTTGTCATTTTAGATGAAGCCCAAAATACAACTCGAGAACAAATGAAAATGTTTATAACCAGATTAGGATTTGGATCAAAAATGGTGATCAATGGAGATCTAACGCAGATTGATTTGCCGCGCGGCAAAAAATCTGGTTTGAAAGTTGCTATTGAAATTTTGGACAAAGTAAAAGACATAGCATTTATTTATTTGCAACAGTCTGATGTTGTTCGTCACACATTAGTACAGCAAATTTTACAGGCCTATGAAAAACAAGATGCTGATGAAAGAGAATTCATCGAAAGAACATAGGAATGGATTATGTAAAAGCCTTGCCTTAGGAGGCGTTAATAGGAAGACCCTCTTAATGAAAGAGGGTCTTCCCTTTTGAGAAGAAAAGGTATAAAAGGAAGAAATGAGGTGATTTGCTTGAAGAGAAGGTCAACCATTGATCAACAAAAGTGGTGGAAAAGACTTCGAGAACATCAATACATACGCGCAATCCTTTTTTGTTCGATTGGATTTATTCTTTATATATTACTGTTAGGAAATGTTATTCCGGAAACATTAGATATTCGTCTTTCTCAAATAGCAGACAAAGATATCCGTTCACCTATAACAATCGAGCATAGAACAGCTACAGAGGAACGGCGGAGTGCGGCTGTTGATGAGATTGGACCTGTTTATGATTTGAAACGAGAGTATGCTCAACATCAAGTGAAGAAAGTAGATGATATCTTTGATGTTGTTAATAAAGCAAAAAATATGGAAGAAGAACTTGTTCCCAACCGTGATTTAGAAGAAGAGCCTTTAGGTGAAGAAGAGCTTATTGAGTTGCAAATTGAATATATGAAAGAAGTTCTTTCGTTAAGGAGGAGCAATGGAATTACGGATCAAACTCTCATCGCACTTTTAGATGCAGGAGAATCACAGTTGCAAATTGCAAAAGAGACGACAACAAATGCTGTGCATGAAGTAATGAGTGAGAGAATATCGATCCGAGAATTGGCTGATGCAAAACAGGAAGTGAGCAACCAAATAGCAGTTTCAACTGTAAGTAACAGGCTTCTAGATGCAATGATTGAAGTAGCCCAATTTGCTATCATTCCGAATTACATATATGATGCTTCTGCAACTGAACAAATAAGACAAGAGGCAGCTGAGAGTGTTGAGCCCGTTCTAATTAGGGAAGGACAACTTCTTGTAAAAGAAGGGGAAATGATTGATCACGATATTTATGAACAACTTCGTATTGTGGGGCTATTAGATGGGTCTTTCAACGTTTTTCCATATATTGGCTTAGCTTTACTCGTTTTGCTTATTACGGGTATGTTAGCGTATTATGTAAATGAAGCGCAAACGTCAGTACAGAAAAATAACAGCCATCTATTAATGTACACGTTAATATTTATTGTAACCGTATCTTTAATGAAAATAACTAGCCTGTTAGAAGGATTAGAAATTCAAGGTATTGGATTTGTTGTACCTGTGACGCTTGGAGCAATGCTTATTACGTTGCTCATTCATACTCGCCTTGCGATATATTCAGGTATAATGTTTGCCGTTATTGGAAGTATTATGTTTAATAATGAAACTGTAGGAACGTTCAACTTTACTTATGGTTTTTATATGTTATTTAGTTCATTTGCAGGTGCTTATTTTTTAGATAAGTCTAATCGGATTTCTAGAATTTTGAGAGCGGGATTATTTGTTTCAGCTATTAATATCGTTGCTGTTATTGCTCTATTATTTATGAAAACTGTCCAAAGTGGTTGGTTTGAAATTGGAATGCATGTTGGGTTTGCTTTTTTATCTGGTTTTGTAGCTGCGGTTTTAACAATCGGCTTATTGCCATTTTTTGAGGCTGGTTTTGGAATATTATCGACATCTAGATTAATCGAACTTTCAAGCCCTAACCATCCTTTATTGCGCAAAATATTAGTTGAAGCACCGGGAACTTACCATCATAGTGTAGTTGTCGGGAACTTAGCTGAAGCAGCCTGTGAATCAATTGGTGAAAATGGGTTACTCGCTCGAGTTGGTTCTTACTATCACGACTTAGGAAAAACAAAGCGACCACACTTTTTCATTGAAAATCAAATGAGAATGGAAAATCCGCATGATAAGATTTCTCCGCAATTAAGTAGAACTATTATTATCGCACATCCTTATGATGGAGCAGATCTGTTGCGTGAGTATAAGATGCCTAAAGAGATCATTGATATTGCCGAGCAACATCATGGTACGACTCTGCTAAAGTATTTTTATCATAAAGCAAACAAGGATGCTGACCAACCGATTCCAGAGTCGCAATTTCGCTATCCTGGTCCAAAGGCACAAACAAAAGTCTCAGCTATTGTTGGAATTGCAGATAGCGTAGAAGCTGCGGTGCGAACGATACAAAAGCCAACACCAGATAAAATTGAAGCGCTCGTTCGAAAAATAATTCAAGATAAATTAGAAGATGGTCAATTTGATGAATCTGATTTAACGTTAAAAGAACTTGATCAAATAGCTGTTTCGATCCTTGAAACATTAAAAGGAACGTTTCATCAACGCATCGAATACCCGGAAGATGTAAAAGGAAAGGGAGAAAAAGGATGAACATAACTGTTGATTTTAATGACGAGACGAACAGTATTACAAAAGATCAGCATGAACTGATTGAGTCTGTAATTTTGAAAACGGCAGAAGTAGAAGGATTAAAAGGTGAAATTGAAGTCTCGGTGACAATAGTAGATGAAAAACGTATTCAAGAAATTAATAGAGAATATCGAGATAAAGACCAACCAACAGATGTTATTTCTTTTGCATTAAATGAACAAGATGAAGATGAACCTGAGGTTGTTTATGCAGAAGATATGCCTAATATCCTTGGCGATATTATTATTTCCTTTGTTCACATTCAAAGGCAAGCAGAGGAATACGGCCACTCGTTTGAGCGGGAACTAGGCTTCTTAACTGTTCATGGTATGCTCCACTTACTTGGCTATGACCATATGACAGATGCCGATGAGAAGGAAATGTTCTCAAGGCAAGAGGACATTTTAACTGCTTATGGGCTTACACGATAGAAACAAAAGAGGATTCAGAAGATTACTCAGGTCATTTTTTTATGCTTCGCAGGGGTTTAAATATGTTCTGAAACATGAACAAAACATGCAGATTCACTTGTTAGTAGCAGTTGTAACTATATTTGCTGCATTTTTATTGCGATTTCCATTAGGGCATTGGGTAGTATTGCTGTTAGTAATAGCTAGTATGTTTGCTCTAGAAATAATGAATACAGCCATCGAACGTACAGTTGATCTTGTAACGGAAGAATATCATCCATTAGCAAAACGGGCAAAGGATATAGCGGCCGCTGCTGTCTTCATCTATTGTTTATTTGCAGTAGCAATTGGGTGTATTCTTTTTATCCCGGCTATACTTAAATTGTTCTAGAACTGGTTGAGAGGAGTACCCTCTACTATGTGGAAGAGATTTCAAAAAAATATAATTGCAGGCATTATCTTTTTATTGCCTGCAATTGCAACAATTTACGTAATTCAATTACTGTTTGGATTGGTAGATGCATTTCTCGGGTCTTTTATTACTGATGTGTTAAAAGCATTGAATATTATTACAACAGAAGATGGTCGTATCTATTTTCTTGGGGTATACACTCCTTTCTCAGAACGATTGCTCGGTATTGGTTTTGTATTAACCATCCTCCTTATAACATGGGTTGGAGCCATGCGTATTCAAGGGAAAGGATTGAGAATATTTGGTACTATCGATCGTTCCTTTCGTAAAATTCCGATAGCAAACTCCATATATACTTCGGTAGAACAAGTCATTCATGCGTTTGCGCAAGAACGTTCTTCTTTTAAAAATGTTGTTCTTGTTGAGTATCCAAGAAAAGGCCTTTATACGGTCGGATTTCAAACAGGAGAATCGAGAGGAGAAGTACAGCGGGTCACATCAAAGGATTGTATCAATGTTTTCCTGCCTACGACACCAAATCCCACTTCGGGTTGGCTTGTGCTCGTTCCAAGGGATGAGGTAATTGTATTAAATATGACAGTAGAACAAGGATTAAAGTTCATTATTTCTGGTGGAGTTGTTGTCCCGCCTGACCCAGAAGCCATAGTAAATGATATGGAAACGGAGTACAATGAACGGGATATGGTCGTTCATGTACGCTCGAGAAGAAAGGATGAAGATAATGAATAAAGAGCAATTAATCGTTGAAGCTAAGCGAGCAAGGGAACAAGCATATGTACCTTATTCCAACTTCCCTGTTGGAGCAGCTCTATTAATGGAAGATGGTGCAGTTTATAAAGGTGCCAATATTGAAAATGCCTCATATGGACTTACGAATTGTGCTGAGCGTACGGCTTTATTTAAGGCGTATTCGGAAGGGAATAAGAAAGTAAAGATGGTAGCTGTCGTGGCAGGAACGGACAGGCCTGTCTCTCCATGCGGAGCTTGTCGTCAAGTGATGGTTGAATTGTGTTCGCGTGACACGCTTGTTGTCTTGACGAATTTAAAAGGTGATATTACAGAAATGACGGTAGAAGAGTTACTACCTGGAGCATTTACAGCGGAGGATATGGATGAATAACGAAAAAGGTTTTAAATCAGGATTTGTTTCAATTATTGGTCGACCGAATGTGGGTAAATCAACATTATTAAATCATGTAATTGGACAAAAGATCGCAATCATGTCAGATAAACCACAAACGACACGAAATAAAATACAAGGTGTTTATACGAGCAATCAGTCTCAAATTGTTTTTATCGATACACCTGGTATACATAAGCCTAAACATAAGCTCGGCGATTTTATGATGAAAGTTGCGCAAAACACGTTAAGGGAAGTAGATTTGGTTTTATATGTAGTTGATGCTTCAGAAGCATTTGGCTCAGGTGAGGAGTTTATTATTGAGCGTTTAAAGGATACGTCAACTCCTGTCTTTCTTGTTATAAATAAAATTGACAAGATTGCACCAGATGATTTGCTTGGGGTCATTGATACGTATCGAACAAAATATGATTTTAAAGAAGTCATTCCTATTTCTGCATTGCAAGGAAATAATGTGCCTACATTAATGGAACAAATTACAGAATATCTAGATGAAGGTCCACAATATTATCCGAGTGATCAAGTAACAGACCATCCAGAGCGTTTTGTTGTAGGAGAATTGATTCGTGAGAAAGTTCTTCATTTGACTAGAGAAGAAATCCCTCATTCCATTGCAGTAAATATTGAACAAATGAAAAAACGTGAAAACAGTGATACTGTTTATATTGGAGCAACGATTATTGTTGAACGCTCTTCTCAAAAAGGAATCATCATCGGAAAACAAGGGTCAATGCTTAAAGAAGTAGGAAAACGAGCAAGAGGTGATATTGAATCATTACTCGGCTCAAAAGTCTTTCTCGAAATTTGGGTGAAAGTCCAAAAAGACTGGCGCAACAAACCCGCCCATTTAAGAGACTTTGGCTTTAGAGAAGATGAGTACTAAAGAGTTTATTAAAAAAGGGCGCTTTTCCCTTTTTTAATAAACTCGAAGCGATGAGCGGAGCCGCCGTAATGTTTTAAGCCTGTTAGGAGTGGGTTTCTCCTAACAGGCGCACGGCGAGTGAAGCCATCGCAACCATGTTAAAAGGGGAGTTCAAATTCACTTATGAATTGAGCTCTTTTTTATGTTTGCTTCGATGTTTAATACACGAGAAGTACCTAATTTAATCTAGAAAGGTACTTCATCGAAGTATGAAGGACTTAATGAGACGGATTAGATCAAGAAAGTTCGTTCATCGAAGTGATGAAGGACTTAATGAGACCGAATAGATTAAGAAAGTTCTTCATCGCCAGGATGAATGACTTACAGTAAACCATTCTATTTGTTTTGGTGCTTCACCATCCAAAGAATGGTAGTGCCCTTTTATAATTAAAGTGTGCTTGAATTCATTCATTGGAGATAGCTGTGATGCTAAGAAATTCGCTAATTGTATTACTCATTGCTATGATAATAATTGCTCCAAAACGGAATCCGTTAGGCGTATATCCATTGTCTTTTGGTTAGTAATTCATTATCATAATAGTAGACGAACAAAAAATGGAAGCAACAAATGTCAAGCAGATTTAATTAACAATATTTCCTTATCATGATTCTAGGAAAGTAGGTCATCATACAAGTATAGAGCGTAAGTCTAAGTCTTTTATAGGAAGGTGGATTCTGAAATGCTCGATTTTTCATGGAAAGTCTTTTCAATGACAGGTAATGTGGACACGTATTTATTGTTGAAAGAATTAGAGCGGGATTCAGACGATCAATTCAGAAAAGAAGACATGGAGGATATCGAAACATCGGACGCTCCAACACATTAATGTATGTTGACACCTCACAAAGGACGTGTGGTGACAAGTATGATTCACAAAGTTGAAGGTATTGTGATTCGGACAATAGATTATGGCGAATCAAATAAAATTTTAACAATTTTTTCTAGAGAATTAGGAAAAATTGGTGTTATGTCTCGTGGGGCAAAAAAGCCTAAAAATCGATTATCGGCTGCTTCACAATTGTTTATTTATGGCACATTTGTTTATCAGCAAAGTCAAGGTCTTGGTACACTCAACCAAGCAGATATAGTAGATTCTTTTAGAGAGGTTCGAAGTGATTTATTTCGGGCCTCTTACGCCACTTACATAGTTGAACTGACAGATAAACTGACAGAGGAGAGAAGTAGAAATCCTTATCTCTTTGAATTGTTATATCAAACGCTCTATTATTTAAATGAAGGTATTGACTCTGATGTGTTGCTTAGAATTTACGAGGTGAAAATGCTTGCTGTTGCAGGGATAAAACCAGAGCTAGACCAATGTGTAAGCTGTTCCTCTACAGAGTTACCAGTTGCATTTTCCATTCGACATGCTGGTTTTTTGTGTCATAGATGTTTGCATCGAGATGAAAAAGCGTTTAAATTATCTGCTCATTCAGCAAGATTACTAAGATTATTTTTTTATATCGATTTGCATCGTCTTGGACAAATATCGTTAAAGAAAGAAACAAAGCAAGAATTAAAAGAAGTGTTAGCTGCTTATTATGATGAGTACTCGGGATTAAGGTTAAAATCCAAGCGTTTTCTTGAGCAAATGGAACGGATGGGTGATTTATAGCTCGAATGTTGACACTTTAGCTGAAGTTTTATATGATGCTAGTAATAACATATGGTGCATTGATGGAAAGTAGTACTTATCCTCTCTTGAGAAAGCGAACCTAGGACGGTGTGAGCTAGGGATCTAGACGATAAGGAAGGCATTTCGGAGCACATTCGATGAAAGTGATTAAAGTCTGCTTTGACTTTAATAATTAGGGTGGAACCGCGGGAATAGCTCTCGTCCCTATGTCATTACGACATAGGGATGGGAGCTTTTTCTTATGCCTAATACTCGAATGTCACCATGAAAATATAAGGAGGAAATTATAGTGAATGTACAAAATATGATTTTGACGCTACAAGAATATTGGTCAAAGCAAAATTGTATGATCATGCAAGCGTATGATACAGAGAAAGGGGCAGGAACAATGAGTCCCTTTACACTTCTTAGAACAATTGGTCCTGAGCCTTGGAATGTAGCATACGTTGAGCCATCTCGCCGGCCTGCAGATGGAAGATATGGGGAGAATCCAAACCGACTTTATCAACATCATCAATTTCAAGTTATTATGAAGCCGTCTCCTATTAATATTCAAGAACTTTATTTAAAAAGTTTAGAGGCACTTGGTATCAACCCTTTAGAACATGATATACGTTTTGTTGAAGATAACTGGGAAAACCCGACCCTGGGCTGTGCAGGATTAGGATGGGAAGTATGGCTTGATGGAATGGAAATTACACAATTTACATATTTTCAACAAGTTGGAGGACTTGAGGCAAGTCCTGTTTCAGCAGAAATAACGTATGGCCTTGAGAGGCTAGCATCCTATATCCAAGATAAGGAAAATGTATTCGACCTTGAATGGGTGGAAGGGTTTACGTATGGAGATATTTTCAAACAACCAGAATATGAGCATTCAAAGTACACATTTGAAATTTCAGATACTCAAATGCTTTTCTCCCTTTTTGGAACATATGAGCAGGAAGCTAAAAGAGCATTAGATGAATCACTTGTCTTCCCAGCATATGATTACATTTTAAAATGCTCACATACGTTTAACTTGCTCGATGCAAGAGGGGCCATTTCTGTTACGGAGCGAACAGGATACATTGGGCGCGTAAGAAACTTAGCGCGTGCAGCAGCAAAATTATACTATGACGAACGTGAGCGCTTAGGATTCCCAATGTTAAAAAAAGAGGAGGGAAAAGATAATGAGTAAACGAGACTTCTTACTAGAAATTGGTTTAGAAGAATTACCTGCAAGATTTGTCACGAGTTCAATTGAACAGTTAAAAGAAAAAGTTGAATCATGGCTAAAAGAAGAACGGTTAGTGTTTGATTCCATCCGGACGTTTGCTACGCCTAGGCGCCTTGCGATCTTCCTTGAGGGGCTTGGTGAGAGTCAGCCTGATATTAGCGAGGAAGCAAAAGGACCAGCTAAGAAAATAGCGTATGATGATGAAGGTAACTGGTCTAAGGCAGCCCAAGGGT
This sequence comes from Halalkalibacter alkaliphilus, assembly GCF_023555415.1. Lineage (GTDB taxonomy): Bacteria > Bacillota > Bacilli > Bacillales > Bacillaceae_D > Halalkalibacter > Halalkalibacter alkaliphilus. Next base: position 149,117 of record NZ_JAKRYL010000007.1, on the reverse strand, counting down.
TTGCTCGTGGTCAAGGTGTAACGACTGACGACCTTTTTTTTAAAGAGGTAAAAGGTGTAGAGTATATATTCGCTAACAAATACATTGCTGGGAAAAAAACAGTGGAACTTCTTCCTGCTTTGAGAGAACTCATTGTTTCTTTACATTTTCCGAAAAATATGCGCTGGGGAAGCAATGACCTTCGCTTTGCTCGTCCGATTAGGTGGCTTGTTGCCATGTATGGTAAAGAGGTTATTCCATTTTCTATCACAGGCATTGAGACAGGTGCTACAACATATGGACACAGGTTCCTTGGTAAACCAATTAAATTAATTGATCCAAGTGATTATGGGGTAGCGTTACTTGGTGAATATGTAATTGCTGATCAGTTAGAACGAAAAAGAGCGGTACGAAATCAAATTGAATCTATGACAGAAGGGAACGGTTGGATTATACCTATCGATGAAGATCTGTTAGAGGAAGTGACACATCTAGTTGAATATCCAACTGCACTTTCTGGAGGTTTTGATGAAGACTTTCTTAAATTGCCAAAAGAAGTGTTAATTACGTCAATGAAAGAACATCAACGTTACTTCCCTGTTGAAAATGAGAATGGCGACTTATTGCCTTATTTTATTACAGTTAGGAATGGGGATCATCAACATCTTGAGAACGTAGCAAAAGGAAACGAAAAAGTCCTTCGTGCAAGGCTTTCTGATGCGGCGTTTTTCTATAATGAAGATCAAAAATTAAATATAGATGATGCTTTGCAACGTCTGGAGCAAATTGTTTATCATGAGGAACTAGGTTCAGTTGGGGATAAGGTTCGACGTGTTAAAAAACTAGTAACGGACTTAAATGCATTACTAAATGTTGATTCAGCAAAAGCGCAAACTGCGAATCGAATTGCAGAGATTAGTAAGTTTGACCTTGTAACGCAAATGGTAAACGAATTCCCTGAACTACAAGGTAGAATGGGTGAAGTTTATGCTGAATTAGCTGGGGAATCGAAAGAGGTAGCTAAAGGTATTAATGAGCATTACAAGCCGAGGTCTGCTGGAGATTCAAGCCCCTCTTCACTTGAAGCGACGGTCGTCAGCATAGCAGAAAAGTTAGATACGATTGTAACTTGTTTTGCCATTGGACTTATCCCAACAGGTTCACAAGATCCGTATGCGCTTAGACGTCAAGCGGCGGGGATTGTTCAAATGCTTCATGATCATAATTTAGAAGTGACTCTTGAACAATTGATAAAAGTAAGTTTAGATGTTGCGGAAGGCAGAAAACTGCTTAAGCGTGACTATGAAGAGATTCAAACGGAGCTTGTTGAATTCTTTAAATTAAGGGTTAGGGCACTTCTTCAAGAAAATGAAATACAATATGATATTATTGATGCTGTATTAAATGATGAAATAGGTCATATTCCGACTGTAATGAAAAAAGCAAAGGTTATTACTGAAAAGCGTCAGGATTTGGCGTTTAAAAAGGTCGTGGAGGCGCTGAGTCGAGTAACAAATATCGCGAAGAAGGCTGAGGCTTCTATCGAAATTGATCCAACATTGTTTGAAAAAGAAGAAGAAAAAAGGTTATTCAGACATTATCAAGAGTTGAAAGTAAATGTGGAAAAGGCGTTGGAAAAAGGAGATGCCAAGCTTGCTTATGATGAGCTTGCAAGCTCTGAGCCAGTAATTAATCAATATTTTGATCACATCATGGTTATGGCAGAGGATCAAAATATTCGACAAAATCGACTGCAGCAAATGAATGAATTGTCTAAAGTTATTCGTTCATATGCCCATTTCCAGTCAATCGTATTCGCCTAAAATATAGTGACTTCCTATTTTGATAAATAGGAGGTCATATAAGCTGGCTCTTTCCATATTGGCTATCACTCGTATATAATAATTATATATTAGTATGGCACTTTTAGTGCTAAGGACGGTGAAAACCAATCGAACTAACAAGTAGGCAAGAAATAATTGTTGAGATTGTTAAGGAAAGTGGCCCAATTACCGGGGAACAAATTGCAGAACGTCTCTCTCTAACAAGAGCTACGCTTCGTCCCGATTTGGCTATTTTAACAATGGCAGGCTATTTAGACGCTAGACCACGTGTTGGGTATTTCTACACAGGGAAATCTGGAAACCAAATGTTAGCAGAGAAAGTCAAGAATATTACGGTAAATGAATACCAGTCTAGGCCCGTTGTGGTCCAAGAGTCAGCATCGGTGTATGATGCGATATGCACGATGTTTTTAGAGGATGTTGGAACATTATTTGTCGTGGATAAGCATATAACCTTAGTAGGTGTTCTCTCAAGGAAAGACTTACTTCGGGCAAGTCTTGGAAAGCAAGCGCTAGAGTCTATTCCTGTAAGTATTATTATGACGAGAATGCCTAATATTACAGTATGCAAACAAGATGATTTAATTATTGAAGTGGCTAATAAGTTAATTGAAAAGCAAATTGATGGACTTCCTATTGTTGTGGAGGTAGAGTATGGCTCCCGCTTTGAAGTAGTAGGTCGAATTACGAAAACGAATATAACAGCATTACTAGTTGATTTAGCTAATGATGAGGTAATATAAGCGGTAAGGAGGGGCATTCATGGAAGAAATTAGACAGCGACCGGTTGTCTATGTCGTTTCAGATTCAGTAGGGGAAACGGCAGAATTGGTTGTAAAGGCTGCTGCTAGTCAATTTAGCAGTGCTGGACTTGAAGTGAGACGAATCCCATATGTTGAAGATAAAGAAACAATTGAAGAAGTAATTATCTTAGCTCGTAAATCTAATGCACTAATTGCGTTTACACTTGTTGTTCCAGAAATAAAAGAACACCTATTGACACTTGCACAGGAAACGGGTGTCGATACGGTAGATATTATTGGCCCAATGTTAGAGAAAATAGGAACATTGACGAAGAAGGCTCCGCGTTATGAACCAGGTTTAATTTATCGGTTAGACGAGGATTACTTTCGTAAAGTCGAAGCAATCGAATTTGCTGTTAAATACGATGATGGTCGTGACCCAAGGGGGATCATTCGTGCTGATATCGTGTTAATTGGAGTTTCGCGTACATCAAAGACACCACTTTCTCAATATTTAGCACATAAACGATTGAAGGTAGCGAACGTGCCTCTTGTTCCTGAAGTAGAACCACCTAAAGAGTTATTTCATATTACACCGAAAAAATGTGTTGGGTTAAAAATTAGTCCAGAAAAATTAAATGATATTAGGGCGGAACGATTAAAAGCACTTGGGTTAAAAGCCCAAGCTAACTACGCCAACCTTGATCGAATAAAAGAAGAATTGGCGTATTCAGAAAAAATTATGCAACGGATTGGATGTCCTGTTATTGATGTTTCAAATAAAGCAGTTGAAGAAACAGCCAATTTAATCTCGAGTATGTTTTTAAAAAAATAATAATAGGAAGTATCTTGCGTATAGAAGCAAGATGCTTTTTATTTTTGGGCTAGTCAAAGGAGTTAAAGTTGCGTATAATAAAGAATTGTGATTCTAATAGTGAAGAAAATTTTGGTTATATTTTAAAAAAGAACAAATAAATTTTAAAAGTCAAGACTTTTTCTTTGTTTTTTGGTAATGATAGTAAGGATAAAAAAAACGAAACACGATACAGATGTTTCATTCGACAATTATCTACGAAATTCTTTAAAAAGATAGCAGGATTTTTGAAGGGAATGTTGAATTCAACTACTATGAATCCTTCATTACAAACCATTTATGTCGACGCTGACGCTTGTCCAGTAAAAGCAGAAATAGTAGAAATTTGTGAGTTCGTTAACATGCCAATGGTGTTTGTGTCATCTTATGCACATACATTAACTCTACCGTCTACAGTTAAAGTGGTGACAGTAGATAATGATAAAGAGGCGGCGGATTTGTTTTTAATGAACAAAGCTAAAAAAGGTGATATATGTGTAACACAAGACCATGCTCTTGCCTCGATCATGTTAGCTAAAGGGGTAATAACACTATCTCCCCGTGGTTTTGTTTATCAAGAAGATACCATTTTGCAAATGTTGGATGCACGTTATATTTCGCAAAAACAAAGGAGAATGGGTGGGAAAACAAAAGGCCCAAAACCCTTTCGACAAGAAGATCGTCAAATGTTTATTGAACAACTCACAAAAATTGTTACAGAAAAAGAAGGAACATAGCAAAAAAACTCGAATTGTAAGAGAAATTGGTATGATTAATGGTGATAACAATGAGCAACAGGATACCGGATGAAAAGGTTGAGCAGGTTAGGCGCTCATCAGATATTGTCGAAGTAATTAGTGATTATGTGCAACTAAAAAAACAAGGTCGGCAGTATATTGGATTATGTCCCTTTCACGGTGAAAAGTCCCCTTCTTTTTCTGTATCACCGGATAAACAACTTTACCATTGTTTTGGCTGCGGTGCTGGTGGGAATGTTTTTTCGTTTTTGATGGAACTAGAAGGACTTACCTTTATTGAATCTGTCAGAAAACTTGGAGAGCGTGCAAACATTGATTTGCCTGATGCGACCGTTCAGTCCCCCGTAGCGGGACCACAAGTATTAATGCGCTCAGCTCATGAGTTAGCCGCTAAACTCTATTACCACGTCCTTACGTTAACCGAACAAGGATCTGAAGGTCGATCTTATGTGAAAAAACGTGGTTTTACAAAAGAACAAATTGAGCATTTCCAAATTGGATTTGCTCCAGATCGCTGGGATGCGCTTGTTACAATCTTAACGAAACGCAATTTTTCGCTAGAAACGATGGTTCAAGCAAGTTTATTGGGTGAAAGGGAGTCAAAAGACGGTTATTATGACCGTTTCAGAAACAGACTTATGTTTCCGATTTGGGATGGGCAAGGCCATGTTATCGCTTTTGGTGGTAGATCTATCTCAGATGAAAAGCCAAAGTATTTGAATAGTTCTGATTCACCAATCTTTCATAAAGGAAAAACACTTTATGGTCTTCATCTTGCAAGACCTTCAATTAGGAAGCTTGGTTCAGTTGTCTTATTTGAAGGATATGTGGACGTGATTGCAGCTTGGGGGGCAGGACTTTCTAATACAATAGCTACACTCGGTACTGCTTTAACAGAAGAGCAAGCTAAAGTGATTAGGCGAAATGCTGAGAATGTTACCATCTGTTATGACTCAGATAAAGCAGGAACGAGCGCAGCCTTCAGGTCGGCAGGGATATTAGAACAAGTTGGTTGTACTGTGAAAGTTGCTCAAATGCCAGAAGGGCTGGACCCCGATGACTATATTCGTACATACGGTGCTGAAAGCTTTAAATCGAATGTAATAGGGGAAAGTTTGACTTTAATGTCATTTAAAATGCGGTATTTGCGTAAAGGTAAGAATATGCAAAATGAAGCTGAAAGAATGAGCTATATTGAGGATGTTTTAACTGAAATTAGTACTTTGCCGCGAGCGGTTGAGCGAGATCACTATCTCAGACAGATCGCTGAAGAATTTTCGCTTTCTTTAGAAGCATTAAAGCACGAGCAGTTTCAAATTTATCGGGAAAAACGGAAGCAAGATAAAAGTGAATATCAATCAAAGGGTCGACCTATACAATCTAGGAAATCCTTAGAAGCAAAAAAATTATTACCAGCCCATCAAAATGCTGAGAGATTTTTACTTGCTCATATGATGAGAGATGTTGAAGTGACAGAACTTGTTCAAGAACGCATCGGTGGGAGTTTTAATATTGATGAACATCAAGCAATAGCGGCTCATCTATTTGCATACTTTGGTGAAGGACATGAGGCTAATCCAAGTCAATTTATTCAAGGGTTGCAAGATGAAAAGTTAATTAGGATTGCAACAGAGCTTGCAATGATGTCGTTAAATGATGACTTTCAAGAGCAAGAACTGCTCGATTATATGAAATTGATTGAAACTTATCCAAAACGGATACAAATACAACAAAAAGAATTAGAAATGAAACGAGAGAAAGACCCATTAGAAGCAGCAAAACTTCTTATGGAGATTAATCGTATGAAACAGGAGCTTCACTAGCATGAATTGGCAAGAAGCTTTGGTTGTGAACAATGGAAGGAGGGGATCGAATGGCAGATAAACCACTACGCCCACTAGCGGAAGGTGAATTGTCTATCGATCAAGTGAAAGAACAATTAGTGGAGATAGGTAAAAAGCGCGGAGTACTTACTTATGCTGAGATTACAGAGAAATTAGCAGCTTTTGATCAAGATTCCGACCAAATGGATGAATTTTTTGAATATCTTGGTGAACAAGGAGTCGAAATCTTAAATGAGACGGACGATGTTGTTCCAAATCTCCAGCAAGCTGTAAAAGATGAAGAAGAGTTTGACCTTAATGATTTAAGTGTACCACCTGGTATTAAAATAAATGATCCTGTAAGAATGTATTTAAAGGAAATTGGTCGTGTTCCCCTTCTTTCGGCTGAAGAAGAAATTGAGCTTGCCAAACGAATTGAACAAGGTGATGAAGAAGCAAAAAGGAGATTAGCGGAAGCGAACTTACGTCTAGTTGTCTCTATTGCCAAACGTTATGTTGGTCGTGGTATGCTGTTTCTTGATTTAATCCAAGAAGGTAATATGGGGTTAATTAAAGCTGTTGAAAAGTTTGATTATGAAAAGGGATATAAATTTAGTACGTATGCGACATGGTGGATTAGGCAAGCTATTACTCGTGCGATAGCGGACCAAGCACGAACGATCCGTATTCCTGTTCATATGGTAGAAACAATTAACAAACTAATCCGAGTGCAGCGCCAACTCCTTCAAGATTTTGGGCGTGAGCCAACACCGGAAGAAGTTGCGCAAGAGATGGAGTTAACTCCGGATAAAGTTCGTGAAATCTTAAAAATTGCTCAAGAGCCTGTGTCTTTGGAAACACCAATTGGGGAAGAAGATGACTCACATCTTGGTGATTTTATCGAAGACCAAGAAGCATTGGCTCCATCTGATGCGGCTGCATATGAACTACTAAAAGAGCAGCTAGAAGACGTACTAGACACGTTAACCGATCGAGAAGAAAATGTTCTTCGTTTACGTTTTGGATTAGATGATGGTCGTACTCGTACTTTAGAAGAAGTGGGTAAAGTATTTGGTGTAACTCGCGAACGTATTCGTCAAATTGAAGCGAAGGCATTAAGAAAGCTTCGCCACCCTAGTCGTAGTAAACGACTAAAGGATTTTCTAGAGTAAGGTTAAGAAATCGTACGACATAGGAAATAAGAGTTTTCATAATGGGTCTGATTCTGTCTTTAAGAACATATAGTCGATTGCTCGTGGCTATATTGATAATTGAATCAGGCCTTTTGGCTTGCCTCTGGTTCGATCATTGCATTGGCTAGCAGGGGGATAAGAATAAAGATGGACGAGAATAGAAAAAGAATCATAATTAACGAAATTCAGCATTGGAAATCAACAAAGTTACTTCCTGAGCAGTATTGCGATTTCTTGCTTACTCTCTATACAGAAGGTGATCATGAGTTAAAAGAAAATATTAAGAAGCAATCTATGTTTTTTAAAAGATATATACTATTAACTCTCTTAATGGTACATCTTCTGTTTTTATTAACAATTCTTGTCATTTATTTTACCGATTTTTCAATAGCAATGCAAATAGCAATTGTTGTTCCATTTACAGCTGCCATCCTATTGGTTGCTAGTAAATCAACCAATTCAATCGTTTCTTCTTATTACTACATGATTACAGCGATTATTTTTTATTTGTTAACTGTAGAAATAGTAATGGGTACTGTTGGAAATACAACTATTATACATCTTTCAATTTTTCATTGTCTTGTTTGGCTTTTAGTAGGGTGGCGTTATTCGTTACGAATCTTTACAATAGCGGGAGTTGCAGGCTTTTTGTTATCGTTCTTTTTCTTGTTTAGATAAAAGAGTGACAAAAAAAGCAAAACTGAAAAGATCCCTTTTCTTTATGGACAATATCAAGTAGAATGAGAAGGGAATCTTTAAAAGCGTCTACATAGTTGTTTGACGATATGTGTGATCCGATACTATTTAAAGGAGGATATGATAATGAAAGGAAGACCACTATTACCATTTGCGATCACTGCTATTGTTGGTATTTTGCTTATGGTAGCACTTTCATTTGTTGGACTTGATCAGCGCGCACAAATGAACGCTGATGATACAGAAGAGGCTGAAGAAGTAACAGAATTTGAAGATCCTGTTACAGCTGGTCAAGAACTTGCTCAACAATCATGTATTGGCTGTCATGGTGGAGACCTGGGTGGAGCATCAGGTCCAGCAATTAATGCGCTTGACGGAAAATATTCAGTGGAAGAAATTGCTGATATCATTACAGCTGGTTATGGCAGCATGCCGGCTATCACAAACTTAAATGATGTGGAAGCTGATGCAATTGCTCAATATTTATTAGCAGAATCCGAATAATATGAAGACGAGAGTACTCTTGTAACTCTCGTCTTTTCTCTATATATTAGAAATGGATTAAATTGGGTAAAGTACATAGATAAAGTAAAATTAAAATGATGCATAATAGGTGATATAAATGAATGAAAAGCAATTGTCCGAAAGGCTAGTGCGAGTGGCAAAGTATGTACCAAAGGGAGCAAAGGTAGCAGATATTGGCTCAGATCATGCTTACTTGCCATGTTATTTATGTATTAAGGATATAGAACTTACAGCTATTGCTGGGGAAGTAAATGAAGGGCCATACCAATCAGCTAGAAAGCAAGTGGAAAGATCAGGTTTAACCGAAAGAATAGATGTGAGAAAAGGGAATGGTCTTGAGGTTATTCATTGTGGCGAAGTTAATACGATTACGATAGCTGGAATGGGTGGAGGACTTATTACTACCATTCTAAATGAGGGAAAGGATAAACTAGAAGGAGTAGAAACTTTGATTTTGCAGCCTAATGTATCAGCTGATATTATCAGAAAATGGCTTTTGCATAATGAATGGGTGCTAGTTTCAGAAGAAATTCTTGAAGAAGACGAAAAGATCTATGAAGTTCTAGTTGCGAAGCGAGGAAATGATGAATCATTATATGAAGATCAAAAAGAACAGAAACTTTTGCTTGGTCCATTTTTAATGCAAGAAGTAAATCATGCCTTCAAGAAAAAGTGGCAGTATGAAGTTGATAATTGGAAGAGAATATTAGCTCAGTTTGAAAAAGCCAATGCAAATGAGCAAGTTGAGGAAAAAAGAAAGAATTTACTTAATCAAATTAACATGGTTGAGGAGGTTTTACGTAAATGACAAAATATATTAATGGTCAAGCTCTCATTCAGCACTTTGAATCATGGTCTCCTAAGTCGTTAGCTGTTGAAGGTGATAAAAATGGGTTAATGGTCGGTACTTTAAACAAAGAGATAAAAAAAGTGATGATTGCTTTAGATGTTTTAGAGGATATTATAGATGAAGCAATTGACAAAGAGGTCGATCTCATTATTGCTCATCATCCTTTGTTATTTAGACCATTAAAAAAAGTAGACTTAGATACCCCGCACGGAAGAATTGTAGCAAAAGCTATTAAACATGACATAGCTATTTATGCAGCGCATACAAATTTAGATGTTGCTAAGGGCGGAGTAAATGATATGATGGCTGAAGCGATTGGTTTGACAAATACAGAAGTGCTTTCTCCTACCATTACTACAGCATTAAAAAAAGTTGTTGTATTTGTCCCTGAGACTCATGCTTTGCAAGTACGAGAAGCTATAGGGAACGCTGGTGCTGGGCATATAGGAAACTATAGTCACTGCACATTTAACAGCAAAGGACAAGGAATGTTTCAACCCGAAGAAGGAACCAATCCTTTTATAGGTGAAAAGGGAAGGGTTGAAGTTGTTGATGAGGTAAAAGTGGAATCTATTATACCTGCACATCTTCAATCTAAAGTTGTTAAAGCATTAATAAGAGCCCATCCATATGAAGAACCAGCTTATGACATTTATCCGTTAGAAAATAAAGGAGAGGTACTAGGCCTCGGACGAATAGGCTTACTTGAGTCAAACATGACATTAGCCGAATTTGCTGAACATGTGAAAAAAGCTTTTGGTGTGAAAGGTGTCAGAGTAGTCGGTGATTTAACAGCAAGTATTCAAAAAGTTGCTGTTCTTGGTGGTGATGGAAACAAATATATGAAAGAAGCTATTTTTAAAGGTGCTGACGTATTTGTAACTGGTGATGTATATTATCATGTTGCCCATGACGCGATGATGGATGGCTTACATATTGTAGATCCGGGACATAATGTTGAAAAGATCATGAAAAGCGGTGTGAAGAATTATTTTGATGATTTCCTTGAAAAATCAAAGTATGACACTAAAGTGATTATCTCTGAACCAAATACGGATCCATTTCAATTTCTGTAAAATTCTCCTTAAAAGAAAGATGAATTAAAAGAGGGGGTGTCTCAAAAGGTCAAAAACACCTTTGAGACATCCCCTTTTCGTCTGTTTAGCTTTTTGCCTTGACTTTCGGTAATATTTTTTGTAGAGACACCTTCCGTTCAGGGTTCCAACTAGCACCTTCTTTTGGATCATATTGCTCTAAAAAGGCAATTACTTCTTTTGTTATTGGTGTTGGTGTCGAAGCACCTGAGGTAACACCAACGGTTTGAACCCCTTGAAACCATTCTTGTTGAAGCTCAGTTATATCGCCAATACGATAAGCCTTTGTTCCAGCAATTTGTTCTGACACTTGTGCTAGACGATTTGAATTATTGCTTTTAGGATCTCCAACAACAATCACAAGATCACATTCTTTTGCTTGTTCTGCAACAGCTTCTTGTCGTACTTGTGTAGCTAAACAAATTTCATTATGAACTTCAGCGCTTGGATAAGCTTCCATTGCTTTTTTCATAATGTCACTAACATCCCACTGACTCATCGTCGTTTGATTCGTGATAATAATCTTATCCGTTGCAATCTCTAAATTCTGCACGTCTTGGATAGATTCTACAAGGTGTACTGAATCAGGTGCGACACCAATCGCACCTTCAGGTTCAGGGTGTCCTTTTTTACCAACATAAATGATTTCATAACCTTGTGCTACTTGTTCTCGTATTAAATCGTGAGTACGAGTTACATCAGGACATGTCGCGTCAACAACTGTTAGTCCTTTTTGTTTTGCAAGTTTACGAACTTCCGGCGATACACCATGAGCGGTAAAGATGACTGTACCATATTCTACCTGCTTTAATATTTCGACACGGTTTGGTCCGTCTAATGAAATAATCCCATCTTCTTCAAATGCATCTGTAACATGTTTGTTATGAACGATCATGCCCAAAATATAAATAGGTCTAGGCAAGTCCAAGTTCGCTGCTGCTTGTCTTGCAAGCACCATCGCATCAACTACACCATAACAATATCCTCTTGGAGAAATTTTCTTTACATTCATGAAAGGCCTCCTATAATAAGACTCATCTATGATGAGTAGTAGCTAATTAAAAATGAATGAAAACAAGATCAGGCTGTCTCAGAGTTATTTTGCCTCACAAGAAGTGAGACAAAACATAGGAGACAGCCTTAGTTTTCCTGCTATATAGTATAATGTAGTTTCCCTCAAGTGACAATGCTTACGCTTCTTTTAACTCAATAAGTGCATCGTCAATGAATTCATAAGCTTGCTCTTCAGTCATATCATTGACTAGTACAAGTTCACTAGCAATCATTTGCCGAGCTTTTTGTAAATGATTACGGTCTTGAATGTGGAGGCCGTTTGCCCTTTCTGTTTGCTTTCTTGAAAGAGATGAAATAAGATGAGCAGCGTCAATAATACTTCCGCTCTTTAAGAGATTTTCGGTTTCACGAGAAAAATGACTTGTAGAAGGCGGGATCTCAGGTCCGTTCTGCAGGGCATCTACAAGTGAATCTAACTCTGATTGGTCTATCACTTTTCGCAAACCAGAATCGTTTATCTTGCTTTCTGGAAGCATAAGCTTCACATCGACGAGCGGAAAGTTAAGAATAAAATAAGAGTGAGTTTCTCCTAATACATCCTTTTCTTCAATATCTTGAATTGTTCCTGCTCCGTGATAAGGATAGACAACGTGGTCACCAACTTTAAACATGGGCATTCCTCCAATCGAGTAGTAACCTTAGTGTAACACAAAAAAATATAAAAGTAAATTTTACTATCATTGTGCGATTCTTGTCAATAAAAAAATGACATAAATATTTATATCTTTAGTCTTTCACTACTTTGGTTAAATATACAATTTTGGACCAGGAATTCCCTTAATATTTTCTGGTTTATAAGCAGTAGATCTAGTAGGGTGTAATGATGAGCCGGTTTCGTTTGTTTGAGAGTGGTCAAAAGAGGTACTAGACAAAGCAGATGAATCATCCGGCTCTTCAATGTTAATCTTCGTACTCTCTTCATCTACTGATGCATTTACGGAACTGTCATCAATAGGGCTTTCTTCTTCTGAATTATTGCTCATCATAATTTTCCAGATAGTTGGTGCGTTTCGAATAAGTGGACCGTACTGTTGAATCATCGGAAAAACCTGATGAGTTAATCCTAAAACTTTCTGAGCATTAGTTAGCAATGTAGAGAAATTCATTCCCCCTCCACCAGCTGTTGAAAATCCACCCATCATAGGATTTCCAGCTACTCCTTGTGCTCCACCTAATCCTCCGAATATTCTAGAAAGTAACCCCCCTCCTCCTCTAAATATGTGACTGCCTGCTCCGCCAAATGCATTTGCAGCATGAGAAGGGACGCCATGAGAGAACATATTAGCTGTATGTGACATTCCTTGCATTGGGGCTTGCATAGGCATTGATCCAAACGGGGGACCGAAAAATGGTTGCATGGTTAAGTCTCCTTTCCTAGTATCAACAGATTTTATAAGTGTACCGTCTTCTAATTTTGGGGAAAGTAGAAATAAGGATACATAAACTCTTATAACAACTATATGCAAGTGTTTGTTGTGCGGTGAGAATGATGCGCGTATTAACAAGTGAAAGAACGAGCTTAAAGATTAACTAAATAGTAAGTTCTAACAATGTATGATAAAATGAAGTATTGCACAAATGGCATCGGAAGGAAGTTGAAATGTAAATGAAATCAGAAAATTTTAAGCGATTTGAACTTAAGCCCTTTTTAATTGAGGCGTTAAGTGACCAAGGATTCACATTGCCGACAGAAATTCAAGAACGTTTAATACCAGCAATCAAAAACGGGAGAGATGTTATTGGGCAATCTCAAACTGGAACAGGGAAAACTCTTTCATTTTTGTTACCAATTCTAGATAAGATTAATCCTGCGATTAATGAAGTACAAGCTGTTATTACGGCACCAACTCGAGAACTTGCAGGTCAGTTATTTGATGAATTGAAGAAACTTCTTGATTTTTGTCCAGAAGATGAGCAAATTCAGGCAAAGTTATTAGTTGGAGGAACCGATCGTTCACGCGCAATAGAGAGTTTGAAAGTACAACCGCATGTTGTTGTAGGAACGGCTGGACGGATAGGAGATTTAATCGATGATCAGGCTCTTCAAGTATATACAGCAGCCATGCTTGTAGTAGATGAAGCGGATCAAATGCTTGACATGGGTTTTATTGCAGATGTAGATAAAGTTGCTTCAAGAATGGCAGAAAAGTTGCAAATGATGGTATTTTCCGCAACAATTCCAGAAAAACTCCAACCATTCTTAAAAAAATATATGACAGAACCACGTCATGTTCAAGTGGAGCCTAAGCATGTAACTGCGTCGAAAATCGAACACCGAATTATCCCGCTTAGACATCGTGAGAAGATTACATTTGTTGTAGATATTGCCAAAGCCATTAACCCATATTTAGCAATTGTATTTACAAATACAAAGGAGCAAGCTGATGAAGTTGCTGATGCAATGTTAGCAGCCGGTTTAAATGTTGAACGTCTTCATGGCGGTTTGCAACCTAGACAACGTAAGCAAGTAATGAAACAAGTTAAAGATGTAAAAGTACAGTATCTTGTAGCTACCGATTTGGCTGCACGTGGAATTGATGTGAAAGGTGTTACTCATATTATTAATTATAATATCCCGAAGGATCTAGATTTTTATGTTCATCGTGTCGGACGGACAGCTAGAGCTGGATTAGATGGAATTGCATTCACGATTTATGAGGATCATGATCAGCAGGCAATTGAGAAGCTTTTAAAGCGTGGCATTACATTTACGTATTATGATTTTAAACAAGGAAATTGGACACAACTTGACCGCCCGCCACTCGGCGTACCTGGAAAGAAAAAGACAGCTCGTTCAACTGAAACAACTGTAATAAAACCGAAAGAGCAAAAACGTACAGGCGGGAAAGCAGTAGCAAAACCTAAAAGCGTAAAGCCTGGTTATAAGAAAAAAGCTCGCTTTAAGCAAGCAAAAGAAGAACAGAGACAAAGAAGAATTAAAAAGAAAAAGTAAGTGTAGGAGAGAGGAAATTATGACGGTTAAACTCGGTTCTCATGTTTCAATGAGTGGAAAAAAGATGTTACTTGGGGCAAGTGAAGAAGCAGCCTCTTACGGATCAAACACATTTATGATTTATACAGGGGCACCACAAAATACAAGGCGCAAAGCTATTGAAGAATTAAATATTGAGGCAGGATTATTTCATATGAAAGAAAATGGGATGACAGATATTGTTGTTCATGCCCCATATATTATTAATATTGCTAACACTACCAAGCCCGAAACATTTGAACTAGGAGTACGCTTTTTGCGTTCTGAAATTGAACGCACAGAAGCTCTTGGTTCGAAGCAAATCGTTTTGCATCCTGGGGCGCATGTTGGGGCTGGAACTGAAGCTGGCATTCAAAAGATCATTGAAGGGCTAAACGAAGTGTTTGAAGAAAAGCGTGATGTACAAATTGCACTAGAGACAATGGCTGGAAAAGGATCGGAATGCGGTCGAACGTTTGAAGAGCTTGCATCTATCATTGATGGTGTTACACATAATGAACGTTTGTCTGTTTGTTTTGATACATGCCATACTCATGATGCAGGCTATGACATTGTGTCTGATTTTGATGGAGTACTTGATTCTTTCGATCGTATTATAGGACTTGCCCGTTTAAAAGTTCTTCATATTAATGATAGTAAAAATGAGCGAGGTGCAGCAAAAGACCGCCACGAAAATATAGGGTTTGGTCATATTGGTTTTAAAGCATTACATTACATTGTCCATCATCCTCAATTAAGTGAAGTACCAAAAATTCTTGAAACGCCATTCGTAGGCGAAGATAAAAAGAACAAAAAAGCACCTTATAAACACGAGATTGAAATGATCCGTTCAGGAGAATTTGATGAGGACGTAAGATCAAAGATCGTACTGTAATAACAAAAAAAGCAGAAGGGATTTCAGAGGGCACGTAAAAAGGGAAAAACGTCTTTTTTTAGTACCCCTCAGTATAACCTCTGCTTTTTTTGTTTTGTAGTTTATGTGTAAACAGGAAAAGGTAAAATAATGACTATTTTTCATGTTTGAATTAAAGGTATTGACTAAATTGCTGAAGCAATTGTTGCACAACTGAAGAGACATAAGGGTCTACTTCTGTTTGTAGACGATGAATTATTCTTTGGACTTGAGCTTGATTGGCAACATCAATATGCTCTGATCTTAAAATGGAAATGACTTTTTCTGCTTGCTGTCTAGTAAGGGTAATGTTGTACTGACTAGCTAAGCTTAATAATTCATTAACTGTTAATGAATTAACCCTATTGTTAACAATTTGTTGCATGATTCCATTCATAAAAGCACCCCTTTGATCAAGTAACATAATGACAGTGTATGAGTTACTTGAAGAAAATGTGCAGAAAAAAAGGAAATTTTGGCAGACTTATCGAATAAAGGATTGATAGGAACCAATAAATTTCTAGCAAATGTATAATTATGTCAATAATTGCTACAAGAAGAGGGGGTGGGGCCTTATGGAAAATAAGCACCTAGACGAACAAATAGCCCCAAATAGGAATAACTCAATGTCAATGAATTCTTCGGTAACAAGTCAACTCTCATCAGCTCATTCATCGACATTTACGGAGGAAAAAATGATCGAACAACATTTTCTCATTGAAGAATTAGGTATTCCTTACTTAAAAGTAGATCAAAATTTACATATATTAAAGTGGAATCAAGCTTTTTTAGAAGTGACAAACATTAGTGAAGCACAATTACGTGTTTGTACTTTGGAGCATCTAAGTATAGATAATTCTTTTATTTTATTCAGCTTAGAACTTGTTCAAAAAGCATTGATAACTAAGAGTAAACAAGTAGATGATTTTGAAGAAGATGAAATGTTATACCGTCTTAGAGTAATCCCATTTGAGGAAGATGGAATGGTCTATCTTGTTTATGAAGATCGTTCTCTTCAAAGGCAGTTTGAAAATTTACTTACTTTTCACCACCAGATGGAAGCAGTCTCGCATATTGCTGCAGGAGTCGCGCATGAATTACGTAATCCTTTATCAGTTATTAAAGGTTTTTTGCAATTGGCTCAATTAACCAATGATCATCAAAAGTACTATGATACGATTATGTCAGAGATGAACCGAATGAATGGAATTCTTGAAGATTTTCTTTCAGTCTCGCGAAAAAAGATGGAGCGTAGGTGGCAATCGCCTGTTCAGATCATGAATTCCTTGATCGAGATTATGAAAGCGGAATGTCTTCTCCATGATGTAGAATTTAACCTTGACCTAGCAGAAACTCAAAAGCAAATATATGTGAATGAATCAATGGTGAAACAAGTTATGCTTAATCTATTGCGAAACTCAGTAGAAGCTTTTGGGGAGTCAAATTCAAATCGAGTCCTCACTATTAAAACGAGTGTACAAGAGGAAAATTATATTATTCAAGTGAAGGACAATGGCAAAGGGATGCCTGAATCTGTTTTAAATCAATTAGGGAAGCCCTTCTTTACAACAAAAGAAAGAGGAACAGGGATAGGAATCCCGTTATGCAAGAAGATCATTGAAGATCATGGTGGTAATTTTAAAGTAGATAGTACGTATAGTATTGGTACAAATGTAATTGTTTCCTTGCCATTAGGTAACTGAGAAAAAGCCTGACACCTATATTAATAGGTCAGGTTTTTTTTGATATAAATGAATACATTTGATGACCTTTATAGGCGCATGAAGTGTTTTTAGAGAAAGAAATAAGGTTACAACATTTACAACTTTGTAAATAACGATTATACTTATTACAAGTAAAAGTTTACTTAGGGAAACTTTTCTGCCCTGTCCTAATTTTGCACCTTTTTATAAATTACCCATAAGATGTTGTGATAATAATTATAAATGGGCTTAAGGGACTTCTTCGTTGTATAAGTTCAATTGTCCATAAACGAACAAGGGAGTTTTTTCTCGAAAAAGTTGCGTTATGGCAACAATGAAAACCATCTTGATTGGAGGAAAAGCTGGTGAAAAAAGTTATAGAAGTTGAATCATTGTCTGTTTTTTATGAAAATAATCAAGCAGTTAAAGATATTAGCTTTCAAGCAGAAAAAGGAAGACTAATTGGGATTGTCGGTCCCAATGGTGCAGGTAAATCGACGTTAATAAAAGCTATTTTAGGTTTAGAAAAAGCACAAGGGAAAGTAACGGTCTTAGGAGAGAAAGTAAATGATGTTAGAAAGCAAATATCTTATGTTCCTCAGCGCAATCAAATTGATTGGGATTTCCCTGTTTTAGTGGAAGATGTAGTCATGATGGGACGGTTTACGCATATTCCGTGGTATAAAAAAGCAGGAAAAAAAGATCTAGAAATTGTGATTGAGTCACTTGAAAAAGTGGGAATGCTAGAATACCGAAAGCGTCAAATTGGCGAACTTTCTGGAGGACAGCAACAGAGAGTTTTCATTGCGCGTGCACTTGCTCAACATGCTGATTTATTCTTTTTAGATGAACCTTTCGTTGGAATTGATGTAACTTCGGAAGAAATTATTATTAATCTACTTAGAGAAATTAGAAATGAAGGGAAAACGGTTTTTGTTGTACATCATGATTTAAGTAAAGTTGAACAATACTTTGATGAATTATTGTTAATTAATAAAGAGCTGGTTGAATATGGGGAAGTGAAAAACGTCTATAAACCAGATATTTTATCCAAAACCTATAAGGGGAGCATTACTTTGTTTGGAAACGATGAAAATATAATGGTGGTGAGTGAGTAATGAGTAACATTACAATGTTCATTGACCAAGTTATGCGGTATTCTTACTTGCAACAGGCTTTAATTGCTGCAATTTTAGTTGGTATCATTTGTGGTGTGATCGGGTGTTTTATTATTTTACGTGGGATGGCTCTTATGGGGGATGCCATATCGCATGCTGTTTTACCTGGAGTTGTCATTGCCTATATGATTGGAGCTAGCTTCTTTATTGGAGCTACGATTACTGGTGTACTTACTGCTCTTGCAATTGGATATGTATCTCAAAATAGTCGAATAAAAGATGATTCTGCTATTGGGATTATGTTTACCGCCGCTTTTGCACTAGGAATTGTGTTAATTACTGGGCTGCGTGGAACAGGTGTTGACTTATGGCATATACTCTTTGGGAATGTACTTGCGGTTTCTAGATCAGATCTTATGGTCACTGTAGGGATTGGCGCTTTTGTGTTATTAATGATTATTATTTTTTATCGACCACTGTTGTTAAGTACATTTGATCCCGTAATGGCTAAAGCAACGGGAGTACCTGTTCAACTCGTTCATTACTTGTTGATGCTCCTATTATCACTTGTAACAGTAGCGTCACTCAAGACGGTTGGAATAGTTTTAGTTGTTGCTATGCTTATCACACCAGGAGCTACAGCCTATTTATTAACTGACCGCTTGCCGGTTATGCTTGGTTTATCGGCTTTGTTTGGTGTGATAGCTGCAATAGGAGGGATGTATTATTCAGTAATTTATGATGTAGCATCTGGTGCCTCTATAGTTTTAGTTGCTTCCGTATTATTTGGTTTAGCTTTTTTCTTCTCGCCAAAACAAGGAGTTATTACAAGAAAATGGCGTGCTAAAAAAGTGCAGAGAGCATAAAAGGGGATGCCCAAAAGCAGTCCTTTTGGGGCATCCCCGAAGCAATGAGCGGAGTCGCTACATCTTTAAAAAGCCATGAGAGGAGTGGTTTACACACTCACGGCGCATAGCGAACGGAGCCATTGCCACCTCTATTCCGGACTTTGAGACAGCACCATAATAAATAGACAAAAGAATCGGCATATTGTGCCGGTTCTTTTGTTTTTATCTAATCTTACTCATCGATAGCTGTAAAGCGTGAAGCTAGTTCGTGGAATGTAAGCTGACTTTGGATTGGTTGTTCATCTGTTGTGCGGTGAATATATTTGTAGCTCCCGTCTGCGTTTTGTTGACGTGCTTTTGTATTATCTTGAAGTGTGATGGTTAATATCTCTTTCACACGTTCTTTATTACTCGGACTAACAATTGGAAATAAGATTTCTATTCTTTTTTCCATATTTCTAGTCATCCAATCGGCGGAAGATAAAAATATTTTCTCAAATCCATTACTATTAAAATAAAAAATCCGACTATGCTCTAAAAAACGGTCAACAATACTGAATACTCGTATGTTCTCACTAACGTCTTTAATTCCTGGTCGTAAACAACATATACCTCTAACAATTAAGTCAATTTGAACTCCTGCTTGAGAGGCTTCATACAGCTTTAAAATAATTGGTTTATCTGACAAAGAGTTCATTTTTGCAATAATCTTACCGTTTCCATATTTTCTATGATTTTTCATTTCTTCATCTATCAAATGAAGAAATTTTTCTCTAATTTCAAACGGGGCCGTTGACAGATAGTTCCATTTGGGTTTTTCGCTATAACCACTTAAATAATTAAAGAAATTCGTTGCATCCTCTCCGTATTTTTCACGTGAAGTAAAAAAACCAAGATCCGTATATAGCATAGCTGTAGAATCATTATAATTACCTGTACCTAAATGAACAAAACGTTGGATGTAATCGTCTTGGTGTCGAACAACCAAAGTAATCTTACTATGAGTCTTTAAAGAAGTTATCCCGTAAATGACATGAACACCTGACTTCTCCAACTTTTTAGCCCATTGAATATTGTTCTCTTCATCAAAACGAGCTTTTAATTCGACAAGTACGGTGACCTGTTTCCCATTCTCTGCCGCAAGCGCTAATGCGTGAATGATCGGTGAATCACCGCTTACACGGTATAATGTTTGCTTAATTGCAAGTACTGAAGGGTCCTTAGCTGCACGTGTAACAAAGTCTATCACAGGCTGGAAGGATTCGTATGGGTGATGTAAGATGATGTCACGTTTTAAAATCGCTTGAAAAATATCATTTTCCCCAATTAAATCTTCTGGTGGCTGAGGGATTAAAGTTTCATTGGCTAAATGTTCGTTTTCTTTTGCAAGCTGTCCGTACAGTTTAAATAAAAAGCTTAAATCTAGAGGTCCTTTATATGAATAGACATCATCTTGATGTAGTTCAAGGACATCTAACAATAAGTTGAGAACGTTCTGATTCATTTGCCCTTCTTGCATTTCTAATCGAACAGCAGCCCCCCATTTACGCTTTTTTAGTTCCTTCTCAATTTCACTTAACAGGTCGCGAGATGCTTCTTCATGAATCGTCATATCAGCATTCCTTGTAATGCGAAAAGGAGAGACAGACTTAACGGCAAACCCATTAAATAACGCACTAATAAAGTGACTGATAACTTCTTCAAGTAAAATAAATTGATCTTTTTGTTCTTTCGACTTAGGTAATTTAATAAATCTTGTTAATACGGAAGGAACTTGGACGATGGCTAACTGATCTTTTTCATTCTCGTCGCTTCCCAGTCGCCGTAAAATAACAGCTAAATTTAAGCTTTTATTTAATAGCATAGGGAATGGTCGGTAGGCGTCTATCGCCATCGGAGTTAAAACAGGAAAAATATAATTTTGAAAACGTTCTTCTAAATAAGTGAGTTGTTCCTCATCGCAATCTTGAATCGAAACAAACTGAAACCCTCCATGAAAGAGCAAAGGAATGATTGTTTCTGTATATACCGTATCTTGTAATTGAACAAGTAAATGATTTTTGTCAGAAATATGCTTTAATTGTTGTTTTGGAGTTAGTCCAGCTTTGTTCTCAGGACGGTTAAAACCAGCCTTTACTTGGTCTTTTAATCCAGCAACACGAACCATAAAAAATTCATCTAAATTGGAACTGAAAATCGCTAAGAATTTCAGCCTTTCAAGAAGAGGATTACGTTCATCAATGGCCTCTTCTAAAACTCGCTCATTAAAAGCAAGCCAGCTTAACTCACGGTTGTTGTAAAAGGTTGGGTTATTAAGGTCAATGTGTTTTTGAATTAACTTATCCTTTTGCATGGGACTCAACCTCTCTGTTAAATTCTACATTTCATTTTAACAGCTGATTGTAAATTCTATGTTAAGATTCTAATTTCAGAACTTCTGCAGGCATGTATCTAAATTCAATTGTGTATTTAATAACACGTTCTAAATGTTTTTTATGTTTCGTTGCTTGTGCGTCTTCAAAAAAGGCATCAGCTTGGTGGTAAAGAATAATGGAAAGCTCGTCTTCATTTTGGTTTACTTGTCCAATAGATGTAATCACTTTTCTTCGTGTTCGATCTAATGAGTAAGCTAATTTTAAAATAGAACCTAAAAATTCATAGTATTTAAGTTCTTGTTTATTAGTAAGTTTGTTAAAGCTCTTTGCGTATTGTTGCATTTGTGATTTTGATTTGTAAGAAGAGATCAATGCAATGGCCAAACGATCTCTATGCGACAATCCTTCAATGGTCATATTTGTTAAAAGGTAAAAGGTATTTTGACTGCTAGCTTCATTATTTATATATTCTCCAATATAAAGTAACCTGGCACTATGGTTCAATAAAGTGACCGCATTACTTGGGTTGTGTTCCACAGGGCAATATTCACGAATCTTTGAGTATAACTGGTTAGCAAGCAGTGATATATGATTTACATGTTCAACGTTCAATTCATAATTATTTGTAAGTTGATATAAACTTTCTTCAACTACATTTGGAAATCGGGTTGTGTCCATTGATTTTAACAGTTCCTCATAAAACACACCGTCACGAAGGCCCTTTCGACTCATAACGAATGTATTCGCGTTCACATATTTTACAATCTGAGTAATTACCGTAGAAGCTGGAACGATAATATCAACTCGATCTTTCGATAAACCTTCTAAATCAAGACGTTCTTCAACAGTTGAATGCTGCAACGTTGTATTAATATCAAGTAACTCCTGCTTTGGAATTTCATATTGATGAAGACCTGCTAATGGATAACTCTCTTTACGTTGGTGAATGAGAGCAAGATTTCTAGCACTACCTCCAATACCGATAACAGGGTAATCTTTCTTTTCCTTAAACCAAGGAAGAGTATGTAACTGCTTTTTAATATACTCAGTAAGTAGAGCGATTGTTTCAGGTTCATCTTGGTCATCATTAAAAAATTGTTGGTATAACGTGATTGCTCCAAAAGGAAAGCTATGATAATGCTTTAATTCACGATTTTCAAATAAAGTTATTTCCGTACTACCGCCACCGATATCCACAGTAAAGCCATTTTCTATATTTGTTGAATTAACAACTGCTAAATAGCCGTAAAACGCTTCTTCATATTCCGAGAGTATGCGAATTTCAAATCCAATCGTTTCTTTCACTAGCTTTACAATTTTGTCGCGATTTTTCGCTTTTCGCATAGCTGCGGTTGCGATAACTGTGATTTGACGAACTTGATGAAAAAGAATGACATCTTTAAACCGTTTTAGTGTGTCTAAAACAGTGTTTATACCGACTTCAGATAAATTTCCATCATCTTTAATATGAGCACTTAGTCTAGCAACTGTTTTAAAGTTATGCAATTCATTATAGTATCCATTGCTGTCAATTTTATTAATCACTAAGCGAATCGAGTTAGACCCCATGTCGATAATCGCTACTTGTTTTTCAATCATGCATTTCCACCTCTTTGTCGTTGGTAAGTATGTTGATTATAACAAAATTTGTTACTAGCGCCTAAAGGTAGACAGATTGAAAATAACCTTTATAATAGGTAAGGACAGATAACAAATCGTAATTGTTCTTATAAAAAGGGGAGAGTACTGGTGAATATACCTGAAACAAATGATGCTATACAGATAAAGAATATCTCCTTTCAGTATGGTAATCAAAATGTATTGGAAAATGTATCTCTACAAATAAAAAAAGGTTCATTTCTGGGCTTAGTTGGACCAAATGGCTCAGGGAAATCAACGTTAATTAAATTGATTTTAGGGCTAATCCCCCTTCAATCTGGAGAAATTAAATTGTTTGGAGAACGTGTTTCGAAATTTAAAAAGTGGGAACGAATTGGATTTGTTTCGCAAAAAGCAAATAGTTTTAATTCAGGCTTTCCTGCTACAGTGTTTGAAGTTGTTTCTATGGGATTATACGGAAAAGTTGGCTTATTGCGCTTTTTAAACCGTAAACATAAGCAGCTCGTTCGCGATGTAATTGAACAAGTTGGAATGACAAAATATATGCATAAGAATATTGGCGAGTTATCTGGTGGACAGCAACAACGAGTTTTTATCGCTCGTGCACTTGTAAGTGAGCCAGAATTACTCATCCTTGATGAACCAACAGTTGGAGTGGATTCAGCTAGCGTTAGACAGTTCTACGATATGCTTGATCAACTGAATAAGGAAAAAAAGATTACCCTTATCCTTGTGACTCACGATATAGGTGTAATGACAGATCATGTTACTGATGTAGCTTGTCTAAATAAGACACTTCATTTCCACGGAAATACAGCAGATTTCGAGGGAAACCAAGATTTATCGTCATTTTATGGTCATGATGTTCATTTAGTTACCCATAATCATGGGGGGCATTAAAAGATGTTAGAAGCCTTTTTTCGTTATGAGTTTTTGCAAAATGCTTTTTACTCTGGATTGCTTATTGGACTGCTTGCGCCATTATTAGGTGTTTTTTTAGTTGTACGCCGACTTGCTTTAATTGCAGATGCTTTGTCTCATATTACATTATCAGGAATTGCGGCTAGCTTACTTCTTGCTAAACATGTAGTGTTCTTTCAAGGACTCAATCCTTTATATTTGGGATTGGTTTTTTCTGTTGGTGGTTCGATACTAATTGAACAACTTCGAAGTGCTTATAAATTTTACAAAGAGATTGCTATTCCTATTATTTTATCTGGTGGAATTGGGCTTGGGGTTGTATTCATTTCAATGGCTGATGGATTTAATAATGATTTATTTAATTATTTATTTGGTAGTGTCATAGCCGTTAGTCGCTCTGATTTGTGGACTATTTGTATTATTACGGTTGTTGTATTAGTTGTTTTAATTCTTTTTTATAAGGAGCTATTTTTCTTGTCGTTTGATGAAGAGCAAGCGAAAGTCTCAGGGATTAATCGTAAATTGGTTAATTTTATATTCATCGTCATGGTTGCACTTGTCATTGCAGCTTCTATGAGAATAGTTGGTATTCTGCTTGTTTCTGCACTAATGACTTTACCTGTAGCAGCAGCTATGAGGTTGGCGAAAGGGTTTAAGCAGATGTTTTTATATTCAATTTTCTTTGGGGAAATAGCGGTAGTGACAGGTTTAATATCTTCTTTTTATTTAGATTTGGCACCTGGTGGAATGATTGTTATGATTTCAGTTTTAATATTACTTATTGTCATTGCGGTAGAATATGGTCTAAGTATAGTTCGAGGAATTGCCGCGAAAAAAACGAGCTAAAAAAATAAGAATAGGGGCTCTAAATCGATGGAATTCTTATCAAATCTTACGTTTATTGAAAGAGGAGTTGTGGCTGGGGTAGTTATTGGTATTATTGCTCCAATTGTCGGGGCTTTTTTACTTGTACGCAGAATATCAGTCGTAACGGAGTCGATTTCTCATATTACTCTAACGGGTATTTCTGCAGGGGTTTTTCTAGGTACAATCGGGCCTCTCTTTCAAAACATTAATCCAATGTATATGGGAGTTGTCTTTGCACTTATTGGTGCATTAATTACTGAACGATTAAGAGATATGTATCGTCATTTTCAAGAATTGGCTGTCCCGATTATTTTGTCGACAGGTATTGGGATGAGTGCGATTTTTATAAGTCTTGCTCGGACAGGATATAATGAGTGGTATACTTATTTATTTGGAAGTATTGTAAGTGTAACGGTTAGTGATGTACAATTTATTATATTTACTGCTATTTTTGTTTTATTCATCATTTTCTTATTTTATAAGGAATTTATATTGAGCTCATTTGATCAAGAGTATGCGCAGGTTTCAGGTATTTCAATGAAATTCATCAATTTTGTTTTTGCGCTATTAATTGCTTTGGTTATTTCAATGTCAATGAAAGTGGTAGGAATTTTACTCGTCGGAGCTCTTGTTGTTATTCCTGTTGCGGCAAGTGTTCAAATTTCCAAAAGTTTCAAGCAACTAATTTTATTTAGTATTATTTTTGCACAAGTTTCAATTATATTAGGATTATATTTTTCTTACCAATTTAATATTGCAACAGGTGGAATGATTGTCTTAACTAGCATAATGGTATTACTTGTTGTTTTATTACTAAAAAGCATTAAACGATAAATGAATGGAGGGCTTATCTTGAACGTAGAAGAGGCGATGGCGCTCTTAAAAGATAAAGGATACAAACATACTGGGAAAAGAGAAGAAATGTTACATTTTTTTGCAGATCAAAAAAGGTATTTATCTGCCAAGGATGTACTAGAACGTCTACAAAGTAATTATCCTGGGATGAGCTTTGATACGATTTACCGAAATTTATCATTATTTGCAGAACTTAATATATTAGAAGAGACGGAACTTGAAGGGGAGAAGCGTTTCCGCTTTAGTTGTTCAATTTCAAATCATCATCATCATTTAATCTGTTTAGAATGTGGAAAAACAAAACATATTGAGAGTTGTCCTATGGATACAATTAATCAACAATTTCCAGATTTTCAAGTTACGGGACATAAGTTCGAAATTTATGGTAAATGTGAAAATTGTATACAGTAACTAATGGTGCAAAAGTAGTCCTATTCAAGCAAAGTGTTGTTTGTTTAGGGGGATTTTGCACTTTTTCTTTTAGGGGAACATTATTAAAATAATTAAGTGCCATTTTTTGAAATACATGAATTATAGGTCTTGTTCAATCCTAGATGGTAGGAGGGGATGATACTATGGCAAAGCCAATTGTGAAATGTAATGTAGCAAACTGTTCTTTTTGGGGAGAAGGCAATAAATGCCAAGCTGAATCGATTCTTGTTGAAATAGACTCACATGCAAATCGTGACTATACGATGGAGGCAGGAGAAGAGCCTTATGAGAAAGCTGAACACGAGGATGCTGCTCATACCATAAAAGAAACATGTTGTCATACCTTCCGTCCAAAAGAGTAACGAGTAGGACTGGCTGTTTTGCCAGTCCTTTTTACGTTGTTTCCTTTAACCAATTGTCGACCCAATCTTTTGCTTCTACCCAGTTATTTGCTCTAATAACATTTTTAGGAGAAGGTAGTCGGTTATAAGGTGTGTCCATTAAAATAACAGGTATTTTGAATTCCTCCGCAATTGCGACCGCATTATCGTGTTTGTCTTCAAAAAAGATATCTAACTGATGTTCTCGAACAGCATCAAGCTTATCATGTTTTCCAACTAGTTCAATGTGATCAAAAGGAACAGATTTTGTCAGAAACCAATGTTGTGTGATTTCAGCTAAGTGAGATCTTCTTGCTGTTATATAAATAAGATCATGATGTTTTGTCCATTCATGTAGTGTTAATTCTGCATGTGCAGCTAATTCTGCCTCTTTATATATGAGAGCTTCATGTTTACCCATCCAATCCCAAAATTGTTTCTCTGATATATCAAGAACGGATGTTAAGTCATATTCGGTTAAATCATCTAACGTTAACGATTTCTTGAAATGTTTGTTTAAATACGGGATAAATGTATTTGGATCAGTGACCGTACCGTCTATATCCAATCCCATTCTTTTCTTTATCATTTTTCGTCACCTCATCAAAAATCCTTGTATTCTTTACCTTACACGAAACTTAGCGGTTGGTCTAGTGAGTTTCCTCTGCATGAAAAGATTTACACCGATAATTCTTTTTGTCTGCGTCATACTATGACTGTTCCCCGAAAAAAAGAAAGTGAGGGATTCGTATGGCAGACCGAGAAAATCCGAATGATGAACCAATAAGGTTAGTTGATGAAGACGATCGTTCTTTAACATTGGTTAATAATCATGTTGAAGGAGGACGTTATGAAAACGGGAGAGAGGATTCCCGTGACCTTTCATTAAGTGAAGAAGAAAAGGATGAACCTTTCGTTACAAATTTCCAAGAGGAAACGGCTGCAGAATATGCAACTGTGAATGGTATGGCAGAAAGGGATGAAACAGCTGATGCAAACGTAGATGACGCTACTGCAGGTCGTGGTGTCGGAACCTTTGCGATTGTACTTTCCATTTTGTCATTATTTTTCTTGCCAGTATTGCTTGGGGCAGCTGGTATTGTAATAGGTTTTGTTTCGCGTCGTTATGGCTCCACAACGCTTGGTAACTGGGCGATTGGTATTGGTGCCGTTTCGATTCTCATGACAGTCTTTTTCTCCCCATTTTTCTAACATAGTTAGATAATGGGAGAACGGGGAACAAATAGAGAAAAAGCATAAGCTTATTGCTTATGCTTTTTCTAATTCACGCTGCTTTTTAAAATGTTCTTCGGCAATTTTATCAATTTCAATTTTTAACTCTTCAACCATTGTTTCTTCAGGGACTTTTCTAACGATTTCACCTTTCATGAAAAGCAGCCCTTCGCCACGCGCACCAGCTATACCGATATCAGCTTCACGTGCTTCACCTGGACCATTAACAGCACAGCCAAGAACGGCAACTTTTATTGGTGCTTTAATGCTTGCAATATACTCTTCAACCTCGTTAGCAATGCTTATTAAATCAATTTCAATTCGACCGCAAGTTGGACATGAAATAAGTGTTGCTGCATTAGCTGCAAGGCCAAAAGATTTTAACAGTTCACGAGCTACTTTTACTTCTTCAACAGGATCTGCACTTAATGAAATACGTACAGTATTGCCAATTCCCATATTCAGTATAGCCCCTAAACCAGCTGCACTTTTAATTGTCCCAGCAAATAACGTACCAGACTCTGTAATACCCAAATGAAGCGGATAATCAAAAGCTTTCGCGGCCTTTTCATATGCTTCAATCGCTAAGTTAACATCCGATGCTTTCATGGACACAATAATGTCATGAAAATCAAGTTCCTCAAGGATTTGAATGTGGTGAAGGGCACTTTCTACCATGCCATCTGCTGTTGGATATCCATATTTATCAAGGATACGCTTTTCAAGGGAACCAGCATTTACTCCAATACGAATAGGAATGCCTTTTTCTTTTGCAGCTTTTACAACGGCTTCCACTTTGTGGCGTTTTCCAATATTACCTGGATTAATTCGAATTTTATCGGCTCCGCCCTCAATTGCTTTTAGGGCAAGTTTATAATCGAAGTGAATATCAACAACAAGAGGTATGTTAATTTGTGCCTTTATATCCGCAATAGCTTCTGCTGCTCGCATATCAGGACAAGCTACACGAACAATTTGACATCCTGCTTCTTCAAGTCGCTTGATTTCAGCAACTGTTGCTTCTACGTCATGTGTTTTTGTCGTTGTCATACTTTGGACGATAACTTCATTATTGCCTCCGATAGTCAAATTGCCTACCTTCACGGGGCGTGTTTTTGTACGATGTATTATTTCGGTCATTGACCAATCGCTCCTTTATTTCGAAGAGTTACTCTTCACCTAGTCTCATATAAGACAATCGCCTTCATTTTATCAATGACCGTAATTGTTTGGCAAGGATAAAGTGAAGACGATCTTATCTGAATTATTATATTGTTGTTCATTTAGTAATAAATAGGGAACAAGTATTTTTTTCCTATTTGAATTTCCTCTGGTTTTAAACCTCCATTTAACGTCTCAAAATCATGAACAATTTCTTGGATGGTGGCTGAAAGAGGACCTTCATGAAGGTGCTCTACAATTGATAAGACAGTATGACCAGGTTCAACGATCATTTCTTTAAATGGTTCCAACTCTTCTGCCATAGTTTCTTGAATTTCTGTTTCATCAAATTCTTCTATTTGCGAAGGAGTAGCAGTATGTGAAAGTCCATTGGGTAAAGTTCCAATAGTTAGATCATAATAAGTGCTGTATAAAATAACGAGGATGATGAAAAAAGTTCCAATGCGTTTCATTGAGCTTGTCCTCCTTTAATTGCCATTTCATATAAAAGTATATGTAGTTTAAGGTTGTTTATGACAATTTGGAGGAAAAATTTTCAAAATGAATATGTTTGAAAGGAGTGAATACAATGGAGGATGCTCGGCCGTCTTATATTCTTTTTTTCATAGGACTTCTCCCTTTTATAATGGCTATTGGTAATTCTATGTTTATTCCTTTACTCCCCGTGATGCAATTAGATATGGGTTTAACGACAGTCGAAGGTGGCTGGCTTTTAACGAGCTTTTCAATTCCAGCGGCCCTTCTTGTTCCACTGGGAGGTATTTTATCTGATCGTTATGGCAGGAAAAGAATTGCTCTTGTTGCCCTCCCGCTCATTATAATTGGTTGTATGATTAGTGCTTTTGCTGGAATAATGGGTAACGCAGCTGGAGCTTTCGAACTCATGATGTTTGGACGAGTTTTGCAAGGGATTGGAGCAGGTAGTTTGACCCCTTTAGCAATGGCATTTATCACAGATCTTTTTGAAGGAGAACAAAGAGTTCGTGCCTTGGGAACCGTTGAAGTATTTAATGGGGCAGGTAAGGTTATTAGTCCGATCGTGGGGGGAGTTATTTTAGCTTTTTCTTGGTACTATAGTTTTGTATTCTATTTAGCAATATCTCTTTTTGCTTTTGTAGGGATTGTTATTTTCATCCGTTTAAAGAAAGCGCCTTTAAAAGCGAAGGAAAAAAACTTCAAAAAATGGCAGAGATTAAAAGCACTGTTTATTAATCATTGGAGATGGCTGACCCCGATTTTCGCATTTGGATTGATTGGGATGTTCCTTTTATTTGGTTATTTATTTTACTTTTCGTATTTACTCGAAATCAGTGCTGATTTTTCATCCTTTTTAAATGGAGTTTTACTTGCTTTTCCACTACTGATGTTAACTATTCTCTCCTACGTAACAGCGCGAATATTAAGAGGGAATGAGAATAATTACAAGCGAGCCTTTATTTACGGAGGATTAACTATGACATTTGGTTCTGTTATGATGATTATACAATCATTAATACATTGGTTTGTTATTTCAATGACTATTTATGCAATTGGGTTCGGTATTGTACTTCCAGCAGCAAATGCCGCTCTGGCCTCCATTGTGTCAGAAAAGGAAAGAGGGACTGTATTTTCTTTTTACTCAATGCTACGTTTTTTAGGAGTTGCTCTTGGGCCGCTCTGCTTTGGTTTTTGGATAAGTAATGTTGAACAAATGATGTTTACGGCATTGTTTTTTGTCACTTTTAATGTTGTTATTTTGTTGTTTAGTTGGAAGTGCTTCCCTGTGGGAAAGGAATGTCTTGTCACGGATTATTCACGTATCTAGAAGAAAAATAGTACTATGGTACCTTTTTATTATAGTGGAAAACGTGTTTCTTATTTAGTAGGGCTCTCGTCAATTCACGAGGCCGACTTAGCGATAAAAATCGTGGTGGTCACAAAAGGAGAAGATGAAAATGAAATTGATTTGGAAAAAATATTTAGCTCTTACGCTAGTTTTTGCACTTATGTTACCAACATTTGTTTTAGCTGATGCTATACCAGGAGATGTAATTATTACTCTTGGTGAGGATTTATCTGAAACACAAAAACAAGCCCTACTGGATGAGATGGGGGCAACACAAGATGATACGATTATTTATGTGACTAATGAGGAAGAACATCAATATTTAGGTAATTACATTAGTGCATCCAGAATTGGAACAAACGCTTTATCCTCTTCAAAAATCACCCTAGGTGAAGAAGGGGCAGGTTTGGCAGTTGAATCGAATAATATTAACTGGGTTTCGGATGAAATGTATGCTAATGCTTTAATTACAGCTGGTGTAGAGGACGCTGATATTTATATTACAGCTCCAATTCCTGTTTCTGGAACAGCAGCTTTAACAGGGTTAATTAAAGCGTATGAAATTGCTACGGAGATTGAAATTCCAGAAGAGCAAAAGCAAATTGCAAATGAAGAATTGATTCGCACTGGTGAATTAAGTGATTCGATCGGAATGGAAGAAGCGACAGAACTGATGAATCGAATAAAAGAAGAAATTGCCAATAATCCTGTTGAAACAGAAGAGGACCTAAGAGAGCTAATCCGTCGCGTTGCTGCTGAACTGGGTATTACGTTAACTGATGAAGAATTGAACGGTTTGGTTTCCCTTTTTATGAGGATGAAAGACCTTAACATTGACTGGAATCAAGTTCAAGATCAAATCTCAAGGGTACGAGATAATTTAGGAGAATTTCTAAATCGCGAAGATACGCAAGGGTTTATTAAAAATTTTCTTGATTTAATTAATCGGCTAATTGATTCCCTTCGTGGTTTATTTAGTTCATAATGAGAGAGAGGGATCCTCTCTCTTTTTTATTTCTAAATTAAGTGAAACGAAAACCATGTCAAAAACGTAAATGACATAGAAAGGAGGAAGGGGAATGGAATGGTTAGATTCACCTAGTATCGGGTTTGTTGTTGTGTTTTTAGGAACTCTATTTTTAATTGGTGAGTTATTAGTTCGAGTTAAAGGGTTATTTGCTATTTTAGGAATTGCAATAATGGCTATGTATTTCTCTTATCACATTACAGGAGATGTAGGCTTATGGGTTGTTATTTTATATATAGTAGGCCTAGCATTAATCGTAATAGATGGAAAAGTGATTACTGATGGAACTGTAGCATTATTAGGGGTTGTATTAATGATTATTGGCTTAGCAGTCCCAGCCCCATCTTTCATATATGGTGTATTAGTTTCAATGGGGTTTATCATTGGAGGATTTAGTTCGGCCTTATTTTTGAAGGTTTTCCCATCACGGAATTTATGGGCAAAAATGACGTTGAAAGATAAACTAACTAATGAGTTAGGCTATAATTCAATTAATGAACAGTACCATCAGCTTGTTGGAAAAAGGGGAAGAACAATCAGTTCATTTCGGCCAA
This sequence comes from Halalkalibacter alkaliphilus, assembly GCF_023555415.1. Lineage (GTDB taxonomy): Bacteria > Bacillota > Bacilli > Bacillales > Bacillaceae_D > Halalkalibacter > Halalkalibacter alkaliphilus. The sequence goes on along the minus strand of NZ_JAKRYL010000007.1, from coordinate 116,861 downwards.
CCGGTACAGTCGAGATTGAAGGAGAGCAATATAGTGCAACAAGTGGTGGAAGTTGGATTGAGGCGAATCAAGATATCATTGTCATGTCGGTGGATGGTACAAGAATATTAATTAAACCATTAGAGGGTGAAGAAAAGCAAGGTGAGTGAGGAGTATTAATTAATATTGGAAAAGGTATCTTATAATAAAGAGGATCCCAAAAGGTCAAAAACCTTTTGGGATCCTCTTATTTTAGTAGTTGTAAGGTCTCACCATTTAGCTAGGAGTGCTGTGTTTATGCCTTTTAGGAATAGGGATAGACCTAATCGCTGCAAGAACAATAAGAAATGTTGATAATGCAAACGCAGTAAACGGTATAGGGAAGATAAGAATATCTATCCAATATAGTAAGATTACTGGCAGTGTGAGTGCGTGTGCAGTGATAATCCACATATGGCGATATTCTAACTTTCTTTTTCCCTTAATAAAAAGAGCTAGAAAAGCTAGAATCGTAATACTTAAAAAGCCTAGACCCGCAAGTCCTACAAATAGTAAGCTCGTTATGATCGTCAATAAGATCGGCAGGAAATTTAAAAGTTGACTAATACGATGTGAGAGATCTTCTTTAGAAAGCTCCTGTAAGCCGAGGAGTGAATAGGAGATCGATTGAATTTGCCCATTCGAGATAAAAAGAAATTCCTTTTCTTGTAATGCAATCCCCTCTTCTAGCTCCAACAATTTTCCTTCTGTTAATGAATTAGCAGGATCAATTAGGAAAAAGCCTTCACTCACTTCATCGGTAATGTAGACCTCTTCTTTTTCCATGACTAATGTACCTTCAACCAGATGAAAGTCAGGTAAATCATTTTCTAAAATACGATCAAGCTGTTGTACGCTTGAAACGATCGTAATATTTAAAGAGATAAAATAAGGGATACTCGCAATAAATATAATCATTAAGACAAATCCAATTGTTGTCGTTATTGGTCGAAAGCGAGAATAGGCAATCACTTTTCTATTGTAGAAGCTTTTAAAAAACCATTCCCAGTAACTCATCAGTTCACCTCTTTCATACTCCGTTATTTTAACGAATTGCCGTTGAAAATGCTATCATTGTATTTCAAATATAGAGGGCTTTTTGAAGAAAATCATGAATAGATTGAAATAAAGATGACTTTTAATAATTTATTGTTTACAAACCGTTGATGAATGCTTAATAATAGACAGGGTGTCCATGTTGATGTTTGTCGAAAATTGGATTTGACTTATGAGATGAAGGGATGAGGATTTGTGGATTTACAAACGCTCTTGTTCATGTTTTTTGGTGGACTTGGTATTTTCCTTTTTGGTATTAAATACATGGGGGATGGGTTGCAAAAGGTTGCTGGTGATGGATTGCGAGATGTCCTAGATAAGTTTACGACAAATCCTGTTATGGGGGTTTTTGCAGGGTTATTTGTAACGGTACTTCTTCAAACAAGTACGGGGACAACCGTCTTAACCATCGGTCTTGTTAATGCAGGTTTTATGACTCTAAAGCAGGCGATTGGGGTTATTATGGGAGCCAATATTGGGACTACTGTAACGGCCTTTATAATTGGGATAAAAATATCCGCCTATGCATTACCAATCATTGCAATCGGGGCAGCATTAATTTTCTTTATTAAAGCAAAAAAAGTAAACAATTATGGGCAAGTTGTATTTGGATTTGGAGCTTTATTTTATGGATTAGAATTGATGGGTACAGGGTTAAAGCCGCTACGTGAACTTGAAGCGTTTGCTGAACTTACATTAAGTATGAGTGAAAATCCATTACTGGGTGTGCTAATAGGAACCATTTTTACGGTTGCTGTTCAAAGCTCAAGTGCGTCAATTGGATTGTTGCAGCAATTGTATGAGCAAGGAGCAATGGGCTTAGATGCCGCTTTACCTGTTCTATTTGGTGATAATATTGGAACGACAATAACAGCAATATTAGCAGCAATTGGTGCATCTGTTGCAGCCAAAAGAGCAGCATTGACTCATGTTATATTTAACTTAATTGGAACGATCATAGTATTGATCATTTATCCATTCTTCTTCCAATTTGTCAGTTTTCTTGCAGTTGAATTAGGCCTAAACCGACCAATGACAATTGCTTTTGCACATGGTATTTTTAATGTTTCCAATACAATGATACAACTTCCGTTTGTAGCAATTTTAGCAATTATTGTAACGAAATTAGTACCGGGTGAAGAATATAGTATTGAATATAAGGCAAAACATCTAGATCCTCGTTTTATTGGAAGTTCACCTGCTATTGCACTAGGACAAGCGAAACAGGAAGTGTTACGTATGGCTGAATTCTCAGAAAGAGGACTTTATGAAGTGAGTCAATATCTTGAGAATGGTCAGAAGCGACATGCTGAGATGTCTATCCAGTTTGAAGAGGCCATTAATAATCTCGATAGGAAAATTACAGATTATCTAATTCAAATTTCCTCTCGGTCATTATCTGCACATGATTCGAAGATGCATTCGATGCTGATGGATACAGTCCGTGATATCGAACGTATCGGAGATCATATTGAAAATATAGTTGAATTGAAGGATTATCAAAAAGTAAACAAAGTTCATATATCAGAGAAAGCACTTGAAGATTTACGTGAAATGTCTGAATTAACACTCTCAACTTTAAAAGAAGCTATTCAGTCTTTAGAATTATTAGATGGTGATTTAGCACGTTCTGTTTTGGAGAAAGAAGAAAAAATAGACAAAATGGAAAGAAAGCTTAGAAAGCAGCATATTCAACGAGTGAATGACGGCAAATGTTCTGGTTCAGCTGGAATTGTTTTTGTCGATATTGTTAGTAATTTAGAACGGATCGGCGATCACTCTGTTAATATTGCAGAAGCAGTAATTGGAGAAGACCACTAAATCTACAGTAATCAAGGTGCCCCTTTAGTATGGCGGGTGCCTTGATTTTTCTCTCAAAAGTAGGCTTGTTTAATTGTTGGAAGTATGGTAAGTTATAGCAGGAATTAATGTTATAAATTTATTCCTAATTTATTTTCAGAAAAAATGTTGACGTAATTTAAAGAGCATGTTAAGATAATTCTTGTCTCTTAAGTGATATTCCACAGTAGCTCAGTGGTAGAGCAATCGGCTGTTAACCGATCGGTCGTAGGTTCGAGTCCTACCTGTGGAGCCATTATGGCGGCGTAGCTCAGCTGGCTAGAGCGTACGGTTCATACCCGTGAGGTCGTGGGTTCGATTCCCTCCGCCGCTACTTTAATTAAATGTTTTACGGCGATTGTGGCGAAGTGGTTAACGCATCGGATTGTGGTTCCGACATTCGTGGGTTCGATTCCCATCAGTCGCCCCATAGGGGACCCTTAGCTCAGTTGGTCAGAGCAGTCGGCTCATAACCGATCGGTCGTAGGTTCGAGTCCTACAGGGTCCACCATTATAGAAGTTGGAAATAGAAGAATGAACTAAGTTATCTCTAACCTCTATTTGTTTACATTAGGTACGGAGGAATACCCAAGTCCGGCTGAAGGGATCGGTCTTGAAAACCGACAGGCGGGTTAAACCGCGCGGGGGTTCGAATCCCTCTTCCTCCGCCATTTATACTACATATTCAAGGATCTCTAACTTAGAGATCCTTTTTTGGTTAAATTAATCTCCATGTGAAAATTCCAAGTCCAATACAGTAAAAAGCAAAATATGTTAATTTAGTGTTTTGTAGCATCGAGATAAACCATTTAATCCCTATCAACGCAAAAATAAATGAAGATATAAAGGCAATGCTTAAGGAAAAGAGAGTGATCTCTGTATGGCTTTTTATTAAATCTGGTAATTTTAATATGGTCATACCGAGGAAGACGGGAATAGAAAGAAGAAATGAGTAGCGAAGTGCAGTATCTTTAGACAATCCTAAACAAAGAGCGGTGAATAATGTACTACCTGTCCTGGATATTCCTGGTATTAATGATAGAGCTTGCCCTATGCCGATAATAACTCCATCCTTCCAGTTTAACGTTGATTGTACTCTTGTTCCTTCATTTAATCCATGTTCAATTAATATTAGCGATAATCCCGTAATAATGAGTGAAGCTCCGATTGTTGCTGAATTAGTTAATTGGTTCCCGAGAATTGACTCGATCATTTTCCCAACTAAGATAGTAACAATTGTTGATATAATTAATAAAAGTACGAATTTATAATTTGTTTGGGCTTTATTATTTTTCGTTCTAATATAGGTTATAAAATCTTGCAGGATCTTACATAAATCATGGCGAAAATAAACAATGACAGCAAAGACTGATGCGATGTGTAGAAATGTTTCAAATGACAATTTAAAATTTTTTCCAATAGGTATATCGAGAAGTCTTTGTGCTATTAGCATTAGTGCTGTACTAGAGATCGGCAAGAATTCTGATATTCCTTGAATGAAACCTATAATTATTGCTTGCCACCAATTCATATTGTTCCTCCATTAGATTGAAAAAGGGTTTGTACATCTTTATGTCTGGGGATTCTTGTTATGACGAAATTGGGTTTAATTCGTCTAGAGTAAGGGTAGAGTATATGTGGTTACATTATTAAAAATTACTGAGCATAAACGTTGCAAGAATGTTCAAATTTTGGTAATGTATGAATTGGAAGACTTATGAAACAAAAATGTTGCAAAAGTCCACATTTTTGGAGTACATACTCCGCCAATAATCAGATTTACATTAGAGGAGGAATTTAACATGGCATACGAATTACCACAATTACCTTATGCAGCAAACGCATTAGAACCGCATATTGATGAGGCAACAATGAATATTCATCATGGGAAGCACCACAACACTTATATTACAAAATTAAATGCAGCACTTGAAGGTCATGATGATCTAGCTAGCAAAAGCATCGAAGAGTTAGTTGCAAACCTTGATGCTGTACCAGAGAATATTCGTGGTGCTGTACGTAACAACGGTGGTGGACATGCTAACCACACTTTGTTCTGGGAAATCCTAAGTCCAAATGGCGGTGGCAACCCAACAGGTGAACTTGCTGATGCGATTACTTCAACATTCGGAAGCTTTGATGCATTCAAAGAAGAATTTGCAAACGCAGGTGCTAACCGTTTTGGTTCTGGTTGGGCTTGGCTAGTTGTTGATGGTGGTAAATTGGCTGTAACAAGCACTCCAAATCAAGACACTCCATTAATGGAAGGAAAGACCCCAATTTTAGGTCTTGATGTTTGGGAGCATGCATATTACTTAAACTACCAAAACCGTCGTCCTGACTACATTAACGCATTCTGGAATGTTGTTAACTGGGATGAAGTTACAAAACGTTATAACGAAGCTAAATAAGAATACAAAAGGCCCTAAGGAAAAACCTTAGGGTCTTTTTGTATAACCGTTTTTTCAAGTGACACACTACTTGTGAGGGTGGTGGAGTCGGTGAATAAGGTATTGGTAAAGAAAGTAATTGGTGATATAGAAGTGACAAGGGACTTAAAGCTATTACTCATAATTGGTGGGTTGTATGCACTAAGTATTGCTTTGTCTAATACTTTCGTCAATGTTTACTTGTGGAAACAATCAGGTGAATTTGTAGATATTGCTCTATATAACTTGGGATCCGTTGTCATGCAGCCAATTGCATTTATATTAGCTGGTAAAGTAGCTAAGAAAATTGACAGGGTCATTGTATTAAGAGCAGGTGTAATTGCACTTGCTATTTTTTTCTCAACTGTTTTATTCTTGGGGAAAAATGCAAATGAATACTTAATTCTTCTTGGAGTGTTAATTGGAACAGGCTTTGGCTTTTATTGGCTTGCTTTTAATGTATTAACGTTTGAAATAACCGAACCCGAGACAAGAGATTTCTTCAATGGCTTCTTAGGTTTATTAACGTCTTTTGCTGGGATGATCGGTCCAATCTTATCTGGGTTTATTATTACTAGAATGGAGCAATTTACAGGCTATACGATTATTTTTACAATTTCCCTCTCTCTTTTTGTAGCAGCTGTTCTCATAAGTTTTATGTTAAAACGTCGTTCGGCTGAAGGGCAGTTTTGCTTTAAAAGAATCTTAAAAGAGCGCAAAAAAAATCCGAATTGGCGACAGATTACGAGGGCTCATTTTTTCCAAGGCTTACGAGAAGGGACTTTCGTTTTTGTAATTGTTGTTTGGGTGTATATCGCAACAGGGAGCGAGTTAGCAATTGGTACGTATGGGTTAGTTGCTTCTGCAACTCAATTTGTTGCGTATTATGTCATTACTCGAATAATAAAACCAACGTTTAGAAAAAAATTAATCCTAATTGGTGGTTTAATCCTATATGGTGCAATCTTCATTATTGTATTAGGCGAGTTAACGTTTGCTAAGCTTATCACGTATGGCGTTGTTGTCTCGATAGCATATCCGATGTTACTTGTCCCTTATGTCTCTCTCACTTTTGATGTTATTGGAAAAGGTTGGAAGGCTGCTGAGATGAGAGTGGAGTATATTGTTGTACGAGAGTTATTTGTAAACTCGGGTCGTATTGTATCAGTACTGGCTTTTTTAGCTACTGTAACACTTTTCTCAGAAGAAAGAGGTATTCCAATTTTATTGCTTGTACTTGGTGCTGGACATGCGGTTATTTACTTTTTTGTTAGGCATGTTCATTTCAAAGAAAATAAAGGGGGAGAAAGCTATAGCTTTGCTAGACAAAAAGGAGGAGATGGTGACCCTTCAGGTGGAAGTGGAACGAGCATGTAGTTGGTTTCCTTTCCCTTTTGACAAAAAAAATGGGTATGCTATAATGAAATCAATATAAAACGTTGCCTGCCGTGTTAGTCAGCTTCTCCTTGTTTCGAACCTTGATTTATTAAAGGGAGTTCTATATTGAAACACTGCCAACAAGCCAGCTTGTTCTGGACGTTGAATGTGATTCTGCGAACACCCACCTACGAGAGTAGGTTCATGAAACAACTGAAGCAACGGCATACGCGGGTTACGACTTTTGCAATCAAGTAGGCACCTTAATAAGGTGCCTATTCTAATGTAGATAGAAAATTTTTAGGAGGAACATCCAAGGTGGAAAGAGCATCAAAGCGCAAGAAGAAACATCATGTTCCAACTCGGTTAAATGTCCTTTTCTTTGCTGTGTTCGTATTATTTTCTGTTTTAATCCTGCGTTTGGGGGTTGTTCAGATTGTAGAAGGACAAGAGTTTGTAAAAGAACTTGAGGGAACAAGTAATACGACAGCAAGAATAGATGCACCTAGAGGGTTGATGTATGATCGGTTTGGCAATGTAGTTGTTGATAATGAGCTTGAGTTATCGGTAACGTATACGAATCCGTCTAGATCAACAAGTGCAGATACTATGCTTGGTATTGCCCGAGAATTAGAACAATTAATTGATATTGAAACAGATCGAATTACAGAGCGGGATAAACAAGATTATATTTTAATGCAAATGACTCAAGAGGAACGATTTGATCTTGTTAGTCGAGAAGAACGTAACGAATTAGAAAGTGTATCTGAAGAATACCAATTAGAGGTTGAACGCATTACAAGCGATAAAACTGAAGCTTTATCGGAAACAGATTTGCGTGTTCTTGCTATTTATCGTGAAATGTCACGTGGCTTTGCTAATTCTCCACAGCGAATAAAACGTGGAATTACAGAAGAGGAAGCTCATAAATTAAGCGAAAATTTATATCGATTGCCAGGAGTTGATATATTAAGAGATTCACGTAGAAATTATGTGTACGGAGAATCATTACGTAGTGTATTTGGGTCAACTGGAACGATACCAAGAGAAAAAGTCGATTACTATTTAGCAAGGGGTTATGAACGCTCGGATATCGTAGGGACAAGTTTTCTTGAATTGCAATATGAAGATGTGTTACGAGGGCAAAAAGCTGTTGTAGAAAGCATTACGCATTCAAGTGGTGGCACTGTAGACCACACAGTCAATGAACGACTTGGTCAACGCGGAAATGATTTAGTACTAAGTGTTGATATGGAATTGCAGCAAAGTTTAGAAAGTATCATCTCAGAAGAAATGAAAAAGGCTGGCAATTCTTTTATTCTAGATCGAGCGGCTTATGCTGTTTTGATGGATCCTCGTACTGGTGATATTTTGGCAATGGCTGGATTCAATGACCCTGCTGGACAAACAAGAGAAACAAATGCGGATCATATCGGAAATGTAACGAAAGCTTTTGAAATGGGCTCATCCGTTAAAGCAGCTTCTGTCTTAACTGGGTTTGAAGCTGGAGTCGCTCACCCTGGTAAAAGTTTTAATGATCGACCAATTAGGTTGCCGTCAACTCCTGAGAAGAAATCGGTACGGAATTATGGTTGGGTGAATGATGTGCGAGCTCTTGAAGTCTCATCGAATGTTTATATGTTTGAAATGGCGATGTTAATGGCTAATTGTAATTACCCTAATAATTGTAATTGGACGAACAATTCAGTAGCAGAGGCTTACAATGAAATTAGGTATAATTTTAGCCAGTTCGGTTTAGGATCTGAGACAGGAATAGATTTACCGTCTAGCTCAACAGGATTAACAGGTGGATCAACGATCTATGGAAACCTACTAGATCTGATGATTGGGCAGTATGACACATATACAACACTACAGCTTGCGCAATATATTTCTACCATAGCTAATGATGGACTTAGAATGCAACCTAGGTTAGTCACGGAAATTCGTGAACCTGTCTCCAATACAGATGAGCATGGTGCGGTGGTTCAAAAGTTTGAACCGCAAGTTCTAAATCGGATTGATATGAATGAACAATTTATTACTCGTGTTCAACAAGGTTTGCGTGGAGTGATGACTAGAGGTACTGCTAGTAGTCGTTTTGCGAATAAATCTTATCAGCCAGCTGGAAAAACGGGTACGGCTCAAGTTCGAGTAGCTTTGGGGACAGGAGATGACCGTCGGTTTGTTGACGGAAACACTCAGACCCTTGTAGGCTACGCTCCTTTTAATAACCCTGAAATTGCATTTGCGGTTGTCGTACCGAATGTGAAGTTAGAAAGAAATGGTGGAAGGCAAGGTATGGCTCAAGAAATTGCCAGCCAAGCATTAGATGCCTATTTTGATATGAAAGATGTGAGGAATGGACCTGAAAGAGCAGAACGTCCAATTCTTGAACAGCCCGATGAATAAAAAAGATGTGTTTCAAAGGTGGAATTCCCCTTATGAAACACATCTTTTTATTTTATTCATATTTATTATGTAAGATAATATCTCGTACCAACAGCCTCATCTAGAAGTCTATGTTACTTTAATATATATTATTTGCCTCTAAATCCTTTCCCATCAATCAATACCTTTTTGATTAACAAGATACCGAATAAATTTATCGTTTTTTATTAGTATCACTTATGTAGTGCTTATGCTGTAAAAGATTTTGCTTATCACTGCTCACTAACAATTCTTCTTCTAGTACTTGGATTTTCTTTTTTAATTGGTAAATTTCTTGCATATATGTAATGGACATGTGGTCAAGTTGTTTTTCCACTTGTTTTATTCGATCTTTACGGAAGAAAGATAAAATAAAAAGAAGAACAGCAAAAGACAATAAGACAATAATAGAAATTTCCACTAAAAGCAACTCACTTTCATTTTTTCAAATATGAATAGTATCAGTTTAGCAAGAAATAAGCTGAAGTCAAATTCCAAAGAGTTTTTTACTTAATTCGACATTCAATAAAGAACACGCTTACATTTACCGACTTTTTAGTATTTTCGCCAAAAAACGACCCGAAGATCTGACAAAAATAGATGGCGAAAAAAGGCGAATAATTTTTTTTGTGAATCAAATGCCTAACTAGCCTCGACCTGACAAAAAGAGACAAAATGGGCTTCTTGTTTGCTGAAAAATTGAATTGTATGATTAACATAACAAAAAAATAGTCATACTTTGTAACTTACTTACATAAAGTAACTATTTGTGTTCTAAAAAAGATTTACTTGGAGGTGAAAGTGTTGATTGAGGAAATACTTGCTTTAAGAGAAAAGGGATATTCCTTTCGAAAAATTGCAATTGAATTAGATACTACAGTTGGAAAAGTTCAATACCGGTATCAAAAACACCGCCAACAACAAGAAGAGAATAAGGAGAATGACGAAATGAATTTTACTCCAATTGTGCCCTCGAGTTATGAACGAGATGAAATCACTTTGCTTCCGCAAAGTCCAACTTCTATATATTCCTTTTGGGAAATTAGCTCATCATTAAGACAAACAATTGAACACCAAACACGCCTTCAATGGCATGAGTTAACTAAGAAAATAAGAGTCTATGATTGTACAATGGTTGATTTTAATGGGCATAATGCTCATCGTTTTTTTGATATTCACATCCCTGAGATGACGAATAATTGGATGATAACGGATTTAGAACCGAACCGTACCTTCATTATAGATTTAGGCATTCAAACAAGACAAGGTTCATTTTTATCTTTGTTAAGGTCGAATGCAATTGATACACCTCGGACTGAAAAAGCAAAACAAGGTTTACATGTTGAAGCAGTGAATCAATGGAAAACTGGCAACCAAAATGAACCTCAATGGCTCGAGCATTTCAGTACTTATTCGTATTATGAAACAGTAAAATAGGAGGGATTTTGTTGAAAGAAGGGTATTATTCTTTAGTTCTACATGCTCATCTTCCCTATGTTCGTCACAAGGAAGAGGGACGGCTTGAAGAACGTTGGTTATTTGAAGCGATTACAGAATCATACATACCATTACTATGGGAGTTAAATGAAACAGAATTAAAAGATGTACTGACAATTTCTTTTTCTCCACCGGTATTAGAAATGTTGGCCGATCCAACGATTCAGGAACGATATTTAGATTACATCATTAAGACCGAGGAACTATTAGGGAAAGAAAAGAAATTAGCAGAAACAAAAGAAGAGAAAGATCTCGTATCATTTTACATTAATCGTTATCAGAAAATTAAAAAAACATTTATTGATTATAACAAAAACATACTTTATGCATTTCGAGAATTATTCGAAAAAAGAGTTATTACGTGTATAACAAGTGCAGCAACTCATGCATTTTTACCTTATGTAAAAACCAAATCAGCCATTCGTTCTCAAGTTGTTGAGGCCATTCGTTGTTTTGAACAACATTTTGGGAAGAAACCTCGTGGTTTTTGGTTGCCAGAGTGTGCTTTTGCACCCGGTATTGATCGCATTTTAGTCGAAGAAGGCATTACCTATACTTTTGTTGATGAACATGCACTATTAAACGCAGAACCAATACCATCTAAAGGTAGTGGAGCACCAATTTATTCACCACATGGATTAATCTTATTCCCAAGGCACACAACCTTGTCAAGCAAAGTTTGGAGTTCAACTCTAGGTTACCCGGGCGATGTTGATTATCGCGAATTTTATCGAGATATAGCCTATGAACGAGAGTGGGATTATATAAAACCATACGTTCATGAAGACGGAATAAGAATAGATACTGGAATTAAGCACAAGCGAATAACAGGTGAAGGTGAAGAAAAAGCAATATACGTTCGTAAATGGGCTGAAGGGAAAATACAAGCCCACGCAGATCACTTCCTATATTCCATTGAAAATGAGATAAATGAGCACGGAGACCAGTGTTATCCTCCATATTTAATGGTTACCCCTTTTGATGCAGAACTTTTTGGGCATTGGTGGTTTGAAGGACCTGAGTGGATTGGACAAGTAATCAAGAAAGGACAGAATCGAATCCATTTTGTGACTCCTGAATTATATATTGACAGACACTATCAGGATTTCGATACCTCTCATATTTCTTTCTCGACTTGGGGGCGTGAAGGCTACGGTGATGTCTGGATAAATGAAAAAAACCAATACCTCTACCGTCATCACCACCGAATGGAGACAGATTTAGCAACTGTTGTTGCACTCTTCTCAAATCCAACGGACTTAGAAAAACGTTATTTAAAGCAAATGGTTCGCGAATGGATGTTGGCAGTAAGCAGTGATTGGGCATTTATAATGGATGGGCAAAGTGCTGTTCAATATGCTCATGAACGATTTGCAACACACCTTAGTAGATTTGATGTAACAAAGGAGAAATTACTAAGTGGATCGGTGCAGGATGAATGGATACTGAGAATGGAACAGTGCTATCCATTTTTAGCGGAAATTGATGAACAAATCTTTTTCTCCCCTCATGATGCTTACATTCAAACGAAAGAAGAGGCTGATCAAGAGCAAAAACGTACCATCTTAATGCTTAGTTGGGAATTTCCACCGATGATGGTCGGCGGATTATCTCGACATGTATTTGACCTTTCAAGGGCAATGGTAAAAGAGGGGCATGAGGTTCATGTTGTTACTTCACATGTAGCTGGTTATCCAGATTATGAAATTAACCAAGGTGTACATGTTCACCGTATTAAAGGATTGCAGCCAGAAGCTGCTAACTTCTTTGATTGGGTTGGGAGTTTAAATATTGAAATGACTCGCTATATCGAGAAGCTAGCAAGAAAAACCCAATTTGATATTATTCATGCTCATGATTGGCTAGTTGGCGTAACGGCAACTGCTGTTAAAAGATCTCTTCAACTTCCGCTACTTGCGACCATTCACGCTACGGAACATGGGAGAAATAATGGGATTCATAGTGAATTGCAATATGAAATCAATCAAAAAGAATGGGAACTTACTTATGAAGCAGATCGGGTTATCGTTTGCAGTGACTATATGAAAGAAGAATTATTAACAATCTTTTCAATGCCAGAAGAAAAGCTTGCTGTCATACCAAATGGTGTAGATATCGACCTGCTTCGTCCGTATACCGGATTAAGTACCATCGAAAACAATAATGAGTTCACTGTATTTTCAGTCGGTAGAATGGTTAAGGAAAAAGGGTATCAAACGGTTATTGATGCAGCAGCGCTGTTAAAAGAAAGAAATGAGAAGATTCGTTTTGTTATTGCAGGAAAGGGTCCAATGCTCCAAGCTTATCAGCAGCAAGTTGCAGAAAGACAATTAGATTCACATGTCACGTTCCTCGGTTTTGTCAGTGATGAAGAGAGAAACGAGTGGTTTTCCCGTTGTGATGCAACGATCTTCCCAAGTTATTACGAACCTTTTGGAATCGTTGCTTTAGAAGGTCTCGCTGCGGGGAAAGCAACCATTGTATCTGATACAGGCGGATTAGCAGGGATTATTCGACATGAAGAGAATGGGTTGAAAATGATTCCAGGTGATGTCCAAAGTTTGGCTACGCAAGTTCTTTATCTTTATAATCATCCAATTTCAAGAGAAGCATTAGCTACTCAAGGACTACGTGATGTTAAATCTCAGTTTAACTGGGAGACCATTGCGAAGCAAACAGAAGATGAAATAGAAAAATGTCTTGTTGGAGAGTTAGAACTAACTATTTAAATTAAAGGGAGGCTATCATAATGAAGGGTGTCATCATGGCAGGAGGAAAGGGTACGAGATTACGTCCATTAACTTGTAATGTACCAAAACCAATGGTTCCATTAATTCAAAAGCCAGTTATGCAATATAGTATTGAACTATTAAAGAAATACGGAATTACTGAAATTGCTGTGACCGTTCAGTATTTATCAGATGTTATTCAAGATTATTTTGGTGATGGGTCTGAATTCGGAGTGAAATTGCATTATTTTGAAGAAACTACTCCTTTAGGGACAGCTGGGAGTGTAAAACAAGCGGAAGAATTTCTAGATGAACCTTTTGTCGTTGTAAGTGGTGATGCTTTAACAGACTTTAACCTTCAATCAGGAATTGATTTTCATGAAAAAAATGAAAGTCTAGTAACTATTTTTATGAAACAAGTTGAATGCCCATTAGAATTTGGTGTGATTATGACGGATGAACAAGATAAAATTGTTCGTTTTCTAGAAAAGCCAAGTTGGAGCGAGGTTTTTAGTGATACCGTTAATACTGGTATTTATATTATGAATCCAGAAATCTTTTCATACATTAAAGAAGATGCAGTAGTAGACTTTAGTAAGGACGTTTTTCCAAAGCTGTTAGCTGATCAATCACCTTTGTATGGATATTCTGCTGAAGGTTATTGGTCAGATATAGGTAATCTAAAGCAATATCGCCAAGCTCAAAGCGATATATTAAATGGTGATCTGGATGCTCTAATTCAAGGAACTGAGATTCAACCAAGTGTATGGGTTGGGGAAAATGTCATTATTGAAGAAGGAGTGAAAATTGAAGGGCCTGTTTCAATAGGTTCAAATTCAGTTATTCGGTCTGGGGCTCACTTAGGAGAACACGCAGTTATTGGCTCAGGGTCAACTGTATCGAATAAGGCTTCAATTAAACGTTCTGTTCTTTGGGATGGCGCATATATCGGTGACGATAGTGAACTAAGAGGGGCTACTTTATGCCAAGGTGTGACCGTTGGCACCAAAGCATCAATATTCGAAGATGCTGTCATTGGTCATAATACGGTCATTGGAGAAGAGGCTAGAATTCAACCAGAGGTTAAAGTTTGGCCATATAAAAGAGTGGAGGAAGCCACAACTGTTCCACAGTCCTTTGTCTGGAATGAAATTGGAGCAAAATCGTTATTAAGAGGACACCGTGCTACCGGTGTTGCAAATAGTGAAATGACTCCAGAGGAAGCCTCTAAATTTGGTGCAGCTTATGGTAGCTTGCTCAATCAAGGTGCACAAGTATTAGTGGCTAGCGATAGTAATTCTTTTTCACAGGTTATGAAATTATCGCTCATTCAGAGTCTGCAAGCATCGGGTGTAGACGTTGTTGAACTCGGACAAACAATGTTGCCAGTTTTAAGATTTAGTGTTGAACAGAGTGATGCTAAAGGCGGTATATACATTAGGTTGTTAGATAAAAATCATGAAAAGCAGTTAATCATTGAATTCTTTAACGAAGATGGATTGCCGATAAGTTCTTCTGAACAACGTGAATTGGAACAAGTGATAACATTTCAATCTTACCGTAGGGTAGCATTTGAATATGTTGGTCAATTTGAAACAAACCATCAATTGGAAGAAAGTTACATAGCTAATTTGATGGAACATATTAATGTTGAAGCGATAAAAGCAAGAAGTATTAAAGTGGTTCTTCATGAAGAATCATCAAGTAACCATCCATTATTCCAAACAATACTTGAAAAACTAGGTTGCTCGATTCATAGTCTGTCTGATCAAGTAGATGAAGAGACAATGAGGAAAACCTTACTTGAGTATAACGCCGATTTTGGGGTAATGGTTGGTGAAAGTGGAGAGTTCATTAGTTTAATGACAGAACAAGGACATTTGGTCTCAGAAGAAGAACAATTAATGTTGTTTATCTATATGCAACTTGAAAAAGGGTTACGCCAAGAGCTAGCTGTTCCATTATATGGTGGAAGTGCACTTGAAGAGGTAGCAGCAAGTTATGATAAAACACTTATTAGAACAAAGACTTCTGCTCGTGCGATGATGGAATCAGAGGGGACAGTTCAAATGATGTCTTATGATGGTTCATATGCGATCGTTCAACTATTAGACCATATTGTTGGGAATAAGCAAACCCTTTCAGAAATTCTAAGTGAACTGCCTGTACAATCTATCTATAAACAAGAAGTAACGTGTAAAACACAACAAAAAGGGATTGTAATGCGAAAGTTATTGGAATCGTTAAAAGGAAAGAACGTAGAACTTATTGATGGGATGAAAGTTAAACATACAGAGGAAAGTTGGACATTTATTGTTCCAGACCAAGAACGAGGAACATTTACTGTATATGCTCAGTCGACAGATGGAGCACATGCAAAACAACTGGCAGGTGAATACATTGAACAGATTAATTTTATTAAACAGCAAACATCCTAGTATGTTTGCTTTTCAAAAAAAAAATCACCACTTCTTGAAGAAATTTGCTGTCTGGTTAGGTGGAAAATGTTCTTGGTTAAATAGTAGTGAATGGGAAATGTCTTCTAAACAAGAGCGCGGGTCAGACCTATCCATTGTTGTCGCTTTCCATAAGCAATGGAATATTCAACTAACTATTTTACAAGAGTATAAAAAAGAGGAAAGTAGTTTCGTTTATACATTTATCTTTAAAAATCAATCTGAAGAAAATCTTAATATTAAGTTTGTCGTTCATCAACAAAGATTTGGGACGGTTTCTTCAAAGGTAGCTTTTATTTCGCCTTTGAGACAAACGATTATGCATTACGGAAGTCCAATATTAACTCTTTTAGCTACTAATTTCTTCAAAGGGAAAGAAAGCCAATTAGCTGTTGGGAAAAGAGAAAAAATATGGTCAGAAAAAAGTGGGAATTTGGCTGTCTCACCATTATGCCAAAGTGGTCATGAAAGCATGATGGTAACTAGCCTTCAATTAGCTCCATGGCAAGAGACTTACGGTCGGATTTGGGAAATCAATGGTACATCAGAAGAGGAAGTATTGATGAAACATGATAAACAAATTCGTTCTAATCACCTTAAACAAGTAACAAAACAAATACTGTAAAGAAAAACCACTTGATTGAAGTGAAAAGATTTGCTATCATATTCAAGTATGAAGTAAGCACAGTTTGGAGGGATAGCAAATGCGTGTACAAGTAACTCTTGCTTGCACTGAAACAGGAGATCGTAACTATATTACAACAAAAAATAAACGTACAAATCCTGAGCGTATTGAATTCAAAAAATACAGCCCAAGATTAAAGCGTCATACGTTACACCGTGAAACAAAGTAAGCAGCTGGATTATCCGCT
The DNA here is from genome assembly GCF_023555415.1 of Halalkalibacter alkaliphilus. Lineage (GTDB taxonomy): Bacteria > Bacillota > Bacilli > Bacillales > Bacillaceae_D > Halalkalibacter > Halalkalibacter alkaliphilus. Next base: position 100,158 of record NZ_JAKRYL010000007.1, on the reverse strand, counting down.
GCTTTTTTCTATTTATAAGGGTTTTTTGATGGCGCATTCATAAATAAGGTGAGAGTGAGTGAAAGTTATGCTTACAAAAAAGGACATTAGAAATGAAATGAGCAGAAAACTAGATTCAATTTCCGCTGAAAAATGGAAGAATTGGTCGAAAGAAATTGCAGATCACCTTGTTTCTTCTAGTCTTTGGAAAGAATCAGGAGTTATTGCACTTACCGTTTCTCGTGGCAAAGAAGTAGATACATATTGTTTAATAGAAACTGCTTGGAAGCAAGGAAAAAAAGTCGTCGTTCCTCGTGCAGATTTCAAACAAAAAAGGATGTCATTTTTTGAAATCACTAGTTTTAATCAATTAGAAGAAGGTCCATATAACTTGAAAGAACCGAATGTTGAGAGTTGTCCTTCTATTGATCCACAGAAGATTGAGTTAGTAATTGTTCCTGGACTTGCTTTTGATAAAAACGGTTCTAGGCTAGGATTCGGAGGAGGATTCTATGATCGGTTCCTGCCAAAAATCAAAGCGCAGACGATAGCGTTAGCTTTACCATGTCAAGTGATTCCATTTGTCCCAACTGAGCCCCATGATTGTCTAATCGATCATATTATTAGCCCTGCAGGATTTCTATCATGATCCTCCTCCTCTTTACAGCGGTTATTTTGATTGCGGTCTTTGCTTATCAGAAAAACAAATTAACCTTTGGTGGAGCGATTGCTGCTGTCATAGTTGGTGGCTCAATTTCTCTGGGGTTAGGAATTTATGGGTTACTTTTATTAGGTGTATTTTTTTGTAGTTCTATATTAATTGGTTCTTTTCATCCTAATGAAGAAGAGCTTGACATTGTTCAAAAAGGACAACAAAGAGATGCCATTCAAGTACTTGCAAATGGAGGAGTTTCTGCCATACTTGCACTTATTTATTTTGTTTATCCTTCACAAATTTACATGTTCGGATTCGTCGCAAGTCTTGCCGCTGCCACTTCCGATACATGGGCATCGGAACTCGGTTCTCACAGCAAAAAAAAACCGTTCCATCTTTTTAAGAGAAAACATGTTAGACATGGAACATCTGGAGCAATCACATTACTCGGCTCAGCCGCCGCCTTCAGTGGGAGTTTCTTGATTGTTATTTTCTCAATTATTTTTTGGTGGGGTCCATCTTATGATAGTCTTATCTTGTTAGTTGTTTTGACTTTAGCCGGTTTCCTCGGTAATTTACTAGATACAGTGTTAGGTGGGGGTTGGCAAGTTGTTTACCGTTGTTCTGTTTGTTCAATTGAAACGGAACGGGAAAATCATTGTAGTACGAAGACTGTACGTATAAAAGGTAAAAAGTGGATGAATAATGATTTTGTTAATTTAGGTTGTACCGGTTTTGGAGCAGCCATAGGCTTACTTTCAGGTTGGTTGTTGTTATAAGGAGGAGAAAGATGGAACGTAATTCGTTGGAACGCTACTCAAGGCAAATGCGCTTTTCACCAATTGGAGAGGTTGGTCAGAAAGAACTCACGAACAAGTCTGTATTAATTGTGGGTGTCGGTGCTTTAGGTACTGTTTTAGCCAATCACCTTGTTCGTGCAGGTGTAGGTCTAGTAAGACTAGTCGATCGAGATTATGTTGAAATGAGTAATTTACAAAGGCAAATGCTATTTGACGAAACAGATGTAAATGAGAGTTTGCCAAAGGCAGTTGCTGCTGCAAATAAATTAAAAGCAATTAACTCTAGTGTGAAGATTGAGGGAATCGTTACTGATGTAACAGCTGAAAATTTACCACAATTGTTAGAAGGTATTGACCTCGTCTTAGATGGAACTGACAACTTTCGAACTAGGTTTCTTTTAAATGATATGTGTTTTAAATTAGGATTACCATTTGCCTATGGCGGAGCAGTGAGTGCTAGAGGTATGTCAGCTCTATTCATTCCTGGAAAAACGCCTTGTCTGCGTTGTTTTATTAATCCTGGAGAAGGAACAGGACAAACTTGCGACACCATAGGAGTTATTAGTCCAGTTGTGGATATCGTAGCTTCCTATCAAGTAGTGGAAGTACTAAAGTATTTAGTCAATGATGAACAGGCACTTAGAGGAACACTGCGAAGCTTTGATTTATGGAAAAACCACCAATTTGACTTGAAAATGGAGAACTCAAAAAAGGAATGCCCTACCTGTCAAAAAAAAGAGTATCCTTCATTATTTGAAGAAGAGGACCATGTTACAACACTATGCGGGAGAGAAACAGTCCAAATTCAGCGTAATGAGCCAATCAATTTAGAAGTATGGGTAAAAAAACTTGAACCGGTTGCAGAAGTTAAAAAAACTCCTTTTTTACTTAGGGTTCAGCTTCAAGAGGGTGAAAGGCTTGTTTTGTTTCCAGATGGACGAGTGTTAGTACAAGGAACGGAAGACATGTCAAGAGCAAAAACTCTGTATAGTAAATATATTGGAGGGTAGTCTTTTAAAAGACGTTTTGTGGTTTAAGTAAGGAAGTGTATTCTCTAGGAAAGGTGCTGTTTTGATGGAGGCAAAAGGAAAAGGAACGAGAGTAGTTATAATAGGAACGGGTTTTGTTGGTTCTAGTTATGCTTATGCACTACTTAATCAGGGTGTTATAGATGAAATGGTCTTGGTGGACTTAAATAAAGAAAAGGCTGAAGGAGATGCGATGGATTTAAACCATGGTATGCCGTTTGGTTCACCAATGAGAATTTGGGCGGGGACATATCAAGATTGTTCAGAAGCTGATCTCGTTGTTATTACTGCAGGAGCTAATCAAGGTCCTGGAGAAACAAGGCTTGATCTTATAGAAAAGAATGCAAAGATCTTTAGAACCATTGTTGGATCTGTCATGGATAACGGGTTTAATGGTATTTTTCTTGTTGCCACTAATCCTGTAGATATCCTCTCTTATGCTACGTGGAAATTTTCTGGATTGCCAATGGAAAAGGTCATTGGTTCTGGAACAATTTTAGATACAGCTCGTTTTCGCTTTTTGCTAGGCCAATATTTTGATGTAGATTCAAGGAATGTACATGCCTATATCATGGGAGAGCATGGAGATACCGAGCTGCCAATTTGGAGTCATGCTGATATTGCGGGAAAGCCTATTTTAACGTATGTGGACGAGGACAATCATGTCAACATGAATGAACTTGATACGATTTTTACTAATGTTCGTGATGCTGCCTATCATATTATCGACAGAAAAGGCGCAACGTACTATGGGATAGCGATGGGGCTTGTTCGCCTTACTAAGGCAATCTTAAGAAATGAAAATTCCGTCTTAACAATATCGACTCTTCTTCGAGGGCAGTATGGTCTTGATGACGTTTATATTGGTGTTCCAGCTATCGTTAATCGTCAAGGCATTCGCGAAGTGTTAGAACTAAATTTAAGTGAAGAGGAACAAAAGAAATTACATCATTCTGCTTCTGTTTTAAAAGAAGCGATGAAGCCAGTCCATGATATTGTCTAGAGCTTTAATGGATACTTTTTATTTAATCGTGGATAAAAGATTCGTTTCACAGCCACATTAAGGTAGAGGAGGGATGATTATGTTTCAACGTCTCATTTCAATTCTATCGTTAGTTTTTTCAATGTATTTTGCTTATAAGTATCGTTATCGTGTGATCAATGCCTTTTTGAGTCGTCGAATGCTTAGAAAGGTAGCCGTTATGTTTGCTATGCAAATTCCATTTATCCGCGATAAAGTACTCGGTTCGGTTTTTCAATCAAACCGACCACAAGAAAATTTTTAAGATGATATAAGGGTCTGTCATTTAGAGATTTCGTATCTAAGGACAGACCCTTTATCTGTTTATTTGTTTTTTCGCTTGTTCCCTTCTATAAAAGGAAATTGTTGCTATACTGTTAATAAGAATAATGGTGAAAGGAGGAACTTATGGATCGTTTACAACAAGATTTTTTTTTCTGGAGGTTAGTTCATTTTTATATTTTTGAAAAAGGTTTTAGAGTTCTTGATAAAAATTCGAAGGAATTTTGGTTAGAAGATGAAGATTCAAAACCAAAGCGTATTCTTCGAATTGTGAGAGTGGATATAGATTTTGCAAGTTGGTTAAGAAGGGATGTAACTAACTCCGTAAAGCAGTTTGAGCGAGTTAGACGTCATTTACGACTGCGTAAAATGATAGGGGAAAACATCTATATAAGTTTATATCCACCTGTGGATGATTGGGAAGATGTAAAGAAACCTTATTTTGAGAGTAGAAAGAAGCGAACGACTGTTTATTCTTCGATTATTGATAAAATAAACACTGATCAGACAGAACTGCCAGATGTTCCTCATTTAGAAACGGTTGAAGAAGTTGAGATAACAATCCTGCATCTTCAGCAACAAATCCGGCAAGCTACAAAGGAGCGGGAACATAAAGAAAAGTCGTTGTTTTTTCAAGGGAGGCCCCTTGCAACGGTTGCCCTTTTAGGGAGCATTGCATTTATGTTTTATTTGTTAGAACAAGAGGGAAGTAGTACCTCTGTTTTGACGTTAATTGCATACGGAGCAAAGTACAATCCACTCATATTGGAAGGGGAATGGTGGCGCCTATTTTCTGCTATGTTTTTACATATAGGCTTCCTTCACCTTTTTATGAACTCGTTAGCTTTATTTTATCTTGGTAGTGCAGTTGAGAGAATGTATGGAACGGGGCGTTTTCTTTTTATATATTTTATAGCAGGTCTAACGGGCTCTATTGCAAGTTTTGCTTTTAACGAACAAGTAGCAGCTGGAGCTTCAGGTGCTATATTTGGATGTTTTGGTGCGCTTCTTTATTTTGGAACTATTTATAGAAAATTATTTTTCCGAACGATGGGGAAAAGCCTATTAACAATTTTAGCGATTAATTTAGTTTTTGGTTTTGCTGTTCCGATGGTAGATAACGGTGCCCATATTGGAGGGTTGGTTGGAGGGTTTCTTGCTTCTGCTATTGTCCATTTACCAAAACATAAAAAGTCCTTTAGACAGATCCTCTTTTTCGTTGTCACGTCCTTTTCTTTAGTTGGACTGTTTTGGTTTGGAATGAATAATGAAGAAAAAGCTAGCTCTCCTATTTTGGAATTGCAAATTGGTCAAGAATATTTGCAAAAAGAGGATATAGAGTCTGCGTATCCATTTTTAAAAAGAGCTGTAGAAGAAGGGGCAGAGATGCCAGAAGCGTACTTTTTACTAGCTTATGTAGAAGCGATGTTTGAAAATTATGAAGTTGCGAAAGATCTTCTTTTAGTTACGATTGAAAAAAGAGAAGAGTTTCATGAAGCCCATTACAATTTGTCCCTTATTTATATAGAACTAGGCGAGATCGAGGAAGCACGTGCTGCACTTAATCGAGCAGTGGAGATCTATCCAGACGATACTTACCTCGATTTGCTAGACAGGTTGAGTGTGGCACCCTCTTAAGCTGAGTACTGAGAAATATTGCTTAGTTATTAATTGTTTGTAAAAGTTGAACGGGTTCGCCATCTGCCGTTCGAAAAAGAACGAAGAAATGATCAGCTGTATCAGGAACGAGGATTACGGGAACTGTACTTCCGATTGGACTAACCGTTGATCCATCTTTCTTTGTAATGCCAAGCACATAGTTTTTATATAATCCTTCCCAAAGGCCGCCGAGAAATTGCGCGGTTTTTTCTTTTGTTAATCCTGGGATAGGCTCATCTTCGTAAAGAACTAAGTCAGTAAGAGGAATCCGTAAATATCGATCTTTTGGAAGATTGTAATATTCAAATAAAGCATCCCAGTCATACTCTTGTTGTTGTTGCAAGATATAATCCAATATTCGTTTGCTTTCTTTTTCTTCTTCGGTTTGTGGAGTTCTAAAAGCATGTAATGGACTTAAAGGTGAGTCAATCACATAAAGTTGATCAAAACTTAGTTTTTGGGCACTTTTAATTTCATCATTTGGATAGTGTAGCTCAGCATGATGAAATGTAACTACACGATAATGACCGCTGTCATCTGACTTCACATCTTTTTCCATCTCAATAGTGTCCGTGTTCTCACGCCATGAAGATAACGTGTCTTTTAAATAACCGTCTTCAAACAAAAGTGAAACGTCTTGCCTCAAATATGCTGATTGATTTAATACAGAAGTGACACTCCAATCTAAAATGTACTCATCCTCATCTTCTATCGCTAGAAAATCAATGTGTGATGTTGCTTCATCAAATGTGGCTGTCGGATCAAGTGGGAAAAATATTAGAGCATCGTTTAATGGTTCAGGTTTAATTGTAAAAACAAGAAAAAGTCCTACACAAAAAGATGTGATTAGCATGACTATTGCAAATTTCCATTTATTCATCGTTCTGCCTCCATTGGACAAACAGTTTGTCTCATCTATATGTGAATGCATTCGTTCTTATGCATGTGTCATGAATGGAAATAGATATAGAAGCAAATAATGTTAAGGGAATGGGAGGTGATGACACGTGAGTACAAATAAAGTGAAAAACCCTGTCACAATTATTTACAAAGACAATGTTGAGTTTCTAAAAAAGGAGTTAGCGGTCGATGCGAGCTTTGATTTAGTGCATCTTGAGTTAGAACATGGCGAAAGAGAAATGTCGCTCTTTCTTGTAGATGGTTTTGGCAAAGATCAGGCCATTACTCAAATTCAACGTGAGTTAATTCGGATTAGAGACTCCGATTTAGCTGAAAGACCATTAGAACGATTAATTAAGCATCATATTCCTTATGCAGAAATAGAGGCAACAGATGATTTAGATGAAGTGGTTGATCAAATACTAGCAGGTCCTGCTGCGCTCGTTGTTGAAGGGATAGACAAGGTCATTTTGATCGATACGAGAGAGTACCCTGTTAGAGGTCCAGAGGAGCCGGATACAGAAAAAGTCATTCGTGGCTCAAAAGATGGATTCGTCGAAACGCTTGTTATGAATGCTGCTTTAATACGAAGGCGAGTACGCGACAAAACGATGAGAGTTGAATATGTTTCAGTTGGACGTCGTTCTAAATCAGATCTAGCTATTACGTACATTGCTGATATTGCTGACCAAGAATATGTGCAAAGCATAAAAGAATCTCTAGAGAAAATAGATACAGATGGGTTATCTATGGGGGATAAAACGATAGAGGAATTTATATTTGGACATCATTATAACCCATATCCAATGGTTCGTTACACGGAACGACCTGATGTTGCATCTAGTCACTTGTTTGAAGGGCATGTCATAATTATGGTAGATGGCTCCCCAAGTGTAATGATTGCTCCAACGACCTTTTGGCATCATATGCAGCACGCAGAAGAATATCGCCAAAAGCCAATTGTTGGGACTAGTTTAAGAGTAGTTCGTTATGCCGCTGTTTGGGCTTCAATATTTTTATTGCCTCTTTGGTATTTACTTGCTACAAATGATGGGCTTGCTCCTGCTGCATTAAACTTTATTGGAGAGCAGGAAGAAGGTACCGTTCCTTTGTATGCTCAGTTTCTAATTGCTGAAATAGGGATCGAAATGCTGAGGATGGCCGCCATACATACCCCAAACGCTTTAGCCACAGCACTAGGTTTGGTCGCTGCGCTTTTAATTGGGGAAGTTGCTATTAATGTAGGTGTCTTTTCTCCTGAAGTTGTACTCTATTTAGCGGTAGCAGCTGTAGGCACGTTTGCCACGCCAAGTTATGAAATGAGTTTGGCAAATCGATTAGTTAGGGTAGGCTTATTAATTGCATGTGCACTTTTTGGAGTGGCAGGATTTGTTGTAGGAATTACGGTTTGGTTATTAATGCTTGTCCACTTAAGGTCATTAGGTACCCCTTATATGTGGCCGTTTTTACCATTCAATGGCTCTGCGTTTAAAGATGTATTATTCCGCACAGCGATGCCGTTAAAAAAACAGCGCCCTAGTGCTGTCCACCCAAATGATCCGGATAGATAATATAAGACCAGAAAGGAGGGGGTGTCTCAAAAGGGTCAGAAACAGACCTTTAAGACATCCCCTCCAAAAAATTGTAGTCATCTTACCGTTTTTAGTTAATTTAAAGATTGATCGACTCATTCATATCTAACTCATATAAATCATCTTTTACAAAAATATCGTTGCTATCAATTGCTGTTGACTCATCTGCTAATACGAGACCAAAAGGTGTTTCCTTTTGCGGTGTTACAATTGTAAAACGAATACCTGCCTTGCTCGCTTCCTGAATATAATTTGAGTAGTTGCTGTAACTTAATTTCCCATTTAAAAACAAGTGCAGATTCCTTTTTTCTTTCATTAACTGAATGACTTCTGAATACATTCCTTTCTGAATAACTTGCTTTTTTGTCAAGGCTTTATGAATTCTCTCCAAAATAGTCGATAGAAATAAATTTCTTTCTTCTGGTTTAATCTCCGGAGTTCCATAAAGGGCTCGATCAATGATGTCTTTTACTTTCTGTTCCATCTTCCGCTCCTCATTTCATTTTATACTTGAACAAGTTTTATCTTGTCCTTCTTAAATTTGTTTTGTATACATATCATAGCACAAGAGGAAATTTCAAAATAAAATAGTCTTCAGCTGTACGAAAATTGTCAATTAGGAACTGTGCCCAAAAGGGACATTGCTTAATTCGAGGTACTGAGCAGGTTTAATACACCTTTTCAGTGGCTTTAAAAAAGGACGGTGCTTTTTATGTGGTTTATATTAGTTATTATGATTTTTGTTTTTACAATCGGCCTGACAATAGGAGGTCTATTAACTGCCCCCCGTGATCCGATAAGACCAATTCAGCTCTTATTATTTTCTTTATTTTTCTTGTTTTTATGTTACATTGGTATGATAACTGGAATATTGATATCAGGATGGATTGGTGTACGATTTATTGAAATCCTTTTATCGATATTATCTCTTTTGTTTATTGTGGCTTGTTTTAGTCGTTTTCATCCTACACTTGGTTTTTTTCACCCAGAAGATAAAGTTTTAATTTTAGTTTTAGCATTGCTGTTCTTTTTAATGGGAATGGAGTGGGGCTTACTTGAATTTAGAACGCTTTTTACTATTGCAGCTTCATTTTTGTTTACAGCAGCATTAGGGTTGGGTGTATTTGTTCAAATGCAAATACGTCAAGTTTTTTGGCGACATTCGTTCATCTCTTTCACACCGCTTGTTTGGCTTCTTTTCGTAGCGGTTCTAAAGCTGTTATAATGTTTTTTGAGGTGAATGTTTTGAAAACGATGTATGATGTAAGACAGTTGTTAAAAAAACATGGATCAATCGTTTATACTCGTGATCGCTCTATAGATCTTGCCTTAATGGAAGATGAATTACGAGAGCTGTATGAATGGAAGATGATTAATACTGATACGTTTCAGCAAGGTCTTCTTATCTTGCGAAATGAAACTAGGTTACTGAAATAAGCATGAACGTTTTTATATAGGGAGTAATTGTAGTGCAATTAACTCCCTTGAAAGACTTTAAGAAGGAGGTATCCGTTGAAAACGTTCACATTAGAAGGCTGATTACATAGGATAAAAGGACAATCGTATTAGTTATTTGAAGTAAACATCGAAAAAGGAGAAAGATGTGAATGTCAGAATATCGGACGGAACGTGACCTAATCGGAGAGAAGCAAGTACCGAAGGAAGCTTATTATGGAATTCAAACAATGCGTGCAAGGGAGAATTTCCCCATTACAGGCTACCCGCCACACCCTGAGTTAGTTCGTGCATTTGGGTATGTAAAAAAGGCGGCTGCCATGGCAAACCGCGATGTTGGAGTTCTAACAGTGAATATTGCAGACGCCATTATTACAGCGGCGGATGAAATTATAAATGGTAAATTTTTGGATCAGTTTATTGTTGATTCAATACAAGGCGGAGCAGGAACTTCATTTAACATGAATGCAAATGAAGTTATTGCAAACCGGGCAATTGAAATACTCGGTGGCAAAAAAGGCGAATATATGCGAGTTAGCCCTAACACGCATGTGAATATGGCACAATCGACAAATGATGCCTTTCCAACAGCGATTCACATAGCTGCTCTCCGATTAGCTGATGGATTAACAAAAGAACTATCTGAATTGATTCAAGCATTAAAGTTAAAAGAAAAAGAGTTTGATGATGTTCTAAAAATGGGTCGCACGCATTTGCAAGATGCAGTACCAATTAGACTTGGACAAGAATTTGGCGCTTATCAGCGTGTTCTCAGTCGGGACCTTGGTCGAATTGAGAGGTCTGTTGGGCATTTATATGAAGTGAATATGGGAGCAACAGCAGTGGGTACGGGGCTAAATGCAAAACCCGAGTATATTAAAAAAATAGCAGATTACTTAGCAGATATTACAGGTTATCCATTTGAAACTGCAGAGGATTTAGTAGATGCAACACAAAATACAGATGCTTATACGGAAGTATCAAGTGCTCTTAAAATTATGGCTATTAATTTATCGAAGATGGCCAATGACTTACGTTTAATGAGTTCTGGACCACGTACGGGGATTAATGAAATTAATCTGCCGCCAAGACAGCCGGGTTCTTCCATTATGCCTGGGAAAGTAAACCCTGTTATGTGTGAAGTTGTAAACCAAATTTCATTTCAAGTCATTGGAAATGATCATACGATAAGTTTGGCTTCTGAGGCTGGTCAATTAGAGCTTAATGTCATGGAGCCCGTCTTGGTGTTTAATTTATTGCAGTCCTTTTCAATTTTACAAAATGGAATAAGTGTTTTTAGGAAATATGCTATTGAGGGAATGACTGCTAATGTAGAACATTGCCGTCAGATGGTTGAAAGAAGTGTTGGAATTGTAACAGCAATTAATCCTCATGTAGGTTATGAGGTAGCTTCAAGGGTAGCGAAAGAAGCAATTCAATCCAATCGGCCAGTTAGAGAAATTTGTCTTGAAAGAGGAATTTTATCGGAAGAGGAATTGAATGAAATTCTCGATCCAAAGGAAATGACGAATCCTGGAATTGCAGGCTCGAGGTTTATAGATGGTGAAATGTAAGATTCATTGACTCATGTATAGAAGGCACTTAAAAAGGTATAACTCCCTTTTTAAGTGCCTATTTTTATTTTACTAAAACATAGTACAAAAATCTCTCTTTCTGCTATAATGTAGTAATTTAGTAGTCCGGAAGATGTGAGGCATCTTTCTTTTTTGTGTAAAAAAATTGAAACGTCTAAGGGGTTATTTTCGTCTAATACTATAGACTAAAGTGCTTAAAAGAGGGGGCAATGAAAAAGGTCGATTTTCACCTTTTTCAGTGGCTTCTAAAAGAGAGGGAGGGGAAAGATGAAGCGAATTGCATATATTATTGGGATTCTTTTTATGGTTTCAGCCTGTACCCAAGCTCCGTTAGAGAGTCAACCCTTACCAAGAAGTTTCGAATATCAACCAATTAAGCGAGATATCTCAACTTCTTTCTTTACAGGGGTTGAGATTGCACCTATACAAAACGAACATGTTGTAACGGAAATTATAGGTTGGTATGACGATGATACTGTTTTGTATTTGCAAGAACAAGAGGAGCGTTCAAGTATTTATAAACATCACCTTTCTACCGGACAGTCATCAAGTTTTGTTGAGGTGGGCGGATGGATTACAGAGGTCCGTGCTAATGCAGATTACTCTTTATTTGCTATATCGCAGATAACGGTAGAAAATGAGGCTCACTTAGTTATTATTGACCGTAATGGTGAAATAAGGCAGACGATTAAAGATTACGGCGAAGAATATACTGCATACTGGAATCCATATAAACTTGATACGTTTATTTTGATTGCTTTTTTACCAGATTGGGATTTTGAAACGTATGTAGTTGATGTATCTGAAACGAAAGTGAGAAGCATCAATTTGGAACAGTCCTATGTACAATGGATTTCGGCTACTGATGTCGGGTATTTAAAATGGGAAGAACTCGAACCTAATTTTCAAGCGCCTCTATATGAAGTCAATGTAAATAGTGGGGAAGTGAAAAAATGGCAGGATGCTGTAATTGCATATATGAGTTTCCCGGATGGTCTCTCGCTCTCTGTAACAGTGGAATCTGTATATGACCTATATTCCACATACACGTTTTATGAAGAGCAAAATGCTTATAGGCATATCGAAATGCCGATTCTTAACACATATTCGGAACAATGGTGGATCCCTTATTACTCTTATGATGATGTACATGGAATCTTCTACTACTTAAGACCACAATATAGTAGTGATTTCTTTAGTTACACTGATGGTTTTGAATTGGTTGCTTACGATATCCAAAAAGATGCTGAGGAAAAGCTGACTGTATTAGAAAGGCATGTTCCAATTCATATTTCACCTGGGGGGGCTTTCTTGCTTTTTGGAGATCGCTTCGAGACGGTTATGGACTTGTCTGAAGGGGCGTCTATTCCTCTTTTAGAAGAATAAGATGTTAACTTCACCTCTTGCTTTTTTTGGTCAGTATGTCATAATAACTGTATAACTAGTATGTATTATAGACTAGGGGTGTCCACAATAAGTGGACTGAGAAAAAGGTTATCCTTTTACCCTCATACCTGATCTGGATCACGCCAGCGTAGGGAAGTCATCTGAGCCGTATTCCGTATGTTCGGATGCGGCTTTTTTTCGATTTTATGTATAAAAAGGTGGGTTACTCATGAGAGAGTTTAAGTTATACGCGATTACAGGCGAAGAATTTCACCAAGGCAGAGACCTTGTAGAAGTAATGGAAGAAGCCATTTTGGGTGGTGTTGATATTATTCAGTTACGAGATAAAACGAGTAGCAAAAGAGATGTGCTAAACAAAGCAAAGTCACTACGTGAATTAACAAGAAAGCATGATGTGTTGTTTATTGTAAATGACCACATTGATGTTGCTCTTGCAGTTGATGCTGATGGCATACACATTGGCCAAGATGATTTGCCCCTTGCTGAAGCAAGGAAGATCATGGGACAAGATAAAATCATCGGACTTTCCACTCACAAAATTGAGGAAGCTCGCGAGGCTGAAGCGGGTGGAGCTGATTACATTGGTGTTGGGCCGATTTTTCATACCAATAGTAAAGTGGATGTCGTCGATCCTGTTACAACTGAGTATATTAAGCAAGTTGTTGCAGAGATCAATATTCCGTTTGTAGCGATCGGCGGAATTAAATTGCACAATGTAGACCAAGTACTAGATGCAGGTGCAACTAGAATTTGTATGATATCTGAAATTGTTGGTGCAAAAGATGTAAAAGGTGTTTGTCAGCAATTCACAAAAATATTAGCTGAAAAAGGGTGAATAGTAGATGCGTTTAATTATAAATGGGGAAGAACATCACGTAGACGTTTCCAACCTTGAAGAAGTGGTGTCGCATTTTGAACTCGAACCACATCTTGTTGTAACTGAGGTAGATGGAAAGATTATTGAACGTACCAATTGGTCAGGGATTGAACTAAAAGAAGGCATGAGAATTGAACTTGTTCAATTCGTTGGAGGTGGCTGAGATGAAACAAAATAAATTAACGATTGCAGGAAAAGAATTATCTTCGCGTTTCTTTCTTGGGACGGGAAGGTATCCAAATCCATTTGTCCAAAATGAAGCAATTAAGGCATCCGAAGCTGAGGTGTTGACCTTTGCTATTAGACGAGTCAATCTAGGAGCTCCGAATGAAGATGCTATTTTACAACATTTAGAAGGGATGTCGTTTACCTACTTACCAAACACATCGGGTGCCCAAACAGCAGAAGAGGCAATTCGAATTGCAAGATTGGCTAAGGCTTCAGGCTTAAGTGATTGGATTAAAGTAGAAATCAGTGTAGACGAGAAAACGTTATTGCCTGATCCGATTGAAACACTAAAAGCAACAGAAGTACTGGCGAAAGAGGGATTTGTCGTTTTGCCATATACTTCTGATGATCCAGTGCTTTGTAAACGATTAGAGGAAGCCGGGGCAGCAGCAGTAATGCCAGGAGGTGCTCCGATTGGAACGGGATTAGGCATACTAAATCCATATAATTTAGAGCTCATTATTGAACAAGCAAATGTTCCTATTATTGTCGACGCAGGTCTTGGTTCTGCGATGGATATTGCACAAGCAATGGAATTAGGTGCAGATGGTGTATTAATGAATACCCCTGTAGCAAAGGCCAAGGACCCAGTTAAGATGGCTAAAGCGATGAAATACGCAATCGAAGCAGGGAGACTCTCCTACGAAGCAGGGAGAATTCCGAAGAAAAAGTATGCTACAGCAAGTAGTGGATTACAAGCATTCGTTTCAAAGTAGTAAGAGCAGGGGGGAGACATGTGCAAGAGAAAGTAATGATTCTTGGAGGGGGCGTCATAGGTCTAGCAACTGCATTTGAGCTTAGCAGACGTAACTATGATGTAACAGTATTAGAGAAAACGAATTGTGGAGGACAAGCATCTGGTGCTGCAGCCGGGATGCTTGCTCCTTATTCAGAAATTGGTGAAGATCCAGATGACTTTTTTAGATTATGTTTAGATAGTTTAAGGATGTATAAACAATGGCAAAGCGATGTAAAGAATGTTTCAAAAATGGACTTTGAATATTCGGAGAGCGGAAGTCTTCATGCGGTTTATCATGATGCGGATGTTCTCGCACTTGAAACAAGGCAGTCTTGGCAACGTGAATGGGGAGCAGAAACTGAATTGATATCTGGAAGTCGACTATGGGAAATGGAACCGACACTTTCAAAAGATATCAAAGCGGCAATGTATTATCCAGAAGAAAGTCACGTGTTTGCACCTGACTATGTAAAGGCACTTGAAGCTGCCTGCCGCCTGAACGGTGTGAATGTAGTTGATCAACTTGAACAAGTGACAGTTGTTGATTGGGAGCAATCGGTTACATTGCGAGCAAAAGATGGCCGTCAATTTACAGGAGATCGTTTAATTGTATGTTCAGGTGCTTGGTCTAGTGAGCTAGAGGAAGTGTTTGGAGTTCGTATTCCGGTCTATCCAATTCGCGGGCAAATTTGCGCGTATGATGTACCTGTAAATCATGTCAAGCATATTGTCTATACAAGTCAGGGCTATCTTGTTCCAAAGGGGAATGGAACGTTGGTTAACGGAGCTTCTGAAGATATAGCAGGTTTCAAAACGGATGTTACAGAAAAAGGCATACAGAGACTAACAAATTGGAATAAGCACGTTTTTCCTTTCTTAGGTGAAATGACTCCTTTCCATACATGGGCAGGATTACGTCCTGCGACTCAGGATGGGTTTCCACTTATAGGGAAACTTGAGGCAGCACCACATGTTGTCTTTGCAACAGGACACTATCGAAATGGAATATTATTAAGCCCAATTACAGCTGTAGCGGTTGCAGACTTATTAGATGAAAAGGAAGCATACACACCGCTTTCCTCTTGTAAGCCTGAACGATTTACGTAATAGTTGAATGGGACAAATAGATTTAGAAAGGAAGTCTTTCTATGACTTTAGCAAAAACGTTAACGATAGCAGGATCAGATAGTGGTGGTGGGGCTGGAATCCAAGCAGATATTAAAACATTTCAAGAATTGCACACATTCGGTATGAGTGTCATTACAGCTTTAACAGCTCAAAATACACTTGGAGTTCATGGTGTGTTTCCACAGTCGCTAGAAGCAATTGAAGCACAGCTGGAGGCGGTATTATCTGATATTGGTACAGATGCAGTTAAGACGGGAATGTTATTCTCTGCGGACATTATTACCCTTGTTGCTAATAAGTTGAAAGAGTATGACGTTAAAAATATTGTAGTAGATCCAGTAATGATCGCAAAAGGAGGGGCTTCACTTCTTCAGGAAGAAGCTGTTAAGGCACTTACAAGTGAATTACTACCGATTGCAACGGTTATTACTCCGAACTTACCAGAGGCAGCTAAATTGCTAGGAAGAGCAGAAATGAGGTCACTTGAAGAAATGAAGCAGGCAGCAATTGATCTTCATAAGCTTGGACCTAGCTTTGTGGTATTAAAAGGAGGCCATTTAACTGATGGACCTGCTGTTGATTTATTATTTGACGGAAAATGTATTCATGAGCTTGAAGTACAACGCATTGATACGAAACATACGCACGGTACCGGTTGTACATTTGCTGCAGCCATTGCTGCAGAATTAGCAAAGGGAGCACATATAAAAGAAGCAACAGAGACTGCAAAAGCCTATATCACTGCTGCAATATCCCATTCATTAAATATTGGGAGCGGAATTGGACCGACAAATCATGCAGCATTTAGGTATAATTCTAATTAAAACCAGGGGTTAACCCAAAAGGATAAAATCTTTTGAGTTAACCTTTTTATAGTTTATCTACTTATCCATTTACTCATGCTGATGGATCGTTTAGTATATTGAGTAGTACCTTTAATTGATTTGTTTACACATAGGAAGGAAGAAAGAGTTTATGTTTCGTGGAAATAAACCAGTATTAATTTTGCCAGCTATTTTAGCGGTTGTCATGCTGTTTGGAGGATATCAGTTTCTCCAAGGATCTGAAGCCATCACGAATGAAGAATTACAAGATGTTATTGAATTGGAATTGGAGACAACAAAGACAGAGCGAGGGGTAGAAATAGCAGCGAATTGGGATTGGACTGTTATGCCTGCTGAAGGTTTATATGGAGAAGATTATATTGGAATTGTCATTATGGAGAGAGAGACGATGACACCACGTACTGATATCGAGATAGAAGAAGCATTGCTTGAACTGTTGTATGCTGATCGAACTATTGAACAATCGGAAGGAACCGTCGTAGAGAACGGGATTATTTTTCCTTTTTCAAATAAAATTGTAGAACATGAAAGTTATGGGAATGTAGGCCGTTTACGAGTAAATGTTACGGGTGAGGAAATAGAAGGAGAAGATGTAGTCTTAACCTTTCTTCATACGTGGACAGAGCATGCACCTCTTGAAAAGACAGATGCATTATTGTCATCACCAACCTTTACTGGAGCAGCCAATGTACCTCATTGGGATTTGAGAATTAGTCATAAGGAAGAGTAATATGACAGAAGGAAGGTATGTGCGTGAAGATCAGAGGGCTCTCCTATCAAAATGGTATTTTTTATATAGGGAAACAACATGTCGCATGCGCGTATCATGAGAACGGACGGTTAAAAAGTTGGCTTAAACCAGTTAATGCAGCAACAATGGTCGTTATGATGAAGCAAATTATCTGCTCTATGCCTTTATGGTTTAAAGCATTAACACTTTTTTATTTAGGTTTGGTTTTTGTTCCAAAACTACTAGTCATTTGGTACCCTACAATATGGGAAGGACTGCCGTATTATTTTTTGTTTTATTACATGTTTGGTACTCATTTTCTATTTCCAAGACAGCTTAGAAAATACCATGGGGCTGAACATAAAGTATTTAGTGATAAGGGAGTAATTCGAAGGGCTCGAATATTCCAAATAGGAAGGGCTAGCATCACAAATCGTTATTGCTCAACAAATGTTGTTGTCATTTATTTTTTAAGTGTTTTACTCCTTTCAATGCTTCTAGCAGGGATGACTGGCAAAGTAACTTGGGCAATCGAGATGGCATCCTATAGTAGTCTTTTGTTAGTTCCGATCGTACAAAAAGTTATGGATATAAAAGGATTTGGAATGATAAAAAAGGTAATTCTTTCGACTTCTTATTGGCTGCAAGTTCATGTGACAACAATGGAGCCAGAGCGTTCACATATGATAGCTTCAATTGAATCATATCGTAAGCTTGCAGCACAAGAATTTCCTGAGAGATTAACTGTTATACGTCCAAAACGCAAGAAGGAGGAAAGGCATATGGCAATTGTTGATGTAACCGTAATTCCAATTGGAACAGAAACTCCAAGTGTAAGCAAGTATGTTGCGGAAATACAAGAGGTATTACATTCATACGAAGGCAAAATAACATACCAACTAACACCGATGAGTACGCTAATTGAAGGAGAACTTCCTGTTTTATTTGATGTCATTCAAGCGATACACGAAGTACCATTTAAACATGGTTTACAGAGAGTAGCAACGAATATCCGAATTGATGACCGTCGTGATAAGGAGTCAACCATGGCTAGGAAAGTGGCAGCGGTCCAAGCTCACTTGAGTCAAGCTGAGACAGAGATAGAACCTGTACATCATAAAGAATAAGAAATTAACCATTACAACTATAAAAGAAGCGACTGAAAATGGGATGATCACCATTTTCAGTCGCTTCTTTTTTTCGTTAACTTAATGATTTTGTCATGGTCACATGAGGGATACCAGCGTCTAGGAATTCTCCTGAAATCGTCTCATAGCCTAGTTTACTGTAGAATTCCTGTGCTTGAATTTGCGCATTTAGCTTTGCTTTGCCAATCCCATTTAATTGAGCGGTTTCCTCAATCTTTTCCATCAGTTCCCGTCCTGCTCCAGTACCACGAGCATCTTTGGTGATACATATTCGTTCAACTTTGCCGTAACCGTCAACGAACCTAAGACGACCCGCACCAATTGGTTTGTCCGCATCACTATATACAACAAAGTGAATTGCCTCTTCTTCATGTTGGTCAATTTCTTCTTCTATTGGTACATTTTGTTCGTCTACAAACACCTTTGTACGAATGTTATATGCATCTTCTAGCTGATCTTTTGTTGTAACTTTAACGACTTCCATTATTAATTTATACTTCCTTTCCAAGGTGGAATGTTTCATATACGGTCCATGAACCATTTTCTAATTGATAAAGCAACTGCATTCGATTAATCGTTTCCTGATGTTCAATTTTTTTCATTTTTAATTGCCCAACAATATCGGAGTGCTCCTGACTTGAGAGGTCTTGCCCTATAGTTACGTGAGGGATAAATCCATATTTCTCATTTGAAGAAAAGGGATTCTCATGTAAAGCTTTATACAAGGATGATAACGACTCATGCTCACGAATCTTAAAGAAAATTGTATTCGACTGCGGGTAAAAGGTATCTACTTTGTATATATCAATAAAAGCAGGTTCTGCATTATTGGCAATTTCTCTTAAAGTAGAGACGATTGAAGAAAGCTCTTCTTCCTGCACCTCAAATGTTTCTTTTAAAGTGATATGTGGCGGGATTAGTGAATAATGACTGTCATAGCGCATGCGATAAGAGTTAGCATGATCTTGAAGCTCTTTAGATGGAAACAAAGCAATTCCATAATTCATAATTACATCCTCCTTCTGTGATCGTTTGTTATGATAATAACGTGATTAATCCTCTTGGTAAATCTTTTTGCCAATATGTCCATGTATGATCCCCATCGAATTCTTCATAAGTATAGGCAAATGGCTTCTCTCTTAATATAGCTTGTAACTGCCGATTTGGAGTTACGAAATCTAGCGTTTGTCCATTTGTTGTTTTTACAGCTGTCTCTTTCGTTCCAATAACATGATAAATCGCAATGTTCTCTATCTTGTTATAAGTAGATACGTTTTGCATAACTAACTCGTTAACATACGGAGAGTGCATCATTACTTGACCGAATAGGCTAGGGTATTTTAAAGATGTTAAAAGAGATACTGTTGCAGCAAGAGAATCTCCAGCTAACGTTCGAGATGAGGCAAGTTGATGAGTAGGATACGTTTTATCAAGGAATGGTATCACTTCATTTGCTAAAAAACGTATATAAGATTCAACTTTTTCTCCATTTGGATGATAGCGTTTTCTCCGTTCGCTTACTGATGGATAAGGAATGCCAACAACAATCGTTTCCCTTATTTCCCCTTCGTTTATTAAATGTTCAATTTGTCTTGGGAGTCGCCCAAGCTGAAAATAGTCGTTTCCATCTTGACATATTAGTACATCATACGTTTGTAATGGTGTAAAGTTAGGTGGAGTATAAATGAGTAATGATATTTCCTCCTGCAACTCTGCGCTTTTAATGCTTGTTTCTGTTATGTTGCCTTCTAAAGATCTTCTGCTCAAATGACTCAACTCCTCTCCTTTAGAATTCCTTTTTTATTTTACCTAATGATAGGTCAGAATGCTATGCTAAGGGATTCAAATAATAGTTGGGTTCATTAAAGGAGATGTCATCTAGGATTATTCACCTAAAAAATGTTAAAGATAATAAGAACTTACAGTTCGAACAAATTGTATAGTTCTTTAATATTTTGTACTATATAGAAAAGTTGAGAAAGGTATGAGTGAGAATGTCCAAAATTCCAAGATGGATTTACTATAAACAAGTATTCCGGTCTAAATTTCAAGCTGGTTGTGTGAAAGCAAAAATTGAAGACAATTGGATGAATGGCTATGAAATTGGCCCACTTGTAGAAATAAAGAAATTGCGAACAGACAAATATGTAGTCCGATATACGTACGACGAAATTGTGTAAATAATTTAAGAGGATTATTTTCTGGAAGATTGATTTAGGGAGGTATCATGCTGGTAAATAAGGAAGAGAGGTTGTGTTAAAATCAAGTTTCAGCCCACTAGGTCAGACAAAATATGTGTACTCAAATGAAAAGATATAAACTTACCTTTGGTTGGGACAGATCACATGAGACAACCTCTCTCTCGCTATTTATTTAAATAACTTTTGATACAAGCCGTATCCTTCTTTTTCTAATTTAGATTTTGGAATAAAACGTAATGCTGCTGAATTTATGCAGTAGCGTAGTCCATTTGGACCTGGACCATCATTAAAGACATGTCCGAGATGTGAATCTGCTTCTTTACTACGCACTTCTGTTCGAATCATCCCATGACTAAAATCTTCTTTTTCAATTATTTCTTCATCAATGATTGGCTTGGTAAAGCTAGGCCAACCACATCCAGCATCATATTTATCTAAAGAACTAAATAGAGGTTTACCTGATACAATATCGACATATATACCGTCTTCTTCATGATTGTAAAATTCATTACGGAAAGGCGGTTCTGTCCCATTCTCTTGCGTGACAGCATATTGCATCGGTGTTAGGCGTTTTTTTAATTGTTCTTTCGTTTCTTCACTCATCATTTTGCCTCCAATGTAAGTTAATAAATGATTCCCTACCTGATCCTTTGCGATATCTTGCATAGTGAAGTGGGTTTTTCTTGTAGTAATCTTGGTGATATTCCTCAGCAGGATAAAACGCTTTTGCTGGTAATATTTGTGTTGCAATTGAAATGGGGAATTTTCGACTTTCTTCTAATAACTTCTTTGATTTTTCCGCAAGTTTTCGTTGTTCGTCTGAGTGGTAAAAGATCGCTGTTCGATAAGAATTTCCTCGGTCAAAAAACTGTCCTCCAGGATCGGTTGGGTCAATTTGTTGCCAGAAAATTTCTAATAATTTTTCATATGTGAAAACAGTCGGATCATATACGATTTGGACTGCTTCAAAGTGCCCCGTAGTCTCAGAGCAAACTTCCTCGTATGTAGGGTGTTCGGTATAACCTCCCGTATAACCTGAAATAACTGATTCTATTCCTTCATACTGATCAAATGGCTTTACCATACACCAAAAACATCCACCAGCGAATGTTGCTTTTTTAGTCATGTGCTCCAACTAAATTCCCCTCCTTGATTAATATTATATCAACTAATTATTCCGTAAGAAAATAATTAGAGTTTATGTTTGGGGATTAACTCTAACAGTTTTTAATATAATTGCTCTTATGATTAACCCAATAAGATATCCACCTAAGTGAAAGAGGATAGGGAGCCAAATAACGCCAGCGACTTTTCCGAAAATTTCCATTGTAGAGGAAAAGACTACACCAATTGTTCCGGCGTAAGCAGAAACTACAAACGGGATAAAGGCATATCGTATATGTTCCCCACCAGCATCGCGGTATGCATCATACATTGAAAATAAATATAAACAAGGATAGAACATAATCCATTGATAATTAACAGAGGCATTAGCAGCTTCTCCTAATCCGTGGAAACTGGGGATGATTGCTAAATTTAATCTTGCTTGAACGTTAACGATAAACTCTAATATGACAAATAAAAATCCTTTTGCATATTTTTTGTTAAGGAATTGACCAAATCCAGGAAAGGCAATACTCCAGAATATAATCTCCGCCCTTTTTTCTTTATCCATTAGCAACGACCTCTCTACTATTACAATTTTTGCTATAGCAAGTAAAAGTGAAAAACGTAAGGAAGCATAAACCCTGTATAAGTTAAATGTAATATTTTTTTAGTATATCTATAGAAAAGCATTCTAAACGGCAAATTGGATTTACAATTATTGTTATTTCCTTGAAAACAAAAGAATAGTATATGTGGATATAACAAAGAGTAATTAAAAAACAGGTTTAACGCGTTATGTAATTTGGGTAATATATTCTGTTAGCTATATACTTGAAATTTTGGAGTTTTTGTATAGGAGGTTACTATGGATCAAGTTAATGAATCGAAAAGAGTAGGTATTGTTCTTATCATATCAGCTATAATAGTCGGATTATTTGTTCTGTGGGGAGCGGTATCGCCAGGCTCACTTGACCGAGCAGCAGGCCACGGTCTCAGTTGGATGCTAGATAATTTTGGTTGGTTTTATATGTTAGTCACTGCCTTTTTTGTTTTATTTGTTATTGTTTTAGCCATCAGCCCACTTGGGAGTATGCGATTAGGAAAACCAGGTGAGAAGCCGCAGTATTCATGGTACTCGTGGATAGGAATGCTTTTTGCAGCGGGTATTGGTGTAGGGTTTGTCTTTTGGGGAGTAGCAGAACCAGTTCTTTACTACTTTGATACACCTAGTGGATTTACACCTGAAACTCCAGAGGCTGCAGTTGCTGGACTAAGATATGCTGTTTTTCACTGGGCTCTGCATCCGTGGGCAATCTTTTCTATTGTTGGATTAACATTAGCATATGTTCAGTTTCGAAAAGATCGTCCTGCATTAATTAGTTCTGCCTTTTACCCAATTATTGGTGAAAGAGTTCATGGGTGGTTAGGAAAGTCGATTGATATATTAGCTGTCATTGCAACTTGTACAGGTGTTGCTACAACATTTGGTTTAAGTGCCCTGCAAATCACAGGGGGGCTTTCCTATATTTCTCCTGTGCCAAATACAGTGGCAACTCAAGTTATAATTATTGCTATTGTTACATTTCTTTTTATGTTTTCTGCGGCTAAAGGAGTAGATAAAGGGATTAAAAGGTTAAGTAATATTAACTTAGCTGTTGCGGCTATCCTATTACTTTTTGTCATCATAGTCGGGCCAACGTTATTTATTGCAGAGAGCTTTGTGACAACATTAGGTGGTTATATTACAAATGTTGCCTCAATGAGTTTAACAATGACCCCATTTATTGAAAGTGCGTGGCTTGGAACAAATACAATCTTCTTTTGGGCGTGGCACATTGCTTGGGCTCCATTTATGGGGATTTTTATCGCTCGAATTTCCCGCGGCCGTACAATCCGTGAATTCATGGCAGGTGTGCTAGTTGTACCATCAATTTTAGCCATTATTTGGTTTACGGCTTTCGGTGGAACAGCATTAAGTTTAGAAATTGCTGGTGCCGCTCCAATTGGAGATCTTGTAATGAATAATGTAGAATTAGCACTTTTTGCTACACTTGGTGAATTGCCTTTAAGCACAATTACAAGCTTCATCGCAGTAATTCTCATTCTTATCTTTTTTATAACATCTGCTGATTCGGCTTCGTATGTTTTGGGAGCCATGACTTCTCATGGGAGTTTAAACCCTAGTCTATTTTCCAAAATGCTTTGGGGAGTCTTAATTGCAGGGACAGCTGCTGTACTCTTAATCAGCGGTGGTGGTGGCCTAAGCGCACTGCAAACAGCATCAATTATTGCAGCACTTCCTTTTGCTATCATTATGACAATAATGATCATCTCGGTATTAATCATGCTAGGAAGAGATTATAAACTGGAAGGCAGAAAGCGTCGTAAGAAAAACCGAAAAGAAATAAAAGAAGAGATTCGTGAAGAAATGTATGAGGAAATGAAAGAAGAAGTTATGGAAGAAATGAAGGAAGAAATGAAGGAAGAGATGTATGAGGAAATGAAAGAAGAAGTGATCGAAGAAATGAAAGAAGAAATGTTAGATGGGATGAAAGAAGAAATAAAAGAAGATCTAATAGAAGAGTTAGAGATTGAACAAGATAACAAGAAATAAATAGAAGAAGTCATTTTAAAATAAGGTGTTGTTCAAAAAGTAGAAATCATACTTTTTGGATAACACCTTTTTTAAAATTATTTTCCCGTCAATACTGATCAATTCCAGATAAACTCCGCTACAGTCTAACACGTTGCATCCGCTTGTATCATATTCTAATAATGCCATTCGGCTATAAACGAAAGAAAGAGAGGAGCATCATAATGAGCAATTATCAGCAAGAGCTTATGGATATAATGGTGAAAAAAGTTCTGAGCAAGCATAATGTGAAACCAGTATCTGATTTATCAGATGAGGAAAAAGAAAAAGTAAAGAAAGTTGTTGGGGAAATTCAATCAGAGGTAGAGAAGTTTCTTGAGAATCAAAACAAAAGTGTAAGTGAAGAGGACTTTAAGCATAATAACACGCCACAAAACTTAGAGGAAGAAGTTGTTCAACCGAATCCGGTCATTGAAGAGTCGTTAAAAAAGATCACGAAAAGCAACAATGACTTATCGAAAGTTAAAACTTTTTTTAATAAACATTAAGAGAAAAGGAGGGTTTAAGTCGGTAATGATTTTAAACTCTCCTTTATATTTATTTCACCCAAAAAATAGGCGCTTTTATTGAGACAAATAACCAAGCAAATTTTGTTAGAAGGCAATAGTGTAAATTAGAGAAGGAAAGGAGGAAGTAAGTATGAGTCAAGATGTAAACCAACTTGCTGGTCAAGTAGAAAAGACTTTTCAACAATCCGAGGAGT
Organism: Halalkalibacter alkaliphilus; assembly: GCF_023555415.1. GTDB lineage: Bacteria > Bacillota > Bacilli > Bacillales > Bacillaceae_D > Halalkalibacter > Halalkalibacter alkaliphilus. The sequence continues at coordinate 75,426 of NZ_JAKRYL010000007.1, read as the reverse complement.
ATATTCTAATTAGTAATTCTTGTGATATTACAGTTAGTTCAACAGATACGAAAGCAGCTGTTTCGTTACAAGCTTCACTTCAAGCAGCAATCGCTTTAATTGTCAGTATTTCTGTAGCCAGTAGTGAGGATGCAAAGAGCATCACTCAAGAATTGATTCAAAGCACTAAGACAAAGCAAATGACGTTCCAGAAAACAGTCGTTGAAAACTCCAAAAATGTAAATGTAACAACAACAGATACACAAATAGGGGTTAACATTCAATTGTTGTTACAAATTCTCCTCGCGTTACTTGTAAATTTAGATGTTCTTTAGAAGGTCAGCATAGCCAGAGACTACTGGGAACAAATAAGTATAAAAAGGGTGGCTGCTATGAAAAAAATATAACAGCCACCCTTATCTTTAAGAAAATTTGAAATTAGACAGATAAACCAAGGCAAATGACCAAGCAAAATCAAGATAAAGACATAGTGTAAATTAGAAAAGGAAAGGAGGAATTGAAAATGAATCAAGATGTATACTATTCATCAAAAAAAGAAGACACACCAAGGTGGTCTGCACTTGACTCGAAAGCTTGTCATCCAATGGATGATTCCGATATTAAACAAAGTGCTGGTCAAGTAGATAAAACATTCCAACAGTCTGAGGAGTATATTATCATTAAAGATTCTTGTGATGTAAATGTCAGTTCAACAGACACGAAAGCTGCAGTTTCATTACAAGCTTCATTGCAAGCAGCTATTGCGTTAGTTATTAGTATCTCTATAGCTAGCAGTGAGCAAGCTGAACAAATCACGCAAGAGTTATTACAAAGTACAAAAACAAAGCAAATGACGTTCCAGAAAACAGTAATTGAAAACTCAAGAAATGTTGATGTCACAACAACAGATACACAAATTGGTGTGAACATTCAATTATTGTTACAAATTCTCCTCGCGTTACTTGTTAACCTTGATGTTCTTTAATAGAACAATAACGTTTGTAGAGGGCAGGAAAGTACCTGCCTTCTTTCGTTATGAAAAAAACGCACCTATTAGTATTAGTAACGAATTAAAGGTCACCGGAATAGAGTAGCAATGAACAAGTTACTAAAAGGTTAGGAGATTGATATCATGTTTTATCATGTAGATCAATTGCAATACAATGCAAAACCATCTAGACCAGATGCTGTTTATGCAAAAAAGCTGCAAGAGATATTAGGTGGCCAGTTTGGAGAAATTTCTGTGGCATTGCAATATATGTTTCAAGGATGGAATTTCCGTGGGGAAGAGAAATATCGAGATCTATTGCTAGCCACTGGAACGGAAGAAATGGCTCATGTGGAAATGTTAGCAACGATGATTGCTCGACTACTAGATAATGCTCCAATTGGAGATCAAGAAGCAGCGGCTAAAGACCCTGTTATTGGAGCGGTACTTGGTGGAATGAATCCGCAACATGCAATTGTTAGTGGACTTGGTGCAATGCCAGCAGATAGTGTAGGAAACCCTTGGACTGCTTCGTATATTAATGCTAGTGGAAATTTACTGGCAGATTTCAGATTGAACTTAACTTATGAATCACAAGGGCGCTTACAAGCTGTCAGACTTTACGAAATGACGACAGACCCAGGTGTGAAAGATATGCTCTCTTTTTTAATAGCGCGTGATACGATGCACCAAAATCAGTGGTATGCAGCGATCTGTGAATTAGAAGAAAAGGAAAATATCGTTGTTCCAAGTAGCTTCCCACGTGCCTTAGAGAAACAGGAAGTTGCATATGATTATTATGATCTTTCTGGCGGAACAGCAAGTAAAGCTGGTCGATGGGCTTCCGGCCCAAGTATGGATGGACTAGGTGAATTCAAATATTATCACAATCCGAAACCATTCGGAAAAATTCCAAAGTTAAGACCAGCACCTCCTTATGTTCACAATACTATGCTCCCTAAAGATCCACATATGCCACCACATATGATGTAGTGATTTTTTTCTTTAGAAATCTAATATATTAGTTGTATTTCTCATTCAAATGAAGCAAGAAAACTGGTGAAAAAAACAGGATTTATAGGGATAACGGCGAATCTTATCGAGAGGAATAGTTTGCCTAAGTTAGGAGAATGGAATATGAATGGTTCGATTGTTTCTTCGTGTTTAGATGCGTCGCTGCAAGGACAAGCCATTGTGAATGAGAGTGGAGAGTTTCTGTTTGTTAACACAGCATTTTGCGAGCAAATTGGTTATACAAAAGAGGAAATTCAGTTATTAAATATAGAGTCTTTTTTTATTAATGAAAACAGTCTAAATCGACATAGTTTAATAGAATCATTCTTGAAAAAAGGACGGAAGAACGATCAAATTGAAAAGGTGATATTACATGGAAAAGGGTACCTTCAAACGACGTTATTTACAGTTACAGATGTTTCTATAGAAGGTGAAATCTGTTTCCACTTGCAATTAGATCGGCTAATGGTAATAGGAAAAGAAGGTGAAAGCTCGTTGCTCGAAAAAAGCCTCAGAAATCGTGATGAAGTTCGTTTACCGAAAAAAATTCTTGATGGAATAAAAGATGCTATTATTACGATTAGACTTGATGGACAATTTCTATACGTTAACGAAGAAGCAGAACGAATGTTAGACATGTCGTGGAAAGAGCTACAAAAAAGTGATTTTTGGGCAAGTATAAAACTAGACAAGAAAGAAACGTTAACGAAGAAATTTTATCAATTGCTTGTTGGTGAGGAATACACCCAAGTTGAATATTTTCACGAAAAACAAGAGCAATGGTTTGATGTAAGAGCGTACCGTTCCGATGAGCAAGTAACGATGTATTTCATTAATATTACAGATCGCAAAAAAATGGAGAAAGAACTTCGAATAAAAGAAGAAAACTATCGAAGCTTGGTAGAGAATACACCCGAAACGATTATGGTCCATGACGGAGTGAAACTTATTTATGTGAATCCAGCAGGGGAGAAGCTCTTTAACTTTATCCATCCTCAGAAATTAATTGGTTTAAAATTAAATAATCTTTTATCAAATTACGATCGAGCAAGAGCGAGAGAGGATAGCCGCCTATTACTTTTAGGGAAAATATCTGTTGCTAATACAATTTATTGTTTTCAGTTGGAACATGGAAAGACAATAGAAGTAGAAGCAACGACAACTGTCATAAGGTTTCGCGGGAAGCCTGCGTTTCGAACGATATTAAAGGATATTTCAGAAAGAAAAAAAGTGGATGATATTATTAGAAAATCGGATAAATTATCAGTTGTTGCACAACTTGCTGCGGGAGTCGCCCATGAAATAAGGAACCCATTAACGACGGTGAAAGGTTTCTTACAACTGTTTCAAAAAGAACAGCAATACAACTCGTTTTATATAAATTTGGTTATGGAAGAGTTAGAGCGAGTAGAAGCAATCATTTATGAGTATCTTACTTTAGCTAAGCCTAATTTTGACAATCACTTTGAAGAATTAGATATTTTAAACCTTGTAAATCAAATTTTAACTTTAACGAAAACACAATCGAATATGAATAATGTCACTTTAGAGTTTGAATATGAACAAGTTCCATTTATTATTGGGATGGAAAAACAGTTAAAGCAAGTGTTTATTAATTTAATTAGAAATTCTATAGAAGCAGTTGCTGATAATGGAACAATTACAATCCGTATACTAAATCACCCGGATAATCAAATATGCATACAGGTCGAAGATAATGGATGTGGAATATCTAAGGAACGAATCGAGCGTTTAGGTGAACCATTCTATTCGACAAAGGAAAAGGGAACAGGATTAGGTTTGATGGTTTGTTACAAGATCATTGAGCATCATAATGGAGTATTAAATATTTATAGTGAAGAAGGAAAAGGGACGAAAATGGAAATTATCTTGCCTGCCCAAATAGAAAGTAAAAAAACCGAAATGCTACCTCTGTAGCATTTCGGTTTTTAACAACAATAAACGATGATAGAAAATCTAAATTATTTCACTTCTTTAGCATATTTTTTTAATTCATTCAATAAAGACGTCCTTTGCTCCTCATCTATTTCGAATGACATACCGTATTCATAGGAGTAAGTAAACGTTTTTTTCCAAACAACAGCTCCACGTAATAGCAGGTTTTCAGCATTTAATTGAACATTCACTTCAAGTAAGACTTTTGTTTCCTTTGGGTCTGGTAAGGATAAAGTAGAGTTTCCTCTTAGTCCTCCTTGGCTAATATCGAGTATTTTGATGGCGCCATCTGAGCTTGTTACTTCTTTATCAGCAACTTTTATGATTTTAAACTTAGCTTCAATAGGGTGTTTAAATGTGTAACGAAAAGCGTCATTTCGTCGATAAGGCATATCAATCGCTCTCTTTCTTATGCGTTCTTCTTATTGTAAGTATACTGAATTTCGAAGAGGAAGACATCTGTAATTTAGATTTATGTAAAGAATTCTGGAATTCTAAAAAAATAAGAACGTAGATTGTGATAATATCAAATGAGTTTGTGAAAATTTGTAAAAAAAGGCAATGTACTTCTAACGGCAGGGGGAGTTTAGTATGATGGGAACAGTTGGAAGCGCATCATAATTCCAACTCAACGACAAAGGAGGAATTTGCGATGAGCAAGAAACTACTTTATACGGTATTAGCAGGGGCACTTTCTATTAGTGTATTAGCAGCTTGTGGAGAGCCAGTGGATGAGAATGCACCAGTGGATGATCCAGCAACAATTGATGAGCCTGCAGAAGATGATGCTGAAGCTACAGAATAAACTTTTTGAATAACATGAAAACTAGTACTTAGAGCGACCAGGAAGCTGGTCGCTCTTTAGGTTGAACGAACAATCGATAAAATATTGAGAAATAGCCAATTATAGAGGTAAGTTAATTTCCTTAAATACTCGAAAATCAATGAATTTTCTGGTAATAATGGTGTTGGTGATTTTGGGAAAAAAGTTATTTTCAAGTACTTAAGTATGTGTTAATATGCATTTACGAGCATAAATATTATATTAAAAAAAAGATACAGGGGGTTATTTTACTATGAAAAAGAGCTGGTGGAAGTTAGGGATGTCTGCGATTATTTCAGTAAGTCTTCTTGCTGCATGCGGAACGGCAGAAGATGATACTGCAGGGGAAGAGCCAGTTGTACCTGATACAGAAGAAACTGAAACAGAAGAAGCAACCGAAGGGGCAACGACTCTAATTATGGGTACATCTGCAGACTATCCACCATACGAATCGATCGATCTGGCAACAGGCGAAATCATCGGTTTTGATGTAGATATTGCGAAATACATCACGGAAGAATTAGGCTATGAATTACAAATTGAAGATATGGACTTTGACGGGCTAATTCCGGCGATGGGTGCTGGTCGTGTTGATTTTGTAATGGCTGGAATGACGCCTACAGAGGCTCGTCAAGAGAATGCCGATTTCTCTGATATTTATTTCACAGCTAAAAACTTAATTGTTTCTAATGAAGAAGATGACATTTCATCAGTTGAAGATTTAGAAGGGTTAAAAGTTGGAGTTCAACTTGGGTCCATTCAAGAAGGTGAAGCAGAAGATTTAGCAGAGGAATATGGGTTTGAAGTTGTAAAACTAAATCGTATCCCTGAGATTGTACAAGAATTATTAGCTGGTCGTATTGATGCAATCTTAATGGAAGATACCGTTGCAGCAGGCCATATGGGAGCACAACAACAATTAACTAGCTTTGAATTAGAAGCTGAGGGTGAAGTAGGATCAGCTATTGCATTCCCTAAAGGAAGTGATCTTGTAGAGCCTTTCAACGAAAAGTTGAATGAGTTAATTGACAGTGGTAAGATGGAAGAACTAGTTTTGAAATGGTTTGATGCACAAGAGTAAGAAGACGTTTGACAGACAGCCCGCTGGCATCTATGCTTGCGGGATCTGTTGTGTTAACAAGATATAAACAGGAAGGATAATTAGGGCATGAATTTGGATTTTAGCCAAATCGTGCCCCACATCCCTTTTTTATTGCAAGGGATCGGGGTCACGTTACAATTCGTATCTGTAGCACTAGTACTAGGTTTGGTACTGGGAGTTATATTATCAATTTTTAAGATTGGGCGCTTTCGAGTTCTCAGATGGTTTGCAGATGCTTATACATCCATTTTTCGAGGGACACCATTAATTTTGCAGCTATCAATTATATATTTTGGGGTTCCTCAGTTTGGACTGGATATTTCTGCATATGTTGCAGGTGTCCTTGCGTTTGGTTTGAACTCAGCAGCTTATGTTTCTGAAATCATTCGTGCTGGAATTCAAGCTGTTGATAAAGGTCAAAAGGAAGCGGCAGAGGCGTTAGGGATTCCTTATAGATCAACGATGTTGCGCATCATATTACCTCAAGCGTTTCGTAATATATTGCCTGCATTATTTAATGAATTTATCAATTTGACGAAGGAATCAGCGATTGTCTCCATTATAGGTGTAATGGATTTAATGCGTCGAGCCCAAGTGTTAAATGCTCAGATATATCGCTACTTTGAGTCTCTTCTTTTCGTGGGATTGATTTACTACTTGCTTGTTATGGTATTGACCATCATTGGGCGACTCATTGAAAGGAGATTACAGCGAAGTGATTAAAGTAGATGATTTGCATAAATCCTTTGGAAAAGTAGAGGTATTAAAAGGGATCTCTACTGAAATCAAAAAGGGAGATGTTGTAGCAATAATCGGTCCTTCTGGTTCCGGAAAGTCAACGTTTCTTAGATGTATGAATTTACTTGAGAATCCCACATCTGGTAAGATTTACGTTGGTGGTGAGGAATTAACGAATCCAAAAACCAATGTCTTACGTGTTAGACAACAGATTGGTATGGTATTTCAACATTTTCATTTGTTTCCACATATGACCGTCTTAGGTAACTTAACGTATGCTCCGATGACTGTAAAAGGTCTATCTAAGCAGGAAGCAACTGAAAGAGCAGAAACGTTACTTAAGAAAGTAGGGTTATTAAATAAGCGTGATGAATACCCAAGTCGCCTCTCAGGTGGACAAAAACAAAGGGTAGCTATCGCACGTGCTCTGGCAATGGAGCCAGAAGTTATGTTGTTTGATGAACCAACATCTGCTTTGGATCCAGAGATGGTTAAAGAAGTGTTAGAAGTAATGAAAGATTTAGCAACGTCTGGTATGACAATGGCGATTGTTACTCATGAGATGGGTTTTGCTAAGGAAGTAGCTGACCGTGTTCTTTTCTTAGATCATGGTATTTTAATGGAAGACGCTCCTCCAAGTGAATTTTTTAATGCTCCGCGGTCTGATCGAGCTAGAGAGTTTTTAGAAAAAGTTTTATAAGGCGAAGGAGTTTGTCACAAAACAGGAAAAGAAGTGGCAACGGCTTCGTTCGCAAAAGCTATAAGAGAAGAAAATCACTCCTCTCATAGCTTTTAAAAAAATGTAGAATTTCCTATGCTTGGGGCTATCCAAAATGGTCGAAATCAGACCTTTTCGGATAGCTCCTTCTTTCTTTTCAAGAAGGACAACTTATATTTGTACAAAAATATGGTAAAATTACGTAAAATAATTTTTACATAAGTGAGGGAGCTCATGTCATTTAGAATTGGCTATCGGACATTAAAAACAGCAGTAGGAGCTGGACTTGCTGTAGCAATTGCTCAGGGACTTAATTTAGATTTTTATGGATCAGCTGCCATTATAACGATTCTATGCATTTCTGTAACGAGGAGAGATTCGCTTAAGGTTTCTTGGGCACGTGTTGTCTCATGCATAATCGGAATGATGATCAGCGGAGTGTTGTTTGAGGTGATTGGCTATCAACCATGGACACTAGCCTTAATCATGATTCTATTCATTCCAATTGTTGTAAAGTTGAAAATGAATGAAGGGATTGCTACTAGCTCGGTCATTATTCTACATCTTTACACAGTTGGTAATATGTCTTTAGCTCTTATATTTAATGAACTGTTGATTATTATTATTGGAGTGGGAATTGCCTTGTTAATGAACCTCTATATGCCAAATAGTGATCAAGCGCTAAGAATGTATCATAAAGAAATAGAAGAGCATTTCAAGACCATTCTTCATGAATTATCGGTTTATTTACGATATGGGGAAAGTGAATGGGAAGGAAAGGAAATTCCCGAAACGGTGGATCTATTACAACAAGCAAAAAATCTTGCATTGAGAAATATTCATAATCACATTCTGCGGTATGATGATCAATACTATTATTACTTTAAGATGCGTGAGAAGCAATTTGAAATCTTAGAACGACTGATGCCTTATGTATCGCAAATTCATCAAACAGTTTCTCAAAGTGAGACGGTAGCTGATTTTATGGAGGAGCTTAGTAATTCCGTGAGCCCTGCAAACAGAGTTCCTTATTTCTTAGAAAGGATCCGTTCGATGAGAGCTGGATTTGAAGAGATGCCACTTCCGAAGACGAGAGAGGAATTTGAAGTTAGGTCTTCACTTGTTTATATCTTGCATGAACTTGAAGAATATTTGCATATAAAGGATCGATTATGGAATCATGCGGATAAAAAGAAACTTTAGAGAAAAACTAATCAAAAAGATGGTTGTTTAAGCATTCTTTGCTAAAAGTAAAGGGAGGATTCTAATGAAACTCTCACTTCTTTCAATGTTAGTTATCTTAATTGCTTCCCCTATTTGGCCAATTGGAGATAACCCAATGGTTGGAGACCCATTTCTTATTGTAAATGTTAAAAAGAACGAACTTGCCTATGTTAATGATGGCGAAATCAAAGAGGTGTTTAAAGTGGCAACTGGTAAATCGGGTGATGAAACGCCACTTGGAACATTTACAATTATTGTGAAGGCAAAAGACCCTTATTATCGGAAGAAAGATATACCGGGTGGTGATCCAGACAACCCTCTTGGTTCAAGGTGGATTGGTTTTAATGCAAATGATACAGACGGAAGAACGTTCGGTATTCATGGAACGAATCGTCCTGACTCTATTGGTTATTCTGTGACGGGAGGGTGTATTCGATTACCTAACACCATTGTCGAAGAGCTATTTGAAGAGATCCCAATTGGAACAATCATCTATATAACGGATACAGAAGATCCATTTATAGAAATAGCAGAAAAGTTTGGAGCAATATAGGAAAACACCTGGTAGAAGATAGAAGCCACTGAAAAAGGTACGATTTTGACCTTTTTCAGTGCCCTCTAGAAGATACCAGGTGTTTTCCTTTCACATATAATGAGCTTGCTTTGTAGTTTGTTTAGAAAAAAGATACACCCATTAAAAGGGTACCAAGAACCATAGTTACAATCATTAAATAGATAATAGCTTTTTGAAATTTACGTGGCATGTGAAACCCTCCTCTTAAATACCTTGTTCTATTTTATCTTCTTATATGATTTTGGACAAGTGAAATCTAGAAATACCAAATAAAAGAAGGAATCTATGACGATATCAAGAAATAAATTTAAAGAATATGGAGGAGTTGATTCAATTGACAATAAATAGACCAGAGAAAATTGACCATATTGGTATCGCTGTTCGTTCAATAGATCAAGTACTGCCATTCTATATGGACCATTTACAGTTGCAAGTACTTGGAGTAGAAGAAGTTGCATCTCAAGGGGTAAAAGTTGCTTTTATAGCTATTGGTCAATCGAAAATTGAATTACTTGAACCTTTATCTTCAGATAGTCCAATTTCCAAATTTATAGAAAAACGTGGAGAGGGCATTCATCATGTTGCACTTGGTGTGACTGATATTAGTGAACGAATAGAAGAAATTAAGAAAAATGGTATTAAAATGATCCATGATGTACCGATTGATGGTGCCGGTGGAGCAAAAGTGGCCTTCATGCATCCGAAATCAACTCATGGCGTGTTATATGAATTTTGTGAGAAAAGTAAGTAAGTTAGTTGTTTTTGCTAGGAACTTGCGCTTTATGATAGAGAACGGTAACATTTAATTAGGTCGTAAATAGGTGCAGCCTTTTTAACGATGGTTATAAGCGAGCAAGTAGGTGGATTAAGCCTACACTTGACTAACGATCATACATAGACTGAATTTGGAGGAACATAACATATGGTAAATGAACAACGTTTAGTAGATGAGTTTCTAGAACTTGTACAAATTGACTCTGAAACAAAGCATGAGGACATCATAGCCCCTATACTTAAAAAGAAATTTGAAGACTTAGGAATGACTGTAGTAGAAGATGATGCAGCTAGTAAAACAGAGCATGCAGCGGGAAATTTAATATGTACTCTTGAAGGAACAAAAGAAGGAGTAGATACGATTTACTTCACTTCACATATGGATACTGTTGTCCCTGGAAAAGGAGTCAAACCCTCAATTCAAGACGGCTATGTCGTGACAGATGGAACAACAATTTTAGGTGCGGATGATAAAGCTGGTATTGCAGCTATGCTTGAGGCTGTTCGTGTTTTAAAAGAGGAGAAGTTAGAGCATGGTACGATCCAATTTATTATTACAGTTGGCGAAGAATCGGGCTTGAACGGAGCCAAAGTTCTAGATCCAGGTCTTTTAAAAGCAAAATTTGGATTTGCTTTAGATAGTGATGGACCTGTTGGAAATATTATTGTTGCTGCTCCAACTCAAGCAAAGGTGAAGGCGACGGTTCTCGGTAAAACCGCTCATGCAGGTGTGGCTCCGGAGAAAGGTATTTCCGCCATAACTGTAGCTGCAAAAGCAATCTCTAATATGCCTCTTGGACGTATTGATGAAGAGACGACAGCAAACATTGGACGTTTTGAAGGCGGGACACAAACGAATATTGTGTGTGATCACGTAGCGATTTTGGCGGAGGCACGATCATTAATTGCTGAGAAAATGGAAGCGCAAGTAGCAAAGATGAAAGAGGCCTTTGAATCTACAGCAAAAGAGATGGGGACATCAGCTGAGGTAGAAGTTGAAATTATGTATCCAGGATTTAAGTTAGGCGATGGTGATGAAGTTGTAGAGGTAGCAAAGAAGGCCATGTCACAAATTGGCCGTACCCCAAAGCTGCTTCAAAGTGGGGGAGGAAGTGATGCGAACATTTTTGCTGGACATGGTGTACCAACTGTAAATTTAGCGGTCGGATATGAGGAAATTCATACGAAAAATGAACGCATGCCGATTTCTGAACTTATTAAGCTTTCTGAAGCAGTAGTGGCAGTTGTGAAAGAAGTATCAATAAAATAAAAATAATTAAGAAAAGAGCAATCCTTAAAAATTGGATTGCTCTTTTCTTAATTATTACATTTAAAATGTTTCTTTGTTAACACCTTAACGTACTAATGTTCGTACTGTTACTGACTTCTTTGAAAAACGAACACATTTTCGTATAATAAGTGTAAGGAGGTCTGTAGGATGAATCGTGCACGTTTGATATTTCACTTAGATATGAATAGTTTTTTTGCTTCGGTAGAAATAGCTCATGACCGCTCTTTAATAGGGAAACCTGTTGCGATTGCAGGAAATCCGGAAGAACGTCGAGGGATTATTGTAACAAGCAGTTATGAAGCAAGAGCTAAAGGGGTAAAAACAACGATGCCTATTTGGCAAGCAAAGAAACTATGCCCGAATCTAATCATCCTTAGACCTAATGGGGATCGGTATCGTGCGGCTTCGAAAGCTCTTTTTGAACTTCTTTTTACCTATACTCCTCTTGTCCAGCAAGTATCCATAGATGAAGGGTACCTTGATTTAACGTCTTATTTACATGAAGAAGATCCCGTAAAACTAGCTAAAAACATGCAGAAGCTTGTATTACGTGAACTCAACCTCCCTTGTAGTATTGGAATTGCACCAAATAAATTTCTAGCTAAGATGGCAAGTGATATGAAAAAACCAAATGGGATCACTATTCTACGAAAACGTGAAATAGAGCAGAAATTATGGCCGCTGCCAATAGAAGAAATGCACGGAATTGGGAAAAGGACAGTTGGTAAGTGGAGAAATATGGACATTTTGACTATAGGAGATTTAGCTGCTGCGGATAGAAAACGCCTATTAAAAAAGTTTGGAGAGCGTGGATTAGAGTTAAGAGAAAGAGCGAATGGAAATGATGACAGGCCTGTTAACCCACATGCTTATTCTGAATACAAATCAATTGGCCATTCAACTACACTACGTAAAGATACCAAAAACGACCAAATAATTAGAGCGACCTTAGAAGATCTTGCAAGGCGTGTTCATCTAAGATTACGAAAGAAAGACATGTTTGCAAGAGGAGTACAAATTACAATTCGCTATTACGATTGGAAAATGATTACAAGAAGCCATAAACTCCTAAATCCTATCCAATCTGAAGAAGAGCTATTCACTGAAGCAAAAGCACTGGTGGAGAAAGCTTGGAACGGCAATGCTATCCGTCTACTAGGGGTAAGTACCTATGATTTGCTTGAAAAAAAATATGCATATAAGCAGCTCGACTTATTTACTTACTCAGAGGAAATAAAAAAAGAAGAAATTAATGAGACAATTAATCAATTGCGTGAACGGTTTGGTGAAGGGATTGTCCAGAGAGGTTGGAAAAAAGAAGAAAAGGAATAACAGTAAAGAACTTCTCAGATGGAACCGATAATAAAAGTAGATTTATGATGAGCGGAGCGTGAGAATGGTGCAGATTCAACAATCTTTACATACAACACAGCAATCAGAGCGACCGATTCAACTTAGAGAAGGTGACGTATATCGTGTTACCGTGAAAGAACAAAAGGGTAACAATGAAGCATTACTTTCTGTAAGGGGGAGAGAAGTAGCAGCTAAATTTGATGGTCGGATTCCATCAGGGGAACGTACGACAGTTCAAGTACTTGGGTCTGAAGCTGATCGTATTCGAGTTAGAGTCCTTCATGACGAGGGTGGAAGAGGTACTCAACAGGCGAAAACTCATGAGAAAGGTCATCAGCAAGGTGTTACTCAAACATTACGTCAATTAGGAATACAACAGCCAACACCTGAGTTAAGACAGGCTGCTGCTATCGTACTCGATAAAGGGGTTGCTTTATCTAAGGAAGCTGTAAGAGACTTACAAAAGTATATGAACGAAGGACAATCAGATCTACGGATACAGACGGTTCAGGCTTTAGCGAATAAAAGGTTAGAAGTAACTTCAGTCCATTTACGTGCCATTCATGAAACATTACATGGACGACCTATAAATAGTGTTCTAACGGATTTGGCCAAAGAAATAGACCGTGATTTCAAAGTTGATCCAGCTGAAAGAGAACGGTTGGAACGGCCAACTCAAGCCCAAGCGATCCGCGAAGTACGCCAAAATGTTCATGAAGCGAGAACTGTTGAACAAGCGAGCGAACAAGTCGAAAGACGGTTAATCCAAAGTGGACGAGTGAGCCGAGAGCAGGCTGGCCAATTAGAACGTGTGACTTTGCATGCAAGAACTGATGCTGCAAGTGGCCAAGAGAGGACAGGAGTCGAGCGGATGATTCAAGCTCTTGAACATCTGGAAAGAGAAGCAAGAGGACTACAAGACAGAGGACAAGCAGCTCAAACTCGAGAAGGAAATGGATCTCGAATAGTTGATCAAATTACGCAAGTACGAAATGAAATTCCAGGTGAGTCAATTCAAAGAGCAGCTGAGCGAGTACAGCATTTAGCGAATTTGTCCCAAATAGATCGTGAATTTAGCCGATCGATTGATCGAGCGGTAACAGAATCAAGGCATCTTGATCAAATTTCTAATGAAAGATTGATTCAATCATTGCAACAAGCTGAACGATCAACTAGCAATGAAGGAACAAGTCAAGCTCTAGCAAATGTTAGACAACAAATTGTACATGGTGGTTTAACTCATTCTGTTAGCGAAAAAATAGAAACGATAATAAGGCAAATGACTTCTTCAGATGCCCAAACAAGTCATCAGCTTTCTAAGTCATTGCGTCAAGCCATTCAATTACAAAATGTGGCTAATGACCGATTACAGCAAGCTCTGAACGCGGTAGAACAAAGTATCAAAACAGAAGCATTATCGAAAGAAAAGGCGAATGAAAATCTACATGCAAATAATCTAAGAGAAGCGACAAAAGAAGCAGAAACGACGCTTCGAAGGGAAGCTTCTTTAGAGCGAGCCATACAAAAGGTAGATTCTTTACTAAGTGGTCACCCAGTTCTCACTGCAGAAGAGCAAAATAAATTTAGGCAGTCAATCAGTGAGGCAAGAGAGTGGCAGCAACAAGGGCGAGAATTAAAGTCCCGTCAAGAAATAGCGAAGGCAATTGAGGATATTAAGCAAATTAATCAATTAAGGCCGCAAGAAACAACCACTTATACTCAAAATGAAGCGTTCCAAACAAGTGTAGATATGGCTAGTAAATCAATTGCTGTTACAACAGTTACAGAAAAAATGGCACAAATGGCAAGCGATTTTAAGAAACTTCAACGAGATATTACTCGAAATTTAGACCTTGTTAATAGACAAATTGAGCAATTTCGTAGTCAAGCACAACCTCAGGCCAAACCATTACTTGAGACGACGATTAAAAACTTAGATAATGCGATTTTAAAAAGTGAAATGATGTTGCTCAGTGATATGAAGACGGAAAGGCAATTGATGCTAGCAAGCAGTCAATTAGCTGAAGCGAAAAAGTTGTTAGCAAGAGGAAAGTATCGAGAAGCAAATGAAATTGTTCGTAATGTAAAGCAACAGGTCGAAAGATTGCAATTTCAACCATCTGAAACGAGGGTAAAGCATTATACTGCTGCAAATGAACAAGCATTACGGGAATTACAAACACCAAATCAATCTTTTAGGTCAAAATATACTGAAACTGCCCGTGGACCAGTACAAGAAGGTTCCCCGCGGGCGATGTTTGAAATGGTGAGAAATGCTGGCCTAAACCGAGATAGTGAAATAGCTATGCAACTAGCTTCTGGACGTGAGCAGCACGAATCATCTGAGCGAAATTTAAAATCGATTTTAATGCAACTAGCGCGAGGAGAAGAAGAAGGTTCTCGTGTACAACAGCTTGCTAATCAAGCTCTATCAAATGTAACCGGGCAGCAGTTATTAAGTAGATCTGAGCAACAAAGCAATCTACAAAGCTTGTATTTCCAACTTCCATTATTACTAGAGGATAAAGTTGAGAACCTGCAAGTATATGTCAATTCTCGAAATGAAGGACAACAAGTGGACTGGGAGAATTGCAGTCTCTACTTTTTAATGGAAACCCCTAAGATGGGGGAGATCGGAATTGTTGTATCAGCAGCAGAACGCCAGCTGTCAATAACGTTAAAAAATAATAAAGCTGATTTTCAACAGAAGATGAAGCCTCTTGTTGGTATGGCTGTTACGAAGCTATCTGAAATCGGCTATTCGATAAATGGAATTAACTATAGCCAGCTTAATAATAAAAGTGAGGAATCCGCTGACAATGAGGGACTGGAATCACCTCAACAACCTGTATTTGGAGAGAAAGGGTTTGATTATAAAATATGATGGTTACAAAACATTTTAACCACAAGCAACGTAGGCAAGTAAATGGACCAACAGCTGCAGTGATCCGTTATGATAATGAAAATGGTGGAACTCCTAAAGTCGTTGCACATGGAAAAGGGCAAATTGCAAATCAAATAATGGAACTTGCCAAAAAAAATAATGTTCATATGCAAGAAGATGCGAGTCTTGTTGAAAATTTACTAGATATGGACTTAGGAGAAAACATTCCACCACAACTTTATTCTGTAATGGCTGAGATTCTTCTCTTAATTGAGGAAATGGAAAAAAGCTATTAAACTTTCTTCGACAAGATCCGATATTACTAATAAGAACAATAGAAAAGGTGGATGTGGTACGTATGACCTCAATTCTAACAGAAGAGGCTCTTCATCAAAAGTCATCACAAGAGATTACAGCATTACTCTATGAAGCATGTTTAACAAACATGGAGGGTGCAATCCAAGAAATAGATAATAAAGATTTTATTAAAGTAAATGAAAAGTTACAAAAAGCAAGTGCTATTGTACACCGTCTTGGTGCGGGCTTAAACTATGAAGCGGGAATTATTGCTGACCAGCTTGAACAGATTTACAACTATCTTGCTGATAAATTAGTCGAAGCAAATTTTAAAAAAGATAAAGTAATGATAGAAGATGCTATTAAACTTTTAACATCACTCATGAATGCATGGAATGAAGCGTTGAAAAAAAAGCAGGATCAACAACCAATACGTGTAAAGCGAAAAATTCAAGCATATGAGAGTTATTCAATTTATGACAACAAATAATAATAAAAGATAGGATGTTACCCTCTTATGAAAATTAATAATAATATTCAAGCTTTAAATGCTTATCGAAACTTAAATCAAAATCAATTCAATACATCTAAAAACTTAGAGAAACTTTCTTCTGGATTACGAATTAATCGCGCATCAGATGATGCTGCTGGCTTAGCAATATCTGAAAAAATGCGCTCGCAAATCCGGGGTTTAAAAATGGCTGAACGTAATGCAATGGATGGAATTTCATTAATGCAGACTTCTGAAGGGGCTATGCAAGAAGTTCACACAATGCTTCAACGTATGCGTGAGCTTGCGGTTCAAGCAGCGAATGATACAAATACAGAATACGACCGTGAGCAAATTCAAAAAGAAATAGATCAGCTGAAATTAGAAGTGGATAGCATCTCTGAAAAAACAGAGTTTAATACGAGAAAATTATTAAACGGTTTTAGTGCAGTATTAACAACGTTTAAAATGGATGAAAACGATATTAATATTATGGATTATCCTCGAGTCACAGATGCCAATATAAAGTCAGGTGATTATACTCTAGCAGTGGGTGACGTAACGTTCGATCAAGTGCTCACGCAGCCTGCTGCAGGTATAGATAGCAAAGATGACATTAAATTTGCCCAAACTGGTGATGCTGTCAATGATGGTGGAAGAAAAATGGGCGAATACACAATTTTAGTTCGTGATGTTACAGATGGGTATGCTCGAGTTGAGGTGTTAGATCCAGACGGGTTATCAATTGGAGTTAAAAGTGTTGAAATAGGAGAAGATGACGGTGACGACGTGGAAATTGGCGGTTTATTAATTGACACTAGGAAGATTGATCGACCAGGGACAGTAAAAGTTAAAATTGAAGCTAAGGCCGAATTCACTCTGAAAAATAGTGAAGGAGATGCAATCTCAGCTCCCAAAACACTGCAATCTAACAATGGATTATTCCGCTATGATGGCATTGAGTATCAGTTTTCTAACACAATGACAGAGGGAGAATTAGATTTCACTATTACAAACAACGCTCTTTCATTCCAAATCGGGCCAAACACAAATCAAAATGTGATGATTGATATTCCGCGAATGGATATCGTAACTTTAGGGATCGAAAATGTTAATGTACTGACAAATGATAATGCGAATAATGCTATATTCGCTTTGGATCAAGCAATTAACAAATTGTCTGAAGCTCGTTCTAAACTCGGTGCAGTTCAAAATCGTCTTGAACATACAATTAATAACCTACAAGTAACTCACGAAAATTTAACTGCTTCTGAATCTCGAATCCGTGATGCAGATATGGCACTTGAAATGACTGAATTTACTCGTAACAACATCTTGAATCAATCAGCAACGGCGATGCTTGCTCAAGCGAACCAATTGCCGCAGGGTGTATTACAATTATTACAATAAATAGTGTCCAATGACGAGAAGACTAACTTCTCGTCATTTTTCCTACTGAATTCAAGAGAATGTGGTAAACTACAAACAAAGATACTAGCTTAGAAAGTAGGTTTATTATGGATGTGCAACGTATAGCCAAAACAGGACTTGGTCGAATTGAACCGAAGAAGACTGGTCCTGAAGCAAAGGTATCGTTTCAAGAAGTAATGGGGAAGCAACGTGACGAAAAAGCGTATGAACGACTTTCGCAATTAATGAGTAAAATTGATGATCAGGGGAAAGTCCTTTCGGAAACGCGAACTGTTGATGAGTTAAGGAAATATAAACAACTTGTTAAAGAATTTATGGAAGATGCTGTTCAGTTTGGATTGAGTTTAGAAGAGCGACGGGGATTTAACAGAAGAGGACGAACGAAAATTTATAAAATAGTCCAAGAAGTTGATCGTAAGCTATTAGACTTAACAGATGACGTATTACAAAAGCAGAAAAAAGGATTAGACATCCTTAATATGGTTGGGGAAATTAAAGGATTGTTAGTAAATATATATGCGTAAAAATGACTCAATCAATTTAAAAGAAATTGATTGAGTCATTTTTTACACTAAAGGAAAAAGAATTAGTAAAAGAACATCAAAAAACAAGTGTGAGATAATGGGAACTAATATGTTTCTCGTCTTCAAGTATAGAATGGACCAAAGGAAGCCACCCAATAAAGCGGCTAACACTAATAGTAAACTGCCAGCTACAAAGTGTGCACTTCCATATAAAAACGTACCAATGAAGGCCGCTTTATATAAAGTTGTTTTTTTGCTTAGTCGTTTAACAATAAATCCCCGCCAAAACCACTCTTCTCCAGGTATGATGATGATAAAAAGCCACACGTAATGAAGCCAATCGGTTGGTTTGACTAATGCGTATAGTGTTTGGAGTTGGTCCATTAATGGAATGCCAGAAATCTTTATCAACCAGTTACCAAAAGCAAAGAAGAGATATAAAATGAGGCCACTTGCTAATGAAAGAAACCAATGTGATAAAAGTAGTTTCTTTACTTGTTGATTCTCGAATAACCAACTGTACATCGTAAGCAAAAAAAGCGATAAAGGAAAGAGGATCCAGAAATATGTGGGGAGAAAGAAAAAACTGATTGATAATAGCATTACTGCGAAAAGAAATCCAATATAAAAAATGAAATCTTTTGTTACCATAAATAATCCCTCTTAAATTGTAGCAGGTAAATTTTGATAAAGGTGGTGCTAGCAATGGGTTTGTTTGCTTTTACATATAAAACAGTTATTGATGCACCAATTGAAGCAGTTTGGACGTTTTTTTCTACGGCAGAAAATTTAGCTAAGATTACATCTTTTCCGAGAGTGACTATTCTTTCAAATCCAGAAACAGTCGAAGGAAACACAATTAAAATGAAGCTTCATTTTGCTGGTTTGTATGTGAACTGGACTTCAAAGGTCACTTATGTGCAAGCTCCAAATTGCTTTATAGATAAAGGAGTAAAGCTACCATTTCCAATTACAGAATGGAGGCATACGCACAGTTTTACTGAAAATGGTTCAAGGACAATCATGGAAGATATCGTTATGTTTAACGCTCATTTGCCAACTTTTGTTACAAGACCGATTTTAAAAGCAATGTTTCAAGGACGTGAATTAGCCATTAAGCATGAGTTTAAGTGAATAGAGTAATAGCTCTGTATTAAACAAACCCACTTCATAATCTATTCATTTACCATAGTTTAGCATGTATTTACGGATTTCACGAACTCCTAGCAAGTGTAGTTTTAACTTGTCATGTTCTGGGAAAGCTAAAGGACAAAGGAGTGGCAATAAATGCATTCAAAACAGACGGTAAAATATATATGTGAGTCTTATCCATCCGGAAATGACTATTATTACAAGAAAGAGTTAATAACTCATGACTCTTGGGAAAATGTTGATTCGTTAAGTTGGTCAAGAGCGCGGCCTATTTCAAAATCAACATTTATTAAAAGAAAAAAAGAAGGCTATAAAATTGAATATATAGTGGTTTCGAAACCTCCAGCAGAAGTAATACCATTCCGAAAAAGTGACCAAATCGTGAATTAACATCGTTTCTGTTTATATTTGTTGGCTTCCATCCGAAACATTTTGTACACTTAACTAGGAAACTGGCATGCATAATAGACAGGAGAGAACATAATGAACAAATTAGTAAGTGGAATTATGCTTGTCATGGCAGTAATTGTTATGACAGGGTGCAATATTGTGACGTATGAAAACGAAGAAGTTTTCACATTAGATGCAAAAGGATTAGAGGAATTCGTTGTTCATCAAGATGAAGGCGATGTGACTATTACTGGTGTTGAAGGCCTTGACGACATTTATGTTACAGCAACATTTGCAGCAATGAGTGATCAAGATGTTGAACATGCGAAATCGTTTAGTGAAAATAACACATCACTTTTATTGGAAGCAGAAGGGACAACTGGAGAGCTGCGTACCTCTGTTAAACGAGGGACGGACATAGAACAAGGATTTGTTCATTTAGAGATTGAAGTGCCAGATCATCTGCCTTTAGTATATCGACAAAATGAAGGTCAATTAAAAATCTTATCAATGAAGTCGGATTTAAAGATACAACATGGCTCCAATCATCTTTCTTTAAAGGATATAGAAGGTAATGTTGAAATTACTGACGGAGCGGGGCATGTAACATTAGAAAATGTACACGGATCAATAACGATTAATAATAATGCAGGAACAACCAATGTTACCGCATCATCTGGCTCATTACGGTTAATAGCGGGATCAGGGCATATTGACTTTCAGGATCATGACGGAGACATCGTTGTTAGGAGTGGTTCAGGGAATATCAGCATTGTTGGTGTTAATGGAGATGTTGAGATTTTAGAAAGTAGAGGCGGTACGATAAATATTGAAGATGTGACAGGAGTAATTACGCATCCATAAAAATAAGCGCACTACTGGTCAATGGTAGTGCACTTATTTTTTTTTGTACTCATTTTCGCGTTTTATCGTCTTGACTTTTTTTGGATTGATGGATAGAATACTATTAAACTAATAAATCATATCAAATTACAAGGAATTAAACTTCCTCGTTTTTAATAACGGTAATTGTGGGAGGCTATTATGGCGAGCGAACAGGAATTCCAACGAATTAGTAAGCAGCTACAAGAGCTTTTAAAGGATTTAAAGTATGGTTCTGTAACGCTTATCGTTCAAGATGGAAAGGTCATTCAATTGGAGAAAAATGAAAAAGTACGAATTAAATAATGAGTGCTGACTAGAAAACTAGAGGCGACGGTTGATTGGGACACTTAATCTACGTCGTCTTTTCGTTTAAAAGAGGGGTGAATGTATGATATTTAATTACAATTCCTTAGCAAAAGAGGATTATGAACAAGTAAATAAGGAATTAGAACGTAAAGACTCTTTAGAAGTTTTAAAATGGGCTTACGAGAAGTTTGGTGATAAATTAGTTTATTCCTGTAGTTTTGGTGTTGAAGGTATGGTGCTGATCGATCTAATAAGCAAAGTGAAAAAAGATGCTACCATTCTATTCCTAGACACAGACTTCCATTTTAAAGAAACATATGTATTAATTGAAAAGGTGAAGAAGCGCTATCCAACTTTAAACATTGAGTTAGCAAAGCCCGAAGTTACACCTGAAGAACAAGCGAAACAACATGGCGATCGACTTTGGGAGCGAGATCCTGATGCTTGCTGTAATATTCGAAAAATGATTCCTCTTGAGAGGGAGTTAAGCCGTTATGATGCATGGATTTCTGGTTTGCGGAGGGAGCAATCACCAACTCGCGCAAACACTCAGTTTGTTAATCAAGATAATAGGTTTAAATCGATTAAAATATGTCCTTTAATTCATTGGACGGAAGAAGAAATTTGGATGTATGTGAAACTTCATCAATTAGAGTATAACGAATTGCATGATAGAAATTATCCAAGCATTGGCTGTGAATATTGTACGAAGCCAGTTGCTGAAGGGGAAGACCCTCGGAGTGGCCGTTGGGCAAATTCAGAAAAAACAGAATGTGGTTTACACAAATAATAATGGAAAAGGGAGATTTTAAATGATTCAAGCACATGGAGGAACACTAATTAACCGTTTTGACCAATCTTATGATAGTTCGGCTGTAAAGAAAGAAATTGAACTAGATTCATTCTCACTATCTGATTTGGAATTAATTGGAATTGGAGCATTTAGCCCATTAACAGGATTTTTAGGCAAAGAAGACTATGAGTCAGTCGTACACAACATGCGCTTAGCAGATGGAACTGTGTGGAGTATTCCTGTAACATTGCCAGTTTCAGAAGAAAAAGCAGCAACTCTTTCTGTTGGCGAGAAGGCAAAGTTAGTATTTAATGGTGACGTATATGGCGTAATTGACATTGCTGATATTTACACACCGGATAAGAAGGTTGAAGCTGAAAAGGTGTACCGTGCAAGTGATGATGCTCATCCAGGCGTGAAAAAAATGTTTGAACGTCCAAATGTATATGTTGGTGGAGAAATTACGGTGACAAAACGTGTGAAACATGAGCGTTTTGAAACGTATTATCTAGATCCGAAAGAAACGAGAGCGCGATTCGAAGAGTTAGGTTGGAAGAGAATTGTAGGTTTCCAAACTCGTAATCCGGTTCACCGTGCACATGAATACATTCAAAAGTCGGCTCTTGAAATTGTTGATGGTCTATTTTTAAATCCTTTAGTTGGTGAAACAAAGTCAGATGATATTCCAGCTGATGTACGGATGGAAAGTTATGAAGTGTTGCTTGAGAAGTATTATCCAAAAGATCGCGTATTTTTAGCGGTGTTCCCTGCTGCAATGCGTTATGCGGGGCCGCGTGAAGCAATTTTCCACGCAATCGTTCGTCAAAATTACGGGTGTACTCACTTTATTGTTGGTCGTGACCATGCCGGTGTTGGTGATTACTATGGAACGTATGATGCACAATTGATTTTCTCCGAGTTTGAAGAAGGTGAATTAGCAATTAGTCCATTGTTCTTTGAGCATAGCTTCTTCTGTAAAGCTTGCGGAAACATGGCGTCAACGAAAACATGTCCTCATGGAAAAGAAGACCATGTCGTTCTTTCTGGAACGAAAGTACGCCAAATGCTGTCTGAAGGTGTAGTACCACCACCAGAATTTAGTCGCCGTGAAGTCGTTGAAGTATTGATTCGTGGAATGCAGAAAGTACATGCTTAAAAGGAAGGAAGTCATAGTATGTTAGCCATTGCCGCGATCATTATTGCATGTTTCTTTGCAATGAATATAGGAGCTAGTGGAACCGCCGCGGCAATGGGGCCTGCATACGGGAGCGGTGCGATCCCTAAAAAACGAAATGCGATGCTGCTTGTAGGAGTATTTGCGTTCTTAGGTGCACTAGCAGGTGGAGAGGTTGTGCGGACGATAGGAAGTGGGATTATTCCCACTTCCATCGTTGATGTAGAACTCGTGATTATCATCCTAGGTGCTGCATGTCTCTCTTTATTTATTGCTAATTTGCTAGGGATTCCATTATCAACAAGTGAAGTCGTTGTTGGAGCGATTGTAGGAGCTGGAATAGCTTATCAATCGCTTTTCTTTGATAAGTTACTCATGATCGTTTCATTTTGGGTCATTGTTCCGATTGTTGCCTTTCTTTTTGCTTATGCAGCAGGTCATTTAGTAAGAAAGTTAGAGAATAAATATCCTGATCTAACGGGAAAGGGGAAGTGGCGGAAACCACTAGTCATGTTGCTCATTATTAGTGGCTGTATGGAAGCTTATGCAGCAGGGATGAACAATGTTGCAAATGCAGTGGGCCCTCTTGTAGGTGCAGGTCTGCTAGAAATCGGTCCGGCGATTTTACTTGGAGGCTTCTTTGTAGCTATCGGCGCGCTTCTATTAGGTGGTCGTGTCCTTGAGACAAACGGGAAGCGAATTACGAAATTAAGCTTGTTACAAGGTAGTACCGTTTCGTTAACTGGAGGCTCTCTTGTTATAACGGCGTCTATTTTTGGATTGCCCGTTCCATTAACACAAGTGACAACTTCAGCAATTATTGGAATTGGTACGGTAGAGGGCGGCTTGCGCTTATGGCAAAAAAGCATCCTCAAACAAATTTTAAAAGTTTGGATTGTTTCTCCGTTATTTTCACTCGTTTTGTCGTATGGACTTATTCTTCTATTTAAAAAAGGTGATTACTACACCCTATTTGTCTTAGTAAGTGTACTGATCGCCACTGCTGGAGCTTATAGCATGTATCAAGCGGCTAGACAAGAAAGACGAACGACGTATGATGATGGGGCAGGAATATAAATCAGCGAATTGACAAATGAACAAAGGAACTTTATTTTAATAACAACTAAAATTATCAGAATTTTTAGAGGGGGAGCTATAATGGCAGATAATAATATTGTTTGGCATGAGACAACGATAAAGAAAGAGGAGAGACAAGAGCGCAACGGTCATAAGAGTGCAATACTTTGGTTTACAGGCCTTTCAGGTGCAGGGAAGTCAACGCTAGCTAATGCTTTAGAGCAACAACTTTTTAAGCAAGGGAAGAACAGTTATGTTTTAGATGGGGATAATGTTCGCCATGGCTTAAATAAAGGACTTGGGTTTAGTGATGAAGACCGGAAAGAGAATATTAGACGAATCGGTGAGGTAGCCAAACTTTTTGTCGATGCAGGTACAATCGTTTGTACGGCCTTTATTTCTCCTTTTAAAGAAGACCGCGATCGAGTTCGTGAATTAGTGGAAGACGGAGAATTTATTGAAGTTTATGTGCGTTGTTCTTTAGAGGCTTGTGAAGAACGTGATCCAAAAGGACTTTATAAAAAAGCTCGTGCTGGGGAAATACCTGAATTCACAGGAATTAGTTCGCCTTATGAGGAGCCAGGTGCTCCAGAAATTATTGTTGATTCGGATAAACAAACTGTTGAAGAATCAGTTAATGCAATAATAAATTATTTGCAAGTGAAGAACATCCTATAGGGGGCAAATAGATTATGGCATATGAAAAGATTTGGGCAGAGGAGCCAGAAAAGTTAAATAAGGATGAGCTTCGCAAATTAGAAAAAGATGGTCTTGAAATTCTAAATGATATTGAAAAGTATGCAGAAAGTGGATTTGATTCTATTCCGAAAGAAGACTGGAGCTTATTTAAATGGGCTGGCCTTTATTTACAAAAGCCAAAAGAAGATGGGCATTTTATGATGCGAGTCAATATTCCATCAGGATTAATTACAAATGAACAGGCAGAAGTTCTAGCTGGAATTGGTCGTGATTATGGCCGTGATGTGATCGACATTACAACACGTCAAGCAATTCAATATCATTGGTTAACAATTGAAAACTTACCTGACATTTTTAAACGTTTAGAGTCAGTTGGTCTTTCGTCTGTAGGGGCATGTGGAGATATCCCAAGAACAATCATGGGCAATCCACTTGCTGGTGTAGATCCAAATGAGTTATTCGATACGAGAGAGATCGTTGAAGATGTTTATCGTTTTTTCCAACGTAATTCAGACTTTTCAAATTTACCACGTAAGTTTAAGATGTCAATATCAGGAAATGTACATAATGCTGGCCATGATCGCATTAACTGTATGTCGTTTACTCCAGCTGTGAAAGTAATCAATGGTGAAGAGGTAATAGGGTTTCATGTGAAAGTTGGAGGCGGATTATCAGCTAAACCATACCTTGCAGAAGAGTTGGATGTATTTGTTCTTCCGGAAAAAGTGAAAGATGTTGCGATTGCAATTACGTCAATCTATCGTGACTATGGTTATCGTGAGAAACGTCATCGTGCACGCTTGAAATTCTTAGTTGCTGACTGGGGTGTTGAAAAGTTTAAAGAAAAGCTACTTGAGTATACTGGTGAGCTCCCTGCCAAAGGAACATGCAAATTAGAGGAGTGGAACGGTGGATATTTCTACGGAGTACATGCACAAAAGCAAGAAGGTTTAAGTTATGTTGGATTCAATGTTCCTGTTGGTCGAATGAATTCAGATGAGTGGTTTGATCTTGCTCGAATTGCAAGAGATTACGGAAACGGTGAAATTCGCACGTGTAACTCTCAAAACCTAGTAATTCCAAACGTAGCTAATGAGAAAGTGGAAGCGCTTTTGCAAGAGCCTTTATTTGATCGTATTAAACTTGAACCTAAAAACTTCATTGGGTATTCAGTTTCCTGTACGGGGATCGAGTATTGTAACCTAGCACTTGTTGAAACAAAAGAGCGAATGAGACGTGTAGCAGAGTATTTGGACGAGCATGTCGCAGTTGATGTCCCTGTGCGTATCCATATGATTGGCTGTCCAAACGCATGTGGTCAACGTCAAATTGCCGACATAGGTCTTCAAGGTGTGAAGATGAAGAACAAGGATAAAAAGATGGTTGAAGCTTTTGAATTTTATGTTGGTGGAACTCTTGAAAAAGAAGTTGCTCAATTTAACAACAAGCTAAAAGGAAAAATCGAAGCAGATGAGCTTGCACCTGCATTAGCAGCCTTCCTACGTTATTTTGAAGAAAACAAAGAGCCAAACGAGGTATTCTTTGACTTCTACAACCGTGTAGGTCATGATGCTCTGCAAACTGCATTAGATGACATTTTAGAGACAGCATGATGCATTTATATCGATTTGACGTAGAAATAGAAGAGCGAGGGAATGTGACTGTTGTTGTTGTCGCAGCAAATGAAGAAAGTGCATTTTCAACTGCTGAGCAAGAAGTTGAAAAAAATTATTTAAAATTACCGATCATTACGTCTATTACACTACAAGAAAAAAAACCTGTTGGAAAAACAGCAGGGTTTGTCATTTAGGGGTCAGACCCCTCTGTGTATCTTCACCGCGTTAAATTGCGGATGATCACAGAGGGAATCTGGCTTTTTTATTTTTAAAATTGAAATTCTGGAATCGAGCAAGAAGGGAGGGGTCAGACCCTCCTTTATTGTATTAACGCATTGCAAAGAATGCTGTTTATTGATTGGTTATTGATTGTAAAGCGGCAGCTACATCAATTTCACCAAATCCATAGTATGGATCGTGTCCCGCTGTACCGAGGTCTTTAGCTGTTGAACGCATAACGTTGTATACTTCTTCATTTGTTAAATCCGGACGCAGTGAACGAATAAGCCCAGCCAAGCCAGCAACATGTGGAGCTGCCATAGATGTACCAGACATCACTACATAGTTGTTATCCGGAAACAAGCTTGGTATATGTTCACCTGGTGCTGTAACATCGATATGTTCACCGTAATTGGAGAAAAATGCACGATTTCTTGCCTCATCAACAGCTGCAACTGTGAACACCTCTTCATATTGTGCAGGGTACATAGGGTCTTGGACATTATCATTTCCAGATGCAGCAATTAAGACAACATCTTGTTCATATGCATATCGAATTGCCTCATGTAATAAATCAGAAGAGTAGTAATCGCCAAGACTCATATTGATGACATCAGCTCCTTGTTCTACGGCCCAGTAAATTCCTTTAGCCACTTCAAACGATGAACCTTCTCCTTCATCATTTAATACTTTAACAGGCAAAATCGTACTATCCCAAGACACACCAGCTATTCCTGTTACATTGTTTGTTAAGGCAGCAGCTACTCCTGCTACATGTGTCCCATGCCCATGTGCATCAGAGAAATCAGAGGTATCGTCAAACGAGTTGTATCCTGGTCCTAGTTTCTCAGCGATATCTAAGTGATTTGGGTCTACGCCAGTATCTAAGACGGCGATTTTTACCCCTTGACCTCCTGCCAAGTCCCATCCTTCATCAATCTCTATTTGATCTAAATTCCACTGATAAGGCTCGAAAAATTCATCGTTTGGTTTTGATGTTAATACATTTTGCTGTACTTGTTCTCTTCCTGCCCTTCTCTGATTTTGTTGTCTATTGTTTTGTGTTGGAGATGTATGTCTTGGTTCATTTGGGTCAGTTGAAAAAAGAATAACTTGTTTAGAAATTTTATAATTTGGCTCTGCAATGGCTAAATCATATTCTTTACGTAAACGCTGAATCAATTGTTCAGTTGATTCCGTCTTTGATTCGACAACAAACATTGGATTGTGATCTTCAAGAACTTGTAAATCTTGATTTTCCATTAACCACGTTTGAGCAACTTCGGGGTGTTTAAATTTAATAACGGCTTGTCTTTCAAAAAAAGGTTGTTGAAGTTGTTCTGGTTTCTGATCATCAGAATGAACAACGATTTGCCAACCTAATTCTGGTACTGTTTCTGCTTCTAAATTTTCAGGGATATCTTCAGTTGTTTTCCAGTCAACTTCAGGATCAGCCCCAGAAACGAAAAAAGTCCCGTTGGCATCAGCTACGGATGCTAGCCCTTTGACGAAAGACTTTACGAAAGATAAGTCAATTTCCCCTAAAACAGTTCGACCATCATCAAGCATTTCCCCCATTAACATGTATTGCTTTCCTTCAACAGAATAAGGGTCAGAAAAGTTACTTTTCATATGGCGGTGAGTTAATTTTGATACGTCCATTCGCTCAATATGGCCAACTTGTTCAATGACTTTATCGTTTTCGATAATAGCGAAACCGTGAAAATGTGGATGTTCTGTCACTTCTTCTTCAAACCTAGTTTGTAACTCTTGATCAGTTAAGTCTTGATTTGCCCACCTTTGCATTTGAGCAGAAAGCTGTTTTAAGAACATAGAAGTTGTCATTGTCAGGTCTTCAGCCATTAAGTGGTTCATTGCCGAGATTTCTAGCTCTTCTGGGATCTTTTTTGTTTGGATTGTGAAATCATTGTCGTCAATAAGTGCTCTTCCAATTATGGCAAGACCAATCCCTACGAGACCAACAATCAACACTGTTTTTGCCATTCTCCATAACATTAGAATCAAACATCCTTTCTCTTACGATTAAAAAAATAAGCCATAAATAATTCGTCATCATACGCACCATTAAGGTATGCTTGTTCTTTTTGGATGCCTTCTGTGACGAACCCAGCTTTTTCGTATAAGCTAATGGCTACTTTGTTTGAAGCAAAAACCGTTAAGCATAATTTATGCAAGTATTCTCGGTTACACCATGCAAGCGTGTACTCCATTACTTTCTTTCCAATTCCCTTTCCTTGTGCATCTTCGTGAAGCCACGTTCGAAAGAGACCAGTATGTCGTTTCATCTCTAATTCACCTCGGATAACTCTCGCAATGCCCCGGACGGCACCGTTTACTTCGACTACGATATACATGTTCCCGCTTTCTTTCATTTCCTCAATAAATGCTTCTTCCTCTTCAACTGTTCGTACTCGTTCTTTTTGTATATAAGTTCCTTGCTCAATGATAGAGGAAACTGAATAGATAATTTCTTTTGCATCTTGCTTTTGTGCAGGGCGAAGAATAATTTTTGAATGATCTTTAGCTGTAAACGTTTTACTACCTAAGTGTGTAAGTGTTGTCATTTTAATCCTCCTTTTCTTTAGGATGCCAAAAATGAATAGGGTCTTTCTCTATTTCAGTGTCCAATAGATGTGATACAGGTACAATTTTCACCTGTTCTTTCGTAAATAATGGAAGTGTATTTGAGATACCTGCAAACGTTTCATGACCTTTTATTCCTACATGCCCTATTGCAATTGCTTTTTTATCTTTTTTTGCTATTTTTAATAAAGACGACATTTGCTTCATAACATGTTCTTTTGAAGAGTGAGTATCGTCGATAAAGATACTTCTTGTTGCGTGAGGAATATTCATCTCACTTGCTAATTTAGGAATCACAGAAGATGAGCTTGTTCCACTATCAATTACATATAGCCCTTTTTGTTTAGCAATTTCTAAAATGATACGAATAATTCGTTCGTCTTCCACAATCTTAGATCCCATATGGTTGTTGATCCCTTTTGCAAAAGGAACATTCTCAATGGCTGCTAATACTCTTTTTCGTATTTCTTCATCAGACAAGTCACTTGTAATCGCATTTGGCCCGAGCCAAGATGCCTTCCCCTTTTTAGGTTCCATGGGTATATGGATCATAACTTCAAGTCCTGCTTGATGGGCAAGCTTTGCTTGTTCAGTTGATTGCTCCATAAATGGCATAACTGCCGCAGTAATGGGAATATTGCCATCTAAAAAAGACTCAACTCCTTTTACTTTTCCTCCAAAGTCATCAATGATGATGGCAACTTGTTTGTTCTCATTGGCAAATAATGAAGTAGGACTCAAGGAGACCAGGAACATACATAAAAAAAACATAATTATGAATCTAAATCGCATAGCCATCCACCTTTTCTAAACACTCTGTTTTTATGTTAG
Organism: Halalkalibacter alkaliphilus; assembly: GCF_023555415.1. GTDB lineage: Bacteria > Bacillota > Bacilli > Bacillales > Bacillaceae_D > Halalkalibacter > Halalkalibacter alkaliphilus. The sequence goes on along the minus strand of NZ_JAKRYL010000007.1, from coordinate 45,520 downwards.
TTTGTCAAAGGGCTTTACGTTCTATGATAAAAAGATAAAATAAAGATAACCTATTGAAAAAACGCCAAAAAAAACATGTATAACGATCTCTCGTCACACATGTCTTACTTACGAATATTAAATGCGGCATTAAGCTGTCCGCGAAGCATACGATCGCGTACTTCTTTTTTCTGCATTTGTTTTTGTTCCATTTTTCGAATTTCAAATGTTTGCATACCATCTTCCATTTTATTTGCAATATCTAGTAGTCGCTCAACGTCTAGAAATGAATATTTTCTTGTTCCGCCTTTAGATCTTTCAGGATAGATTAGTTTTCTTTCTTCATAATAACGAATCTTTCTTTCTGAAAGGCCTGTAAGTTCACTAACAATTCCAATTGTAATTACTTTTTTATCTTTATATGTTGACACCCATTCCACCCCTTATTAAGTTAGAATGTTCAGATCTTTTCACTATCATAGCACATATACAGGTGGTGAGTGGTTGGGAATGTCAGATAATCTGACATTGATTATTGAAATTTAACAGTGGGTAAAACATTTAGAGAGAGTAAGACTAACATTAATGTATTTTTTCAATTGAGATCAGGCTTTCGGTATATTATAATTGATAAAACATATAAAAAAAGTCGGAAATATAATTTTGATCCGTATTTACAGATAGCTTAAAGGAGAATCATAATGACTAAAGGATATGTATATTTAATTGGCGCAGGTCCAGGAGATGTTCGTCTAATGACAGTGAAAGGTCAGCAGTGTCTTGAAATAGCTGATGTTGTTTTGTACGACCGTCTTGTTAATCCACTCTTACTTGAGACTACGAAGCCAGGAGCAGAGTTAGTTTATTGCGGGAAACTACCTGATCGACACTTACTTAGACAAGAAGCTATTAACGATTTGCTTGTGAAATATGCGCTAGAAGGCAAGCAAGTAGTTCGCTTAAAAGGTGGAGATCCAAGTGTATATGGTCGAGTGGGAGAAGAGGCGGCAGCTCTTGAAGAAGTCGGAGTTTCATATGAGATTGTACCGGGAATAACAGCAGGAATTGGAGCATCTACATACGCTGGTGTTCCAGTAACGCACCGAGATCATGGAGCCTCATTTGCTGTTGTAACAGGGCATGATAAATCTCCCACTGGGCAACCAATCATAGACTGGAAAGGGCTAGCGACCGGTATAGATACAATTGCTTTTTATATGGGTGTGAAAAACTTACCATATATTTGTGAGCAGCTTATCGAGCATGGACGAGACCCGAATACACCTGTACTACTTGTACAATGGGGTACAGTAGGAAAACAAAAGACACTAACTGGGGATTTAGCTACGATTGCAGAACTTGTTCAAAGAGAAAAGTTCTCTAATCCCGCCATTACGTTAGTAGGTGATGTAGCTAAACTGCGAACGAAAGAAAGCTGGTTTGAACGTCAGCCGCTTTTTGGGAAACATATTTTATTTGGACGCACAACGGAAGGACGAAGTGAGATTGCAAAAGAATTAACTAAATTAGGCGCTGACGTATTTGAATATCCTCGCTTTGTAACTAGGGAACATTTGGATATCGATGTGACCTTTCATAACTATGATCAAATCATATTTCATTCACCGAAATCAGTTGATTGGTTCTTTGCGCAGCTTAGAGAAAAGCGAATCGATATTAGGTCTCTTCAATCACGTTTTTACGGTGCATCTCAAAAATCAATTAAGGCAATTGAGTCATTTGCTTGTCTTGGGATCCCAGTACATGAGATGATTGAATCAGATAAGCGACTAGTTATTGGATCTAGAAATTGGGAAGAGCGTGAGCAGAAACGGTACGAGCTCTATGGAGAGCATGACTTTTATGTATCTCATACAGACGAAATTATTGAACAGTCCAATTTTACTTGTCAACGTATTCTTGAGGAAAACCGAGTGGATACAATTGTATTTCCAAGTGCAGAAGCCGTAAAGGTTGTGACAGAGCAAATTAAAGCATGCCAGGAAACACCGGATTCATTATCAAAGAGGGCTGAAGTTATCTGTTTCGGACCTGAGACGGCTAATGCAGCAATTGAATTAGGTTATCACGTTCAACATGTGCTGCAAGAGCCATCCAAACTAGAGCTGGTTAAAGTGTTAAAAGACATTGTAAAACAAAGTAGGTGAGTTTGTGCAAGCAATCTTATATGTAGGTCATGGAAGTCGTGTTCAGGCCGGCAATGAGGAGCTTCTTTCTTTTGTAAACAAAGCAAAACAAGAACATTCAGAAGTGAAGATTCAAGAATGCTGTTTTCTAGAGCTAGCCGAGCCGACCATTGAAGAGGGAGTACAAGCATGTGTGGAGCAAGGCGCCACGAAGATTGCAGTTGTCCCCCTCCTCTTATTAACAGCAATGCATGCGAAAGTAGATATTCCTGAAGAAATTGATAAAATGAAGGAAAAATATCCTCATATAGCTTTCTCTTATGGGCGACCAATTGGTATTGAATCAACCGTGATTAATATCATTCAAGATCGATTACGAGCTGTTGGATTTCACTTTAAGAATGAAAGGCCAAATTATGATGAGCGTAAGCCGATCTCAATTCTTTTAGTAGGAAGAGGAAGTAGTGATCCTGATCAGACGAGCGACTTAATGAAAATTGCTCGACTCCTTTGGGAATATACTCCTGTAGATGAAGTAGATGTTTGCTTTTTAGCGGCTACAAGACCTAATGTTGATGAAGGATTAGCTAGAATGAACCGTTTGCCAAATAACACAGTGTATGTTGTTCCTTATTTATTATTTACAGGTGTGTTAATGAAAGGTTTGCAAAAGCAATTAGATGAATGGTCAAAACAAACGAATAAAGAATTTGTTTTATGTGACTATTTAGGTTTTGACGATCAATTGATCTCAGTTTTAGGACAACGGGTACAAGAGGTATTAGACGAAGAAGTGAAAGTAAATTGTGACACTTGTTACTTGCGTGGACGTTCTAATCAGGTACCAGGTGTAAAAGCGTGAGTCATCTTCCAGTTATACTGAAGCTAGATGGAAAAAGGGCTGCCGTTATTGGAGCTGGTACTGTGGCAGCACGCCAAATTCCTAAATTACTTGAGGCGGGCGTCAGTCAAGTGATTGTTTATGCTCCATCACTTCACCCAACTCTAGAAAGCTATTTAAATAAACCACATTTTAAATGGGAAAAAGGAATGGTCGATCCAACATTTTCTTTTGATGAAGACTTTCTGTTTTTAATGACGAATGATTCAGCGCTTCATCTAGCTCTCTATCAACATAGAAAGACGTATCAACTTGTTTATTTTGCTGATAATTCTAGCCTCAGTGATTTTCATTTTCCTATGACGTTTCAAAGAGGCCCATTTTCCTTTTCTTTATCAACAGGTGGAGCAAGTCCAACGTATGGAAAGAGACTGATGGCGCAAATAAAGAAAAACATCCCTGATTCCATTGAAGAAGATTTGCTTTTTTTAGAATATGCAAGAAAACAAGTACTTACTAGTGGTTTAAAGCAACAAGTTCGTAAACAAATTTTACAGCAATGTGCGTCTTTGCATTTTTTGCAGGAGCCAAATCGAGAAGAGCTCCTGCATCAATTGATTAAACAAGAAATTAATAGAAAAAGGGAGAGCCATTTTTAATCAATCAATGGTTCTCCCTTTTGTCTTACTTTGTATAAGATAGTTTTGCAATTGCGTCGTGCTGATGGATAGATTCTTCATTGCGACATTGAACTTCGAATGAACGAATCGCTTCATGTTCATATAAATCAGCTGCAACTAGTCGAACGAGATCTTCTACAAAGCGAGGGTTCTCATATGCACGCTCGGTAACAGCCTTCTCATCTGGGCGCTTTAATACAGGGAATAGAATGGAGCTAGCATTACTTTCTGCAGCTTCTAACAGGACAGCCTTCCAATCTGCTTCGTACGAATCATCGACCGTTACAGTCATTGTTACGAAACTTCGCTGGTTGTGGGCACTGTACTCACTAATTTCTTTAGAGCATGGACATAGAGTTGTTACTGCCCCGGTTAGTGTAATAACGGATGTATACCCTTTGTCCTCATCAAACGAGACATCATATGTGATATCAGCGTGGGCCATTCCTTCTTTTTGCATAGCTGGGCTTGTCTTTGTGAAAAACCATGGAAATGTTACACGAACATTCGCAGCTCTTTGTTTCATTTCACGAGCAAGAATCGCCGTAAATTCACGTAAGGTTTGATCTGTTAACAAGTGAGATTGGAAGAATAGATGAAGCTGCTCTGTAAGGCGACTCATATTTATTCCTTTAAAATCTTGTTCTAAGCTTGTTGTTAAGGCAAATGTTGCTGTTGTTGTTTGAGTTGTTGGTGCTAGTTCTGATTCAATCATGACAGGGTACTTCACGTCAGAAATTCCCACTTGTTGAATAGGAAAATAAAAATCATCTGGTTTATTTTGAAGGTCTGGCATCTTTTCTTTGTCTGTTGGCTTTGTTCCTACAATGGGATCAACTGTACCAAAATGACGATGACGCTCAGCCTTAGGTGGTAAAGAACGTTTCATCTGATCTATCACTCCTGAAAATTAATTCTATTTATGTGGCGTTTGACAACAAATATGAATAGATTCATTGTTGTCTAGTTGTTCATCAAGCATCGATGCTGCTAACGAACACCTCTAACGAAAAGTTAGCATAACGATGGCATGTTGATGGAATACGAAAGGTAAAACAGTTGCGAGTTATGCTTCCTCCATATTACACTACAAAGGGAAAAGGAAACAAGAATATCGACTGTTTTCTACAAAGAGATTAGAAGGAAAAGAGTGGAAAGAAGGTATAAAATGAAAAAGGGAACCATATTTTGGATGATTTTGGCAGCTTTTTTACTTGTAATTGGACTAGTCATTCCAATTACAGTAACGGTATCAGGTGATACTCGAGTAATATTAGATCATACACATAAAGTGTATAGTGCACCGGCATGCTTTGATCAAGCTGATTTAACGAATAACTTAGAAGAGACCACGTTAAAGTATGCATTAGAGCTTGATTATGTAAGTGAATCTTCTTGTACACAAGATCAGCTGCAAGAAACCAAACCATTCTTAATAGGGATTTTTCAATGATGTGAGAAAGTAGGTGCAACATGGCTAAACGGGGATTAGGCATTGTTTGTCTCTTGCCTATCGCTGGTTGCAATAATTGATGATGAATCATTATAGAGTAGAGTAGGTGAGATATTCCCCTGCTCTTTTTTTATGCTCGTTTTATCGAAGAAGTCCGAAAGCATACTTAAAGAAGCACAATGGCACCGCATATTCCCAAAAAAAGGCCGTATGTGAGCCTTATCTTAAGGGAATGGGAGCCATTGCCAAGAATCAGGGAGGATTGTGTGGAACAATGTGGTGAGAATAACTGAAGAAGATTCAGGCGAGTATGTAAGCTGAAAACGTGTAAGAATCGTTTTGCAGAACCTGTTTGATTATGCTATATTGGGAATGTTCAAAAAACTTATAAATGAAGAGAGAAATGAAGAATAAGGGAGCTGGAGACATAAGATGAAGGTAGCGAAATTTGGGGGAACATCAGTCGCAAGTGCGGAGCAAATTAAAAAGGTAGCTTCCATTGTAGCAGAAGACAAAGAAAGAAAAATAATCGTCGTTTCCGCACCGGGAAAAAGAAGCAGTGATGATACAAAGGTGACAGATCTTCTTATCCACCTTGGTGAAACCTACTTAAAAAATGAGGATACGGAAAACGAATTACAAGCTGTCTTAAATCGTTATGAAGATATTGCAGAAGGGTTAGGCCTTGGAAAGGAAATCGTTGCGACAATTGAGGCAGATTTGCGTGAGAGACTTCAGTTTGATCGTAATCGTCCTGGTGCATGCATGGACTTATTAAAGGCAAGTGGTGAAGATAACAATGCTAAGTTAATTGCTGCTTACTTCCAAAGCGTTGGATTAAATGCTACATATTTAAATCCACAAGATGCTGGTCTATTTGTTAGTGATGAACCAGGAAATGCACAAGTCTTACCAGAAGCATATGAGCATCTTAAAGCTCTACGTGATCGTAATGAGATTATTGTGTTTCCAGGATTTTTTGGTTATTCAAAAGAAGGATCGCTCGTAACTTTTTCACGAGGGGGGTCTGATATTACCGGTTCCATTTTAGCAGCAGGCGTAAAAGCTGATTTATATGAAAATTTTACAGATGTTGATTCAGTTTTTGCTGCCAACCCTAATATTATTGATAATCCTGTTAAAATTAAAAAAATGACTTACCGAGAAATGCGTGAGTTGTCTTATGCAGGTTTCTCCGTGTTTCATGATGAAGCTTTATTTCCGGCATTCAGAAATGGAATTCCTGTTTGCGTAAAAAATACAAATAACCCGTCTTCTTCAGGAACGATGATTATCGCTGAGAGAGAATACTTCATGAATCCAGTTATAGGAATAGCGGCAGATGAAGGATTTGCAACAATCTATGTTCGTAAGTATTTGATGAACAGAGAAGTTGGTTTTGGTCGCAAGTTGTTACAAATACTAGAGGACGAAGGATTGTCTTATGAGCATATGCCATCTGGAATTGATGATACTTCTGTTATACTCCGACAAGAGCAGTTAACAGCAGAAATTGAGGAGCGTGTCGTTTCAAGAATTCAAGAGGAACTGCAAGTAGATGATGTGTATGTTGAACGTGATTTTGCTATGGTCATGATTGTGGGAGAAGGAATGCATAATACAATCGGAATATCTTCGCGTGCAACAGCAGCTTTAACTAGAGCGAATGTGAATATTGAAATGATTAACCAAGGGTCTTCTGAAGTAAGTTTAATTTTAGGGATCCATGCTTCAGACGCAGACCGTACAGTTGTTGAATTGTACCATGAGTTCTTTGGTGGTGCAGACGAAACGGTCCAATAAAAAAGAATGAGTGGGATCCTAACGGGTTCGGTTTAGAGGTAGAAAAACTAAATAACCAATAATAATAGTAGACCAATTCACATAATGAATAGGTCTACTATTATTTATTTATTTATTTATGAGGATATTTATGGTGGTTAACATATAAAAATAGCACCGTGGTCTATTGTTTAAGTTGTTAAACGGTCTGCTAATTGCGGAACAGTTGTTATACTGTAATTTACAAGAGAATCGCTTTTTTTTTTGTTCAGCTAAAAGGGCAAAAGAAGTTGAATAAACTATTGTCCTTCATAAAAACTGATGAAGGTCAGAACAAAGTAGAGAAGATAGGAAAAAGTTCTTCATAAAGCCGATGAAGGACAAAATAGAACAGAAATGCAGGGGGAAAATCCTTCATAAAGCCGATGAAGGACAAAATAGAACAGAAATGCAGGGAAAAGTCCTTCATAAAGCTGATGAAGGACAAAATAGAACAGAAATACAGAGGAAAAGTTCTTCATAAAACAATATGAATTATTTATATTTTGGATAGCTACTAGCCACTTCCTTAACTAACGGATTGTCTGGGTTTAATAAAGATTAGAAAAAAGTATTGGCTAAACCAATACTTTTTTCCGTTAATATGGCTGCTAATTAATGCACGGATAGCGCTACTTGGGATGTTTTTTAGTTTTCTGCTCCTTAACAGAACCTTTTTTATTTCCGTTCTGTTAATGTTTGGATCATTGCTTTCATTTCTGCTACCTCTTGTCGTAGTTCTTTTAACTCTGAATTTTTGTTTTCCTCTTCTTCTTCTTCATTCGCTTTTTCTACATTATTAACGATGACCCCAATAAAGAGGTTAAATACAATGAATGTACCCACTAAGATAAAGATAACGAAATAGATCCAAGACCAAGTAACTTCAGCGAATATGGGCCTCATAACACCACTTGCCCATGATTCTAGTGTGACAACTTGAAATAACGTTAAGAGAGACAGCTGTAAGTTTCCGAAATATTCAGGGGCAACTCCAGCAAACAACATCGTTCCTATTACAGCAAAAATATAGAAAATGATACTCATTAAAATCATTATGTTACCAAGGGCAGGAATTGTCATTAATAAGGCGTCTACAAGTCGACGCAATGAAGGAATAACGGATATCGCACGTAAAACACGAAGCACACGTAAAATCCTGAGCACAGTCACGAAGTGGGCTCCGACAAATATATGACCAGCAGCTACAATCAAAAAGTCAAACCAATTCCAGCTGCTTTTAAAGAAATCTTTTGTCGGACGCGTTGCAATAAACCGCATGGCAATTTCAATTGTAAAAATCCATAGCAAAATATAGTCAATTAAATAAAACCACTCGTAATAAGCTCTATATAAATCAGGGTATGTCTCAAGCCCGACAATAATGGCGTTAATAAGAATAAGAGTTATAATTGTTGCAGTAAATGCACGATGAAATACAATCTTCTGGACGGTCCGTACAAATGGTGATGTAGATAGTTCGCTATTTCTAGTTTCCATGTTGGCGCATCTCCTTAAGAAAACAAATCTAGTATTTATTTTACTAGATTTTGTGTTTGTGAAAAAGTGTTTGCTTATTTCTATTATCGAATAATTATCGTTTGTTTCACTAGAACGTATATTGTTGATTCAGTATGTACAAACAAATCAAGTTCAATAACTAGTGTTGCGTTAATAAAAAAAGGTAAACACATAAGCTGTGTCTACCTAAAAAAGTGTTATTGTGTTTTTGTGAACACTTCACCTAGTTCTTTAGATCTTGACATTGCACGTTTTACAGCACTGCACATAGCCTCTTGGCTCTTTCGTTCTCTAAGGACATTAATTCCTGCCTCTGTTGTACCATTTGGGCTCATTACTTCTTCATATAACTCTTTAGAAGATTTGCTAGTTGTTTGGAGCCTTTTTCCTACACCAACAACAGTTTGAGTAATAAGTGCAGATGCCTCTTCAGGAGTAAGACCTGCTTCATGTGCAGCCTGTTCCATTGCTTCAACCAAATAATAAAAATACGCTGGCCCGCTGCCTGCGAGCCCAGTAACAGCATCTAATTTATCTTCCTTTACAATGGTAACCGTTCCTACAGCTGAAAAAAGCTGTTCCACTTCTTTTAGCTGTTTATCCGTTGCATGCATTCCTTTTGTAATCGCTGTTGCAGATTCGCCAACCTTTGCTGAGGTATTGGGCATCGTTCTGATGACACCAGCCTTAGATCCTAATAAATCTTCAATATAGAAGGTAGGAATTCCAGCTAAAACCGAGACGAAAAGTTGGTTTGCATTTGTCGCATGCTTAATGTCATCAATCGCCTCTTTCACATGCTTTGGTTTCATGGCTAAAATGACAATATCACCTTGACGTACGGCTTCAATACGATTACTATTCGTTCGTATTCCATACGTGTTCTCAAGATAATGTAATTTTTCTTGAGAACTTAAGTTTGTTGCGATGATCTGCCTTGGTTCAACAACTTCTTGTCTTACTAATCCACCAATGATCGCTTCGGCCATTGATCCTGCACCTAAAAATGTTATGGTTTTGTTTTGTAACAACGATTCGCACCTAACCTTTCACTTGTCCCGTTCCATGGACGATATATTTCGTTGATGTTAATGCTTCTAATCCCATTGGTCCTCGAGCATGAAGCTTTTGTGTACTTATACCAATTTCAGCGCCGAACCCAAACTCAAAACCATCAGTAAAACGTGTGGAAGCATTATGATATACTGCAGCAGCATCTACTTTGTTCAAAAAGTTTTCCACGTTTTCTGCATCTTCACTAATAATCGCCTCGGAGTGTTTTGTACCATATTGATGAATATGCTCAATTGCTTCGTCCAATGAATCAACGACCTTTAATGCTACTTTTAAATCAAGAAATTCATCGGCCCAATCAACTTCTTGAGCTGCCTCTATTCTAGAGTCAAAGGACCTAGTTTTTTCATCTCCGACAAAAGCTACATTTTTATCCGAGAGAGCTTGCAATAATGAGTCGAAATGATCAGTTGCCCAGTTTGAATTTATAAGAATCGTTTCAACTGCATTACAAACAGAAGGACGTTGCGTTTTTGCATTCACAGCTACGGAGATAGCCATGTTGGTGTCTGCATTGTGATCAATGTATAAATGGCAATTGCCAACACCTGTCTCTAAAACTGGTACTGACGCATTTTTTACTACTGATTGAATAAGTGACGCACCTCCGCGAGGAATCAAGACATCTAAATACTCATTTAGTGTGAACATTTCTGTTGCGGTTGCCCGGCTAGTATCTTCAATTAGTTGAATTGCTTCTACTGGAATTGTTGTTTTTTCTAACGCGCGTTGAACCACGTTTACAAGTGCTGTATTGGAATGAATGGCAGAAGAACTTCCGCGAAGTAAGACAGCATTGCCAGCTTTTAGACAAAGGCTTGACGCGTCAATTGTCACATTCGGTCTAGCTTCATAAATCATCCCAATAACTCCAAGAGGAACACGTACTTTCTGAATTTGTAATCCATTTGGACGCTCGATACTTGCTAGTCTTTCTCCTACTGGATCTGTTAGTGAAATAACCTGTCTGATTCCTTCAGCCATATCTTTTAACCTTGTAGAAGTTAATGTTAACCGATCAATGATACCTTCATTTGTTCCATTGTTTCTTGCGATTTGAATATCTTTTTCATTTTCTGTTAATAGGTACTCTTCTTCTTGAAGAAGTTGCTGTGCAATTGCTTCAAGAGCTTCGTTCTTTTCTGTCGTTGTTTTTGTTGCTAGTTCACGGGCACATTCGCTTGCTTTTTTTGCTTTGATTTTCAGTTCGCTCATCGTTTCATCGTCTCCTTTATATGTGGAACCCAGTCATTGCGATGAATAACCACAGGTTGTTTATGTTTGGTTGTATCTTTTTTTGACTCTTGCTGTCCTCGAAAATGGTTGCACTCATCCATAGTCATATTAGCCTTTCCTTTACCAATAAGACTCCCATTTTCATTGATCACTTCAATTACATCTCCTGTTGTGAATTGCCCTTCTATAGCTACAATGCCAACAGGCAATAAGCTTTTCCCTCGGTGTAATAGTGCTTGTTCTGCTCCTTTGTCAATCATAAGGCGAGCAGAGATCTTTGAATGAAGCGCAATCCACTGTTTTGTTGTTGGCATGACCGCTTCATGTTGAAATGAGCCAATATAAGTTCCATCACCTTTTCCTTCTAAAATATCGGTGAATGTGTCTTTTTTAACACCTTTTCCAATAAAGACGTTTACACCTAATGTCAAGGCTGTTTGTGCGGCGCTCACTTTTGATTTCATACCACCGGTACCGACTTTGGATGTCGATTCCCCGGCTAGAGCGAGTAGGTCATCGGTAACATAAGGCAAATAATGGATTTTTTTAGCACTTGGATTTGTTTGGGGGTTATCATCATAAAGCCCGTTCACATCAGTCATGATACATAATGTATTAGCATGAATTAACCCGCTAACAAGGGCAGATAACATGTCATTATCTCCAAATGTCAGTTCCTCGATCGAAGTCGAGTCATTCTCGTTAATAATCGGAATAGCGCCTCGTTTTAATAACTCCGTTAATGTTGAATATGCATTACCATAGCGTGTTTCATCCGAAAAATCTTGCCTAGTTAATAGCAATTGGGCAGGGGTTATCTCATGAATTCCAAACTGCTCAATATAGGCTTGCATGAGCATTGCTTGCCCAACGGCTGCAGCAGCCTGTTTACCAGCAATCGTGACAGGTCTGCTTGGATAGCCTAAAGCCTTAAATCCAGCTGCAACAGCGCCAGAAGAAATTACAATCACTTCATGACCAGCTTGTTTTAGTTGCGCGATTGCTTTGACAAATTCAGTGACTTTTTCCATACTTAAAGCACCATGCTTTGTCGTCAATGAACTACTACCAATTTTAACAACGAGACGTTGTCGACTCATGATTCTCTCCTCATTTCAATAAATTACTAGCTCAAAAAATAAAAGCCCCTCCGTCCTCATCATAATAAGGACGGAAGAGCTTAGTTTCCGCGGTACCACCTTAGTTGGCAAATTGCCCACTCTTTACCCGTATCGTGGGGAACGGTCGAGCTTAATGAAAGGTAAAGTATTAAGCTGACTAGCTCTAGGGCAGGTTCAATGTCATTAGAGGTGATGACTCTTTCAGCCAATGAAGCCACTCTCTATACACATAATGGTCATTTACTAATCCCTATCAACGCTTTTTTGTCATGTTTTTTTCCATTATATGAGGGTACGGTCTCGGAGTCAACTCTTACTCAGAAAAAACAATAATAGATTTTTAATTTTTAGCAAAAAACAGAAAAATAATTAAATGAATAAAACAAAGGAGCGGAAAGATGAACATAGACAAAACGATTTGGATAACTGGAGCATCAAGTGGGTTAGGCCGAGATCTTGCGCTAGAAGCAGTGAAAAAAGGGTATACCGTTGTTTTGCTAGCACGAAATATTAATAAATTACAAGAGTTAAAAGGAATAATTGAAGAAAAGGGAGGAAAAGCGTTTGTATATCCACTTGATGTTAGCCATCCCTTGATGATTGAGGAAAGAACAGCACAGATCATGAAAGAGGTCGGGCGAGTTGACGTTCTAATTAACAATGCAGGCTTTGGAGTGTTTGATAAAGTAGAGTCAGCTAATATAAACGATGTAAAAGAAATGTTTTCTGTGAATGTCGTTGGTTTGATAGCATTGACGAAAGCCGTTCTTCCTTATATGTTAAAAAACAATCAAGGTCATATAATTAATATTGCCTCACAAGCAGGAAAACTTTCGACGCCAAAGTCAACGGTTTATTCCGCGACCAAACATGCCGTTTTAGGTTTTACAAATGGGCTTAGAATGGAGTTAATGGATACAAAGATTAATGTTAGTGCTGTAAATCCGGGTCCTATTAAGACACCTTTTTTTGAGCGAGCTGATCAGGAAGGAACGTATGTTAAAAATGTGGATCGGTGGATGTTACAATCCGAGGATGTCGCTGTTAAGACGATTCAGCTTATCGAAAAGCCAAAACGTGAGCTAAACCTACCTAAATGGATGAATATTGGCTCCACTATATATCAAGTTATGCCAAAAGTGATAGAGCGAATTGCTGGCAAGAAGCTGAACCAAAAATAAGAGAGGGGGAAACTTATGGCTAACCGCTATCATTGTTGCGCAACATGTACTCATTTCAGTGCTGAAAAAAAGCAAGGAGGAGGAATGCACTACCGCTGCATTCGTTTAGGTTATGAAACAAAGCCAGCCTATATCTTTCATTGCTGGGAGCCAAAAGGGCATGTGAAAAAGTTAATGGAAAAGCGAAATCATTCATCCTGATTAGTGAAAAAAGGGTAGATAATATCGTGTAGAATGTCTTGTAAGTTTTCAAATCCTTGTTGTTGTACTTGATCAACAATTTTTTGCAGTAATTGATTCTCTTCATCTTTCGTAAGAGGTAGACTAAAACTTTGCTCTGTGTAGGTTTTTATAACATGATCCATTTGTTTTTTTATAAAGCGTTTGTCCATCTTATTCTCACACTAGTCTTTTCAAATTTTTCTTTACCATTACAGTATAGAAAAAGGAAGTTGACGTGACCAGTTCAGCCTTTTACAATAAAGCTATCAAACTAGTCATTAAAACCTGTTTATTGTACTCAAAACAGGCGTGGACTTTTTTAGAGGCTACTCTATTTTCACCACACTTTGTCATAGGGCAGAGTGTGTTTTTTTGTTTAGAGGAAGGAGTGTGGATGGTGAAGGTTTGGCATTATGCGTCTCTAGTATTTTTAGCTGGATGCTGTTTTGGAATATTATCAACCTTTGTTAAGTTAGCATACGGGGCCGGATTTTCGGTTGGAGAAGTGACGGGTGGACAGTTTCTTACAGGAACAGTTCTTATCTTCTTGTTGTCTTTGTTCACGAAAAGAACAAAGCTATCATTAAGACAATCTCGAGAATTGCTACTGGCAGGCATGCCGATGGGGTTAACGGGTATTTTCTATTATATTTCATTACAAACACTTGATGCATCATTAGCCATTATATTTTTATTTCAATTTATTTGGATAGGAGCACTATTGGAATGGATTCTTGAGAAGAAAAGACCTTCACGTGAAAAACTTGTTGCTATCATCATTTTGTTTGTAGGTTCACTATTAGCAACGGGGCTTTTAGTTGAAGGAAATGTAATATTCTCACTAAATGGAGCAGCATGGGGCATTCTTGCAGCGATCGCTTTTGCTACATTTATTTATGTGAGTGGAACAGTAGGAAAGGCTGTACCGCCTGTTCAAAAGAGCTCCTTTTTATCTTTAGGGGGATTTTTGATAGTTGGTTTATGTTTTCCGCCGGTGTTCCTTTTGGACGGTTCAATTGTTACGGGGATTTTGCCTTATAGTTTTATGTTAGGGTTATTTGGTGTTGCACTTCCGCCTTTGTTATTTTCGATTGGCATGCCGCATATTGGAGCGGGTCTTGGAACCATTCTTTCTGCCTCTGAATTGCCCATTGCCATTATCCTCTCAACAGTTATATTATCCGAAACAATTAATTGGACACAGTGGCTAGGAGTGTTTCTAATATTAATTGGAATTATTGTAGGGAATATCAAAGTGAAAGTGAAAGATTCGGATACATCAAGGAAACAGGAAACCACCATCTAAACCAAATAACAGATATAATGATGCAAAGAGTCGACTGAAACAAGTCACCCTTAAACATGTTTCAGTCACTCGATTTCTATGAATGAATTTTTGTTAATTTGTTTTGAAATTCAGCAATGATGGCTTCAATGATAGACACCCTTGCTGCCCTTTTATCATTGCTATCTATAATATGCCACTTCGCAAATTTGGTATTTGTTTTATTAATCATCTCCTCAATGGCTTCTTCATACTGATCCCATTTTTCGCGATTTCTCCAATCCTCATCAGTTAGTTTCCATTTTTTGAAAGGATCATTTGCGCGTGCTTGGAAGCGAGCAAGTTGCTCATCTTTTGTTATTTGCAGCCAGAACTTTATAATAATATGACCGGCGTCAGCCAGCATTTTCTCGGTATAATTAATTTCCTCATATGCTCTCCCCCATTCTTCATCCGTTGCAAATCCCTCGACTCGTTCAACAAGAACTCGACCATACCAAGAGCGGTCAAAAATGGCGATTTGTCCTTTTGTAGGTAAACTTTTCCAAAATCGTCTCATGTAATGGTATTTTAATTCATGTTCATCAGGGGCAGCAATTCCATGAACTTTGTAGCCACGTGGATCTAAACGTTCTGTGACTCTTTTAATGGCACCGCCTTTTCCTGCTGCATCCCAGCCTTCAAATATAAGAATGACTGGCAAATCTAATTCATAAAGTTCATGTTGCAATTGCAGTAATTGTAACTGATTCTTTTTTAAAGCTTTCTTGTATTGCTTTTTCGTTGCGAACTGTCTTTTTGATTTTGACAAATAACATACCCCTCTCTACTTGATCTGTAAATATATTGAATATCCTTGGTCAGTAAATATCTGTTTCTCAATCTTATGATTTAGTGATCTGTGATGTTTCATATTTACGAAACAGAAAAAAATCATCACATTAGCCCATGTTTAGGAATAGGATAGTTTATGGGTAGAGGTCCTAATTTAGGTCAATGCAAAAAGAGAAAAAGCTCTAGGATCAGTAGATGAATATTTCTACTATCACTTGAGCATGAGAAAACTTCCCAAAAGGGGCTGATGATACATGTGTGGTATTACAGGGTGGATTGATTGGCGTCAAGATTTACGAAAAGAGGAAAAGCAAGTACGTAAAATGGCAGAGACTCTTAATCGTCGAGGACCGGATGATATGAATGTTTGGACATCACCTCATGCCGCTTTTGGTCATGCACGTCTAGTAGTCGTAGACCCGGAAAATGGTATCCAACCAATGAGTCGTACTTATAAGAATAAAACATATACAATTGTCTATAATGGGGAGCTCTACAATACTGAAGATATACGAAAAGAGCTTCTTGTGAGAGGGCATGATTTTAAAGGGCATTCCGATACAGAAGTTCTATTAAAGTCCTATATTGAGTGGGGCCATCAATGTTTAGAAAAGTTTAATGGCATTTTTGCTTTTGCTATTTGGAATGATAAAGATGAGAGCCTATTTATGGCTCGTGACCGACTAGGGGTAAAACCACTTTTCTACACAGTACGTAATGGCTGCTTGCTTTTTGGGTCTGAGTTAAAGGCATTGCTTGCTCATCGTGATATTGAACCAATAGTTAAAACAGAAGGTCTTGCTGAAATTATGGGGCTAGCTCCATCTAGAACACCAGGCCACGGGGTGTATGATGATATTAATGAACTTCGACCTGCTCATATGCTCATCTATGATCGAAATGGAGCTAAGATCAGCCGCTACTGGACATTAAAGAGCAAAAGGCATAACCACACTGTAGAAGAAACAGCTGAGCATGTTCGTTATTTATTAGAGGATACAGTTGAACGTCAATTATTTGCTGATGTACCAGTAGGGATGTTTCTATCAGGTGGTATAGATTCAAGTGCGTTAACAGCTCTTGCTGCAAAAGTATACGAGAAACAAGGAAAAGGGGCAATCAAAAGTTATTCTATTGATTACGATGAAAATGACAAATACTTTAAAGCAAATGATTTTCAGCCGAATTCAGATGCACCATGGGTCAAAGTCGTGTCAGATGCTCTAGGCACTGAACATCAGAATAAAGTCATTTCGATAGATGAATTAGCTAACCGTCTAAAAGAAGCCGTCGATGTTCGTGACTTGCCGGGTATGGCAGATATTGATTCATCGTTAATTTGGTTCTGTCATGAAATTAAAGAAGACGTGACTGTTGGGTTATCAGGTGAATGTGCCGATGAAATATTTGGAGGATATCCATGGTTTCATAAACCAGAAGTAATGAACATTGATGGATTTCCATGGATGCGCTCTATTGATGAACGTGAAAACCTCTTAAATGATAAATGGAAAAAGAAATTAGACTTAAAGCAATATGTATACCAACGTTATAAAGAAACAATCCAAGAAACCCCTACTTTTGATGAGGATACACCTGAAGAAGCAAGGAGAAGAGAAATTTCGTATTTAAATATAATTTGGTTTATGACCAACCTTCTTGATCGAAAAGACCGGATGAGCATGGGAGCGAGCTTAGAAGTACGAGTGCCTTTCTCTGATCACCGCCTCGTTGAATATGTTTGGAATATCCCATGGGAAGTGAAACAATTAGCAGGACGCGAAAAAGGGATTCTTAGAAAGGCTTTGGAAGGCTCCCTGCCACATGATGTTCTTTATCGTAAGAAGAGTCCGTATCCAAAAACACACCATCCTAAATATACGGCCGCTGTACAAAAAGGAATGAAAGAGGTATTAGCTCAAAAGGATGCCCCCATTTTTGAATTTATAAATAAGGATGCCTTAAGAGAGATTGCAGATTCAGGCGGGTTCCCAACTGGTCAGCCTTACTTTGGTCAATTAATGGCAGGCCCTCAGCTACTAGCTCATTTTATCCAAATGGATTACTGGTTAAATACGTACAATGTAAAGATAAAAGAATAGTTCAATAGGAGGGCACTAAAAAGGTAAAGCCGACCTTTTCAGTGCTCTCTTACCTGTCACTGCCAAGCTAGTGAAAAAGTGCAATACTCTATAAAGAATGAAGAATGAACTTATGGGAAAAGTATAACAGATTATGTATGTGGGGGTTATGGAATGTCAAAGGAGCCTGAATTAACGTCATCAGAAATAGGAACACTATGGATGACCTATCAACAAAAAACGATGTTGTTTCAGATGTTGTCTTATTTCATTAATAAATCTGAAAATCGTGATGCAAAAAAAGTAATGATAAGTTTGTCAAAAGAAATTGATCATTATGTAAAGCGAATCGAGAAGATTTTTGAAACGGCAGGTGCTGTCATTCCTCAAGGTTATAAAAAACAGATGTGCATATAGATGCACCTAAGCTATTTGACCATGATTTTGATATTTATTTTACTCGAATAATGAAAGCAATTAGTATGGGGATGCATACGTTGCATATAGGTATGGTATATCGAAAAGACTTACTAAAGTTATTTCAAGATTTAACCGTTATGACTCAAGACTATTTCTCACAATGTACAGATTACTTATTAAAAAAAGGCGTGTTAGTGCGGCCACCCCATGTGACGATGCCAAAAGAAGTAGAATTTGCGACAGATCAAAGTTATTTAAAAGGAATTAAGCTTGGTCACAAACGATCATTGACAACTGTTGAGGTTGCTCATTTGTATCACGCAATTGAAAGTAACATAATTGGGGCTAATTTGATGCAAGGCTTTGCTCAAAGTGCACAAAATGAAGATGCGAAAAAGTTCTTTAATCGTGGAAAAGAGCTATCAAAAGGCCTTGTGAAAGATTTTGGAAATATTTTAAGAAAAGCAGAGGTTCAAATCCCTGCCCTTGAAGGTGGAACAGTTACCACCTCAGTAGTACCACCGTTCTCAGATAAAATCATGATGTATTGTACAAGCTTGTTATGCAGCTTTTCTTTAGGAAGTAATGCTTTTGGGACGTCCTTTAGTTTGCGAAATGATATTCCTCCTGTTGTCATACTTGGTGCGAAAGATATTTTTGACTACGCAACGGATGGAGCAAAGTTAATGGTCAAGCATGGCTGGATGGAAGAGGCTCCACAAATGGAAGATCGAAAGCAGCTATTAAAAAAATAGACTTTAAAACCAAAAAGAGTCATAATAGCCCACCGATCCTAAATTTAGCAAGCAAAAATAAATAAAGATTTAACGGAAATCATTTATTTGCATAATGTATAGGAGGAGTTAAGATGTGGCCGAATCTTAATTCCCCCCTAGGGAGGTAAAAACGACTTAAGAGGGCATTCCCTTTTTTAAGTCGTTTTATTTTTTGTATAATGTTTTCTTGAGAGAGGAATGTAAAAGATAATAGAGGTGGAAGGATACATATAAACTGAATGATAATTGAGGAGGGCTTACTGATGGACAGCCGTATTGTCATTGTTACAGGTGGAGGACAAGGAATAGGTGCAGCTATCGCAAAAGCATATGGAGCAAACGGTGATATTGTGATTGTGACAGATATTGACGAAATGAAAGCAAGAGAAACAGCGGCCTATATAGTGAAGAATGGTGGAACTGCTCATTCTGAATTATGTGATGTGAGGAAAGAAGATCATATCATTAAAGTTGTTTCTCAAACTCTACTGCAATTTGGGAAAATTGATATTCTAATTAATAATGCTGGAGTGTCAAAGTTTAAGTCCCCCTTTGAGATAACAACCAAAGAGTGGGACGATATCCAACATACAAACGTTCGAAGTGTGTTTTTGTTTTCGAGAGAAGTAGCGAAAGACATGAGAAAACGTAAGAAAGGTTCCATTGTTAATATAGCATCAACGCGTTCTGTTATGTCAGAGCCTTACTCAGAAGCATACGCGGCTTCTAAAGGGGCAGTTGTTGCTGTAACTCATGCATTAGCAGCTTCTTTTCAAGAAGATCGGATACAAGTTAATGTTATTAGCCCAGGATGGATTCACACTGGAGACCAGTCGGAACTAAGGGAAATCGATCATGAACAGCATTTTTCCAAGCGGGTAGGGGAACCAAACGATATTGCAAGGGCATGTCTTTTCTTAACAGATGAATCAAACCAATTTATTAATGGTGAGAATGTAACGATTGATGGTGGAATGACGAGAAAAATGATTTATGAACAATAAAGGGGTATCCCAAAAGGTTTTTTGACCTTTGGGATACCCCAAAAGCAATGAAGCGAACGGAGCCATTGCCATCTTTATTTTGATTTAAGCAATTTTTTTAGTCACAGCATTTGCAGAAGTTAATTGCTTTTTAGAACCTTGTTTAAATGAAGCATAACCAAAGAATAAAGCTACTAACAGATAACCAATAGCAAAATCAGGAGCGGCGTTAAATGCTAATGCAGGTGCGTGCATGAAACCAATAAATGATAAGAATGCAGCAATGCAAGAGAAAATAATAGCTTGCTTAAAGTTCTTATCAATTATTGCAACAGTCATTGCTCCAAGTAAAATTGCGGTAAACATCGCACCTTGCCCGAGTGGAACAATTCCCGTAGAAATTCCTGCTACGACTTCTCCTGCAGCATTATTAAAACGGGTCATGACATAGTTTGCAAGGTAAGGTAACATTGCAATAGCAACAGCCGGATAATACTTTTTGTCATTTGACAGAAACGCTGTACCAACCATAGACATCCCAACGAATACTAGAATTGGAGCAACAGCTGCAAGGGGAATGATAGCTGAGAAAGCTGCAATTACTCCAGTCATAGCTGCAATACCAAATACAATGGCATTTAATATACTGTATCCACGACCTGCGCCCATCTGTTTTGAACCTACTGTTGCAATATATACAGTAGTCGGGAACAAACCTCCAAATAAGGATCCAATCATTGTACCAACACCGTCTACCGCTTGACATTTACGTACATCATATGAGTCACCAGCAGCAGCCATTGCATCAACATTGTTCATCGTTTCAATGGCATTATATAAGGTAATAGGAATCAGAACAGCTAATATTCCTATTAAGGCTCCGAATAAATATGTCATACCTTCAAAAGGAGCTAGTGTAGGTAATATAGGATAGAAACCAATATTAGCTAGTCCATCTGTAATTTGAGTTGGAGACTGATAACCGAGAGCAAATGCTAAAATGGTTCCAGTTAACACTGCAAACAACGACGCAGGGATTTTAAACGGCATTGCAATTTTCGCAACAATCCCAACAAGAATAATAGCTAATGAAACAAGTCCAACTACAGGAATTGAGAACGTATTAAAAAGCATTTCACCTGCAACAAAGGTTAAAGCAACACCAGCAATCGCTCCGAGCATAGCTGCCCGTGGCAGACGGTCACGAACCCAGTTTCCACTGAAACTGACAAGAACTTCAACAAGTCCACTTAATAGTGCGGCAGCAACCCCAATTTTCCATGCAAGCTCAGGATCGCCAGTTAATGCATTAGCTGGTGCTAGAACTCCAAATAAGAAAACAAACATAACAGGTGTACTAATACCATAAGATAGAGCCGTAACGTCGGTTCGACCTTCTTTTTCAGCTAGTCGTTTTGCCATATAAGCATAATACAAATTTCCAACCATAACAGCAACAGCAGCACCTGGGATAACTTTACCAAAAACAATACTAGCTGGAAATCCCATTCCTAGCATTGTGACTGCAATTACAACAAAGTTAGCTAGGTTGTTTTGAAATAAAGCAAAGAATGCATCTGTATCTTCTTTTTTATATAACGGATAATGAATAACTTTTGTACTCATGGTGTCAGCCCCTTAGTTGTTGTTTGTTACAAGTTCATCTATAAATGTAACGCGCCCAGCTTCTAATTCATGAATTCTTGCTAATGATTCTATACGATATCCTTCTTCTTCTAATCGTTTCCTTCCATCTTGGAAAGACTTTTCAATAACAATCCCAAGCCCAGCAACTTTTGCTCCAGCTTGGTTGACAATATCAATAAGTCCTAATGCAGCTTGACCGTTTGCAAGGAAATCATCAATAATTAAAACTGTGTCCTCTGCAGTAATGAAATCTTTTGATACAGTGATGTCATTTGTTTCTCTTTTTGTAAACGAGTAAACTTGGCTAACATACACATTCTCATTCATAGTAAGAGATTTTTTCTTACGTGCAAAAATAAGTGGTGTATTAAGGTTTGTCGCGGCCATAAAACTAGGCGCGATCCCTGATGACTCGATTGTAAGAACTTTTGTAACCCCATCATCTTTAAATAAACGGGCAAATTCCTCACCGACAGCTCCCATTAACTCAACATCTACTTGATGGTTCAAAAATGTATCGACTTTTAATACTTCAGATGAAAGAACATTTCCTCTTTCACGAATCGCTTGTTTTAATCGCTCCATCTAACTCAACTCCCTAAAAATTCAAATAAAAAACGGATACCAAGGCATCTGTTGATAAACGAGTGACCTTGATATCCGTCTTCTTTGCGTAGGAAAAACGACATATCTCTGCACTCGTAGTCAAGCCATTTACGGCAGCCTGGTAGAAACTTTTGGGCCATATCCCCAATATTATACGAGTTTTTTATTTGATTGTTTGTGTATACGGGTAAGTATAGATGAAATGAATAAAAAATGAAAGAGGTTTTTTATAAATTACGAATAAAAAGGTTATTTTTAGAAAATTCGTTCGTTAAATTTATTAATAAATTTGTAGGGGAAGAAATAAATGGTAAAAATACCTGCAAAGATTAAGGGAACTGAAGGAGGAGAATTTGAGTAATATGGAATAAAGAGGTTAAGATTGCCTTGTATAGGCTCGGCGTTCGGCATATTCAAGACATTTTTCACAGACATGTATTGATTCAGTCGAACTCTTTTTATATTTTCTCATGTATGCTATGGTTGTCTTACAGAAAAAGCACGATTTTCTATTGAAGAAGCGTAGAATATGATTAAACAAATATTCACCTCATTTGAATTAAGAAATAGAAAAGTTAGGAGGAAACGTTTGATTGTAAGTTATCCAATAAACCTCGTCTTACTAACTCGTCTTTTAGCAAAGAAATAAATTCTACATCTAATTGTAATTCTACAGATTGTTGATATGCTTCAAGAATAATCTTGTCTTCTAATTTCGTTAGCATTTCGATCTTCCTTTGCAATTTATTTTTTACATCTTATAAGTAATATTACCCTAATTGCAAAGTGTTAGATAGTTATATTGTAGGGATTTTTAACATACATTTTTTTCCTGAAACGAATTTTCGGCTTTCTTGTCGATAAAAATAGAACTATATACTTAATTTTGAGTTAATGGAAAGGTGCCTTTTTCTTGGTTGGTTAAAAGGCACCTCTTTTTATTATGAAATTAGTAAACGCAAGCACATCCAACGATAACAAGTAAAATGAATAGAACGACAATTAGCGTGAAGCCATCGTGATACCTGTAACTCATATTAGTCATCTCCTTTCCTTCTGTTCATAACATCATATGAAAAGACGAAAGAAGAAGTTTAGGCATGTGCCCAGAGAACTGGAGTTTAGTTGCATTTTTCTATGTTTGTTACGGGAAATTAAGGGTAAATTATGTGTACCTCCTATAATTGTCTTTGGTTTGACAACAGTATGAACCCATAATAAAATAGGTTAGAAATAAAATATTCAAGATTGTTACTGATTTGATCAGGCAAGACTTAAAAAGTTATAGGGGTGCTTTAGGTATCTCTATGTTTTTTAAGTCTTTTTTTATGATTGCTAATGAAAAGGAGAATGAAAAATGCTAAAGAAATTATTTGGTCTTGGAAAAAAAGAAGCAGAGCCAGTTCAACCGCAACAAGAGGTCGTTGTATCTCCAATTACAGGGAAACTAGTTAATATTGAAGAAGTGCCAGACCCTATGTTTGCTCAAAAAATGATGGGTGACGGTGTTGCTATTGAACCAACAGAAGGCAAGGCGGTTGCCCCAGTATCAGGTGAGATCGTGCAGGTATTTCCAACGAAACATGCGATTGGATTAAAGACAAAAGGTGGAATTGAACTTCTATTACATATTGGTTTGGAAACCGTTAATATGAAAGGAGAAGGATTTACTGCTTATGTGAAAGAAGGAGATAAGGTTAATGTTGGTGATACATTGGTAGAGTTTGACTTAGACTTAATTAATGAAAAAGCAACAAGTACCATTACTCCGATTGTCATTACAAATATGGAAGCAGTTGCGAGCTTAGAGAAAGAAGCAGCAGCAGAAACAGTGGCAGGAGAGACGCCTCTTTTAACGTTGAAACTGTAACCAGTGTGGGGAGTTCGTACAAATGAGGATTAACAGAGTGCTAAATAACAATGTTGTCGTGGTGAAAGAAGGAGAAGAAGAAATCATTGTCATGGGTGCAGGTATTGCTTTTGGCAAAAGTAAAAATGATATTATAAGTACTGATAAGATTGAGAAGGTTTTTGTCATGAAGGACAAGAATGAATATGAAAAGTTCACTCAAATTATTGACCAATTACCGGAAGTGCATATAGCAATTGCAGAAGAAATCATTACCTATGCGGAAAAAGCATTAAAAACCAAATTAAATGAACATGTCCACGTTGCGTTAACTGACCACCTATCATTCGCCATTGAACGGATAAAACAAGGGTTTCAATTAAAAAATAAGCTGTTAAATGAAATTCGTGTTCTATATTCAGCTGAATATGAGGTTGGTCTTTGGGCTCTTGAGCTGATTGAGCAAAGACTTAATATTCGCTTGCCTGAGGACGAAGCAGGCCATATTGCCCTGCATCTGCATACTGCTAAAATGAATGCTCTTACAATGGATGAGACCATGAACACAACCGTTATCTTGAATGAACTAATAGAAAAAATTGAACAAAAGCTTAACGTGAAGGTAGCTGAAGATTCAATTTCATATCAACGCTTATTAACCCATTTAAACTTTGCACTCAGACGAGTAGCTGAAGGACAGCCTTTTGACGATGTGGATCAAGATATGCACAAATTAGTCAAAGAAAAGCATAGATCAGCCTATCATATGGCAACAGAGATCGGGCGTTATTTAGCCGAAACACATCAGTACGATCTTCCTCCTTCCGAACTTGTCTATTTAACATTACACATTCAACGAATTGAACGTAATAAAGGTGATGAGGTGTCATAATGAAAGGAATTATCTGTTTAGGTGAAGCGTTAATTGATTTTATTCCTCTTGATCAAGAAAATACATCATATCAAAAAAGTCCAGGTGGGGCACCTGCGAATGTAGCTGTAGCTGTATCGAAACTTGGAGCCAAGTCAAGCTTTCTGGGGAAAGTTGGAAACGATGTACTAGGTCATTTTATGCAAGAGACGTTAGAGCATCATGGAGTTGATATTACTCATATGACTTTAACGGATGAAGCGCGAACGGGTGTTGTTTTCGTGACATTGGATAAGACAGGAGAACGTAATTTTAGCTTCTATATTGATCCAAGTGCCGACCGCTTTTTAAGGACGAATGACTTAAACGATTCGTTATTTACTAATAATAGAGTGTTGCACTTCGGTTCAATTTCAATGATTAGTGAACCAAGTAAAACAGCGACTATAGAAGCCGTAAAAAGGGCAAAAGAAAGCGGTCTAATTATCTCCTATGATCCTAATTTACGACTTAGCTTATGGCCTTCAGCTGAGCAAGCAAGAGAAACGATTCTATCAATGTTAGGTGAAGCCGATGTAGTTAAGATATCTGAAGAAGAGCTGGAGTTCTTAACAGAAGAAAAAGAGCTTGAAAAAGGAATTGCGAAGTTATCAACCTACCATATTCCTGCCCTAGTTGTCACATTTGGTGCAGGTGGAAGCTACCTTCATGTAAATGGAGAGACGATTCATGTTCCGGCTATGAAAGTAGAGACAGTGGATACGACTGGTGCAGGTGATGCGTTTGTTTCGGGAGTTCTTTATAATTTGAGTGAAGAACATACAAATATTAATCAGATTTCAACTGACCGTTGGAAGGAAATATTGACGTTTGCATCTGTTTCAGGGGCATTGGCTGCGTCAACACGTGGTGCTATGACCGCATTGCCTACAATGGATGAAGTAAATGAATATTTGAAGAAAATGTAATTAAAGAAAAGGCTGTTTTAATAAAGAGTGTTACTATGAAATAGTTTTTCCTTGTAGTGAAATGGAGCGGAAGTCACTCGACTCCTGCGGGATGCAGAGGTAGGGGCGAGACCCCACAGGCGCAGCCGAGGAGGCTCGGCACCTCCCCGCGGAAAGCGAGTGACTGGAGCGTAATGGAACGAACATGTGGAGGACACGTAAGCCATAATAAAAATAACAAAGTATGCGAAATCAGCCAAAGAAAAAGATAAAAATCTGTCTTAGACCAGGGCACGGAAAAGGTAAAAGCCAACCTTTTCCGTGCCCTGTTTTCTATTGTTCGCATTTGTATAAATACTAAGGCAACCCCCTTGTATAATTTTACCATTTAGTTATAATTAAAATAGTTTATAGAATTATGTGAATATTTCTACTAAAAAACTTGACAAAAGAATATGGTTGATTAAGGAGGGGTGCGAATGAAAGGATCATAACTACTTGAACATAAATGAAGAAATTGAGATTTAGACCATGTATGAGGAAAGCAAGGTGATGTACATGACTGAAACACAAGTAGAGAGATTCATTAATCAAATGGCTAATAAATATACCGTTCAGTTCAATGTATATCGAGATGAGACCATTGGCGACATACCTTTGAATTTCTATGCAGAGTTTCAGAGACGGGATGAAAAATATTTAATGTCTAAATCAGTAAAAGTATGGAGTGTTGAAACACAGCAGTATGCGTTTGTAAAGCAAGAAGACAACCTCTCAAAGGAAAAACTCCATCAGTTTGCTAAAGTTTTAGATTCTCATATCCCGTCGTTTGTCCCTGAAAAACAAGAGCATATGTCTACTTACTTTATTGGTGTGATCGTAACAAATGAATCCATTGAAAAACAATTGCAAAATTATGTACAAAGAGCTAGAAAGCTCCAATTTTTAAAGTTTGGTTGGCATGGATGGGCTGACCGGTATCTTGCGATTGTTAGCTTAAAAGATAAACGTGTGTATGTAAATAGAAAGGGAAAAGAGTTTGTTAAAGCGTTTGAAGAAGCTCTAATGAAGGGGGATGTTACATTATGAACTTTATAACATTGATGATGATCTGTGGAGTGATCCTTTTATTAGCTTACCGGATTTACGGAAGGTTTCTTGAAAAAGAATTAAAAGTGGATCCAAACAGAACGACGCCAGCTGTTGAGGTCAATGATGGGGTTGAATACGTTCCTGCTAAAAAACCGGTCTTATTAGGACATCACTTTGCTACAATTGCGGGTGGAGGACCGATTACAGGGCCGATTGCTGCAGTTGTATTTGGCTGGTTGCCAGCGGTTATTTGGATTATAGTAGGAAGTATTTTTGTAGGAGGAGTGCACGATTACACCTCTTTACAAGCATCAATTCGCCATAAAGCTCAATCTATTGGAAGCGTTATCAAGGAGTATATGGGTGGGCGAGGTCAGATCTTATTCTTATCTTTTTCCATTGCTACACTTATTTTAATTGTTGGTGTATTCATGATTTTGGTTGCGAATACATTTGTTGCAGTTCCTGAAGCTGCTACAGCATCGATCTTATTTTTAGGCGTTGCTATTATATTTGGATTTTTAGTCAACCAATTACGAATGAACCTAGTTGTGGCAAGTATATTAGGTGTTGCTGCAATGCTTATATCTATTTGGGTTGGAATTCAATTCCCGATACATTTAAGTGCACCAACTTGGTCTTTAATACTTCTTGGGTATGCATATGTTGCGTCTGTCTTGCCAGTTTGGCTTTTGCTTCAACCGCGAGACTATTTGAATGCGTTTCTGTTATATGGGCTAATTATAGGCGCGGTAATTGGGATACTAATTGCTTCACCGACGATGCAGCTGCCTGCTTACACAGGTTTTAGACATGAAACTATGGGCTTTTTATTCCCAATTCTTTTTATTACCATTGCATGTGGAGCAATTTCCGGCTTTCACTCACTTGTTTCATCGGGTACGACAGCAAAGCAATTAGATAATGAAAAGAATGGAAAGTTTATCGCCTATGGAGCGATGTTACTCGAGGCATTTATGGCGATTATTACGATCGGTTCCGTAGCGTATTTAACACAAGCAGACTTTGCTGCAAGATTAGATGCACTTGGTGGTCCAATTGGAACATTTGCAGCTGGGATTGGCTATTTTATGTCATACTGGGGCATTTCAGAAGCAACAGCTGTGACTTTTGCCGCTTTAACGGCTTCTGCCTTCTTATTAACTACACTGGATTCTGCAACTCGTTTGATGAGATATGCAGTCCAAGAGATCACTGAAAATCGTGCACCGAAAATGTTCCAAAACTCCCATGTTGCAACAACTACCGGATTAATAGGTGCGGCAGCACTAGCATTAACTGGTACGTGGGAACAAATTTGGCCATTATTTGGTTCCGCGAATCAAATGCTCGGTGCTCTTGCCTTGCTAGCTGTAGTTGTGTGGTTGAAGAAAACAGGTGCCAGAACATTTTACGTTGTTATCCCGATGGTATTTATGTTTATCGTTACGATTTCAGCTCTTGGCGTATTGATGTATAACAATTTTATGGCAAGTAATTATTTCTTGTTCTTCTCAGCCTTTGTCTTATTTATCTTATGTGTCTTTCTTGCAATTGAAGGCTGGAGGTCGATGTCGGATGATAAATCTGACCGGACAGTGAAAATGTAAATGCAACAACATGACTATATTATTGTACTGAAAGAAAAAACGAACGGTTGCCATTTTTTGGCAGCCGTTCGTTTCATTTAAAAGCTAAATCGTGGAAAAACATATGGACTTTCAGGTTGGTCAATGACTTCAATTTCACGTAATTGAATTAAAGGAATACGAAATTCATTGTAGTTTGTTTGGTCTAAAATACCTGTTACACGTACCCATGTGTCATTTTCAAACTGACTTGCTTCATTTGCTTCAACCATTGTTCCATACACAGAAGCATCTGCCACACAACATGTCATTCCAAAACGAGCAACAACAAGCTGATTATCTTCAAACTCGGGCTCGCGATAAACAAAACCGATAATTTCAATGGGTTTCCCGATAAATTGTTCAAGCTGAAGGTCTAACATCGTCATCATATCTAGATAATTCTCTTCCGTTACAACGATTTGACCTTGCTCGAGAACTTCTTCAGTTAGCTCCTCATAATACTGATTAAATCCTTCTTGTGTAAAATACTCATCAGGAGTTATATGGTCTTCTTCTGAAATTTCAGCCCCTGCTTCAAGTTGATCAAAATATGCATCTGGATCATCCAAATATGCTTGAGCTCGAGAAACAGACTCCTCTTTATTTTGCTCAGCAGCTGCTTGGTCAGCCAAAATCCCAGAACCATATTGAATACCACGATTGGCAGCAACAGAACTATCCAGTAATTTATCTGGTAGAACAAAGCCGAAAATGATCGGAGCTACAAATATAGAATAAATAAGTAACTTTGTGACTGGTGAACCTGATACATTGTGATCAGTCCCGCAATCGCATAATTCCTCTTCTTCTTGCCCTTTACTTGTACTTCGAATGATTTGGATGACTCCTAGTAATAAGAAGACTCCTGTTGCAAAATAAATAAATGGCATCATCGTAGGGGCAATATAATAGATGATATTGCCTGTAATGATAAAGGCAAGCATAAGTAAAGCAAAGCCAATTAGGATAATTCCACGAATATAGGCATGAAAGCCTAAGTCTGATTTCTTTTCCATATAATTACTCCTTTCTTTAGATAATGGCTAGTAATTGTAGAGCAACAACTGATATGAAAACAATTGCCGTAACAACCCCAATAAAAATCAATACAAATTTTGCTTTAAAGAAAGCAAATAACATAATCGTATTCTTTAAGTCAATCATTGGACCATAGACTAAGAAGGCAATAAGCGAGCCTGTTGTAAATGTATTTCCGAATGATGCCGCAACGAATGCATCAGCTTCAGAACATAGTGATAGAAGGAATGCAAAAGCCATCATTACAGCAGTCGAACTAAACTCATTGCTCCCGATAGTTAATAAAATGCTGCGATCAAGGAATGTTTGGAATAGTGCAGCAATAAAAGCACCTAAAATGAGAAATTTACCCATTAAGAAAAATTCATCCGCAGCATGGTAAAGGGTTTGTTTAAAACGATTCATTTTTCTTGGTGCAGTTGCCCCTGTTTCTAATACAACTTGACGCCCAACAAGTTCTTCTTTTGTCCATTTTAATTGATCACGATTTTTAAAGACAACGTATAATATCCCTCCGATAATAATTGAAAGAACAAAAGCTAGTCCCATCCGTGCATATAGAACGGTCAAATCTGTTCGAAAGGCGAAGAAGGTAGATGCTGCAACAACTGGATTTAAGATCGGAGCGGCTACTAAGAAGACGACACCAACGTGCAAGGGCATTCCTTTTTTTATCAGCCGGCGAACAATTGGGACAATCGCACATTCACAAATTGGA
Source organism: Halalkalibacter alkaliphilus (assembly GCF_023555415.1). GTDB lineage: Bacteria > Bacillota > Bacilli > Bacillales > Bacillaceae_D > Halalkalibacter > Halalkalibacter alkaliphilus. The sequence goes on along the minus strand of NZ_JAKRYL010000007.1, from coordinate 15,466 downwards.
AAAATAGCACCTAAAACGGCAGCAGGCAAAAGAGCAGCATAAGCATTTTTCGGTAAGTAACGATGAATGATGTCTTCTTTTACGTAAATTTGAATGAGTGCTGAGACAAACACACCTAGCAAAATAAAAGGAACGGCTTCAATCACTATTCCAAGGAAAATCGTGTTTACATTTAGCCACGAATCGGGAACAGTAAAACCAGCACGTTCATCTTTAAAAGACTCAATATTAAAGAAAAGAATTAAGAATAACAAAAGTAAAACAAATCCTAAAAAGTCTTTTCCAAAAGAGAGAAAAAATTGTTTAAATTTATTCATTCAAATTCTCCTTTTTGTACTCTATGAAAGTTCTTTTGCTATTTTAACACAGATTGAGTGAATGAAGTGTGAAATATCGTTTTGTAAAAATGATGAAATCTTTGGAAGAATTTCAAAAAATCCTTCAAAAAATAAGGTAGCTTATAAGGATTTTTCCTGTTACACTACGATAGTTATATTAGATTGAAAGTAGGTGTCATAAATGCTACAAGCGTTAATTATTTTTGTTGCACAATTAATTTATGTTCCAGTCCTAACACTCCGAACGATCACGATGGTGAAAGGGATGAAAGGAAAAGCATCTGCTTTAGGAACTCTTGAAGGAGTTATTTATGTAGGCGCAATTGCCATTGTCTTTAGTGATTTATCTAACTATTTAAATATGGCTGCTTATGCTATTGGTTTTGGTGTAGGTTTATATATTGGTCAAATTATTGAACAGAAACTAGCAATAGGGTATGTATCGATTGAAGTGAATTTAATGAATAAAAATGAGCCTTTAACTGACCGACTTCGTGAAGTAGGATTTAGTGTGTCAACGGGAGAAGTGGAAGGAATGAATGATGCTAAACGGTATCGTTTAGATTGTACAGCAAGAAGAGATCGCGAACAAGAATTTATTCAAATTGTAAGTTCCTATGAACCGAGTGCGTTTATTGTTTCCTATGAACCTCGTAACTTTAAAGGTGGTTATATCACAAAAGCCATGAAAAAGAGAAAAGAGAAATTTATAAAAAGTAAACAAAAAGGGAGTGCCACTCTTTAATATGATTGAACGACTACATATTACATGTAGTCGTTTTTTTTTTTTTGTTTACAAATAAGAATCCTTCTTATTTGTAAGGGTGAGAATTGTATGGTATTTTAAAATAAGACTATTTTCGTAAAGATTGTTACTGTGAAGGAACGTTTTGTCTCGTAGTGAAATGGAGCGGAAGTCACTCGACACCTCCTTGCGGGTGCGAGTGGCGGGAGCTCAGGTGGAACGAACATGTGGAGAATAGGTACCCCATAAAAACAACAAAGTATGCGAAAAAAGCCTAAATAAAGGAGTGACATATGATGAGCCGAATTCCAGTCTATTTATTAACCGGTTTTTTAGGAAGTGGGAAAACAACAGTATTAAAGAAAATGGTAAGATCGATAAAAGACAAAGGAAAGCAACCTGCATTAATAATGAATGAACTCGGTTCTGAGAATGTCGAAAAGGAACTGTTTGAAGATGAAGCTATGATCGAGCTCCTAAATGGTTGTATTTGTTGTACAATTCAAGATGATTTGAGGAATGAATTGATTCAATTTTTGAAGCAAAACCACGACATAGATGTTTTATTAATAGAAGGAACTGGAATTGCCAATCCAGCAGAAATTGTTGAGTCTCTTACCCATCCAGAATTAATCGATCAAGTAAGCATTCAAACGATCATTGGAATGGTAGATGCTAGTCGCTATCTTGAATATCAAAGCTTATTCCAAAGCTCAAAGGAAATTAGAACGATGCTAAAGCAGCAGATAACTTCGAGTACGCTTCTAGTTGTAAACAAAACTGATCTCATTGATGAGAAAAAACTAAAAAAAGTTATTACAAAAATAGAAGATGTAAAGATGAAAGATGCTCCAATAGTAAAAGCAAAATATGGGGATGTGTCTGAGAAAGCTTTATTTGAAAAACGTTTTTTAACTGAGACCGTCCCTGTAAATAATCATTCGAGTCACCACCATCACCATCATCATACTCACCCATTTCAAGCGATTAAACTTGAAGGGATTGAAGTGATCGATAAGAAAAGCTTTGAAGAATGGTTGAAAGAACAAGGATCAATCTTACGTGCAAAAGGTTATATTGTTTTTAAAGGTGATCGACAATTGTACTCATTTCAATATGCGACAAATCAACTCGAGCTACACTCAATTGAGTCAGGTAAAAAAACATGTATCATTCTAATCGGGACAAGTCTAGATCAAGAGAAGATCCGTCGGTCTTTAACTAAATTTGCAAAGCAAATCGGTTGATTCTAGTAATTCTTTGCTTCAAAATTGAAGACGACAATTAAGCCACTGAAAAAGAGGAGTGTTCTTTGTGAGAGTATTAGTTATTGGTGCAAACGGTCAGGTAGCGCGTCACACATTAACAAAACTGAATGAGGCTGGGCATACTCCTGTTGCAATGATCCGTAATGCTGAGCAAGAAACAGCTGTAAAAGAAAAAGGGGCAAAAGAAACAGTATTCGCCGATTTAGAAGCTAATTTTGATCACGCATTTAATGGGATTGAAGCAGTAATTTTTGCCGCTGGTTCAGGAGGACATACAGGGGCAGATAAAACGATCTTAATCGATCTTTGGGGTGCAGTGAAAGCCATTGATACAGCCGAGCGACTTGGAGTGAAACGTTTTGTCATGTTAAGCTCTATGGGAACGGTTGATCCTGATAAAAGTGAGCGAATTCGTCATTATCTTGTAGCAAAAAAGTTAGCTGATGATCACTTAAAACGTTCAAGTTTGGACTATACGATTGTACGACCAGGCAGTTTAACAAATGAGCCTGCGAAAAAGCTTCTCAAACTAGAAGAAGAAATTCAAGTGCGGGACAACACGATAACAAGAGAAGATGTAGCGATCGTTCTTGCTGAGGTTATTAACCAAAAAACATCATATGGTAAGACGTTTGAAATTCTAAATGGTGCTACACCAATACAGCAAGCACTAGGAAAGTTATAGGTTTGTCTCAAAATCCGGTAAAAGATGTAGCGGCTCCGCACATTGCTTTGGGGGTTATTGCAAAAGGTTAAATCATCCTTTGCGATAACCCCTTTTTCATACATTTTTTTAGGTGTAATATAATTTAATATAACAGTAACAAGTGATTAGAATCAAAGGGTAGGGGGGATGAAATGAATGCGATTTTTGGTTTAGCTCAAGAGATGTTTGTTTTATTAGTAATTGGGCTAATAGGCTTTATCATGAGGAAGGTGAACATTTTACCAAAAGAATCGAATTTAGTCTTAACACAAGTCGTACTATATATTACTCTTCCTTGTCTTATCATTTTCTCTATGGACATTCAAATGTCTATAGAGTTGGTACTAGATATTTCATGGTTGATCGGACTGTCTGTCTTTGCCTTACTTTGTACAACGGGGACAGGTTATTGGCTAAGAAAAAAAGCAACGCTACCTGATAGTCGAAAGGGAGTGTATGAGGCTGCGATTATCTTTGGTAACCAAGGCTTTATTGGATATGCGATAGCTTTTTTGTTATTTGGAGAAATTGGAGTATTGTATACTGCCTTTTTTATGATTTTTTTCTTTTTTTATGTATGGACGTATGTTGTGTATGTCGTTGCAAGGGCAGGGCAGAAGGTCTCGTGGAGGCAGATCTTGCTTAATCCAGGTGTTATTGCTACAACAGTTGGATTTCTTGTCATGATTCTGCCTTTTCGCCTTCCGCCTATACTTGGGGGAGTGCTTGAAGATATAGGGACTATGACACTGCCTTTATCTATGATATTAATTGGTAGTTTACTATCAAGTATAAATGGAAATCAGTTTAAACAATTAATAAAAAACCGATATATTTGGTATGCTACAGGAGCTAAATTACTGATACTTCCGCTTTTTTTAATTCCTTTCTTATGGATGCCTGTTTCTACAACGGTGATGGGAGTCGCTATCCTTGTGACAGCAACTCCAACTGCCCCGACAGTTCCGATGTTTGCAAAGAAGTATGGTGGAGATGTAGAGTTTGCTACTTTTACAGTGGCAACGACAACTATTCTATGTGTACTAACCATTCCGCTTTTTTACGCTTTGATTTTGCTTGTTAGATAAAAAAGGCAATTATTTTTGAGGGGGCTTTTCAAAGATACAGAAGCAATGTCACATGAACTATAAGAAAAGGCCGCATGCGCGGCCTTTTCTTATAGTTCAATAATCATACTGTTATCTAGGAAGAAATAAACAAAAATTGCTGCGACGAAACAGTACAATGCAAAGTATATAAGTTTGCTTTTCTTTAAGAATTCAATTAACCAAACAATTCCTAGCCAAGAAAAAATGAAAGTAGCAATAAAGGAAACAATTAATGCTGGAATTCCAACTTCTGCAACCATTGCCCCGTCAGCAAAATCTCCAATCGCTAAGACACTAGAGCCAAGAATGACAGGAATGGAAAGTAAGAAAGAATAACGAACAGCTGTATCACGATTTAGACCGGCAAATAATGCTGTAACAAGTGTTGCACCTGATCGTGAAATTCCTGGGAATACGGCTAACGTTTGTCCGAGTCCAACAAAAATGGAGTCTTTAAATGTCATTTGCTCCTCTGTACGGTCCCCGTACCGAACAAAACGTTCAATAATAATAAGAAATAGTCCTGTTACAGCTAAAGCAATAGCAATAAATGGTGGTGTTTTCATGGAAGCTCCAATGAAATCTTCAAGAAGTAGTCCAAGTACTCCTGTTATAAGTGTTGCAACAATGATGTAGATTCCAAAAAAGAATTGTGTACGGTTGTCTTTTGAACGATTAGCAAGATATCCAATGAATCCAAAAATGACAACCAAAATGTCTTTTCTAAAATAAATCATAACGGCAAGGATAGAAGCGAAGTGCAGATATATCTCAAATCCAAATCCTGGAAATTGGTAGCCTAATACTAGTTGAGTAATGACGATGTGTGCAGTACTAGAAATTGGTAAAAACTCTGTGATTCCTTGAACAATTCCAAATATTAATGCTTCAATAATTGACATGAATTTAATCCGTCCTTTCTAATATGTGACCCACTAACCTTATCATTCTACCAAACTTATTATCTTCAGGAAAGATTCATTTTACATGTCGGTCGTTTATTTTTAGTTGCTTTACTTGCGTTTATAAGAAACAAATCCCTATAATACGAAGTAGATAGTAAAGATGGTTATAGGGGAGACGAATAAATGAAACGTAGAGCCACAATTTTTATCCTAGGCGTTGTATGTGTCCTGATAATTGGAATCATTTTTTTGCAAGAACGTCAGGAAATTGGGAACGAGCCAGGTATGATTGCCGAGAACTTTTCATTGCCAATGTATACAGAGGATTCAGGTGAATTATGGGACTATCGAGATGATGTCATTATTTTAAATATGTGGGCATCATGGTGTGAACCGTGTCGAGATGAAATGCCTGATTTAATGGACTTACAAGCTGACTATGAAGATAAAGGGTTAAGTGTCGTAACGGTTAATATGCAAAAAACGGAACGGACTTTACATGATGCTCCTGATTTTATAGAAGAGATAGGTATTACATTACCAGTGTTCTTTGATGTAGACGGTGATGTTGCAGATCGTTATAAGATCTTCGGAATGCCAATGACATATATAATAGATAGAGAAGGTGTGATTGAACACGTAATTCGTGGTGAAGTTGACTATGAAGGGCTGGAATCATTAATTCTCCCTTTGTTGTAGATCAAAATGTGTCTATATCTTACCGTTTTTTGGAAACAATAAGAAAGGTTATTTATTATTTTAACCTAATAAGCTCCTAGTAAGGCGTGAGTGCATGTATAAAGAAATAGAAGCTAAGGTTCTTGGCATTAGTTTTGAAGATCATTCCATTCAAAAGTTAGTAACCGATAATGGAAGCAACAAAGCGATATTATATAAGCAATTTACACCACGAGCTGAGATCGGGAACCTTATTCTCATTAATACAACTGCCACTGAATTAAAGTTAGGAACAGGTGGGTGGGATATTGTAAGGTCCCACATTCATAGTGATTACTGGCAATCAAATGAGTGCAGGGGACATATTATGAAAGCACGCTATACGCCTATCCAGCACAGTGTGTTAGCTGTTGAGGCGCAAGAAAGTGACTATCATCAACATTTTAAGGGAAGTTTTTCTCTTACCGGGACTCCTGTTTGGCTTGCTGAATTACATAGTATGGTTCCATTATTTTATTATGTACTACAAGAGTTTAACCCTGGACTCAAATGTTGTGTGATTTTTGATGATCAAGCCTCGTTACCTTTAACGATGAGTGATCAGTTGCGGAAGCTTGAAGAGCAAATGCATTTTTATTCAATAAGTGTCGGTCAAGCATTTGGTGCTCAGTATGAAGCGATCACTGTTGCATCAGCATTGCAATTTGCTACGCAAGTACTTAAAGCAGAGATTATTTTAATTTCTGTAGGGCCAGGTGTCGTCGGTACAGGAACACGATATGGCTTTACAGGAATGGCACAATCACATTGGTCTCATACAGTCAGCGCACTTAACGGGAAGCCTATTTGGATTCCTAGAATGTCATTTGCGGATAAACGGAAGCGTCATAATGGCATCAGCCATCATACATTAACACCATTGTGTGAATTTACGTTTAAGCCTGCAATTTTACCTATTCCTTATTTGCAGAATCATGAACGTCAAAATGTGATCGATCAATTAAAGTCTTATCAATCTCAAACAAGTCATCACATTTGTTTTGCTGATGACGATTGTGTTTCTACAGTAGTTGAACAGGTAGTCAAAAAGTCGATGCTTCCAATTCAAACAATGGGACGAAAATACGAAGATGACCCTGTTTTTTTCTGTGCCGTAGCAGAAGCGCTCAGAGTGGGTTTACAGTTAGCAGAATGAATTACATCAACCCACTGTTCTAACGTATCAAAGGACTTTTGCATTTGTTTTAACTTTGCTTGAATTTCCCATGCCTTTCCAGCCATAATAACACCTTTTTTATGAACGTACACTTTCATTATAGGACTCGTCCCTTCAAGTAGATTATGGTACACATTTATGATGGGATTGGAAGAAAAAGAACTGAAAGTTACACGAATACATATTTTGGAGGAGAAAATGGACCATTTATATGAAAAGACAGTAGCAACTAAGCAAATTTTTAAAGGGAAAGTTATTGATTTAGAAGTAAAGGAGGTAGAGCTTCCTAACGGAAAAATGAGTTCTCGTGAAATAGTTAAGCACCCAGGAGCTGTAGCAGTCGTGCCTATGACAAAAGAAGGGAACATTGTCCTAGTAAGACAGTACCGAAAAGCTCTAGGTAAAACAATTGTAGAAATACCAGCAGGGAAGCTTGAAAAGGGAGAAAATCCTCTTGAATCAGCTGCGAGAGAACTAGAAGAGGAAACAGGCTATAAAACAAAAAAACTAGAATTTCTTTTATCCTTTTATACGTCACCGGGTTTTGCTGATGAATTAATCTATCTATATTTTACAGATGAACTTGAAAAAGGAACAGTAAATATGGATGAGGATGAGTTTTTAGATCTGATAGAAGTTAGTCTTGAAGAGGCAGAAAAAATGGTAAAGGATCAAACCATTCATGATGCGAAAACAGCGTATGCAATTTTATATATGCGGATGAAAGCAGGTTTTAAGTCATGATAGATTTAAGAGAGTATGTAGCTGATTTACACATTCACATTGGCAGAACCCGTTTGGGGGCAGCAGTTAAAATAACTGCTGCTCCTTCTTTGACTATAAGCTCCATCATTCAATATGCAGTTTTAACAAAAGGGGTTGATTTGATCGGGGTAATCGATTGTCATGTAAAGGAAGTCATACTTGAATTAGAAGAGAAAATAGAAAATGGTGAAGCATTTCCATTAGAAGGTGGTGGGATTCAATTTCCTGGAGTGACATTACTGCTAGGAACGGAACTAGAGTTACTAGATGAAAACTGCAAAGGACCTGTTCATGTGCTTGCCTACATGCCTACAATCGAAAAAATGAAAGAGTTTAGTGAGTGGTTAGCAAAAAGGATGACCAATCCCAATCTAAGCTCCCAAAGAATTTATGAAAATGCAAAAGCAGTTCAATTAAAAGTACGAGAACTAGGAGGTTTGTTTATACCGGCACATGTGTTCACTCCTTTTAAGAGCTTATACGGAAAAGGAGTCACATCAAGCTTAACAGAAGTGCTTGATCCAAAGTTAATTGATGCCATTGAGCTTGGTTTAAGTAGTGATACCAATATGGCTGATCAAATCGAAGAATTACATGCATACCCATATTTAACGAACTCTGATGCCCATTCGTTAGAGAAAATTGCAAGAGAGTATCAAATGGTAAAAATGAAACAACCGTCGTTTCAAGAGTTCAGACTTGCCTTGCAAAAGAAACAAGGTCGAAAAATTAGTAGCAACTTCGGTTTAAATCCCCTTCTAGGCAAGTATTATCGAACAATTTGTGCAAAATGTTCAAAACAAATAGAGGGAAAAGAGTGTTCTAATTGTCAAAGTTCAAAAATAGTTAAAGGGGTCTTTGAGCGATTACTAGAGTTGAGGTCCTCTGATGGTAAAGAAACGAACCGTCCACCGTATATCCATCAAGTACCATTACAATTTATACCGAAATTAGGAAAACAAACATTAAAGAAACTTAGAGACCGTTTTGGGACAGATATGAACATAATCCATTCAGTTCCCATAGAAGATTTGCTGCAGGTTGTATCAAAGCCTGTTGCAGAAGCGATTATTGGTGCCAGAGAAGGGACTCTTTCTATTAATGCTGGTGGTGGAGGTGTTTATGGGAAGGTTGCACCGAGGAAATAGTAAGTCTTATTTATAAACTATTGATTCTAACGTTGCTACACGCTGTAAAAAACTATAGAAACATCATTGTCATAGATTCAACCCTTATCTCATAGAGTGAAGTAAGAGCAAAAGAGGAGGTCTTGGCATGATGAAGTACGGTTTACGTGAAATGATAGCTACCCATTTAGAAGAGAACCGAACGATCTATGTATTTACAATCGTGTTATTTTTAATAGGGATCGTTTTTGGAGCAATCGTTGTTAATAGCTTGAGCTTAACGCAAAAGCATGATCTATATACGTATTTGAACCAATTTTTTGGACATGTTCAACAAGGTGAATTAGCGCAGTCATCGGCTTTATTTAGTCAGAGCTTTGCTCATTATGCAAAATATTTTGGGCTAATGTGGATTCTAGGTTTGTCGATTATTGGCCTGCCAGTTATTCTCGTTTTGCTTTTCTTAAAAGGAGTCGTGGTTGGTTTTACAGTAGGGTTTCTAGTCAATCAAATGGGGATGTCCGGATTTTTTTTAGCGTTTGTATCAATCATGCCACAAAACTTCATCCTAGTACCTGCGTTCATTATTGTAGGAACTGCAAGTATTTCATTTTGCTTGAAGATGGTTCGCCAACAATTTATGAAAAGAACAAATATGCCTATTTTTCCGCAATTTCTTAAATACTCCCTACTTATTTTATGTGTAGGATCTGCACTTGCATTTGCATCTGCATTTGAGGCATACGTATCACCTGTTTTAATGAAGTGGGTAATTGAATCTATGGTATAATTATTATTAATTGATAATAATTATAATTTTTTAAGTAATAATCATTATCGATTGACACTGTTTTTTTGAATGATTATAATAAAAGGAGGGAAACTGCTCGAGGGGAGGCATAACGAATGGAGAAAAGACTCGAACGTATTAAAAAGCATCTGCACTCACAAAGTTACAAGCTTACGCCACAGCGGGAAGCAACGGTTCGCGTTCTTCTTGAACATGAAGAGGATCATTTAAGTGCAGAGGACGTTTACCTCCTCGTAAAAGAAAAATCACCAGAAATCGGACTAGCTACAGTATACCGAACGTTAGAGTTACTGGCTGAATTAAAAATCGTCGATAAAATAAATTTTGGAGATGGTGTATCTCGTTTTGATTTACGGCAAGAAGGTGCAGCTCATTTTCACCACCATCTTGTTTGTATTGAATGTGGAGCTGTTGATGAGATACAAGAAGATTTATTAGGTGATGTCGAAGAGGTCGTTGAACGTGATTGGAATTTCAAAATAAAAGATCATCGTCTAACGTTTCATGGAATTTGTCATCGTTGCCATGATAAAGAAAAAAAAGAAGAGAACTAACATAAAAAGCACGCACTAGATGTTGAGTCTTGTGGGTGCTTTTGTCTGTGTTTAACATAGAAGGTAAACTTAATTTTTATTGTAATGCGTATGGATTAATAGGTATATTCCATATGGTTTTTGGCATAGCTTGTAAAAAGGGGAATCGTACAAGAAGTCATAAGCGGAGGTATGTCCCATGAAATCTTGGTTTCGTTTAGTTATACAAACAATAAAAGTGTTTCTCTTATTTATGGGATGCACACTTCTCTTTTATTATGGTATTCTATGGGTGAGTCAAGAATATGAGAGTTATCATCGCTATGATGAGCCTCAAGGGAAAGCTGTTAAGGTTTTTCAGATGGAACGAGATGGAGGGGATCCTGTTTCGTGGATTGATCGACTTATGCTGTTCTATCGAGAAGGTGAGTAAGCGGATGACTCATAACTAAGGTGATTAGATGGAACAAGAAAGAAATGAGTTTCTTCATTACATACAATTGGAACGCAGACTTGCAAAAAATACGGTTCAATCGTATGAACGTGATCTGAAACAGTACGAGCTATATGTAAAAAGTGCCGCAAAGAAAAAAAGTGTTCATGATATTGATCAACCGACGATTGTTGAATATTTGCATTTTTTGAAAGAGCAAGGACGTGCCGATACAACGATTGCTAGAACCATTGCATCAATAAGGGCGTTCCATCAATTTTTGCTTCGAGAAAACTTAGCGAGTTCGGATCCTTCTGTTCATCTGGATATTCCAAAACGTACGAAACGATTGCCGCAAATTTTATCTTTGCAAGAAGTCGAAGCTCTACTTAATGCTCCCTCTGGTAATGATGTGTTCTCAATTAGAAATCGAGCGATGTTGGAAACATTATATGCTACGGGGATGCGTGTGTCAGAGTTAATAAATGTAACGGTTACGAATACGCATCTAACGATGGGGTTTGTTAGATGTATTGGCAAGGCAGAAAAGGAGCGAATTATTCCATTGGGACGGCAAGCGACGAAAGCTTTACAAAAGTACCTTGAAAGTAGTCGGCGAATCCTTATGAAAAACAAACAACATGACGTATTATTTGTTAATCATTTAGGAAGCCCGCTATCTAGACAGGGTTTTTGGAAAATTTTAAAGCAGCTTGCTGGCATTGCTTCTATCGAGAAACCTTTAACCCCGCATACATTGAGACATTCATTTGCAAGCCACTTAGTCGCCAATGGTGCAGATCTTAGAGCGGTTCAAGAGATGCTAGGACATGTAGACATTGCCACGACACAAATGTATACACAGGTAACGAAAGCAAAAATGAAAGACGTCTATGCTCAGTATCATCCACGAGCATAGAATTTTTATGCCATATGAGGTCAGACTTCCGACAACTAAACTTTGTTCAAGTTGACTCAAAAATCGGGCATAGTATGTAATAAAAGGAGGAATTTAGCAGTGAGTAACTATCGTTATGATCGAGTATTTTTAATTGTAATGGACTCCGTTGGAATTGGTGAAGCTCCAGATGCAGCCGAATTTGGTGATGCAGGGTCTAATACACTTGGGTCTATTGCTGAAAAGATGGATGGATTAACGATGCCCAACATGGCGGCACTCGGTCTAAGTCATATTCGAGAAATAAAAGGGATTGAAAAAGTAGCCAGTCCTCTTGGGCACTATGGGATTATGCAGGAGGCATCAAGCGGGAAAGATACGATGACGGGACATTGGGAACTAATGGGCTTACATATTAAAGAGCCTTTTCGTGTTTTCCCAGATGGATTCCCTAAACAATTAGTTGAGGAATTGGAACGTCAATGGGGTAGAAAGATGATTGGGAATAAAGTGGCTTCAGGTACAGAGATTTTAGATGAACTTGGAGACGAGCATGTGAAAACAGGTAATTTAATCGTCTACACTTCAGCCGATTCTGTTTTGCAAATAGCGGCTCACGAGGATGTCGTTCCGATTGAGGAGTTATATGACATTTGCGAAAAAGCACGTAAGCTTACTCTCGATCCGAAATATATGATTGGTCGTGTAATTGCAAGACCTTTTGTAGGGAAGACGGGCGAGTGGAAACGAACATCTAACCGTCATGATTATGCGTTAAAGCCTTTTGACCGCACTGTTATGAATGAGCTTGCAGATAACGGGATTGATTCCATTGCACTTGGGAAAATTTCTGACATTTATGATGGAGAAGGTGTAACAAAAGCGATTCGAACGGTATCCAATGATGACGGCATGGAGAAATTACTTGAGACAATTCGTAAGCCTTTTACTGGGTTATGCTTTTTAAATTTAGTAGATTTTGATGCAGTATATGGACATCGCCGTGATCCAATTGGTTATGGAAAAGCATTAGAGCAATTTGATCGCCAACTTAAGCAGGTAATGGAAGAGCTTAAAGAGAATGATTTACTAATCATTACTGCTGACCATGGCAACGATCCGACACATCATGGGACAGATCATACGAGGGAGTTTGTACCATTAATCGTTTACAACAAGAAGCAAACAAGTTCGAAAGACCTTGGAGTGCGTACGACATTTGCTGATGTAGGGGCAACGATTGCTGATAACTTCGGTGTTCCGCTTCCGAAACATGGGGTAAGCTTTTTACACGAACTTTAATTTAGGAGGAAAAAAAGTGACTAAAATTACAGAGACAGCTTCATATTTAAGAGAAAAAATGACCGTAACACCATCTATTGGCTTAATTTTAGGTTCGGGATTAGGCGTATTAGCAGATGAAATTCAAAATCCAGTAAAAGTACCATATAGTGAAATTCCCAATTTCCCAGTTTCAACGGTAGCTGGTCATGCAGGTCAACTCGTATTTGGAATGCTAGAGGGAAAGCAAGTAGTAGCGATGCAAGGACGTTTTCATTTTTATGAAGGATATAGCATGGACGTTGTTACTTTTCCAGTTCGAGTCATGAAAGCACTAGGTGTCGAACAAATTATTGTAACGAACGCAGCAGGTGGTGTGAATGAATCATATGAGCCAGGTAACTTAATGATCATTAAAGATCATATTAACAACATGGGACAAAATCCATTAATTGGCCCAAATGATGAAGCCTTTGGAGTGCGTTTTCCGGATATGTCTAGTGCCTATTCAGGACGTCTTCGAGAGCTTGCGCGAGATCATGCAGAAAAACTTACGATTAACGTACAGGAAGGCGTGTATGTAGGAAATACGGGACCTTCTTATGAAACACCAGCTGAAATTCGTATGCTTCGTACGTTAGGTGCTGACGCTGTTGGGATGTCAACAGTTCCTGAAGTGATTGTTGCTCGCCATGCAGGACTAGAGGTACTTGGTATCTCATGTATTTCCAACATGGCAGCAGGAATATTACCTCAGCCTCTAACACATGATGAAGTCATTGAAACGACAGAAAAAGTAAAATCAGACTTCTTAGCGTTAGTTAAATCCATCGTGAAAGAAATGTAAGAAGGAATAGTGAAATTGTAATGGATAAATAGAGGCGGTTTGAGTAAGTAATCGTATCATCGGTCAAACTGTAACTTTTTTTAGTAGAAGAAAAAAGGATGTGACGCAGATGCGAATGGTAGACCTTATTGAGAAGAAACGAGACGGTCATGAGTTAACGAAAGAGGAGATTTACTTTGCTATTGAAGGCTATACAAATGGGGATATTCCAGACTATCAAATGTCTGCTCTTGCGATGGCAATCTTCTTTCAAGACATGACAACAAACGAACGGGCGGAATTAACCATGGCGATGGTGAAGTCTGGTGATCAAATTGACTTATCTGCTATAGAAGGGGTGAAAGTAGATAAGCATTCCACAGGGGGAGTCGGCGATAAAACGACTATCGCTTTGGCCCCACTTGTTGCGGCTGTTGGTGTTCCTGTCGCTAAAATGTCAGGACGTGGCTTAGGGCATACTGGTGGGACAATTGATAAGCTTGAAGCCATCCCAGGATTTAGTGTCGAGATAACAACTCAACAATTCACTGAATTAGTTAATAAAAATAAGCTCGCTGTTGTCGGCCAAACAGGTAATTTAACACCAGCTGATAAAAAGTTATATTCTCTAAGGGATGTAACAGCAACGGTAAACTCGATCCCTCTTATAGCTAGTTCAATTATGAGTAAAAAAATTGCTTCAGGAGCTGATGCAATTGTACTTGATGTGAAAACAGGTTCCGGCGCATTTATGAAACAATTGGATCAATCAAAACAACTAGCACAGGCAATGGTCGAAATCGGAAATAGGCTCGGTCGTGAAACGATGGCAATTATCTCTGATATGAATCAGCCTCTTGGGTATACGGTCGGAAATGCACTAGAAGTAAAAGAAGCTATTGAGATGCTTCGTGGTGGTGGACCAGATGATTTACGCGAGTTATGTTTAACGCTTGGAAGCCAAATGGTTTTTCTAGCAAAAAAAGCAGCGTCTATTGAAGAAGCACGTCAACAACTTGAGAATGCTATTGCAGATGGAACGGCACTTGAAGCATTAAAAGTATTTATCGAAGCACAAAATGGAGCGCCTTCTGTAGTAGATCATCCTGAGACCCTTCCCGAAGCTAGCTACAAAGTAGAAGTGCTAGCAAAACAAGCTGGAACTGTTTCAGCCATTGTAGCGGATAAAATCGGTACTGCTGCGATGTTACTCGGAGCAGGTCGTGCAACAAAAGATTCAGAAATTGATTTAGCGGTAGGTATTGTTTTACATAAAAAAATCGGTGATTCAGTTCGAGCTGGGGAAGCGATTGCGACATTACATGCGAATCAAGAGAATGTAAGTAATGTCATTGAAATGGTGCATGCTGCGTATTCTTTTACGGACGGACCAATCGATAAACCAACGCTTATCTATGATGAGATTCATTGATGAATTTTAGAAGAGCAGGCTCTATGCAAGTAGTTCCGTTTTCGTAGAGAAACACTGCACAAAGCATGCGAATTTGCATAGTAATTCGCATACTTATCTTGTTGATATATCAACGTTTTATAAAAATTTAACCCAAATAACATAGAGAAATATGGCTATTGTCATCGTGTAAAAGAGGGTGATATTTTACTCGTTATTTGATATGTGATTTAGTCTGTTTCGAGTAAAAATTAAGGATTTACATGTTTATGTGATAAATCAAATCATAGTGGAACTAACGATGAAGGATTGTTCAATAGTTCAAAGAAATATGAGGTTTGGAGAGAGCCAATAAGCGGAAATTTTTCTGTTAGACTGTAGACTAGAGACGGTTCGGGGTATATAAGCGGAGGTTT
>NZ_JAKRYL010000061.1 GCF_023555415.1 Halalkalibacter alkaliphilus | reverse complement strand
GTTTGGATGTAAGAGGTAAGATGTTGGAGGATAGAAAAGTCCTTTTTTTCTAACTTCTTACTTCTAATCTCTATCTTCTAAAATGGTGACCCGTACGGGATTCGAACCCGTGTTACCGCCGTGAAAGGGCGGTGTCTTAACCGCTTGACCAACGGGCCAACAGAAGTATTTCTTACTGACAAAAAGTATTATATCTAAATATAAAGAAGATGACAAGTACTTTTTCGAAAAAAATATTATTTTTTTATTATACTTGAAAATACGAACATACATTCGTTATAATAGAGAAAATGAGCTCGAGGTGATGAAATTGAATGATCACAAACCTTTGTACTCACGCGAGGAACTCCTAACACTATTAGACTACGTTCAACATAAAGCAAAAGAAGAAACGAAAATGCAAGTAGCAGAATGCATGCTTGACTACGGAATTGACAGTAAATTAGTTGGAGCTATAACAGGTTTGACTGCAAAACAATTGATCAAGAGATGAAGAATTCTACATATTCCTAGCTATCAAACTTAAACGAAAGAAAAGGGGAGCAGTCAAAGGGTCTTGTTTTTGACCTTTTGAGACAACCCCTTTTCTTTACTTTGCTCTATCAGCCGCATGTTTATGTGGCCCCTAACTTATTTAAGTCTGTGATTAAAGTGGATCACAGACTTCTTAAAAACTGTTTCAATCGTATTACGGTGCCCCTCTTGAACAACATATAATATAAATCCGTTCAGAAATCTATAGACACGCCTGAAGTGGACTTTTCACCACCTAGCTGAAAAATATATTAAGCACACACAAAAAGCGCCTGCCAGCTACTGCTGAAAGGCGCGTTATATATGTATTCTTCTGGAGCTTCCAAGCGGACTTGAACCGCTGACCCCTACCTTACCATGGTAGTGCTCTACCGGCTGAGCTATGGAAGCATAAAAATGGCTCCACAGGTAGGACTCGAACCTACGACCGATCGGTTAACAGCCGATTGCTCTACCACTGAGCTACTGTGGAACGGTTG
>NZ_JAKRYL010000060.1 GCF_023555415.1 Halalkalibacter alkaliphilus | reverse complement strand
AACTTGCGGATGAGTGAAATGACATCACCATCGTCAACTGTTCTTGATACAAGATTCATCAGTCTATCATGATGTACTGTGTCAAAGAAGCGTTCTAAGTCAATATCTACAATCCAATCCTGACCATCATTGAAGTATTCTAAGGCTTGTAAGATAGCCATCTCGGCGTATCGGTTAGGTCTAAATCCGTAGCTATACTCACTAAATTTCTTATCAAACATTGGTGTAAGAATTTGTGCGATCGCTTGTTGAATAACTCTGTCCTTGACCGTCGGAATGCCTAAGAGTCGTACCCCACCATTTGGTTTCGGGATTTCAACCCTTAGTACGGGTTGAGGGTGGTATATTCTTTGCCGAATTTGAGAAATGATTTCTTCCTTGTTCAACGCCATATACGCCCCTAGTTCCTGAACAGTCATTCCATCCACACCAGCTGCACCCTTATTTCGTTTTACCTGCTTGAATGCTTGATTTAGATTATCTCTATCCAAGATTTTATCCAGTAGTTTTTCTTCATACATGCTTTGTTATTTCCTTTCTGTCTCGTAAAGTCGGTATCCACTTTTTCGCTTACTGCCAGTGGTCTATTTCCTCTTCCAATCGAGATGTCTTATAACGATGAAATTGTTCAGCCCTTCGCTCTTTCTAACTTTCGTTAGATGTCTTCACTACTACGGCTTCTGCTGACTTCTCACTATCCAGTCTTGTATCGCTACAAGATTTTGGTGCAGACCAGTGAGACCTCCCCAGTTAAGGTGCGAACTCTTTCCCTCCACCTATCTGCCATATATACAACGTATGGTTTAGTAGCTATTGGATTTTAACTTCTTTTGCAGTCTTGTCCTCATACGCTGCCTCCTATATGATTTCTGTTCGTCAGACCAGAGGTTTGCCTCGAGCTTCCTTCAGATTCCATGTCGCCATGGACACCCTTGCTTTTGGCTATGTACTTACCGCTACTAGGTCGTACTCGGGACTTTCACCCGTTAGAGTTCGCCCATGCTGGGCGAACAAAA
>NZ_JAKRYL010000006.1 GCF_023555415.1 Halalkalibacter alkaliphilus | reverse complement strand
AGATCTTCTTCAAAAAGGAAAAGCACCTTTTTGAAGAAGATCTTAAATTCTAATGCATGTTCACTTTTGTTTTTGCATATGGTTTATTAATCGCGCTCTTGAACACGAGGATGGAGGTACGATACATGAGTATATTAAAAAAAGTAGAACAGTTCAGAGAAGAAGAGGAACGCTTAAGATGGGAAGGAACATTTGCTGACTATTTGGAGTTACTAAAGGAAAAACCGTGGATTGCACAAACCGCTCACTCCCGTGTTTATAATATGATTAAAGATGCTGGTGTGGAAGAAGTGAACGGGAAAAAGGAGTATTCCTTTTTTAAGGATCAACTTTATGGCGTAGAAGAATCTCTTGAGAAGCTTGTTGAAGAATATTTTCACTCTGCTGCTAAAAGACTTGATGTTAGGAAAAGAATCCTTCTTTTAATGGGTCCTGTTAGTGGAGGGAAATCGACACTTGTTACAATGTTGAAGCGTGGATTAGAGCAATATTCTAAGACTGACAAGGGCGCGGTATTTGCAATAAAAGGTTGTCCAATGCATGAGGATCCACTACATTTAATTCCAACTCATTTACGTAAGGATTTTCAAGAGGAATATGGAATAAAAATTGAAGGTAATTTATCACCGTTAAATATGATGCGTGTGGAAGAAGAGTATGGTGGTCGTATTGAGGATGTTTTAGTTGAGCGTATTTTCTTCTCTGAAGACAAACGTACAGGTATTGGTACATTTAGTCCGTCAGATCCAAAATCCCAAGATATTGCTGACTTAACAGGAAGCATTGATTTCTCGACAATTGCTGAGTACGGTTCTGAGTCAGATCCAAGGGCTTACCGATTTGATGGGGAATTAAATAAAGCGAACCGAGGGATGATGGAGTTTCAGGAAATGTTAAAATGTGATGAGAAATTCTTATGGCACTTACTTTCGCTTACTCAAGAAGGAAACTTCAAAGCCGGTCGATTTGCATTGATTAGTGCTGATGAGCTTATTGTGGCGCACACGAATGAATCCGAGTATAAATCGTTTATCTCTAATAAAAAGAATGAAGCCTTGCATTCCCGGATCATTGTCATGAAGGTTCCATATAACTTAAAGGTAAGTGAAGAAGAGAGAATCTATAAAAAGATGATTCAAGATAGTGATCTCGCACATGTTCATATAGCACCTCACGCTTTAAAAGTGGCTGCCATTTTCACAATATTAACAAGGTTGAAGGAGCCGTCAAAGCAAGGCGTTGACTTGTTGAAGAAAATGCGCTTATATGATGGAGAAAGTGTTGAAGGATTTAATTCTCAGGATTTAGAAGAATTAAAGCAGGAAGATCCAGATGAAGGTATGAGTGGAATCGATCCGCGTTATGTCATTAATCGTATCTCTTCTGCGATCATTCGTAAGCAATTAACGTCTATTAATGCATTAGATGTATTACGCTCAATAAAAGAAGGGTTGAGTGAGCACGCCTCCATTTCAAAAGAAGACCGCGAGCGCTATATGGACTTTATTGCGATAGCTCGAAAAGAATATGATGCAATTGCAAAGAAAGAAGTACAAAAGGCATTTGTATACTCTTATGATGAGTCGGCTAAGACGTTAATGGATAACTATCTGGATAATGTCGAGGCTTATTGTAATAAAAATAAACTTCGCGATCCTCTTACTGGTGAAGAAATGACACCAGATGAAAAATTAATGCGTTCAATTGAAGAGCAAATTGGAATTTCAGAAAATGCTAAGAAAGCATTTAGAGAAGAAATCTTAATTCGAATATCAGCTTATGCTCGTAAAGGGAAGAAATTCGATTACAATTCCCATGAGCGCTTACGTGAAGCTATTCAAAAGAAATTATTTGCTGATTTGAAAGATATTGTGAAGATCACGACTTCTACAAAGACACCAGATGAATCTCAGTTAAAGAAAGTCAATGAAGTGATTGCTAGATTAATTGATGAGCATGGGTATAACTCTGTATCAGCGAATGAACTCCTTCGCTATGTAGGAAGTTTGCTAAATAGGTAATAGAGATTTAAGACACTGAAAGAGGTCAAATTGACCTTTTTCAGTGTTTCTACTTATTATTACTGGCTCCACCCTTGGGGGGTCTCAAAGGTCAAAAACAGACTTTTGAGACGCCCCCTTTTTTATGGATGCAACGGCTTTAGACATTGCAAGAGAATAACTAAAAGGTAAAGCAATGCTTTTTCAGAACTTCCCATACTGTGCAAGCTTCTTTTCTAATAAATTTGGTGCAGACTTTAACTTGTAGCGGTGGCAAATCTTTGGTAAATTGAAGAAAAGAGCTGGGCGGAGGAAATAATGTGGAAACTAGAACTAATGAGTGGCTGGAATGGGGAAAAGCATTTTTCATAGCAATTGTTTTTGCAATTTTAATCCGAACATTTGTCTTTACAAGCTATGAAGTACAAGGAGAGTCGATGTCTCCAAGTGTCTTTGATGGTGAGAGGTTTATTGTTAACAAAATTGGTTATGGATTTACAGAGCCTGAGCGTTTTGATCTCATCGTATTTCACGCTAATGAAAATGAGGATTATATAAAACGAGTAATTGGCCTGCCAGGAGATATCATATCTTATCAAGACGATGTGCTCTACATTAATGCTGAACCTATCGATGAGCCGTTTTTAAAGCAAAGAGTGGCAGAGCATAAATGGGGATCATATACAAATGATTTTGCTGTTTCTGACGTTGTTCCAGAAGGTCATGTTTTTGTTCTAGGAGATAATCGGCCAAATAGTTTGGACAGTCGTCGCCTAGGGTTTATTGCAACAGATCAAATTGTTGGAAAAGTCGATTGGCGTTTTTGGCCTATAAAAGAATTTGGGTTAATGAGATAATATATATAGTATCCAAAAAGGAACCAGCCCTCTTGATTTTAAGCGATTCAATTAAAATCATGAAATAAAAAAGGAGTTCAATTCAAATGAATTGGGCTCCTTTTATACGTCTAATAAGTCTATAGATTAGCACTGACTGGATTAAGGTCAGTATCAGTATTGCCACTTCCTAACTATCTTCATTCTCTGTGGTGCAGCGCTAATTTTGCGCTGCATGGATGGATACGAGAAAAAACTGCAACAATCTTTACGAAAGTTGCTTTTAATAAAAGAGGAGAATACCATACTTATCGCAGCAATTGAACTATGGAGCTTATGGCTCGTAGATATCTTCTAGTCATGAAGGCCATTTTGTATAGTATCTGAACTCATTTTGTCAATCATGAGTGTGATGATGACCTGTTTGTAATTGAATGAAACTCATTTGGTCTTTCATCAGTGCGATGAAGGACTTTTTATATATGGCATTATATGCTTTAGTCCTTAAATATCCAAAATGTGGATGTGTTTGCTTGTGTTAGTAAAAGCGTGGCTTTAGTTTAATCATTTTTGGGGAGGTAGTTAAATTATTAAACAAATTTCGATATGAAGATGAAGCCATAGAGCAGTGAACATTTAAGACTACTCACTCCGCTTGTTGGCAGTAGATATATACCTATTTTTTGCTTGTCCAATTTCGAAATTAGAAGATTTGTCAGAATTTATTAGCAACTCTCTCCCCTGTCTGCATAGGATAAAGTAAGCCATTTTATTAAAGGCTTTGTTATCTAATGCGACTCGAGACCATAGTATGCAAAGGCATAGGAAAGTGTGAAAACAAAAAATCGTTTTGTGAAACAGGAATGAAGTTATAAGAATAAAAAAGGAGGGGAATCACATGACGAAAAATAATCAACGTCAATTTGTCGTGTCACAAGAAAACTGGTCTCTTCATCGAAAAGGCTATCAAGACCAAAGACGCCATCAGGAAAAAGTACAAGAAGCGATCAAAAAGAACTTACCTGATCTTGTAAGTGAAGAAAATATTGTCATGTCTAATGGTCGAGATGTGATTCGTATTCCAATCCGTTCTCTCGATGAATACAAAATTCGTTATAACTATGATAAAAATAAACATGTTGGTCAGGGAGAAGGAGATAGTAAAGTAGGCGATGTGGTAGCGAGAGATCCAAATGCCCAAAAACAACAAGGGCCAGGAAAAGGAAGAGGACCTGGTGATCAAGCTGGGGAAGATTACTCTGAGGCAGAAGTTTCAATTATGGAATTACAGGAAATGCTTTTTTCAGAACTAGAATTACCTAACTTACAGAAGAAAGAGGAAGATGAGATTCTAATTGAAGACATTGATTTCAATGATATTCGCAAAAAAGGATTAATGGGGAATATCGATAAGCGCCGTACGATTCTTTCGGCTATCAAAAGAAATGCTCTTGAAGGCAGACCAGGTTTGAACCCAATTTATAATGAAGATCTTCGTTTTAAAACATGGAATGAAGTAACAAAACCAGAGTCGAAAGCAGTTGTCATTGCGATGATGGACACGAGTGGTTCTATGGGACGTTGGGAGAAGTATATGGCACGAAGCTTTTTCTTTTGGATGACTCGTTTCTTAAGAACCAAATATGAAACGGTCGATATTGAATTTATCGCCCACCATACAGAAGCGAAAGTTGTTTCTGAAGAGGACTTCTTTTCAAAAGGTGAGAGTGGTGGAACGATTTGTTCTTCAGCCTATCGCAAAGCTTTAGAAGTGATCGATAGCAAATATGATCCAAAACGTTACAATATTTATCCGTTCCATTTCTCTGATGGTGACAACCTTACTTCTGACAATGCACGTTGCTTGAAGCTTGTTGAGAAATTAATGGATGTCTCTAGTATGTTTGGATACGGAGAAGTAAATCAATATAGCCGTCACTCAACACTCATGAGTGCATACAAAAACATCGACGACATTCGCTTCCGTCACTATATCCTTAAGGAAAAAGGGGATGTCTATCACGCAATGAAGACATTTTTTAAGAAAGAGGAAGAAGAAGCAATGGCGTAAGTGAATAACCTAAAGCGAGGCTGTCACAAAAGTCAAAGAACGGACTTTTGTGACAGCCTCTTTGTTGTGAATACAGTAAATAGTCTATGGTGGAGCTATTGGAGTGGAACATTTTGCTGAATAGCTTCTAATGTTGGTGTCCCTAGACCTGCGCTAGGTGATCACTGCAGCCCAGCAAAAATAAAGGCTGTTTTTTTCACGATCAAATTGGTTGGTCGTATTCCTTTGAATTTTTAATGTTTCTATTAAATTAGGAGATAATAAAAAAAGTGGTAATAATGCTATAATAACGAAATGAGGTTATTCGTTATGGAGGTGAATGCATGAAAATTAACAAAGTAGAAAAAAAATCTATAGCTTTAGGTATGATAGGATTATTATTGTTTTTTATAGTTTTCTTTCAGACTATTCCAACGAATGAGTATTATCTTACCGACCATTTACCAGTTCATACACTTCTTGAACTAGCTAGTATTGTAATATCACTCTCAATATTTATTTATGGTTGGTTAACATTCCCTTTGGTTAAGTCAAGGTTTTTATTTGTCGTTTCTCTTACATTTCTTGCAGTCGGAATATTTGATGTTTTACATACATTCTCATATACAGGTATGCCGTTTTCCATTGCTTCCAATGCTCAAACAACGGTCTGGTTTTCGATAGTGGCTCGATTAAAAGTAGCTATTGTTTTAGTGCTAGTTGTTTTCTTATTAAGCTTAGAAACTAAAATCACTACTAAGTATGAAAGAAATAGTTGGTTAGTTGTTTTTAGTGCATATGTGGTTTTTATGTCGTTTTTTATTATTGCTAATATTTCTGCATTCCCACTGTTACTCCTTGAGACTGGACCGACTGTATTAAAAACGGGACTAGAGTACTTTATTGCTTTTTTACATTTGGTGGCTATTATTATTCTATGGAAAAATTATACTAAGAGCAGAGATCAATTTTATTTAAACTTAATAACAGCTTGTTATTTTCTTATTCTTAGTGGGTTAACCGTTACCATTTTTGCAACGGTTCACGATGTAACGTTTGTTGTAGGGCAATTATTCAAGGTAACCGGCTTCTATTTTATTATGAAAGCTTTCTATTACTTTACGATTCAGGTCCCTCTTCTAAATAAAAAAGAAGCAGAGGATAAATTAGTAGATATAGAAAGTGAGCTAGAGCTTCTATTTAAGAATACTGAAGATGCAATCTTTATTTATAATTTGAAAGACAAAAGTATCCTACGTAGGAACGCAGCTTTTACGAAGATGTTTGGATATGATAGTGCAAAGCCTTTATCTGCTAATTGCCTGATTCCTTCTGATCGTCGCAAAGAGTTTTCTCAATTAATTCGTCAATTAGAGCAGGGGCATTCAATCGTTAATTTTAAAACAGTTCGTCAACGTCAAGATAAAAGTCTAATTGATGTTAGTATGACCGTGTCTCCCATGATTAGTAAGGGGGGGATTGTAATATGTGCTGCTATTTTTCGTGACATTTCTGAACAAACTAAAGCAGAAGAGGAACTTAAACAAACAAAAAAAGAATTGCAGGAAATCATAGAGCAATATCAAGGGTTAATCTTCAAATTCAAAAAAGTTCAGGACACCTTTGTTTATACATTAATGGATGGAAAACTACTTTATGAAGAAGGAATGTCTCCAGAAAAGGTTGTTGGGAAACCTGTCGAGAAAACGTACAAAGGGAACGATAGGAGTCTTATAGATGTAAATAATGAGCGAGCATGGCAAGGAGAAGAAGTTGAATTCCAATTTGAAGATTCGAAAGGTTCAATTTTTCTTGCTTCATTAAAGCCAATTTACGCTAATGGAAAAGTTATTGAAGTGCTTGGTACAGTTGTAGATATTACAAAATTAATAAAGACTGAGGAATTACTTCGAAGAACAGAAAAGCTTTCTGTTGTAGGAGAACTTGCAGCGGGCTTTGCACATGAAATTCGCAACCCACTGACAACTGTTAAAGGGTTTCTACAATTAATTGGCCTTGAAGCTAAGGAAAAAAATCAAGAATATATTACAATCATGCTCAATGAAATAGACCGACTCGAGATGATCACGAACGAATTTATGGTTGTTGCAAAGCCTCAAGCTACTAAATATGAAATGGAAGACTTACAGATAATGACAGAGAGTGTTATCAAGTTTCTACAGCCGCAATCAATCTTAAATAACACCGAAATGAAAACGGTTGTACATGGCAAGTTAGCCGAGGTCTACTGTGATAAACATCAGCTAAGACAAGTGCTGATCAACATTTATAAAAATGCTATGGAGGCTATGCCGAGTGGCGGGGTTATCACAACAGAATTAGCTATATACGGGAATAATATTTCCATAGCTATAACCGATGAAGGAGTAGGAATTCCAGACGAATTGATTCCAAAGTTAGGTGAACCATTTTATTCGTTAAAAGAAAAAGGAACCGGGCTTGGTTTAATGGTAAGCAAAAAGATCATTGAGTCTCACGAAGGAGAATTATTGATCAACAGTAAACCAAATATAGGAACAACCATGACGATTGTGATTCCAATTAAGTCTAAAAAAGAATTATGTCAAACCTAGAAGTATAATAAATAGGAGGGTCTTTATGGTCCGTTTTGCCGTGATAGGAACAAATTGGATTACCGAAAGTTTTATTGAGGCTGCAAAGAACATTGATGGATTTGCTCTGACTGCCGTCTATTCAAGAACAGAAGATCGTGCTAACCAATTTGCTAGAAAGTTTAATGTGGAAAACATATATACAAATTTACAAGAGTTGGCTAGTAGTAATCAATTTGATGCCGTCTATATAGCCAGTCCCAATTCATTTCATGCTAGTCAGGCGATTCTCATGATGGAGAATGGAAAGCATGTTTTATGTGAGAAACCTCTTGCTTCAAACACAGCAGAAGTAAAAGAGATGGTACAATGCGCAAAGGATCATCACGTTGTATTAATGGAAGCATTAAAAACAACACTGCTGCCTAATTTTTTAACCATTAAGGAACACTTGCATAAAATTGGAACAGTTCGAAGGTATGTCGCTAGTTACTGTCAATACTCGTCACGCTATGATCGTTATAAGCAGGGGGAAGTATTAAATGCCTTCAATCCTGTTTTTTCGAACGGTTCTCTTATGGATATTGGCGTGTATGCTGTTTATCCTCTTGTGGTTTTATTTGGAGAACCACATTCAATTAATGGCCAATGTTATATGCTCGAATCAGGTGTAGATGGTCAAGGGAGTCTTTTACTACAATACGATGAAATGGATGCGGTTATCACTTACTCTAAAATCACTAATTCCTATATTCCTTCTGAAATTCAAGGTGAGAATGGAAGTATCATTATTGACAAAATTCATACGCCGGAGAAGGTTACAATAAAATACAAAGACGGTTCCGAAGAAGACATTACCGTAAAACAAGATCAACATTCGATGTACTATGAAGCAAAGGAGTTTATTTATTTAGTTCAAAATAAAGCTTTTGAATCGACCGTTAATTCTCACAAAAGCTCAATCATTACTGCAACAATTTTAGAAAAGGCAAGAAGACAGATGGGTGTTATCTATCCAGCCGATAAGTAGGATGAATGATTAGCTAAACCGTGCATAGAAATAGTAATACCCCACTCCAATAGGAGGGCATTGAAAAAGTACAACAGAACTTTTTCAGCGCCTTTACCATTTAGTGGGGTATTACGCTATTTATTTTGTAGTATTCAGCAGCATAATAATGAATTCTAGTTTGATTCTCTGGAGCTTCAAATGACATTGGGCTTGTTGATGAAGTGAAAGAGTAGATGAAAAACTAATCGATGCTACCTCATCGGTGATAATATTCATCGATCCCTCAATGATGTGCTCCAATTCTGTTACATTACCAGGCCGACTATATTGATAAAATGCTCGTAGAACTCCATCAACAATATAACAAACGATTCTTTACGTATGTAATTATTTCCAATTGCTTCAAATGGACCCTCACGTTACTCTATTTTTCAAAACATTTTCTTACAAACTTTCATACTTAGTAATATCACTAGCAGTATCAATTGCCCGACCATTTCACCGTTAGTTGTACCGGTTACGTATTATTGAGGGGTGTGATCTTTTTGCCGTCCTTATTGTAGTACGTTTGTTTCGCGTTCTTAGTAGTTTTTCCATCCTCTAACGCTGAGGTTTAAATATAATGTGCAATATTCGTATTTTAGAAAGTAAGGAATCATTTTAAAAGAAAAAGGAGTCGATTTCTATGACAGTCCCTTACAAACATGAACCTTTTACAGACTTTTCAATTGAGGATAATGTTAAACAATTTGAAATAGCATTAAAAAAAGTGAAAGATGAGCTTGGAAAAGACTACGGTTTAGTGATAGGAGCTGAGAAAGTTTCAACTGAGGAGAAGATTGTATCAGTAAACCCATCTAATGTATCTGAAGTCGTCGGTACAGTATCAAAGGCTAATAAAGAATTAACGGAAAAGGCAATGCAAGTGGCAAATAAAACGTTTCAAACGTGGAAAAAATGGGACCCTGAAGTCCGTGCAGATATTTTATTTAAAGCAGCTGCTATTGTAAGACGACGCAAACATGAATTCTCTGCATACCTTGTTTATGAAGCTGGAAAGCCATGGAATGAAGCAGATGCAGATACGGCTGAAGCAATTGACTTTTTAGAGTATTATGGTCGTCAAATGATTGAACTTGCAAAAGGGTATCCAATTGAAAGTAGAAAAATTGAGAACAACCGACTTGCCTATATTCCATTAGGAGTTGGAGTCGTTATTTCTCCTTGGAATTTTGCATTTGCGATCATGGCTGGGATGACTTCAGCAGCTCTTGTATCTGGAAACACAGTTCTGTTAAAGCCAGCCAGTACTACACCAGTTGTCGCTGCAAAATTTATTGAAGTATTAGAAGAAGCCGGTCTACCTGCTGGAGTAGTTAACTATATTCCTGGAAGTGGCAGTGAGGTAGGAGATTATTTAGTAGATCATCCAAAAACGAGATTTATTAGTTTTACTGGCTCTAGAGATGTAGGAGTTCGTATATATGAGCGAGCAGCTAAAGTACATGAGGGGCAAATTTGGCTTAAACGTGTCGTTGCTGAGATGGGGGGAAAAGATACAATTATCGTTGATAATCAAGCAGATCTTGATTTAGCTGCTGAAGCAATTGTGAAATCAGCATTTGGGTTTTCCGGCCAAAAATGCTCTGCTTGTTCAAGAGCAGTTATACATCAAGATGTATATGATGAAGTGTTAAGAAAAACAATTGCATTAACAAAAAAATTGACAGTAGGAGATCCAGCAGAAAGAACATTTATGGGTCCTGTTAATGATCAAGCAGCATTTGATAAAGTAATGAAGTACATTGAGATTGGGAAGGAAGAAGGAACATTAGTTGCAGGAGGAAAAGGTGATAATTCAAAAGGTTATTTCATTGAACCGACGATTTTTGCAGGGGTAAATGAAAATGCTCGTTTAATGAAAGAGGAGATTTTTGGCCCAGTTGTGGCTTTTTGTAAGGCAACAGATTTCGATCATGCCTTAGAAATTGCCAATAATACCGATTATGGATTAACAGGGGCGGTAATCTCGAATAACCGAGCACATATTGAAAAAGCAAAAGAAGATTTCCATGTTGGAAATTTATATTTTAATCGTGGTTGTACGGGGGCGATCGTTGGTTACCATCCTTTTGGAGGTTTTAACATGTCAGGGACGGATTCTAAGGCAGGAGGTCCAGATTATCTTCTCCTATTCACCCAAGCTAAATTAATGTCTGAGCAACTTTAAAAAAAGATACTAGTAGTTTTGTTTAAAAAGGACGAATAACTCTTTAGGGAATACACTCTATAAATTTCAGACACTTAAAAAGGTCGGTCTTCATCTTTATCCATGTCTACATCGCAAAGGGGGTTATTTTATTGGTTGAGAAACTCTCAAAAAATTTTTTTCTCTATCTTTCAAAAAATAAAATCCTTAATAAAGGTGCAAAAAGGTGGGGACTTAAATTAGGAGCAGCACAAGTAGTAGCTGGTGTAACCGTTGATAGTGTAATTAAAGTCGTTAAAGTTCTTAACAAAAAAGGATTGGTTTGTACCGTAGACCATCTTGGTGAATTTGTCCTTAATAGAGATGAAGCTAAACAGTCTATGAAAGTATGCATTGAAACGCTAGAAGCTATGTCAGCTACAGGTGTCAATTGTAATCTATCTTTAAAATTAACCCAGCTTGGACTTGATATAGACCGACAATTATGTATTGATCATATGAAAGCTATTCTGGATGCAGCTAAGAAAACGAATAATTTTGTCAGAATTGATATGGAGGATTACTCACATTATCATCAAACATTAGAGATATTGGCAGAACTTCGTCAGACATATGACAATGTAGGAACGGTTTTACAAGCATACTTGCATAGTGGTAAGAAAGATTTGGAAAGTTTGAGAGGTGTGCCGTTGCGTCTTGTAAAGGGGGCTTATAAGGAGTCACCTAAAGTAGCTTATCAAAATAAAGAGAAAATAGATGAGAATTATTTAGAGATGATCAAACAACATTTGCTAACAGGAAGTCACACAGCTATTGCTACTCACGATCACAGAATCATTGAAAAAGTAAAGCGCTTCTGTAAAAAATGGAATATTCCAAAGTCACAATTTGAATTTCAAATGCTATATGGTTTCCGAACCGAACTGCAGGAACAAATTGCTAAAGAAGGGTACACGATGCGTGTTTATGTACCTTTTGGTCATGATTGGTACGGCTATTTTATGAGAAGATTAGCAGAAAGACCTCAAAATGTTTCTTTTGCATTAAAGGGCCTCTTTTCTAAGAAATGAGCATAGATTAATAGAAGCGGTTGTGTCAAAAGGAAAGCCGTAAAAAAGGTGAAAATCGGAGGCCCTTTGAAAAAGTCCTTTTTAGCAGATTCGAGGAAGTAGCAATGGCTCCACACGTTGCGCGCCTGCTATGAGAAAACCACTCATAGCAGGCTTTAAGACAAAGCAACGGTTTCGCTCATTGCTTAAAGGCCACTGAAAAAGGTCAAAACCGTACCTTTTTCAGTGGCCTCGAAAATCGAACCTGCTTCAATGCCTGTAACAATGGCTACGGACCTGGTATGAGAAACCCCCACTCATAGCAGGCTTTTTCAAAAAATGGGGAAGGCTGTGGCTTTTGACACAACCTTTAAGCAATGAGCCCTTATTTTATAGTTTTTAAGTCCGTACTCTCTTCGTTTTTTATTTCTCATTAGTATGTTAAATGTTACGCCTTATTGAGAGGGGGGTTCATAATGGATGAACAGAAAAAAATATCAATAGTTGGAGTTCCTATGGATTTAGGGCAAGTTCGCCGTGGTGTCGATATGGGACCAAGCGCGATGAGATATGCTGGCTTACTAGAGGAGCTAAAGAGTCAAGGTTTTGAAGTAGTAGATTACGGTGATATACCCATTCATAGGTCGACAAATGGAACAAACCAAGAACAGAAATTAAGAAACTTACAGGAAGTTATTAAAGTTAGTGAAGAGCTATGCACAGAGTTAGACAAGGCGATAAATAAAGGAGGATTTCCACTAGTGTTAGGTGGAGACCATAGTATCAGTATAGGCTCGATTGCTGGAATTTCTAAGCATTATAAAAGGCTGGGGGTTATTTGGTATGATGCTCATGCTGATTTAAACACGGCGGAAACATCTCCATCCGGGAATATTCACGGCATGCCCCTTGCTATTAATCTAGGTTTGGGCCATAAGTTATTAACAAAAATTGGTGGATATATCCCTAAACTGAAACCAGAGAATATTGTTATTATTGGTGCAAGATCGATTGATGAAGGAGAGCGTAAGTTAATAAAGGAAAAAGGGATCAAAGTGTTTACGATGCATGAAATTGATCGCAGAGGCATGACAGCAGTTATGGAAGATACGATTCATTATTTGTCTGACCGTACAGACGGGGTACATCTAAGCTTTGACTTAGATGCCATTGACCCGATATATGCACCAGGGGTGGGGACTCCAGTACTTGGAGGGGTTACCTATCGTGAAAGTCACTTAGCAATGGAAATGTTAGCAGAATCAGAAATCGTAACATCAGCAGAATTTGTAGAAGTAAATCCTATCTTAGATCATAAAAATAAAACAGCAGATATAGCAATTGAGTTAGTAGCCTCTTTACTAGGTAAGCAGCTTCTTTAAATACAGGTGTTTGCTATAAAAAGAAAAGCTGTTGAAGTGGGTTATGATGGGAGGAATGAATATGAAGAACTCAAGAGATATTATTAGAAAAACAGAGCAATTTGGTGCTAATAACTATCATCCACTGCCCGTAGTCATTTCGGAAGCAAAAGGAGTTTGGGTAAAGGATCCTGAAGGTCATACGTACTTAGATATGTTAAGTGCGTATTCAGCTGTAAATCAGGGACATTGCCATCCGAGAATTGTAGCTGCCTTAATAGACCAAGCAAACAAAGTGACATTAACATCGAGAGCTTTTCATAATGACAAACTTGCCCCATTTTATAAAAAGGTGGCTGAATTAACTAGAAAGAATATGGTATTGCCGATGAATACGGGAGCAGAGGCTGTGGAAACTGCGGTAAAAGCTGCGAGACGTTGGGCTTATGATGTAAAAGGGGTAAATGACAATAAAGCAGAAATTATTGTTTGTGAAAATAATTTCCATGGGCGGACGATGACGGCTGTTTCATTATCTTCAAATGATGAGTACAAAAGAGGATTTGGCCCGATGCTCCCAGGTATAAAAGTGATTCCTTATGGCAATTTAGAGGAATTGAAATCAGCTATCACTCCAAATACAGCAGCATTTCTCCTTGAACCAATCCAAGGAGAAGCCGGGATTATCATTCCTCCAAAAGGATTTTTGAAGCAAGCATATGACTTGTGCAAAGAGAAGAATGTTTTATTTATAGCTGACGAAATTCAATCTGGTTTAGGGCGAACAGGAAAGCTATTTGCTTGTGATTGGGATGGAGTAGAACCAGATGTATACATTTTAGGAAAAGCATTGGGTGGTGGGGTTTTCCCTATTTCCGTTGTCGCAGCAAATCAAGAGATTCTTGGTGTATTTGAACCAGGGTCTCATGGATCGACCTTTGGAGGAAATCCGCTTGCATGTGCTGTTTCGTTAGCCGCATTAGAGGTTATCGAAGAAGAACGATTGGTGGAACGCTCACTTGATTTAGGAAATTATATGCTAAAACAGTTAAGGAATATTAAAAGCCCGGTGATAAAAGAAGTGAGAGGAAGAGGTTTATTTATTGGAGTTGAATTACATGTTTCGGCGAGAGAATACTGTGAACTTTTAAAAAAGGAAGGACTATTATGTAAAGAAACACATGAAAACGTGATCCGTTTTGCACCTCCTCTTGTCATTGAGAAAAAAGATCTAGAATGGGCTATTGCTAAGATCTATAAAGTTTTTCAATAATTTTTAGATAGCCTTCTTCTCTATTCGGGTTTAGATCAAAAAAAGAAAACGCTTTCTTAATTGAACTTGCTTAATTTAAACGATTCCTGTACGATTTTCATATCACATGATAATTAGGGGTAAAAAGTATGGGGAAAAGCAAATACATTTTAGCAGAGTCGATAGGTTATAAAATAACGAACACAGCACGTCTTATTACGAATCGTTTAAATAAAAATTTCAAGCAAAATAACTTACCTGTAACACATGAACAATGGGCGATAATGATCAGGTTGTGGGAGGAAGATGGGTTAACTCAAAACAACTTAGCAGAAATGACGAAGAAAGATTCACCAAGTATCTCAAGGTTGATTAACAATATGGAAAAAAGAGATCTAGTCACAAGGATCCCGCATCCAGTCGATAAACGTACAAACTTAATTTTTTTAACAGCAACAGGAAAGAAAATGCAAATGAGTATGATTGAACAAGCTCAAAATACAGTTGATCAAATATCAAATGGAATTGAAAAAGAGGAGATGGAAATCTTCTTAAAAGTTTTAAGGAAAATTGACCAAAATTTATCTGATTAAAAAAACACTTCTTTTCTCTAAATGAGAATAGAAGTGTTTTTTTTGATGCACCAATCATACCAACATTAATACAATAAAGTTGTTTAGACAACATTGTTGTTTGCTTATTATTTAATATAGTAATAAATTCAATGAAAATACGCATAATATAGCGGTTTTCTTTATGTCAATTAGTTGTTTAGACAGATAATTTCAAAAATGATATTGACAATCGTTATCAATTAGCATTAAAATACGTTATACCGATAATCATTATCAATGACGAAGGTTTTCTTTTTTGTCTTTAACTGAATATGATTCTCATTTACATACGGCGGGAGGCTTAAGTAGTTCCATACGATAGTTTACTAGAATAAATTTTTTTACATAGAAAGAGCTGTCCATTATGCGTAAAAGTTATTTAGTACTAATTCTAATAATATTATCTATAGCCTCACTTTTTATAGGAGTTAGGGATATATCGCCACTTGATGTGTTTCGTCTGACGGAAGAGCAAATTCAAACGATGATGCTTGTCCGATTCCCAAGGTTAATTAGTATAATAATTGCTGGAGTTGGGATGAGTATATGCGGACTGATCATGCAACAATTAACAAGAAATAAATTCGTATCTCCTACAACGGCAGGAACGTTGGATTCAGCGAGGCTGGGAATCTTAGTATCATTAATTCTATTTACATCTGCTAGTCCGTTGCAGAAAATGATTGTTGCTTTTGCGTTTGCGTTAGCAGGAACGTTCATATTCATGAAGATTCTTGAGCGAATAAAGCTTAAAGACACGATATTTATCCCGCTTGTTGGATTAATGTTTGGAAACATTGTAAGTTCTGTAACGACATTTTTTGCTTACCAGTACGATCTCATTCAAAATATGTCTGCTTGGTTGCAAGGGAATTTTGCTGTCATTATTAAAGGTCAATATGAATTACTTTACATAAGTATTCCAGTGCTAATTGCCGCTTACATATTTGCTAATAAATTTACTGTTGCAGGGATGGGTGAAGAGTTTGCTGTTAACTTAGGTTTGAACTACAAACATGTAATGAATATTGGATTAGTTATAGTAGCACTTATCACTTCTGTTGTTGTTCTGACAGTTGGAATGATTCCTTTCTTAGGGCTAATTATTCCAAATTTAGTAACGATTTATAAAGGTGATAATCTTCGTGAGAATTTACCTTATACGGCTTTACTTGGAGCAATATTTGTACTTTTCTGTGACATTTTAGGACGCATAATTATTTACCCATATGAGATTGCCATTGGTCTCACAGTAGGGGTAATTGGAAGTGGTATTTTCCTGTATTTATTATTAAGGAGAAAGACGTATGGGCTATAAAGGGAAGTTAACAACATTATCCATCATCGCTGTGGCTCTCACGATTCTCTACTTAACAATAGGCGCAAATGGGAATTGGGAGTATGTTTTACCAAGAAGAGGTTATAAGATTGCTGCAATTATTTTAACAGGTGCTGCAATAGCGTTTTCAACGATGGTGTTCCAGACAATTACAAATAACAGAATTTTAACCCCGAGTATTATAGGACTAGATTCACTATACTTATTGCTTCAAACATTCATAATTTTTACGTTTGGTTCATTAAGTGTTGTGATGATTAATAAATATTTAAATTTTGGTCTTTCTATTGTTTTAATGGTTGTATTTGCAGCAATTCTTTTTAAACTACTTTTTAAACGTGAAGGACAAAACATTTATTATTTATTGTTAGTTGGAATTGTGTTCGGAACGTTATTTGGAAGTTTATCAACGTTTATGCAAGTATTAATTGATCCAAATGAATTTCTTATGGTTCAAAATCGGATGTTTGCAAGCTTTAATAATGTAAATACAGATATTTTTTGGATCTCGGTGCTTTTGATCATTTTCCTCTCTATTTATTCTTACCGCTATGTCAAATTTTTAGATGTTTTATCATTAGGAAAAGAGCATGCGGTTAATTTAGGAGTTAACTATGATCAAATTGTCAAAAAATTATTAATGATTATTGCGATATTAGTAGCTATTGCAACGGCTTTAGTAGGCCCGATTACATTTTTGGGACTTCTTGTAGCAAATGTTGCTCATGAATTTATGAAGTCGTATCAGCACAAGTATTTGATTTCCGGTGCGATTCTTATAAGCATTGTTGCATTAGTTGGTGGTCAGTTAATCGTTGAACGTATTTTTGCTTTTTCAACGCCATTAAGTGTCATCATCAACTTTGTTGGCGGCGTGTATTTCCTATATCTATTGTTAAAGGAGACGAAAAAATGGTAGAAGTGTTGAATGTTTCAAAACAATATCAATCGAAAAAAGTGGTCGATGATGTCTCAGTTAAAATTAGAAAAGGAACGATTACTTCGTTTATCGGTCCCAATGGGGCTGGAAAGAGTACACTACTATCGATTGTTAGTCGCTTAATTGCAAAAGACGAGGGCGAAGTCAAAATAGATGATGTTGATATTAGCAAAACGAATAGCAATGAATTAGCGAAAAAAATATCAATTTTAAAACAGTCTAATAATATTACGATTCGCTTAACGATAAGAGATTTAGTATCTTTCGGTCGCTTCCCATATTCACAAGGCAGATTAACAAAAGAAGACAAAAAATATATTGATGAAGCAATTCGCTATATGGAGCTAGAGGATATTCAACATAAGTTTTTAGACCAATTAAGTGGTGGGCAAGGGCAACGTGCCCATATAGCCATGGTTATTGCTCAAGATACAGAATATATTTTACTAGATGAGCCTCTTAATAATTTAGATATGAAGCATTCAGTCCAAATTATGAAAGTGTTAAGAAGAATGGTAGATGAATTAGGAAAAACAATTGTCATTGTTTTACATGATATTAACTTTGCTTCCTGTTATTCGGATTTCATTGTTGCATTAAAGGATGGAAGGATTGTACGGGAAGGCCCCGCACAAGAGATCATTAATAATGCAGTTCTAAAAGAAATTTATGACATGGATATTCCGATTAACTGCATAGGAGACAAAAAGATTTGTGTGTATTTTGCATAGATTTTATGCCAAAAGGGTGAACTTCCCTTTTGGCATAAAATCGAAGCGCTGAGCGGAGCCGCCGTAAGGTTTTAAGCCTTTTAAGCGGTCTTCTTAAAAGGCGCACGGCGAGAGAAGCCAGCGCAAATCATGATCGTACACGCTTAAAAGAGTATTATTTCTTTTTTTTTTTTTTTTGATGACAATGATAATCATTATTGATATTAGTGGGTTCTGTTATAACATTCGTTAGTTATAGATTTTTGGCAGTTTAGTAGTAAGTACTCGTCTAACTCTTGCAAAACAGAAACTGTCAATGTCTTTAATTATAAAAAATAAGCAAAGAAAAATAGGAGTGAGTAGAAATGAAAAAGTCATTGATGTTTTTACTAATGACATTGGTTTTATCGTTATTTATTGCAGCTTGCACTTCAGCTAAAGAGACAGATGGGGAAGCATTAGAACCAGCAGAGGAGGGAGTTGAAGCTATAGAAGAAGAAGCAACTGAAACAGCAGAAGAAATTACAGTTACGCATGAACTTGGTGAAACAGTAGTCCCTAAAAACCCTCAAAGTGTTGTTGTTTTTGACTTAGGGGTACTTGATGCTTTAGATAAATTAGGAGTCGAGGCTGTAACAGCTGTACCAACAGATAATGTGCCTGATTACCTTGCAAAATACAAAGGTTCCGAATATGAAACTGCAGGAACTTTATTTGAGCCAGACTTTGAAAAGATTTATAATCTGCAACCAGATTTAATCATTATTTCAGGTAGAGCACAAGAAGCTTATGATGAGTTAAGTGAAATTGCACCTACTCTTTTCGTTTCACTAGACACATCTAACTATTTAGAATCACTAACTGGAAACATTGATTTATTTGGCGAAATCTTCGGAGTAGAGGAAACAGCAGAACAAGAATTAGCTGCAATCAATGAATCTTTAGATGCGTTAAATGCAAAAGCAGCTGAAATGGGAGCTGAAGGTTTAGTTATTCTAGCAAATGATGGGTCAATTAGTGCTTATGGCCCGGGTTCAAGGTTTGGAATGCTTCATACTGATTTTGGGGTTACTCCTGTAGATGAAAATATTGAAGTTTCTCAACATGGACAAAACATCTCTTTTGAGTATATTGCCGAAAAGGATCCAGAATATTTATTCGTTGTTGACCGAGGTGCTATCGTTGGTGGAGAATCATCTGCACAACAAACAGTAGAAAATGATCTAATTAAAGGTACTCAAGCGTATCAAAATGACAATATTATTTACTTAAACCCAGTTTACTGGTATATCACGACTGGCGGGTTAACTGCAGTAGACGAAATGATTGCTGAAGTAGACGCAGCGTTAACTGAATAAAATGTGGTTAAGGCAGCAACAGTGGAGAGCATTGTTGCTGCCTTTTTGGATTAAACCGTAGTTTTAACGAAGGAGATTAACCTACGAAAAACGTGAATCTATCTCCTTTATTCTCTTCTACGTTGAAGTTTTGGGATATATAGATAGGTTCCCCATCTCCAAAACCACTCAAATGGGCCAATGTAAAAGTTGCGAAGCCACCACTTACTTGCAATTAGTTGCAATGTAAAGAACAAAAAGACAAGCAACAATCCCATAAAAACACCGATACTAGAATATAAACCAAGACCATAACCGTAAAATAAAGTCGTAAAAACAATTGATTGTACTAAATAGTTAGTTAATGATAATCTCCCTACATACGTGAGAGGCTGTAGAAATTTTCGACCACGTTTATTCTCAGCTAGTAGTGCAATGCTTGAAGCATAGAACATAGCGACAAGAGGACCTCCAACAGTTGTATGCAGCATTTCATAGGCATAGTTATCAATGAATAAATAGGCAATTTTACATGGGAATCCAATAAACAACGTTATCCACCAAACGCGTAAAAAGAGCCGACGATGAGAAGCAACATCTAACAGCCATTTCTTTCTAGCGACAAAGGCCCCTAGTAAAAACATTCCCAACACACTAACCATCGCTGTTGCATTGATAATGATATCTCCTGTCCAACCTAAACCTAGAGGATCGGTAGTTAAGCGAAAATGAACGACTTCTGAGTAACTACCTGACATTAATACTTCTTTTTCTTCAATTGAATAAGCTAAGAGCTGATCATCTAGAGTTGTTGATGAGTCTTCCTCGGGTGTAGCAATTGATAAGGCCATAAGAAATAATAGGAGGAAGGACCAGATCAATAGACCTCTTTCTTTTAGTTTTAAGAAGAAAAAAAGAATAAAGGCAGTAAGTGCGTAAACAAAGAGGATATCCCCATCCCATATGAACAATCCGTGTAAATAACCGACGATTAGCAATATGAATGTACGCCTAAAATAAACGACTCCAAATTGTAAGTTTCTTTGTTCAAGTCGTTCTTTTAAAAAGGCCATACCATACCCAAATAAAAATGAGAAAAGAGTATAAAAGCTAGCTTGTGCAAAGACAATGATAAATCCTTCAGTTATTTGATCAATAATGCCAAGGGGATAAAGTTGATGAATATCAGGAATCACGAACAATCCATATTGAAAGTGTAAACTGTTGGCTATGAGAATACCTAAGAGTGCCAAGCCTCTCATCATATCTAAAGCAACAATTCTCTCACCTTCTTGTAAGGGACGAGAATGACTATTCATGAATAGCTCCTTTCATTTTTGTGTTTTCCTTTAATTGTAAATTACCATTAATCAAAAGAACAAGGCGAATGTATGATTTTTAAGTAAGATTTCTTTTAAGAACATATCACATTGATATAAAATAATAATAGAAAGTAATCAAAAAGGAGTCAATCACATTGGAAAACAATTCCGTTGTTACATTAATTCAAAGCCATCGGTCCATCCGTAAGTTTACAGATAATCAATTAAAAAAAGGACAAATTGAACAAATCATTGAATCAGGACGCTGGGCTCCGACTTCTCATCATGTTCAAGCATATAGCATTATCGTTGTCCAAGATGAGGAAAAGAAAAGAAAATTAGCGACTTTGTGTGGTAACCAATCTTATGTTGAGACATGTCCTGTATTTTTTGTCATATGTGCTGACTTCTATCGATTAAAACAAGCAAGTGATATTCATCAGCAAGCCTTTGAAGCTGGTGAACAAGAACAGGTCCTTGTTGGAGCGGTTGATGCTGCTTTAGTTGCTCAAAATATGCTTTTAGCAGCAAGGTCCTTTGGTCTTGGAGGCGTCATGATTGGCGGGATAAGAAATGATCAGCAAGCTGTTGCAGAATTGCTTAACTTGCCATCTCATACATTCCCTGTAATGGGCCTTTGTGTCGGATTCCCGGCTCAGAACCCTGAGCAGAAGCCGCGTTTGCCCCAAAAGGCCGTTGTTCACGTTGAGGAGTATAACAAGGAAGATTTTGTTGAGCAGATTAAAGAGTATGACGAGATTATGAAGAGGTATTATTATGAAAGAACAAATGGGAAACGTTCAGACACTTGGTCAGAACAAATGGCGGAATTTTTCTCAACACCAAAGCGACCGCAAGTCGGTGTATTTTTAAAAAATCAAGGGTTTTCTAAAGGTTAACAATAATGAAAGATCTATAAGTATAGGTCATATTTGAACAGGAAGGCTCTTTTTTGAATATAGAGAGGTGAAAAATATTGAAAGAATTTCCACAATCAGAAGCTTT
Organism: Halalkalibacter alkaliphilus; assembly: GCF_023555415.1. Lineage (GTDB taxonomy): Bacteria > Bacillota > Bacilli > Bacillales > Bacillaceae_D > Halalkalibacter > Halalkalibacter alkaliphilus. The sequence goes on along the minus strand of NZ_JAKRYL010000006.1, from coordinate 200,521 downwards.
GCAACGATTGCCTGAACAGTTTTTTGCAAAGCTTGTCAATAAGGTAATGAAAGTGAAAGAACAACATGATGATGTCATAAATTTAGGACAGGGGAATCCGGATCAGCCAACGCCTAAGCCAATCGTTGATCAATTAAAAAAAGCAGCAGATAATCCTAATTATCACAAGTACCCACCATTTGCTGGATACCCATTTTTAAAAGAGGCAGTTGCAGACTATTATAAGAGGGAATATAACGTTGATATTGATCCTGGAACTGAGGTTGCGGTACTTGCTGGAGCAAAAACAGGTCTAGTAGAGATTAGTCAATGCTTACTAAATGCTGGAGATACTGTTTTAGTACCTGATCCGGGATACCCTGATTATTGGTCAGGAATTGCACTAGCAGGAGCTAATATGCATGAAATGCCTCTAAAACAAGAGAACGACTTTCATCCTGATTTTGCCGAATTAAGCGCTAACACTTTACATAATGCAAAACTTATGTTCTTAAATTATCCTAATAACCCAACAGGTGCTGTTGCCACCCATGCGTTATTTGAAGAGGCGATCAACTTAGGAGATAAGCATGATATATGTATTGTTCATGATTTTGCCTATGGTGCAATAGGCTTTGATGGAAAGAAACCAATTAGCTTTCTTCAAATACCAGGAGCGAAGAATGTTGGTGTGGAAATGCTGACCTTATCAAAAACGTATAATATGGCTGGCTGGCGCGTTGGATTTGTTGTAGGGAATCCAAGCGTTATTAAAGCAATAGAACTAATTCAGGATCATTATTACTGCAGTTTATTTGGAGGAATTCAAGAAGCAGCCGCTTTTGCCTTGAGGTCAGATCAATCGAGTGTCACACAATTAGTCACAATGTATGAAAAACGGAGAACGGCACTTGTTGATGCAGCTCAAAAGATTGGATGGAACGTTGAGGCACCTAAAGGTTCTTTTTTTGCATGGTTTCCTGTTCCCGAAGGATATACTTCTGAAACATTTGCTGACCTTGTGCTAGAAAAAGCTAGGGTTGTGGTTGCGCCAGGGGTTGGCTTTGGAAAGCATGGCGAGGGGTACGTGAGAATCGGATTATTAAGTGAAGAGAAGGTACTTCAGGAAGCAATGGAACGTATTGGAAAACTGCAGCTGTTTCCGTCCCCTTAGTAAAATAATTTATGGAATAGGACATCCGTCTTCCTTCATATGAACATAGTGAATCTCATTTTGTTCAATTGGAGGGACGGCTTGTGATAAAACGTTTAGATAAGCTATTAATTGACTTGCCTAAGCCGGAGCACCCAGATGCCAATGCTGCTGCGGCGGTACAAGAATTACTTGGTGGTAAGTTCGGGGAAATGTCTACATTAAATAACTATATGTATCAGTCTTTTAATTTTCGCAGTAAGAGGAAACTTAAACCGTTCTATGATTTAGTTGCAAGTATTACGGCTGAGGAATTTGGCCACGTCGAACTGGTATCTCATACAATTAACAACATGATTGAGGGCACAACCTTTACAGCAGACCCTGATATGCAACCAATGCAAAACGCAAAGGATAAGCGTAATACGTACCACTTTATTGATACGGCTCAAACGTCACGCCCGATGGATTCAATGGGGGCTCCTTGGAGAGGAGACCACGTTTTTAACAGTGGAAATTTGATTTTAGATTTATTGCATAATTTCTTCTTGGAATGCGGAGCGAGAACTCATAAGATGCGAGTGTACGAAATGACGGAGAACCCAGTTGCCCGTGAAATGATTGGCTACCTCCTCGTACGTGGTGGTGTCCATGTAGTTGCATATGCCAAAGCGCTTGAAATAGCAACAGGTGTTGACATGACGAAAATGGTACCAATCCCGAATTTATCGAACAAAGCTTTTGACTATACTAGAAAGTATGAAGACCAAGGAATTCACCGTAAGTTGTATACGTTTAGTGATACGGACTACCAAGATATCGATAAGATTTGGAAAGGAACTCATCCTGAGGATGGAAAACCGGTAGAAGTCATTCGAGGCGCTCCACAAGGTGCTCCAATTCCAGATTATCCAGAAATACCAGAGGAATTTGCTCCAGGAATTTCACACGAGGACTTCTTGGAAATTGCCAAGCGACTCCAACGTTCAGCTGGAATTTAGTATGAATGATAAGTGTTCCAATAGGTTAGTAACTTATTGGAACACTTTTTTGTTTAATTTGTTAAAGGGAATAGGATCGATTAGATAAATCGTTAACGCTATCATTCTTTATATTGTTTCAGTACAATGAAATTAATATGATGAGTGCCCCTATTTTGAGTCTGGTGAGGCGATTCATTGTCATAAATGAAAGGATGATATCGATGAATATTTATTGCATTGGTCGTAATTATGCAAATCATGCTAAAGAACTAGGGAATGCGATTCCGGATCAACCGCTTTTATTCTCAAAACCTAGTCATTCGTTAACAATTGCCCAAGGCCAGTCGATTGTACTCCCAAAAGGGCTGGGAGAAATACATCACGAGTTAGAAATTGTTTTAAAAATAAATAAGACAGTTCAAAAGGGAGACAAAGTCACGGATGTAGTAAACGAAATGGCTCTTGGGCTAGATTTAACGTTAAGGGATGTTCAATCTGTGTTGAAACAAAAGGGACAGCCTTGGCTTCGAGCTAAAGGGTTTAAAAACTCGGCTATTATTACTGATTTCTGGGAATTTAGTCAAGAGGAGTGTGCGAACACAGAGTTTGCTTTCGAATTGAATGGGCAATTGGTTCAAAATGGGAATATTCGAGATATGTTGTTTGACTTTCAAGAGATTATCGATGAATGTGCAGAATGGTTTGGATTAGCTGAAGGTGATCTTATTTTTACAGGTACACCTGAAGGAGTGGGACCATTACAATCTAATGATTTTGGAAGAATGCTATGGGGGAAAGAGGAGAAAGGTACCTTTTCTATAGAATAGTGTTCTTATATTTGTAAAGTAAAAGGGGGAATCAAGATGAATCAGACAAAAGTTTTCGCGCATCGCGGTTTCTCAAGTCAGTATCCTGAGAATACAATGGCGGCTTTTGAAGCTGCTGTAAAAGCAAATGCCGATGGAATTGAACTTGATGTCCAGCTAACATTAGATGAAGTACCTGTCGTTATTCATGATGAAACATTAGATAGAACAACATCAGGGTCTGGGCTCGTTCAAAGCCACACGGTAGAAGAAATAAAGAAATTAAGCTCAGGTGCTTGGTTTAGCCAAACATATAAAAACGAACAAGTTCCAACACTTGAAGAAGTCTTAGTATGGTCAAAGGATCAATCTATCGTATTAAATATTGAGCTTAAAGGCCAAATCAGTGATAGATATAAGGCAGCGTCTATTATTTTTCCGCTAATAGAAAAACACGGATTAGAAGAACAAGTAATTATATCATCTTTTGATCACAAAGTGATTGCGTTATGTAAAGAGCAGGCGCCTATGCTTGAAACAGCCATTATAGTTTTCGCAGCACTTTTTGAACCTGTACCGTATTTAAGAAAAGTTGATACGCTAGGGTATCATTTTTATTATAAAAGTTTGTTAAATGAAGAAATTGAAGATCTTATAAAAAGGGGGATTCGTCTAAGGCCGTATACGGTTAATGATGACCATCAAATAAAAAAGTTTATTCAGCTTGGTTGTGAAGCAATTATTACAGATCACCCTAAAAAGGCCGTGGACATAAGAAGATATTACTATAATCAATTAACCAAATAAAATGTAAGTAGGAGGTGTCTCCAAAGGTTTGTTTTTAACCTTCTGAGACACTCCCTTACCTTTTATAAAATTGGATGTGTTGGGACCTTGGTTGGATGGATATTCCAAATCTCTTCAGCGTATTGTCTAATTGTTCGATCACTTGAAAAAGCACCAGAGTGCGCAATATTCACGATACTTTTTTGTAACCAATCTCTTTGGTTTTGGTACGTATGATCAACTCGATTCTGAGTAGAGAGGTAACTATCAAAGTCTCGCAGGACAAAATACTCGTCATTATTATAAAGAAGCGAGTAGAAGATATCCTTGAAATCAACATCATCTCCTGAAAAATGTTGATTAACAAGAAGGTCCATTACATTTCGTAATCTTCTATCATTGTTATAATAATCTCTAGCACGATAGTCTCCACGCATTTGATAATTAAATACTTCTTCTGACGTTATACCGAAAGTGAAAATGTTGTCATTTCCTACATACTCACCAATCTCTACATTGGCTCCGTCTTGTGTTCCAATTGTTAATGCACCGTTCATCATGAGTTTCATATTTCCAGTGCCTGACGCTTCTTTACTAGCTGTAGAGATTTGCTCACTGACATCTGCCGCCGGAATGATTTGTTCTGCTAGTGTCACTTGATAATTTTCTAAAAACAGAACTTTTAGGTGTTTGCTAACAGTTGGATGATGATTAATCTTTTCTGCAACGGCATTAATGAGCTTAATTACTTGTTTAGCAAATGTGTAACCAGGTGCTGCTTTTGCTCCGAAAATGAAAATGCGTGGAGTCATTTTAATATCAGGGTTCTCTAAACAAGTATTATAAAGATGAATGATATGAAATAGATTTAACAACTGACGTTTGTATCCGTGTAGACGTTTAATATGAACATCAACAATAGCGTGATCATCAATTGTGAGATTGTAATGTTGTTTAATATACATGGCTAACTTCTTTTTGTTCTCATGTTTTACGCGAGCAACTGCATCTTGAAAAGCTGGATCCGTCGCATAAGGGAGAAGAGAAACAAGCTGTTCCGGTTTCCTTATCCAATCAGTGCCAATCGCTTCTGAAATGACATTAGCAAGGCCTGGGTTGGCATTTAAAAGCCATCGCCTATGTGTGATTCCATTTGTCTTATTATTAAACCGGTCAGGATAAACAATATGAAACGGCTTCATTACACGATCCCTTAATATGCTCGTATGTAACTTTGCTACACCATTAATACTAAAGCTTCCTACCATTGCAAGATGAGCCATATGAATCTGTCCATATGCTAGGATGGCCATTTCTGGTATCTTTTCGCGTAATTCTGGGTAGTCAAACCAAAGCATTTTACAGAAGCGTTCATTTATTTCATATATGATTTGGTACAGCCTTGGAAACAACGTTTCAATCATATCTTCTGGCCATTTCTCTAAAGCTTCACTTAAAGTGGTGTGGTTTGTGTAAGCAACTGTCTCCTGAGTGATCGCCCATGCCTCATCCCAACCAAGTCTTTCATCATCAAGCAAAAGACGCATTAATTCTGGAACCACAAGGCTTGGATGTGTATCGTTTATCTGGATAACGACATGTTTTGAAAGCTCCTTTAGTGGTTTATTTCGTTTTTTGTACCTTTGAAGGATACTTTGTAAACCTGCAGATACAAGGAAATATTGTTGCTTTAGGCGCAATATTTTCCCTTCATAATAGGAATCATCGGGATAAAGGAATTCTGAAATCTTCTCGATTGAACGTTTATAGTCAAGGTAGTGATAGTAGTCATGGCCGCGACTTGAGTGAAAGTGGAAGTGATTCGTAGTTGATTCAGCGCTCCATAACCGAAGTGTATTTACTGTATTATTGTCGTAACCTACTATAGGTACATCATATGGTATTGCGAGAACACGCTCATAGTCGTGATGTTGAAAATGAAGTTCACCATTAATCGTTGTAGTCTCAACCGTACCACCGAAGCGAACTTCAATTGCTTTATCAGTTCGCTTTGTTTCCCACATGTACTCATCTTCTAACCAGTAGTCTGGTAGCTCTACTTGATAACCATTAACAACCTTTTGTTGGAATAAGCCATATTTATAACGAATGCCCATTCCATATCCAGGTAGTTGAAGGGAGGCAAGGGAATCTAAAAAGCAAGCAGCCAGACGCCCTAGTCCTCCATTTCCAAGTCCTGCATCATGTTCTTCCTTAAATACTTCCTCTGGGTTGAACCCTAGGGATGTCAAAGTTTCTTTGTAGACATCTAATAGTCCCATGTTAAGTAAATTGGTCTCAATCATTCTTCCAAGGAGAAATTCCATTGAAAAATAATAAACTTGTTTGCTTTCGTTCTCATCATATGTTTGCTGCGTCATTTGCCAATTAGGGTGTATAGAATCTTTCATTATAAGACAAATGGATTGAAATACATCTTTTGTCGTAGCTTCCTCGAGGCTTTTACCGAATGATGAGGTGAGCTTCTCTTTCAGTAACTGACTTAGATTGTCGACGTTCATTGTCATGTTTTTCCTCCTCATTCACCTGCATCGTTAGCATATTATATACTTCCAAATAGCTTGATGCAGAATGTTCCCAATTTAATTTGGATTTGTAGACGTTCTTTAGGAGTCGGTTCCAGTGTGTAGGTTGATAGTACAAATGGATGGCATAACGGATGGTGTTTAAAAAGTCATAGGCATTATAATTCGTGAAAGAAAAGCCATTTCCTTCTCCATTAAATTCATTATACGGTTTTATTGTATCTTTTAACCCTCCTGTTTCTCGAACAATCGGAATACTTTCATATCGAAGGGCTATTAATTGCCCTAAACCACAAGGTTCAAATCTTGATGGCATAAGAAAGAAATCAGATGCTGCGTAAAGTCTGTGAGCGAGCCCTTCATGAAAGACATTTATGAATCGACATGAATTAGGAAATCTGTTTGAAATAGAATGAAAGGCTTCTTCAAAACGGGCTTCTCCTGTTCCCATAATGACCACTTGAACGGTTTCGGTACTCAACAACTCGTCAAGAATGTGGGTGAGAAGTGGCAGACCTTTTTCTTCTACTAAACGACTAATTAAAACAAACATAGGAATATCGTTTGAGATGATTAGATCTAACTCTTGTTGCATTATTCTTTTATTCTCTTTTTTTCCCGCGTAATTCTTAGAGTAAGGTACTGATACATTAAGATCAGATTGAGGATTGTATATCTCTTCATCTATCCCATTAACAATTCCTGTAATACTCGATATTCTTTCGGCTAAATACTTCTCTAAGCCTTCACCGTAATAAGGGTCTAATATCTCTTTTGCGTACGATGGACTAACAGTTGTAACCCAATCTGCATGAACTAGTGCACCTTTCATAAAATTAATCGTTCCATTAAGTTCAAGTCCACCCATATGAACAAGGTCTAAATGTAATAATTCCTCAAAGATAGAGAGGGGGAAAACACCTTGGTATTTTAAATTATGAATAGTAAAGACAGTTTTAATAGGATGTTGATAGACTCCAGCCTTGATATAGAGAGGGATTAATCCGGTTTGCCAATCATGACAATGGATAATGTCTGGAACTAGATTCAATTTGTTAAGAGTTTCAAAAAAGGCATGAGTAAAAAAGGTGAACCGTTCAGCATCATCTGGCTCGCCATATAGATGAGCTCTGTTGAAATAGTATTCGTTATCAATAAAATAATATGTTACGCCTTCTTGTTTATAAGAAAACAACCCACAATATTGTTTTCTCCACTTTACCCAAACATCAAATGAGGATTCAAACTGTAGTTGGCTCTGTATTTCTGATGGCATAGCTCGGTATTTCGGTAAGATAACCGTCAAATTATGCTTTTTATTCGAAAGTGCCTTTGGAAGAGAAGCGATGACATCTGCTAAACCTCCTGTCTTAAAGAAAGGTGCGCATTCGGATGCTGCCATTACAATATTCATCAGTTTAACTCCTTTCGAACTATTATTTTAGGGATTACAATACTTTTCTCTTAGCAACGATGTATGGGTTCTCTGGTGCACCAATGAAAGTGCGATCAGGTGAAATAATGATGTCTTTATCAAGTACGACATTTTGCAATAAGGTTCCTGCTTGTATTTCACAACGTTGCATAATAATTGAATTTCGGACGACAGCGTCTTTATGTATGTGAACGCCGCGGAATAAGATGCTATTTTCAACTGTACCTTCAATCACACAACCATTTGCTATTAATGAACCCTTAGCGATAGCGCTTTTTGCATACTTAGTTGGTGGTTCATCTTTAGGTTTCGTGTAAATAGGTTTTCTATTTAAAAACAATTGAGCATAAACGTCTATGTCTAATAAAGACATACTGTGTTTATAGTAGCTTTCGATTAAATTAATGACGGATAAGTATCCATTGTATTCATAAGAATGCACAGTAAGACGATTTAAATTGGCAATAATACCATCAAGTAGTAAATTTTCTTTCTTTCTAGCAATACAGAAGTCTACTAGCTCTAACAATAGAGACTTTTTAATAATATACATATCCATAAATAAATTAGAATTGTTTGCATCCGTCGTAATGTTTAATACGTTTCCAAGCTCATCTAACTCTAATTTCTTTTCGGTTAAGTGCTCACTTTGCAGATGGGTAACAGGTTGATAGATTGCGGTTACATCTGCACCAGTATTAAGGTGTTGTTGAAATACTTTTCTATAGTCAATATTGCATATGTGGTGACTTCCGGTAATAAGAACATATTCTCCTAATCCCCGGTTAAAGAAGTCTCTATTGTTGTGAAAATGCTGCAAGTCTCCTCTGGAAAAATCGGTAGGATCATTCCAATCAGGAGGAAGAATAAATAATCCCCCTCGTTTTCGGTCTAAATCCCACGGCTTTCCTGTACCTAAGTGATCCATGAGTGAACGATACTTTTGCCTTGTGAAAACGGCAATATCTTGAATTTGAGAATTCACCATATTAGAGAGAACAAAATCAATCATACGATATCTACTACCGAATGGAACAGCAGCCCCGCACCGGAAATACGTAAGTTCTTTTAATAAATCTAATTCACCATCTAATTGAATAACGCCGATAAGTTTTTCCATTCATTTCGTCCTCTCAAGTGTATTTTATCTAGGGATTGTTGCGTAGTTTTGAATAGGGGTTTCTTTATCTATTACAATGATTTCATTATCGGGTGATTCTATTTCTGTATAATCAGGTATCGTTACTCCTTCGGCTAAGATCACTTTCTTTAACTTAACATTTTGGCCGATTTTCACATTTGGCATGACTACACATTGGTCTAGTTGACTATGGCAGCCAACACCAACTTGATGAAATAAAATAGACTTGGAAACCTCTCCGTAAATGACACATCCTTCATTAACTAGAGAGTCTGTGACATGAGCTTGAGGTGAAATATATTGCGGTGATTGACATTCGTGAACGGAGTAAATGCGCCAGTTGTATTCATTAAGTTTTAGAGAGGGTTGTTTCTTTAATAAATCCATATTGGCTTCCCAAAAACTTTGAACTGTTCCGACATCTTTCCAATACCCTGAGTATGGATAGGCAAAGAGCTTTCGATTATCTTTAAGCATGGCTGGGATTATGTCTTTTCCAAAGTCGTGACTAGACTCCTTGGATTGTGCATCTATATTTAAATAGGATTTTAAAATTGACCAGTTGAAAATGTAAATGCCCATAGACGCCAAATTGCTTTTAGGGTTTGCAGGCTTTTCTTCAAACTCAATAATATCTCCATTATCAGTTGCGTTCATAATGCCGAAACGATTAGCTTCTTCCCATGGAACTTCTATAACAGAGATAGATGCATCAGCACCACGCTCCTTATGGTATTCAAGCATTAGGCTGTAATCCATCTTGTAAATGTGGTCACCAGATAAAATTAAAACGTATTCAGGATTATACTGCTCAATGAAACAACGGTTTTGGTAGATGGCATCTGCTGTCCCTAAATACCATGATCCCCCTCGTTTTTCAACAAAAGGAGGAAGTGGAGTTAACCCTCCGTTGCGTCTATCTAAATCCCAAGGCGTTCCAATCCCAAGGTGATTATTTAGCGCGAGTGGCTCATACTGAGTGAGTACGCCAACGGTTTCAATACCTGAATTAATGCAATTACTTAATGGAAAATCAATAATTCGATATTTACCTCCGAAATAGACAGCAGGCTTGGCTAGTTTTTTTGTTAGGTTTCCAAGCCGTTTCCCTTCACCGCCTGCTAGTAGCATTGCAACACATTCTTGACTTCGATTCATTTTTACCGCCCCAGTCTGAATTAATTTTAAACGTAAAAGAACCATTTTGTGGGGATACTAGTTGTTTCAATAGAGGTATCCTAACGTGTGAGTGGCATGACCACAATGTTGTTTTCAGTGTATGCGAGTGGGAGCGCTTAACATTCCAACCAATTAAAAAAATTTTTAAATGACATTTGGTGAGCAATTTCACGAGAAGAAAGAAGAAATCAATAAAGACGATTAATATTAGGAAATTAAAGGGATGCTCTTGCTAGGTAAGTGAGAATTCGTAATATATGAGTGAAATGCAAAAGAGTGTTCATCCTAAAGAAAAAAAGGTAAACTTCATGAATGGATAGAAAGGAGTGGATTCGATGTCTAAAAAAATAGATGTTTCTAAATTTGAGAAAAAGATGATTATTCGAAATATTATACCGGATGACTTTGATGATATTATTGAAATGTCAAAATTGTGCTTCCCGAATATGGAGCCTTGGGAGCGAGAACACTTGCAAAGTCATGTTGATATTTTTCCGGAAGGTCAATTTTGTGTCGAGTATGACGGAGAAATTATCGGGTCTTGTTCTAGTCTTATTATTAATTTTGATGAATACGATGACCAACATACTTGGGATGAAATAACGGATAATGGATATATAACAAACCATGATTATGAAGGGTATAATTTATATGGAATTGAGGTCATGGTTCACCCCGATTACAGAAGAATGAAGATTGGTCACAGATTATATGAAGCGAGGAAGGACTTAGCCAGGGAGTTAAACTTAAAAAGTATTATTATTGGTGGTCGTATTCCTAATTACTTTAAGCACGCTAAAGAAATGACGCCGCGGCAATATGTTGAAGAAGTTACGATGCATAACATATACGACCCTGTTCTTACGTTTCAAGTAATGAATGGCTTTACTATGAAACGTATTAATCCAAATTATTTAGAGGACGACCGAGCGTCACTTCGGTATGCTACGTTAATGGAGTGGAATAATATTGACTATCGTCCTACAGTTCCAAAACGACAATTTAAAACATCGTTCCCTGTTCGAATCACAACGATTCAGTATGCAATGAAGAAAATTTCGTCTTTTGAGGATTTTGCTATTCAATGTGAATACTATACAGATGTTGCAGCTAGCTATCATTCGGACTTTGCCGTATTTCCCGAAATTTTCACTTTGCAACTGTTATCGTTCTTACCTGAGAAAAGTCCAAGTCTTGCGATAAGACGTTTAACGGAGTTTACAGAGGATTATATTGAACTATTTACGATGCTAGCTGTTAAATACAACGTGAACATTATTGGTGGTTCACACTTTGTTGAAGAAGAGGGGAAAATTTATAATATTGCTTATTTATTTAGACGAGATGGGACAATTGAAAAGCAGTACAAACTTCATATAACTCCAAATGAGCGGAAATTTTGGGGGATATCTGGTGGAAACCATGTAAATGTATTTGATACTGACTGCGGAAAAATTGCGATCCAAATTTGTTATGATATTGAATTTCCCGAGTTAGCAAGGATTGCTGTTGATAAAGGAGCAAATATAATTTTCACGCCATTTTGTACAGATGATCGTCAAGGGTACCTTCGCGTTAGATATTGTTCTCAGGCTAGAGCAATTGAAAATCAGGTGTACACGGTCCTTTCTGGAACGGTTGGTAATTTAACAGATGTAGAAAACATGGATATTCAATATGCACAATCGGGCATTTTTAGTCCTTCTGATTTTACATTTGCCCGTGACGGAATTGTAGGTGAGTGCCAAGCGAATATAGAAACAGTCGTGGTAGGTGACGTTGATTTAGAGATACTTAGAAGAAATCGACGTGCTGGTAGTGTGAATCAATTACGTGATCGTAGGCACGACATTTATTCGATAAATTATAAACAATCTTAATTTTATGTTTACCTCCTCTTTAGTTTGGATAGGCTGAATTGTGACTCATAAGGGAGGTCAGCTTGATGAGACTAGAGAGGGAACCATTAGAAAAGAGACCAATGCTTATGCTAAGTCTGGGATGTATTTTAGTCCTTTCCTCTTACGTGCTTGCCACATTACCAAGCATGGAAAAGCTTGAAACAAATTGGACATTATCATTTGCAGGGGCAGATGAGTTTTTTCAGACAGGCCAAGCAACAGATTTTCATGTTTTTCTAGAGGATGAGTTTGGAAATGCTATTGAAAATGCAACCGTTACTGCTGTATTCGATCGACCAGATACCGTTCATCATATAAAAAAAGTATTTAGTCGGGTAGAGGGTGGTCTTTACGAAACGGAGATAGTATTTTCTGTACCTGGAACGTGGATTGCAATGGTTGAAGCAGAAAAAGGAGATCATATTTACAGAAATCAAATATTATTCACAGTTGATGGATCGATTGTTTCAGAAGCAAACCGAGATCCAAAAGATCATTTTCATCTAGAACAACCTCTTCCATCAGAGCTGCAGCGAAGTTTAAATAATATTCCAGTATTCAATAAATAAGTAAAAGAAATAAAGAAGCACATGTTTAAATGGCACAGAAAAAGGTGATGTTGACTTTTTCTGTGCCATCTTTTTCACTTCATTTAATTATCTTTTACTTTTATTTTTGGAATTTTAAAGGATAATTAGGTCCTGGGGTAGAATTGAAATGCTATAATAAACGACATACTGCATGAATTAGGAGGAAGAAAATGACTTGGAAAGATCAATATGAAAAGTGGATCAATTTTTCAGCTTTAGAAGAAGAATGGAAAGAAGCGCTAATTGAGAAGAAAGATAACGAAGTAGAGCTTGAAGATTGCTTTTATAAAGATTTAGAGTTTGGAACTGGTGGTATGAGAGGTGAAATCGGTCCAGGGCCAAATCGAATGAATACATATACGATTCGAAGAGCGGCTGAAGGTCTAGCACGCTTTATTGAAAAGGCTGGTACGGAAGCAAAAGAGCGTGGAGTGGCAATTGCATTTGATTCTAGACACAAATCTAGACAGTTTGCTCTTGAATCCGCACTTACATTAGGAAAGCATGGCATTAAGTCGTATTTATTTCATGAGCTCCGCCCTACACCTGAGCTTTCTTTTGCTGTGCGCCATTTAAATGCATACGCAGGAATTGTTATTACAGCCAGCCATAATCCACCTGAATACAATGGATTCAAAGTGTATGGTGAAGATGGCGGGCAATTGCCACCAGGGCCTGCAGATGAGCTTGTCGGCTATGTAAATGAGATTGAAGATGAACTTCAAATTGAAGTTGCTGATGAATTAGACCTTAAAGGAAGTCGTTTACTTCAAGTAATTTCAGATGATATTGATAGTGCTTATAATGAGAAGCTACAGTCAATTATTGTTCAAAAAGATATCATTGAACAATTTGGTGACAAGGTAAAGATCGTCTTTACACCTCTACATGGAGCGGCTAATATTCCTGTTCGACGCGTCTTAGAGAGTAGTGGTTTTTCACAAGTAATAGTTGTTCCGGAGCAAGAACTGCCTGATCCTAATTTTTCAACAGTGAAATCCCCTAATCCAGAGGAGCACGCTGCTTTTAAATTAGCAATTGAGCACGGAAAAAAGCTTGATGCTGATGTGTTAATCGCAACTGATCCAGATGGCGATCGTGTAGGTGTAGCGGTTAAAAACCGTGAAGGTAACTATGTAGTATTAACAGGAAACCAAACTGGTGCATTAATGCTAGACTATATTTTGTCACAAAAACAAGCACAACAAACCTTGCCTGCTAATGGTGTTGTGTTAAAAACGATTGTTACATCTGAAATTGGTAGAGCGGTTGCAGATGAATATAATTTGAAAACAGTTGACACGTTAACTGGCTTCAAATTTATTGGTGAGAAAATTAAACAATATGAACAATCAGGTGAACATAGTTTCTTGTTTGGATATGAGGAGAGCTATGGCTACTTAATTGGCGACTTTGTCAGAGATAAAGACGCTGTTCAAGCTTGCCTATTAGCTGCAGAGTTAGCTGCGTACTACAAATCACGTGATATGAACTTGTACGATGGGCTAATTGAAGTGTTTGAAAAATACGGTTATTATCAAGAAGGATTAGAATCATTAACTTTAAAAGGAAAAGCGGGAATTGAGCAGATTAATCAAATTCTCACTTCTTTCCGAGAAACTCCTCCTAATGATCTAGATGGAAACAAGATTGTAACGATTGAAGACTATAAGTCAAGCAAATCTAAGAATGCATTAACGGGTGTTGAGAGTTCTATCGAATTGCCATCATCTAATGTATTAAAATATATTTTAGAGGACGGATCTTGGTTCTGCATTCGTCCATCAGGAACTGAACCGAAGATTAAATTTTATTTTGGAGTTAACAAAGAAACTTTAGAAGAGAGCCAAAAATCGCTGGAACAATTAAAACAAGCAGTGATGGGGCTAGTTCACAAGCTAATATAAATAGTAAAAAAGCTACCAAGATTGGTAGCTTTTTTTGCTTTTTTTAAAAGAAATAAGAGCAGTTGTACTCATGATTTGTATTTACTCATCATAAATTGAAAGAAAGCACGTTCAAGGAGGGATTCGAATGTCGTCGGAAAATTGGAAGCAACTTGAACACTCTATTGCTGAAATTACAGAAATAGCTGAGGGGTTTGGGCTCGATTTTTATGAGATGAGATATGAGATTTGTCCAGCTGAAATTATTTATACATTCGGTGCTTATGGGATGCCAACTAGGTATAGTCATTGGTCCTTTGGTAAGCAATTTCATAAAATGAAACTGCAATATGATTTGGGGCTTAGCAAAATCTATGAACTTGTAATTAATTCTGATCCTTGTTATGCATTTCTATTAGACAGCAATTCTCTTATCCAAAATAAATTAATTGTTGCTCATGTTCTTGCCCATTGTGACTTCTTTAAAAATAATGTAAGGTTCTCAAATACTCGCCGAGACATGGTGGAAAGTATGAGTGCAACAGCTGAACGAATTGCTCACTATGAACATGTACATGGAAAAGAAGAAGTGGAGAATTTTCTAGATGCCGTTTTAGCTATACAGGAACATATTGATCCAAGTATTCTGCGTCCAAAACTAAATTGGAGCATGGAGGACGAGGAAGAGATAGAGCCGAAGAAGAAACTATCAGAATATGATGATTTATGGGCTCTTGACGAAAAGAAAAAAACTGAAATACCTAAGCCGAGAAAGAAACATTTCCCTCCAAGTCCTGAAAAAGATATATTGTTATTTATTGAGGAATATAGTAGAGAACTAGAACCATGGCAGCGTGATGTATTAACAATGATGCGAGAGGAAATGTTATATTTCTGGCCACAATTAGAAACAAAGATCATGAATGAAGGCTGGGCATCATATTGGCATCAACGTATCCTTCGAGAAATGGATTTAACTAGTGAAGAGACCATTGAATTTGCCAAATTAAATGCGGGCGTTGTACAGCCATCGAAAACAACTATTAACCCATATTATTTAGGGTTGAAAATATTTGAAGATATTGAAGAAAGATATAACAATCCAACAAAAGATATGCAAGAACGTCAAGGTGTAACTCCAGGTAGTGGTCGAGAAAAGATGTTTGAAGTTCGAGAAATTGAGTCAGATATCTCCTTCATTAGAAACTATTTAACGAAGGACCTCGTTACACGAGAAGATATGTACTTGTTTCAAAAACAAGGTGCGGATTACAAAATAATTGATAAACAATGGGAACAAGTTAGAGATCAACTAGCTCAATCTCGAGTAAACGGAGGGTTTCCATATCTGGTCATTACAGACGGTGATTATTTAAAAAATGGCGAGCTTTATATTAAACACAATTATGAAGGAACAGAATTAGATGTTGGTTATTTAGAAAAGGTACTCCCATATTTATTCCAACTTTGGGGACGCCCTGTTCATATTGAAACAATTATAAATGAAAAAGAAATCGCCTTCGTCTACGACGGAAAAAAAGTCCATAGAAAATACCTGTAGAGTTAATGAAAAAAGGCGCCCTTTCCTTTTTTCATTAACTCGAAGCGATGAGCGAAGCCGCCGTAATGTCTTAAGCCTAAAGGAGTGGGTTTCTCCTTTAGGCGCACGGCGAGCGTAGCCAACGCAAACATGTTCGCACAAATACCGCCAAAGTATTTTCCCATTTGAAGAACGAGAGGATGAGCAGGAGTGCCGTAATGTCTTAAGCCTAAAGGAGCGGGTTTCTCCTTTAGGCGCACGGCGAGTGAAGCCATCGCAAACATGTTCGCACAAATACCGCCAAAGTACTTTCCCATTTGAAGATCGAGAGGATGAGCAGGACTGCGGTAATGTCTTAAGCCTAAAGGAGCGGGTTTCTCCTTTAGGCGCACGGCGATTGAAGCCATCGCAAACATGTTCGCACAAATACCGCCAAAGTACTTTCCCATTTGAAGATCGAGAGGATGAGCAGGACTGCGGTAATGTCTTAAGCCTAAAGGAGTGGGTTTCTCCTTTAGGCGCACGGCGAGCGTAGCCATCGCAAACATGTTCGCACAAATACCGCCAAAAGTACTTTCCCATTTGAAGAACGAGAGGATGAGCGAAGCCGCCGTAATGTCTTAAGCCTAAAGGAGCGGGTTTCTCCTTTAGGCGCACTATTAAAGTAAAAAGGCGCCCTTTCCTTTTTTCATTAACTCGAAGCGATCTAACGTAACCCCTACTCTAATAATTCTTTGGTAAGCTCCTTTCCCGAGCTTACCTGTTTTATTTAACAATGAGAGGTTTTTGAAATAACAGAAAATTGAAATAGAATATTGACGAATTCTTGACCACAGGAGTAGTATTAATGGTAGTCATTTATTATTCGAGATGCTAAATATTAGATTACGGAATTATTATTGAACGGGAGAGTGACTATGGAAACATTTAAACGGTTAAAGCAATTTTATTGGCCTTACAAAGGGTATTTTATTTGGTCGTTGTTAGCTCTATTCATTGTTACTGGTATGACGGTTCTTTATCCAGTGATCTTACAGTTTACGATTGATCATGCTGTACGGGCAGAGAATTATGAATTAATCCCCTATTTGGCCTTGGCTATTGTCGCAGTTATGGCGTTAAAAGGTGGAGCTGTTTATATTCATCAGTATTTTGGTGATCTTTTTGGGATTACGACGGTCTACAAGTTACGAAATACATTGTATAGGAAACTCCAGTTTCTTCCTTTTCGTTACTATGATAATGCCAAAACAGGAGATTTAATGTCTCGGTTAACAGGAGACGTAGAGACATTTCGGTTTTTCCTCTCTTTTGGTTGCGCGCAAGTTGTGAATTTTATCTTACTTGTTGGTTTTAGTATGGCTGTGATGTTTTACTATTCCATCCCTCTAACTCTTGTAACATTGGCTGTACTTCCATTTTTGGCCATCACTGTAAGGAAGTTTGATAAAAGGGTTCATCCTGGATTTCGTGGAATTCGAAAGTCTTTAGCAAGGTTGAACACAAAAGTACAAGAGAATGTAAGCGGAATGCATACTGTAAAGGCATTGTCTCAAGAAGATCAAGAAATCAATCGCTTCGAAAAATCAAATGAAGACTATCGACAAAAACATCTTGATATTTCAAAAATTTGGGGTAACTATTTTCCATTCATGGAGTTTTTGGGTAATTTATCGGCGGTTTTCCTTTTGGTATTCGGTGGGTATTTAACAATACAAGGTAGCTTGCAGCCTGGTGAACTTGTTGCCTTCTTTAGTTTGGTTTGGTATATCATCGGTCCAATTATGAATCTAGGTTTTATTATTAACATGTTTTCGCAATCAAAAGCATCAGGCGAACGTTTATTAGAGATTCTTGATGAAGAAGAAAGAATTGATAAGGCATTACCTAATACTAAATGTAATGAATTTGTAGGTGAAGTTATATTCAACGAAGTCTCCCTTACATATGGAGCAAAGTCTGCATCTGCACTTAAAGGAATCTCTTTTGAAGCGAGCAAAGGGAAAACCATAGGCCTAGTTGGAGCTACAGGTTCTGGAAAATCAAGTATAATTCAGCTTATAACAAGGTTTTATGAACGTTCCTCAGGGGAAATCCTCATAGACGGTAAATCGATAGATGAGTATACCCTAGGTGACCTAAGAGAACAAATAGGAGTTGTTTTACAAGAGACGTTTTTATTCTCGTCAACGATTCGTGATAATCTTGCCTACGGAAGACCAGATATATCGATGGAGGAAATCATAGAGGCAGCTAAACGTGCCGATGCTCACGAGTTTATCACTTCACTACCAGATGGATATGAGACAGTGCTTGGAGAACGGGGGCTTGGTTTATCGGGTGGACAAAAGCAGCGGATTGCCATTGCAAGAGCGATCATCATGGATCCGAAGATTTTGATCTTAGATGATGCTACAAGTGCTGTAGATATGCAAACAGAAGTGAAAATTCAAAAGGCCTTCCGTGAAGTGATGGAAGGACGTACAACCTTCATTATTGCTCATCGTATTTCATCTGTGAAACATGCCGATGAAATCCTTGTACTTGAAGATGGGGAAATTTGTGAACGTGGAACGCACAAAGAACTGCTAAATTCGGATGGACTTTACCGTCGAATTTACGATATCCAAAACCAGGATCAAGAATACGTTCTTCAACAGGCTTAAGGGGGAAACCATGGAACAAACGACAAAGCGATCAAGATTTCATTATACGACCGAACAAATCATTGAAAAACCATTCAATTGGTCACAGATGGTTCGCCTTTTTGGTTATATGAAGCCCTATGCGTGGACGCTTTTACCAAAAACCATTATTGCTATGTTAATTGTTACAGCAGTAAGAGTAGCGGTTCCTATTTTTATCGGGGTATTAGCGATTGATTATGCGATTATTCCAGGTGATTTAAACTTACTTTATACATTTGCTGTAATTGTACTTGGACTTTATCTTTTTTCATGGATTGCCAATGTATTTCGTATTAGATGGATGAATGAAATCGGCCAGCATATGATATTTGATATTCGGACAGCACTATTTAATCACATACAGAGGTTATCACACCGTTTCTTCGATCAACGTTCAGGAGGCTCAATCCTGGTTCGAGTAATCAATGATGTAAATTCAATGCAAGATCTATTTACGAATGGTGTAGTAAATTTATTAATGGATATCGTCATGCTAGTAGGGATTATCATCATTTTGTTTACATTAAGCCCTGAGCTTGCGATGTTAATATTAATCGTATTGCCTATCATGTTCTTTATTTCAACAAAACTTAGAAGGAAAATAAGAAGATCCTGGCAGACAGTACGTGTAAGACAGTCAAAAATGAATTCACATCTCAACGAAAGTATTCAAGGAATCCGTGTTACACAAGCTTATGCACAGGAAAAAGAAAACATGGAGTTCTTTGATGGTGTTAATACAGATAACTATGAAAGTTGGAAACACGCAACACGAATGAATGCAATCTTTCGTCCGTTTGTTGAAATGTCCAGTGCAGTAGGAGCTGTTGTATTAATTTGGTATGGAGCTTCTTTGATCGAATCAAATACAATTTCCATTGGGATTTTTGTATCATTTGCTTTTTACTTAGGGATGTTCTGGGAACCAATTTCTAGATTAGGGCAAGTTTATAATCAATTACTCGTAGGAATGGCTTCATCAGAAAGAATCTTTGAGTTCCTTGATGAAAAGCCATCTGTACCAGAAAAAAAAGACGCAATTTCTCTATCAAAAGTAAAAGGCGACATAATTTTTGAAGATGTTGAATTTGCTTATGATGAATCAAGAAAGGCTCTTCAAGACATTAATTTAACATTTGAAGCTGGCCAAACAATTGCGTTAGTTGGTCATACAGGTTCAGGAAAATCAACAATCGTGAATTTAATGAGTCGCTTTTATGATCCGACAAAGGGGCGAGTTCTCCTTGATGGTGTTGATTTGCGTGATCTGCGTTTAGATGAGCTGCGTTCTAATGTCAGCTATGTGTTGCAAGATACGTTTATCTTTGCAGGAACGATTATGGATAATATTCGCTTCGGGAGACCAGATGCTACTGATCAAGAAGTAATTGAATCTGCTAAAGCAATTGGTGCACATGACTTTATTGTAAAGTTAGAAGATGGTTATAATACCGAAGTGGAAGAGAAAGGAAATGTCCTTTCTGTAGGAGAACGTCAATTGTTATCCTTTGCACGCGCTTTGCTTGCAAATCCACGGATTCTCATTTTAGATGAAGCAACAGCAAGTATTGATACAGAGACAGAACTGAAGATTCAAGAAGGGTTAAAACGATTATTAGCAAACCGTACGGCAGTGATGATCGCACATCGTTTGTCGACGATACGTGATGCAAATAAAATTATCGTGTTAGAGAAAGGGAAGGTTTTAGAAGAAGGAACCCATGATAAATTAATGCATAGTAGGGGAGCTTACTATAACCTTGTGAAATCACAATATGCTGCAATGATGGATAAAAGCTAGAGACAGTTAAGTGTGGACTTATAAGACGTGGCAACTGTAGAAGCAGAATGTGCGTGATAATTACTCACGTATATGTTTTAAAGCAGCTGCCCATTATGAGTCCTTTTTTAAATGAGCTTTAAACTTAGTTCACAATTTAATCCCTTACAATTGTGAATACGTATCAACGTTATATTGTCCAGCCCATTACTTTTTTCTTGTTTCTAAAGCGTCTAAATAGTATCCTTTATAGGGGCAACAGGGAATGTGGAGAATATTCTTAAAGGTGATGGAAAAAGTAATTTATAGGTTCTTTTTGTAAAGTGAGTTAGATTTATTGACAAATTAATAAATCGGGGTAATATAGATGTAATATTCTAAATTTTATAAATAAATAGAGGTGCTAGAAATGAAGTATGCCTTTGCAGATCGAGTTCGGTATTTACAATCTTCTGCGGTTAGAGATATTTTAAAAATTGTAGGGAAGGGGAATGTCATTTCATTTGCTGGAGGACTGCCAGATGATGATTTGTTTCCATTAGACGGCCTTGAAGATGCATTTTCAAGGGTTTTTCAAACAGGTAAAAAATCGTTACAGTATATGGAGACAGAAGGGTATCGTCCTTTACGAGAAGTCATATTAGAACGGATGAGTAAAAAAGGGATAACGGGATTTACATCAGATGATGTTCTTATTACCACAGGATCACAACAAGCCATTGACTTATTTTCGCGAATTATGCTAAGTCCTGGAGATGTTATTTTAACGGAAGATCCAACGTATCTAGCTGCGCTGCAAGTATTTAAATCGTACGAAGCAAAGGTTGTAGCTGTTGACTCAGACGATAACGGGATGCTTCCAGATGATTTAGAGAGTAAATTAAAGAAACATAATCCAAAGTGTATTTATGTAGTACCGACTTTTTCAAACCCGGCTGGACGTGTTTGGTCGCTTGAGAGACGCAAACAGTTAATTAACCTTGTACATAAGTACAAAGTTGTGGTGTTTGAGGATGATCCATATGGTGAACTTCAATTTACGGAAGATGAAGTGTATCAGCCATTGGCTTCTTTAGATGATGGAACACATGTTATGTATACTAGTACGTTTTCGAAGACAGCTGTACCTGCTTTACGTACCGGTTGGATTGTCGGACCATATCAAGTAATACGTATGATGGCTCAGGCAAAACAAGCAAATGATTTACATTCGAATTCATTGTCCCAACAAGCTTTATATCAATTATGTACACATTATGATCTAGATGCACATATAAAACATCTGATAAAAGTGTATAAAAGCCGGATGGAGGTTATGGTACAATGTCTTGAAGAAGCCAACATGCCTGAAGTTCATTTTGTTAAGCCAAAAGGTGGAATGTTTCTCTGGTTAGAAGTAGAAAAGTCTCTAAATATGACTTCTCTATTAAATGATGCGGTTGACCGAGGGGTTGCATATGTACCTGGTGAACCGTTCTACGCAGGGCCCCCAAAGAAGAATACATTACGGTTGAACTTTACTCATTCGACACCAGATAAAATTGAACAAGGCATGAAGTTATTTGTTCCATTAATACAAGAAGAAATGAAAAAAAGGTTAGTGAACGTCGAATAGAAAAAAAGAGACAGAGTCGGGATTAATAAAGCCAACTCTGTCTCTTTTTTTCATGACGTATTTTGCAATATAAAAAACGGACTCAGGGGAACTGAACAAGGAGATATTCCTCATTTAGTATTGAGTCCGTTTCTTTATTAAAATTCTCTAATTGAACTAATAAAGACAGCTAGAATGGCTACTGGTACAATGTAGCGTAATAAAAATAGCCAAAGATGCCCAATTCTTGTGTTGCCGAAATCGGAATCACGTAATGCATCAGCTTTCTTCCAGCCCCATCCCATAAAGAGGGCAATAATTAATCCGCCAAGAGGAAGGAAAACATTTGAGGCAATAAAATCAATAGAATCTAAGATGTCTCGGCCTCCAATAATACTAATGTTTGATAATACCCCTTGACTAAGAGAAGACGGGATACCGAGTAAAAAGATTAATGAGCCAACAATAAGAGCTGCTTGCTTACGAGACCAAGCAAATTTTCTCATGAAATAGGCTACCGCTACTTCTAATAATGAGACAGCTGATGTTAGTGCAGCTGCAGCAAGTAAGAAGAAGAATAATAGGCCAAAAACTCCACCAAGGGCAAAGCTGTCAAAAACATCAGGCATAACAACAAAAACAAGTCCAGGCCCTGAACCAGGCTCGATACCGAAAGCAAAAACAGCTGGGAAGATCATAATACCAGCAATAATAGCAAACGTTGTATCTAAACCAGCGACACTTACAGCTGCACCAGGAAGCTTCTCTTTGTTTGATAAGTAACTGCCGTACGTTATTAATGCCCCCATCCCTAAACTAAGGGAGAAGAATGCTTGACCTAATGCGGCTAAATAAATGTTAGGGTTTGTTAAGGCAGACCAATCAGGAGAGAATAAAAATGCTAAACCTTCTTGTGCTCCACCAAGAGTTAATCCATAAATAGAAAGTACAATAAGTAAAACTCCTAATAATGGCATTAAAATTTTGTTTGAACGTTCAATTCCTTTTTTAACTCCTACAAAAACAATTCCAATTGTTAAAGCCATAAATAAAAATTGCCAGAAAAGTGGCTGTCCTGGGCTAGAAATAAACCCTCCAAAGAACGCCCCGTACCCATCTGCTGGAGCAGTCCAAAGGTTTCCTGTTAAGTAATTAAAGAAATAATAAACAATCCATCCAGCGATAACGCCATAAAATGAAAGAATCATAAATGCAGCAGCAACACCCATAATACCAGCTGCTTTCCAAGGCTCACCTGGTGCTAGACGATCTCCACCAGGAGACAATTTTTCAAACGCACCAACAGCGTCGCTTTGTGCTTTACGTCCAATTGTAAATTCGGACATCACAATCGGCAACCCGATTAAAATGATCATTACTAGGTAAACCAAAATGAAGGCGGCACCGCCATTTTCCCCAGCTACATAAGAAAACCTCCAAATATTACCTAATCCAACAGCTGAGCCCATAGCCGCTAAAATAAATCCTAGGCGTGATGCCCACTGCTCACGTCCTGGTTCATGCTTTCGTGACACAATGTATTCCTCCTTTAAATTGTTAAAATGTTTTGTGAATATACTATATCACACTAAAGAAAAAATGAATAGAAAATTTTCTGACAACATTTTTTGGAAAATAAGCAAGCAAGTGGATTGATTTTTAAGAATGGGAAGGGGGTGTCTCATAAGCTGGGGAACAGAGAGGTATGGCTTTCACTATTTGCCTTGAGAGGGAAAACAACTTCTCTCAAGGCTTTTAAAGGACGTAGCGACTTTGTAAAAAAATTACATGTTAGAAAGCCTGCGAATTCGTTCTTCGGGTTGTGGGTGCGTTGAAAAAAGCTGGGCTGCTCTTTTCTTTAGAGGGTCTGCAAAATATAATGGAGCTGACGTACTTGATGCCTCTTGTACGGGAGTTTCAACACTTGTTATTTTTCTTAAGGCTGATGCGAGCGCATAAGGGTTTCTCGTTAGCTCGGCTGCACTTGCGTCAGCTAAGAATTCTCGATTTCGTGAAATGGCGAAACGGATTAATATAGATATTAGTGGGGCAAGAATTAATAACAAAAGAGCAACAAGCAGTATAGCGGGATGTTGCTTTTGGTTACGACTTCTGCGTGAAAAAAACATCATTCGTGAACCAAGATCACTTAAAATAGCGACAGCTGATACGAGAGCTACGGCAATCGTCGCTAAGCGAATATCAAAATTACGAATGTGAGCAACTTCATGTGCTAAGACTCCTTCAATTTCTTCGCGATTTAACCGATTCATGAGCCCGGTTGTTACAGCAACAGCACCACTTTTGGGGGAATTTCCCGTGGCAAAAGCGTTAGGGCTTGGATCTTGTATAATAAAAATTTTCGGCATTGGAATTCTTGCTGCCATAGCAAGATTCTCAACTGTATGCCATAAAAAAGGATCATCTTCTTTTGATTTTATCTGTTTTGCATGATTCATTTTCATTACGACGTTTGTACTTGATATTAACATCATGATTGTATAGCCGCCGCCAATGACGGCAGCAAGAAACATACCGCTATAGTATTCACCAGTGGTTATATATGTTAGTGCTGCTCCTACTGCTAGCATAAAGATGATAAACCCTGCAACGATAAACACAGTAATTCGTTTATTTCGTTCGATTTGTTTATAGAGAATCATTGCATTTCCCCATTCTAAAACTGTACTTTTACACTTTCACGTTCTTCAGCAGGAATTTCTAGCATATCGCGTCTTGAAAAGTTATGAACCGAAGCAACTAAATTCGTTGGGATTGATTGAATCTTTGTATTGTACTCCATTACAGTTTTGTTGTAGAGTTGCCTTGCATAGGCGATTTTGTTTTCTGTTCCATATAGATACGGTTTAGGTCAAAAAACAACACAAGAGAGTTAAGTGTCCTTAATATGCTTGATAATAAGGAGTTTTAGTGTAAAATTAAAAAAGCCCATTATAAAGAAAAATGGACAAAATGATAAAGGTGTGAGTAAATAGTGTTTAGAGGATATAACAATAACAAGGGATTCTAAAGGTTTATAAATAAAAAAGTGTGGGGAGTAGTCCCGGCGCGGGAATAGCGCAGTGGGAGTGAATTAGGTTTGTGGTCAACGTGCCTTTCGTTGTCCACACTCCTGATGAGCGAGCATTAGTTTTGTAGGGCTATTTGGAGGAGGTATTGTAATGGAACTCTTAAATTATAAGTTTGTAAGTAGAGAAGTTACTGTTAATGAGATTATTCAAAATAAAATGAGAAATATAAAAGTTGTTATGATTGGGGTGTTAGAAGAGCACTCAGGAATTGTATATCCACATCCCATTACCCATTTTATAAAAACTATGTATGAATACAGTGGCAAATCATTAAACAGTACAGATGTTCCAGCAAAGGTAGTATGTAGACTATTAAATTATTGCTTAAATAAGGTTGAAGAAAACCATGAAGACTACATTGAACTTAAACAAATAGGGCTAAGAGGGTTAAAAAGAAAACATGCTAGTGGTTACATTACCCATCTCTCTTTAAAAGGTCTACAAAAATCAACTGTAGAGCAATATGAATATTATCTAACTGCTTTTTTCGTGTATTTAAAGAAGATGAATTTAATAAATGAAGAGTTTGAAATAGATGAGAGAAAGAACGCAATAGGTAATACCACATATAAATCCATTTTTAGAGCACCTCATTTAGGGACAAGGTTCCCTTCTCAAGAAACTAAAAAGACTAAAGTAGCAAAGTTAAAAGATTTTGGAGATGACAGAGTAACTTTAACATCTCATTTTATTAGTATAGCGATGAAGGTTGCACCCGAAATTGCATTGGGGCTATGTTTCCAATTTTATGGTGGATTAAGGCGGGGGGAAGTTGTAAATATTGATAGAGGCGGCTTAATTGTTAGACGAGGAGAGTCTATGGAGGTACAAATTAAGGATAATAGAAGAAAGTTTTTCTCTCGTTTAAAAGATACTAAATCAGAAAATCCTAAGAGATTAAATTATCTTGGTGTAAATTTGTCAAGGCAAACAGTTCTTGACAATGACTTAGTGTGGTCTATTTATGACAAACATATGAGAAGTCTAGACTCTATGCTCCTTAAAGGGAAATGTAAGAATATAAATGCTTTATTCATAGATAAGGATGGATATCCAATGTCCGGAAAAGTGTATGATAGACGTTTCAAAAAAGTTAAGAAAGCATTTCTAATTTCAATAATGGGACATGAAGATTATGACCTTTTAGCAGATACTGTTTGGAGTACACATATTGGAAGAGGAGTTTTTACTAATACCCTTATAGATATGGGCTTTACCCCAACACAGTTAGCTATAGCAAGAGGTGATAGGAATATTAATTCTGCTTTGGCTTATATAGATGCAAACTTAACTACTGAACAAATTAAAGAGGCTGTTAATGAGTTTAAAAAACACCCTATAGAGCGATTGGGGTTAGTCGATTTCAAATATGTGAAGAGATGGAAGGAAAGGGTGGGATAAAAACATGGAGTCCGAATGGATAGGAAAATATGAGGTAGTGAATTCTGGTAAATACGACAAGATAGCCAAAACTTACAAAGGATTTAAACCTTGGGTAGAACAAGGTTATATCTCAACCAAAGAGGCTCCTGGTAAAACAATGATTTCAACTTATTTCAAAAAAAAGGATTTGGATGAATTATTACAATTAATTTATCTATTGGAAACGCAGTATATTACTGACAAAGAAGCTGTTAAATTACTTGGATTTGAAGGGAAATCCCCCCTACATGGGACAAGTAAACGAAAAGAAATTCTTAAAGGAATAATTGGTTTGTGCAATTCTGAAAGAATTGAATTTAAGTACTTTGAAAAGGGGTTCAAAAAGATTTACTTGTTTGTGAACAAGGAACAATTGTTACATTTTTTAAATACAAATATTCGATGTGTTGATGCTTGGGACAAATATAAAGTCTCATATGAGGATATTTATGCTTTGGAAAAAAAATACGACATTAAAAGGATTACGATAACCAAGAATAATTATTTTTATCGCTTATTAGATGCTGAAAAATATTTTAAACCTTTAATAAGGAATGTATCTGAATTTTATAGTCTAGATGAGGTAATGTCAATTCTTGGATTTAGTAGAAATATATTAAATGCGCTTAGAGAAGAAGGGAATCTAGAACCTTCCTATATTAAAGGAAAAATATTCTACCTTAAGTTAGATATTGAAAAAGTTAGGAGAGAAATTACAGAAATTCAAAAAGGTTATTGTACTGCACAAGATGTAATGGATATTTGTAATCTTAAATCTTTTCAATATGATAAATTTACAAACTTTAAAACTAATGTTTTGGCAAGAAGTGCATTAGGTTCAAAGGCGCAGATAATGTTTTCATTAGAAGAAGTTTATGAGTATAAAAAGGAGATAGAACTCCGAAATGAAATAAGCAGAGTATTAAATTCTAAGGTTAATACAGTTAATCGCTTTTATGAAATCTTAAAATTAAAACAAATCGCGTTCTCAGGGAAATGTCCACACACCGAACAAGAGTGGTATTTGTATTGTGAACAAAAATTGAGTTTGTCTAATGGTAGCAATCAAGTTATAAAAACTACTATTTCACAGTACGTCGATTGTACTAACTATCTATCTAACTTAACGCTAGAAAATGAGTTGTACTCTTTAACGTCTAATAATATTAATCTAGAGCTTTTCAACAACTCAATATCATCTTCAAAACAGTGTAAACTTTATAGTTTCCTTCTTGAATATCATGCAAAATTAAACACTTTTGTAAAAGATAAAAAGGAAATAAAAAAATCCTTTAATATGTTGAAAGTCATTAACCCTTATTTTTATGAGTCTGTTGAAAAGCCTAAAGAAACATATGATTATTCCGAATATATCGAAATCTATGATTATGCAAAACTGATGACACATAAACATAAAGCTATTATTGATGCGGAGCAAATGATTGATGGTACAGGTGAACATAATTACTACGCATGTGCCTGGTTATATGTACTTACTCATTTAGGTAATGCTTGGAGACATGGCGATGTTATGTCACTTCCGATGATAAACTTAAAAGAATTAGGTTCAATTACACTAGAAGAATTGAAAGGGAGAGACTTAACAAAAGACGAAGCAAATTCTATTGTTAATCAAATCAAACGTAGAGACCTTACAGTTAATAAAACAGGAGCCCTAAATCGATTTAACTGTCCAGATGATTTAATACTACCCTTTGCAACAGCTGCTGTAATTTGTGCTTTAATTGTGACGAGGCGTACAAGCATAATAAGGGATGAACACGAAAATCTTGTAAACCGTAATCTTATTGATTTTGGACTACAGGATAACGAGATTATCTCAAGGAAAGCGCACAATATGTTTTTCGAAGGTATAAAGAGAGGTGAGTTCAGGTTTAAGAGTCTTAAAATGAATCGCACTGTATTAGTAATTATGTATATGGTCCTTGTAAGAAAAGGGCGTGGTAGTGCAGCTTTAGAAATGGCACAGAAATTGAGGGCTCATGAAGACTTTGAATCGACTAATATTTATCTAGTTATCCCCGAGGAAGAACTAGATGATTTGTGTCAGAGTTTATTCAGCAGAAAACACTTTGGTTATATTCCTGATTTGTTGGCTAGTATTTTATTTGACGATAATAATAACAGAGATGAAAGAACGCAAGAAATAATAGCTATTTCGAATACATTGGGAGGAATATACGGAATTCAAGCAACATCTGGTTTCATTAATAGAATCTTATCTGAAAGAAAATTAGTTGCTGAGGAAATTTTGAGGATGGGTATTGATGAAGTAAGTAATTTAATGTTTGATTTAGAAACTAACACTCTACCCAGTCAAAATGAACACTTTCAATGTATTGTATCACCTAATTGTAGAAAACCAGAATTAGATTCATGTAAAGATTGTCCTTTTGCTGTTCCTAATTTCTATGCTATATCTTCTCTTGTCGAGGGGGTTAGAGAAAGCATTTTTAATTTTGTTAGGGAGTTCGAGACGCATTCTTTTGAAGGTGAAAAAACACGTCTTATGAACTGTTTATATAAAGATATGGATAATTTAGAGCGAGCAATGCAAAGATTTGGTCAAGCCGAGGTATTTAATTTTTTTGAAAATGGGGTAGAAGAATATAATCAATTATTGAATCTACTTGATGAACTTCAATCAAAGACAGGAGAAGAATTTGAAAAATATTTAACATTTAACCCAATTTATCTAGAGTAGGAGGAGCTAATGTCAATAATTGAAACTGAAGTGGAGATTGATATAGATGTTTTTTCGGATGAAGAATTTCAAATCGAAGAGAGTGTTAATGAAGCAAAAAAAATAATTGATAGATTAGTTGTAGAAAATCGTTGGATTAAGGGAGATTTTGAAGATGATTATTGGGAAGTAACCCAAATACAGTACAATGAAAATTTTAAAGCATTTGACTTCAATTTATTAGATTCAGCAGCTTTCAATCCTAGTTTACCGTTGTTTTTTAAAGAAATGGTTAAATGTTGGATTGTTAACCTTATTGATAAGTATAAGAAAGGTGCAACTACGTCCCTAATTCTTTTCTTAAAAGGATTCGAGCTGACGAAAGGATTTAAAGTAGATAAGAAGATTACATTATTGAAATTTATTGAACATAGTGATTATAGCAATAAATATAAAGTAGATATGATTAATTCAATTTGTAATTTTTTTGACTACACAGATATAGAAATTGCTGATGATTATGTTCCTAGCCTAGTCCAATTGAAAAGTAAAATACCTTATGAATCAAATATAAGACAACTTCCTCCTTCAAAATATGTACTTTCGTTTTCGTACTATTTAGAAAAGCATTTTGATAAAGTTCTAGATGAAGCTTTTAATGAGGATTCGAAATATAAAGAAGTGTTTCTCATTTTCCCATTAATTATATGGTGGAGACTAACGAATGTTATTCCCATACGTCCAACTGAATTCTGCTTAATAAAAAGAGACTGTATTTCAGATGAAGGTGGTAAGTATTATATTAGATTGCCAAGGAATAAGTTGAAAAATACAAAGAGAATACAAATCCCAGATAAGTTACTAATTGATGAGGAAATGTACGAATTAATTAAACTTTATATCGAATTGACGAATAGATTTGGGCATACTGATACATTAATTTCTTATCGTTCTATTATACATGGGGGGGCATCTAATAGGGCATTTGTAACTAAAAACCTAAATCAATTTAAATCCCTTAATTTGGATAGATTAATAAAAAGGTTTTATAAAGTGATGGAAACAAAGTATGCTTGTCAGATATCAAAGGAATATCAGGTTTTACCCAACGATACTAGACACTTTGCATTTGTCTCACTAATGATGCAAGGATATTCTCCTGTGGAAATAGCAAGATTGGGTGGTCATCAAACTATAAAAGCACAATACCATTACAGCGGTCATACAGAGTACTGGGTTGATTGCGAAGTTTTTAGACTGATGAAAAAAATAAAAAACTCAAAAATTGTAACTATGCAAACTGGAACAATTCCAGACGAGGTTAAACTTAAAGCTTATGATTATAACAACAGCTCCTTTAAAAGGAAGATGAAAGTAGGGCATTGTAAAGATGTAGAACAGAGATGTGAAAGTAAACTATGTTATTTTTGTTCACATTGGGGGATTTCTACAGAAGAATATATTGAGAACAAAGAAAAAATAAGGTCTGATATACTTGCAAAGAAAAATAATATCAACGAGCTAACAGCAACAATTCGTAACATAAACAAGCAAATTGTAAGTGACGAATTATCTAGGAGAGATTCTGGTCTATTCAACAAAGTTAGAAGCAAATCTAATGCTCTACAAAGTGAAATATATAAGTTGGCACTACTATGCTCTAAATTAGGAGGGGGAGAGGTTTTAGATGGCGAACAAGTCCGCTGGTCGTAAGCCGAAGCTGTCTGAAGGTGAAATAAAGAAAGTTATTAAGAAATATAAAGAGAATGTCCAACCAATGGGTAACATTAACTTCTCGGATATTCATCGTTATTCAAATCAACTTTATGCTGAAGGGGAAATATCCGCTTCCACATCGGATTCTTTTTGGAGAAAAAGTGGTCGCCCTGGTAGGCTAGAAGTCGAAAAAGCAAATGAGATTTTTAGTGAAACAGTATCAATTTCAAAAGGAAGAGAAATTAGAGTTCCAAATGTGGTAGATTTAGTTAATAAGAAATATAAAGACAAAGATGACTTATTAAAACATCTCATTTTTATGGAGAAACAGTTTCATAAATCAATAGAAATAGAAGAAAAGTTAGAAAAAAAGATTTCGGTTCTTGAAGAAAATCTTCATAAAACTAAGACCACTTTACAAGAAGCCGAAGAAAAAAATGATAAATTACAGGGACTAGTATATAGACTGTCAAGAATCTTATCAGACATTTCTAATGATGAAATAGAGAAAAGAACTGATTATGCAATGAAAACTGTATTTAGCTCCCCAGTTGCATTTCTTGAGTTTGAAAAAAAGAATAAAACGCTAGAAGAACCGAAAGTTTTGCCCTTTTCCAATAATGAAAAAATATCTAAGTTTTCAGACCGCTTTCGAAAAAAATAAAAGTTTGGTTACTTGGATTATCAATAAAAATAGTAGTTATCAACAAAGAGATTTTCTCTAAAGAGGGTCTACTTTTTTAACTTTCTTAGGTTGGGGCGTTTCTGGAATAACAGAAACGCCTTACTACCGATTTAGGGAATTAAACTATAATCAATTTTGTAAATAGTCTTACCAGAGGCAGCATTTATCTCCGTTGTACAATCAAATGTCCTCCTTTTATCACTTCTACACTACCTTCTCTCTCAACTTTTAAGGATTTCTGACGTTGTTTTTGAACGATTATTCATACTTTTTAAAAGTTATTTTTGCATCTACAGGAATATCATGAAAACTACCATCCTCATTTCTAATAAAGCTTACACACTTCTGATTTTTAACAGAGTAGACACTTTCAAAGTCAATTTCATAAAATTGGGATAAATAGTGATGAAAGATTTTTGCATACTCAAATTCATCCCATTCATCAAAGTAATATGATTTTGACAAACTATAAATTCTAAGAGGCTCATTTTCATCATTAGGAATCTGAAGCATATAATTCGGTGAGTGACGTAATAAGTAATTACTATAAGCACTTTTGGTAGCTATCTCTAAAAATTGAATGTTATGCAGTTTACTACCTTGTAATTTGTTGAAATAATCTTCTTTTTCAACTTGATGTATACCATTGTCTTGTAAATGGGCAATTATAATAACTTTTCCTAAATTAATAGAGAAAGTTAGTGTGTTTAATCCATCGACATAGTTGAATATTTTTTGATTTTCGGATTCTTGCCCCTCTAGAATATGTATAGACCAGGGCTGGAATTCTTTAAATTCTGTTGGGTATCTTACAGACTGTAGAAATGTGTGTGTCATTTTGTATTCTTCTAAGAGTTCTGGTGTTGTGATTGTGCCGATTGAAGGGTTGCTTCTATCGTGAGCTAAAGACAATTCTTTGAAAATTAGTCCATAAAATACCTTAGATATCCATTGGAAAACCACCTTTTTATCAAGTTGTGAGAAGCTTTTATATCCCTCATCTAATCCCCTTTTAATAGTATTTTCTACGTATGATAAGTTGTTATTATTGCATTCGGTGCAGCAGGGAATTTTAAGTAATCTATATGGAATTTTAGTTCCATTTAAAAGAGTTATTTTTTCATCCCATAGATTGTAATTGTCTAAAAGCCACTTGGGAAATACATGTTCTTCTGAATTGTTCGCATCATTTAGTGAAGTGCCACATAAAAAACAAACATCATAAGTGAATCGCATTCTTTCAAACGGGTCGTAGTGTTTATTTTCTTCAAAATTATTCAAGTTATCCCTCCTTAGGTTAATTCTATATTAGAGAATATAATGCAATTATTCCAATACGAAGTAGAAAAAAATGAGTTTTATAAAATTTCTCATACTTTAGAAAAATTAAGTTGTGAGATGGTCTCAATTAAAATCCACAATATGGTAAAATGATTTTTAGAGTAGTCTATTATTCCTAAGTAGTAATACAAATAAAAGGGGGAAAACTTAGTATGATACATAATGAAGATTCAAGAGTAAAGTTACCCGTAATATTGCATTTTATTAGGTTGGGCTATAAATATCAAAGTAAAAAGGGTGCTGAAATCGACAACAGAAATAATATATTTGTAGACGTGTTTAAGGAATCCATTAGAGAGTTAAATTCTAAGGATTACAGTGATAATGTCTTAGAAGGTCTTATAAAGGAAATAGCTGATTTGACAGATAATACACGAGACAAAGGTAAAGCATTCTTTGAAAAGATAACTACTTATAGCCAAATTAAACTAATTGATTTTAACAGACCGGAGAGAAACGATTTTAGAGTAGTGAGTGAATTACGTTTCAAGGGAGAAAGAGAAGAATTCAGACCTGATATTACAATACTTATTAACGGAATACCTATCGGATTCTTGGAAGTGAAGAAACCAAATAACCAAAACGGAGTACAAGCTGAATTCTCGAGAATGAGGTACAGGCTAGGTGTACAAGATTTTTTACACTTTTTCAATCAATTTCAAGTAATAGGATTTAGCAATAATATGCCATACGATGATGATTCACGTATAAAACTTCAAGGCAGCTTTTATACGACACCAAATGGTACTAAGGCCTCATTCAATAATTTTAGAGAAGAAAATGAGATAGCAGTCAATGATTTTATAGCTGAAGATTTAGTAGAAGAGATATTACTTGATAACAATCTAATCTCAATCAAGGATACAAATGAATTTAAAACAAATTTAAGGCCTGATACCCACGCCAATAAATTTGTAACATCACTATTTTCTATTGAGCGTCTGGTTTTCTTTATCAAATATGGCATTGTTTATGTTGATTCAAAAAGAGCAGGGTTAGAGAAGCACATAATGAGGTATCCACAATATTTTGCCATTAAAGAACTTGAAAAGAAACTTAGCAAAGGTATGAGAAGGGGAGTAATATGGCACACAC
Source organism: Halalkalibacter alkaliphilus (assembly GCF_023555415.1). Classification (GTDB taxonomy): domain Bacteria; phylum Bacillota; class Bacilli; order Bacillales; family Bacillaceae_D; genus Halalkalibacter; species Halalkalibacter alkaliphilus. Next base: position 166,480 of record NZ_JAKRYL010000006.1, on the reverse strand, counting down.
AAGGGTCAGGAAAAACAGCCCTAGCATTTTTTTCTTCTAATGTTTTACGTGATTATTTTCAAAAACAAAAGAAAATAACAAAATTCTATTTTGTAGTAGATAGATTGGACCTGTTATTTCAAGCCTCTGATGAATTTTCAAGTCGAGGAATGACTATAGCTAATATAGATTCAAAAGAAGCTTTCGCAAAGAATCTCAAGTCACCTGTAGTTGCTTCAACTAGTTCACAAACAATGAATGTAATTAATATACAAAAGTTTTCAGAGGATTCAACTGTGGAACTTGAGCTGGAACATGATATACAAAGAATATATTTTCTTGATGAAGTTCACAGAGGCTATAAACCGAAGGGAACTTTTTTAGCAAACTTATTAGGTGCTGACCCAAATGGAATATATATTGGCTTAACAGGTACCCCGATATTGAAAGAAGAATTTAAAACGACTGATTTATTTGATAGTTATATTCACAAGTATTATTATAATAAATCTATTGCCGATGGATATACACTAAAAATAAAGAAAGAGGATATTGCTACTTATTTTAAGAGAGATGTACGTAGGGTATTGGATATGAAAGAAGATGAAAAAATCTCCAAAAAAGAATGGGAAGTTGTGACCCAATCGGACCAGTTTGTTGATACTTTGTGTAAATATATTGAAGATGACTTTGAACAATTTAAAGAAATACAAGAAGACCCTACTCTTGGATTTATGATTGTATCATCATCTTCAGAACAAGCTAGAAAAATCCAAGATTGGTTTACTCAAGAAGGTTCGCTTAAAACTGCCCTTGTACTCTATGATGAGGAAGGGAATAAAGATAAGCAAGAGGAATTTCGGGGGAAGAGAAATAAAGAAAATAATAATGAAATTCAAAGCGAATACAGTGGTGTTATTGTTTATAATATGCTGCTCACTGGTTTTGATGCATCTAGATTAAAAAGACTATATTTATTGAGAGAGAATAAAAAACATAGTCTACTACAAACACTTGCTAGAGTGAATCGCCCGTATAAAAAGTTAAAGTATGGATACATTGTTGATTTCGTTGATATAACTGAGGAATATGAAGAAACAAATAGAAGATATTTAGAAGAGTTAAAAGAGGACATTGGGGAAGATGGGAACGATATTGAGGAGATATTTATTGATAAAGAAAAGGTAAAAGAAAAAATTGTAAACATAGAGAATGCATTGTTTAGCTACGACTTGAGCAATTTGGAAATGTTTCAGTCTCAACTTCAGCCTCTAAATGAGAATGTATTACGAGAAATTAAGGCAAGTTTAACTGAGTATAAAGAATGTTATAACGAGCTTAGGATGGCTCATGAGGATGTTTCTGATATTCCTATTGAGAGAATAAGTAAAGCACTTATTGAGGTGTCTAATAGAATTAATTTGAAAGTCGCAGAGCGTGTATTGGATGATGACGATAACGATAACGATATTACAGATGTCGATTTACAAAACCTAATAATTGAATTTTTAAGGGTTAATGAAATTGACTTAGCTTTTACAACAGAAAATGATATTTTAGAAAGGGTAACTAATGTACGAAATGCATTTTCTTCTAATAATGACCAAGATGATGATGCATTCATAGAACTTCAAAATAGATATAAAGAGATAGTTCGCTCATTTAGAAATGAAACAAGTAGTACACATCAGATTACACAAATTTTAAAAGATTTAGATGCTCTATATAATGATATACTAATCTTAAGTGCATCCAATAACACCTTGACATCGAGATATAATGGTGATGACGCATATATGAGGATACACAAACGTATTAAAAGTAAGTATCGCGAAATTTTAAGTGATTTAAGTACTTTCGAGATTATGAAATTGATAATTAAGAAAATAGATGAATTAATTGGGAACATTCATCAACCTACACAGAATATAATCTTTCGAGAACTAAAGCGCCCAGTACGTGACGCATTTAAAGAAAAAGGAATAGCGATGAATTTAGAAGAGGTTGAGGATATTTTATATCTCTTTACTGATTATAAATTTAAACAGGGCTAATTTATAATTAATTTTTTTAAAAAACAAAATTATCATAATAACGAGATTGATTTGAGATAGACAGTCTTTTGTTTAGGCTGTCTATCTTTTTGATGTTAATTTTCGAATACTTTATCTTCTAGTTTATTTAAACGTAACCAGAAATATTTTATATCAGTCTTAACATCAAATAAAACACTTGAAGTATCAAATACGCGGTTTAAAGCTAACATTTTCAATACTTGTAACATTAATTGTTCATTTTTTGTTAGTTGTTGCTTCTCCAATTCTTGAATAAGGTTATTTATTAATAAGTTATTCATTTTAGTCTCCACCTCTTTTGAGTACTATAGTCTGCGGTGCAAATAAAATATAGCACGAATCTTATAGTTGAAGCAAGTGTGAATACTATAGTCCGTGGACTATTTGTAACAAAGGTATGAAAATTTCATTAAAGAAAATTAATGAATTGAGGAATACTATGACTATAGAGGCAGATTTTGGGTTGATACTTAAAAAATATAGAAATAAGGTGGAGCTCTCTCAAGAAGCTTTAGCTCTTAAGTGCGGATTAGATAGAACGTATATTAGCTTATTAGAAAGAGGGAAGAGAAAGCCAACTATTAACTCATTATTTACTTTAGCTAAAGCACTAGATGTTAAACCAAGTACTCTTATTGAGGAGATAGAGGTTAAGTACTTGTAATTTGTTTTTCTGTAATGCAATCAAGTAGGCTAGGTGATAAAATACTATAGGAGAAAGAATGTCTTAGGAGGAAGTTATGCAGGTAGATTATTTGGATAAGGTAAAGGATATGATAGATGACCTAAAAGCAATGAGTTCTGATTTAGGTCTTAGTAATACCGGTGATGAGTATAAAATAATTGGTGAACTCTTTACTTATAAATTTTTGAATGACAAATTAGTTTATGATTTTGAGAATAGGGAAGATAAAACAGAATCATTTGATGAATTTGTAGAGTTCGCGGATTCCAATACCGCCAAGATGAAAGAAAAACATTTACTTAAAAATTTGTATCATGAACAAAATAAAGATGACTTTCATCAGATTTTAGATAAAACTCTTAAAGAAATTAGTGACATGAATAAAGATGTTTATGCTATAGAAACCGTAACCGGTAAAAAACAATCATTATTTGAACCACTAGCTTCATATATAAGAGACGAGAACAAAGAATATGAATTAGCCAAAAGAGTAATTAACATATTATATCAGTATCAGTTTACAGGAATTTATGATGGTGGTTTTGATTATTTCTCCACAATATTTGAATATCTTATCAAAGACTACAATAAAGACTCTGGTAAATATGCCGAATATTTTACCCCTTTGTTTGCAGGTAATATTATGGCTGATATTCTATATGATGATAAACCAGTATCAAATGTATCTGTTTACGACCCATCAGCGGGGTCGGGAACCTTACTACTGTCTATGGCAAATAAAATTGGAACTGACAAGTGTTCTATCTACTCACAGGATATTTCTCAAAAATCAACTCAGTTCTTAAGAATTAATTTAATTCTGAACAAATTAACACACTCATTAAACAATGTAATTGAAGGTAATACTGTAACAAATCCAGCTCATTTATCTAGTAGTGGTGAACTTAAAACTTTTGATTATATTGTGAGTAACCCTCCTTTTAACATGGACTTTAGCGCTATGGTAGAAAAAGCTAAAACAGATAGGCATAAACGCTTCTTTGCTGGAGTTCCTACAATCCCAAAGAAAAAGAAAGACAGTATGGCAATATATCTTATGTTTCTTCAGCATATTATTTCCTCTCTTTCTGAGAAGGGGAAAGCTGCAATAGTAGTGCCTACAGGATTTGTTACAGCTGCTGCGGGTATTCCTTTAAAAATAAGAAAAGAGTTAATTGATAAAAATATGCTTAGAGGTGTAGTCCATATGCCGTCTAGTATATTCGCTAATACACCTACTTCTGTTAGTATACTTTTTTTAGACAGAACAAAGACAGACGAAAAAGTTATGTTGTTAGATGCATCTAACTTGGGAACTAAAACAAAAGTTGATAACAATCAAAGAATTCTTCTTTCTGACCAAGAAGTAAATAAAATCATAACTTATTTTAAGAATAGAAAAGAAGAGGTAGAGTTTTCAGTTTTAGCTGATAACAGTGACATAAGAAAGAATGGATACTTCATTCAAGCAGGTCAATATGTAGAGTTAAAAGAGGATGAAGTAGACGAGAATTTAGATGACCGTATACTTTTCTTAAAAGATAAATTATTTAACTTGTTAACAGAGTCAAAAGAGTTGGATGATAAACTCTTTAAAAGCTTAAGGGGTGAAAATAATAATGACAGATAAGGTCTTCAAATTATCTGAGGTTATTGATTTAGACCCAACTGAAAAATTGAAGAAAAATCAAGTTGCAAAAAAAATACTAATGGACAACTTGGAGGTTTATACCAGGAAGATTAATGGGTATGAATTAAAGCCTTTTGCTGGTGGTTCTAAATTTAGGAATAAGGATGTATTACTTGCGAGGATAACCCCTTCACTAGAAAATGGAAAAACAGCTCAAGTTTCAATATTAGATGATGGTGAAGTTGCGTTTGGTTCTACTGAATTTATTGTTTTACGTGCAAAAAAAGATAAGATTAACGAAGATTACTTATATTATCTAACCATATCTTCAAGATTTCGGACGAGCGCTATAAATTTAATGACTGGTACATCAGGTAGAAAACGTGTTAATGAAGAGGCTTTAAAAATGGTTGGAGTGACATTACCTTCTTTAGCAGAGCAAAAGGATATAGCCTCAAAGCTTAGTGTATTCGATGAAAAAATAGAGAAAAACAATGAAATAATAGCCTTAACTCAGGAATATTTAGAATTGCTATATGATAAATGGTTCGTGGACTTTAATTTTCCTAATGCTAAGGGTCTGCCTTATAAAGATAACGGTGGTGAAATTCTTATAAGTAACGATAAGAAGGTTCCCGAAGGCTGGATACGTAAACCAATTGGGTACTTGGTATCAGACACTCTGACAGGGGACTGGGGAGAAAATGAGCAACTTGAAGGTTTGTCAGAGGTTCTCTGTATACGAGGTGCTGATATACCTGGCTGGAATAAGGGAGATATCCGTAGTACGCCTATTAGGTATGTAAATTACAGCAAGAAGAAAGCAAAGGAATTAATAAATGGGGATATAGTAATTGAAGCATCTGGTGGAAGCCCTACACAATCTACAGGTAGGACAATTCTAATTAGAGATAGTATTCTAACCTCTCTTGAAAAACCGTTGTTTTGTTCAAACTTCTCTAAAGTAATAAGACCTAAGAATCCTAACCATTCGACATTTCTAAATGCTGTTATGAATAAACTTTATAATAGAGGTGTTTTCTTTCATTATGAAGGTAAAACAAGTGGAATTAAAAACTTATTATTAACAAGGGTTCTGGAAAATATAAATCTAAATATCCCTCCAGATGATGTACTATTAAAATATGATTCAGAAGTTGGTCTTCTTTATGATAAAATTAATTTACTTGGTCGAGAGAATGGGATATTAATGGAACAACGAGATTTACTCATGAAGAAATTAATTAAATAAAATAAACTGAATAACATGATTAAGAAAAATAGAGTGTTCATCTGCTCTATTTGTAGTTTATTCAGTAACCAAAATGAAAACTGAGTTCCTCTTAAGGCACTCAGTTTTTCAATTTCTAAAAAAACAAACATTCGTTCCGTTGTAATTAGAACATTATAAATGTGCGAGTTGGTTCCTTGATTAATTGATATAGGGTAAAATAATAGGATAATACTAATCAAATGTGGTGATGATTATGAAACCAATCCCTATTAAATTGACTGCTACTGATGAATTAACAGGAGAACAGATACATGTTGAATTTGGAATGAAAATACCAGACTTTGAAGGGATGCCAAGAGCGCTGCAGAAATATCTTAAAGGTTTCTCTGTCGAACAAATTAGATTATTTTGGCTTTTACTTAAATTTAACACGATTTATGGTACCGATAATTTAATAAGAAGAAGAGACATTGATTTAAAAATGTTGCTTGAAAAGAAACTAATTACCTTTGAACAAAAGGTTACTCATTCAAAAGGTGATGACCAAATGTTACAAACGGAAATGAATGAATTAATTGAAAAAGCATTGCTTAAAAGAGAAAACAGGTTTATCGTGCCTATGTCTGAAGAGGCTTATTTTGAATTTCGAGAAATGATTCTCCTTGAGTTTGAAGATATCGAAAAAAAGTTTGAGACAATGATAGAATCAGCTTTGGATGAAGAAATTAAAAATTTATCGTTGGGGAAAAAGCTTAAATATTATTTCAAAGTCAAGAAAAAAATACCTGAATTGACCAAAGAGCTGAAAGCTCAATCTTTTCAAACATTAATACAAAAAGCTAAGGAATTGGATAACGAGTTGGTGAAACAAGGCTTTCATGAAGAAGCAATTTCTTTGGTTAAGGACTTTGACCATATGCGTTATCAACTTTTACTGCAAAGAGTAATCAGATATTTTGAGGAGCTAGATGGTGGCGATAGTTTTCATAAACAGGAATTTGAAGTACATGGTGAATTAAGCAATCTTCAATGGATAATTGAAAACACAGCATCTAGAAATGATGCTTTTGATTTAATTTGCATGGATGCTGAAGAAGCATATTTGGACTTCTTAGATTGGTTTTGTAGAGAAGAATATAAGAGATATAAAGATAAAATGAATAAAGCTGAAAGAAGAGCTTTTCAACTATTATTTTTTAGGAGAAAGGCATTTTACGGTAGAATACCCGCATTTGAACCTCTTTTTTTAAATTTCATTTCAGATATAGATAAAGATGTCTTGGGTAAGCTTGTGCTACATTTAGTGCTAAAAAAAGACAGGTTTGGTGGATATGACTTAAAAGGTGATGTATTAAATAAATGGGCAGGTTACTTATCGGTGTATCCGACTTTGGTTGACCGAGATATAGATTACTTTGAATTACTATTCAATAGAGATAAATGTATGGCTGTTGCTGCGGAAGTATGCACAAGAGAAGAGCTTGAAATTCTTAGTTATTGCTTGAAAGATGAAAAGTCGAATGAGCAACCGATATCAAACGAGATACTAGCCACAAAGTATAGGTATACGCTAGAAGAGATGAATGAATTGATTCAGGGGATTTTCAGAAAAATAAAAAGTCAATGTAGTAAAGAAGGTTCCATAGTAAATGAAGTGGTTTAAAGATAAGTCACCGATTATGATTAGAAGACCAAGTACAATGATAGTTTTATTGATAGTTCTTATTGTTATCATTATTTTTTACTCTTGGGAATGGGATGGCTGGGAAAAATTAAGTTACATTGGAAATATGCTTGCTGGTATAGGAATAATCTTCATTGCTCTTCAATATATAACCCAAAAAAATTCTTTCGAAAAAGATAAGTTTTTATTAATTGGTCAATTAAACACAGGATTGACAGAGTTTAGGGACTTGTGGCAGCGTCCTTTGAAAGATAATGATACTAGTGAATATACTAAAAGATATCTAACGCAAGCAAGAGATTGTATTCAATTGTTAAGTCGAATGAATGTTCTTTGTGAGAAGAGCATAATTCATCCTCACGAACTTTATCTTTTTGGTGACCAATCTTTAACCAAACTTATAATTGTTGTGATTAATACAATGTTAGAATATCAAAGTAGTGTGGCTGCAGTTGAAGTTGGATTTGATAGTATGATAAAGGAGCAAAAACATATACAAATAATCTCGCTGTGGGAAAAAATGAGTCAATATGATTCCAATTTAAAGGTTGTAGAAGGTGAAATAGAGAAATTGAAAGAAATAAATTTGGATAAGATGGATTTCTCGTTAATGCTAGGAGGAGGAACCAATAGCAATAATAAATGATTTTAAGCAGTGGTTGGTGAATGCTGCCATTGAAGGTTCGTATTTGCATAACTACTTATGTGCATAATTTATATTGCGATGTAGAATTAACTGGCAAAGTATGATGTAAATCTAATTAATGAAAATTCTACCTGAATATAAATCCTGGTTGACGTCATCAAACTCTCCAATTCCTTTTTCTTTGTTTTGTTTCTATCGGTTAGAAACAAGAAATGATGTGCACCTAAGGTCAAAACATAACGTTTTGGTCTTTTTTTATTTACGAACTCCATAAATGGTTGTGCCTTTTTTCAGACCGAAAAACAAAGAGAAACACTTTTATGATGAAATAAGTTTTTCTCCCCCTGAAAAATTTGGGTTTACATCTGATTACGGCCACTGGAATGTACCACCTCTGACATAGTATTTACCACCAAATGACAAAAGGTGTACCAATGAATGACAGATTGTTTACCACTACACTAGATTAACTATTGCATTACGTAGTAGACTAAAAAATTGTGCAACAAAAGCGCTTTATTAGACCTACCTTTTTGTAAACCTTTATTAAGCTAAACAACTGAAGCAGATTAGTTCAAGAAGGATTTTCATTTTCCTTTGTAGAAGGTAAAATATTTAGAATTGAGTTTGGGTTAAAAGGGGGTTACGAAGATGCCAAAGAGTTTCGGTTGTATGAGCCAAGAAGAATTTAATAATGAATTAGTACCTTTACTTACAGCAATTAAGAAGGATATTAAAAAAATCTTAAAAGGTCAAAAATGGAAAGTGTATGACGAGTTTTCATTGAAACTGATTGATAATTCTAATCTTAATAGAGAAAGTTATATTACTTTTGACTTCTCCTCAACTAAAAGTAGTTATATTAAGAACGGAAATCCCACTGGTAATGAATTGGTAGTATACGCTTCAAACCTAGTTTATACTGAAAAATATACAGAAAAACGTATTAGATTAGGATTAGCTAAAATATTTTTTGAAGAGATATTAAAGAATGTAAAAATTAAAGAAATTGCTAAGTATTTTAATGGAGTACTTACTGACTTTTATAAAGTAATTGATAGCTTTGAAACAGATAAATATATTTGTCTTTTACCACGAAAGATTTCTTTTCAGGACTCGCCATTGCCAGTTTCGCTATTTTCTTCAGACTATATAGTTTTCCCTATAGATGACAAATTGGATGGCAACAATGATGTGAAAATTAATTCCAAAATTGGAAAAAGTACTCTTATTACAAACAAAGCTGACAAAAGTAATTATACAAATTTTAATAAGATACTAAACTTGTACGATTTAATATCACATTTTACAGATTTTAGAGTGTTTAGTCATGATGTATTATTTTTAAAGAAAATAACCCGTATGAAACTTGATAACATCTTATCTTTAATTAATATATTTGAAGAAGATTCTATGTCTGATACAGTATTAAGATTGCAATACGAACTAGTTAATCTCGACTACTCTGACGGAAATGCATTTGAAGTGTTGATTGAAAAAATCCTAAAAGAGTGTTTTCAAGAAAGTTTTGATAGTTTTGATTTACAAATGCAAGTTCCTAATCATGGTGGTATTACTAGGAGAGATTTCGTTATTAAAAATCATAATAGCAACGATGAATTTTTAGAAGCACTTGAACTTAACGGAGTTCGTATGCTACTTTTTGATGCAAAGAACTATTCGAAACCCCTAAGTTCAGACGATTTATCAAGGGTAAGAGATTATCTGGAAGACAATAAATACTTTGGAAACTTAGCAATTATTGTTTCTAGAAAAGGGTGTGACGAAAATTGTGAAGAACAAATCTTTCGGTCCCTTATTAGTAGTAATAGTAAGAAGATTTTAGTCTTAAAAGAAGAAGATATAATTAAAATGTTACAGCGTCTTGATAAAAAATTAAAACCTATAGATATAATAAACGATGCCTATTATAAACTCTTATTGAAAGCATAAAATATAAATTAAAGTAAAAAAGTGTCTATTTAAAGACTAGCTAACGAAACACAGTCATTTGCTGCATGGTACAACGATATAGTTCAATAGGAAATGAAATTCCATAATTGGTGTAAACACGGAAGACTAAAGCCTAATTCTTCGGTACAGAAGGATTAGGCTTATTAACTTCAAAATCGTTGACGTGCATCTATTGGTAAACACGTTAGACAGCAAGTGGTAAATTTCGTGGTGGCAACTGCTGGTAAAAAACATGGCAGAGATGGTACATTTTTGTGGCTGTAATCAACATCTAAAGTTGTGCAACTTGTTCATATGTTAGCTAGTATTAAGAGGGGCGGGCTTTGCGTATTGGGCTAAAGACAAAAAGTTGTTAAATAATCTACTAAAAAGGATAATGCCAAATAAACAATATGTTAATTTAAAGGAAACTTGTATAAGTGAGGGGAGTTAAATGTCAATAATAAGAAATCATGGCTTGAGTCATACTAGGCTATATAAGATTTGGAGTAGAATGAAACAATCTTGTTATAACCCTAACTATAAAGGGTATCGTAAGTGTGGTAGATACGGTATCAATATGTGTGATGAATGGAAAAATAACTTTTTGATGTTCTATCAATGGGCCATAAATAACGGGTACCATGAAGATTTATCAATTGTTAGAAAGTGTAATAAAAATGATTTCAAACCTGAAAATTGTAAATGGGACATTCCTGAGAGAGGGGGGGTTAGTAAACAAGTTGCATATTATCTAGAAATAGATGAAGTAACTAAAACCTTATCAGAGTGGGCTGAATATTTTAACTTTCCTGTTGCTCATGTTTATTACAATTATATTCATGAAAGTGCTAGAACAAAAGAAGAGTTATGTAAAAAAATAGAATGCCAAGTGGATACAGATATTGAAGGGAGAAGATATTCCCTATTAGAGTTATCATTAATGTCAGGTATTTCGATATCTATTTTAGAACAAAGAGTTAAAGCAGGCATGTTCGAAACGGGAATACTAAATACTAAGGGAATAATTCCAAAAACAAGAATCTTTAAAGTAAAGGGTGAGCTACTTAGTCTAAGTCAAATAGCAATGAAATATGGAATTAATAAAGGTACGTTGGAAGGTAGAGCCCGAAGATACTTTGATGGTAATGTATTAATAGCACCCATTAATAAGAGAAATCAACCACTTAAAATCAACATTCGAGGAAAACTCTACACATTAAAAGAATTAGCTAAATATTCTGGAGTGTCCTACAACACAATAAGAACTAGATATTATAGGGAGAGAAAAAGAGGGGAAGAGCTCATTTCCACTCCTTATTTCCAATGAACCGATTACTTAATTAAGGAATGGGAAAGTGAATAAACAAGAGAGCATGGAATTAAAGAAAATTTTGTCTCGGTAGTTATTCTTTAACCCCTTTTAGTTTTTATCACCTGAACTTTCCAAATTAAATCCCCATTGTAATATAATAAGCTTTAAGTTTCCTATAAAAGAATCCAAACATAGGGTTCTTTTACTACGTCGAATTTGGACCTTTTTTATATATTAACGTAATCTTTAATGCAAATCTATTGTAGATGAAGTTTCCCTTATTATTCGATATGATAAGAAGCTCTCTGTTGCAATTAATCTTATTTACTCGGCTAATTATATTAAATTTTGTTCAGTATCGTTGTCTTGTAAAGTTTCTTGCCATTTTCCAAATTAATAATCTCTGTTTTCGTCCTAATTTCTACTCTTGGCCTAGACAAAAGAGAAACTTTTTCAAAGTATTTAAATTCCTGTTTCTTCTTCTGCTTTCTTCTAAATAGATTCCACATCGACATCACCCTGTATCTGTTTCTTCTCAATTTTTCCGTTATGCCAATGGTAAATGATGTAATCACTGCAATCACTCATATATACGATATATCCATCTCTCAAATACGACATCGAACATTGCATATACCGTGCACTCAATTCAGTCTTTCTTGGAATTCATCACAAATCAAGGTTTTTTCATAAGAGATTACAAAGAAAAATATTATTTTATAATTTTATTAATTTTATTAATTTTTAATAAAAACTTAGGTTATCTTAGAGGGATGGAGAAGGAAACTTATATTAAAATAAACTTAGGAATCATTGCCAAGAAAGGCATGGCTATCCTTTTAGGAAAACTCATACCAATTCTTTGGAATTCATAGACTAGAAGGAGTGCACAAGGTGCTGAAGGTTCAACTTCCATTGTCCCTCACTGCCCTTAAGTGTCCTTCTTTTCAAACCATTTTACTGCTCAGTTTTTTATTGTTGGAATGAGAAAGAATGAATGTACTTTTACTTGGATTGTTGCTTTAATATTTGTCCTATAATACTGGTGTCTGGAAACGCAGGAGTACTGTCTCCTTTTAACAACCCTGTGTCCGCGCGACTAAATATTGATTGTAATACTATATTTCGTTCTGAATCAGTAATGCCTTCTTCTTTAAGGAGAGATAAATAGATAAAAGTCAGTTGATATCTCTCATTAGCATCCCTCGAAAGGTGAAATGCACTTGTGGAAAGCTTTATGAAAAAATTAACAAGAAAAATTCCTGTAGAAATAATAATAGTTAGTACAATTGCAAATTTAAGCGAATTTAGATTAAGAGCAGAGTCTATTTGCGGAAAATTCCACAAAAGCAAACCTAACCCAGTCATGAAAAACAAAGCTACTATCAATGTTATAAATGTCCAAATGATTCCTTTTTTATTATAATCGTTAGCAGTTTTTTCCCAATAAGTTGCAGGTCCCTCTAAACGAAGCTTTTGAGTATAGAGAACAGTTAACTCTTCTAACTGCTCCCTAGCTTCAGATAGTAAAGCATTCCTTTTTTCATTAAAAGAGTTTGTAATCTCCTTTATTGTCTCACTTTCTTTTGTTGTTGTCTCTTTAATTTTATCTGTTTCCTTCGTATAAGTATTTATTAGTTCGTTAGCTTGGTTTTGAAAATTACTAAATAATGAAGTTTTTGCTTCTAATGTTGCGCTTATTTCATCATTATTAAAAGAGAATTGATTCTCAAATAAAAAACCTTCGAATAGACCTTCCATAAATTCTTTTTTTGAGAGGTTGTTGGAATTAAAGTCAGAATGATTGCCTTTACGCAAACTTCTAAATAAATAATTACACAAAGCTTCTGCTTTTAATGGTGCTTCTTTATATTTTACTAAAATAAGGTTTCCCATCGTAGTTTCTGAAAAAACACAAGGGAATTCCCCTTTTTTAATCCCCTTAATAGCATTATCGAGTGAATTAATAACGTGGTTATGATTTGCAGGGTTATTTTGTTGCTTAAGAATAGTATCTAAGTTAGATAAAATAGATGTGAAATGACTTTTAATCTGATTTAAACTGGGAGTATCATTTAAATTTTTAACTTCTGACCAAAAGTCTACTTCTGCTTTTACAAAGCGATAAAAAGAAACCAATGAAGTATATTTACCCATCCTTTCGTCAGGATACTTTGTGAACTCAACTCTTTTATCCTTGAAATATTCTTCAACTTCAGGTGTAAAGTTAACCACATCGACACTTCCCAACCATTTAATAATTTTTATTCCAATTTAATTATACAACATTAACCGTCTATCTTCTCTCAAAAAGTTAAACCATTAAAATTTGTTGATTGATATTGTAGTTCCATTAAAGCGTTTATTTCGTAGTACTGTTACACAAGTGGTCTACTGACTATAGTGCAGCTCTTTTCCTTTAAGGTAAAACCTGATACAATTAACCAGAATTGAAGACTATAGTACTCAGAGGAGGGTGTTTGTAGAAGGAGGTATTCGGAGAGTAGACTTGCCTTTTTATTTTCAGACATTGGTTCCTAATTTCGGTTTAATATTGTTTTAAAAAATAATTATCGAAAATGGAACCTCTTTTTTGGGGGTTCCATTCTGCATATAAGGAGTTAAATGTACTTGTGCTGTTCATCCAGGTATCAATAAATCGTTGTATATTGTTCCTCTAAAACTGGATAAACAGTATCTTGAGAATGATAAAAACTATTTTTTGTATAATACATGGTTCTAAAAGCAACCTCTGCAACATGGTTACTAAATTTTGTTAGATAGAAGGGTGAATTAAATGAAAGATTGGTCAAACATGATACGTAATTTCAGATTAGAAACAGAAGACATAAGGGATGGAAATGGTTTATGTGAATTAAAAACATATTATAGTTTTTATGTCCGTTCAGAATTGTATAAAAACAATAATTTACTAACGGATATTGAGAAAATTGAGCTATCGAAGGCGGATTTACTACTTTTACAGAATGTTGAAACGGTTTATAACCACCTTTCTAAAAAATACAACTTCATAACATTAGAGAAACCAATTGAAGAGTGGTGGTGGCACCTCCACAAGATTATATCCGGTGAAATACGATTTGAACCTACTAAAACAGTCAAAACACCTATTGGGAAGTTAGCTAGGTATTCAAAAGGCTTCGTACAAGTAGATTTATCAATTGAAAAGGAAGAAAAATGAATAAAATTACAGGAAGTGTAGTTATGGGGTTTTTTGTTGAAATTCAGAATAGCGAAGGTCACGCTCTGGGAGGAGTCAGTTACGGAGTCTGGAATCCAAATATTAAATTTTTATATGAAGCTTTAGGGTTAGAAAATCCATATGGTGAATGGTCTGGAAATAAAGAAGTGATAGCCTTCAGTCATCAAGATATTATGAGAGCCTATAAGAAAGTTAAAAATGTTGATTTCTTTAAACAACCTGAAGTCTCTAAATTAGACCCTATTGTTAGGTTATTTGAGACGGCATTCCCGAATCAAATCGATGTTGAAGAAGAAAGAGTAAAGTTGCTTCGTTTTTTTAAAACATGTATAAAGGTTGCGAAAGAAGAAGGAAAAATTAGCTTGTACTTTGGATAATAGCCAAGAGGTGAATCTAAGATATTTAACCTTTACAAACGACAAAAATGACCAATACGTCCTTAATGATAAAAAAGGATAGTTAGCAGTGATAACAATTTGCTAACTATCCTTTTTAACAGTTATAAAGAAAAATTTGTTAATTAACTATGTACATTTTTTGACCACATTACATGGGCGAAATATAAAATAACTAATAAAGCACAGTCTTTATTGATTTTGACCTTTCAAATTTGTACCTATAAAGTTCCGGAAAGTTCCTCCTGAAGCATATTGAAATTGCTACTTGCTTTTAAATCTGGATAGGCCTCTCGCAACGCAAAAAGTTGCCTAAGTGCACCAGATAACTCGTTGTTAGCTTCAATTTGTTCTTGACGGCTATTTCCGGGAGCAGTAATTTGATTTCTAAGCTCTACTACTTTAGCTAATGTTTCTTGTTCATGTTTAGCATAGCCTTTTACGGTTTCAACAAGGTTAGGAATTAAGTCAAATCTTCTTTTTAGCTGAACATCAATTTGAGCCCAGGATTCCTCCACCCAATTGCGGTATTTCACTAAACTGTTGTAACTAGAGATCCAAAATAAAACTAAAACAATTATTAAACCAAGTGCGATGAGGAAGCCCATTTCTTATCTCCTTTCAAATACATATTTATGTT
This sequence comes from Halalkalibacter alkaliphilus, assembly GCF_023555415.1. GTDB lineage: Bacteria > Bacillota > Bacilli > Bacillales > Bacillaceae_D > Halalkalibacter > Halalkalibacter alkaliphilus. The sequence goes on along the minus strand of NZ_JAKRYL010000006.1, from coordinate 151,021 downwards.
TTACGCAGTGCATTGGGTAATGGTTTCAATTTTTTTAGTATTTGCTAAGAGGTTATGTAATATTGTTTTTCGCCTGTTAAAACATAGGCTAGATAAGATTTTAACCAATCGAAAATTTGTTATACTTAAGTAACATTGAATTAGATGAAGGATGGAGTGAAATAAGTGTTAATGTTAATAAAACAAGGTGAAGTTTACTCACCTAATTATAAAGGAAAAAAAGATCTGTTGGTGGCAGGAGGGAAAATTATAGCAATAGAGGACGCTATTGATGTAACTAGCTTAAACATAAATGTTCAAGTAATAAATGGGGAAGGTTCCTATATTGTCCCGGGGTTTATTGATGGCCATGTTCATATTACTGGTGGTGGGGGAGAAGGGGGCTTTCATACTCGTACACCAGAACTGATGCTTAGTCAAGCTACGACAGCAGGAGTAACAACCATTGTCGGGGTAATAGGAACAGATGGAACGAGTAGAACGATGCCAGACTTGATAGCAAAAGCAAAAGGCCTCGAGGAAGAGGGGATTTCTTGCTATGTTCATACAGGCTCTTACCAAGTCCCAATTAAGCCTTTAACCGGCTCGATCCAAAGTGATCTAATGCTCATTGATCAAATTATTGGAGTCGGGGAGGTTGCAATTGCAGACCATCGCTCTTCACAGCCAACCGTTGATGAGATAAGCAGAATTGCAGCAGAGGCAAGAGTGGGAGGGATGTTGGCTGGAAAAGGTGGCAAGGTGAACGTGCATGTCGGTGACAGTTATCAAACTCTTTCTTTATTGGAGGAAGTGATCTCGCAAACCGATATTCCGATCACGCAATTTATCCCAACTCATATTAATCGTAATGCAACTTTATTTAAAGCCGGAGTAGAGTACGCCAAAAAAGGAGGATTTGTTGATTTTACTACAAGTACGGTTCCATCGTTCTTGGAAGAAGGAGAAGTAAAATGCAGCCGTGCCTTAAAGCTTCTTTTGGACGAAGGTGTCCCATTAGAGCAAATTACGTTTACTTCTGATGCCCAAGGAAGTTTACCTGCTTTTGATGATCAAGGAAGATTAATTGGCTTACAAATTGGAGACATAAAATCTCTTTTTGGAGAAGTTCGAGATGCGGTAATGAGTGAAGAGGTACCACTGGAGAAAGCCCTACACGTTATAACAAAAAACCCTGCTAACGCATTGAAATTAAAAGGCAAGGGAGAGCTTGCGGTAGGAAATGATGCTGATATTGTCATTTTAGCAAAAGATTTTCAAATCGAAACTGTTGTCGCAAACGGACAAGTTATGATTGAGAATGGAGAAGTGAAAGTTAAAGGAACTTTTGAATAGACTACAAGTGTATGTAACAAGTTAAATGTTTTATAAGGATAAATGGAAGGTAGGGTTGTTTTTTTAGACAGCTCTACCTTTTTCATAGTGCATCTAAACAAATAGCATTTTTGTGTTAACGCTTACATTATTGTCATGCTATTGGTATGTCTTACGTATAGTTGGATTAGGGACTTCAAAGTGAGCGAGCGCTCAATACATCGAAGGGGGAAAGAGAATGGATTTCGAGTTAACAAAAGAACAAAGCATCGTCCAGGATATGGTACGACATTTTGCTCGATCTGAAATAGCCCCATATGCAGAAAAGTGGGATAAGGATGCAACGTTTCCAAAAGAAGTATTTAAAAAAATGGGAGAGCTAGGTCTTTTAGGTTTGCCTTTTCCTGAAGAATATGGTGGAGCTGGAGCCGATACAATTACGTATGCGATTGCAGTTGAAGAAATTGGGCGTGCCTGTGGGGGGACCGGTTTAAGTTATGCAGCTGCAGTTTCACTTGGAGCAAGTCCGCTTTATTATTTCGGAACAGAAAAGCAGAAACAAAAATTTCTTACCCCACTAGCAAAAGGAGAAGCTCTTGGCTCATTTGGGTTAACAGAACCTAATGCAGGTTCAGATGCTGGAGGGACGAGAACAACTGCAGTCCTTGATGGAGATGAATTCATTATTAATGGAGAAAAGTGTTGGATTACCAATGCAGGCTACGCAAGAAGTGTGATTGTTACTGCTGTAACAGGAGAAGATTCAACGGGGAAGAAAATCATATCTGCATTCATTGTTCCTACAGGTCTTGAAGGCTTTCACATTCGGTGCGATTACGACAAGATGGGAGTTCGAGCTTCTAATACATGTGAATTAGTCCTAGAAGATGTGCGAGTCCCAAAAGAAAACTTATTAGGTGATCCATCAAAAGGCTTTAAACAATTTCTTTACACATTGGATGGTGGAAGGATATCGATTGGCTCTTTAGCAGTTGGTATTGCTCAAGCAGCTTTTGATAAGGCTCTCGCTTATGCAAAAGAACGAAAGCAGTTTGGGAAAACGCTATCGAATTTTCAAGCAATTCAATTTAAGTTAGCTGATATGGCAATGGAAATAGAGTTAGCAAGAAATATGGTTATGAAGGCAGCCTGGCTCAAGGATAAGAATAAGTCGTTTTCTAAAGAAGCAGCTTTTGCAAAATTATTCGCTTCTGAAACAGCGACAAAAGTGTGTAACGCGTCATTGCAGATTCATGGGGGCTATGGATATATGCGCGAATATGGAGTTGAACGGATGTTGAGAGATGCCAAATTAATGGAAATTGGTGAAGGCACTTCTGAGATACAACGTCTTGTCATAGCAAGGCAATTAGGTTGTTTTTGAGATTGGAGGAGTTAGATGTTTACTCGAGTGTTAATCGCTAATCGGGGGGAGATAGCACTTCGCATTCTTCGAACATGTAAAAAACTTGGTGTGAAAACGGTAGCTATTTACTCAGAAGCTGACCAAAATGCTCTACATGTACAAATGGCAGATGAATCATATGTAGTTGGACCTCCCAAAGTACAAGAAAGTTATTTAAATATAAATAAAATCATAGAAATAGCCAAGAAAAGTCAGGTAGATGCCATTCATCCTGGATATGGATTGCTATCTGAAAACGCTGATTTTGCTAGAAGGTGCCAAAACGAAAATATTGTTTTTATTGGACCGAAACCTGAGATGATTGAATTAATGGGGGAAAAAGTAAAAGCACGTAACGCAATGAAAAATGTTGGATTTCCAGTTATTCCGGGTACAGAAACAGCGACAGAAGATGAAGAAGAGTTGGTGCAAGCTATTAGTCAACTTGGATATCCGATTATGCTTAAAGCCTCGGCTGGGGGTGGCGGCATTGGAATGCAGAAAGTGGAGAACGAAGGACAGTTAAGAAAAGTCTTTTCTTCAAACCAGAAAAGAGCTGAAATGTTCTTTGGTAACGGTGAGATGTTTGCTGAAAAAGCAATCGACCGAGCAAGACATATTGAAGTTCAAATTTTAGCAGATCAAAAAGGAGATGTAGTTCACCTTTGGGAAAGGGACTGTTCTGTTCAAAGAAGGAATCAGAAAGTAGTTGAAGAGTCACCATCTCCTTTTTTAGATGAGGAGCTTCGTAGAAAGATGGGGAAATTGGCAACAGATGCTGTAAAAAAGCTAGGGTACACAAATGCTGGGACAATTGAGTGTTTAGTTGATGACGATAAACAAGTGTATTTTCTAGAAATGAACACCCGATTACAAGTAGAACATCCTGTAACGGAGGAAATAACAGGGATCGATTTAGTAGAGTGGCAGCTTCGTATAGCAGCTGGAGAAAGCTTGTCATTTAAACAAAAGGACATTAAGCAACAAGGGCATGCCATTGAGGTTAGGATATATGCTGAAGACCCTAAGACATTTTATCCGTCACCTGGAACTATTTCCAATGTACATTTGCCAATGGTAGAGGGCATTCGCCATGAATGTGCCGTAGAAAAAGGGACTGTTGTAACCCCTTATTACGATCCGATGATCGCGAAACTAATAGCAAAAGGAGATAGTCGATCGGAGGCAATAACTAAAATCTCAACAGTATTAGAACAATACCGAATTGAAGGAATAAAAACAAACATTCCTATGCTTTTAGATGTATTATCCCATCCTGTCTTCCAAGCAGGAGAAGTGACAACTGCTTTTGTTTCTGACTTTTATAAAAAAGGGTGAGTGAGGACAATGAAAAAAGTGACAACTACTATGGCGGGAAATGTGTGGAAAATGCTTGTAGCTGTCGGAGATACCGTTACTGAAGGGCAAGAAATTGCAATTTTGGAATCTATGAAAATGGAAATTCCGATTGAATCAACTGAAAAAGGGATCGTGCGTGCCGTTTTAAAAGAAGAGGGAACATTTGTTGATGAAGGAGAAGCGTTGATAGAGCTTGACTGAATAAGATCTAATTATTAGGGGAAGTGAGTTGATGAGAATAATTGATGTAAACATTCGCGAAGTAGGACCAAGAGATGGTTTGCAAAATGAAAAGGAGATTGTAAGCACAGAAGCTAAAATTGAATGGGTGAATCAATTAGTAAAAACGGGACTTCCTTACATTGAACTAACTTCCTTTGTCCATCCTAAGTGGATTCCAGCACTAGCAGATGCAAGTGAGGTTGTTAAAGGTGTGAAGAAAAAAGAGCATGTAACTTTTGGAGCACTTGTACCAAATGAACACGGGTTAGAACGAGCGCTAGAGGCTGGAATTGATGAGATTGCGGTTTTTCTATCAACAAGTGAGACGCATAATCAAAAAAACATAAATAAAACCATTGATGATACAATTCCTGTTTTGAAGAAAGTCGTTAGGGAAGCTAAAAGCGCTGGAAAATCAGTCCGTGGCTATATCTCAACTGTATTTGGATGTCCGTACGAAGGAGCTGTGACTGTCGATAAAGTTTTGTCTATTTCATCTCAATTAATGGAAATGGGCGTAGACGAAATCTCATTAGGTGACACAATTGGAGTTGCGACACCAAATCAAGTTGTAGAAATAGTAAAAAAAGTTTCAGGGCATATTCCACTTACTAATATTGCCTTCCATCCACATGATACAAGTGGAACTGCATTAGCCAATGTTTATGCAGCATATATGCTTGGAGTCCGTGCTTTTGATGGATCGGTTGGAGGTCTTGGTGGATGTCCATATGCAAAAGGAGCAACAGGAAATCTTGCAACTGAGGATATGATTTACATGTTTAATGGAATGAAAGTAGAGACAGGAGTTGATTTAGAGCAGATTACAGCTTGTGCTGTATGGATTCAAAAAAGATTAAAACGAACATTACCTAGTCATCGCCTGCAAGTAGCAATTGCTCAAAAAAGGTAAGGAGGGCTGTCAAATGAAGTCGCTTTTAGTAGAAGAACATGAACAAGGCGTTATTTTGGCAACTCTTAATCGACCGACGAAAGCCAATTCGCTTTCAATTCAACTATTACGTGAACTTAACGATTTTTTATCAAGTGTAGAAAATTCAAAACAGGCAAGAGTAATTATTTTTACGAGTAAGAATTCAAACGTATTTTGTGCAGGAGCTGATTTAAAAGAACGAAATAAAATGGATGAAAAAGAAGTTCGGTTTGCTGTACAAAAAATAGGAATGACTATAAATCGTATTGCTTCGTTAAAGCAGCCAACCATTGCGGCAATGAATGGCAGTGCCTTAGGCGGTGGTTTAGAGCTAGGATTAGCTTGTGACTTACGAATTGGTAGTGAAACGGCTATTTACGGTTTAACAGAAACCTCTTTGGCGATTATTCCGGGTGCTGGGGGAACCCAGAGACTATCACGATTGATTGGAGTAGGAAAAGCAAAGGAGCTTATTTTTACAGCTTCTAGAGTAACTGGAGTCGAAGCTAAGCAAATTGGGTTAGTTGAACACGTAGAGAAACAAGACAATGTGTTACAGAAAGCATATGAAATTGCCAGAAAGATTGCTAGTAACGGTCCAGCCGCTGTTAGGCAAGCGAAGCGGGCCATTGATCTAGGACTAGAAGTGGATCTACAGACTGCATTAACGATAGAACGGAATGCATATGAAAAATTGATTTCAACAAAGGATCGCCGCGAAGGCTTGCTAGCTTTTCAAGAAAAAAGAAAACCAAATTACCAAGGGGAGTAGGAGGGATACAAGTGTCTCTTGAGAAAAAGTGGAAAAATGAAGCCGACGAAATTAAACAAGGTGGCGCGCCCAAATACCACAGGATGAATGAAGCAAAGGGGAAGTTATTTGTCCGAGACAGACTAAAACTTCTACTTGATAATGGAACGGAGCTTGAAGATGGTTTATTTGCTAATCACAAAGTACCAGGTTTACCAGCAGATGGTGTTATTACAGGGATAGGACAAATTAATGGTCAAACGGTATGCGTGATGGCAAACGATTCAACGGTGAAAGCCGGTTCATGGGGAGCGAGAACGGTTGAGAAAATAATTCGAATTCAAGAAACAGCAGAAAAGCTTCATGTGCCGATGTTGTACTTAGTCGATTCTGCTGGAGCACGCATTACAGACCAAGTGGAAATGTTCCCTGGAAGGAGGGGAGCAGGGCGAATCTTTTATAATCAAGTGAAGTTATCTGGAAGAGTCCCTCAATTATGTTTGTTATTTGGTCCATCAGCAGCAGGAGGAGCATACATTCCAGCCTTTTGTGATACGGTGATAATGGTAGATGGCAATGCTTCTATGTACCTCGGCTCTCCGCGTATGGCTGAAATGGTCATTGGAGAGCGGGTATCCCTTGAGGAAATGGGTGGAGCGAAAATGCATTGTTCTGTTTCGGGCTGCGGAGATATCCTAGCTGCTTCAGAGCAAGAAGCCATTACATTAGCAAGAGACTATTTGAGTTATTTCCCTCCAAGTTATAAAGAAGCTTCCAACATAACAAAGACAAAAGAAGCGAAAGCATTTGAGAAAAGCATTGATGACATTATTCCAGCTAATCAAAATGCCCCTTTTAATATGTACGATTTAATTAACAGAATTATTGACGAGGGTACATTTTTCGAAATAAAAAAGCTATTTGCTCCTGAATTAATTACGGGCTTTGCAAGGTTAGATGGACGTGTAATAGGGATCGTCGCCAACCAGCCAAAGGCAAAAGGAGGCGTTCTATTCCATGACTCAGCTGATAAAGCTGCGAAATTTATTTCACTGTGTGACGCGTACCATATCCCACTGTTATTTTTGGCTGATATTCCTGGATTTATGATAGGAACAAAAGTCGAAAGAGCTGGTATTATTCGTCATGGTGCCAAAATGATTGCAGCAATGTCAGAAGCAACTGTTCCGAAAATCTCAATTATCGTTCGAAAGGCATATGGAGCTGGTTTGTATGCAATGGCGGGCCCCGCTTTTGAACCAGACTGTTGTTTAGCGCTTCCGCAAGCGCAAATTGCCGTAATGGGACCAGAGGCAGCGGTAAATGCTGTGTATGCGAACAAAATAAAGGAGCTTAAAGAAGAAGAACGTGAATCGTTTATTCAGCAAAAGCGTGAAGAATATAAAGCAGATATTGATGTTTTCCGGTTAGCTTCTGAGCTAGTTATCGATGGCATTGTACAAGGTAATGATCTACGTGAAGAGTTAATGAAACGTTTCAATGCATACTCAACAAAGCAAATACAATTTAGTGATCGAAAACATCCTGTTTATCCTGTCTAATGAATTGCTTCCAAACATCATGTAGCTCATTCATTTTGGTGGGTCTTAATGAACTTATCAGGGGATGTCTCAAAAGGTCTTTTTTGATTTTTTTGAGTCACCCCCTTCTTAATAGTGTTAATATTATTTTCCATAAATTATCAATGTTTTTTTTACATATCTATATCGAAAATAACCACACTATAAGTACACAAGGAGGTGAGACACATGGCAAGTAACAACAACAGCAATTCAAACCAATTGCTTGTACCTGGTGTACAACAAGCACTTGACCAAATGAAGTATGAAATTGCTTCTGAATTCGGTGTTAACCTTGGAGCAGACTCTACATCTCGTGCGAACGGGTCTGTAGGTGGAGAGATTACTAAACGCCTAGTTCAAATGGCTGAACAACAAATGGGTGGAACACAACAATAATAAGATTATGGATTAGAAGGGGTGAGTTCGCTCACCTCTTCTTTGTATACAAGGAGATAAAACGATGGGTATGTGTCCTGTTTGTAATGGAATGACTACTTTAGAAATACGATGTACACAATGTCAAGAACAACAAATTGATTACGGGAGAATTATGGATTATTACGAAAAATACGACGCTTATTTGCCAATAGATTTAACTAAAAGAAGCAATGGGGTTGCCACTGATTTAAAAGAAGAACAGTGCCCGCATTATTTAGAGTGCAGCCATTGTGGAATTGCAACGGTACACCTTGTTAGTGAACAATAGGTCTTTTCTCCAAGTACATGGAACAATAGAAAAAGTCGGGAGTGTCTTATCATCTTAGACACTCCCGACTTTAAAATTAAGATTTAGCTGGAGGATCTTCTTGTTCTAAGTCACCACGAGACTCTTCGATAATTCCAGATTGGCGACCGTGAGTTGTGCCCCCACCAAGACCTTCATTTATCATTCGATCAACATCGACGAATTTTTTATCGCGGCCTTCATAATTTGAACCTTTGTCTTTTCCCATATGACCACTCCTTTACCTATTAGAATGTGGTGAGTGGCCAAATTTTATACGTTAGTGTTGTTCATACACATGATAAAGCATTAAGTCATGAACATACGGTTCAAGCTTTTCTTTCTTCTGAGAGGAAACATTAGAGTCCCCCCACTTAATGGAGCCATTCTTATAATAAATACCGCTCATATATTGCCCCTCATGAAAGAATGAAAACGCCCACTCGCGACGTAAAAGGTTATTACGTAATTCTTTCCACTGAAAATGTACTAACAAAGTTACCTCCCTCATTTCACTAAAAGCGCTTTCTTATACTATAGCACCTGAAAGCTAATGGGTGTTATACGAAGCTGCGAAAAAGCACTCTTTTTTCAGTACCATCTGTTAGGCAAAGTCAGAGAAACCCCTGTTATGCTTCTTTTTCAGTAATGTCATCTGTGTGCCAATGTCCCCCTCCAAACCAAAGGTAAATTTGATCCTTGTCTCCTCTTAAATAAGCAAAACAAACAAGTCCAGCTTGAAGAGCATACTTTATTTTTTGTTTGTCATCATAACGAATTTTTGTATAGCAGACCCCTAGATCGTTGATCAGGGAAGTGAAAAGATTGATTTGAATTTCAGTTTGTGAATAATTAGGAGCAATAATAAATGCAGAATGTGTTGTCCCATAATCGGAAACGGCCGCGACTGCAATGATTTTTCCGTCCCAAAGAGCTAACTTAATACAAGTACCAGGCTGGTGTAAATGGTGTTTTTTTAATTTGAAAAGCCAGGAATAACAAGAGCTCACCTCATCTTTATCGTGACGTTTAACAAAGTTCAAGATTGGTCTGCGGTATTGCTCCCATTGGCGACTCCTTAGCGAAATAATCTTCATTTAAAGGACCTCCTTTGATTAGTGAGGGAGAACTTTATAATATAAAGGGTTCGCATTCAATAACTAGCGAGGGAGTATTGTCGTATCGTATACTATGTGATAGGTGCCTATTTGGTGAATGGAAAAGGAGTGTTATCAATTTGCAAACAATGTTGTTAATTGCTTTTATGGTAATAATTGGTGCTGTTATAGGCGGCTTAACCAATTCACTTGCTATAAAAATGTTATTTCGGCCATATAAAGAAGTGAGAATTCGGTCTTGGCGTGTTCCTTTTACTCCTGGATTGATACCAAAAAGACACGATGAACTCGCTAAGCAACTCGGAAAAATGGTCGTTGATTATTTGCTTACAGCTGAAGGTCTTGGGAAAAAGTTGAAAAGCAAGGCTTTTTCTTCAGGAATGATTAGTTGGTTACAAGTGGAAGCACAAAAAATAATGAGAAGTAATGAAAGTATTAAGACTGTCTTTGAACAACGTTTTGGCGGTACAGACCTAAAGGATCGTCTATTAAACAAAACGGAAGTGATAGTTAAGCAGGGCTATAGTCAATTTATTCAACAAAACCGCAATGAATCATTAGAAAAATTAATTCCGTCCTCATTGCAAAATAAAATGGAAGAACAACTTCCAACTGTTACTAATTATATTCTTGAAAGGGGACAATCATTCCTTCAAAGCCCAGAGGGAAAAGAAAGACTAAGTGTGATGATTGACCGCTTCTTAATTCAAAAGGGGACATTAGGGAATATGATTTCTATGTTTCTCGGTAATGAACGATTAGTTGACAAAGTACAGCCAGAGCTTTTGAAGTTTTTAAAAGATGAGGGGACACAGGCTCTCTTGGAACAGTTATTAAGGCAAGAGTGGCTGAAAGTGAAGCAGAAAAAACTTGAAGATGTAGAAGGTTTCTTAAATGAAAAGGAAATTGTCTCGTTTATTACACGAACGATAGAAACACAAGTGCCTTTATTTTCTATGATAGAACAGCCAATGAATGAGTGGACAGGTGCTTATGAGGAGTATGTCGAAACAACAATCATTCCAAAAGGTGTAGAAGTGATTTTGGATATGCTTAGTACTCATTTGGAAACATTGCTCGAACGCTTCCACCTTGATGATATTGTTCGTGAACAAGTACAAACGTTTTCAGTTGAACGTTTAGAGGAGCTTGTACTATCCATTTCCAAGCGAGAATTTAAAATGATTACGTATCTTGGGGCAGTCCTTGGGGGCTTGATTGGTTTCATACAGGGTTTCATTATTTTGCTTTTAGGGTAATAAACTAGGTAAATCGACATTTTTTGTACAAAATAAGCTCGATGGGATGAAATGCTATAGCGAAAATGTTATAGTCGGTAGGACTATTATTTTGAGGAGGACATACATAATGTCAAATGTTTATGATAAGGCCCACGAATTAAAGAAGACACTTGCTGAAAGTGAAGAGTTTACAGCACTTAAATCATTGCATGAACAAATTGCTGCTGATGATATTGCAAAAAGAATGTTAGATAACTTCCGTAAGCTTCAACTTGAACTTCAACAAAAGCAAATGCAAGGAGTTCAAATCACGGAAGAAGAGGCTCAGCAAGCACAGCAGCAATTTGAGCTTGTTCAACAACACGAGCTGATCTCTAAGCTAATGGAAGCAGAGCAACGTTTAAGTGTAATCATTGGAGATGTAAACAAGATTATTACAGAACCTTTAGAGGAAATCTACGGAAATCCTGATCAACAATAAATATGATAATGAGTTTGGGGTTGTTCCAAAGGTCAAAGACCTTTTGGAACAACCCTTTTTCTTTGACGGCACTGAAAAAAAGACTAACAAAACGGGTTCAATTTTGGGAGGGGAAACGCTAATTCACAATATTTAACGGCGAATTTGGTATTCTAATCAGAAACGAATTAACATTACAAATAGCATATAAAAACGCACTAGTTAAAAGTTTATTGAAAGTACCAGTGCGTTTTTGCTCGTATTTTCTTTTCAACTAATGCTTCCGTTACTTGAAGATGCTGTTGTATCAACAAGAATAATTTATATTGGTTTGTATGAAGTATTTTTTTCATGTTTTTTTGTCTATTTGTGTCTTCATCGTCTTTATGAAGGCTCATTCCCATGCTTTTTTGTCTATTTGGGTCTTCATCGTCTTTATGAAGGCTCATTCCCATACTTTTTTGCCTATTTGGGTCTTCATCGTCTTTATGAAGGCTCATTCCCATGCTTTTTTGTCTGTTTGGGTCTTCATCAGCTTTATGAAGACTCATTCCCATACTTTTTTGCCTATTTGTGTCTTCATCGTCTTTATGAAGGCTCATTCCCATGCTTTTTTGTCTGTTTGGGTCTTCATCAGCTTTATGAAGACCTTTTCCTAAAACGTTTAATTACCAAAGAAAACAGGCGTACCAAATCATTGCGAATTGGTACGCTATGTCTATTGTTACTTTTCTAAAACTAAAACCGTTATTCTTTTTTTGTGCCCTCTTTATTTGGATACCTTTTTCTTAACAATCATTGCAATGTGAATAACGAAACCAGTTAAAAGGCCCATACAAGCTGAGCCAAGTATGGTCATGAGAATTGCTTGTAAGGTTTGCCCATATAATTGTGAAGCAGAAAGTAGTAAGAAAAAGACAACAGGTAATAAATAGTAAGATGCAACTTTTTTCATAAGACCCCTCTTAAAATATTTTCTTTTAACAGTAAGTAAGTATAAATAGAAATATAATTCGCTTTTTATGCAGTAATTAAAGTATAGAAAAGATTCGGTACTTCGTCTAGGTTCTAATAAACGAGCTATCTTCATAGTCTTACTTATAAAGAGCAAGCCATTTATTGTTGCTCAAAGCATAGGGACAACATGAAGAAGGGGGACTTACGACAATGACTTATAAACTGCTAGCCCTGAACATCGATGGAACCATATTAAGGTCAAATTCTAAAATTACGAAACAAACCAAGGATGCAATTCAGTATGTTAAGGAAAAAGGAGTGTATGTGACTCTTGCGACGTCAAGACCATACCCATCTGCGAAAAAGATTGCAAAAGCATTGAAAGTAGATGGGTGTCTTATTACAAGTGATGGAGCATTTATTGCTCAAAATGCAGATGAACCTATTTTTGTACGAAGAATACAAGAAGAGAAAGCTCTACAAGTTGTGGATATTTTAGAGAGGTATGATTGTCACATACGAGTGTTACATGAAGATTTCTCGATCGGTAATAAAGTGAAACAGAGGAATCATTTGATAGCAAAAATGACTATTGGGGTAGGGGATCCATTATTTTATCCTATTCGATTCGTAGACTCTGTTTGTGAACAGCTTATGCAAGAGCCAATGGCTCCTCCAAAAATTCAAGTTCAGTTCTTCGAAAAAGAGGATCAAAAGCGAGCTATTAGGCAGATTGAAGAAATGTCTGCTGGAGTTAGAGTGCTTGAATCGGCTCCGGGTAGGTTTGAGATTGTAAGCGCAGGAGTTTCTAAGGCAAGAGGATTACAAACATTAGGCCAGTACCTAGGAATAAGAGCCGATGAAATGGTAGCTGTTGGATCACAAAATACTGATGTTGATATGGTTAATCAAGTAGGTTTAGGTGTGGCGATGGGAAATGCAACTGATTCAGTTAAAGAAGTGGCAGATTGGTTGACTCGTTCAAATGAACAAAATGGGGTTTCCTACATGATTCGGGAAGTATTTCGCAAACAATTGAGAGTGCAATTATAAAATTCTTTTATGTCTACGGGCTTTCTCAAAGGTCAAGAACGGACCTTTTGAGAAAGCCTCTTTTTTATTTTTTAACAGTTCATACAAGGAAACTGTAATAATAGAATTATTTTTATTGACTTGTAGCTAGAAAAGAATAATATATTATAAGGTAGTTCACATTTGTAAAAAAATGTTTTTTAGTGAGAGGAGTAATCGAAATTGGCTGCTAAGGTAAAAGCCGTATTTATTAGACTGAGATTTTTTTTGATAGCTGTCTTTTTTTTATGTTTAAAAACGTATGCACTTTATAAATTGGGCTTTCAAATTCAAACTGATAATCTCCTACAAGAAATACTTTTATTAATGAATCCAATAAGTTCAGCAGTACTCTTAATTGGTATCAGTTTTCTGTTTAGCGGGAAAACAAGAAATCTATTGGTAGTAATATTAAGTTTCATAGGTACATGTATTTTATATTTTAACCTTTTATATTTTCGTTTTTTTAATGACTTTCTTACATGGCCTGTATTGTTTCAAACTAGTAATGCACAGGATGTACAAGGAAGTATCACAGAATTAGTTAGGTGGGGAGATTTAATCCTACTATTAGATATTCTAGTGCTTCTTTTTATTGTGATTAAAAAAGTGGTTCCGTTACAGGTAAGGGGGAAGAGAGAGCCTGTCCTTTTGCTAGGCGTAACAGCACTTTTATTCACCCTAAATATTAGTGTTGCTCAACTGGAAAGACCTCAATTACTAACAAGGGCATTTGACAGAGAGATGTTAGTGAAGAACATTGGGATTATGAATTATCATTTATACGATATTTATGTTCAATCCCATTCAAAAGCACAGCGAGTATTTGCAGAGAGCTCAGATATTGATGAAGTGATTCGTTACAGAAATGAGAACTATAAGGAACCGAACACTGAATTGTTTGGAATTGCAGAAGGAAAGAACGTTATTGTCTTATCTTTGGAATCTCTTCAAAGTTTTGTTATTAATGAAACGATTGACGGTGAAGAAATTACTCCATTTCTTAATCAATTGATTGAGGAAAGCTACTACTTTGATCAGTTTTATCACCAAACGGCACAAGGGAAAACGTCGGATTCAGAATTCTTAGTTGCGAATTCTTTATTTGGTAGAGAGAGTGGATCTGTATTTTTTACTCATGCAGGAAATGAGTATAATAGTTTACCGGAAATTGTTAATGAAGAGGGTTACTACACTGCTGTCATGCATGCAAATAACAAAAGCTTTTGGAATAGAGATATGATGTATTTGCAATTTGGTTATGACAAATTTTATGATATTGCTTCGTATATTGTTAACGAAGAAAACTCAGTTGGTTGGGGGTTAAAGGATTTAGACTTCTTTGAACAATCGATTGACTTATTAAAAACTCAACCAAAGCCTTATTATACAAAGCTGATCACGTTAACGAATCATTTCCCATTTGAATTAGGAGAAGATGATAAACTGATAAATGAATTCAATTCAAACAGTGGGACATTAAATCGTTATTTTCCTACAGTAAGGTATATGGATTACGCAGTCGAACATTTTTTTGAGAGAGTGAAAGAGGAAGGCATCTACGAAGATTCTATTTTTATTCTATATGGTGATCACTATGGCATCTCTGAGTACCATCATAAAGCGATGAGTTTGTTTTTGGGGAAGGAAAAACTCACTCCATTTGATCACATACAATTACAAAGGGTTCCAATGCTTATTCATATTCCGGGACATGAGCCTAAAGTCAGTCATACGGTATCAGGCCAAATTGATATTAAACCTACAATTATGCATTTACTTGGAATTGATTCTATTGCAGATGTTCAATTTGGATCCGATTTATTTTCTGAAGAACGCCAGTCCTTTACTGTATTACGTGACAGAAGTTTTATTACGGATGAGGTCGTCTATACGAAGGGACTGTGCTACGATAAAGGTAGTGAACTTGAAACTCAGCTAGAGAATTGTGAACCATACTTTGAAAAAGCTAAATTAGATTTAGATCTCTCAGATAAAGTGATTTATGGAGACCTTTTAAGATTTTATCAATAATATAAGTTTATATGTGAGGATTGGTTTTAACTGTCTTTTGTTTAGCTAATAATTTTGTGATAAGATGAACGTAATAGAGGAGGTGGATAAGTTGATTGAAATTGTATCTGATATGACCATGGTATGGGTAACAGTCATCATGACAGTCTTAGTAGTAGCTGCTTTTACTAAAGCTAATGTTTTGATGATTGAATGGGAGCTACGAACGAGTTGGAACAGACAGTATATTCATATGGATGATCAAGCAGATGTAAATTCAAGTCTTATCCAACCATCTTCAAAACAGTATCGACCAAAAATTCCTTCGTTTATTGATCATAAAAATCAAGATGATGAAGACCCTATTCTTGTTGTTTTCTAAATGTAAAAACGAAAACAACAAGGAGGAACTTTTGTGAAAAAAATAGCCATTTTGTTATTATTCTTGGGGATCTTAGTGACAATGACAGCTTGTGGAAGTGTAGAGCATGTTCCGATAACAGCGGAGACTGAAGGTATATGGAACCATTTTTTCGTATATCCAATGTCATGGCTACTTATTTATGTTGCTGAGTTATTTAATGGAAGCTATGGTTTAGCAATTGTATTAGTGACGATTGTAGTCAGGTTGTCTTTGCTCCCGTTAGTATTGAAACAACAAAAAAGTACTAGAGCTTTACAAACTCTACGTCCCGAGATGGAAAAATTACAAAATAAGTATAAAGAGGCTACGAAGAAAGACCCGAAAAAACAGCAAGAGATGCAGAAGGAATTATTCTCTCTTTACCAACAACATGGTGTTAATCCTATGGCTGGTTGTCTTCCTTTATTTGTTCAACTACCAGTCATGATGGCATTTTATTTCGCGATTATGAGGACAGAACAAATCGCCCTTCATACGTTTTTATGGTTTGATTTAGGGAATCCTGATCCTTTGTACTTGTTACCTCTAATTGCAGGTGCTACGACATTTATGCAGGTGAGAATGACTGCGGCACAGTTAAATGATCAGATGAAGATGATGATGTATATTATGCCAGTTATGATTATTGTAGCAGGTATGACACTGCCATCAGCGCTTTCATTGTATTGGGTGGTAGGGAATATTTTCATGATTGTTCAAACATATTTTACTGTAACTCGTTTTGAACAACAAACTGCTCAAGTAAGCAAAACGTAAATAACTATTTAAAGCATAGCGATCGCCGCTATGCTTTTTTATATGAAAAGAGAAAAGAGGTAGAGCCAATCAGCATTCACCCAAACTTTCTTTTCTGAATAGGCTATAATTGAAAAGGAGGAGATGAAATGAGTCACCACCAAAATATGAAAATGCAGTGTCAAAACTACTTACATCAGCCAGTTCAATTGCAAGTCAGTGGCCAACATGGATATTCTGGGATTATTGAGCATGTAGATGATCACAACGTCTATGTTATGGTTCCTGTTGATGAAACAGGACAGTATATGGATTTGGCACAATTGATGCAAGGGACAGATGTTCAATCGATGTATCCGTCTGGTCAGGAGTATGATCATGCGTATGCCCATCATCCACAAGAGCCAATGGCTAGACAGGAAAGAAATGAAAGGTATTATCCAGCAGGTTTCTATTCTCCATACCCATACTATTCTCCATACCCATACTATTCTCCATACCCATACTATTCTCCATATCCATATTACCCCTACCCTTATGGTCCATATCCGCGTCCTCTAGGGTGGAATCGTTTAATCTTACCACTTGCTGCTTTAACAGCTATTGCAACGCTAGTGTAATCACACTGTTGAAATAACTAATTTATATTGCGTGTTTTAATAAGCAATCAACGTCATTAGAGGCTTGGTTGCTTTTTGTCGTATTCAATTTATTTTCGTCAGTTTTACCCGGGAAATAGCGAAATGAGGAAATGTTTCCCGAAAAGTATCTAAACTTGCTTGATTATGAGAAAAAGTGTAATTATGTTTGATAGTAGCGGTTCTTATACCTGAAACTCGTTTCATCGATTAAAATAAGATACAATATAAAATAGATTGTATTTAGAGTGTTTTATAAGGAGGAAACAGATATGGGTGAATATCTTGTCTATTTAGTTGAAGATGAAGAGAATTTGTCTGAGGTGTTAAAAGCCTATTTAGAGAAAGAAGGTTGGAATGTTAAAGTCTTTAATGATGGTGATGCAGCTCGTGATGCTATTATGGACAAACCTCATTTATGGATTCTTGATATAATGTTACCAGGAACAGATGGTTATCAATTATTGAAGGCAGTTAAAGAGGAAACGGATACGCCAGTTATATTTATTTCAGCAAGGGATCAAGATTTGGATCGAGTATTAGGGCTTGAAATGGGGAGTGATGATTATTTAGCGAAACCTTTCTTACCACAAGAATTGATTATACGAGCAAAGAAATTACTAAATAGAGTGTACGGGGTTTCAACACAAGAACAAAAGAAAATTGAATTAAATCAATATACTATTGATCCAATTGGACGAACAGTTGTTGATGAAGAGGCAGAAGGAGAGCAATTGGTTGATCTGACCACAAAAGAAATGGATTTAATTTTGCTTCTTACAGGGGAAGTAGGAAAGGCTTTTTCAAGGGAGAAAATAATTGAATATGTTTGGGGCGAGAATTATTTCGGGTCTGAGCGTGCAGTTGATGATGTGGTAAGACGAGTACGTAAAAAAATGCCTAGGGTTCATCTCGAAACGTTGTATGGTTACGGTTATAGGATCTTGTCTTCATGATTAAAGTTAATTTAACGCAGCGCATCTGGCTCGCGTTTATATCGATCATTGTTATCGTCGTTCTATCCATTATAATTATATACCCGATCTCCATTAAAGGGACGATGACTGAAGAAACGTACCGAATCATTGAACATGAACAAATCAGAAGTGCATACCCATTACTTGATTTAATTAACCCTAGGAATGAACATGAGTTTACAGATCGAGACCCAGGAAGGGTAGGACACTTTTTAATATATGATACATTAGGACGTGCGACAGAGGGAGCTCCTCCACCAAAAGAAGTACTTCAGGAAATGGCCCAAAATGCCTATAAACAAGAAGCTAACCGTGGTCGTTATGAGATTCAATATGGTGGTGCAACCGTTTTCTATGTTATTACTAAAGCGCAAATTGATGAACGTCCGGCCTTTCATATCTCCTATATGTGGGATACGTATCGCGATCAAATGGTCAACCGACTCTGGGAGAGGTTGCTTTATATACTCCTTTTGACAAGTTGTTTAAGTTTAATTCCTGCTATTTGGTTAAAGCATTATTTACGCCAACCACTCATTATTTTGGGCAATCATTTAGAACTTATAGCAAATCGTGATTGGCAAGAACCATTGAAGTGGAAAGGTGATGAAGATTTCCAAAGGTTGTCAGATCAATTTGAACGAATGCGTCAAAACTTAAATCTATATGATCGTGCACAGAAAACATTTATTCAACATGCTTCACATGAACTAAAAACACCAATAATGGTTATTAAAAGTTATGCTCATTCCGTTAAGGACGGCATTTTGCCTAAAAATAACATGGAACAAACAATGGATGTAATTATTGAG
This sequence comes from Halalkalibacter alkaliphilus, assembly GCF_023555415.1. Classification (GTDB taxonomy): domain Bacteria; phylum Bacillota; class Bacilli; order Bacillales; family Bacillaceae_D; genus Halalkalibacter; species Halalkalibacter alkaliphilus. The sequence goes on along the minus strand of NZ_JAKRYL010000006.1, from coordinate 132,283 downwards.
GAAGCGAATAGGATGGAACGTCGCGTCATTGATATGTTATATTACACTAAATTAGATTCGTTAAAGGAAGAAAGTCCAAAGCATGAAGAGATTATATTTGGACAAATCGCTTTTCAAATAGAAGAAAGGTTCCGTGTGCAAAGGGAAGACGTCAAAATATTAGTCGAAGGTGCTGAAACACGTTTCTCAGGAGATATTGAACAACTTGAAGTTCTATTAGAAAATTTAGTAGAAAATGCGCTCAGGTATGCGAAAGATACCATATGGATGAAAGCTTCCTTAAAAGAAGAGCAGGTACTTATTACAGTAGAGAATAACGGTGATTCGATTCCGACTCAAGATTTACCACAACTTTTTAACCCATTTTACAAGGGGAATAAAGGGAAGTTTGGACTGGGTCTTGCGATTGTAAAAAGAATTACTGAATTACATGGTGGTTCGCCTAAAGTCGAAAATACAAAATCAGGGGTGAGATTTTCCATTTCTTTCCCAAGGAATCCAATGAAAAAGAAGCAGAAGAAATAGAGCTGTCTTATAGTCAGGAATTAGGGGTTATCCGAAAATAGATCATTTTGGATAACCCCTATTCTATAAGAAAGACAATGAAAATATGTGCTATACTAATAGAATATCGAATATTGTAGCTGAGGTGAATGAAGATGAGTAAGGGAATACGATTTCAAAAAGTTGGAGATCGAGTAGAAACGTATTACTTAATAAAATCAGCAGTAAAAGGGGTAGCGAGCAATGGGAAACCTTTTTTAACTTTGATTTTGAGTGATCAAACAGGGGATATTGAAGCAAAGTTATGGGGATGTTCGCCTGATGATGAAGCCGCTTTTTGTAGTCAAGTGATCGTTCACCTTCATGGAGAAGTGTCAGAATATCGTGGAAGATTGCAAATGAAGATAAATAGTATCCGTCCAACGACAGCTATGGATCAAGTAAACATCGCTGACTTCGTTAGATCTGCTCCTTTGGCACCTGCAGATATGCTTGAAGAAATAACACAATGTATCTTTGAAATGAAGAATCCTAATATACAACGTATTACTCGTCATTTATTAAAGAAACATCAGCAAGCCTTTTTAGAAGTACCGGCGGCTACAAAAAATCATCATGAATTTGTATCCGGATTAGCGTACCACGTTGTATCAATGCTAAAAGTAGCAAAAAGCCTCTCTGAGTTATATCCGACTCTTGATACAGACCTTTTATATGCCGGGGTTATTTTACATGATCTTGGGAAGGTTAGAGAGCTTTCTGGTCCAGTCGATACATCCTATACATTAGAAGGAAAGTTAATTGGCCATATTTCCATTATGGTTAGTGAAATTGCAGAGGCTGCAAAAGAGTTGGCTATAGAAGGGGAAGAAGTGCTAATTCTTCAGCATTTAATTTTATCACATCACGGAAAAGGTGAATGGGGAAGTCCAAAAGTACCTGTCATTCGAGAAGCAGAAGTCCTACACATGATCGATAATATTGATGCAAAGATGAATATGATGGATCGTGCATTAGAGCGTGTTCAACCAGGCGAATATTCAGAGCGTGTCATGGCTTTGGATAACAGAAGTTTCTACAAACCTAGCTTTCATGAACCGCCTTTAGATTTTTAGTTCTAACCACGAATGCTTGTACATAAGCTATAGTAAATGGTACAAAGCATGGAGGGGTAAATATGAAAAATAAACCGAGTAAACGATATGCATTCATTCTACTAGCCATCCTTGCAGTTGGGTTTATCCTTACCCAAACAGCAGTTGGGGCCTTTCTCTTATCAAGTCCTTGGTGGGTTTATTTTGTAGTAGCTGGGATTATCTTAAGTGGGTATCTTGCAGTGAAATATTCAATTGAAGACAAACGTACCGAACAAGAATGGATTGAAAACGAAGGGAATATTTATATGAAGCGTCTTGAAGAAGAACGGGAGCGTCGTAGAATAAGTAAAGGCTAGCTAGAGAAAACAGACAGAGAACCAAGTTGACGGTTACTCTGTCTGTTTTTTTTCTAGATTAGAAAAGACCGCATGCGCGGTTTTTCTTATTAGCAAACGTATGCTGCACCTACAATAATAAGTAGAATGAACAACACTACAAGCAATGTGAAGCCAGTGTGATAACCTGGTTTTACAGTTCCTGACATGGTGAAACATCCTTTCTTTGGTTAATTAGGGTCCCCTAGTTTTAGCCTATGCATAGGCTATTGTTTTGCTCTAGGCATGAGCGGAATTTATAAAAAAGGAGGAAGCCCCAAAAGGTTTTTGACCTTTTGAAACTCCCTCAGTGACCTTTAAGACGCCTTTATCCAGTTACTCCGCAGCTTCACTGCCAAATAAGTTAGAAAAACGTGGATCTTTTATATCGATATTGGCATTTTCAATTAGTTCAGCCATTACTTCATCTTGTGACTTAGACTGTTGTTGAATCAAGATTTGCTCAATTTCTTCAATGAAATCCTCGAACTCGTCTCTTTGGTCTGTCACTTTAATAATGTGGAAACCAAAGTCCGATTCAACAGGCTCACTAACTTCGCCAATTTCTAATGAAAAGGCCGCATCTTCAAATGGTTCCACCATTTGGCCTCGTCCAAAGAAATCTAAGTCGCCTCCGCGAGCGCCTGAACCTGGATCAGTAGAGTATTCTCTAGCAAGATCAGCAAAGTCTTCTCCTGCTTCAATTCGTTCAATTAATTCATTTGCAGTTTCTTCATCTTCAACTAAAATGTGGCTAGCACGTACTTGTTCAGCAAATTGGTCTTCATTTTCTTCATAAAATGCTCTAATGTCTTCCTCAGTTACGTCAATGCCTTCTGTAGCTAGTTTTTGCAATACTAATGGTGGAAGAAGGTATTCATTTACAAAGTCATCTAGAGACTCTACATCTAGGTTAAATTGGTTTTGAAGAGCATCTACAATTCCTTCATCATCTTCAATATCATAAGCAGTACGAAACTCGTTTCGTAACATATCTAATTCCTCTTCAATTTCTTCCTCAGGAATTTCAACCGTTTCAATAGCTTGATCAAGGACATGATTTCTAATCATTTCCTGCAAGATTGCGTCTCCATGTCTTGTTTTTAACTCATCCACAAATTGTGCTTCAGTAATTTCTGTTCCATCAACAATAGCAACTGGTGTATTATCTGCAGCTGTATCCTCATTATTACAAGCAGCTAAAGTGATAATACAGGCTACCCCGATAGCGGTCAACATTCGTTTTTTCATTGTTCTCTCACTCCTTGGGCATCATGCTCGGTCAAGCTTGTCTATTTTACAGACCTTACTATACCATACATTTGAGAGTTAGAGAAATGTTTTCGAGCAGCTTCCTAAGGAATTTACCTAACTAGGGCAAGAGCCTAGTACGGAAATTGGTTTTTAGCATAGGATATCGTAACAAAGCATGAGGAGGTGTTATTATGTCTCACGCATACCACGGAGGATTTGCGTTGATCGTTGTGTTGTTCATCTTATTAGTTATTGTAGGTGCAGCTTGGTTATAATACCAAAAACGACATCTCTTTACGGACGACATGTAAGTTAAAAATAAGGAGGGATAATTATGTCTCACACTTATCATAGCGGGTTCGCGTTGCTTGTCGTATTGTTTATTTTACTAGTGATTATTGGTGCATCTTGGATGTACTAGTGAGAACTAACATGTAGTATGAAGAAGAGTGAGGGATTTGAATTGTCCCTCACTCTTCTTATGTGAATAATATTTTTACATATGTGGAAGTCAGTAAAATAGTCATAAGGATGTTAATAGTCCGAAATAACTTAGGTTGTTTTTCGGATGGGATCTCACGCTTCAAACATAATGCGTCAGTCATAGAATTAATAACAAATAAAATAAACAATGCAAAAAATATAATAAAGAAGAGCATGTACGTGCCTCCTGACGAGCAATGATATATAAACTTTATCAAAAATCGGCTAAAAAAGATAGGAGAATGCTAAATTATTTTAAAAAGCAGTTTAAAAGTATGAAGGTTTGTTATATTTTAGATAGGACGTGGAACAAAAAGACAGGATAGGTGTGGATAAACGAATGAGAAAAAGTGAACAAGTATGGAAAGTTGCCTTTCTATCATTACTCGGTTTTGTTATGGTTACTGCTATTGTCGTCTTCATGCTTTTCCAACGGTACTTTCCGGAAGTTGAGGAACAACATTTCTTACCCAAACAACCAACAGGAGAAGAAGCTACGTTTCACATTCAAACTGATAAAACACGGTTAAATTCATTAATCGCATCAAAAATAGCTGAACACCCAGCGGACATCAGATATATTGTTGAATTGATGGATGATCATGTTCAGTTTAGATCAGCGTTCAGAATGCTTGGTCAGGAAGTACCCGTAACTATTAATTTTTATCCAAGTGTTACTCCGAATGGGGACTTATTACTAGAGGTTAGGAATTTCTCAGTTGGTATTCTTAATTTACCGGTCGATCAGGTTATGCAACTATTAACTAACTGGCTTGAGTTAGCAGATTGGATTGTTACTTATCCAAGCGAAAAGCTAGTCGAAGTAAAAATAACGGAAATTCAAATAGATGAAAATGAATCAATTGTGTTTCGTTTTCTCACCTTCGATCTAACTCGAGATAATATTGAGCTTGAAATGATTTTTAAATAGTAAAAGGATGGCTAGTAGGGAAATCACCTATCAGTCATCCTTTTTGCTATACAGCTTGTTTAATTAAAATATGGAACCCTTCTTCGTGGTTTTTCACATAACTGTCTTTCGGTGCCTTAAATAAGTAAGAAGCATACAGAATGTCGTAAAAAGCTAACCCGAAGTGAATAGAGCTTATAATGGAAATATAGGCAATATACATCGGAAACATTGCTGAGGCAACTGCACCTATTGCAGTTATGGTAAGAACAGGTGTTAATAAAGCAGTTAAATATAGGTTACGCGCTAATGGTTTCGACAGTTGTACTGAAAGAACGGGAATGGGTGTTAGCCAGTTCGTCTTTAACATGGCTTTCTTTCCACAAAGCCAAATAGGCAGAAGATGTAAGATTTTATGAACAATTAAGATTGCTATAATACTCATAACAAAAAATGGCAGGCTAACATTAGGCGACTGTGTAGTCGGTAAAAGGCTGCTAACAACTAAATAAGAAAATAAAAAAGTAAAAAGCATCGTGCATCCAGAATACATCATTAGGCGCAACGTACCGTATTCACGGCTTATACGTATTGTTTTCCAGCAGTTCATTGAAGTGCTGCACCTCCTCAATTCACTGACTAATTTACTCTCATTTTTATTAGAAAGCAATAGAATCGACAAAAATAAAATGATTTCGACAATAAAGGTTTTAGCACATTACTAAATTAGAAGATAAAGAACTAAATTCTGATACAACTTTATTATTCTTCAAAAAAAAGAGAGTCTAGTTTTATACTAGGCTCCTTCACTTGAATAGTTTGTTTTATTGTCTGTTTCTAATTTTGTAAGACGACCATTAACTTCTTTGAAGTCTTCATCGAACTTTGATAACGATTGTTCAAAAGTGTCAATAAAGTCAGGTCCGTAAATATGTCTCAAAATACTCATTATTTCAGATAATTCGGGGAATTTCCCATACAAGTCTCTAATTGGCAATGCACCTTCGAACACACCGTACGTATTTGGCTGGTATGATTCAAGTGTTTTAAGGAATAAATCATGTCCTGCATTTGTTAAACATACATAAGTGTTTCGTTTGTCATTTTCCTTTTTTGAAAAATGTAAGAGACCTCTTTCTTCTAATTTCTTTGAGAAGTTAAAGGCAGTAGATACATGCATTACTCCAAATTTTGCAATATCCGAGATAGAGGCACCATCTAAATGATAAGCAATCCATAGAATATGATGCTCATTGATATTAAGATCAAATGGCTTGATCCATGTTTGCCAATCTTTTTCTACGGACTTCCATAGTGCTTTACTTAATTGAGCTACCTTATGACTAAATATGACTGATTGTTTTAAGGAGCTAGGTACTTGTTGATCCATCTTTCTCCCCCTAGGTATGACGTTAGTAAATTCTGTCTTGTTCTTCCAAAAGTTATTTTCCGATATTTTTCTTCTTTACATTATGACAAGAATTGAAATAAAAAGAAAGTAAAAAAAATTGTTAATTATAAACTTTTAGAAAATTGTTATTAAAACATTGCTTTTATTTGTAGAACAATCTAGTCGATTGCTTTTCTAGATTGTTCTACATTTTTTTGAAGAGCCTCAATATCATTTTTCAGTTGATTTAACGCAGGTTCTACATCCTTTTTCCAATCATTAATAGAATCTTTAACTTCTTCACCAACGGTTACAAAGGTTTCCTTGCCAACTTTTGCAGTCGTCTTAAGTTGAATAGAGGCAGTTTGACTATCTTTAGCTAGTTGCTCAAAGCCTTTTTGGACTTTTCTAGCACTTTCTTTACAACTCGTACGTAAGTCTTTTCCTGATGTAGGTGTTGTTAAAAGTGTTATAGCACCGACTATAGTTGAACCTACGAATAAACCTGATAAAAGCGATTTAGTATTCATGATTCGTACCACCTTTCTTAACTTGTTCTGAAACCCCTCCTATAAGCATATATATCAAGGATAAGGAGGGGGGAAGATGGAAGCACTCATTTTATTAATGATATCAGTTTGTTTACTTTCATTGTACGGGCTTGTTTATGTTTCATTGCGATTAGTGGGCAATGTGAAAAGCTGTGAAAAAGCCCAATTCAGAAATTCTCTTCTTGTTATGTTGGTATTATTGCTCATTAGTGGTGTTTCTGCAACTTTTCTCATCATGTCTTAACAAGTGGTTAGGGGGTAATCCTAACCACGTTAATGACTTGCTCGATAAGAATCCATATACTCTCGAAGTGCTACACACGCTTCGAGTGGAACGGCATTGTACGTAGAAGCACGGCAACCGCCTACGGAGCGGTGACCATTTAGTCCAACAAAGCCAAGTTCTTTTGCTTTGGCAAGAAACTTTTGGTTATCGTCCTCGGTAGGAAGGTTAAATGTAATATTCATTAATGAACGAGCATCTTTTTCAGCATGACCTCTATAAAAACCGTTGCTTTCATCGATCGCATCATATATTAATTTAGCCTTTTCCTCATTCCGCTTTTGGATTGCATTTACTCCACCTTGCTCTTTCACCCATGTTAGTACCTGATTTAACATGTAAATAGCAAATGTTGGAGGTGTGTGATAGAGCGAGTTACTATCGGCATGAGTTTTGTAGCGTAAGACGGTAGGAACTTGGTCAACGTTCACCTCAAGTAGATCCTCTTTAATAATGGCAACTGTTACACCTGATGGACCGAGGTTCTTTTGCGCACCTGCATAAATAAGCCCAAATTTCTCTACATCAACAGGGCGAGAAAGAATATCACTAGACATATCCGCAATAAGGGGAGCATGGTTTATTGTAGGGAAATCCTGCCACTGTGTTCCAAAAATTGTGTTATTAGATGTTAAATGAACATAAGCATCATTTTTGTTAAATTGAAAATCGTTTGATGTAGGAATTGATTGATAGTTATTTTCTTTAGTTGATGCTGCAATAGCTGTCTTACCAATTAGTTTAGCTTCTTTTAATGCTTTCTCAGACCATGAACCCGTTAAAATGTAATTTCCGATTGTTCCTTCTTTTAAAAACTGAAGAGGAATCATTGAAAACTGTAAGCTAGCACCGCCTTGCAGAAAAAGAACCTTGTATTGATCGGGAATGTTATAAAGCTCTTTTAGCAGATCAATTGCATTTTGATGAACGGCTTCGTAATCTTTGCTACGATGGCTAAGTTCCATAATCGACATCCCGGTTCCGTTAAAGTTAGTTAACTCAGCTTGTGCTCTTTGTAATACTTCTTTCGGTAACGCAGATGGTCCAGCATTAAAGTTATAAACTGCTGTCATGTTCTCTCCACTCCTTTATCTCTTCACCACGTTAATAACATAGATTGTCATTATCGTACCATAACTAAGCAGATAATGAACTGTTTTTTTAGTGTTTTCTGAAAGTTCCTTTAAAAAATGATTCAGATAAGGCTAATCAGAAATTCTGATTAGCCTTATCTGAATCAGCTTCTTAGTGATACTCAACAATAATACAGAGAAGCTGATTTTCAAGGCCGTTAAAAAAGGTGCGGTTTTTACCTTTTTCAATGGCCTTGAAGCAATGAGGGGAACCGTTGCTTTGTCTTAAAGCCTGCTATGAGTGGGCTTCTCATAGCAGGCGCGCAACGTGTGGAGCCATTGCTGCTTCCTCGAATCCGCTAAGAAAGACTTTTTTAGTGCCATCGATTTTCTTTCTTATTTCTTCATAAAAACAGTTATTTCTTTTGCTATTTGTTGTAAATCTTCAGGTTTGTATTCGGCGCTATGATCTTTCCAAACGGCACCAAATCCGTCACCTTTACCATAACGTGGAATTAGATGGACGTGGAAATGATAGACCGTTTGTCCAGCTAGTTCACCGTTATTGTTAACAATGTTTAAACCTTCTGCTTGATACGTTTTTTTAATTGCTTTTGCAATTTTTGGAACAACGGCAAAAATATGCTTCGAGCTCTCTTCAGTTAAATCAAAAAGATCTTGGTGATGAGCTTTTGGGATAACCAAAGTATGCCCTTTTGTTACTTGGCTAATATCTATAAAAGCTAGTACATGCTCGTCTTCATAAACTTTGGAGGCAGGGATTTCCCCATGTACAATTTTACAAAAGATACAGTTAGAATCAGTTGTCATCGAATCACCCTTCCCATAATTTGTCTAAACCAACTATACATGAGTGCTTGACTGACTTGCAAGTTGCCATTCAACTTATTAAATTTGAAAAAAGTGTGTCGAAGAAAGCAAGCCTTTGTCATTACACTAGAGAACTATTCTGGACTTTTGGTAAGATAAGGGGGTGAAGGAGTTGTTAACTATGTCAGTTTTAAAAATAGAGGGAATAACAGGTGGATACCATCCGAAAAAGCCTGTACTGCATGATGTTAATTTTCATGTTAATAGTTCAGAGATTGTCGGGTTGATTGGGTTAAATGGGGCAGGGAAGAGTACAACGATTAAACATATACTGGGCTTACTTCAACCTGAAAAAGGACAAGTAACGATAGAAGGGAGAACGTTTCAAGATGATGTTAATGAATATCGGCGTTCATATGCCTATATTCCAGAAACACCAATTTTATATGATGAGTTAACGTTGTGGGAGCACTTAGAGCTGACAGCATTGGCATATGGACTTAAGAAAGACATTTTTGAACAGAGAGCAGAGAAGTTGCTTGCTGAGTTCCGGATGGGAAAAATGAGAAAGTGGTACCCAAGTCATTTTTCAAAAGGAATGCGTCAAAAAGTTATGATTATGAGTGCATTTTTAATTGAACCTCCCGTTTATATTGTTGATGAGCCAATTGTTGGATTAGATCCAATTGGTATTCAATCTTTTTTAACATTTTTAAGCGATATGAAAAATAGAGGTGCCGCTGTCTTAATGTCGACACATATCTTAGCGACAGCAGAACGTTACTGTGACCGTTTTGTCATATTGCATCAAGGGAAGGTTGTGTTGGAGGGGACACTGGATGAGATGCGTCATCAATTACAACTTCCTCAAGCGACATTGGATGATATATATATTGAAATGACAAAGGAAGAGCTCGTATGAATGATGGAATGACGTTGTGGAGAGAGCGAGTTAATGCCTATTGGAATATGGCAATACGATATTTGCGTTTAATTGGGAACAGTGGTTTTTTGTTCACAGTCTATGTTCTCATCATAATAGGGAGCTACTATTATAGTGTGTTTTTAGATTGGCTACCCGAATCCTTTCCAGCAGTATGGGTGTTTGTTGCAGTGTTTGCCCATTTGTTAACAAGAAGTGGTGTGCGAACATTTGTAAAGCCCGCGGATGTGGTTTTTCTCTTGCCATATGAATCGAAACTAGGAGCCTATTTTCAATCATCTAAATGGTACAGCATTGGATTGCAAAGTGGAGTCATCCTTCTTGTATTAGTTGTACTTTCTCCTTTATTTTCGGAGTACTTAGCTGCTGACGTTGGAAGCTTGTTTCTCGTGTTAGTACTGTTGATTGTGGCCAAAGGTTGGAATGTGTTTGCAAGTTTTGAAGAGCAACGTTTTCAAAGCGAGTCAGATAGACGTTCTCACTTTTTATTGCGTGGGGGAATAAACATTGCTTTCACCTATTTGCTTTTTTCAGGTGCTAATCTTATATATATTCTTGCCGTTTACGTAATCATGGCAGCTCTGTATTACTTTTATTATCAAAAATTGGCTAAGCAATTATCGATCAAGTGGGATCATTTAATTGAAGTAGAACAAGGAATGTTGTTGTTCTTTTATCGCATTGCTAATGCTTTTACAGATGTTCCACAACTAAGAAATAAAGTGAGACCAAGGAATTATTTGAAAGGGATTTTGCCTGTAATTACAGATTCTAAGAAATCGGTTTATCATTATTTATTTGCGAAATCGTTTATTCGGGCGAACGATTATCTTGGTATCTATGTAAGGCTTGTTATTATATCAGCTGTTATCCTTCTTGCTCTTCCTTCTGGGTGGCTTCAACTAGTCGTCCTTCTCTTATTTATGCATATGGTGACAAATCAATTGTCTACAATTTGGTATCATTACGATACGAATATGTGGGTTGATTTATATCCTGTAAGAAATGATGAAAAGAAGGATGCCCTAACTCAGCTATCCTTTAGGTTGCTATTAATTATGACAGCCGTTCAACTAGGTGTATTACTAGCTTCTTCCTCTCTCTTGATTGCCGGAGCTACCCTTATTCTTGGTGGACTATATAGCTATGTTGGAAGTCATAAACTGATTCATAAAAAAAGGAAAAATTAGTCATCATCATACTAATACGTGCATTAATAGGACTAAGGAGTAACGTCAAAAGGAGAGGCTGTTATGTATGAAAAGGAGATTGCAGAAGAATTGCAAAGGTGGAAGCGGAAGTTGTTAAAACGACCTTCGATGGTAGGGCGTTATACAAAAGGATTGCAATCTAAGATGAACAATCTTATTCCAGAAAAAGTACATTCCGTCGTAACGGCAAGTATAAAGAATATGGTCTACGCTACGTTAGTTGGTTCTGAATATACGACAAAAAAACAACCTGAGGTGGCATTAAGCCTAGAGCAAAGAGAAGAGAAAGTATTCCAAATAATTAAAACGTATAAGCGTACGGCTGCTCTAGAAGGAGCTGGAACAGGTGCAGGAGGCATTTTACTTGGAATGGCTGATTTTCCTTTACTTCTAAGTATAAAAATGAAGTTCCTTTTTGATGTTGCCTCTGCCTATGGTTATGACGTCAGGGACTATCGAGAGCGATTGTTTGTTCTGTACCTTTTTCAGTTAACTTATGCAAGAGAAGAAAAGCGATCTGATTTAATCAAGCAGTTGGAAGAATGGGAATTAAAAAAAGAGCATCTTCCTGAAAAAGAAGAATATTTAGCTACGTTTGATTGGAAGGCATTTCAACTCGATTATCGTGATTATATTGATTTACCCAAAATGCTTCAACTTATCCCAGGGTTTGGAGCAGTAGTTGGTGCGGCCGCTAATTATCGTTTTCTTGACCTGTTAGGAGAAACCGCGATGAACGGCTACCGCATAAGATGGTTGTCGTCACTACCTGAATAAATAAACGAGGTTGATTAAGCCTTAAGGGTTTCGGTTATGAAAACAACACTCTAATAAGTATCTCTATCCGAATATTAATTAACAGTGAAAACGCATTGGTAATAGTATCAATGCGTTTTTATAATCCTTATTAAACTTAAGATACCGTTTAACTGAATACTAAGAGCTTTATCTATATTGTTGTGATTCTATTTTGTTGATACAGTGGCACCCTATTCAGTTCTATTATTAGCAAATAAAACTTGGTTCCCATCTATTTCTATCGACTCTTCATCAATACCATCTTCTTTAGGTTCCTCATGATTAGTTTCCTCCTTATTTAGTTCCTCTCTTTTTTCGACTTCATAACAACTGTAACAAACTAACAATGCTCGTTAGCGCAAGAAGCCAAAGGAGCTATCGTTACGACAGCTCCAGTTCTTCGTTCAATAACTCGATACTTCAATATGTAATGAAACACGGATCCTAATTCCGTTATTTCTTATAAAACCCTTGTTTGATCCATGTTCCCGGTTCTTGTGAGACTAGAATAAAAAGTGGACACCCCTTTAACGAACAGTAAAATTGGATATGATGTTACTAATTAGGAGGGGTTCCCATGGGTGAACAACGGCAACGGTATAGTGAAGAGTTTAAACGGCGTACAGTTAAATTTGCACAAGAACAAAAACTAAAGAAAACGATGAGAGATATTGCACAGGAGCTAGATATTCCTCTTAGCTGCCTCCATCAGTGGATGAATCAATATCGAGAGTTTGATCATGAGCCACTGGTAGTCGAAGATCGCATTCGTCAGTTAGAACAACAGTTACGTGATCAAGAGCGTCAATTAAAGGAAAAAGACAAAAAAATAGCAGAGACAGAAGAAGAATTGCATATTGTAAAAAAGGCGGTGCACATCTTCAGCAGACCCCGTCCATGAAGTTCGAATTCATTGAGAAACATCGCTCCGAATTCTCAGTGGTGAAGATGTGTAGGGTGTTACAAGTCTCTCGGAGCGGGTATTGCAAGTGGAAAAAACAAGAGGTTAGTCAGCAGGAACAGCGAAAAAAAGAGATTCAAGCTCGAATCATTCATCATTTTTAGATAATCAAGAGCGATATGGCAGTCCTAAAATCACACAATTGTTAATGAAAGAGAACTATAAAATTAGTGAGCGAACTATCAGTATTTACATGAAGGAGCTTAGCTTGCGCTCTTGTGTATCAAAACCGTTTAAGGTCACGACAACAGACTCTAACCATGCGAATCCAATCGCCCCTAATACACTGAATCAAAACTTTAAAGTCACAGCTCCTAACAAGGTATGGGTTACAGATATCACCTACATTCCTTGTCGCCTAGGCAAGCTTTATTTAGCAACAGTTCTGGATCTTTGTACACGTGAACTAGTGGGCTGGTCTCTTAAAAGCCACATGACGAACGAACTTGTCCTAGAGGCATTAAACAAAGCTTATGAAAAGAAAAAACCAGCATATGGATTGCTTCATCATTCAGATCGTGGAACACAATATACGTCAAAAGAGTATCGTCAAAGACTTCAAAGTTACAAGATGGAAGCAAGTATGAGTCGTACTGGAAACTGTTATGATAACGCTTGTGCAGAGTCTTTTTTTAGCGTACTCAAAAAAGAATTAATCAGAGGTAATCGGTTCCAGACCAAAGAAGAAGCTTACACAGAAATCTTCGAATATATTGAGTTCTTTTACAATCGCAAAAGAATTCACGGTTCCATTGGCTATCTATCGCCAGTGCAGTATGCGAAGAGGTTTACGAATGTATCTGCCTAACTGATAGTGGTAGAGTGGTCCTTACTTCACCTAACAACGTACCAGATGATGTAGTGTTGGGGTCAAGCGGTTTGGGCTTGACGACTACGCGGAATCATCTATGCTTTTAAAAGGTGAAGTTAGACCAACTAATTATAATAAAAATGGTAAGAATTGAATCCGTTATTTAGGTGTCTACTTTCTTGACATAGGTCCAGTGGTTCCGTTATTTGGTAGTTTCAACCTTTTATTTGGTTGATTCTGTACGGTTAACGGAACCAAGAACCCTTTCAGTCCTTTTAAAAGAGCTTTTCAACAGTTTAACGGAACAAGGATCCGATTCACTGATCTATCGGATCCTCATTCCGTTATCCATACATCAACGTTTAAAGGGAGTCCCATTCATGTGCGAATTAAACTCCCTCCAATGTTTTTATATTGTGTTAAATCGTAAATGGCAGTGATTGAGAGATACGATTTAGGTAAGCAGAGATGACAGCAAATTGTCCTGTGAATAATAAGATACCTAAGATTACCATAATTCCGCCGCTTACTTTTTGGATGGTAGGAAGCCACTTATTTAATGCCCGGACTTTATTTAGGGAACGAGACCAAAGCAGGGCTACTAAAAGAAATGGAATTCCTAAGCCAATCGAATAAATAAATAACATAAAGACTCCTGCCCACATCGTGTCGGCTTGACTTGCCATAAAAAGGATCGAAGAAAGAACGAGCCCGATACAAGGGGACCAGCCAGTCCCAAATAAAAAACCAAGCAAAACTGAATTGGCGAAACTCGCTGTTTTTTTCGGTTTAACTGCTAGCTTTTTTTCGCTTAGCAGCATTCGGATGGAGATAACTCCCATCATTTGTAAACCGAAGACAGCAATAATAATTCCTCCGATTTGTTCGAAAAGCTGTCTATTACCTAAAAAAGCTTGACCAATAAACGTCGAAGACAAACCGAGGAGGAGAAAGATGATCGTGAATCCAAAAATAAAGCCAAGACTTCGTGAGATAATTAATTTTCTATCAGCGTTTATTTGATTATCCGAGATATTGGTTCCAGTTAATTGAGCCAAGTAAGCTGGTACTAACGGGAAAACGCAAGGAGACAAAAACGAAACAATACCCGCTAAAAAGGCAAGCCAAATAGAAACTTCCGTCATGCTAAAACACATCCTTAAAATAAAGTAAATCTAGAACTCGTATTCGCGCTACTTCCTAGTCTATTCTAGTCCATTCTCGATATATGAATCAATTTTTAAACTTGCTTATTTATTATAGCTGATTCTTTACAATGATAATGTTCATTTCCTAAACGTTCACAAAGTAGTAATGAAAGATCAGTCTTAAGGCGGATACAAAACCATTCTACAGGTTGGCTTCAAAAGAATTTATTTCTCCTACAATAAAAGTAGTTAAGAGAAGGAGGAAAATAATATGAAACATTCAGGTAAATTTATCGGTGGAATACTCCTTATTTTCATAGGGATCAATATTCTACTTAGCATGGTTGGAGTCAATATTGGAGGAATTATTGGGCTTCTCATAGGTGGAGCGCTCCTCTATTTTGGGTATACAAAGTGGCAAGATAAAGGACAATGGTCGTTCTCAAGTATTATTCTAGTTACATTTGGTGCGTTAATGCTCCTTGGGGGGCTTGGAGGAATTGTTAGTTTATTGATCGGTGCATTCTTAGTTTATGGTGGCTACAAGCTTATGAAAACAAATAGTGAAAGTAAGGTTGATTTCAAAGAAAATAAAAAAAGCTCGTTTGACACGATCGATGAAGAGTTCGCAAAGCTAATGAAAGAAGGGAGAAATTAATATGATTGGAACAAGAATTAATCAATTAATTAAAGCGTATATAAATGAAGGATTAGAACGTATTGAGGACCCTGCTATTATGGTAAAGCAATACATTCGAGATGTGAGGGAACAGGTCGAACAAGCGGAACAACAATTAGAGAAGGCATTAGTAAGGAAAAAAACATTGGAGAACGACCTAACGTTAGCACGCGTGCTGTTTGAGAAACGAGAAGAGCAGGCGCGCGTTGCTTTACAAGCCGATAATGAAGAGTTGGCACGAAAAATATTGTTAAACAAAAAAGAAGTGTGGAAGCAAATAGCTCAGTTTGAAGAAATGTTAGTGCAGCAAGAGAAATCCATTAGTGAGAAAAGCGCTAAGCTTGAACAACTTCAAACGAAATACAGTCAATTACAAGAAAAACATATGGAATTAATTGTACGCGTTCAAGCTGTGAAAGAGAGTGGGAAAGTGAATTTAAATGAAAAGGAAAAAGGGAAGGCAAATAATTGGAATGATCCAAATGTACTTGACCCTGAATGGGAAAAAGAAAGTGAGATTGAAATAGAAATAAATAAATTAAAGAAACAAATGCAAGGCAATTAATAGTCATCAGTTGTGAGGGAGTAGTGTTAGTTGATGCTATGGTAGCCCACTACTCCTTCATATATAAAAATTTTCTAGGCGAACAACGAAAAGTCTTATATAGTTATAATGTGTAAATGATTGCAAGGAGGGGGAACATGAAGGTGATGTTCGGGATCATTTTGATAGTTATAGGTGCATTTCTTTTAGTAACAACTATTTCCTCACCGTTTACAAACTCCAAAACAAAACACAATGAAGGATCATTAACGACTGACATAAGTTCTGTAAAAAGTATTGACCTATCAAGCACATCTGTAGATTGGGTCATAGAAGGCCATGACGGTGAAATGCTTTCGGTTGAATTAGTTAATCAAAATAAACAAATAGAGTTACATTCTAAAGAACAAAAAGAAATGTTACAAATAGTAGTAAAAGAACCGAGATTCAGGTTCTTTTCATTTGATTTTTTTAGGAAAGCGCAGGCTATAGTTCGTATCCCTAATAGTTATAGTGAGAACGTAAACGTAAATAGTATCTCAGGGGAAATTGAGTTTCGTAATGAATTAAGTGTGAACAATACATTTTCAAAGACTGTTTCCGGAAATGTATTAGGATCAACACTTTCAGGTGAATCTGTTGAAGTGAAAACAACTTCAGGGAATATTAAATTTAACGAAGTAACAGCTACCGATGTTAGGTTAGAAAGTGTTTCTGGCGATCTTATTGTTCAAACTTTATCAGGGGATATTGAAGGAAAAACAGTCTCTGGTAATATTGAAATAGAGTATAGAGATGAAAACGAAAAGGTCTTGCTAAAAACGGTTTCTGGAGATGTTGAGCTATTTATTCCAATAGGCAATGCAGAAGTAAATGTAAGCACTGTTTCAGGTGACGTACATCTTGATTTACAACAATTTATAAAATCTAGGTCCTATACAGGAAGATTAGGTGATGGTTTACATCCACTGAGGATTTCAACAACTTCTGGAGATATTCGCATCCGTGAGGGCTAAATGAAAGGAGATGGAGCATGAAGAAGCAAACATTATTTGGACTTATCTTTGTCATCATTGGTTTCAATATTTTAATTAATACGATGAATCTATCAATAGGAAACTTCGTTGCTCCACTCATTTTCTTCGTAATGGGTCTGTTTTTCTATAAAAGAAACCATAATTTCATTAGCCTCATTTTCTTTTTTATTAGTGCAAGTATTATTTTCGATCAAGTTTTAGGGATGAATTTCATGGGGCTGCTTATCGCGATTGCGGTACTTTATTTTGGCATACGTTTAGTTCGCTCACCAAATAAAAGCAGGCGTGAAAGAGAAGCGAAATACGATAAAGCAGAGAAGAAGATTCGAAAAGCAGAGAAAAAGCTAGATAAAATAAATGAAAAAACTAGTAGAGAAGACGATGAACGAAAAGTTGCAAAAGACAATCGAGTGGTATTCACTCCTACAATGCGAAAAAGCTTAATCGGAGAAATTCATTATTTGGGTGAAGCTTTTGAACTAAATGATTTAACCATTTGGAATGGGATTGGCGAAGTCCGTATTGATTTATCAAAAGCAATCATACCTGAAGGTGAAACCGTCATTGTTGTCCAAACATTAATTGGAGAAATCGACTTTTATGTACCAGAAGATTTAGCGGTTGCCATCCAAGCCACTTCAACGATTGGTGAAGTTTCCCTCTTTCATGAAAGTCACAGTGGAATCAATCAACAGCTTAGCATCGCAACAAAAGATTACAAACAAGCACAAAGAAGAGTCAAACTCATCCTTTCTACTTTTGTTGGCGAAGTGAAGGTGAGAGCAGTATGAAAAAACGGTTAGCTAGCATTCGTTGGCAATTTATTAGACATAGTCTCCTTGTTACTTTTATTTTGTCATTTCTTTTGCTTTTTCTAATGACATATGATGAACCACGTGGCTTACTCATCGTATTTGATCGTAAACTAGTAGCGATTCCGCTCTTTTTTTGGGTGCTTACTGTAATCGTGATTACGGGAATAATTGCTGGTTATATTCAAGCCGATCCAATAAGGAGGCGGGTTGACCAATTAGTTCATGGAGCACTGAGATTTGAACGTGGGACATTTACGCACAGGGTTGAAGTCGAGGGGGAAGACGAATTAGCAGAGCTTGGTAAGCGACTAAATGGAATGGCTCAAAACTTTGAAGAACAAGTGGCGTCCTTGCAGCGACTTTCTAGCGAACGTGCTGCGATGCAAGAAACGGTCAAAAAGGCAGCTGTATCAGAAGAACGGCAGCGTTTAGCTAGAGATTTGCATGATGCGGTTAGTCAACAGCTATTTGCTATCTCCATGATGACCGCTGCTATTAAACAAACGATGGTACAGACGTCAGATCCAAGTGTTGAACAAGTAAAGATGGTTGAAAAGATGGCTAATACGGCTCAAGCAGAAATGCGTGCATTGTTACTTCACCTTAGACCTGCCCATTTAGAAGGGAAGAGTTTAAAGGATGGTATACATCAATTATTTAATGAATTGCAAGAAAAGTATGGAATGGATGTCACCGTGACGATTGAAGAGAATATGATGATCCCTAAAGGAATAGAAGATCAAATTTTCCGAATGGTTCAAGAAGCGATTTCGAATGTTTTGCGGCATGCAAAAGCAACACAATTAGAGCTTCAGCTTAGACAAACGAATCAAGATCTAAAAATAAAACTAATCGATAATGGTGTTGGTTTTGATGTGAAAAATGTTCAGAAAAATTCTTATGGTTTACATACAATGCGAGAGCGAATGACTGAAATTGGCGGAACGCTCCAAATCGTTTCTGTTCCTAATAAAGGAACACAAATTGAAGTGAATATTCCAATTGCATGGAAGGGTGAGTAAAATGATTCATGTCTTGTTAGTCGATGACCATGAAATGGTACGAATGGGATTGTCAGCGTATTTATCGACACTGCCAGATATAAAGGTTGTTGGGCAAGCGAGTAATGGACTAGAAGGGGTCAAGGCGGCATTAGAACTGCAACCGGATGTTGTGTTGATGGACTTAGTAATGGAACAGATGGACGGGATTGCTGCAACAGCAGAGATTGTTAAGGAATTGCCACATTGTAAGGTGATTGTTCTTACAAGTTTTATCGATGATGAGAAAGTGTACCCGGTAATTGAAGCTGGGGCATTTAGTTACCTGCTCAAAACATCATCAGCAATTGAAATCGCTGATGCGATCCGAGGAGCCGTAGAAGGTAAGTCTGTCGTGGAAGCGAAAGTTACGAATAAAATGATGGACCGGATGAGAGGAAAGAAAGAGAAACCATTACACGATTCACTTACCCCACGAGAAAGAGAAGTACTTGAGCTAGTGGGAGAGGGGAAAAGCAATCAAGAAATAGCTGATGCGCTCTTCATTGGTATTAAAACGGTTAAAACGCATGTTAGTCATATTCTGCAAAAGCTTGAATTAGAGGACCGTACACAAATGGCAGTTTATGCACATCGTTCTGGATTAGTAAAGTAGTAGAGAACATGCAGGGAGAATATAGCTGCATGTTCTCTTTTTCGCGGTTATTTTATCCAACTTTAAATGTCGTAACAAAAGAAGGACGTGGGAAAATGGTAGTTGGTAACGCTTGAGAAGTTCCTCGTTTCTTATGTGCGTTCTCATACGATTTCGATGTTTGCCACTTTTGAAAAGATTCCTCATCATCCCATATTGTCATGATTGCATATGTATCATCACTAACAGGTCGTAAAATCCGAATGGCTTGGAATCCAGGCTCGCCATCAACTAATCCTGCACGATTACGAAAACGTTCTTCAAAAGAAGGGCGTCCTTCTTCGCTGACAGGAATATTATTAATAACAACAAATCCTTTCGTATCAATCGTTCCTGTTTCACTAATGACTTCATAATGTTTTGCCGTACTAAGTTCAGAGACTTCCTCTACATAAACAAACTGCCCCTCTTCTCCTTGCATCGTAACTCCATTAAGCGCAGGAGTTTCACTATTAATTTGAACAATACTAGCTTTTTTCAAATGAGGCACCTCCTATTGTTTTGTAATCTTTGAAACGAAAAAGTAAATCTATTCGTAAATAAGTTTAGCTGTAGGGGATTTGCTTTGCAACTGTTATGAACTAGTCGCAGACGGGTATAGTAGGTAATAGAAAGGATTGCGCTCTGAAAAAGGGAGGTGAATGTCATTTGAAAAAGAAAACAATTATAGGGATAGCAGCGGTTGTAGGAACAATGCTTTTTGCTCTTATTATTTATTTAAGTATTATTCTAGCAGGGAATTATGTAATAGATGATCAGAAATTGGTGATGAAGGCGACAACGTCTCTTGTTGATCAAAATGGAGAGGTTCTTACCCAACTTTATATTGAAAATAGAGAACCTGTGGCCATTGGTGATATACCTGAACATGTACAGCAAGCCTTTGTTTCGGTGGAGGATATACGTTTTTATGATCATCAAGGGATAGACATTCGTGCTATAGGGAGAGCGTTATATCGTGATTTGCTTGCAGGTGCAAAAGTAGAAGGAGGAAGCACAATTACTCAGCAACTTGCAAAAAATGTCTTTCTTACAAGTGAGAAGACATTACTACGAAAAACGAATGAAGTTCTAATTGCTATGAATTTAGAACGAAAATACAGCAAAAGTGAGCTTTTGGAAATGTATTTGAATCGAATCTATTTTGGTCACGGAGCTTATGGAATACAAGCCGCGTCTAAATTGTATTTTAATAAAGATGTGAATGATTTATCAATTGAGGAAGGAGCTCTACTTGCCGGGTTACCAAAAGCCCCTAACTCTTATTCTCCTATTATAAATCCAGAACAAAGCAAACAACGGCGGGATCTTGTCTTAACATTAATGGAAAGGCATGGGAAGTTAAATCCTGAAGAGGCTAGGCATTTACGTGGACGAACTGTTGTTATTAATCAAAATCGTATAACGGAAAATGAAGCTTATTTAACCTATATTGATATGGTGTTAGATGAAGCGCGCGATCGTTATCACTTAACGAATGAAGAGGTCCTAACGGGAGGCTATCAAATTGTCGTTCCGATGAACAAAGAGATCCAAATAGATTCATATCAAAAGATACAAGATAATCGATATTTTCCAAGTGGCAATGAGGATGCTGAGGCAGCCATAGTTCTCCTTGACTCAAAAACGGGAGGTGTTCTTGCAGTACAAGGTGGAAGGGAGTATGTACGAAAGGGTTTAAATCGTTTGAATGTAAAACGACAACCTGGTTCTACAATTAAGCCACTTGCTGTTTATGCTCCGGCAATGGAGATGGGGACATTTCATCCGTATTCGATGATTGTTGATGAATTGATTGATTATGATGGATATACTCCTAGGAATTTCAATCAAGAGTATTCAGGGAAAATGACGATGTATGATGCAATCACTTATTCAGCCAATGCACCAGCTGTTTGGCTGATGAATGAAATGGGAGTTGAAACGTCTGTCGAAGCTCTAGAACGTTTTGGTATTCACACAAATGATCGAGGATTAGCAATCGCATTAGGAGGATTATCAGAAGGTGTAACTCCTCTTGAACTCGCTTCTGCTTACAGTGTCTTTGCCAATAACGGCAATCAAGTAGATCCCTATTTTATTGAAGCTATTTATACTAAAAATGGGGAGCGGTTACTAGGTGAAAAATGGCGCAATGAAACGATCATATCGCCTCAGACGTCATGGTACATGACAAGAATGCTCGAATCTGTTGTGAAGAATGGTACGGGAAAAAGTGGAGAGGTCCATAGCTCTTTAGCTGGAAAAACAGGGACGACATCTTTTCCAGGAGTAGAAGGCGCAGTAATGGACGCCTGGTTTGTCGGCTATACGCCAACGGTTGTGGGGGCAGTATGGATGGGTTATGATGTTACAACAAGTGAACAGCATCTTAGAGGAGGAAGTGCGTATCCTACTGTGTTATATAAGGATATGATCAATGAACTGCCAAGTCGGATGCGTGTAGAGGCTTTTGAGAAACCTGGTGAAGTAGAGGAACTGCTGCCACCTGTTGAACTTCCAGTGATTACAGATTTATCAGCGACTTTTTCAATGGGCGGAAGAGGATTTTCTAGTATTCACCTAAACTGGAGTGGCAAAGCTGATGAGAGAATTTACTATCATATTTATGAGAATACTGAAGATGGAAGCCACCTTCTTGCAACAGTTGTTGGACAGACAGAATTTTACATTAATAGTCGAAATCCATTTACATCTAAAAAATATGAGGTTATTCCTTATAACTCAATAACAGATCAAGAAGGGGTATCTTCAAATTTAGCTGAGGTGGAATTTAGGCTAGGATTTCATTAACTACGGGGGGGTGTCCTAAGAGGTCTGTTTTTGACCTTTTGATACACCCCTGAAGCAATGAGCGAAGTCGATACATCTTTTAAAAGCCTTGAGAGGAGTGGGTTTCTCACTCACGGTGCGTAGCGAACGGAGCCATTCCCACCTCTGTTCCGGACTTTTGGGACAGCCCCTTAACGCTTTCTTTGGGCCTAGTAGCTAAGTCATTGAAACATACGGGAAACATTCATCTATTTTATGACAGTTGTTCGGATTGTCTATACACGTTAAGGTTCGGTCATTATAGTAAAAGTGTATAATATGCTTTTTGGAATGTAATCAAGTAAAATAGGTAGGAAAGATATTTAAAGGAGTGGCACAATGGATCAGAAGATTTTTAACGATACGTTTTTAAAAGCCTGTAGAGGAGAGGCTCATGATCATGTACCTGTTTGGTATATGAGGCAAGCTGGACGGTCTCAGCCTGAATATAGAAAAATTAAAGAAAAATATTCTCTTTTTGAAATTACACATCAACCGGAACTATGTGCCTATGTGACTAAGTTACCTGTTGATCAATATAATAACGATGCTGCTATTTTGTATAAAGATATCATGACACCGTTACCAGCCATTGGAGTAGATGTTGAAATTAAGTCTGGAATTGGTCCAGTTATTGATAATCCGATTCGTACGAAAGCAGACGTAGAAAGGTTAGGAACGATTAACCCTGAAGAAGATGTGCCTTATGTTCTAGATACAATTAAGCTGCTCCGTGAACAGCTAACGGTTCCATTAATTAGTTTTGGAGGAGCTCCTTTTACGCTTGCTAGCTATATGATTGAGGGTGGCCCATCTAAAAACTACAACAATACAAAAGCGTTTATGTATGCAGAGCCTGAAGCTTGGCACCTGTTGATGGACAAGCTAGGTGAAATGACCATTACATATGTAAAATCGCAAATCGCAGCGGGAGCGCAAGCGATTCAAATTTTTGATTCTTGGGTAGGGGCGTTAAATGTTGCTGACTATCGTACGTTTGTAAAGCCGGTCATGAACCGCATCTTTGCAGAACTTAAACAAGAAAATGTCCCACTTATTATGTTCGGTGTAGGAGCAAGTCATTTAGCAAACGAGTGGAATGACTTACCTCTAGATGTAGTTGGGCTTGACTGGCGTTTGTCTGTACAAGAAGCAAGAGAGCTAGGTATTAAGAAAACGGTTCAAGGAAATTTAGATCCTGCCATTTTATTAGCGCCATGGAATGTGATTGAAGAACGCGCGAAAGCAATCTTAGATCAAGGAATGAAAAATCCAAACTTTATCTTCAATCTAGGACATGGAGTCTTCCCGGAGGTTAGTCCAGATACGTTAAAGAGATTAACGGCGTTTGTGCATGACTATTCAATGAACAACAAGTAATTTGAGGTGAGGAAATGACTAAGAGAAAAATTGGCTTATTAGTAATGGCATATGGAACACCACGAAAGAAAGAAGAGATTGAACCGTATTATACTCATATTCGCAGGGGGAGGAAACCTTCTGATGAAGCGTTAGAAGAGTTGACGGAGCGCTATGAAGCTATTGGAGGTATTAGCCCCCTAGCTAAAATTACAGAAGATCAAGCATTTGGCTTAGAGGCACAATTAAATAGCGAATTTGAGGATATTGAATTTAAAGCTTACCTTGGTTTAAAGCATATTGATCCTTTTATTGAGGATGCTGTTAAGCAAATGAAAGAAGACGGAATTGAAGAAGCGGTAAGCTTAGTCCTTGCACCCCATTTCTCTACATACAGTGTTAAATCTTACAATGGCAGGGCTAAAGAGGAGTCAGAAAATGTTGATGGACCAACGATTTACAGCATTGATAGCTGGTATGATGAGCCGTTGTTTATCGATTATTGGGTAAATCAAGTAAAAGAAACATTAGGTAAAATTAAGGATAAGGATAAATCCTGTGTTATCTTTTCAGCCCATAGCCTGCCAGAAAAAATTACAAAAATGGGAGATCCGTACCCAGATCAACTGCAAGAAACAGCTGACTTGATTGCAGAAAAAGCAGGAATTAAGAATTATACAATTGGCTGGCAAAGTGAAGGCAACACACCTGACCCTTGGCTAGGTCCAGATGTCCAAGATTTAACGAGAGATCTATACGAACAGCATGGTTATACTTCCATTGTCTATTGTCCGGTTGGGTTTGTCGCTGACCATTTAGAAGTACTTTATGATAATGATATTGAATGTAAGATTGTAACAGATGAGCTTGGGATTGATTATTATCGCCCTGAGATGCCCAATGCCAAACCAGAATTTCTTCAATGTTTAGCAACTGTTGTCAAAAAAAAGCTTGCAGAGAGAGAGTAGTGAAAATTTGTGGTGCAAAAGGATAGAAGGATAGCGATTATTGGCGGTGGAATTACTGGGTTAGCAGCTGCGTATAAACTAAAAAAGGCAAAGGCAAATGGTGCATCTATTTCCTATGATTTGTTTGAAAAGAGTGAGCGACTTGGTGGGAAGATACAGACCGAGCGTGTCAATGGCTTTGTTGTTGAACTTGGGCCAGATTCTTACTTAGCTAGAAAGGACAGCATGACAAGGTTAGCGATAGAAGTTGGGCTAGAAGAGGAACTTCTGTTTAATGATTCAGGTCAAGCATATGTCTTAAAAGGTGAAACCCTTCATCCGATTCCTGGTGGAGCCATCATGGGCATTCCTACAGAGATCAAGCCGTTTTTGCATACAAGTCTATTATCTCCAATTGGGAAACTAAGAGCAGCAGGCGACTTCTTTTCTCCACGTATTACAGCTAGAGATGAGGATATCTCTCTTGGCCACTTCTTTCGGCGGAGATTAGGCAATGAAGTGGTTGATAGTCTCATTGAGCCGTTATTATCTGGGATTTACGCAGGTGATCTAGATAAGCTAAGTCTAAAAGCTACCTTTCCTCAGTTTTTGCAAGTTGAGCAAAAGTATGGGAGTCTCATTCGAGGAATGAAAGGAGCAAAGGCCAAGCAAGCAAAACCGCAAACGGAGGCTGCTAAATCAACAGGCATGTTTTTAACGTTTCGAAGGGGGTTACAGTCTTTCGTTGACGCCATTGAAATGCAGCTTGACTCAGATTCAGTCCATAAAGGTAGTGATCTCATGAAAATAGTTAAGCAAGATAAGCATTTCCATTTGTATTTTAAAAATGGCGAGGAAGCTATCTATGATGAAGTGATCATTACTACCCCGCCTAAGGTAACAGCGAGCTTGCTAGCTGATTATCCATATTTCAGTTATTTAAGTGAGATGGAATCAACAACGGTTGCAACAATAGCGCTTGCTTATAAGAAAGAAAAGGTCATAAATCGACATGAAGGGACAGGCTTTGTTGTCTCGAAGAAAAGTAACCACACCATTACCGCTTGTACATGGACGCATAATAAGTGGCAGCATTCCACTCCAGAAGGGTACGCGCTACTCCGCGCTTATGTTGGACGCGCCGGCGATTCGGCCATTGTCTCGAGATCAGATGAGGAAATAGTAAGTGCTGTCCTTTATGATCTGAAGCAAATTATGACAATTGAAGGAAAGCCGGAATTTTACTTTATTAAACGTTGGCAGGAGGCTATGCCACAATACAATGTGGGTCATACATATAAATTAGCCAAAGTGAAAGAAGACATTGTGCGGAATCTTCCTGGCCTTCATCTTGCTGGCGGAGGGTATGATGGAATTGGGTTGCCAGATTGTATTAATCAAGGAGAGGCAGCTGTAGAACAAATTTTAAATAGGTAGAGAAAAAGCAGGCACTGAAAAAGGATGGTATTCCCTTTTTCAGTGCCCTCTATTTAAGTCCGTATGTTGTTATATGACCTTATTAATGGAATGGAGAATCAGAAGCCCTCTTTTTTCCATTTTAAATTTGAAAATGTAAGACAAGGAGGCGAAAGGATGGAGAACTCAACTGATCAATTGAGTGTAATCGATGAATCTGATCTTCAGTCGGAGCTTCAAGTGATACATTGGATGGTTCCTCCTCATTTTGTTGTATACGACAACCACTCCATACATGACATACTTGAAATAATGCAATATAAAAACAATGATCTAATTGTTATTGATCAGGATCATGTTGTATTAGGGGTCATTACTCAACAAATGGTGAATCGTCTTTATTTAGAAGGGATATCTCCTAATCAAAAACTGGAGGTAGCATGGCTCGAAATATCACCTACTATTTTTCCTGATACATCAATTTTACATATCCCTTTTAATGAACAAGTGATTCCAGTTGTGAATCAAAACGATAAATTAGTTGGCTCTATCAGTACGAGAGAAATGTTCGTTGCACAGGAATTTTTAATAAGTTCGATTCAGCATAATGTGAATGTTATTGATATCATTCTTGATATTGCTTATGAAGGGGTTGCTCTTGTCGATCGAAATGGATTTATCGTAAAGATGAATCAAGCGTATCGAAATTTCTTAGGTATTATTTCAGAAGATGTTATAGGAAAACATGTAACAGAAGTTATTGATAATACGGAGCTCCATCTAACGGCCAAGACAGGCATACCTCAAAGAGGAAAAGTTCAAGTAATTCAAGGTCAAAAAATGATTGTCCACCGCATACCGATTTGGCAGAACAATGAGCTGATTGGCGCAATTGGGATGTTAATTTTTGAAGGAGTTTCAGAGTTGTACCGTATATTAGAAAATGCAACTCAAGCTTCAAAAGAAGACTCTCCATTTTCTTTTATAAGTGAAGAGAAGAAAAAAATTGAAGTAACGCCTTTGAACACATTTGATAGAATTCTAGGAGTTAGTGATGAAATTAATGCATGCAAAAGACTTTCAAAGAAAGCAGCTAGGACAAACGCTACGGTACTGATTACTGGAGAGACCGGAACAGGAAAAGAAGTGTTTGCCCAAGCTATTCATCAATCTAGCGGAAGGTCGCAAGGGCCCTTTGTTGCTATTAATTGTGCAGCTATCCCAGAAAACCTTCTTGAATCAGAATTATTTGGGTATGTAGAGGGGGCATTTACAGGGGCGAAAAAGGGAGGAAGTCAAGGGAAGTTCGAATTGGCTAATGGAGGTACAATTTTTTTAGATGAGATCGGTGATATGCCAAAGCATATGCAAACCAAAATTCTTCGTGTGTTAGAGGAGAGAAAAGTGATGAAAGTCGGAGGGAATCAGGAAGTTCCTGTCAATGTTAGAGTCATTGCAGCAACGCATCAAGCTTTGCTTGAGAAAGTAAAGGCAGGTTCCTTTAGAGAGGATTTATATTATCGACTTAACGTCATTGAATTAGAAATTCCTCCATTAAGAAGACGTCGTTCGGATATTCCAATATTGTTTGCTTATTATTTAAAACAATTTTCTCTTGAAAATAAAGTAGAAGTGAAAAAGGTCGATCCAACTGCTATGGAAAAAGTCATGTCATATGATTGGCCAGGTAATATTCGTCAACTCATCAATACAGTTGAACAACTTAGTGTTTTAGTCGATGGACAGATAATTAAAACGATACATTTACCTGCAGCTATTAGAGATCAGCAAAAGGTAATGGTAGGTCAGCCGCTTAAAGTTGAGCGAATTGAGAAAGAAAAGCTCACAATTGAACAGATGTTAGAAGAAGTAGGCGGGAATAAGTCAGAGGCAGCTAAGCGATTAGGGATTCATAGAACAACGCTTCACAAGAAAATGAAGCAGTATAATTTAAAATAGTGTAGCAAAAAAGATACATATCTATATAGGGTGTATCTTTTTTGCTACACTATTTTCTTTTCTATTTCTTTGAATATGGCATATTTTCAACAATTGAAAAGTTGGCACGAATTTTGCATTACTGAAATCGAAAAGCAAAAAAGGAGGAATCAAATATGAATGTAGCGGCAGTCCACTTGCCAAAGAGTATTTTCTACGGTCAAGGAAGCTTTGAAAAAATCGGAGAAGAGGCGGCGAAACTAGGGAAAAAGGCACTGATTATTAGTGATTATGTGATGAGAGACTTAGGGAATTTAGAAACTTGTCATACATATTTAAGCGAATCAGGTGTTGCTTTTGTTGATTTTTTAGAAGTTGCGAGTGAACCAACGGATCAATACGTTTACGATGCACTTACTTTAACGAAGACAGAACAATGTGACGTTATTATAGCGTTAGGTGGAGGCAGTTGCATTGATACGGCAAAAGCAGTGGCGGTGCTAGCAACAAACGATGGAGAAATTAGTGATTACATGAATTTGAAAACGTTAGCAAAGGTCAAGCCTCTGCCGCTAATAGCTATTCCTACTACGGCTGGTACCGGATCAGAGGCAACTGATGTAACGGTTATTACCAATACGAGTAATGATGTAAAAATGATGATTAAACAACCGGCATTTATGCCTGAGATTGCCATAGTTGACCCTGTATTAACGATATCGTCACCCAAAAATACAACATCTGCAACTGGAGTTGATGCGCTAACTCATGCGTTGGAAGCATATATCTCAAGAAAAGCACATCCATTTACAGATCACATGGCTCTTTCGGCAATTAAGTTAATTACAGAAAATTTATTAACAGCTTATCATAATGGTTCTGATCTAGAAGCAAGAGATAAGATGATATACGGTTCAATGCAGGCTGGAATTGCATTCTCAAATGCTTCGGTTTGCCTTGTGCACGGGATGTCTAGACCAATTGGCGCATTATTCCATGTTCCTCATGGCATATCAAATGCGATGTTATTGCCTGCTGTCTTAGAATATACAAAAGATTCATGCGTGATGCGTTTAGCGGAAATAGGACGTTTTTTATACCCAGAGATGAAAGGGTTTACAGATGAAGCAATGGCTGACCGTGTAGTAACAAATATTCTAGAGTTGTGTCAAAGCTTACATATTCCTAATTTAAAAGCGTGGGGTGTAGATGAAGCGGAGTTTGAAAGTGTTCTTGAAAAAATGGCAAAGGATGCTTTAGATAGTGGAAGTCCAGCTAATAACCCTAAAGTTCCTACAGAAACAGAGATCATTTCTTTATATCGTCAAGCTTATGTGTACGAACATTCATTGAAGAAGGTATAATGGACACTTTTTAGGGGGAGAAAAAGATGTTGAGCATGATTGGGTTATTTGTCGCACTAGGTCTTCTAATCTTTTTAACTATGAGAGGGATTAACATCATTGTTGCAGCATTGCTTTGCTCGATTGTACTTGCTATAACAGGAGGGTTAAACCTAAATACAGCAATGGCTGGCTACTATATGGATGGGTTTACAGGTTATTTTGCTAATTGGTTTTTGATCTTTCTTTTAGGGGCCATTTTTGGAAAGGTCATGCAAGATACTAAATCAGCAGAATCCATTGCCGATTGGGTAAGTCGGACAATGGGACCTCAATGGGCGGTTTTTGCAGTTGTAGGTGCCTGTGCCATTATGACGTATGGTGGTGTGAGTTTATTTGTAGTTGGATTTACCGTTTACCCAATTGCTGTTTCATTATTTAGACTAGCTAATTATCCACATAGGTTTATTCCTGCAGCCTTAGTTTTTGGATCAATTTCTTTTACAATGACATCACCTGGGTCGCCTGAAATTCAAAATTTAATTCCGACCGAGTTCTTTGGTACGACACCTACAGCTGGTGGCTGGGTCGGAGTTTTCACAGGGGTTTTCATTGCGACAGTTGGTGGATTGTGGTTACGATTATTAGTTAGAAAAGCAATAGCGAATGGTGAGGTGTTTGAATTACCAAAATCAAGCCCGTTCTACTCTGCAGACAAAGCTGAAGATGAGATAGCTGCTACAACGGAGAAGAAAAACTTACCAAATCCATTTTTTGCTATTTTACCACTTGTTATTGTAATTGCAGTACTAAATATTCTTTCTTTCTACATGCCGCCAAAGACGGCAGCTCTTGTTGCGTTAATACTTGGTATTTTAGCAGTTTGGGGATTTAACTATAAATTTGTTCAAGAGTATTGGCAGTCATTAGCTGTAGGTACACAAAATTCACTTGTAGCCATTGCCAATACGTGTGCTGTTGTAGGTTTTGGAAGTGTGGCAGCCCAAGTATCTGCTTTTGATACATTTATTAATGCTCTTGTAAATATTTCAGGACCTCCGCTACTTGGCTTAGCTATTGGAGTTACGATTATATGTGGACTTACCGGCTCTGCCTCAGGTGGTCTCGGGATTGCTCTTCCTCTATTGGCGCCGATTTATTTAGCGAAAGGGATAGATCCTGGTTCTATGCACAGGGTTTCAGCCTTAGCATCTGGTGGATTAGATTCCTTGCCACATAACGGATATGTGGTAACAACGGTTAGGGCGATCTGTGGTGAAACACATAAGAGAGCTTATTTACCGATATTCTGTGTAAGTGTTATTCTTCCGACAATTGCGCTAATTTTAGCGATTGTATTATATTCTTTGTTTTATATTTAAATAAATGAGAAAAAGGAGTTTTTGAAAATGACAGTAACAACAACAGCAGTATTAAAAAATTATATTAATGGTGAATGGGTTGATTCTACATCATCTGAATATGAAATTGTTCCAAATCCTGCAACGGGTGAAGAGATTGCTCGTGTTCCGCTTTCTACAAAGGAAGATGTGGATCGTGCTGTATTAACAGCGAAAGAAGCTTTTAAAACATGGAAGAAGACTCCCGTGCCAAAGAGAGCTCGTATTCTATTTAAATATCAACAACTTTTAATGGAAAATTACGAAGAGCTTGCAACTTTAATAACGAAGGAAAATGGTAAGTGTTATGATGATGCGTATGGGGAAGTGCAAAGAGGAATTGAATGTGTAGAGTTTGCAGCGGGTGTACCTAGTTTAATGATGGGGGAAATGTTACCTGATATTGCAACTGGAATTGAATCTGGTATGTATCGTTATCCAGTCGGAGTAATTGGTGGAATTTCTCCATTTAACTTTCCGATGATGGTTCCTTGTTGGATGTTCCCATTAGCGATTGCTTGTGGAAATACGTTCGTGTTAAAGCCGTCTGAGCGCACGCCGTTACTTGCTGAGCGTTTAGTTGAATTATTTACAGAAGCTGGCTTACCTAAAGGTGTGCTGAGCTTAGTTCATGGGGCACATGATGTTGTAAATGGATTACTTGAGCATAAAGATGTCAAAGCCATTTCGTTTGTAGGCTCTCAACCAGTAGCTGAATATGTTTATAAAACAGGTGCTAGTTACGGGAAGCGAGTTCAAGCTTTAGCTGGGGCGAAAAACCACTCGATCGTTCTTGCTGATTGTAATATGGAAAAGACGATTCAAGGAATTGTTGGAGGGGCATTTGGAAGTGCAGGTCAACGTTGCATGGCTACGTCAGTCGTTGTTGTAACCGAAGATATTGCGGATGAACTTATTTCTAAATTAAAAGAAGCGGCAGATCAGTTAGTTTTAGGTGACGGATGTGATAAATCTGTGAATCTAGGGCCGGTTATTCGTCAGTCTCATTTAGATAAGGTCAACAAGGCGATTGAAGAAGGCATTCAAGAAGGGGCAACGCTTGTGCGTGATGGTCGTCCGGATGGCCAGGATCTTGACGGTTTCTTCTTAGGAGCAACGATTTTTGACAACGTGACGACAGATATGAATATTTGGAAAAAGGAAATCTTTGCACCTGTTTTATCTATTGTTCGTGTGAAAGATTTAACGGAAGCAATTGAAGTGACGAATGAGTCTGACTTTGGGAATGGCTCTGTATTGTATACTGATAGTGGAGCAGCAGTCCGTCAGTATCGTGAAGATATTGAGGTAGGAATGCTTGGTGTCAATGTAAATGTGCCAGCGCCAATGGCATTCTTCCCATTCTCTGGCTGGAAAAATTCATTCTATGGTGATCTTCATGCAAATGGAAAAGATGGAGTGAACTTTTATACAAGAAAGAAAATGCTAACTTCACGTTGGTAAGATATTAAAAAAGGCGACTAGCTTGATAAAAAGCTAGTCGCCCTTTTTTAGTTCCATTTTTCAATGCGCGAGATTCGCTCTTGGTGTTCTTGTTCGTAATCTTGTTGTCTAACAATTTTCTCTAATTCTTTCCCGGTATATTTGCGTTTCTTTATTGTAATCGTAAATAAAATAAAATGAAATGTCATAGATGCCTCCTAAATAGAAATTTTAGTCATTCAGGTGAGGCCTTTCACCTGTTCATACCAGCCTTGTAAAACAATCCCTTTAAGAAAAATCATCGTCATTACCTCCTTTTTAAATTTTATTTGGTTTTATTGCATAAATTTGTGAATCTGTTGATTATGGTACTCTTCTAATTTCTGTTGTCTAACTAATCGTTCAAGTTCTTCTCCAGTATATTGTCGTCTTTTTATAGAGATTGTAAAAAGTAAAAATGTAAAAGTCATTTGATCACCGCCTTTCTATTTCAAAGATAAGCAAAAGCTATTCCTATTTTTGGAAGTTGGATTAGAAACAAAAAGCCACAGGAAGACGATCCTGTGGCTAGATAGATATCTAAAAAAGCCACAGGTATACGCTCTACCTGCGGCTTGAAAAATTAGCTTCCTAATAGAAATTTAACAAACTTCTAGTTTGAGGCTAGCAGGTTTTGAACGCATGATATATGAAGATAATGTAGGTGTAAGTAATCCTTTAATCATTTTGTTCAACCTCCTTTGCTCTCAAATTTGTTTTCATAAGGAATTATATCCAATGTTTGGTAAGTTGTAAATATAAAATGTGAATTTTTTTTGCCTATTTTATAAAAGGGTTGACAAAAAGACAAAAACCGCTCAAATCCAACAGGATCTGGGCGGTTCGTATTTTTATTGATTTAAGATAGCCTCTAGACGAGAAGTATCAACAAATCCAGTAAGGTCTGGGTCTTTATCCATGAATTTCAATTCATAAGAAGCATCTGCCCAAGCTTGTAAAGCATCTGGGTGTGTTTCTGTTGTAACAGCCATACGAGTCCAAGCTTTTTCAAGAACGGTTTCAGGTAGACGGTTTTGTGTTAAATCAAAAAGATGATCGTTAATTGTTGTTAGTGTATCCTCTGTATTCTCTTGTGTGTAATCAACGGCTTGCTTATGACCACGTAATACAGCATCAACAGCTTCAGGATTTTCTTCTAAGAACTTTTTAGATGTAACGACAACAACACTTGCTAGTTCTTCACCTAAGAAAACATTATTCCATTCTGTAACGACATTAGCATTTAGCTCTTCTACAAGGTACGTGCCCCAAGGCTCTGGTGCAGCTGCAGCATCAATTTGTCCTTGCTCAAACATAGCAACCATATTCGCTGGAGCAATCCGTGATTGATGTTCTACAGTTCCACCAACACGGTTTGATTCTAGACCAATGTCTTTTAACATCATTTCAAGCTGAACATTGTGTGTGCACCCATTTCCTGGCGTACAGAACGATTTACCACCAAAATCTTCAAGTGTTTCAATACCAGAGTCCTCACGAGAAACAATGAGTGTAGCTCCGTTAGCAGCAGCTCCAAGAACAACGATATCTCCACCAGTAAGGAAGTAGTTAATAGCTGGACCTGGTCCAACGTATCCAACATCTAGATTCCCTGTTTCAAGCGCTTCGATGAAGTCATTTCCATTTGGGAAGTGGGTATACTCAGCACCTCTTTCGCCTAATTCATCGTCAAAAAATCCTTTTTCTTTCCCAATAATAGCAGCGGCATGGTCAAGATTTGGAAAATAACCAATACGAACATCGCTTTCTGAGTCTGAACCACTCGTACTACCTGCACCACACGCAGTTAATGCCCCAAGCACTAACGCAATACCAGTTGCTTTCAACCATTTTTTCATCGTCTTCTCTCCCTTTTTAAAAGTTAATTTTTATTTATTTCGCATATCCCCAACGACTAAGTACTTTCCGTTCAATTGGATTAAAAATACAATACTCTACAATAAGACCAATAACAGCAATGATAATCATAATGGCAATGACTAATTCCATATTAAAGAAGTCACGAGCATCTAGAAGAGTACGGCCAAGGCCACCTCTTCCTAGAAGTTCTGCTGCCATCAATGCACGCCATCCAAATGCCCAGGATAAACGAACCCCTGTAAGAGCGGATGGTATGGAAGCTGGTATCATTACTTTCCATATTAATTCATAGCCTTTGTAGCCCATTGTACGTGCGGCTCTAATTAATAGTGGCTGAACATTTTTAATTCCCATTCTAACATTCATCGTCATTGGCCACGTTCCCCCAAGTACAATCACAAATAAAATGGCTGTTGTTCCGCCTTGAAACATAACTAAGGCTAACGGCAACCAAACGATACTTGGTACAGATTGCAAAGCAACAACAAGTGAACCAAGTGTTTCATCAGCAATTTTAGAAGTAGCTAAAATAATACCAAGAATGGAGCCGATGATAACAGCTAGGGCAAAACCTAAGCCAATACGTCCTAAACTTGTTGTTAAAGCAACTGTTAAGATCCCGGTCTCGAAAAAGCCTTTATAAAGCTCTACAAATGAGAGAAGGGGGGAAGGGAACATCCTTGTACCAAAGACATCAAGTTTATATATTATCTCCCATATCGCGATGAGAGCTGTAAAGAAGAGTAGCCTTCTGACTATGGTAATCATCGCCCATTTCCTCCTTCATCACTTTCTCAATTTCCCCTGCTAGTTGTTTACTAATTTTATCTTCTAATGAAGCAAAAGCTTCATCAGATGGTTTTCTAGGACGAGCAAGAGGAACGTCAAAAATATTAATAATTCCACCTGGTCTTACACCCATTAAAACAATTCGATCTGATAATAAAATAGATTCGCGAATGTTATGGGTAACAAAGATAATGGTTTTACCAGTTTGTTCCCAAATGAATTGTACTTCTTTATGAAGCATTGATCTTGTTTGCTCATCTAATGCTCCGAACGGTTCATCCATTAATAGAACTTCTGGATCCATTGCTAAAGCACGTGCAATGGAAACCCGCTGTTTCATTCCACCGGATAACTCGTGTGGATATGAGTCAACAAATTTACTAAGATGTACAAGTTTAAGGTATTCAATTGCCCGTTCTTTTGCTTCTTTTTTGCTGTAACGCTTTTTAATTCCGAACATAACATTATCTAGAACGGTCATCCAAGGCATAAGTGCAGCTTCTTGGAAGACTACTCCTCGGTCGACGCCAGGACCTGTAACTTTACGTTCACCGACTAATACAGAACCAGTGCTTGCTTGATCTAGTCCAGCAATGATATTCAATAATGTTGATTTTCCGCATCCAGATGGACCAAGTAGTGATACAAATTCACCTGATTTTACATGTAGATCAATGTTATCGAAAACAGTATAGGAAGTTTGTTCCTCTTTATTCTCAAATGTCTTTCCTACACTAGCAATTTTAACGTCTGACATGGTATCCCTCCTCATTCAAGGAATTTCTTTACAATTCATAGTAATTTAGTGGGTTTTAGCTTTTATTAAGTATATGTAGAAGTTTGTCATCTGTCAATTATTTTCTTAGATTTCCGAGTTGGATAGTGAGGATTAGTATTGTACAATATTTAATAATAGACTGAATAAAGAGAACATGGTTTCTATTCCTTACTTTGTGGTAAGATAATCCATGTAATGAAAAGAGCGATTCTTATTTTAATGGAGGACAAGGGAGAGACTGAAATGGATAACCAATTAGATGTCTTAAAGGCGCTTAGGCAAACACGTCATGATTGGTTGAACGTTATGCAGTTAATAAAAGGGAATTTAGCACTTAAACGATACGATCGCATTGAAGAAATTATTGATCAAGTGACACAACAATCGATTTGCGAGAGCAAAATTTCAGAAATACAGGCAGTTAGTGTTGTGTATTTTCTTTTAACGTATAATTGGTTCAGCAGTAAACTGAAATTAGAAATAGATGTTGCAGGTGACGTCTTTTCACTTGAAAAAGATGAAGTTCGTATGTTGCGATTATGTGAGCAAATTACGGAGAAACTAACAGAAGGGTGTTCAACAGAATCAGAAAATAATTTGTTGATTACATTTCTTTTCACAGATATTGAATGTAAAATAACATTTGATTTTCAAGGGTCATTACAAATGAAAAAGGAAGATTGGCTTGAATTTTTAAGTGAATGGGAGCCAAACGTAAAGCTAGTGGAGATGGACGAGTCTGAATGTGTATTAGTCGCTAGGTTTATGAGAAGTTGAGGTGAAAGGTATGTTTGTAGATAAGGTAAAAGTATACGTAAAAGGTGGAGACGGTGGAAATGGACAAGTCTCTTACCGTAGAGAGAAGTATGTACCTGACGGTGGCCCAGCAGGTGGAGATGGCGGTCGAGGTGCAAGTGTCGTTTTTGAAGTAGAAGAAGGATTACGAACGTTAATGGATTTCCGTTATAAGCGTCATTTTAAAGCCCAAAGAGGTGAGCACGGAAGACCAAAAAATCAGCACGGAAAAAACGCAGATGATATGATTGTCAAAGTACCACCGGGAACAACCGTTATTGATGATGCAACTGGTCAAATTATTGCAGATTTAACCGAACATGGACAAAAAGCTGTCATCGCTAAAGGTGGTAGAGGCGGACGGGGAAATACTCGTTTTGCTACACCGGTAAATCCTGCACCGGATATTGCTGAAAATGGAGAGCCTGGTCAGGAACGAGATGTTGTGCTTGAATTAAAGGTTCTTGCTGATGTCGGGTTAGTTGGCTTTCCTAGTGTAGGTAAGTCGACATTGCTTTCAGTAGTCTCTGCAGCTAAGCCTAAAATAGCTGATTATCATTTTACTACGATTACACCGAACTTAGGGGTCGTTGAGACAGAAGACAATCGTAGTTTCGTTATGGCTGATTTACCAGGGTTGATTGAAGGTGCACATGAAGGGGTCGGGTTAGGCCATCAATTTTTGCGACATATAGAACGAACGAGAGTGATTGTTCATGTAATTGATATGTCAGCACTTGAAGGTCGCGATCCATATGAAGACTTTTTGATGATTAATGATGAGCTGAAGCAATATAACATGCGATTACTTGAGCGACCGCAAATAGTTGTAGCGAATAAAATGGACATGCCCGAGTCTGAAGAAAATTTAAAGATCTTTAAAGAAAAGCTTAACGGACAATATCCTGTCTTTCCAATATCTGCAGTGACAAAAAAGGGGTTACGTGATCTCTTAATAACAGTAGCTGATAAGATTGAAGAAACCCCAGAGTTTCCTCTCTATGAAGAAACGGAGGAGTCTACTCGCGTTGTCTATCGTCATGAGAAAAAAGAAATTCCATTTGTAATCACAAGAGATGACGATGGTACATTTGTATTATCTGGAGCAGAGCTTGAACGATTGTTTAAAATGACTGACTTTTCTCGTGATGAGTCAGTAAGGCGCTTTGCAAGACAAATGAGAGGAATGGGCGTTGATGATGCTCTTCGTGCAAGAGGAGCTAAGGATGGAGATCTTGTTAGGATCATGAAATTTGAGTTTGAGTTTATCGATTAATACAGACTATATAGAAAAACTGTCTCTTCTATGGAGACAGTTTTTTACTGTAAAAAGACATATTTGTGTTGTCAAAAAGTTTCGTCAATTCTATAATGATACATAGCTCTTCGTTGAAAGAAGGTGAATACGATATATGACAGCAAGAAAATCATTTTATCTTGTACGTGAGGATATGCTAACAGAAGCAATGGAAAAAACGTTAGCTGCTAAAGAGCTGCTGGAATTAGGTAAAGTGAAGAAGATTAATGAAGCTGTTAATAAGGTTGGGCTTAGCCGAAGTGCTTTTTATAAATATAAGGATGGAATCTTTCCTTTTCATAAAGTAGTGAAGGAAAAAATTATTACCCTTTCGATTATATTAGTCGATCGCTCTGGTTCGCTTTCACAGTTACTAGGGAAAGTCGCTGAGACAGGTGCAAACGTATTAACAATAAACCAGACAATTCCCTTACAAGGGAGGGCTCATATGACGTTATCAATCGATACGGAGCCAATGAAACTAGATTTAGATGAACTTATGGAGTGGCTTGTAGGATTAGAAGCAGTAGAAAAGGTGGAACTGGTAGGAACTGGTTCATAGGGAGGAGTTTGGACAACATGAAGATCGGTTTTTTAGGACCAAAAGGGACATTTACAGAAATGGCGGCGAGAGGACTATTTGAAAAAGGGGACTTCCTTCCTTTCCGGACCATTCCTTCGTGTATGGATGCAGTTGCTACGGAAGAAGTACAGGTTGCTGTTGTACCTATTGAGAACGCAATTGAAGGCTCTGTTAATATGACATTAGATTATTTAATTCATAAACAAAGGCTACCAATTATAGGAGGAATCACAGTCCCAATCGAGCAGCATTTATTAATGAACCCTGATTATCAAGGTAGTAAAATTGATAAAATAGTATCTCATCCACATGCGATTGCTCAATGCCATGAATTTTTACAAAACTATTACCCGGATACTGAATGGGAATATATGAATTCGACAGGAGCGGCAGCTGAGTATGTAAAGAACCACCCTGAATTAGCAATTGCAGCAATAGCTAATGAGAGAGCTGCGCAAGAATATGGGTTAAAGATGGCTCATACAAATATACATGATTTTGAGAACAATGGAACAAGCTTTGTCGTTTTAAGTAAAGAGCCACTTAATGTTTTATATGAAGGTGCGAATTTTATGGAAGACAAAACGACATTAATGGTGACGTTGCCTTCAGATTATTCAGGTGCACTTCACCAAGTACTGTCGGCTTTTGCTTGGAGAAAATTAAACCTAAAGAAAATTGAATCTAGACCAACGAAGACAGGATTAGGGAATTACTTTTTTATTATCGATGTTGAAGGTGCAATGGACGATGTTTTAATACCAGGGGTAGTGTCAGAAGTCGAAGCCCTCGGATGTGGCGTCGAAATTCTTGGAAGTTATCCATGTTACACAATGGCTAAAAACAAAGCGAAATCTTTTTAAAAATCTCTTTTAGCAAATTCGAGGAAAGACCACTGAAAAAAGCTGTAAAACGTTCCTTTTTCAGTGGTTGGTAGTTGAGAAGGAACCGGCATGCTCTTAGCTGGTTCTTTTTTTTATATGATCAATCATTTAAAATAAAGCCTTTTTCATTAAGAGCCTCGATTGCTGTATCAAGTTGATTAGTGCTATCTCCTTCAATTACATGAAGATGAACTCCATCGGTCAATTCAGATAACAATGAGGATTGAGTTTGCTCAACTTTTTTACAAAATGCTTCAACATCTAAGCGAGTGGAGAGCATGAGTGAAGCGGTAATTTCACCGTAAATAGCATGCTCGACAATAACTTGTTGGACTGTTACGCCATGGTCAACTAAAGTAAATAATTCTTCTTTCGTTTCAGCTGGAGAATGCTTGCAAGCGATAATTCGATTCACTTTTGGTGAAGGCGTTTGCTGAACGTAAATATATCCTTGAGCGGTTGCAATAATTGGGTGCTTTTTCGCTTTTAGAATTGAAATGTCTTGGACGATAACTTGTCTACTTACATTTGAACGCTTTGCAAGCTCTCCGCCCGTGAGTGGCTCCTCACTGCTAGACAACCATTGAATAATTAACTCTCTTCTTTTGTCACCTAATATTTTTTTTCCATCATTCACTTCCATCAAACCCCTTAAATTCTAACAATATTTGTTTAAACGCTTTAATAAATTTTATAACTTCATCTTCAGTCGTATAGCGGCCAAACGTGATTCGAATTAGTTCGTGAGCTTCATGGTGTTTCCGACCTAAACTAATTAATGTCCGAGGTGGAGCGCTCTCTCCTACTCTACACGCAGAACCGGTCGAAATAGCAAAACCCTTTCGGTTAAACTCGAGCATCGCGAGCTGACCTTCAATGCCACTAATTCGCAAGCTTATGTGAAAGGGAAGACGCTCAGTTGGATGTCCTTCAAAATAAATGTGGCGATTGCCTTTAAATTCATCTACAACTTTATTTCTGAATGCTAGTAACCGTTTCATATCTGATGGAGCTTGGGGGAGATACTCTTCTATTGCCGCTGCAAATGCTGCTATACCGGGAACATTGACTGTCCCTGCCCTAAATCCACTTTCATGAGTTGTGCCGTGCAAAAAAGAAGACCAAGGAACCTGTTTATTAAGATAAGCGGCACCTACTCCTTTTGGTCCATAGCATTTATGTGCGGTAATGCTGATACTTGTCAACACGTCAATAGGAATAGGCAGTTTTCCAAAAGTTTGGACGCAATCACTATGAAAAAGTATATCATTATCAGCTAAAAAAGACCCAAGAGCCTGTAAGTCTTGAACGGTCCCAATTTCACTGTTGGCATGAGCAATTGATACTAAAATGGTGTCTTGTGTAATAGTGGAGGCTAGTTGTTCTATAGTAACTTGTCCGAATTCATTAACTGGGACAAATAAAATAGTAAATCCAAAATTCTTTAAATAGTTCATTGCTTGCAGGACCGAGTGATGTTCCCCTTCCGTTGTAATGATTGTTTTTCCTTTCTGCTGATGGGAAAAAGCTAATCCTGTTAAAGACAGAAATGTCGCCTCTGAACCAGAACCAGTAAAGTATATTTCATTGCTATTTACATGTAGAGCATCGGCAATCGTCTTACGGCTTAAAGAAAGAATATCGTCACTTTCTAGCCCGTGATTATGCAAACTACGACTATTAGCAAAAAAATCAGTCGCAACGCGGTTATACGTTTCTAGAGCATAAGAGGACATGGGGGTTGTTGCACTATAATCAAAGTAAATCATGAAAAAGACCTCCTCACTAGCCAATAATTCCCTATTTAATCAAAAAAAAGCGCTTGTCACAACTCTTATTTTATGTAAAGATAGGTGACAAGACAACTGTAAATTATTTAGGGGGATGGGGATGGCTAATAAGACGGTCGATGCTATTATTATCGGAAGTGGTATTGCGGGTCTTATGACGGCTCATTTGCTAGCTGATCATATGAATGTGATGATTATCACAAAGTCTAACGTTAATACGAGCAACTCTAGCTGTGCACAGGGAGGTATGGCAGCAGCACTTGGACCTGACGATGATTGGAGAAAACATCTTGCTGATACATTAAAAGCAGGAGGGGATCACCATAATGAAACTCATGTTGAGATGTTGGTAAAACGAGCTCCTGCAATTGTTTCTTTATTAGACCAACTCGGGGTCCCATTTGATAAAGATGAAAATGGAGCACTCGTTTTAGGAATGGAAGGAGCTCATCAAAATCGCCGAATTGTACATGTAAATGGTGACAAGACTGGTCAGGCTTTTACTGAGGCATTAATAAATTCGGTCAAAGAGAGAGTAGAAATTCTCGATTATACAATAGTGAAAAAACTAGTTTCAAAAAATGGAAGAGTCATCGGGGTTCATACTGAGAAGGAATGTATTTATTCAAAAGCGACAGTGTTAGCAACTGGAGGGCTCGGTAGGCTTTATGAGCATACGTCAAATGTTGAAGAGGCAACAGGTGATGGATTTGCACTTGCTTACCGTGCTGGTGCTACGTTAATTGATATGGAATTTATACAGTTTCACCCTACGCTGCTGAGAGTTGGTGGGGAAACAATGGGATTAATTAGCGAAGCGGTGCGTGGTGAAGGAGCTAAGCTTATTGATAAAAATGGAAAAAGATTAATGGAAGATTTTCCATTGAAGGAATTGGAATCTAGAGATGTTGTTAGTAGAGAAATTCATAAAGCTTTACAAAATGGAAATGAAATTTATTTAGATTGTCGAGGCATAAAGGGTTTTAAACATAGCTTTCCAGGGTTAGCGGAGCGTTGCGAGAAAGCGTTGATTGATCCAACAGTTACACCGTTAGCGGTTGTACCAGGGGCGCACTTTGTAAGTGGAGGAATTGAAACTGATTCATCTGGTCGAACATCATTAAAGGGATTATATGCTGTAGGAGAGGTAGCTTGTACAGGTGTTCACGGAGCTAACCGTCTTGCAAGCAATTCGTTATTAGAGGGTTTGGTTTTTGCCGAGCAAGTAGCGAGTGATATTCAAAGTGTTCAGTCGAAATTTCAGTTAGTTTATTCAGAGGAGGACTCTGACATCACAGTTCCTCGTCATTTGCCTTCTTTTTCTGATATTCAAATCCGTATGACTAAATTTGTTGGGATTGAGCGTGATCTATCAGGTCTTCTTGAAATGAAGAGTTGGCTTGAACAATTTCTACCTTATGCTAATCAAATTCTCTCTACGGATTCTCGTGCCACGATAGAATGCAAAAATATGCTTATCGTTTCTGCTTTAGTTACAGAAGCTGCGATTCATCGGACTGAAAGCAGAGGGGGGCATTATCGATTGGACTTTCCAAAGAGGAATGACCACCTTTGGTCAAGTACGTACGTTGCATTATCGAAAGAAAAAGGTGCGCAAATCACACAAAAAGAAAAACGACACCTTGTACTCGAAAATATCTAGGGGGAGAGAGAATGAACAAGTTATTAGTAAAAAAACAATTAGAGCATTTTTTTATAGAAGACCTTGGTGAAAGTGATGTTACGAGTGAATCGGCCATTTCAACTAGTGCAATTGGGAAAGCGAAAATTGTAGCTAAGGGGAATGGGGTAATGGCTGGTTGCGATTTACTGACATGGGGATATGGCATGTTAGATTCTACGATCTCAGTTCAAGTGTTGGTTTCAGATGGCGAAGAA
Source organism: Halalkalibacter alkaliphilus (assembly GCF_023555415.1). Taxonomy (GTDB): domain Bacteria; phylum Bacillota; class Bacilli; order Bacillales; family Bacillaceae_D; genus Halalkalibacter; species Halalkalibacter alkaliphilus. The sequence continues at coordinate 89,499 of NZ_JAKRYL010000006.1, read as the reverse complement.
TTTCAAAGAGGGGATACGATCGCTATTTTAGAGGGAAGGGTGATTTCTTTATTAGCTGGAGAAAGGGTGCTATTAAATTTATTGCAACGTATGTCAGGAATTGCGACGATGACCTATACAGCAATTAAGACACTTGAAGATGAAAAGATACGAATTTGTGATACAAGAAAAACAACACCGGGCCTTAGAGTGTTTGAAAAATACGCAGTAAGATGTGGAGGGGGATTTAATCATCGAAGAGGCTTAAGTGATGCTGTCATGTTGAAAGAAAACCATATACTCGCTTGTGGGGGAATAAAGCAAGCTGTGGAAACAGTTAGAAAAAATGTTGGGCATATGGTGAAAATTGAAGTTGAAACGACAAATGAAGATGAGGTAAGAGAAGCGGTAGAGTCAAACGTAGATGTTATCATGTTCGATAATGCCAGTCCTATAGAGATCAAAAATTATCGCAAGCTTGTACCTGAAAATATTATCACTGAAGCATCTGGTGGAATTACGATCGATAATCTCCCGGCCTTTCGCGAGACGGGTGTGGATTATATATCGCTCGGTTGTTTAACACATTCAGTGAAAGCGACAGATTTAAGCTTTTTATTAGAGGGGGGCAAATAGGATGAATTTTCTTGAAAAAGTAGCAACGTTAGATCGCATACCAGAACGGTACAAAGAGATGTCTATAGAGGATAAAAAAGAGCGAATTAAACAAATTAAACAACAACTGGGCAGCAAACTGTTTATTCCTGGCCATCATTATCAGCGCGATGAAGTTATTGAATTTGCTGATGTAACAGGTGATTCACTCCAACTAGCTCAATTATCAAAGACTAATCGTGATGCAGAATATATTGTTTTTTGTGGAGTCCACTTTATGGCAGAAACGGCCGATATGCTCACTACAGACAATCAGCATGTCATTTTGCCAGATTTGAAAGCTGGCTGTTCAATGGCAGACATGGCGGACATTGCTCAAACTGAGCACGCATGGGGTGAGTTACAGAAACAATTTGGAGATACGATCTTACCTTTAACGTATGTTAACAGTACGGCTGCAATTAAAGCTTTCTGTGGAAGGAACGGCGGAGCAACTGTAACATCTTCTAATGCAAAGGCAATGGTTCAGTGGGCATTTACGCAAAAACAAAGGCTGCTCTTCTTACCTGATCAGCATTTAGGAAGAAATACAGCCTATGATCTAGGTATAAAACTGGATGAGATGGCAGTCTGGGATCCAATTGCTAGAGAGCTTGTCTGTGAAGGTCCTATCGAACAGGTGAAAGTTATTCTTTGGAAGGGACACTGTTCCGTACATGAAAAATTTACTGTTGGTCAAATTGAAGAGTTACGCCAAAATTCACCAAATACAAATATTATTGTTCATCCAGAATGTACCTTTGATGTTGTTCAAGCAGCTGACTTAAATGGTTCGACGCATTATATAATTGAAACAATTAAAAATGCTGAGCCTGGTTCATCATGGGCAGTCGGAACAGAGATGAATTTAGTGAATCGTTTAGCACAACAGCATCCTGATAAAAATGTATTTTCTTTAAATTCAACGATGTGTCCGTGTTTAACAATGAATAGGATTGATTTAGATCATTTGCTTTGGTCTCTTGAAGAAATTATTGAAGGGAGACTGCATTTTCCAATCACTGTAGATGAACAAACAACTTTAGAAGGAAACCTTGCATTGCAACGCATGCTTGATCGTCCGTCCTAACGATTAAAGAGTGTAGTAAAAAAAGGAAAAACCAACCTTTTTTGCTAAAGGGTTCAGTTTTAGGAGAGAAAATGAAAAATAACATTAAAATAGCGTACAAATTCCCAATGATTTTGTACGCTTGTTTTTTATTGGTATATTAATGTGAAATTCAATCTGAAATTAGCAGTTGATTTAGCATACCTTTTGGCAGAGTACAAAAACTTATGTTCCCTTTCTATTTCATATGTTAAAAGATATGCTGGTTACTTTGTTAGCTTACAAGTGCATTTATTTTCGTGGGGAATGTGGGATTAAATGTTAAAACAGGTGAAGGGAAATTCTTTATTCAACTAGCGAACAGCTTAGTGGAAGAAGATGGATATTAAAGATGTAATTAACAGGTACTGTTTCCCGTATCTGGGATAGTGAGAGTCCGCTCTTATCGGCTGTGGATCAGGTAAAGAACCCGATATGATAAATAAACGGAGAAATTCCCCTTAATTAGTAATTAGTTAGCACTGAAAATAGCTTCAATAGACGGAGATATTCCGCCTATTGACTCAGAAAATCCGAAATTGGGTAATTTTTCTCTGCATAATCGGAAAAACTCCCCCTATATACCTCGGAACGAGCTCTATTCTGCATTTAACCGAAAAATATCCGCTTATTTTACTATGGCTAGTTACAATATGGAACTTTTGTAGGAGACATTTTACTCTGGTTTGTTAAATTAACGAGAGTAGTTCAATAAGGGGAAAAAATATGAGTGAAAAGCACAGATGGAGGATAAATTCATTATCTGTGCTTATGTATGCTAATTATAGTGTTAATTCATTTGAGATTGAAGTGTTAAATGTAATGCTATTTAACATGTGAATTAACGTTTTCCCTCCCACAACTGAACCCGTTACTTTTTTGCTACACTCTTTTTGTTTTTCTGTTTATGTAGGCATAAACCTATTTTTTCCGACATAAGCTGTGCTGAGACCCCTGTAATATTAGGATTTTTTCAATCATTTTTTCTGTTCTAAGGTAAGGTTTCGTGTCAATTCGCCTATAGCGACATACGATGTAAGGAACGGTAAGAGGAGGGAATGAAACGTGAAAATTCATATTGTCCAAAAAGGTGACACACTTTGGAAGTTAGCTCAAAAATACGGGGTTGATTTTGAACAACTAAAGGCAGCGAATACACAATTATCCAATCCAGATATGATTATGCCTGGTATGAAAATCAAAGTGCCTACAGGAAGTGTACCAGTAAAAAAAGAAACCCAGGTCGCTCCACAAGCACATGTAAAAGAGCAGCCTAAAAAGGAAATGCCAAAACCAATCCAAAAGAAAGAGGTACCAAAGCCGGCACCAATGCCAATGCCACAGATGCCAACAATGCCACAAATGGTGCAACCAAAACAAAAGACAAAGGTTGATTATCATTCATTTGAAACAAATATCAATTTTTATCAACCACAAGTAAAACCTAAAAAAATTATGCCAGATGTCAAAAAGCCGCCTGTGAAGAAGCAAGTTGAACCGAAAAAAGAAATGGTAAAACCAAAAGAAGAAATGGTAAAACCAAAAGAAGAAGTTAAACCTATAAAAAAAGAAGCGCCGATTACTCCAAAACATTATGCGCCAAAGCCAGCAGTTCAAAAGCTAGATCATAAACCCATTCAAAAGCAGGATCATAAACCAATTCAAATGCCAGCGCACAAACCAGTTCACAAACCTATTCAGCCGCAAATGCATCAACCTAAGCAAAAGGCACCTTGCCCACCATTGGTTCCAATTAGTCCGCTAATGCCGGGGTGTGGTCCGTCAAAACCTAAAACAGCCCCATACAATCAACAGCCTATCCCGGTTAGTCCATTAATGCCAGGATGCGGTCCGTCGCAGCCAATGATGCAACCATACCACCAACATCAAATGTCTATGCCACCAGCACAAGAACCAATGCCATATTATCCAGAACAACCTTATATGCCACAACAGGAATCTATGCCATTTTATCCACAGCAACAACCGATGCACCAACAACAACCGATGCACCAGCAACAACCGATGCACCAGCAACAACCGATGCACCAACAACAACCGATGCACCAGCAACAACCGATGCACCAGCAACAACCGATGCACCAACAACAACCGATGCACCAACAGCAGCCAATGCACCAACAGCAGCCGATGCACCAACAGCAGCCAATGCACCAACCTTACCAAAGTCCACAAAAAGGGTGTTGTGGACCGACACAACCAATTACTTATGGTCCAAATGGCCAACTGATGCCGATGCAAGATTATCCACAACAGCCATTTATGCAAGGTTACCATGAGTCAGATGATTATGATGATTAAGATCAAGCCATATATATAAAGTAAGCTTTTTTGCCTGCTATGAGTCACCTGCTTATAGCAGGCTTACATAGGTATAAGCTAATTCTATTTTTAATTTCTTGTAATGGAACACTAACCAAGATGTAACAGTGTAAAGAAACCTCCGATTAGCCAACATAATTGGTGAAAGGGGGAATTAAAAATGAAAAAAATTGCAATGTCAGTAGCAACAGCAACAATGCTTTTAGGTGGACTTGCTGGATGTGGTGTAGATAACCAAGCAACAGACATGGGTGCAAATCAACAAACAGGAATACATGCACAAGATATGCGTGGTGGAGGAGCAATAGATGGTCGTCATAGAGGTGAAGGTCCAATAACTGATATGATGACACCAGACCGTCAGCGTGGTGGTACCATTGGACAAGGTACGACTAGAGGAGCAGATGTAGGACACCGTGGCGGGCTATTTGGAGGGCAAGGCGCAGGCCAAACAGATGCACGTGGTGGAGCTTTTGGAGGCCAAGGAGCTGGTCAAACAGGAACGCGTGGCGGGCTATTTGGAGGCCAAGGTGCAGGCCAAACAGATGCACGTGGTGGAGTTTTTGGAGGTCAAGGAGCTGGTCAAACAGGAACACGTGGCGGGCTATTTGGAGGGCAAGGCACAGGCCAAACAGATGCGCGTGGTGGATTATTTGGAGGCCAAGGTACTGGTATGACTGGACAAGGCCGTACACATTTAAATAATTTCCAAACTCGTGGAACTGGCAATGACCGTGGTGTAGGTTATACAAATACTGGCCGAGATAACTTTGGTACTAATACTGGGTTATTCGGAACTCATGGCGCACAAGGTATCACAGGACGTCAAGGAACAGATGCACGAGGAATGGGACCTGCTGGTTTAAATCGTGGAACCGCTCGTGATGGTATTCGTGCAACGGATCGTAATGCAGGAATGGGACGTGCTGGATTAACAGGAGGAAATCGTCCTGGTATGGTTGATGAAGATGGAATTCTTCGTGGAAGAGCACGCCGAGGAACTGGTGCTTTAGATGCAACTCCGGGCCATCGTCGTCAAGGGCAAGGAGCTATGAATTTAGAAGCGCGTGATCGCGGGAATGTAAATCATGGTACACGCACACCGAATCGCTTTGATGCAACTGGTCGTGGTGACCGTACGGGAGTCCACCATGGTCAACAACGTGCACAAGATAACCAAGGCACTCGTGCGATGAACTATCATAAAGACTATGATGGAAAAACTGTTCAACGTCTTACTGAGCGAGTTGAGCGTGTTGATGGTGTAGAAGATGCACGTGTGATCGTTCATGATAATGATGTTGTTGTAGGAATTACAACAAATGGAGATATGGATGATGTGAAAAAAGAAGTTGAAAAAACGGTTAATGGTTTAGCGAAAGATAAAGATGTACGAGTAGTAACTGATTCTGATGCAGTAGGTCGCATACGTAATATGGACGATAGGTTACGTACAGGGACTGCATTTGATGAAGTTACAGCTACATTTACAGATATGCTTGGAGATTTAGGAAGAGCGGCACAACGACCATTTGAACGTTCTCGTTAATTTGTTACAGACAGTGGAGTTCTTCTCCACTGTCTTATTACTTTTCATAATAATTATGAATTTAAAGTGGAAATGAAATGATTTAATTACGAATGATGACTTCCATTTATGGGCAACATTAGCCTAGATGGAAGTTTTTATTTTTATTATGGTGGTGAGAGCTGATGAAATTACAACGAACTCAGCGAAAACATATCTTTTCTTTGCTTTTAAGTTTGACATTAATTGTTATGGGTTTTATGTTGTGGAATACGACAGTAATAGAAGGCAGCCAAAAGAAATCAAATAGCCAGAAACAAGCAGAATCGGAAGCTTACGAAGTAATGGGACCTCAAACAATCAACGTGATATTAGAACGTGTTTACCTTGATGGTGAGAAGAGTGAAGAACGAATTCAAGAAACAATTTGGTCGATGGAAGATTTTTGGGCTTATTATGAAGACTGGAACTTGGTTGACCAAAGTGAAAATGAGATGATTTTTAGGAAGGAAGTTAATGATATTTCACCGCTCTTGAAGGTAAATGGATATTTTGGAATAACAGAAGATGGCATTCTTTCCATTTATGAAGGGCAGCCAAATGAAGAAAGAGTTATTCAATCCTTCTTCCAATTGGATACAGCTAAACTAAAGAGTCGACAACATTCCGAACTGAGAAAAGGTATACCTGTTCAGGACCTTAAACATTATGAGGAAGTGCTGCAAGTTTTTGGACAATATAAATCAGCACAAATGTAAGTTAATTGGGTGGTTTCGTTATAGAAATCACCTTTTGTTTTTGACGTGGTTATAACAGGGAAAAGGTACAGATTATTGGACGGAGAACAAATTTGCATTCGGCTCCGCGTAACGCTACGAGTTAACCTAAAAAGGTAAAAGGGGGATAGAGTTCTTTTGAAGAATGAGCGAACATGAGGCGCTGGCTCCACACGCCGTGCGCCTTCCTGCGAAGATCGCTCAAAAGGCTTAAAACAAAACGGCGGCTCCGCGCAGCGCATAGAGTTCCACCAAAAAGGTGAAAAGCGATCTTTTTGGTGGAACTCTATGCTAAAATAGAAATAAATGTTCGTATGGAGAGGGATATAAATTGATTGAATATGTAGTTGGAAAGTTAGTGGATATTGAAACTCAATATATTGTTGTGGATCATCATGGGTTAGGTTATCAAATATATTGTCCGAACCCTTATCGATTTCAAAGTAAAATGGAGCATACCGTTCAAGTGTTTACATACCAATATGTAAGGGAAGATGTAATTCGTTTATACGGCTTTGAGACAAAGGAAGAACGAGCGTTGTTCGAGAAACTTCTAAATGTTTCAGGAATTGGTCCAAAAGGTGCATTAGCTATTTTGGCAACGGGAGAACCAGGGCATGTTGTTCATGCGATTGAGGAAGAGGATGAATCTTTCCTCGTTAAATTTCCTGGTGTTGGGAAGAAGACCGCAAGACAAATTATACTAGATCTAAAAGGAAAGCTTGATGATTTTGCTCCGAATTTATTTAAACAAAGCGGAATGACTGCTACACCTAAAAGTTTAAAAACGGAAAATCCGTTATTGGAAGAAGCTTTAGAAGCCTTGCGAGCTCTTGGGTACGTAGAGAGAGAACTGAAAAAGGTGCGCCCGCACTTGGAAAAAGAAGATTTGACTACCGATGCGTATATTAAAAAAGCACTTCAGTTATTATTAAATGGGTAATAAACGGGGATGATGGGAATGGATGAACGAATGGTATCGGCGGAAGAACAAGGTATGGAAGATTCACTTGATCAGCAAATTCGACCACATAAACTCCAGCAATATATTGGACAGGAAAAGGTTAAAAAGAATCTTCAGGTGTTTATGGAAGCAGCCAAAATGCGAGAAGAGTGCCTGGATCATGTTCTTTTATACGGCCCGCCTGGACTAGGGAAAACAACGTTATCTGGAATAATAGCAACGGAGATGGGTGTTCAAATGAGAACAACTTCAGGACCTGCTATTGAAAGGCCTGGTGATTTAGCGGCAATTTTAACTGCTCTTGAGCCAGGGGATGTTTTATTTATTGACGAGATACACAGACTAAACCGTATGGTCGAAGAAGTTCTCTACCCTGCAATGGAAGACTTTTGTTTAGATATTGTCATTGGGAAAGGGCCAACTGCACGCTCCGTGCGTTTAGACTTGCCCCCATTTACTCTTGTTGGTGCGACTACACGCGCAGGAATGCTCTCAGCTCCTCTGCGTGATCGGTTTGGTGTACTTGCGCGTCTTGAATATTATACAGAGCAAGAACTTTCCATCATTGTTCGTCGTACAGCCGAGATTTTTGATACAGATATAGATGAAGAAGCAGCTGTTGAAATTGCTCGACGCTCAAGAGGGACACCTCGGATTGCCAACAGACTTCTGCGCCGTGTTCGTGATTTTGCACAAGTGAAAGGGGACGGAACGATCACTCTTGAACTTGCTCAAGATTCCCTTGAACAATTGCAAGTTGACCGATTAGGACTTGATCATATTGACCATAAATTATTATATGGAATGATTGAAAAATTCCGTGGAGGTCCAGTTGGACTCGAAACGATATCGGCAACCATCGGGGAAGAGCCTGACACAATTGAAGATGTGTATGAGCCTTATTTGTTGCAGATTGGCTTTATCCAGCGGACACCTCGTGGAAGGATTGTAAGTCCAGCTTGTTATGAACACTTTAATTTGGAGGTTCCAAAACAATGAATACATTTCCGAAAGTATTAATTACGATCGGTATTTTATGTATTGTAATTGGTGGGGTATGGATGTTAATCGGTCGATTTATTCCAATAGGTAAGCTACCAGGAGATATTTTAATTAAACGTGAAAACTCAACCTTCTACTTTCCTATAATGACGAGTATTGTAATAAGTGTTGTTCTATCACTGCTTTTCTTTATTATTGGTCGTTTTCGTTAAAGTTGCATCGACTTAAGAGTTTGGGTATGATAACAAAGATGTATAAAAATGAACGGATATTTTAAAAAAAGGTGAATGTTAACATGAATGTAGAAGAATTTGATTTTGAATTGCCAGATGAATTAATTGCTCAGACGCCGCTTCTCGATAGGACGGCGTCTCGTTTGCTTGTCCTAGATCGTAAGACAGGCGAAACAAAAGATCGAAATTTTATATCAATTATTGATGAATTAAATGAGGGCGATTGTCTAGTATTAAATGATACCCGTGTTTTGCCTGCAAGGCTTTATGGTCTTAAAAAAGATACAGGAGCAAGTATTGAGATCCTGTTATTAAAACAGTTAGAAGATGACCAGTGGGAGACACTTGTGAAGCCTGCTAAGCGTGTGAAAGCAGGAACAGAAGTTGTATTTGGTGACGGCCAATTAACTGCAACTTGCACGGGTGAAGCTGAGCACGGTGGACGGATAATGAAAATGAACTACAAAGGTATTTTTCATGAAGTGTTGGATGAATTAGGTGAAATGCCTCTACCTCCGTATATCAAAGAAACATTGCCCGATCAAGAACGGTATCAGACTGTTTTTGCAAAGAATCGAGGATCCGCAGCAGCTCCAACTGCAGGATTGCATTTTACAAAAGAATTATTAACATCTATCGAGAAAAAGGGCGTTCACATTGCATATATCACATTGCATGTAGGTCTAGGAACATTTAGGCCAGTTAGTGTTGAAAATATTGAAGAACATGAAATGCATGCAGAATTTTATCAGATGAGCGCTGGTACAGCTAGATTACTTCAAACAGTTAGAGAAAATGGTGGACGGATTTTTGCTGTTGGTACAACGTCAGCTAGAACACTTGAGACGATTATGAAGGATCATGGACAGTTTCAAGAAGCATCAGGGTGGACATCGATCTTCATTTACCCGGGCTATGAAGTACGTGGTTTTGATGGATTGTTAACAAATTTTCATTTACCAAAGTCGACCTTGGTAATGCTAGTAAGTGCGTTTGCGAGCAAGGACTATGTTCTAAATGCATATAAGCATGCAGTGAAAGAAAAATATCGCTTTTTTAGCTTTGGGGATGCAATGTTGATTAGATAGTAAAAGGAGGAAGATGGATGGCTGCAATTACGTATGAACATATAAAAACGTGTAAGCAATCTGGGGCTCGTCTAGGTCGGGTTCATACACCACATGGTACTTTTGAAACACCAATATTTATGCCGGTTGGAACATTGGCAACAGTAAAGACGATGAGTCCTGAAGACTTATACGATATGAACGCACAAATTATTTTGAGCAATACTTATCACTTATGGTTAAGACCTGGTCATGATATAATTAAAGAAGCAGGTGGTCTCCATAAATTTATGAATTGGGATCGTCCAATTTTAACTGATTCTGGTGGATTTCAGGTCTTTAGCTTAAGTGATCTGCGTAAGATAGAAGAAGAAGGTGTCCATTTCCGTAATCATTTAAATGGAGACAAGTTATTTTTAAGTCCTGAAGGAGCTATGGAAATACAAAATGCCCTTGGATCAGATATAATGATGGCATTTGATGAGTGTCCTCCATATCCAGCTGAATTTGATTACATGAAAAAATCAGTAGAGCGGACAAGCCGTTGGGCGGAAAGATGTTTAACAGCACATAAACGTCCAAATGATCAAGGCTTGTTTGGGATTGTACAAGGAGGAGAATATGAAGATTTACGCAGGCAAAGTGCAGAAGATCTCATTTCTCTAGACTTTCCTGGGTATGCAATTGGGGGATTATCTGTTGGTGAGCCTAAGGATGTGATGAATCGAGTACTAGAGTTTACAACTCCCAATTTACCTGAAAACAAACCTCGTTATTTAATGGGAGTAGGATCAGCTGATTCATTAATCGATGGAGCGATTCGCGGCATTGATATGTTTGACTGTGTATTGCCAACGAGAATTGCCCGTAATGGAACACTTATGACAAGTACAGGTAGGTTGGTTGTTCGTAATGCTAAATATGCCCGTGATTTTAGACCTTTAGATGAGAATTGTGACTGTCATGTCTGCAAGAATTACACAAGAGCCTATATAAGACATTTAATCAAGTGTGAAGAAACATTTGGATTTAGATTGACCTCTTACCATAATCTATATTTCCTGTTAAACTTAATGGAGCAGGTTAGACAGGCCATTAGAGAAGATCGTTTACTTGATTTTAGAGAAGAATTCTTTGAACAATATGGTTTTAATAAGCCAAATGCAAAGAATTTCTAGGGATTCATTCTATAGGATGATCTTTTCTTTCCGTGCGTCTCGAAGCAGAGTATAGCCACCCGCTATTTGGTTTGCTTTACTCGTTCTGGTAAGTAAGGCGTTTATTAATGAAAGGGGGGAAAACAGATGGAACTATTTGGAACTTTACTTCCACTAATTTTAATGTTTGCGATTTTTTACTTCTTACTAATTCGTCCTCAGCAAAAGAAGCAAAAGGCTATTCGTGAAATGCATAGTGCACTTCAACGTGGTGATAAAATTATCACAATCGGAGGCCTTCATGGAACAATTGATGCTGTTGATGAAGACACGATCGTTATTCTTGTTAATGATAATCGTAAGCTTACGTTCGACCGTGCAGCTATTCGTGAAGTCGTTAACCCAGATTGATATAGTACATAAGAAAGCGCAGCGATTAGATCGCTGCGCTTTCTTTTTTTAAAATAGTTTGGTTATTTGTGACTGCTTAAATTGACACCTATAATTCCTCCGATAGCTGCTGCTAATATATAACCAGCATGGTACATGTACTGTTCACTTGTAAAGGTGTTATTGTAGCCTAAATATTGAATGAAGAAAGTTAACAAGGAAAATAAAAGAGCTGTACATGCGCCCGCAATCCAGCCTTTTTCTTTTGCTTTCGCCCCTGAGATTGTCCCTCCTAAAAACATAGTAACAAATGCAACCCCTGTGATTAACCACTGAACTGAATGTTCAGTAAGAGATGTAAAAGATAACACAATTGAGACAACCAAACTAAATGATAAAGCAATGACCAAAATAGTTGACAGCCCGAACAAAATTGCTGGAAAAAAACCTCGATACGTCAATGGAAACTCTCCTTTCAATGATGAAATACAACTACTGTTTAATACAGCTTATTCAGGCTTGTATAGAATAGACGCAAAATTTGCTTGTCTTAGAAAAAGGACATGTTTTTTGTGGGCTTGTCATAGGATGGTAGAAATGCGAGGGAGAGGAGTACAATCATGGGGGTAACCTTAGCTTTAATTATTTTTCTTTGCAGTTACTTCTTCATTATCACAGAAAAACTAAATCGAGCTGTCATTGCCTGCTTCGGTGGTGTACTCATGCTTGTATTTGGTGTGTATGAAATAAATGCTGCATTTTTGCACCATATAGATTGGCATACGATTACGCTTCTGTTGGCAATGATGATCTTAGTATCCATAACAAGTCAGAGTGGCTTTTTTGAGTATGTAGCAGTGTCTTTAGCTAAGTGGGTAGATGGTCGGCCGGTTCCACTGCTTATTGTAATCTCATCTTTAACTGCATTTGGGTCGGCTTTTTTAAATAATGTGACAACCGTTTTATTAATTGTTCCAATAATATTTACATTAACTTCATTATTAAAGCTTCCCGCAGTCCCCTTTCTATTGTCATTGGTTATGGCATCAAACATTGGAGGGACGGCAACATTAATTGGAGATCCTCCAAACCTGATGATTGGGCAGGCAGTTGATCATTTAACATTTAATGACTTTCTAATTCATTTAAGCCCAGTCGTTCTCATTATTTTTATAATCGTTATGGGAGGTCTAGTTTTACTATATCGTAAGCAATTAGTTGTTACAAAAGAGGATCAAGCGAAATTATACGCGATTAACCCAACTACATACATTAAGGATCGGAAGCTTCTTATGAAATCGGTCTCCGTATTAACATTAACTACAATAGCCTTTATTTTTCAGCCTTTTATTCATGTTGAGTTAACAAGCATTGCAATGGTTGGAGCCCTTTTGTTAATGTTAATTACGCATGAAGAGCAAGATATGGAAGAAGTCTTTCGTTCAGTGGAGTGGGTAACGCTCTTTTTCTTTATAGGATTGTTTATGCTTGTTGGTGGTTTAAAGGAAGTAGGAATTATTGATGAAATTGCAAAATCAATTATTTACTATACGGAAGGTGACCTGCCTAAGACCGCTCTATTTATCCTCTGGGGCTCAGGGATTTTATCTGGATTTGTTGATAATATCCCTTTTGTTGCTGCGATGATTCCTGTCATTCTTGAGTTTCAAGAATATGGTATGAACAATTTAGATCCTTTATGGTGGGCCCTTGCTTTAGGTGCATGTTTAGGCGGGAACGCAACGATTATCGGCGCCACAGCCAACGTGATCGTTGCTGGTATGGCGGCAAAAGCGAAACATCCGTTCAGTTATTTAGAATTCTTAAAAGTGGGATTACCAATAGCCATAATCTCGTTTATTATTTCAACCGTTTATCTCTACTTCAGATACCTCGTTAACTTCATGTAGAAATACCAAAAGCTACAAATCATGTGTCTTTCCTCCCTTGGTCATACTAAGCTTTAGATATGTTAGAACGCAAGGGAGGATATCTGATGGATTATATGACAATCATGCTGCGTACAATATTCATCTACTTCATTATTCTCTTTGTGCTTCGGTTTATGGGGAAACGTGAGATTGGACAGTTATCTGTTTTGGATTTTGTTGTATCAATAATGATAGCAGAGTTAGCTGTTGTATCGATAGAAAATATAGAAGTACCAATGATGTATTCCATTATCCCCATTGTTATTCTTTCCACGATTCAAATTATCTTGGCCCTTGTTTCGCTGAAAAACAATGATTTACGTAAATTAATTGATGGTAAGCCTTCTGTTCTAATTAATGAAGGAAAAATAGATGAAGGGGAAATGAGAAAGCAAAGGTATAACTTTGATGACCTTTTAGTACAACTAAGGCAAAATAAAATTAGTAAATTATCTGATGTTGAATTTGCTATTTTAGAACCATCAGGGAAGCTGTCTGTGATTGAAAAGCAGGAAGACCCAGCTGATGGATATGCTCCAAGGCTGCCATTGCCGCTTATTTTAGATGGGAAGATACAGAATGAACATTTAGAACAAATTAATCAGACGCAATTATGGTTACGGCAGCAAATGAGGAAGCTAGGGTATCGTGATATTAAAAAAATATCCTATTGCGCGTTAAAAGATCGTGACACATTTTTTGTTGATGTAAAAGATGAAAAATAACCAAGCAATGGTCCTATAGAAAAGGATTTAGCTTGGTTTTTTAGCTTCAAAAAGGTCAAAAAACGGGCCTTTTTAAAAATTTGCAATGGCAAGCTCGGTGCGCGCCTGTATGTTCATAGGCGCAAAGCAAGTTTGCATCTATGAACATGCAGGCTTGAAAAGATTACAACGGCTTAGCTCATTGCTTCAGGGGGGGCTCAAAAGGTCAAAATACAGACCTTTTGAGCCCCCCTTATTGTGTTCTTTGAATGATTGAGGCTAGCTTTTTACCTATGATGGGAACTCGTAAAGCTTCCTCCTCTTTAATTAACCCAAGAAGAACCATGAACATGCAGTAGATTACACTAGTAAGGCTTATTGCGAGCAATGTCTGCCAAAGCTGAGATAAAGAAGTAAATGCATACTTAGAAAAAAGAAATCCTATACACGTAGAAGCAACAATAAGAATAATCGATTTAACAACCATTTTAGTTTCAATTGTAAAACTTATTGTTTTGGCTACTGATGCAAAGTGTAACAAAGTGACTAAAACGAATCCGATGACAACAGCAAGGGCCGCACCCATGATTCCTAATTCCGGCCTTGATGCAAGAACAAAGATAGCAGCCATTTTAATGACGGCTCCAAACAAACTATTCATCATCGCAGCTTTAGCTAGGTCTAATGCCTGTAAAGTAGCTTGAAGAGGTCCTTGGAAATATAAAAAGATACTAAAAGGAGCCATTAATTTTAAATACGTAGCGACTGTTGGGGCCCCATACATTAAGCTCATAATTGGTTCGGCATAAACGTATAAAACAACAGCAGAAATGCCTCCTGATAAGAGTGCAAGGCGTAATGCTTGGTTTAACCTGTGATGAATTGTTTTGTAATGCTTTTTCGCTGCTGCTTCACTTATAGCTGGTACTAAAGAAACAGAGAGGGAATACGTAATAAATGTTGGCAGCATGAGTACTGGAATGACAAATCCAGCGAGTTCCCCGTACTGCCTTGTGGCCATTACTGTAGCGACTCCAGCCAATGCCAAGCTTTGGGCGACAATAATAGGTTCAAAAAATAAAGAAATGGAACCAATTAGGCGACTTCCAGTTGCCGGCAATGAAATAGCCATTAAATCTCTAAATGTTTGTTTCCCCTCTTTTGCATAAGTGAAGAAGTTCCGTCGAACATGAAATCGCTTGTTCCTCTTGAACATAAAAATCATGTAAATTAAGGAAGCGAGTTCCCCAATTACAACGGAGGCCATGGCACCAGCTGCTGCATATTCTACACCCATTGGTAAGAATGCACTTGTCATTACGGCAACTAGCGTAATTCTAACTACTTGTTCAATGACTTGAGAATAGGCAGTAGGTTTCATATTTTGACGACCTTGAAAGTAGCCACGCATGACTGAAGAAAGTGCTACAATAGGGACGATTGGTGCAATGGCAATTAAAGGATAATAGGCTCTTGCATCAGTTAGTAAGGTGTTTGCTACAAATGGGGCAAAAGCAATCATTGCAATGGTAAAAATAATGCTAAGTATTGATGTAATGGTCAGGGAGACTACCAAGATCTTTCTTATTCTTTGCCTATCTTGTTTAGCCTCGGCTTCTGCAACTAGTTTTGAAATGGCAACGGGCAGTCCTAATTGAGTTAAAGTGATGACTAACAGCAATGTAGGGACTGCCATCTGATAAAGGCCTACTCCCTCAGCCCCCATAATTCTTGCAACGACAATTTTATTCACAAAGCCTAGGAATCTTGTAATAAGACCGGCGATGATTAAAATCAATGCTCCTTTAAGAAATGTTTGCTTCGTCATGAATAGTCCCTACCTTCATAAAAAAATGATGGATATTTCGCGTTATTATTTATATGCTTAGTAGTGGGGCAAGCATGACAAGTAGTTATTTTATTAATACAACGTTAGAGAGGACGGATATAGTGAAAGAGGCAATTGAACAGTTTGTTTTTGATCATTTTGGTTTTTTACCCCCTGAATTAATTGTTGTGTTAATTTCTGCATTGCCTATTTTAGAGCTGCGAGGGGGAATACCCGTAGCACACCAGCTTGGTTTATCGTATTGGGAGGCTTTATTCTATGGAATTGGTGGAAACTTGTTACCGATCATACCAATCTTGCTATTATTTCAGCCGGTAAGTAAGTGGTTTCTTAGATTCAAAGCGTATAAGAAGTTTTATGATTGGCTTTACAACAGAACAATGAAAAAAAGCGACAAAGTAGAGAAGTTTGGGGCTATTGGTCTCATTTTGTTTACGGCTGTACCATTACCTACTACAGGTGCGTATTCAGCTAGTCTTGCAGCCATCCTATTTTTCATTCCATTCCGGTTTGCTTTTTTTGCTATAGCTACAGGAGTCGTTATCGCTGGATTTGGAATAGCAAGTATTATGTATTCAGTCTTTTAAAGGGGGAGAGAATTAATGGAGAAACAACAATTTGAAGTATGGCGTAGTGATGTTGAGCCAGCTTTAGTAAGTAAGGTCGATGAATTTCATTTTCTTGGCTATGATCGAGCTACGAAAGACGATGTATGGGAATGTGTCCTCTATCAGTTAAGAAAGAAGAAAGAATTTATTCACATTAATAGTTTTGTTAGTGAACTACTTACACTAAAGCCACAAACGTATATGACGTGGCTAACGGTCAATGCATACAAAGATCCTACCGATTGGTTTAGAGAAATGGAAGCTGCCGAAGGGGAAAGTATTTAAATTGGTAAAGGTTCAAGCGCGAGTCATAGATAATGGTTTATCCCAATAGGTCTCATTTGGACCATTTGGGATAAACCCGAAGCATGTGCGGAGTCTGTACATATATAAGCCTTGAGAGGAGTAGGTTACACACTCGTGGCAAGTGTCGAACGGAGCTGTTTTATCATCTCTATTGATGGGCTTTTGAGATCGCATTTTAACGAGGTGTGTTTTCAGTTATTTGTAGTATACATAGCATAAATTGACAGAGATTTTCTATAAAAGCTATAATGGGACTATTGTGTCTATGAAAGGTTGAGATGGACAAGTAGTCTGTTTCATGAAGGAGGCAGAAAAGCAGTATGGTGAAAAAAGGAAGGATTTTCGCTTTTTTCCTTATTGTCGCAATTCTCGCAGGTTTGATTAGTACGACTGTGATGGGGATAGCGAAGGAAATTAAGCTAGGTCTTGACCTCCAAGGTGGGTTTGAAATACTTTATGAAGTAAAACCGGCTCACGAGGGTGACGTTATTGATAATGAAGCATTGCGTGCAACGGTCAGTGCTTTAAATCAACGAGTTAATGTACTAGGGGTTTCTGAACCGAATATTCGAATAGAAGGAGACGATCGTATTCGAGTTCAACTTGCAGGAGTAGCCGACCAAGCTACAGCAAGAGAATTACTCGCAACGGAAGCAAGTTTAACGATACGTGATGTACATGATGAGGTATTAGTAGATGGAGCCGATTTGCGCCAGAATGGGGCCAGCTCTTCATTTCATCCTGATACTAATGATCCAATTGTGACTTTGACTTTAGATGATGCTCGTCAAATGGAGCAAATCTCTAGGGAGATGCTATCAAGGCCACCAGCGGAAAATTTACTCGTAATGTGGCTTGATTTTGAAGAGGGTATAGATTCTTACGCCGAAGAAGCTTTAAAAGAGGATCCGAAGTATCTTTCTGCAGCTACAGTTCGAGAAATTATATATTCGAATACAGCGACTATCAGTGGAAGTTTTACACTTGAAGAAACACAATTTTTGGCAGAAGTATTAAATGCAGGAGCCCTTCCAGTCCAGCTTGAAGAAATGTACTCTAACTCTGTAGGTGCATCGTTAGGGGAGCAAGCGATGCAAAAAACGGTGTATGCTGGGTTTATTGGAGTCGCGCTTATCTTCGCCTATATGTTGTTTTATTACAGGTTCATGGGAATCATCGCTGTTGTCACACTCAGCACCTATATTTACCTTGTGTTGCTTGTGTTTAATTGGATGAATGCAGTTTTAACATTGCCTGGGATCGCTGCATTAATTCTCGGGGTAGGGATGGCAGTAGATGCAAATATCATTACCTATGAACGAATTAAAGAAGAGATCAGGTCTGGTAAATCGATCATGTCGGCCTTTAGGGCAGGAAGTCGAAGATCGCTTTCAACGATTCTAGATGCCAACATTACAACAATCTTAGCAGCTGCTGTACTATTCTCATATGGGACAAGCTCTGTACAAGGTTTCGCTGTTATGTTGATTGTCAGTATTTTAACGAGCTTTATTACGGCTGTGTATGGGTCAAGACTTCTTCTTGGTTTATGGGTAAACAGTCGAGCGCTTAATAAGAAACCTCGTTTGTTCGGTGTGAAGGAAGGTGAAATTAGTGAGCTTTAATTTCCAAAATCGTGAGATAGACTTCGTTAAGCATCGAAAAAAGTTTTTCGCCTTTTCAGGATTATTTACGTTACTTGGTATTGTTTTGCTGCTTACACTAGGGCTGAATTTAGGAATTGATTTTGAAAGTGGCTCACGAGTTGACTTGTTATCGACAGAGCCGATAACGCAAGAAGAGGTCATGGAGGAGTTTGCACAAATTGGGTTTATACCAGATGATGTTCAGCTTGGCGGGGATCAAAATGAAATGGCAAGTGTTGGGTTTATCGGTGTTTTGTCTCCTGAAGAAATAAATGAAATTCAAGCGTATTTTGCCAATGCTTACGGACATGAGCCGAGTGTTAGTACTGTTGATCCAATCATTGGTGCAGAACTTGCGCGTAATGCATTAATATCTGTTTTGATTGCCTCAGTTGGGATTATTATTTATGTAACCATTCGATTTGAATTGCTATATGGAATTGCAGCAATTGTGGCATTACTACATGATGCATTTTTTATTATTGCGGTGTTTAGTTTGTTACAAATTGAAGTAAATGTTCCGTTTATTGCAGCTGTATTAACGATCGTTGGTTATTCAATTAATGATACGATTGTAACGTTTGACCGTATTAGAGAGAACACGAAGCTTGCTAAGCGAGTGAAAGACTTTGAGGATTTAGCTTCAATTGTGAACAAAAGTTTAGTTCAGACATTAGCACGTTCGATTAATACGGTATTAACTGTCGTATTTGCAGCTACGGCGATTTTTATTTTTGGTGGGGAGGCTATCCGCTCCTTTGCTTTTGCTTTGCTTATAGGACTTGTAGCCGGAACATACTCTTCGATGTTCCTTGCCTCACAGTTATGGCTGATTTGGAAGGCGAAGCAATTAAAAAAGAAAAAGTTCGATTCTCACAAGCAACAGCCTGAGGGAGAGCCAACAGTATAAATCATAGATTGCTTTAAGGGCACTGAAAAGGAAAGACCATTCTTTTTCAGTGCCCTCTTTCTGGCCTTTAAGACACCATTTTTTCGCAAAATGATTGTCAATTCTCTTAAAGGTGAATGATGCTACCTATTGATGGTAAAATAAGTACAGGTTTTTCGAACATACTGTTTGAAATATGAACAAGATAAAGTGGGTGTTGATGTGTCCGAAGCAGATATACGTTATCGAAAAGTTAGGTTTGCAGCGTGGGTTGGAATAATTGGCAATATTGTCTTAGCGATTATTAAGGCAGTCGTTGGTATTATGGCAAATAGTCGTGCATTAGTCGCAGACGCAGTTCACTCAGCTTCGGATGTTGTCGGTTCAGTCGTTGTTTTAATAGGCGTTCGTGCTGCAAAATTGCCACCAGATCGTGATCATCCGTATGGACATGGTAAAGCGGAGTCGGTTGCAGCTATCATTGTAGCAGTATTGCTTTTTATTGTGGGCTTTGAAATAGCACTTGGTGCATTTCAATCGTTTTTTGAACCCGTTGAAGTTCCGGGGGTCATAGCGATATATGCTGTTATTTTTTCCATTGTTGTGAAAGAACTTATGTTTCGGTATAAGTACCAATTGGGTAAGAAGTATAAAAGTGAGGCGTTAATGACCGATGCGTGGCATCATCGTTCGGATGTGTTCTCTTCGTTTGCGGCATTAATCGGGATAGGTGCAGCCATTCTTGGCGGGCATTTAAATATACCTTGGCTAGTGTACGGGGATTCCGTAGC
This sequence comes from Halalkalibacter alkaliphilus, assembly GCF_023555415.1. Classification (GTDB taxonomy): domain Bacteria; phylum Bacillota; class Bacilli; order Bacillales; family Bacillaceae_D; genus Halalkalibacter; species Halalkalibacter alkaliphilus. Next base: position 69,574 of record NZ_JAKRYL010000006.1, on the reverse strand, counting down.
GAGTGCATTTGTAGCTGTTTTAATTGGGAAAATGGCTTGGACACTTGGGAAACAGTCAATTCATAATGCGCTTGATCATGTCTTGCATGAAGAAGATACGGTTGACATGAGAAAGGCTGCAGCAAGTGTGGAAGGTGTTTTAAATATTGATGAATTTTTAGCTCGGGAACATGGACATTACGTTATCATCGATATTAAGGTGGCTGTTAACCCATCTATTTCAGTTGAAGAAGGGCATACGATTGGAAAGCGAGTAAAAGAGCGCCTCTTAGAAGAGAAGAACGTTCATGATGTTCTTGTCCATATTAACCCTTACAGAGAAAGAAAAAAAGAGGGAGAGGAGTTGGATGAATGAGGGGACAGTGGAGTCTAATACTCGGAATAATAGCAGCTGTTATTATTGCTATCTTTGCTGTTATCAATGTTGATTCAGTACGAGTCAACTATATGTTTGGAACAGCTGAGTGGCCACTTATCTTAGTTATTTTAGGGTCTGTTTTAATGGGTGCTATCATTGTTGGTGCAGTTGGAATGGTAAGGATCTATCAATTACAAGCTGAAATTAAACGGTTGAAACATAACCAAGAAAGTAGTAATTCAGATGCAGAACTAGTTAAAAAAGGGAAAAGAAACCCTTCTGACCAAAGCGGCAATCAGAATCGTCAAAAGGAAATATACCAGTCTAAGGAAAAGAGTGATTGAACGTTGTAACCCCTTGAATGCTCCTGTATAATGAGACATTCAAGGGGTGTTTATATGTTAAAACCGAAAGCTAGATGGAAAATAAAAGAACAAGCATCCAGTCAAGTAGATCAATTAGTCAATGAATTAAACATAGCTCCACTAGTGGCGAGTTTACTTTTGAATCGAGGATTTGAAACAGTAGAGGCTGCTAGACGTTTTTTAAATAAAGAAGAGATGGCCTATCATGATCCGTTTTTGTTAGATGATATGGACCGTGCCGTAACAAGAATTCGCGCAGCAGTTGAGGCAAATGAGCGAATTCTTATTTTTGGTGACTACGATGCCGATGGAGTAAGCAGTACGGCCTTGATGTACAAAGCCTTACAATCTATAGGAGCGCAAGTAGACTTTTATATACCGAATCGATTCACCGAGGGATATGGACCTAATGAACCGGCGATCAGGCAAGCAAAAGAAGATGGATACGGACTAATCGTAACGGTAGATACGGGGATTGCTGCAGTACATGTTGCAAACGTGGCAAAAGAGATTAACCTTGATTTCATTGTGACCGATCACCATGAAGCACCACCCGTTTTACCTGATGCGTATGCGATTATTAATCCTAAAAAACCGGGATGTCCATACCCATTTAAAGGGTTGGCGGGTGTAGGAGTTGCTTTAAAAGTTGCTCATGCATTATTAGGAAGGGTTCCAAGTGAGTGGCTGGATATAGCTGTGATAGGTACAGTTGCCGATTTGGTTCCTCTTGTTGATGAGAACCGTCTATTAGTAATGGAGGGCCTTCATGTTCTTCAGTCAACGAACAAACCAGGTTTAATTGCGCTAAAGAAAAAATGTGGTATAGATTCACAAGTCGTTCAAGCAGACCATGTTGGATTTGGAATTGGACCTCGAATTAATGCCGTAGGGCGACTTGATTCAGCTGATCCAGCGGTTCACTTGTTATTAGCTGAAACACAAGAGGAAGCTGAACATTTAGCGACGGAAATTGATTACTTAAATAAAGAGCGTCAAACAGTTGTTAAAGAGATCACAGAAGCGGCTGTTACTGTCGTTGAAGAGCAATATCCTCCTGACAAAAATGACGTATTGGTCATTGGTGGTGAAGGATGGAATGCAGGAGTCATCGGAATTGTTGCTTCCCGACTTGTTGAGCGTTATTATAGACCAACGATTGTATTAAGTATCGATCGGGAAAAGGGAGTTGCAAAAGGGTCTGCCAGAAGCATCGAAGGCTTTGATATGTTTGCAGAGCTTTCTAAAAGCAGGGATATTTTGCCTCATTTTGGTGGGCATCCAATGGCTGCAGGTTTGACAATGAACGTGGAGGATTTGGATTTATTACGTACTAGGCTTAACGAACAAGCAAAAGTAGTATTGACGGAAGAAGACTTTAAACCAGTAACATCAATTGATTTAGTCGCTACGGTAGATGAAATCTCCGTATCTGTCATTAAGCAATTAGATCAACTTGCTCCATTCGGTGTTTCTAATCCAACACCGAAAGTGCTACTACAAGACGTTCAATTAGATCAAATGAGAAAAATTGGAAGCGATTCAAACCATTTAAAAGTTGGATTCTCTGGGAATGGGGCAACATTAGATGGGATTGGTTTTCACCTAGGTTATTTATGTGATGAAATCACATCACATGCGAAAGTGTCAGCAGTTGGTACCCTATCGGTTAATGAGTGGAATGGGCACGTTAAGCCACAATTAATGATTGACGATATGGGTGTATCAGAATGGCAGTTATTTGATTGGAGAAGTATCCAAAAAACAAGGTTGGCTGATAGGCTTCTAACAATTCCTATTGAAAATCGCGTACTCATTACATTTAAAAAGGAAACACAGAGAATACTAGGTCTTGAGAATGAAACGATTATTTCATTAGATGATCAAGAAGACGTTGGTGATTTATCCAATCGCTATGTGGTGTTACTTGATATTCCAAATGAACGTGAACAATTGAAAACCTTGTTCCTTAATCATGGACAACCTAGTCGTATTTATACGGTCTTTTATCATGAAGATGATTCTTTCTTTACGACCAACCCGAATCGGGACCAATTTAAATGGTACTATGCATTTCTTTTAAAGAGAAAATCATTTAATATTAAAAAGCACAGCGAAGAATTAGCAAAATATAAAGGGTGGTCAAAAGAAACGATAACCTTTATGTCACAGGTATTTAGTGAGCTTGGTTTTGTTACAATAGACGATGGAATACTAAGTGTTACTGATAATCCTCAGAAGAAAGGATTAGAAGAATCTTCAACGTATCGAAAGAAACTAGAGCATGCGAAAATCGAAAATGATTTTGTCTACTCTTCCTACGTTGATTTAAAGCGGTGGTTCGCTCAAGTGCTAGAACAAACAATAGAGGAAACAAAAGTCAAGGAGACGGTGTAGAAAATGGATTTTAAAAAGTATATTCAAATTGTTGAGGACTATCCGAAAAAGGGCATTCGTTTTAAAGATATTACGACGTTAATGCAGGACGGGGCTGCATATAAAGCTGCGATTAACGAAATGACTGATTTTGCACGTGATAAGAATGTCGACGTAGTAGTTGGGCCTGAAGCTAGAGGGTTTGTAGTGGGTTGTCCGATTGCTTACGCATTAGAAGTTGGCTTTGTCCCAGTTAGAAAAGCAGGAAAGCTTCCACGCGAAGTCATTTCTGTTGACTACGGTTTAGAATATGGAAAAGACAGCTTAACGATTCATAAAGATGCGATTAAAAAAGGTCAGCGCGTACTTATTACGGATGACTTGTTAGCAACAGGAGGTACGATTGAAGCAACGATTGAGATGGTGGAACAGCTAGGTGGAGTAGTTGTTGGAATTGCCTTTATGATTGAGCTTGGTTATTTAGAAGGAAGAGATCGTTTAGAGAACTATGAGTTATTTTCATTAATGACGTATAATTAAACAAGACTTGGGCGGCTCAAACTTACTTGATGAAGAAAGAGAAATGATTGAATAAGGATGCCAATTTTACTTTTTAGAATCTCTGTTTATTTGAGTTGCCCTCTTATTATAAGGCTTTTTTCTAAATTTTGTTGTTTTTTATTATTTTCTCCTTTGCGGGTCCGTTACATTGCGCTGCAGTCACTTGCTTTCCGCGGGGTGTTGCCAAGCCTCCTCGACGTTCCGTCTGCGGGGTCTTGCCTTTTCCTCTATTCCCGCAGGAGTCAAGTGCCTTCCGCTCCATTCCACTTCGTTCTAACCGATTATCAAGAGCAACAATTTTTGTGAAAAGAGTCTTTTATAAAGGTTATTCAAAATGGCTGATTATCCCTTTTTGAATAACCTTTAGCTTACATTTGAAAAGTTTGATCTTTTCCCTTTACATAGTTCATAACTTTACCCATAATAAAAAGAAATATTGAATCGTAAATAGGTGATTCCATGACGATAGATCAAGTTTTAGAAAAGGCAAGTCAATATTTAAATGAGAGTGACGTTGCTTTTCTCCGCAAGGCTTATGAATATGCAGAGCAGGCTCACGAAGGGCAATACCGTAAATCTGGAGAACCATATATTCTTCATCCAATCCAAGTAGCCGGGATTATTGTGGAACTCGAGCTTGATCCGAATACGGTCGCTGCTGCATTTTTACATGATGTGGTTGAAGATACAGATGTGACGGTTGAGGATTTAGAAAAAGCGTTCAATGAACAAGTAGCGATGTTAGTTGATGGCGTAACGAAATTAAAGAAGTTTAAGTATAAATCAAAAGAAGAACAGCAGGCAGAAAACCATCGGAAAATGCTAATAGCGATGGCAAAAGACATTCGTGTTATCTTAATTAAATTAGCAGATCGTCTGCACAACATGCGCACGCTTAAATTTATGCCTCCGGAAAAGCAGCGTGTAACATCAAATGAGACATTAGAAATTTTTGCTCCATTGGCACATAGACTTGGTATCTCCACAATTAAGTGGGAGTTAGAGGATACAGCCCTTCGATATTTAGATCCACAACAATATTATAGAATTGTGAATCTAATGAAAAAGAAACGAGCAGAGCGAGAAAAGTACCTTTCTGGGGTTATGGATACGATTAGTGAACATTTAAGAGATGTAAATGTGAAAGCCGAATTATCAGGTAGACCTAAACATATCTATAGCATTTACCGTAAAATGGTGCTTCAGAATAAACAGTTTAATGAAATTTATGACTTACTGGCTGTTCGGATTATGGTTGATAACATCAAAGATTGCTATGCTGTATTAGGTGTTATTCACACATGCTGGAAACCAATGCCTGGACGCTTTAAAGATTATATTGCCATGCCTAAGGCCAATATGTATCAGTCCTTACACACAACCGTAGTTGGGCCTTATGGCGATCCTCTTGAGGTGCAAATTCGAACAGAAGAAATGCATCGAATTGCAGAGTATGGGGTAGCAGCTCACTGGGCTTACAAAGAAGGAAAAGATCTAACTCAAAATAAAAACTCATTCGAAGATAAATTAAACTGGTTCCGAGATGTCATCGAATCGCAAACAGAAACGAATGATGCTCAAGAGTTTATGGAATCTTTAAAGATGGACTTGTTTTCTGATATGGTGTTTGTATTTACACCAAAAGGTGAGGTCATTGAATTGCCAGCTGGTTCGGTACCACTTGATTTTGCGTATCGCATTCATAGTGAAATTGGAAACCGTTGTATTGGCGCAAAGGTAAACGGAAAGATGGTTCCACTTGAGCATCGCTTGAATACAGGTGATATTGTTGAAGTATTAACATCGAAACATTCTTATGGCCCAAGCCAAGATTGGCTAAAGATCACCAAGTCTTCTCATGCAAAAAATAAAATTAGGCAGTGGTTTAAAAAAGAGCGTCGAGAAGAAAATGTCGAAAAAGGTCGCGAGCTAGTTGAAAAGGAAATTCGTTCTTTGGATTTTGAGCCAAAAGAAGTATTAACGGCTGAAAATATTGCAGAGGTAGCTAACAAGTTTAGTTTCTCAGGTGAAGAAGATATGTTTGCTGCAGCGGGTTATGGCGGGATTAGTGTGAAACAAATCGTCAACCGAATGACGGAGAAATTACGTAAGCAGCAAGACCAAGAACAAGAGGATAAATCATTAGTAGCTGCTTTATCTGATGTCCAGACGTATCGGCCTAAGAAAAAGGTGAACTCTGGGGTTCGAGTAAAAGGAGTTGATAATCTTTTAATAAGATTATCTCGTTGTTGTACACCTGTCCCGGGTGATGACATCATTGGATACATCACGAAAGGCCGAGGGGTTTCAATTCATCGATCAGACTGTACGAATGTGAAAAATGAAGAGGCACAAGGTCGTTTGCTTCCTGTGGAATGGGAAGGTGACATGCAGCAAAGCAAGTCCTATAATGTCGATATTGAAATCAGTGGATACGACCGAAATGGATTGTTGAATGAAGTGCTGCATGCGATCACCGAATCACGAACAGTTATTAATGCTGTCTCAGGACGTTCTGATCATAGGCAAAAAGTAGCGACTATTCATTTAACTATTTCGATTCATAACATAGATCACTTGCATAAGGTTGTTGAAAAGATAAAACAACTAAACGATATTTACTCGGTACGAAGAGTGATGCATTAGAGGTGGACCATGAAAGTAGTGTTACAACGAACAAAGAAATCATCTGTAAGTGTGAATGGTGAAACCGTCGGTCAAATTGAATCTGGCTTAACGCTTCTAGTAGGCATTACACATGAAGATAAAAGTGAAGATGTCACGTATGTCGCCGATAAAATAATAAACCTTCGAATATTTGAAGATGCTGATGGGAAAATGAACCTTTCATTACTAGATGTTAAAGGACAGATCCTATCGATTTCACAATTTACTCTTTACGGGGACTGTAAAAAAGGAAGACGACCAAACTTTATGAACGCAGCAAAACCAGATTTAGCAAAAGAGCTGTATGACCAATTCAATGATGAACTTAGATCAAAAGGAATTGACGTACAAACAGGCGAATTTGGCGCGATGATGGAAGTATCCCTAGTAAATGACGGCCCCGTAACACTGATTGTAGAGAGCCGCTAAAAAAGGGCGAACTTCCCTTTTTTAGCGGCTCGACGTGATGAGCGAAGCCATCACAAACCATGTCTGCGCTGACAAAATTCAAGGATTTTTCGTGCAATTTCCCCTTCCATGTAAGTTTTCCTCTTAACTTGGTCAAAATAGGAGAAACGACTTTGGAAGGATGAAGCAAAATGCGCTCGAGTATGCGTCAACAAATGCATCATAATCGGTTGCAGCCACTTTTTAATATGGACTACCATAGTTTTGTAGAACGTGAAAATCAACATACAAATCTTGAATTAGCTAGTGAATTTGGGTTATCCTTACGTGATGTAAAATTACTAAAGGATAAAATGAATCGTAATTAAACTATTGACACATTGCCTGAACATTCGTATGATAATAATCAATTAAATGAACTGCAACTATTCCGAAGAAGAGGCATAGTAGTTAAGGTAGCAGGTAAACAAGAGAGGAGAGGTCAAGGCTGAGAGCCCTCCATATCTGTCTTAATGAATGAACACCTCAGAGGAGTTTTTCTGAACGTATTGACTATTAGGAAAAGACGTATACAGGCGTTAACTGTTTAAAGAGGAAGCAATGATATTGCTTCAATTTAGGGTGGCACCACGGGTATAAACTCTCGTCCCTGATGATTATTTTTCATCAGCGATGAGAGTTTTTTTATTTGGCTGTTTTCGTAAAGATTGTTGCTGTGAAGAAATATGTTTTCTCGTAGTGAAATGGAGTGGAAGTCACCCTACTCCTGCGGGATGTAGAGGTAGGGGCGAGACCCCACAGGCGCAGCCGAGGAGGCTCGGCACCTCCTTGCGGGTGCGAGTGGCTGGAGCTCAGGTGGAACGAACATGTGAAGGGCACGTAACCCATAAAAACAACAAAGTATGCGAAAACAGCCTTTTACTTTTATATTTGGAGGATGAGAGAATGAACATTCAAATCCCGCGAGGTACGCAGGATATATTACCAGGCGAAGTAGAGCTTTGGCAATACATTGAGGAAAAAGCAAAGGATGTTTGTCGCAGGTACAATTATCACGAGATACGTACACCAATATTTGAACACACCGATTTATTCCAACGTGGAGTTGGCGATACAACAGACATCGTTCAAAAAGAAATGTACACATTTACAGATCGAGGGAATCGTAGTTTAACATTAAGACCAGAGGGAACCGCTGCAGTTGTTCGTTCATATGTTGAAAAGAAAATGTACGGGCAACCCAATCAGCCGACTAAATTATTTTACACTGGTCCTATGTTCCGTTATGAACGGCCACAATCAGGGCGTATGCGTCAATTTGTTCAGTTTGGAGTCGAAGCATTAGGAAGTCAAGACCCTGCTATTGATGCGGAAGTGTTAGCTTTAGTAATGGGTTTATATGAAGAACTCGGGTTAAAGAATGTGAAGTTAGTATTAAATAGTTTAGGGGATAAAGACAGTAGAGAGGCTCATCGACAAGCATTGATTGATCACTTTAGACCAAGCATCAATGAATTTTGTGATGATTGTCAAAGTCGACTAGAGAAAAACCCTTTACGAATATTAGATTGCAAAAAAGACCGAGAGCATCCATTAATGAACAATGCACCGTCTATTCTTGATTATTTAAACGAAGAGTCAAGTACATATTTTAGTCAAGTGAAGAATTATTTGGACCGATTGGGTATTGCTTATGTAGTCGATCCAACGCTTGTACGAGGGCTTGATTATTATTATCACACAGCATTTGAAATTATGTCTGAAGGAGAAGGGTTTGGAGCAATAACGACATTGTGTGGTGGTGGACGTTATACAGGTCTTGTAGAAGAAATCGGAGGTCCTTCCACTCCTGGAATTGGTTTTGCTTTTAGTATTGAGCGAGTAATTATGGCACTAAAAGCTCAAGAACAAGCAATTCCGGCTGCTCCACAACTAGATTGTTACCTAGTATCATTAGGTGATGCAGCAAAGGAAAAAACAGTCGAACTACTTTATCAATTAAGGCGTGCAGGTATTAGTGCTGACAAAGATTATTTAGACAAGAAGATGAAAGCGCAGTTTAAGGCTGCAGACCGTCTTCAAGCTCGATTCACCGCAATACTTGGTGATGATGAACTTTCGCAGGGGAAAATCAATGTAAAAGAGATGGAAACAGGCGAACAAAGTGAAATTGATTTGGCATCATTTATTGATTATATAAAAGGGAAAACAGTAGGAGGTAAGTAAGATGATAGGGAGAACACATGAGTGTGGAAAGCTAGGCGAAGAGCACGTAGGTGAAAGAGTACAATTAAAAGGGTGGGTACAAAGACGCCGTGATTTAGGACAAGTAATTTTTTTAGATGTCCGTGACCGTTCAGGTATTGTTCAAGTTGTATTTAATCCTGAGGTGAATCAAGAAGCTTTAACTACTGCAGAACGAGTTAGAAATGAATATGTCATTGAGGTTTGTGGGAACGTCGTTGCAAGGGACCCTAAAACAGTTAATGAGAAAATCGCAACAGGTTCAATTGAAGTTCATGTTGAAAAAATAAGTATCTTAAATGCATCAAAGCCACTGCCGTTTCAAATTGAAGCTGATACAGACGCTTCAGAAGATGTTCGTTTAAAGTATCGTTATTTAGACCTTCGTCGTCCAGATATGCAAGAGACGTTTAAATTACGTCATCGTACGACAAAGTTAATTCGTGATTTCCTTGATACGGAAACATTCATGGAAATTGAGACACCAATGCTAACAAAAAGTACACCAGAAGGGGCACGTGATTATTTAGTTCCAAGCCGTGTTCATCATGGCGAGTTCTATGCTCTACCACAATCACCGCAACTTTTTAAACAATTATTAATGGTTTCAGGTTTTGAACGTTATTATCAAATTGTCCGTTGTTTCCGCGATGAAGACTTGCGTGCTGACCGTCAACCGGAGTTCACTCAAGTCGATATTGAAACATCGTTCATGGACAAAGAAGACTTAATTGCCATGATGGAAAAAATGATGGAAAAGATTTTGAAAGAAATCAAAGGCGTTGACATATCATTACCGTTTCCACGTTTGACATATGATGAAGCTATGAACCGTTTTGGTTCAGATAAGCCGGACCTTCGTTTCGGAATGGAGCTAATTGAGCTATCAGAGATTGTGAAAGACTCAGAGTTCAAAGTATTCCAAAGTGCTCTTGCTAGTGGGGGAACAGTAAAAGGATTGAATTTAAAAGGGGGAGCAGATAAGCTTTCTCGTAAAGAAATCGATGCTCTAACTGATTATGTAAAACAATATGGAGCGAAAGGCTTAGCATGGCTTAAGGTAGAAGAAGAAGGACTTAAAGGACCTATTGCTAAGTTCTTCACTGGAGAGGTTGCTACGTCGTTACAAGAAGCTCTTGGCGCAGAGGTTGGCGATTTATTATTCTTTGGTGCTGATAAGAAACAGGTTGTATTTGATAGCCTTGGTGCACTCCGTTTGAAATTTGGGAAACAGTTTGATTTGATTGATAAAAGTCAGTTTAATTTCCTTTGGGTTGTTGACTTTCCACTTGTTGAATACGATGAGGAAGCAAAACGTTATGTTGCCCTGCATCATCCGTTCACAAGTCCAGTAGAAGAAGATCTTGCTTTACTAGCAACTGATCCTGCTAGTGTACGTGCTAATGCTTATGATCTTGTATTAAATGGATATGAGCTTGGTGGTGGTTCGCAACGTATTTACCAAAGTGATATTCAAGAACAAATGTTTAAAGCACTAGGATTTTCTGAAGAGGAGGCTCGCGAACAATTTGGTTTCTTGTTGGAAGCATTTGAATTCGGCACACCGCCACACGGTGGAATTGCATTAGGACTAGATCGTCTAATTATGCTACTAGCAGGTCGAACGAATTTACGTGACACCATTGCCTTCCCGAAAACAGCAAGTGCTAGTGATCTGTTAACGAATGCACCAGGTGAAGTAAGTGTTGAGCAATTAATTGATTTAAATTTATCAATCATCGGGAGAAAATCTGAAAAGGTGAATGTTTAATCATATTTGACAGTTAAGCGAAGCTAACGTATAATCACGTTAATTGTATATGAACGTTTGATAAATTCAAACTTATCCAGAGTGGTGGAGGGACTGACCCTATGAAGCCCGGCAACCGTTTTGCAAGCCATGCAAAAAAAGGTGCTACTTTCAGCAGAATGTGTTTCATTCTGAAAGATAAGTGAAGGCAAAAAAACCTTTCCTTATCTGGAAAGGTTTTTTTATTTAAGAGGAGGGTATGAATATGCTACAAATTGGTTTAATAGGATTTGGAACTGTTGGCAGCGGTGTATATGAACGCTTAACTAATACAAAGGAGCAACTAGAACAGCTGTTAGGAGAGGAAATTCTCATTTCTGCAATTCTTGTGAAAAGTCGCCAAAAACAACGCGCCGCTGATATTGAAGCGTTTGTTACAACTAGTTGGGAAGAATTTTGTAATTCAGCTGAATTTGATATCATTTTTGAAGCCATTGGAGGAATTGAACCTGCACTTTCATATACATCAAAATGGTTAGAAAAAGGTGTTCCAGTTATCACTGCTAACAAAAAGCTTGTCGCAGAGAAGGGACAATTACTGGAAAGATTAGCAGATCAACACTCGACTTATTATGGATATGAGGCAGCAGTTGCAGGTGGTATTCCGATTATTAACGCGTTAAAGGGAACACTCACAACTACACCAATATCAAGAATTTCAGGAATTTTAAATGGAACAACAAATTATATGTTAACAGAAATGATTGAAAACCATAGAGGATTTGCTGATGTTTTATTAGAGGCACAAGAATTAGGTTATGCTGAGGCAGACCCAACTGACGATCTAGAAGGCTTTGATGCTTGGTACAAAATAAGAATACTAAGTCGCTTATGTTTCGGAAGCTGGCCTTCTTCTAATGAATTTTCACGTAAAGGTGTATCGACTATTAAGGATTGGCATGTTGAAATAGGAGAGCGTCTAGGATTTAAGTTAAAATTAATTGCTGAGGCTTGGCAGGGTGAAGCTAAAGTGAATGGTTCTGTAACTCCAGCCTTTTTAACACAAAACGAACCGTTAGCAAGTGTTAGAGGAGTGACAAATGGAATATCAATTGAAGGTGATTCTATTAATCAACTTCTTTTTATTGGACCAGGTGCTGGGAAAGAGGCAACGGCAAATAGTATGGTTGAAGATTTTCTTTTTCATGAGCGTACTAGACATTCACAAAGAAGTTTAGGAACGAAGGCGGAACAACGAAAAGAATCATTTACACATGCATTTGTTTTCCTAACTCATGCTGAAAGAGAAATTGCCCTTCAATGGGTGAAGAAAAATCAGATAGCTGTAATTGACACATTCTCTCACCATGAAGGAGAAGGATGGATTATTAATAGTACAGATGTTACACCTTTTGAAACGTATCCAATCTATGGGGATGTTTCAACACGCAGGCGTTTAGAAACAATTCACTCAGCGCAATTCGGGGCGTTCTGATTTTAGCTTTTTATAAGCAGTTACTAAAGCGTAGGCATCTTCCTTTATGTAATACGTCCGAACACCTCGACTTGTATGCAAATATAGAAAACCCATTGCACCTTTTTCTGGTTTCTTACGATAAGATATATCAAAAATAGCTGTAAGTGGGTAAACATCGTCTTTTACAGTGAGTTGATCATCAAATAACTTCATATCAAATGACGTTTCAATTGTACGCTTTTCTGTCCAACCAATTTCTTGACGAACTTCTATGCATGTTTGAGTAGCTAGCAGATTCATATATAGTCACCTCTAAAATATATGTATACAGTAAATAACTGTATCATAATGAGAGGCATTTACCAAATGACAGATGTGATTGAATAATCTGAATATTGCATTGACGTACAATAGCATATTTGATAGGATAAATATAAATAAGTAAGAACTCCTAATATGTACGTAGAAATTTACGTTTTGAGCCAACAGATTAAAAATGGGAGCTTGGGTTGACAATCGGATTACAGGCCTTTCTTAAGGAAGTAAAATGGTTTTCACAGGGCACCCACCTGTTTTTGGAACAGGTTCAAAACCATAATGAATACGGCATGATTGGGATTCTTACGTACATAGTAGGCAAGCAGCTTCTCAAATAGAGAAGTTGTTTTTTTATTAAGAAATCTATTCTTTACTAATACTATAAGTTAATGTATGTTTGTAATCGTTTTAGGTAAACGTAGTAGTTAGTTTAGACTTTTAAGAATGGCTATGGTATAGTCAATTGCGATAGATTGTTTGGAGGGAGCAAGGCGAATGTTGCATCAATTTTCTCGAAATGAATTGGCCATAGGTCACGATGGATTAGATCAATTAAGAAACAGTACAGTAGCAGTGCTGGGTATTGGTGGGGTAGGTTCTTTCTCAGCTGAAGCATTAGCGCGCTCTGGAGTAGGCAGATTGGTGCTTGTGGATAAAGATGATGTCGATATTACAAATGTGAATAGACAGATCCATGCCTTATTGTCGACAGTTGGTAGACAAAAAGTTGAGTTGATGAAAGAACGTATTCAAGATATTAATCCTGAGTGTGAAGTCATAGCATTAAAAATGTTTTATACTGAAGAAACATACGAGCAGTTTTTTAGCTATGGCTTAGATTATGTCATTGATGCTAGTGACACGATCAGTTATAAAATTCATTTAATGAAACAATGTTTAGAACGTAAGATCCCGATTATTTCTAGTATGGGAGCAGCGAATAAGATGGATCCAACTAGATTACGAATTGCGGATATTTCTAAAACAAGCCATGATCCAATTGCGAAAGTTGTTCGAACTCGGTTACGTAAAGATGGTATACGTAAAGGAATTGAAGTTGTCTATTCTGATGAACAGCCAATAAAGATTAGAGAAGACATTCGACAAGAAATTGTTTCAGAGGCAGCAGAACAAGGAAGTATTCGAAAGGCTAAAATGCCACCTTCATCAAATGCCTTTGTACCTTCAGTAGCAGGGTTAATTATGGCTGGGCATGTTATTACGAACTTATTAAAAGGAATTGAAATTAACCGTTAAGTAGTAGGTTCCTTAAGTGCGGGCACTGATTAAGGACTTTGTATTTTTTCAGTGCCCTGTTATTTTATCTATATTCCAAGAAATCAGGGGACGTCTCTCTCACTAATAATTGAGTTAGAATCAGTAATAATTAATAAAGCCGGACGTGAATGCCCGGCTTTTAATGTTTTTATAGAGTTTAATTTCGTTTCTTACTTCGCTAATTTTTCTAAATTTCCATTCTTATCCATTTTGAAAGAGGCAGTTGAAAGAGACTCTTCATCTTCTAAAATAGCCATACGTCTAGCGCGATTCATAATTTGAATAAGAGATTGATAATCCTCTTCAATAATACTATTATCTTGTTTAATTTTCTTCAATTCCTTCTCTAATTCCTTGTTTCTAGATTCGAGCTCTTGGTTTTCTTTCGCTAATCTCTCATTTTCAAGTTGTAACGCAGAAGATTGAGATGAAGTATGCATCATGCTTTGTAAATAGTCAATAACCGATTCTAGTGACATCTCGCTATCTAGTGATTGATTTACACGTTCCATAGTTGGTTGAGGTGCCCACATTGGCCTCATTTGAGGATAATAGGAGTACGATGCAGCGCGCTTCCGTTCTTTTCGCTCTTTCTTTGCTTCTGCAATTTGCTTCATATATCGGTTACGTACGACTGCATTCCAGCGAAACCCACACGCAGCAGAAGTTCTATTTAACTCGTCACCAACCTCATCAAATGCACGCAACTGTGTACTTCCTTCTTTAATGTGTTTCAGTACAGTTTCAGCTAGTAATACATCATCTTCATGAGACCAGGCATCTTGTCTAATTTTCATATTTTATCAGCTCCTTGAATTGTTTTATCTAATTGGTACCAATTCTAACCAGATAAAAAGATCTTTATACAAGGGTGATAGAAAAAAGAAAAAGATTGTTTTAGTAGTGCAATTTATAACGGACTTAGTTAAATAGATTAAAGACTTAAGCTATTTAGGTAGTTGTTCATGTATTTAATCTACAAAGCTATTGGCGGTACGTCCGACTAAAATAAATAGTAAAAAAGCTTGAAATACTAGATTTATACTAGCTTCAAGCTCAGATAACATCATTTATTCCTTAGGCGTTCGTAAACATCCGCTAATGCTTGTTCAAACTTACCCGTTCTTTTAGGTTCATAATACGATACACCCTTTAATTTACTAGGTAAATATTGTTGCTTTACCCAGCCGTGTTCGTAATCATGAGGGTATTTATAATCAACACCGCGACCTAATTGCTGTGCTCCTTGATAATGGGCATCTTTAAGGTGTTTAGGAACATCACCAATTTTGCCTTTTCGTATATCAGCTAATGCTGCATCGAGTGCCTTGTAGGCTGAATTTGACTTTGGTGATAAGCATAGTTCAATGACCGCATTTGCAAGAGGGATTCTTGCTTCCGGAAAGCCTAGGCGTTCGGAGGCTTCAATAGCAGATAAGGTCCTAGAACCTGCTTGGGGATTGGCCAAACCGATATCCTCGTAGGCAATGACAAGCAGTCTTCGATTAATACTTATTAGATCGCCTGCTTCAATTAGTCTTGCTAAGTAATGGAGGGCACCGTCTACATCACTACCTCTTATTGATTTCTGGAATGCGGAAAGGACATCATAATGAGCATCTCCATCTTTATCATGCTGAAAGCTTTTCTTTTGAATACAAGCTTCAGCAGTTTTTAATGAAATCATTTTGACCCCATTATCATTTGGAAAGGTGGACAAAATTGCTAATTCTAACCCATTTAGAGCAGAGCGAACATCGCCACCACAGGCTTGAGCTAGATGAGTAATTGCTTCATCGCTCATGGATACTTTTTCCTTGCCATACCCATTTGTTTCATCTACAAGTGCCCGCTGTAACGCTTGCTTAATGTTGTCAATTGTTAATGGTTCAAGTTCAAATATTTGACAACGGCTACGGATTGCTGGATTAATAGAATGAAACGGATTAGCCGTAGTTGCTCCAATTAAAATTAAAAGTCCATTTTCTAGATAAGGCAATAAGAAATCTTGCTTTCCTTTATCTAAACGGTGGACTTCATCTAGAATTAAAATAAGTTGTCCGTGCATCTTAGCTTCTTCAACAGCAATTTCCATATCTTTTTTATTATGAACGACGGCATTAAGCATTTTTGACTGCGTGCCTGTAGAACCAGCGATGCTGCTAGCGATCGATGTCTTTCCGATACCTGGTGGACCGTAGAGGATCATGGAGGATAACTGACCTGCATCAACCATCCGTCTTAATAGCTTTCCTTCTCCAATTAAATGCTGTTGACCGATTATATCTTCTATTTTTTGTGGTCTCATTCGATAGGCGAGTGGTTGTTTTTTCATGTTTAGCCTTCTTTCTACATTGCTATAGTTAGTGTAATGGATGTGAACAGAAAATCCAACTATCCTTACTGGTTTTGAGTGTTTGGCCCCCACATTGTTGAGATTTTCATGCTATAATGGCAAAGAATTAATTAGAGAGAAGGGATTTCTCTTGAGGAGAATAGAACTAAGTAATACAAAGCGTATCTTTTTTATTCGCTGGGGTACGTTTATGTTTGGGCTAATGGTTATGGGGCTTGGGATTGCACTAATGGTTCATGCAGAACTAGGTGGTGCACCTTGGGATGTACTGCATATTGGTCTGACAAATCATTTTGGATTGACCGTAGGTACTTGGTCTATTCTTATGGGATTAGTTGTTTTAAGTATAACAGCTTTTTTAATGAAAGCGTGGCCGCAAATGGGAGCCTTTTTAAATATGCTGTTTCTTGGTATATTTATTGACCTATTTTTATGGATCATACCAGCCCCTACTCACTTACTTTTGCAATATGTCATGATGTTAACGGGGATCATCATAATTGGTTATGGCATTGGGATATATATAGCTCCAGGGTGTGGAGCAGGTCCTCGTGATAGCTTAATGCTTGCACTTCAGAAAAAAACTGGCTGGAAAGTACAACATGTTAGAATTTTAATGGAAGTTGTAGTATTGACAGTAGGTTGGCTATTAGGAGGTACCGTATTTATTGGTACTCTTATCTTTTGTTTTGGAATTGGTTCAGTTGTAGGAGTAACATTACCACATTGCAAGCGGATATTTGATTCTATTTTGAAAAGAGGGAAAAAAGATGAAGATTTCAACGAAGGGTCGCTACGGACTCACTATCATGATGGCATTAGCTAAACAAGCTGGGGAAGGACCTATATCACTTAAATCCATTGCTAAAGAATATGATTTATCAGAACATTATCTTGAGCAATTAATTGCACCTCTTAGGAATGCAATGCTTGTTAAAAGTGTCCGTGGGGCATACGGAGGTTATATGCTAGCAAAAGATGCAAAAGAAATTACAGCTGGTGATATTATCCGTGTGTTGGAGGGGCCGATCAGTCCGGTAGAAGTAATGGATAATGAAGAACCAGCTAAGCGCAATCTATGGATAAAAATACGTGATGCTGTCAAGGATGTACTTGATAACACAACTCTTGAAGATTTAGCAACGTATGAAGATTCAGGAGATCAAGAATATTTTATGTTTTACATTTAAGAGGATTCATTCCTTTTAGATAGGTATTATATATAAAAGAAGGTGGACGAAAAGTGGAGATGATTTACGTTGACCACGCAGCAACCTCACCCCTTCATCCAGAAGTACTCGATGCAATGCTCCCATATTTCCAGACGTATTTTGGAAATCCTTCAAGCATTCATCAAATCGGAAGACAGGCGAGGCAAGCAATCGATCAAGCACGTAGAAAGATCGCACATGCTCTAAATGTTAGTGAACAGACTCTTATCTTTACGAGTGGTGGAACAGAAGCAGACAATATGGCGATCCTTGGCTATGCATTAGAGCATGAAGCGAAAGGAAAGCATATTATTACTTCAAAGGTGGAGCATCATGCCGTATTACATGCATGTGAGGAGCTTGAAAAACGCGGATTTGAAGTTACATATCTTCCTGTAGATGAAACAGGGAGAGTAAGGCTAAACGATGTACAAGTAGCTTTGCGTGATGATACAATTCTCGTTACATTGATGTTTGGCAACAATGAAGTTGGAACAGTGCAGCCAATTCAGGAAATTGGAGTTTTGTTACGAGAACATCAAGCTGTTTTTCATACGGATGCAGTACAAGCGTGTGGGATGGTTGAATTAAATCTTGCCGAACTGGAAGTAGACATGCTGTCGATTTCTGCTCATAAAATTAACGGTCCTAAAGGCGTGGGTCTTCTTTATGTGAGAGAAGGATTGAAGCTAAGGCCTGTTCTTTTTGGAGGAGAGCAAGAGCGAAAGCGACGAGCAGGAACAGAAAATGTTGCAGCTGTTGTCGGATTTGCTAAAGCAATGGAATTGTCTGTTCATTCCATTTTTGAACGGCAAAAAAAATACCAACAATTTGCAAGGACATTAATTGATAGATGGGCAGAAGAAGAAGTAACTTTTTATGTCAATGGTCATCAACATGAGCGTTTGCCTCATGTATTAAATATAAGTTTCCCCGGAGTGAATGTCGAATCATTGTTAATGAATCTTGATCTATTGGGGATCGCAGCCTCAAGCGGTTCCGCCTGTACAGCAGGATCAATCGAGCCATCTCATGTACTTGTAGCAATGTTTGGCCAAGACAACGAGCGGATACAGTCTGCGATTCGTTTTAGTTTTGGTCTTGGTAATACACAGGAACAGATTGAGCGAGTTGCCGTTGAAACAGCAAAAATTGTGAAACGGCTAGGACAGCTTGAGGAATTTATCAACTAGAATGGAGCCAAAGGTGGTGAGTGTATGAAGAAACGACCAGAAGATACAAGAGTCGTTGTTGGAATGTCTGGTGGGGTTGATTCATCTGTTACAGCGTTGCTGCTTAAAGAGCAAGGCTATGATGTGATAGGGATTTTCATGAAAAACTGGGATGATACTGATGAAAATGGGTTTTGCACGGCAACAGAGGATTATGAAGATGTAATTCAAGTATGTAACCAAATTGGAATTCCTTATTATGCAGTAAACTTTGAGAAGCAATATTGGGATAAGGTGTTTACGTACTTTTTAGAAGAGTACAAAGCAGGGCGCACCCCTAATCCTGATGTAATGTGTAATAAGGAAATTAAATTTAAAGCCTTTTTAAATCATGCGATGTCACTCGGGGCTGATTATGTGGCAACTGGTCACTACGCCCGAGTAGAAGAGCGTGAAGGGAAATATGTACTGTTACGTGGTGTAGACGACAACAAGGATCAAACGTATTTTCTAAATGCCCTATCCCAAAAGCAATTATCAAAAACGATGTTCCCGATTGGTCATTTGCCGAAAAAGGAAGTACGTGAGCGTGCTCTATCGGCTAATCTTGCAACAGCAAAGAAAAAAGATAGTACGGGGATATGTTTTATTGGTGAACGAAATTTCAAAGAATTTCTTAGCGAATTTTTACCAGCTCAACCTGGTGAAATGCAAACAGTAGATGGAAAAGTAAAAGGACAGCATGATGGCTTAATGTACTATACACTTGGTCAACGTCAAGGTCTTGGTATCGGTGGAGCTGGAGAGCCATGGTTTGTGATAGACAAAGATTTAGATCGAAACGTGTTAATTGTTGGTCAAGGATTCCATCATGAAGGCCTCTATTCTGAAGGGCTAGACGCAATTGGAATGAATTGGATCTTAAAAGAACCAACGTCTGAGGAATTTACTTGTACAGCGAAACTTCGCTACCGCCAAGAAGACCAACAAGTAACAGTTTACCCGAAAGAGGACGGGACAGCTCGAATATATTTCCATGAACCGCAGCGTGCTGTAACTCCAGGACAAGCTGTTGTCTTGTATGATGGAGACGTTTGTCTTGGTGGGGGAACAATTGATCATGTTATTAAGAAGTGGGAAAATGCCTAATTAGGTATTTTCCTTTTCAAATTTAATGATAAAAAGTAGGTTTTACTATTAATAAAATAAGGAGGAATATTTATGCTTAATGAAAAAGGCATTGCCTATATGAACGAAAAAAAATATGAAGAAGCTGCACAGGCGTTTAATGACGCGATTGAAGAAAACCCAAATGACCCTACTGGTTTTGTGAATTTTGGAAATCTTTTAGGGGTACTTGGTGATTACGAACGTGCACTCACTTTTTTTGATAAAGCGATCGGACTAGATGAACACGCGGCAACTGCTTATTACGGGGCTGGAACAATTTATTATAAGCAAGATCAATTTGAAGAGGCTGCGAAGATGTTCAAGAAAGCATTGATGGAAAAATTGGATGAATCGGATGTTCATTTTATGCTTGGAATGAGCTATTACCAACTAGGTGCACTTCCCCATGCACTAGCTTCTTTTAAAAGAGCGGTAGAACTTCAACCAAGAGACATTGACGGTTTATTTCAATATGGATTATGCTTAGCTCAATTAGAATATATTGATGAATCAATAGAGCAGTTTGAGCAGGTCATTAAAATAGATGAAAGTCATGCAGATGCTTTTTTTAATTTAGGTGTAGCATATGCCTACAAAGAACGTGCGAGCGATGCGTTGAAGGCATTTGAAAATGCTCTCGAAATTCAACCAGATCATGCATTAGCTGCAAATGGAAAGAAAACCATTGAACAAGCCATCAAGTAAGGGTGATGACATGTGAAAGAAGAGACAATCTTGCCTGAAGAAGAGAAGTCAATTGAACGCGGTTTTATAAAAGGGACAGTGAGCCACATCGTGTTTCGAAATGAGGAGAATTTCTACACGGTAGCTCTTATTCATATCCAGCAAACAAATGAAGAGCTAAAAGATAAAAAAGTGACGGTCGTCGGTACTCTTCCGAAATTAGAGCCAGATGAAACATTTTTGTTTTTTGGACGGGTCATTGATCATCCTAAGTTTGGAGTACAATATCAAGTTGAACAATTTAGAAGAGACTTACCTCAGACGAAGCATGGCATCGTTCAATACTTGTCGAGTGGACGCTTTCCGGGAGTAGGAATTAAAACAGCTGAAGCGATTGTTGAAGTACTTGGGGAGCGGGCGATTACACGAATCGTGGAAGATCGCTCAGTTTTAACGGCTGTTCCTAAGTTGTCAAAAGAGAAAGCAGACTCTTTGTATGAACAGCTAGTCGATCAACAAGGGGTCGAACAAGTCCTCATGACATTATCTAAACATGGATTTGGAGTAGAGCTTTCGATGAAAGTGTATCAAGCATATGGTCTTCAGGCTTTAGATATAATTCAGACCAATCCTTATCAATTAATAGCTGATGTAGAAGGGATTGGTTTTAGAAGAGCGGATTTACTCGGAGCAGCGATCGGGATTACTGGAAAACATCCAGACCGTATTCGTGCAGGTTGCTTGCATTTGCTTCAGGAACTCTGTCTTCAAGAAGGACATGTCTTTCTATCCAAAGATGTACTCGTTCCCCATGTCATATCGCTGTTATCCTCACATGATTGTAAGCTTGAAGTTACAGAAGTAGAAGAGCAGCTCCTCCTTATGCAAGAAGAAGATGAGCTTTGTACAGAAGATAATCGAGTTTATGTGAAGTCGCTCTTTTTTGCAGAAAAAGGAATTGTCACAAGTGTTCAGCGCTTATTAAGCCAAGAAGTTGAGGAAGAATTTCCTGAAGCTGAATTTTTAAAAGCGTTGGGACAGTTAGAAGAAGAACAAAAATTAGAATATGCTCCGTCGCAAAAAGAAGCAATTCAAACAGCTTTATCGTCCCCTTTAATGATACTAACCGGGGGACCAGGAACTGGGAAAACAACCGTTATCAAAGGAATTGTTGAGCTTTATGCACGTTTGCACGGTCTCTCTTTAGATGAAAAAGCATACACAAAGAGCAATCCCTTTCCAATTTTGCTTGTTGCTCCAACTGGAAGAGCCGCTAAAAGAATGAGTGAAGCGACAGAACTTCCAGCGACGACTATCCATCGGTTACTCGGTTGGAAAGGGGGAAGTGGTGGATTTGAAAAAGGAGACCATGAACAACTTGAAGGGGAACTTCTCATTGTAGATGAAAGCTCAATGGTTGATATTTGGCTGATGAATCAGTTGTTAAAGGCGGTACCAAAAGGTATGCAGGTTGTCTTAGTAGGTGATCAAGATCAATTGCCATCTGTCGGACCAGGGCAAGTGCTACGTGATTTCCTTGAGTCAACCATCATTCCGACCGTTCCTTTAGTGGACATTTACCGTCAAGCAGAAGGGTCGTCCATTATCGAGCTTGCTCATTCGATGAAACAAGGAACAATGCCTGCCAATTTACCTGAGCCTCAATCTGATCGTCGTTTTTTTCCTTGCAAAATTGATCATGTCCAGCAAGTTGTTTCGCAAATTTGTGAAAATGCAATGAAAAAAGGGTATACAGCGAAAGAGATTCAGGTACTAGCACCTATGTATAAAGGAAGTGCAGGTATTACAGAATTAAATGTCATGCTGCAAAACTTATTCAATCCTAAAACAGAACAGAGGCGAGAAATTGCCTTTGGTGATGTTGTTTATCGAACGGGTGATATCGTATTACAACTAGTGAACAACCCTGATGAAAACGTCTATAACGGCGACCGCGGTGAAATTGTAGCTATTTTTTATGCAAAGGAGAATCAAGAACGGCAGGATCAATTAGTGATTTCTTACGATGGAATAGAAGTTGTCTATCTAAAAAAAGATTTGAATCAAATCACTCATGCGTACTGTTGTTCAATCCATAAAGCTCAGGGAAGTGAATTTCCAATAGTCGTTATGCCTATCGTTAGAAATTATGCAAGAATGTTAAGACGAAATTTACTTTATACAGGCATCACTAGAGCTAAACAATTTTTGCTATTATGTGGAGACTTAAAAGCCATTCACACAGCCATTACGCAAAAAGATGAAATGAATCGAAATTCAATGCTGCAAGAAAAATTACAACAACTACCCGAGAAAAGTGGAAGAAGATAACCAACATAAATAAGAAAAAATCGCCACACACTAACAATGTTCGGAAAGGTGGCGATTTTTTTGCGTACTTTTTCAACAGTTGAAGGATTACCCGTCCTTTCGCTTTCAACAGGAAAAGAGTGTGGACACGTATTGGATTTGGTTTATGAGAATGGAGCAGTTTCAGGGTTTCTTGTCGATCCAAAAGGCTGGTTCACAAGACACTTATTCTTACCAGTAGAGAAGATATCTAATATTGGTACGGATGGTGTCATGGTAAAAGACTACCGTACCTTGCAACCTCTTTCTAAAAAGGAAAAGCAAGCTTTCCTTTTAAAACACGGAAAGCACCGTCTTCATGGTACAGCATTATTAACGGCAGAAGGAGAGAAGTTAGGGCTTCTTGAGGACGTATATTTCTTGGAAGAAGTGGGCACGATTGTAGGGTATGAAGTAACGGAAGGATTGGTAGCTGATCTAGTAGAAGGGCGAAGAGTTGTAAAAAGTGATTCTAAGCTAACGATTGCTGGAGGGCGAGCCATTCTAAACGAATAGAAACGACTGTAAAAGGTAACTATTTTTTTCAGTACTTGTTAAACACTTACACTGGCTTTACGTGATGATGGGAGCCTGCTATGATAACCAGTCATAGCAGGTTTGACCAATAACATCGGTATCGCTTTTTGTAAGAGGTTACTGAATAAAAAAACTTTTTCAGTAACGTCTAGATATGAAGGGAGTCTTTTAACCATGCATTGTCCAAATTGTAAGAGCAAAGATATCGGAAAGATCGGTACAAACCAATATTATTGCTGGAACTGTTTTGTAGAGATGAGTTTATTAAAAGGAAGATTGTCGATGCACCAAGTGGAAGAAGATGGTTCATTAAGCTCGTTGGATGATTTGTTCGAAGACGAAGATCTTCAAATCGGAATGTAGCCTAACAAATATTAAAAAACGAGAACGTCGAAATAGAAGAAAAAGGAGGGATGTACGAACCTAATCAACTTTAGGTAATGTTCGCTCTCTTTTTTTATGCGTGCAGGGTTGTATGGATATAAAATGCTTGCACAAGATAAAGGTTGGGGGTGTATACGATGGAAAACGAGAAGAAGTGGATGTACCGCCTTACTTTCACGTTACTTACACTACTAATCATCTATATGTTCGTTCAGCTAGCCCCATTGCTATCTCCTATTGGGGCAATGTTTAGAGCGCTTGCGTTACCGGTTGGAATTGCTGTGCTTCTTACTTATTTACTTCACCCTTTAGTAGAACGAATGCATGATTCTGGATTATCACGACCGTTTGCTGTCTTAATTATTTTCTTTTTAATTGTGTTTATATTAGGGTTTCTTTTAACGATAGGGCTTCCGTCATTTATCAAACAGATTCAACATGCATTTGAAACAATACCAGCACAAATTCGTGAGATAGAAAGAGAAACAGAGAGACTCCAAAGCTACATTAGGACTCTTCCTGCACCGTTACAAGCCCAAACCCAGGAGTGGAGAGTACAGCTTGTTCGAATGGGAGAAAGTGCTTTTGATCAGATTGAGAATGCAGCACTTTTTCTAATAAAATCAATGTTTTCATTTATCGTTATCCCTTTTCTTGTTTTCTTCTTCCTAAAGGATCACGATTTAATTCGAAGGATATCTTGGTATATAACACCTAGAAAATGGAGAGAGGCACTAAAGAAATATATTAAAGACGTTGACCATACGTTTGGAAGTTACATCCGTGGACAGTTGTTAGTGTCCTTATCTGTATTTATTATTTCTACAATTGGTTTATGGTTGCTCGGGGTTCCTTATCCAATTTTACTAGGTTTGTTCATGGGAGCGATGGATTTAATTCCTTACTTTGGACCTTTTATTGGGGCGGTCCCCGCTGTTATTATTGCATTTTTGCAATCTTGGCAATTGGGAATTGCAACAATAATCTTAATCTTTGTCATTCAGCAAATTGAAGGAAATATCCTTTCTCCAGTCATTGTAGGAAAGACACTGCATCTGCACCCTGCATTAATCATCCTTGCTCTCTTAGTTGGGGTCGAAGTAGGTGGCTTTCTCGGGATGTTAGTTGCCGTACCTATTTTAGCGATTGGAAAAGTTACTTTGTTGCATATACGTTTTCATTTTATGAAAGATTGACATTTGAATGTTGGATTTCTATAATAGAAGGGCATCATATAGAGGTTTTAACGAGATGGCAATTATTAAAAACATAAAGCAAAAAAACATTGAAGGAACGAGTATGAAGCAGACCATTCTAAAGAGAGGTGTACCTTGGCTGAAAGTACACTGTGTGAAGGGCTTCAGAAGGCTACTCCTGAGTGCAGATAATCTCTGACGTTAAGCCGCGTTAAGGTGTTTAAGTGATAGACAATAGGTAATTGTCTATAATTAGGGTGGTACCGCGTGATAAACTCTCGTCCCTTTTAGGGATTGGGGTTTTTTTATTTGTTTAAAAAAACATTTACATAATAAGGAGAGACCAAAATGAAAAAACTAACATCTGCTCAAGTTAGACAAATGTATTTAGACTTTTTCAAAGAAAAAGGGCATGACATTGAACCAAGTGCTTCTTTAGTTCCGCATGAAGATCCTTCCTTGCTTTGGATTAATAGTGGTGTAGCTACATTAAAGAAATATTTTGATGGACGAGTTATTCCTGAAAATCCGCGAATTACGAATGCGCAAAAGTCAATCCGTACTAATGATATTGAAAATGTTGGAAAGACAGCACGTCATCACACGTTTTTTGAAATGCTTGGTAACTTTTCGATTGGTGATTACTTTAAGGAAGAAGCAATTGAGTGGGCATGGGAGTTTTTAACGAGTGAAAAATGGGTTGGCTTTGACCCAGAGAAATTATCTGTAACGGTTCATCCTGAAGATAATGAAGCTTATGATTATTGGAAAGAAAAAATCGGGATTCCAGAAGAACGTATCATTCGTCTTGAAGGGAATTTCTGGGATATTGGTGAAGGACCAAGTGGCCCGAATACAGAGATTTTCTACGATCGTGGACCAAGTTATGGAAATGATGAGACAGATCCTGAACTTTATCCTGGTGGAGAAAATGAACGGTATTTAGAAGTATGGAACCTTGTTTTTTCTCAATTTAACCACAACCCAGATGGAACCTATACACCGCTTCCAAAGAAGAATATTGATACGGGTATGGGCCTTGAGCGCATGGTTTCCGTTATTCAAGATACACCTACAAATTTTGAAACAGATTTATTTTTGCCGATTATACAAGCGACAGAAGAAATTTCTGGGTTGAAATATGGGAAAGATAAAGAAACGGATGTCGCATTTAAAGTGATAGCTGATCATGTGCGTACGGTAACATTTGCTGTAACAGATGGGGCGCTCCCATCAAATGAAGGTCGTGGCTATGTTCTTAGAAGGTTATTACGCCGTGCGGTTCGTTATGCAAAACTAATTTCGATCCACAGACCTTTTATGTATGAACTTGTACCGGTTGTTGGTGAAATTATGGTAGATTTCTACCCAGAAGTTAAAGAGAAAACAGGGTTTGTTCAAAAAGTAATGAAAAATGAAGAGGAACGTTTCCATGAAACGTTAAATGAAGGGTTGTCAATCCTTGAAAAGGTTCTTAATGATGCTGCTCAGTCGGGAAAGAAAGTCATTGATGGGGCAGATGTATTCCGTTTGTATGATACGTACGGTTTTCCGGTTGATTTAACAGAAGAATACGTTCAAGAAAAAGGATTGGATATTGATCGTGAAGGCTTTGAGCGTGAAATGGAAGGTCAACGTGAACGTGCTCGTTCTGCGCGTCAAGAATCTGGTTCTATGCAGGTTCAAGATGAAGTGCTTGGACAAATTACGACCGAAAGCACATTTGTTGGATATGACCATTTGAAATCTGAGTCCAAAGTGGAAGTAATTGTTTTTGAAAAAGAACTAACGGACATCGTCTCAGCTGGAAATACAGCACAAATCATATTAAAAGAAACGCCTTTTTATGCGGAGAGCGGAGGACAAGTAGCAGATACAGGAACAATCCGTGGTGAAAATCTTCTTGCAGAGGTTAAGGCCGTAACAAAAGCACCAAATGGCCAACACCTTCATACCGTTCAAGTAAAAGAGGGAGTGCTTGAAAAAGGAACAACTGTAACATGTATTGTTGAAGAAACAGAGAGAATTTCGATTGTGAAAAACCATACGGCTACTCATTTATTACACCAAGCTTTAAAAGACGTTCTTGGTGCACATGTTAACCAGGCTGGGTCGTTAGTTTCTGAAGACCGCTTGCGCTTTGACTTCTCTCACTTTGGTCAAGTAACACCTGAAGAAATGACAAAAGTGGAGGAAATCGTAAATGAGCAAATATGGAATGCACTTACTGTAGATATTTCTCTCAAGAAATTAGACGAAGCTAAAGAAATGGGTGCCATGGCTTTATTCGGTGAAAAATACGGAGAAACGGTTCGTGTTGTAAAAGTAGGAGATTACAGCTTAGAGCTTTGTGGAGGCTGTCACGTTCGCAACACAGCTGAAATTGGTTTGTTTAAGTTAGTTTCGGAATCAGGAATTGGTGCAGGGGTACGCCGTATTGAGGCAGTTACCGGCAAGGGTGCCTATGAGCATATGAATGGACAAATTCAATTGTTAAAGGATGTTGCAGCGAACTTAAAAGTGAAACGAGTTCAAGATGTTCCTGCTAGGCTAGAAGCAACACAACAACAAATTCGTGATTTACAACGAGAAAATGAATCATTAACAGCAAAATTGGGTAATATGGAAGCTGGGAATCTCGTTAATGAAGCGATCGAAATAAACGGGGTTACAGTATTAACAAAGAAAGTCGATGCAGCAGATATGGATGGGTTACGTGGGATTGTTGACACGTTAAAACAAGATTTGTCGTCTGGAATCATCGTCTTAGGTGCAGTATCTGGTGATAAAGTTAACATTGTAGCTGGTGTAACAAAGGATCTGCTAGATAAAGGATTCCACGCTGGGAAATTAGTAAAAGAAGTGGCGAGCCGCTGTGGCGGAGGCGGTGGTGGCCGTCCAGATATGGCGCAAGCAGGTGGGAAAAATCCGGCGCAGCTAGAGGCAGCTCTAGCATTTGTAGAAGAATATGTAAATACAATTTCCTAATTGTACTTTAATGGTGTACAATGGAAATAGATAAGCTGTTGGACAAGATCTACGAAGATTTTTGTCTGACAGCAATGAATGAAAGAGGTGTTTGTGATGAGCTCTATGGACAAAACGATGCAATTTAATTTTCATGATGACACGGTTGATGTTGATGTCCAAGAGGTGCTCCTTTCTGTATATGAGTCACTAGAGGAGAAAGGCTATAACCCCATTAACCAAATTGTTGGCTATTTACTTTCAGGAGATCCTGCGTATATTCCGCGTCACAAGGACGCGCGGACACTCATTCGTAAGCTAGAACGTGATGAACTAATTGAAGAGTTAGTGAAATCCTATTTATCACAGCACCGTAAGGAGAATGGATGAGAGCACTCGGATTAGATGTTGGGACTAAAACGATAGGAGTCGCTTTAAGTGATGAACTTGGGTGGACTGCACAAGGGTTAACGACTCTTAGACGTGAAGAAGATGAAGAAGACAAGGACTTTGAAGCCATTGCCAACCTTGTCAAAGAACATGGCGTCGACACGATTGTAATAGGATTGCCCAAAAATATGAACGGATCGATTGGTCCTAGTGGTGAACGAAGTCAATTGTTTGCTGATACATTAAGTAATCATGTTTCGTGCACGATAAAGATGTGGGATGAGCGTTTAACGACTGTTGCTGCAGAAAGAATGCTCATCTCTGCAGATGTGAGTCGTAAAAAAAGAAAGCAAGTCATTGATAAAATGGCTGCGGTCATGATATTACAAGGGTATCTTGACCATATAGGTTAGAACCTAACTAATTACAAGAGGTGCAAACATAATGACAGAACAAGAAAAAGAACGAATTGTAATCCCTGATGAGAATGGGGACGAGCATCTTTTTGATGAGTTATTCAGGTTTCATGTAGATGCAACAGAGAAGTCATATATTTTAGTGACGCCTGTTGGTGCGGATGAAGACGATGAAGAAGAAGTAGAAGTTTTTGCCTTCCGCTATGAAGATCGTGAAGGTGAAGAAGATGACATTGCTTTATTCCCAGTGGAAACAGATGAAGAATGGGAAATGGTTGAAGAGATGTTAAATACGTTTCAGCCTGAAGATGAGGAATAACAAAAGATATTTTTTCGAGAAAAAGCAGTACCCAAAACCAGGGTACTTTCGAGAAAAAGCAGTACCCAAAAACCAGGGTACTGCTTTTTCTCTTTAACTTTCGTCGAAATGTAGTATAATAAGACGGTGGAAGGAGGAGAATGATGTCTAATTCCAACGAAAAACCACGAAATGAATTGTATGAAGAGCGAGTTTCTCAGGCACGAGTTGTGAGGAGAATCGTCTTTTTTAGTTTAATTGGTTTATTTTTGATAGGTATCATTACATTAATTATCGCTTATTTTTACGTGACAAATATGCTCGGGCCTGTTGATTCAGATAACCCAGAGAAAATTCAAGTTACCATTCCCATTGGATCAACTGCGAACCAGATTGGAACCATATTAGAGGAAGAGGGACTTGTTAGAAGCGGAACAATGTTTCGATATTATGTTCGGTATAAAAACGAATCAGGGTTTCAAGCTGGAGATTATGCTCTTTCAACTGCGATGACAATGGATGATATTATTGCGGAATTGAAAGAAGGTAGGGTACTACAAGAACCTGAGTTGGTTTTCACAGTACCTGAAGGGAGATGGCTTGAAGATGTTGCTGAGATTATCGCCCGTGAAACAGATCATAGCGAAGAAGAAGTTATGGAAGTTTTAACCGATCAAGAGTATATAGAAGTGCTAATTGATCAATACTCAATGTTAACAGAAGACATTTTAGAAGAGGACATTCGTTATGCATTAGAAGGCTATTTGTTCCCTGCACGTTATGACTTTATGGATGAGAGCCCTACTATCCAATCAATAGTAGAAGCCATGCTTAGTGGGACACAGAGTGTGCTAGAAGAATTTTCTACTGAGCTTGAACAAAGTGAATACAGTGTTCATGAAATTTTAACGCTTGCATCGATTATTGAACGGGAAGCTCAGAAGTCAGAGGATCGCTATCTAATTTCAGGAGTGTTGTACAATCGTTTAGATAGGGACATGAGGCTTCAAGTAGACCCAACTGTTTCTTATGCACTCGGTGAGCACCTATATATGACGAGCTATGCTGCGTTAGAGGTTGATTCACCTTATAATACGTATCGTTATGCAGGAATCCCTATAGGCCCTATTGCTAACCCAGGTAAGGATTCAATTAGAGCTGCTTTGAATCCTGAAGAGACAGATTACTTGTTCTTCTATGCTCGTTTTAATGGAGAAGTCATTTATAACGAAACGTATGAAGAGCATAACCGTACTCATCAAAGATACCGTAATGAATGGGTTGAAGGCCAGTCCACAGAGACTGAAGAAGAATAGAATGATCATGGATTTTTTAAGGGGGATGTGTTCAAGTATACGAGAACACACCCTTTTTTTATGGTTTAATGACAAGAATGGAGTGTAAAAATGATTAATAAACGAGTAGAGAGTTATTTGAAATCAATCATTCCCACACGTGGTAATCAGGTTGAAGAAATAGAAGAATATGCAAGGATTAATCATGTTCCTATCATGGATTTAGTCGGGATGGAAAGTCTCTTGCAGCAAATGAAACTGCATGAGCCTAAGAGGATTCTTGAGATTGGAACAGCGATTGGTTACTCGGCCATTCGAATGGCTCAAGCATTACCTGCTGCTGAAATCATTACGATTGAACGAGATGAAGAAAGGTTTAATGAAGCAGATAAAAATATTACGTCTCTTGGACTTACAAACCGGATTCATCTTAAGTTTGGTGATGCTCTTGATTTAGTTCAAACACTTGAATCAGAACCACCTTTTGATGTATTATTTATTGATGCCGCCAAAGGACAATACCAGCGCTTTTTCGATCTTTATGGGAAATATGTGAAAACTGGTGGTGTAATTTATTCAGATAATGTGCTCTTCCGCGGGTTAGTTGCAGAAGAAGACATAGAAAATAAACGTTTGCAAAAAATAGCGAAAAAGATAAAAAGCTATAATGAATGGTTGATGAATCACCCACATTATGAGACAAGAATTTTGCCTGTGGGGGATGGGTTGGCTGTAAGCATTAAGAAATAAAAGGAGCTGGTGAAATGATGGAGAAGAAACCTGAACTACTCGTCACACCAAAGAATATGGAAGCTGTAAACCGATTGTTTGCGGCTGGGGCTGATGCGATTGTTATTGGGGAGGAACGCTACGGCCTTCGTTTAGCAGGAGAATTTTCAAGAGACGATGTTAAAGAAGCGACAACTATTGCTCATAATCAAGGGAAAAAAGTTTATGTAGCGATGAATGCTCTTTTTCATAATGAAAAAGTAGACGAGTTGGCTGATTATGTTCAATTTTTACATGAAGCAGGTGTAGATGGAATTACTTTTGGAGATCCGGCTGTTTTAATGACAGTACGGGAAGTTGCACCAGATATGAAATTACACTGGAATACAGAACAGACAGCAACCAACTGGTTTACCGCTAATTATTGGGGGCGTAAAGGAGCAAAACGTGCAGTTTTAGCTCGAGAGATCAACATGGATGCGATTGTAGAAATCAAAGAAAATGCTGAAGTTGAAATAGAGGTTCAAGTTCATGGAATGACAAGTATGTTTCAATCAAAGAGAACGTTAATTGGAAACTATATGCAGTTCCAAGGGAAAAATTTATCTGTGGAAAAACGTGATAAAGAGCGAAATTTACACTTATTTGATCCCGAACGCAATGCGCGTTACCCAATCTTTGAAGATGAAAATGGAACTCATATTATGAGTCCGAATGATATTTGCATTATTGACGAATTAGAAGAGATGATTGATGCAGAGGTCGATAGCTTTAAAATAGATGGACTGCTAAAGTCTACGGATTATATGGAAACAACAACAGCTCTCTACCGAGAGGCTATTGATTTATGTGTAACGAACCGTGATGAATACGAAGAGCATAAAGAGGAATATTTAAACAAACTAGAAGAAATTCAACCAGAAAACCGCAAACTAGATACAGGGTTCTTCTTTAAAGAAACGGTATATTAAGAAGGGAGGCTTATGAAGATGGCAACTATTGCAGAACGGACAAAAGAAGGAAAACGTGTGATTACAAAGAAACCAGAACTTTTAGCTCCAGCTGGGAGCTTAGAGAAGCTCAAAGTTGCGGTCCATTATGGTGCAGATGCTGTATTTATCGGCGGACGTGAATTTGGTCTAAGGTCCAATGCTGACAACTTCTCTATTGAGGAAATGAAAGAAGGGGTCGAGTTTGCTAATAAGTATGGTGCAAAAATTTATGTGACAACAAATATCTTTGCTCATAATGAAAACATGGACGGGCTTGAAGAATATTTACAATCTCTTCAAGAAATAGGGGTTACAGGAATTATTGTTGCTGATCCTCTTATCATTGAGACCTGTAAACGAGTAGCCCCCAAGGTAGAAGTACACTTGAGTACACAGCAGTCGTTAAGTAACTGGCTTGCAGTAAAGTACTGGAAAGAAGAGGGGCTTCATCGTGTCGTTCTAGCGCGTGAGGTAGGTCTAGAAGAGATGCTTGAGATGAAGAAAAAAGTAGACATTGAAATTGAAGCGTTTATTCATGGTGCCATGTGTATCTCTTATTCAGGACGCTGTGTTTTGAGTAATCATATGACAGCTCGTGACTCAAATCGTGGTGGATGTTGTCAATCATGTCGCTGGGAATATGATTTATATGAGACGAATGAAAATGGCGAGAAAGCTTTATTTGAAGAAGGCGATCCTCAATACACAATGAGTCCGAAAGATTTAAACCTCGTTCAAGCGATTCCGAAGTTGATTGAAGCAGGGATTGACAGTCTAAAGGTTGAAGGCCGAATGAAATCAATTCACTATGTAGCGACGGTTACAAGTGTATACCGTAAAGTCATTGATGCATATTGTGAAGATCCTGATAACTTCCAAATTGATAAGGCATGGCTAGATGAGCTTGAAAAGTGTGCCAATCGTGACTTTGCTCCACAATTTTTTGAAGGAGAACCAACATTTGAAGAACAAATGTATGGGAAGCACCCAAAACGAACTAAGTATGATTTTGCAGGGTTGGTTCTTAATTATGACGAGCAAACATCGATGGTTACATTGCAGCAACGAAATCACTTTAAGACAGGTGATGAGATTGAATTTTTTGGACCGGAAATCTCGAATTTTATTCAAAAAGTTGGAACAATCTGGGATGAAGACGGTAATGAAATTGATGCTGCTAGACATCCATTACAAATTGTTCGTTTTAAAGTAGATAAGCATGTGTATCCGCAAAACATGATGCGTAAAGAGGTAAGATAATGTCAAAAAAACCTATTGTTATCGGTGTTGCCGGGGGCACAGGGTCTGGTAAAACAACGGTAGCTAAAGAAATCTTTTATCAATTTAATGAACAATCAATTGTATTAATTGAACAAGATGCTTATTATAAAGATCAAAGTCATCTAAGCTTTGAGGAACGTTTGGAAACAAATTATGATCATCCATTAGCATTTGATAATGATCTACTATTAGAGCACTTACAACTACTTTCAGCAGGTAAAGGAATAAAAAAACCTGTCTATGATTATAAAGCACATACAAGGTCTAATGATGTGATCGTCATTGAACCAAAGGATGTTATTATTGTGGAAGGAATTTTGATACTTGAGGATGAACGCTTGCGTGATATGATGGATATTAAACTGTTTGTTGATGCTGATGCAGATATTCGTATCATTAGACGACTTGTCAGAGATATTGAGGATCGTGGTCGATCAATTGAGTCAGTAATTGATCAATATACGTCAGTTGTTAGACCAATGCACCTGCAGTTTATTGAACCAACAAAGCGTTATGCTGATGTAATTGTGCCAGAAGGCGGGCAGAATCGTGTCGCAATTGATCTAATGGTAACTAAAATTCGTACAATTATTGAAGAGAAAGCGATTTTGTAATAGCATAAGAACAGGTCTATATTTTATGAGACGATTATAAAAACTCGGTCATCCGAGTTTTTAGTCTACATAGGTATTTGAACTATCTATATTACATGCATTTATTTATTGATCGTAGTAGATGAGGAGTGAAAGACATGGCAGAAGAGAAAAAGCATTATATGACAATGGATGGAAAGAAGAAATTAGAAGACGAGTTAGAATATCTTAAGACGGAGCGACGTAAAGAAGTCGTTGAACGTATAAAAATTGCTCGTAGCTTTGGTGACCTTTCGGAGAACTCAGAGTATGATTCAGCGAAGGAAGAACAAGCATTTGTTGAAGGGCGTATTGCTCAACTTGAAAAAATGATCCGTAATGCCGTTATGATCGAGGAAGAAGAAGGGGCAGCAAATGTTGTTTCTCTTGGAAAAACGGTTAAATTCATTGAGCTTCCAGACGGAGATGAGGAAGAGTACACGATTGTAGGTAGTGCGGAGTCAGACCCAGCTGCAGGCAAAATTTCTAATGATTCTCCAATGGCACAAAGTTTATTGGGACGAAGCATTAATGATACCGTTTCCGTAAATACACCTGGTGGAGAAATGGAAATTAAGATTGTTGATATTAACTAATAAACGTTTATAGGGGCTGTCTCATTGTAGCAGGGATTATTCCATAAGGTCAAAAATAGATCTTTCTTGGAATAATCCCTTTTAATTGTGTGAAACCTTGTATGAACCTGCTCTCGCTCTTTTTAAGCAGATCTTGTATAATAACCTCAGAAAGAAAAGTTTTAAGGGAGTGGAGATATGCAAGGACATCGTTATGAACAACGAAAAAAGAAGCGAGTTAATCGTATTTTGAATGTGGCGATAGCAATAGTAACCATTCTTATTATTGTATTTGCAGTCCAAATCTTTTTCAGTTCAACCAAAAGTGAAGAAGTAAGTAGTGAAAATGATTTGTTAGATGAGATAGAGGAACGTGAAACAGAATCAATCCCAGATCCTGTTGAGACAAGCGAGGAAGAGTCAGAGCCAGAAATTCGTGAGGAAAATGGTCTGGAAGAAGAGAATGAATGGGATGAGGAAGAACAGGAACATGAGCCGATTCCAGAAGGGGAATGGCAACCAGTTGGAACATCACAAACTGGTGAGTTCACACCTGATTTCTCTAGAAATAGTACTAATTGGAATGAAATGGTAATGGCTATTCAACAAGCTACCGGTTTTTCTGATATGGAAATTTGGTGGCTTGGAAATGGAGGTTCACCAACGAGAGCACGTGGTGAAGTGAGTGATAAGAGTAACATAGGTGAACGTTATGAAGTGTATATTGAATGGATTGATGGACATGGCTGGATGCCAGTCGAGAAGAACAAGGTAAATTAATAATTGGAAAGAGGCTGTCATTATGACAGCCTCTCCTACAATAGAAAGGATTTTTTTATGTCAAAAACAATTTTAATAAACGGGATGATCATTACAGTTAATGCCACGAATCAGGTATATAAAAAAGGAGCTATTGCTTTTGAGAATGGAAAAATTACATATGTAGGAGAAGTTCCACAAAACCTGGCAGAGTATGATGAAGTCATTGATGTTCAAGGTGATTATGTGTTGCCAGGCTTAGTGAATACGCACGGTCATGCATCCATGTCGCTCCTTCGTGGATACGCTGATGATCTTCCTTTGCAACAATGGTTAGAGGAGAAGATGTGGCCTATTGAAGCTCAATATACGAAGGAACACGCGAAATGGGGAACGTATCTATCGCTGATTGAAATGCTGCGTACAGGTACTACAACGTTTGTTGATATGTATGACAATATGGATGAGGTTGCAATGGCAGTAGAGGCATCAGGAGCAAGAGCTAGACTATGTAGAGGGATGATTGGTTTTGGTACTGAAGAGTTGCGCCAGAGTAAATTAGAAGAAGCCTCGAGTTTTGTTAGAAATTGGAACAATCAAGCGAATGGTCGAATTACAACAATGATGTCACCGCACTCACCTTACACGTGTACCCCTCAATTTATCGAACAAATTGTATCCAAAGCCCTTGAGCTAGACGCTCCGATTCATATACATATGTCTGAAACAAAGGCGGAAGTGGAGCAAAATGAAAAAGAGTATGGGGAGCGCCCTGTTAAGCATTTAGAAAAGCTTGGTGTGTTTTCAAAAAGAAGTCTTGTCGCTCATGCTGTCCATGTTGAAGATTGGGAAATGGACATCTTAGCAAAAAATGATGTGAAAGTTTCAAATAACATTATTAGTAATTTAAAATTAGCAAGCGGTATTGCACCAGTTCCAGAAATGTTGAGCAAAGGTATTACAGTTTCTCTTGGGACAGACAGTTCAGCTTCAAATAACAATCTAGATTTATTTGAAGAACTAAAACAGGTAGCATTATTATTTAAAGGTGTTCATAATGATGCAACGCTCATTACAGCTGAGAAGGCATTACAAATGGCTACTCTACATGGAGCGGAAGCAATATGGCTAGAGGATCAAATTGGAAGCCTTGAAGTAGGGAAAGAAGCTGACTTGATTGTGATGAATACAAAACAAGCATTTTACCAACCGGCCCATAATCCGATTTCTCATCTTGTTTATTCAGGAAGTGGACGAGATGTGAAAGATGTGTTTGTGCAAGGGAAGCAAGTTGTGAGAAATGGTGAATGCATAACAATAGATGAAGAAAAGGTTATTTTTGAAGTGAACCGTTTGGTCGAACAATTTTAAATACAATTACAAGAACCCCTTCGGCAATGTTCCATTGTGAAGGGGTTCTTCAAGATGGTTAGTCTATCTTCCAACTCTCGAGATATACTTTTTGTTCATCCGTTAATGAGTCAATGCCAATACCTAACGCTTCTAGTTTTAATTGAGCGACTTGTTTGTCTAGTTCATAAGGTACAGTAATTATGCGGTTACCAATCTCTTTGTACTTTTCATTAACATAAGCTAAAGATACCGCCTGTAAAGCAAAGGTCATATCCATAATCTCAGCAGGGTGTCCATCTCCGGCACCTAGGTTGACTAAACGCCCTTCTGCAAGTAAATAGAGTTTACGACCGTCTTTCATTGCATACTCTTCAATGTTTTTACGAACCTCGCGCTTTGAAGTGGATAACGCAGCAAGGTCATGCTTGTTAACCTCAACATCAAAATGCCCCGCGTTAGCAAGAATTGCCCCATCTTTCATCACTTCCAAATGCTCTCGACGAATAACATATTGATTTCCTGTTACGGCAATAAAATAATCTCCCACTTTTGCAGCTTCTACTAATGGCATAACTTCAAAGCCATCCATATAAGCTTCAATCGCTTTAATGCTATCTACTTCAGTAACGATTACCTTGGCACCTAGGCCTTTAGCACGCATAGCAACACCACGCCCGCACCAGCCATACCCAACGACAACGACTGTTTTTCCTGCTACAACTAAATTTGTTGTACGGTTAATGCTATCCCAAACAGATTGTCCAGTACCATAACGGTTATCGAAGAGATGTTTGCAATACCCATCATTAACAGCAATCATTGGGAAAGGTAGATCACCTGATTTTTCTAATGCTTTATCCCTAATGACTCCAGTCGTTGTCTCTTCACAACCACCACGAATATTCTTAATTAAGTCAGGGCGTTCTGAATGAAGGAGTGTTGTAAAATCTCCACCATCGTCAATAATTAAATCTGGTTCTACTTCAAGGGCCATAATTAAGTGTTGCTTAAATTCTTCTGGGTCTGGTTTATGCTTAGCAAAAACGGTAATCCCATCTTCAACTAAGGCAGCACAAACATCGTCCTGAGTAGAAAGAGGGTTACTTCCTGCAATATATACATCGGCTCCTCCTGCTTTCACTACTTTAGCAAGATAAGCTGTCTTCGCTTCTAAATGCAGGCAAATAGCTACTTTCAAACCTTTGAAAGGCTGGGTACGTTCAAATTCCTCACGAATACGATTTAACACTGGCATATGTTCTTTCACCCAATCAATTTTCAAATGACCTTCAGGTGCAAGGCTCATATCTCGTACAATACTTTTCATGTTTCATGTTCCTCCAATATATGTAGTTCAAACTAAAGATAATGATACCGTATTATGTGTAGAGATGAAAGCGTATGGTGCTTGAAGAGGGTGGAAAAGAAGACATTAAAATTGGAATCCTCTTGCTAAATTAACAGACATTGCATCATCTATTCTTTTAAAAAGGTGATAGAATGAATGGAGAGTAGGAGGAAGATAAATGGAAGATAAAAAGTTAAAGCAACTTGAAGCGAAAGTCAAGGATTATAAGCAGTTTGGTTTCATTCTATTGTCTTTAAGTATATTTCTGTTTATCGGGTTAGTGATTCCAACAGAGCATACGGTTATTACAGCACCTAGTTTAATTGTTAGCGGCATTTTTATTGCGCTAGCACTAGCAGTTGTATTTCATCGTTTAGCAATGAATACCCAAAAGCAGATATATGAAGATAGCAATCATTCATAAGATAGAAGAAGTGGACCGAGATTCAGCCGAGTTCACTTCTTTTTTGTTTTACATATGAACTCAAAAACCAAGATGCCGGCTAGGCTATCTTGGTTTGGTGATGTCTAGGAAATGACTTAACATTCGTGCTGTTAATCCCCAAATTACATAGTCTTGGTAATAGTAAAAGTACTCTGGAATCTCATGATATCGATTGGAATAAGAGCGCTTATTAGGAACTTTATCTATTGGGAAATCTACACCAGGTTCAAACCACAATTTCATTGAATGAACGTCCGGTTCATGCTCGTACAAATAGGAGAGAGGTATTGTAAAAGTATGATCGACTTCATCATGGTTGATTTTTAATTCATCAAGACTTTGCAAGTCACCTAAAAAAGGATAAATAATACCACGGAATGGCGTGACAAGTATATCAAGTGGAGCGATAATATTTATAGATTTTTTGGATATGCCTATTTCCTCTGTTAATTCACGAATGGCAGCTGCTTCTGGCGTTGGATCAGTTTTATCAATTCTTCCTCCTGGAAAGCAAATTTCACCAGGTTGTTTCGTTAACTTTTTAGAGCGCACTTCAAACAGGATCGACAGTTCACCCTTCACATAAACCATAGGAACAATAACAGCA
Organism: Halalkalibacter alkaliphilus; assembly: GCF_023555415.1. Classification (GTDB taxonomy): domain Bacteria; phylum Bacillota; class Bacilli; order Bacillales; family Bacillaceae_D; genus Halalkalibacter; species Halalkalibacter alkaliphilus. Next base: position 30,626 of record NZ_JAKRYL010000006.1, on the reverse strand, counting down.
GACTGCATTGCCTGTGATCCGAGAATGCCACTTTTTCTATTTGTAAGTTGCCTCTTTATTGCAGAAAGTTCATTCATTCAGAAACCTCCTAATAATAGTATGAACGTAAAAGTCAAGCATTACCAAATTACATAAATAATATTATACAGTATAAATAGAAGATAGCAGTTTCAAGAAAGGCTTTGCAAGCTCCTAAAAGTGTGAGTAGATTTAACGCAATATGACAATTTAGAAGTTTTCTGTAAGAAAATGTCACATAAGTGCTGTAAACAGGTTCAGAGTAAGGTACATTAAATACAGGAAAGGTCATTGACCTAGCTTCCAAAAATGTTCTCTCTACTCTCCCCCATTGCGAGCGGTTCAATTGAATCGCTCATTTTTTTTGATTTGTGTCATTGACATTAATAATATGTATAATTTGGAACTAGACGAATGTTACTTGCAAAAAGAGTTGAAATACATGAAAATAATAGTAGCAAATGGAATTAGGGTAAGGGGAAGGGCAAGATGGACGTTCATTTTAAAGAGAAAGAGATGCTCGGTTTACTTGAGAATTTAGTTAACATAGATAGTGGTTCATATTATAAAGTTGGTGTTGATCAAATTGGCAAGGTACTTCTGCCATATTTTATTGAGCTAGGTTTTGATGTTCAAAGGGTAAAGCAGAATGAAGTTGGCGACCATTTGATCCTCCGTCATTCAGAAAAGCAGAGATCTTCTATCTTGATCGTTGCTCATATGGATACAGTGTTTGAAGAAGGGACGGCAATGGCACGTCCTTTTTCAATAAAAGACGGACGTGCTTATGGCCCGGGTGTCATTGATATGAAGGCTAGTCTTGTTTCCGTCATTTATGCATTACGTTATTTAAAAGACATAGGTTCAGTTGCTTATAAAGATGTTCAAGTAATATTAAATAGTGATGAAGAAACAGGATCGTTGACATCGAGACCAATTATTGAAAAAGAAGCAATCGGAAAGTCATATGCACTTATTATGGAGCCAGCTAGAAGAGATGGTTCCGTAGTGACGGAACGTCGTGGTAGTGGTCGATTTACGATTGAAGTTCATGGGAAGGCTGCTCATTCAGGAATAGAACCTGAAAAAGGGAGAAGTGCGATTGAAGAGCTTGCTCATAAGATTGTAAAATTACATGAATTAAACGATCACGAACAGGGGATTTCCGTTAATGTTGGGATTATAGAAGGTGGAGATGCTGTTAATACAGTTTCAGCTATGGCCGTTGGACATATTGACGTCAGAGTTGCTACTTTACAACAAGCAGAAGAAATGGAACATAAAATAGAGAAAGTTTGCGCCTCTTCTGATGTTAGTGGGACAGAAATTGAACTAACAGGTGACATGAGAAGACCTCCGATGTTAAAAAATAAGAAAATTGAAGAACTTTTTCAGATCGTCAGAAATGTTGCTTTAGAGTTAGGGATTGACTTAAAAGATACAAAAACTGGTGGAGGTTCAGATGCTTCTTTTACTTCTGCAATGGGAATCCCGACAATTGATGGACTAGGGCCTATTGGTGGCCATGCTCATAGTGAGAAGGAATACTTAGTTATTTCGTCTCTAACAGAGAGAACGTTGCTTTTAGCTAAAGTAATAGAACGGTTAATGAGCGAAAAAAATAATTAATCGGACTTAAGAGAGAACCTCTTGCATGTATGTTGCAAAGGGTTCTCTTTTTAATCCTTTATAAAAAATAGTAAGACAAATATGTAAAAAAGACAAAATCACACTTTATTTTTGTTGTACAGACACGACCAAGCCCAGTTTTACATAGTGTTAAAGTAACGACATTATGGGGGTGATGAGATGTCAACAATAATTGCAGCGATTTCTTATTTATTTAAGGAAGTTATCGTCTTTGTATCATATGTGAAAAATAACGCCTTCCCACAGCCACTCAAAAAAGATGAAGAACGTAAATACTTAAAGCTTATGCAGGAGGGTGATGAACGAGCACGCGACCTTCTAATTGAACATAACCTACGTTTGGTGGCTCATATCGTTAAGAAGTTTGAAAACACAAGGGAAGATACGGAAGATCTCATCTCAATTGGAACGATCGGTTTAATTAAGGCTATAGAAAGCTATTCTGATGGAAAAGGGACAAAGCTGGCAACTTATGCTGCACGATGTATTGAAAATGAAATTCTTATGCATTTAAGAGCCTTAAAGAAGGTTAAGAAGGATGTTTCCCTGCACGATCCGATTGGAACGGACAAAGAGGGGAATGAAATTACGTTAATTGATGTTCTGCAAGAAGAAGGCGAAGATATTGTTGATGTGATTCAAACGAATATGGAAAAGACTCAGATTTACAAGTTCATACATGTATTAGATGATCGTGAAAAGGAAGTGATTGTGGGTCGTTTTGGGTTGAATTTAGAAGAAGAGAGAACACAAAGAGAAATTGCGAAAGAATTAGGAATCTCAAGGAGCTACGTATCACGGATAGAAAAGCGAGCGTTAATGAAGCTTTTCCATGAATTTTATAAACAAAGCCAAGGAAAAGGGTAAATGGTAAAGAGGTGTGCCAGGTTGGCACACCTCTTGCTGTGTTCTTCAAGCGTGTGTTTTATTAAAAGGGAGGGAAATACGAAAAGTCGTCTTTTGTTCATCTGAAGAACAGGTTAGTTCCCCTGAGTGTTTCTCAATGATTTTTCTACAAACAAATAATCCAATTCCTGTTCCTAGTTCCTTCGTCGTATAGAATGGTTCAAAGATCGTTTCTTGGACATCTAGTGGAATCATTGGACCGTTATTCGAAACTTCTATGATAACGCGTTCATCCTCGATAAAACATCTCAAGTGTATTTCTCTTGGTTTTTGCCGTTGCATAACTGCATCAATGGAATTAAATAATACATTTAAAAATACTTGCTTTATTTCATCCTTATGAGCTTCAATATTGATTTTAGCGTCAGTGTCCGTGAAAATAAGAACATCCGAATCGACAATGCTTGGATAGAGGAAGCTTAATATTTCGTCTAGCACATCGCTTAAAATAAAGATTTCTTTTGGACTTTCTATAGTAGCCATTTTTGATGTATGCAAGAACTGAGTAATTCTAAATTTCAATTGATCAAGTTCTAGTTCGATGATATCTAAATACTTTAACGTTGGATATTCTGTTCGCAGCAATTTATTAAAGCCAATAATTGATGTTAACGGGTTTCTAAATTCATGTACAAAACTTGAAGACATTTGACCTAAAATGGCCAATTTATCTTTATGGGTTTGATTAATAAATAGTTTCTTCTCCTCAAGCTCTGAATTTTTTATTTCGGTATATTGAGAAACTGCATGATAACAAAATTGATCAAATTTTGTATTAATCTTATCTACAATGATAGAGAGCTGATTACTATTTACACCTGCTTGCAGGACAAATTTAATTAGGATACTTCTTCCTATATTAACGTTATAAACAAAGTCTCCGATGTTTATATTCGCTTCTACACGCTCTTTAGCTACTTTATAGGCTAAATGTTTAACATCATCCATAGTAACTGTGTCCAGTAATGTATTTTTGATTAGAGCATACATTAAATAACCGTTCTCTTTTACTTTTTCTTTATGGATATCTGCCTGATCTTGTATGGTTTGTTCTTGCCACATTGTGATGAAATTTGATTCGTTTTTTTCTAGAAAATCAATTATTGCTTCAGGGACAACATTAGTTAAATCAGGATTTAATGACATAGTAAAATAAGTCACCACTTTCCAATGAAATCACCATGTCAAAATAATGATGGTATTAGTTTAATTAGACAATTTGTAAGTAAATCCTTTCGATTTTTAAGAATTAAATAGTATTTGATGAATGACCTCACACAAAAATAAGCCACCCAGCCCACTTGGGTGACTTATGAAAATTCATTTAGCCTCTATCCATTAATAACTTCTCCACCATTTACATGAAGAACTTGCCCTGTTACGTAAGATGAATCATCAGAGGCTAGGTACACGTAGCTTGGTGCTAATTCAGCCGGCTGTCCTGGTCTGCCCATAGGACTACTCGTTCCGAATGTAGCCACTTGATCGGCAGGAAACGATGCAGGAATTAGAGGGGTCCAAATAGGGCCAGGTGCCACAGCATTTACCCGGATTCCTTTCGATACAATACTTTGAGAGAGCGAGCGAGTTAAGGCAACCATTGCTCCTTTTGTAGAAGCATAGTCCATTAAAACTGGATTTCCTTTATATGCAACGATGGAAGCGGTATTGATAATCGTACTTCCTTTTTGTAAATGTGGCATGGCTGCTTTAATAAAATGAAAGCAAGAGAAGATATTCGTTTTAAAGGTACGTTCCATTTGTTCAACTGAGATATCTTCAATGTTTTCTTGATAATGTTGTTCAGCCGCATTATTTATTAAACAATCCAACTTTCCAAAAGAAGAAATCGTTTGTTCTATTGCTGTTTGACAAAAGGATTCATCACCTATATCCCCAGAAAGCAACAGACACTCTCCACCATATTTTTCAACTTCTTCTTTCGTCTGCTTAGCATCATCATGTTCTTCAAGGTAGACAATGGTTACCTTCGCTCCTTCTTTCGCAAAGGCAATAGCAACAGCTCTTCCAATCCCGCTATCACCACCAGTGATAAGTGCTACCTTATTATTTAACTTTCCACTTCCTTTATAGTTTGGATCATCATAGACCGGTAAGGGGGTCATCTTACTTTCCAGACCTGGTTGGTGATTCTGAGATTGAGAAGGTTGCCCGTCCGTTTGTTTAGATTGTATCTCACTATATTTCATATGATCACTCCTTTAAAAAAATCATTATTAGATTGCTCTTTACAAGGAGGAAATAATCAGAGTATGAAAAAGAGGTGTCCTAGAGGGAGTTCTTCTAGGACACCTTAAATAAATTAAGCAGCATGTGAGCTTGATGAATTTACTGATTGTCTATGAGCTTTACGAACCTTATTCATGTACCAAATAGCAACAATAAGAGTAATCGCACCACCAATGGCAAGTGACAATTCATATGGAAGAGAGAACCCTTCTGGTGCATATAAGAAATAAGTCGAAACAACAGCTGTCATAAATAACGCAGGAATTCCACAAATCCAATGGAATTTACGTGATTCTAATAAGTACATTGCTGCTGTCCAAAGCATGACTGTAGCAACGAGTTGGTTTGTCCCCCCGACGTACCTCCATAAAAATGTATAATCGATCGTTGAAAGCCAAAAGGCTGGAATAGTAACAGGGATCGTTGCTAATAACACCCCTTTTAGCCCTCGAACTTTAAAGAATTTCTCAACTAATTCAAATACCATCATACGTGAAGAACGTAGCGCTGTGTCACCTGTTGTAATTGGGAGAATAATAACCCCAAGAATTGCAAGTATTCCACCAAGTGTACCAAGAAGTGTAGTTGAAATTTCATTAACCACTCCAGCAGGCCCGCCAGCAGCTAGTGCCTCTTGAAGACCACCAGTACCACCAAAGAATGTCATACCAGCAGCAGCCCAAATCAGTGCAATGACTCCTTCAGCAACCATTGCTCCGTAAAACACTTTTCTACCATGTGATTCACGTTTGATCGTACGTGCCAATATCGGACTTTGCGTACTATGAAATCCAGAGATTGCCCCGCAAGAAATAGTAACCATTAATAAAGGCCAAATTGGTAAGTCACCAGGGTGTAAATTAGAAAATGTAAGATTTGGGATGGGGCGATCTGTTAATAATAACGCAATCCCAATTGAAACAGCCATAAAGATTAAAATGGCACCAAATATAGGGTAAATCCGGCCAATTATGCGATTTACTGGTAACACGGCAGCAACTAGAAAATAAGCAAAAATAAGAACAAGTGCTACTGTAAAAGAAAGTGGTGTAAGACTGGCAATTAATTGTGCAGGACCAGCAGTGAACGCTGCCGCTACTAAAATCATAAGTACAATTGAAACAATGTTAATCATAACGCGCATTGTGTTACCAAGGTAACGGCCAACTAAGGTTGGAAATTGTGCTCCATTATGACGTAAAGATAGCATTCCTGAAAAATAATCGTGAACTGCTCCAGCAAAAAGACAACCAATAACGATCCAAATGAAAGCAACAGGGCCATATAATGCACCAGCCACAGCACCAAAAATAGGACCTAGACCAGCAATATTTAATAATTGAATTAAGCTTGCTTTCCACCATGGCATCGGTGTGTAATCTATTGCATCAGAATTTGTATAAGCAGGTGTTTTATTTTGATCATTTATACCGAAGATGCGTTCCACAATTTTAGAATAAATAAAATAGCCAATAACTAGAAACGCAATCGCAAAAAGAAAAGTAAACATAATGAGTCCTCCAATTATCTGAAAAATCTAAGTATGATACGTATTGTAACTATTTCTTACAAACGAATCAATATATTTTTCTGAAAAAACTTTAAATTCATTAAATTAAAGCGTTTACAAAGTAAAAGAGGCTATTTTTTTACTTTCATAGAAAGGTTTAGCTTGTCCAATTCACTTATGACAAAAAAGATGACCTTAAAGTAGGATCATCTTTTTCAAATAATTATTCTTTTGATCTCGGTTTTGTTGGATCACAGTCAGGTGAATCAAGATGTGTAGATTGTGCCAATTTTTCTAAGTAATAACATTCTTCACGTGCCATATGATCAGCCATTAATTGATCAAGCGTACCTAAGAGTTTATTCGTCATTTCCAATTCTTCTAGTTCCTCTAAAAATGTTTTGAACAAAATAAGCTCAAGTTTAACATTTTCATTAAACCGTTCAAGAGCAGGAAACTGATCAACATTTGCCCGTAAATACCCAGCCATTTCAACTGCTTTAATATAAAACTGCTCAAAACGTTTCGTAAAGGCTTGACTCTGCTTTTGCAGCTGTTTCTCAACTAAATCTAGTGAATCGTTAACACCACCAGCATGACCGGCTGCATCAAGAAGCCAGACTAAGTGATGGTGGAGCGGATGAGCAATTGGAGGTTCTTGTTGCTCTAATAAGTAAGGGAGAATTCGCAAATACTCTTCAACCTCATTTACCATATGATTCAAAAAGGTCGGACTAAGTTCTATCGTTACGTCGCCGACCAAGTGTTCACGAATAATTTCAAGCTTAAAAGCCCTAATTTCGTGTGCTTGCTCATTTGCTTGTTCAGTAAGACGTTGAAGCTGTTCCATAGTAGGATTTTGACGACTCGTATCAAGGAGTGAATCAAACGTATCAATAAAAGTTATAGCTGTTTGGACAAACTCTGTTTCCATTGGAGACAGAGTATCTCGAATAAATCTAGCATGATCACCTAAAACCTGTAACCAAAATTGATGTTCAAACACTGCGGTATGATAGAAGTTATTCAATGAACGAAACCTCCCTTAAGGATAGTAACTCAATCAACAATATGTTGTTATAAAGAGCAATATGAGGCAAATATCAAGACTATCAAAAACAATCGAATAAAAAAAAACGATGAGAGCTTGTCTCATCGTTATGTTCTAATCTTATTCGTTTACAGCGTCTTTAAGTTGTTTACCTGGCTTGAATGCTGGGTTCTTAGTAGCAGGGATTTCAATTTCTTGTCCAGTTTGTGGGTTACGTCCTTTACGTGCAGAACGCTCACGCACTTCAAAGCTACCAAAGCCAACTAGTTGAACTTTTCCACCTTCAACAAGAGCTGTTGTAATACTGTCGAAAACTGCGTCAACCGCTTTTGACGCATCCTTTTTAGAAAGGTCTGCTTGCTCCGATACTGCATTAATTAAATCTGTTTTGTTCATGAAAAAAACTCCCTTTCATACCATGTTTTGAAAAACACTTCCATCCATGTGGTGAAATGTTCATTCTTCATTTTTTAATAACTGTCCTGTTTCGACAAGCTAAAAATAAAGCCGCAACTTTATTTAATAATGAAACCCTAGTGGTGTCAAGACTTTCAGCGGAAATTAAAGCATATTATCCCATTTTTTTCTCATTTTTTGACATGATCCCTCATTTTTTTGAATCTGACCGCGATTTTTGTAAAAAAATAAGAGGTGACTAATTTGTCTACCTCTTACATTTTCCGAACTGAAAATGTTGAAATCATGAATATAGCTAGTACTAATGTTATGATCAAAAAGTAAAATGGAGCAATATAAGGAACTAAAAGCAGTTGAAATGTTAAAATACAACCAGCAGCAGTAATAGGTAACCCAACAAAATATCCTGTGCTTTCGGTAATATTAAATCGAGCTAATCTAATTGCACCGCAAGCAATAAAGAAAATTGTAACAAACATACCTGGTAAACCGAAACTAAACAGAATTGCCTGATATAATAGAAATGCTGGGGCTACACCAAATGAGATGATGTCACTTAAAGAGTCTAATTGTTTACCGAATTCAGAAGTACTATTAAAGCGTCTAGCAGCCGCCCCGTCCAAGCGATCAGTTAGTGCGGCAATCGTAATAAAAAGAAGTCCTAACCGTAATTCATTTTGTAAAATAAACATAATAGCAAAAGCACCTAGTCCTAAATTTAAAAGGGTTAAGGCATTAGCAATTTGCCCTTTTAATTTTTTGACGGTATGATCCAATTGATGTAAAAGGAACATGTCATCGACTCCTTATAAATTTATACTAAAACAATTGAAAATTAACGTTCTTAAATAATAATCATACCACATGTTGAAGAGATCGACTAGATAACAAAAAATGTTTCTGCTGTACAAATACTAGGAGGAATTATATTGAAAAAATTGCTTTTTCGTTCATGTATTGAACTTACAAATCACCGTTTGACATCATCCGCCTTGAGAAATTTCTCAAGATCAAAAATTAGCAAGCCATTAGTGAAACCATTTGCTCGTACGTTTCACTTAAATGATTCGGAAATGAAAAGACCATTAAATGAGTACGTTCATTTACATGACTTGTTTATTCGAGAACTAAAGCCTGGTTCACGACCTATTGATAAAAACACACACAGTCTAATCAGTCCTGTAGATGGAATTATGGCTCAGCATGGTGACCTCAGAAAAGGCACAGTCTTTCACGTTAAAGGACAAGATTATAATATCGAAGAAATGCTTGGATCGGCTCAAGCGGCAGAACCTTATTTAAATGGTCATTATTTTATCTTATACCTTAGTCCGAGTCATTATCACAGAATTCATTGTCCAGTTGATGGAATTATTAAAAGGCAGTGGCAACTAGGTGGTCGTTCTTACCCTGTTAATACATTAGGGCTGCGCTATGGAAAAAGACCATTATCTAGAAATTATCGAGTTATTTCAGAACTTGATGTAAATGGCAAACATCTAGCGATTGTCAAAGTTGGGGCTATGAATATTAATACGATCGAACTTACCCATAATGAAGAGCGCCTCTACAAAGGGGACGAAATGGCTTATTTTTCTTTTGGTTCAACGGTAGTGTTACTATGTGAGAATGGACTTTTATCGCAGACAGATATTGAAGAAAATAGTGAAGTGAGAGTAGGAGAGAAGATTGCATTATTAAACCAAAAGGAGACAACCTCTTAAACATTGTTGTATATGGGTGGAGAAACGCTCTACGGCTCTTTTAACGGAGTTTTAAAGGTAGTGGGTATTGATTTCAAGAAATGCCGAGTACAACCGCTCTCGTGCTTCTTGGGGACAATAATGTGAGACATTCATTAAAAATGTAAAAAACAAAAGGCCCGATCAATTTCGGGCCTTTTGCATTCAATTATTGCGGTTCATTCATTTTCTTTTCATACATCTTCTTTAAATCATCTTGCCCGCTTTTTTCCCAAAGTGGAACTCCTGTACGATAAGCGGCTCTAGCTACCATTAAGGCGGCTACTGGAGCAGTTAAGAACACAAATAAGATAGCTAGCAAGATTTTACCAGCAAATATTCCTTCAACCCAAAGGAAGAACAAGAATGTTGCTATCATAATTGAAATAACACCGAGTGTTGCGCTTTTCGTCGCAGCATGAGTACGTCCATACACATCTGGAAAACGAATTAACCCGATCGAACCAAGAAGACTTAGAAAAGCCCCAATTATAACGAAAATACTTAGAATGATCTCAATCGCGGTCAAATACAACACCCCTCTCAATAAACTTAGATAGAGCAATCGTACCAATAAACGCTAGTATACTAATGACAAGAATAACTTCAGAATAAGCGAGTGTCTCTTGTACCATCATCAGTATACCAATAAATCCAATAAGGTTAATGCCAAATGAATCTAATGCAACAATTCGATCAGGCATAGTTGGTCCGATAACTGTTCGTATGAAGCAGACGAATAATGAAATCGACATCGCTGCTAATGCAATCATTAGAATCGTATGAAACATTATTTCGTCACCTCCAAAATCGCGCGTTCAAACGTATCATGGATTTGACGAATCATTTCTTCTTTATCAGGTACATGGATTGCATGGATGTAAATATATTTATTGTCATCAGAGAAATCCATTGATAACGTACCTGGTGTAAGAGATATGAGTGATGCTAACAACGTTAACTCCCACTCAGTTTCAAGCTTTGTTGGTACTGCAACGATACCAGGCTTAATATTTAATTTTGGACTAAGCACAATTTTAATAACGTCAATGTTAGCCAAAATAAGCTCTTTAAAGAAAAGCAACGTTAATTTAATGAACGCCCATACTCGTCTGAAATAAAAATCAAATTGTAAAAAGCGTCTTAATACATAGAGAATTAGAATCCCGATAACATATCCAACTAGAAAATCAACGCCAGTATAGCTGTTTTGTAAGAAGGCCCAAATGAGCGCAATGACAATGTTTAATAATATTTGAAAGGCCATAGCAACTACTCCTTTAGAACAGATTCGATATAAATCGATGGGTCTAGGATTTGTTCTGCCACCTGCAATGAATATACAAAGATTGGTTCTGCAGCGAAACCAAGTACAATTGTCAGCGCAACAAGTGGTACGATTGGCAATAACAGTTTGCCAACTTTAATGTTAGCTTGTTCCTCTGTATGCTTTTGCTCTCCCCAGAAAGCATAGATGAAAATCTTCATCATGGAGAAAAGAGTCAAGAGACCAACAGCAAGAGCAACAGCTGCGATTACATAGTTTCCTTCTTCAAAACCAGCTAAAATAATTGGAAACTTACTGAAGAAACCACTTAAAGGCGGAATCCCAGCTAATGAGATAGCAGAGATGAAAAACATCCAAGCAAGATAAGGATGGGTTTTTAGTAAACCGCCCATTTTCTTAAGATCGGTCGTTCCAGTTATTTTCTGGGTCGCTCCAGCAAATAAGAATAAAGCAGACTTAACAATAATATGGTGAGCAATGTAATAAATTGCTCCAGCAACAGCAAGTGTAGAATAGATTCCAAGCCCCATTACCATGTAACCAACCTGACTTATAATGTGATACGAAAGAATTCGTTTAAAGTCAAATTGAGAAACGGCTCCAAGTACCCCAAAGATCATCGTAAAACCAGCAATCGTTACAATGAGGTAGTGAGTAAAACCAGGATCATGTGTGAATATAAGTGTGAAAGAACGAATAATCGCATAGATCCCAACTTTTGTTAATAGTCCCCCGAATAAAGCAGCGATCGCTGCAGGCGGTCCATAATAGGAGCGCGGGAGCCAAAAGTATAGTGGGAATAATCCCCCCTTCATTGCAAAAACAACGAAGAATAGAACGGCTATTACGTTCAACACACCAGTTTGCTCTATTTCAGCTACTCGTTCTGCTATTTGCGCTAAGTTTAACGTCCCCGTTACTGCATAAATGTACGCTACACCAACGATAAATAAAATCGATGCAAAAACGTTAATTGCAACATATTTAAAGGATTCGCGAAGCTGATATTTCGTTCCTCCCATTACAATAAGAACATAAGAGGATATTAGCATAACTTCAAAAAAGACGAACAAGTTAAATAGGTCACCTGTTAAAAACGCCCCATTTACCCCTGCTAGTAAAAAGAAGTAAAACGGATAGAAGAAAAACTTCTCACGTTCTGATGAGATCGTTTGAAAAGCAAAGAATAAACAAACGACCCCAACAATGCTACATAAGATAACCATCATCGTTGCAAACATATCTGCAACTAAGACGATTCCAAATGGTGCTTGCCAATTACCAAGTTCTAAAACAGTAATACCATTCTGATAGACAAACACAGCAATATAGATAGATAGGATTAGCATCCCAATCGCTGTGATTCCGCTAATCACGCGCTGGATTGTATGATGCTTCGCAAATAATATTAAAATTGTTCCAATAATAAACGGGATTAGGATTGGTAAAATAATTAAGTTATTCATCAGCAGATCCCCTCAATTGGTCTAAGTCATCTGTCTTATGTTCTTTATATGTTCTATAGGCAAGAACGAGCAAGAAAGATGTGACCCCAAAACTAATTACAATCGCTGTTAGGATAAGAGCTTGCGGTAGCGGATCGGCGTAAGCTTCTGATCCTAAACTTAACAATGGTGGTGTTCCTCTTTGTAATCCTGCCATTGTTAATAGCAACAAATGAGCTCCGTGTGATAATAGGATAAGTCCTAAGACAACACGTAATAAGCTTTTCGTTAAAATCATATATGTTCCGACCATAAAGAGGATCCCAACAATGATGGACATTAGAATTTCCATTTAAGCATCATCCTCCGCAATCGTTAGAATAATGATTAAGGCAATTGCAACAACAACTAAGTAAATCCCTAGGTCAAATGGCAATGCCGTAGTCAGTTCTGTCTCTCCTAAAATAGGGAGTTGGTAGTATTCAAAAAATTGAGTTAAAAATGGATAGCCAAACAACATACTAGATACGCCTGTTGCAATTGAAATTAACAGTCCGACTGCAATGATCGTCGTATAGTTAAAAGGCAAGGCCTTTTTCATGCTCTTCATATCAAAACCGAGATACATTAATAGAAGCGCACAAGCTGTCATTAGTCCCCCAATGAAGCCTCCGCCGGGGTTATTATGCCCGGCGAAGAATAAGTACACCGAGAAGGCTAGGATGAGGAAGGTGACAACTCTAGTCAAAGTATGAAGCATTAACTCATTCGATTTGATTTGTTTCTTCACACATCTTCCCTCCCTGTCATTCTAAGTTTAATAAGAGTTACAACCCCAAGAGCTGCAATACCAAGCACAAGTACTTCAAGTAAAGTATCAAGTCCCCGGAAGTCAACTAATATTACGTTAACCATGTTATATCCACCAGCTAGCTCTTTTGAATTTTGAATGAAATATTCAGCAATTGATTCAAACCCTGCTTCGTTTCCAAGGGCAGATGCACTAAAAGCAATAGCTGTTACTAACGCACCTACAGCAATTGAAATAATTAAATTAACAATGTTAAATCTTGGCTTAAACGATTCTTTACGCAGCTCAGGCAAGTGGTAGAACACTAACATGAAGAGTACGACTGTGACCGTTTCAACAAGTAATTGTGTTAAAGCTAAATCTGGTGCACGGAAGACAACAAAGAACAATGCTAATAGAAATCCAATGACACCGACAACGACAATAGCTGTGATCCGATGATTAATAAACGGAATGACAACTGTTGCCCCGATAAATACAATCGATAAGATCCACATAAATGGATCAATACCAGTAGTATTGACTGTATCAATGGCAAATGCATCGTAACGATACATTGTATAAGCAAAGAGCAAAATCATAAACACAGACATATAAGCGAAGTAATCGCGCAATAAACCTGTCATTTGGATTCTTGTTGCAAATTGAGAACCGCTAATTAACCCAGTTAAAGAACGATCATAGAACCAATTTAGTGGATCTCTTTCTTTTAAATAGAAAGCCATCTTAGCCCATTTTTTCATCATTAAGAAGATGAATGTACCAATAACGATGACTCCAATCGTCATAAATAACTCTGTATTAAACCCGTGCCAATGATAAATGTTTACGTAGAATCTGTCATCCGGCCCTAGCAAATTAGGCAGGATCGAAGCCATGGCTGGTTCAATTAAGGTGTAAGCTAATAAATTAGGGAATAAGCCGAATATCACAACTAAAGACCCTAAAACAATTGGACTGATTAACATTCCAACTGGTGCTTCATGTACATGCTTAACATCAAGCTTTTCTGGCTGAAACTTACCTGTGAAAGTTTTAAAGAACATAATCATACAATAAACAAACGTAAATACACTCGCAATCCAAGCAAGAATTGGGAAAAGCATCCCCCATGTCTGCATATTGAAGATATTAAGTTCTGTTGAGTTCAACACTCCAGTAAAGAACATTTCTTTACTTAAGAAACCGTTAAACGGTGGTAGGCCAGCCATTGAAGCAAGACCAATAAGAGAAATAGTAAATGTTACTGGCATAATTGTCATTAAGCCGCCAAGTTTACGAATGTCCCTCGTACCAGTTTCATGATCAATGATTCCGGCAGTCATGAACAAGCTGCCTTTAAACGTAGCATGGTTTATCAGATGGAACACAGCAGCAAGAATCGCTGTTGTATAGATCGTATCAGTACCATAACCATAGTAAAGAGATGCCGAACCAAGACCAAGTAAACACATAATTAACCCAAGCTGACTAATTGTGGAGAAAGCAAGAATGGATTTAAGGTCTTTTTGACGAACGGCAGATATTGAACCCCAACAAAGTGTTACGATTCCAAATATTGATAAGATCCAGAACCATTCTGCAGCCCCGCCAAAAACAGGAGTAAGACGAGCTACTAAATAGATTCCAGCTTTAACCATTGTTGCTGAGTGTAAGTAGGCACTTACTGGTGTAGGTGCTTCCATAGCATCCGGTAACCAAATATGAAACGGGAATTGTGCTGATTTTGTAAATGCACCTAGCAAAATCAGGAGCATTGCAGGTAAAAAGAGAGTACTTGTTGTTACTAAGTCAACATTAGCAATGATTTCGCGAATGCTAAATGTTCCTGTCATGACATACATGAGAGAGAAACCACCAAGCATCGATAAACCACCAAACACAGTAATTAGCATTGACTTTTGGGCACCATAAGTAGATTTCTCACGGTGGAACCAATAACTAATTAGAAGGGATGAAGCTAAACTTGTTAATTCCCAGAATACATAGAGAACGATTAAGTTATCAGATAAAACAACACCTAACATAGCCCCCATAAACATTAACAAGTAAACATAAAAGTTGTTAAGCTTCTCTGTCTTCTTAGATAAATAATAGATCGAATAAAGAATAACTAGAGTTCCGATCCCTGTTATCAGCAGTAGAAACAGCAAACTTAACCCATCCAGATAAACAGTAAAATTAATCCCGAGAGAAGGAACCCAAGGGACAGTGTGTTCAATAACTTCTCCAGCGGACGTTAACGGCAAATACTGGATGAAATAAATAAATAAGACGAGCGGGAGTACAAGGACAAACCACCCCGTATGTATTGGTCTTACGTACTTATACAAAAAAGGGATCAAAATGGCTAACAAAAATGGGGAGATTGTAGCCCAATGTAAAACCGTCAATTGACATACCTCCTTCTTTACTTTAAACAGTTATAACTTGTGTAAATCCTTCTTCATTTACCCTCAAAATTTTCCTGCAAAATACACAATCCTCGAAGACTAAATAAAAGTATAACCTACTTTTTAGACACGTGCATCCAAGACGTTCTTAGCATTTACCAAATTTCAAAAACTTATTAAATATGTAGAAATGAGAAAAAATAAAAGAAAAAAATTTTTTTGTAATGAAAAAATAGAGGATGTCCATGATTAATTTCATTGAAATTGGAAAAAGTATGTATATTTTTTGGAATGGTGCGACAGTCTATAAACAAAGCAAGTATTTTTTTTGTAAGACGAACGTTAAAGAGTTACCACAAATAGGAGTGACAACAATGAACAATAAGCAGAAGGGGTTAGCGGCAGTATGTATTTTTCTTGTCCTATTTTCTGGTGGGTGGTACGCTAATGAATTTAATAATCGTACGATTCATGAGAAGGGACTTGATGGGCCGAACAATGTGACAATCCAACAACTGCATGATAATGTCGTTCCGACTACATTCCCGTTCCAGCCAAGAGAATATATTCGTATTGGTAATCGTACTCCAGAACGTAGTGAATGAGTTGGCAGTCTATATATAAAGGAGGGTGTCAAAACTAACCTTTGAGACACCCCGAAGCAATGAGAGTAGTCGCATACACACTCATGGAGAGTAGCGAACGGATCCATTGCCGCCTCTATTCTGGACTTTGGGACAGGCACATAAAAAAAGGCAGCTATCGTTGTGATGGCTGCCTTTTGCATTATGATGATAGTTTTATTTTATCAGAGAGGGAACGTTTCGCTATTTCCATACGTATTAATTCAATAAAATCATGGTTCAAGTTTAATTCAACTGCTTTGTAATATGTCTCAATTAATAATTCATCAGAAAGGTTTTGCATTTGTTTCCTGTCAAAATTCGACAGGTTCACCTCCTCCGTAATTAGTTTGGCCAAGTTTATAGGAATAGAATCAGTTCTAAGTGAATAAATTACTAAGTTGTCCTTAATGTGTTTTAATCCTATCACGACTTCAGAAATAGAACAACTGTTCTAATTATCCACACTGCTAGGTGGATAAGTTGTTAGTTTCCTGTTTATTACCAATAGGAAACCCTTATGATATTAAGGGGATAGCGTGTATAAAGTTATCCACAGGTGTTGATTAGTGCTTAGTTTTGTCGAAAAATTTTTTGAAAAGTTGAAAATAATAACAGTTTTTTTGAAATAACGTCGTTTTCTGACCATTACATTTGAAAAAAAAAATAACAAAAGGTATAGTTAAAGTTTGGTAGACGTGGCATTTAGTGCGTAAAATACTGTCAACAATCGGCAATTCAACTGTCGGGATGAATGGATCGATTGTCTCTCATAATAGAAGTAAGTAGGTTAAAGAAGGATGAAAAGTAGGAGGATACTATGGAAGAAAGAAATACAATTTGTGCAGGTTGCGGTGTAGCGATCCAAACTGAGTCAAAAGATAGTCTTGGGTATGCACCCGCGTCTGCACTAAAAAGAGATGTGATTATTTGTCAACGTTGTTTCCGTCTAACTCATTATAATGAAGTACAAGATGTTTCACTAACTGATGACGATTTCTTAAAAATATTAAATGGATTAGGACAAAAGAAAGCATTGATAGTGAAAATTGTTGATATTTTTGATTTTACAGGAAGCTGGCTACCAGGCCTGCACCGATTTGTCGGTGGAAATGATGTTTTGTTAGTTGGAAATAAAGTAGACCTTTTGCCAAAATCACTTAATCATAACCGATTAGTAAATTGGATGAAAAAGTCTGCAAAAGATCTCGGTCTAAAGCCGATCGATGTTTTGTTGATGAGTGCTGAAAAAGCAATTGGAATAGAGGAGGTTGCTTCTGAGATAGATCGACTGCGAAAGGGGCAGGATGTTTATATTGTTGGCTGTACAAACGTAGGAAAATCAACGTTTATCAATCAAATGATTAAGGCATTTGGTGGGGATACTGAGCAGTTAATTACAACTTCTCACTTTCCTGGTACAACATTAGATATGATCGATATCCCACTTGATGATGGAAAAGCATTATATGATACCCCAGGAATTATTAATCATCATCAAATGGCTCATTATATAGATAAGCAAGAGCTAAAAGTAATTACGCCCAAAAAGGAAATAAAGCCAATGGTTTTCCAATTAAATGAAGGACAAACTTTATATTTAGGTGGGCTTGGTCGTTTTGACTTTGTTGCAGGAGATAGAACATCCTTTACTTGCTATGTTTCAAATGAACTAAAAATTCACAGAACGAAAAGAGAAAAGGCAGAAGAGCTGTATCAAAATCATTTAGGAGAGCTTTTAACGCCTCCTGGCAACAAAAGTAAGGAATCACTCCCTCCACTTGTAAAGCATACATTTCGTATTAAAGATAAGAAGGTTGACATTGTCTTTTCAGGATTAGGATGGGTCACAGTGAACGGAACGAATATAGAAGTAGAAGGATATGCCCCAAAAGGAGTTAATGTGACAATTAGAGAATCAATTATATAAGGTGCGTTCAATTGTTCAAAAAGGGAAAAATCACCCCTTTTTGAACAGACTTTAGAAAATGAACGCTTTGTTGGGAGGAGTTTTAGGTGGGGAAAGTTTTTGGTTTATTAGGTCATCCGGTAGGGCATTCAATGTCTCCGAACATTCATAACGACGCATTTAATCAGATTGGAATTGAAGCAACGTATCATGCTTTTGATGTAGAGCCCGAGTTCGTCAAAGAGGCCGTTCATGGTATAAGAGCTTTGCAAATAGCGGGCTGCAATGTAACTGTTCCGCATAAGGTTGCTGTTATGGAATATTTGGATGAGATTGATGAAGAAGCTCGTCTTATAGGTGCTGTCAACACGATTGTGAATCAAAATGGAAAGTTAATTGGATACAATACAGATGGTCGGGGGTTTGTTCAGTCATTAATAGAGGAACTAAATGAAGACCTGAAAGACAAACGGCTATTACTAATTGGCGCAGGTGGTGCTGCAAGGGGTGTGGCTACCGCACTCATGCTATATGGCATTAGGCATCTAGCTATTACAAATCGAACAATAGAAAAGGCGGATCCGATCGTACAATTGGCAAAGACGTTGAAGACTCCAGCCGAAGCGGTTGATCGTGCACAAGCAGAAAAGAGTCTAGATGAGTATGATGTCATTATTAATACCACTTCTGTTGGAATGAGTCCAAACATAGAGGATATGCCACTAGACTTAGGAAATTTAAAAAGAGAGGCTGTAGTTTGTGACCTTATTTATAACCCGTTAGAAACAAAGCTATTGAAAGTGGCAAAAAAAGAAGGGGCCACAACAATCAATGGTGTTGGAATGTTTGTCAATCAAGCTGCACTTTCATTTGAACACTGGAATGGAGTAACCCCTGATCGAAATCGGATGAGGAAAATAGTATTAGAACAATTAGGAGGAACAACATGTTAACTGGTAAACAAAAGAGGTTTTTACGTTCAAAAGCTCATCATTTAAACCCAATTTTCCAAGTAGGAAAAGGTGGAGTAAATGATAATATGAGTAAACAAATAGAGGATGCTTTAGAAGCAAGAGAACTACTAAAGATTAGCATCTTGCAAAATTGTGAGGAAGAGAAAGATGACGTAGTAGAACGACTTGTTGCACAAACAGGAGCAGAGCTCGTTCAAGTCATTGGGAACACGATTGTCTTATACAAAGAGTCTAAAGAAAATAAGGAATTAGTTCTCCCTTCTTAAGTAAAGAGCAGGAGAGTGAGATAATGAAAAAAATTGGATTATTTGGAGGAACATTTAATCCTCCTCATTTAGGACACTTGTTATTTGCTCAAGAAGTGTTAGTTGAATTTGAGTTAGATGAAATTTGGTTTATTCCTGTTAATGTTCCCCCACACAAAGAAAGCGATGATCTTGCTTCAAATCAAGATCGGGTTGATATGCTTGTAGGGGCTACAGATGATCATGAACAATTTTATGTTAATACGATTGAGTTAGAAAGGGAAGGACCATCATACACAATTGACACAATGAGACAGTTGAAACAATTATATCCAACTTATGAGTTTTATTTTTTGATTGGCGGAGATATGATTGAGTATTTGCCTAAATGGGAAAAAGTCGATGAATTATTGGAGTTAGTTACATTCATAGGTGTGAAGCGTCCAGGGTCTTCGGTGGATACAACTAATTATTCCAAGCAAGTTCATCTTTTGGAAATGGCCCAAGTGGATATTTCATCAACTGCAATTCGCAAGAGGGTTCAAGAAGGAAAACCGATTACGTATATGGTTCCAAATAGTGTGGAAGCATTGGTGAAAGAAAGGGAGCTATATGAACCGAGAACAAGCATTGGCCATCGTCAAACTTCATCTCACTGATCACCGTTATATTCATACACTAGGAGTAGTAGAAACTTCTATTGAACTTGCTAATCGCTTTGGTGCTAATCAGGAAAAAGCGGAGATCGCGGCTATTTTTCATGACTATGCAAAATTTCGCGATAAAGAAGAAATGAAAAAGGTCGTTCAGGAAAAACTAGTAGATAAATCGTTTCTTGATTATGGAGATGAGCTACTACATGCACCATGCGGGGCATATTTTGTGAAAGATGAAGTTGGCATTGACGATAAAGAAATACTGGATGCCATTTACTATCATACAACGGGAAGGCCAGAAATGACTCTTTTAGAAAAAGTCGTTTTCTTAGCTGATTATATTGAGCCTGGTCGAAAATTTAAAGGTGTTGACGATGTTCGTGAGCTTGCAAAAGTCAGTTTGGATGATGCGATTATTCAAGCGCTTGAAAATACAATTGGTTTTCTAATGAAACGAAGACAGCGTGTTTATCCAGATACACTTGCAACATACAATCATTTAATTAAACAAAAAAGGAGAAGTGATGTTAGTGAATGAAACTTTATCACTTGCAGTAAAGGCGATTGATGATAAAAGAGGAGAAAATATTGTTGCACTAAATATGCAAGGTGTTTCACTGATCGCTGATTATTTTGTCATTTGTCATGGGAATTCAGATAAGCAAGTCCAAGCTATTGCATATGAATTGAAAAAAGTAGTCCAAGAACAAGGAATTGAAATTAAACGACTAGAAGGGTTCGACCAAGCAAGATGGGTTCTTATTGATTTAGGTGATGTCGTTGTGCATGTGTTCCATAAGGATGAACGAGCTTATTACAATTTGGAGAAATTATGGGGAGATGCCCCTGTAGTAGAATTAGAAGGAGTATTAGGCTAATGGAATTAAAGCCTGGTTATAGTGTTAAGTTGGAGGTTATCCGAAAAGCGAACTTTGGCTACTTTTTAAGTGACGGAAAATCAGATATTCTGCTGCATGAACGTGAAGCGAAGGAAGGCATTGATATAGGAGATAGTGTTGACGTCTTTTTGTATCACGACCACCAAGGACGCTTAGCTGCAACAATGGAAGAGCCTATTCTGAAAATGGGTGAAGTTAAATGGTTAGAAGCAGTTGAAGTAAAAACAGGTCACGGTGTTTTCTTTCATAATGGGATCTCTAGAGATCTTTTCCTTTCAATGGACGAGCTTCCTTACGATCGTGAACAATGGCCTAGACCGGGTGACAAACTCCCTCTTTCATTGACATGGGACAAAAGAGGACGTTTAATGGCTAAGCTCGTAAAAGGAGAGCCTGTTGAAAAAACGGCCAACAAAGCTCCGAAAGAAATGATGAACAAAGAAGTAAGTGGGTATGTTTATCATTTTCTTGACGAAGGTGCACTGCTTTTAACGGAAGAAGGGTATATTGCTTTTCTTCATAATGACGAAATGAATGGCACGCCAAGATATGGAGAGTATATTACGGCTCGCGTGCAATTTGTTAGGGATGATGGTCGAATTAATGTCACCATGAATCCGCTTAGGTCTGAGCAGCAAGAAGAAGATGCGGAGCGTATTTATGCATTTTTGCAAGAGAGAGGTGGCTCGATGCCTTATTGGGATAAAACCCCACCAGAAGATATAGAGTTAAGATTTTCAATAAGTAAAGCTAAATTTAAGCGTGCCCTCGGTAAATTAATGAAAGAAAATAAAATTGAACAGCGAGACGGTTGGACGCATATAAAGAAGTCATAAAAGGAGACTATGAGATCGATGAATTATCAAGCGTTTGCTGCTTTGTACGATACGTTAATGGCGGATGCGCCTTATGACAAATGGATCGATTATATGCAGAAACAATTATACAAGTCCAACCTCTTGGGGAGTCGTGTTCTTGATGTTGGATGTGGTACGGGGGAACTATTGGTCAGGTTGAATGATTTTGGTGCTGAAGTAGTGGGGGTTGATTTATCAGCTGAAATGCTGGCTATTGCAAAAGAAAAATGCGAGAAAGCTGGCTTTTCCCCCTTATTAATTCAGCAATCAATGACGGACTTAGAAGGCTTAGGACAGTTTGATGTTGTCACTGTCTTTTGTGATTCCCTCAATTATTTGGAAACCGAACAGGAAGTTGTCGATACGTTTCAATGTTTGTTTGAGCACATGAAGGAAGGGGCTGTTCTTTTATTTGATGTTCATTCAGTCTCCAAAATAGAAGAAGGCTTTATTGGACATACGTTTGCTGAAGATGCCGGTGAAATTGCATATATATGGACTTCTTTTAAAGGTGATCACCTATTTAGTGTTGAACATGAATTAACGTTTTTTGTCCAAAATGAATTAAATTATTATGAACGGATGCTTGAATTACATAAACAGCGAACTTATCCAGTTGACCAATATAAGCAATGGCTAGTAGAAGCCGGGTTTTGCGATATATCTATACAAGCGGATTTTACTAGCGAATATCCTACAAATAAAAGTGAACGAATTTTCTTTTGTGCAAAGAAAAATAGAGGGATTTAGAAAAAAATAACGAAATAAGAACGAGGAAGAGCCTATAAGCTCTTCCTCGTTCTTATTTTTTCGTGAAAGATTCAGATATTAATTCTTGATCTTCATAATATTTCGCATGTGTTTGTTGGAACAGATGATCAAACATCAGTCCAATTTCAGCTTCTAACACTTTTATTCCTTCCCCAGTTATTCCTCCAGGGACACAGACGCGTTCTTGTAACGTTGGTAAGGTGAAATGTCCTTTTTCTAATAACTTACCCATTCCAATCATCATATTTGTAGCAAGAGTTGTCGCATCTTCTTGACTAATGTCTGTTTGTCTGACTGCCCCATCAATAAATTGCTGCATGATATAGCTAAAAAAAGCAGGACCGCAGCTTACGATATCAGAAGATACACGTGTAATATTCTCATCGATCACTAACGGTTCAGAAATTGATGACATTAAGTTAGTCACAAATGTGCGGTCTTCTGGATGACATCTATTGCCAAAACTTAATAGGGAAGGTCCTGTTAATGCTCGATTCAGAATACTTGGAATTGCACGGGCAACTTTACAACTGACCATTTCTTCTAATTGAACAACTGAAATGGGACTTGTAATAGAGATTAATAACTTGTTTTTATCACATACATGAGTAATTTCGCGTAACACATTTGGCATCTGTAAAGGCTTGGTGCATAAGAAGATGACATCTGACTGCTTTGCTGTTGATATTGCATCAGGTGCAATCTTAAGGTCGGGAAAGCGTTCCTGTAAAACTTGAGCTTTTTCTCTATTTCGATTAGTTATGACAAATTGGTGCGGAGAAATGGCACCAGATTCTATGAATGATTCAAGTAAAATCGTCCCCATACTACCTGTTCCAATTACTCCAATTTTCAAGATAGCCCCTCCTTCATACGATTATCGTTATGACTAAACGTATGAGGCGGAATGAGATGTTATGACTTCAATTATTTTTCATTTATATAATTTGCGACCATCTCAGGCGTCACAAGCTTTCGAGGTGGGAATTGAAACTGCATGGCAATTTGATTCATTTCTTTGGTGATCTGGTTAATTTCTGTTGTTTGAATTGTTTTTCCTGCCTTGGCTAATTCGAGCAAACTCTCAATTGCCCGCTCCCTTTGGGCATCTAATGCTAGAAATTGTTTTTGTGCTTCACGGTGTTTCTTTACTTGTTCTGCAATTTGTAAATGTACAGTCATTGAATATCGTCTCCTTACTATTCTTCGTTGTTTTTTAAAACCTATCAATAATGAAAGGTGTGTTCATATGTTGAAAAAAATAGCTAGTTTAAAAAAAGCAGGGGCAATAAGTGCATTCTTACTAATAGTCAGTTTAGTATTGTTTCTTCATTTTAGCAATCCC
Organism: Halalkalibacter alkaliphilus; assembly: GCF_023555415.1. Taxonomy (GTDB): domain Bacteria; phylum Bacillota; class Bacilli; order Bacillales; family Bacillaceae_D; genus Halalkalibacter; species Halalkalibacter alkaliphilus. Next base: position 6,866 of record NZ_JAKRYL010000006.1, on the reverse strand, counting down.
AAAGAAGAAGAAGTTGTATTTGATTGGAACGAATACCAAAAGGAATTTACTCAAGGTGAGCAACTTCCTGTAAGTACTGAGAGTAAAACGAGTCTAGTGGTAGATGTAAAAGGTGCGATTAGAAGTCCTGGTGTTTATGAGCTGGAAGGAGGGGCACGAATTGTGGATGCAATTGAAATTGCGGGAGGCTTTAGGGAAGATGCAGATCAATTAAAGTTAAATTTAGCTCAATTATTACATGATGAGATGCTGATTTATGTACCAATTGAAGGAGAAGAGGGAATTACTGAATTAATATCCCTTGGAGCAGGAGAAAGTGATGGGAAAATAAGCATCAATCAAGCTACGGTTACGGATCTTGAACAACTTCCAGGAATAGGGCCTGCTAAAGCTGCTGCAATCATAACTTATCGTGATGAACATGGTCCATTTAAAGGGGTAGAAGATCTATTGCAAGTATCTGGCATTGGACCAAAATCGATTGAAAAGCTTCAAGAACACCTTATATTTCGATAAAATCCGATAAGCATTGACGTTACTGCTTCTTTTTTCTAAACTAACTATATGAAGATTAGGAGGATAAACTGTGCAAAGAATTTCTTGGGATCAATATTTTATGGCACAAAGTCATTTGTTAGCGTTAAGAAGTACTTGTACCCGTCTAATGGTGGGAGCAACAATAGTTAGAGAAAAGCGAATTATTGCGGGTGGATACAATGGCTCAGTTTCTGGTGGTGCTCATTGTATAGATGAAGGTTGTTATGTTGTAGACAACCATTGTATCCGAACGATACACGCGGAGGTAAACGCCCTTCTTCAATGTGCAAAATTCGGTGTTCCAACAGAAGGATCTGAGATTTATGTGACGCATTTTCCTTGTGTGCATTGCGCTAAAGCAATCATCCAGGCAGGCATTAAAAGTGTCTACTATGCAAAGGATTATAAAAATCATCCTTATGCAGAAGAAATGTTTAAAGAAGCAGGGATTCAAGTTGTTCAAGTGGAGTTAGATGAGATAAGCTTGGATCAAAACCATCTTGATAAGATGAAATTTACAGCAGACTTGTTAGATAAATTAGATCAAGCGGGTGTTGCAGCAAAAGATCTAAAAGTGTTACGTGATCGAGCTAATTCTTTGTATACACAAAGCTTTTTTAAGGGGTGAGCCAATATTCTTCACCTCTTTTCTCTTCTCCCGATCGTTGCTACGCTTGGCCTCTTTTTAGCTCTAAGAGGAGCAAATGTGCCGTATCTCTTCATCCTTACTGGCTTCCTCCTTTTTTGCCTATTACATCGTCAATACTTCAAACTTAAGATACTTCTTTTCACTTTCACTTTTCTTATATATTATTTTGTAGGTATATATACTCTTGATCAAAGAGACACGGTATTTGTAGCTGGTGAACAGACTATTTACGGTAAAGTTCAGACCATTCCTGTTATAGATGGTGATTCATTAACAATGCGGCTTGAAAGTAATAAAAAAGAAGTGATTCAAATTCAAGCATACCTTTATGATGAGCATGAGCAAAAACAAATGAAATCCATTTTGATCGGTGATTCGTGTAAAATCAGTGGTGTTCTCTCGCAGCCATTGCGTCCTACGAATTTTGGACAATTTGATTATAAACGTTATTTATACGAACAACATATATTTTGGATTTTAAGACCGAATCGAGCAGGAATCCAGTGTATTAGTACGGATCATCATGGATATTTTTTGAAGCTGCAACGGTGGCGTCAAATACAACTACAAAAAATTGAACAGAACATTAGCTCAGATTTTAGTGGCATTATGAGCGCCTTAGTTTTTGGTGAAAGAATAATGATGGATGGAGAATTATTAGAAGCTTATCAAAGACTGGGTGTCATTCATTTACTCGCTGTTTCAGGTTTGCATGTTGGGATGATTGTAGCTGCTAGCTTCTATATGTTAATTAGAATCGGTGTAACGAGGGAGCGATCAATGGAGGTGCTTCTCTTTGTGCTTCCCATCTATAGTGTTATTGCTGGTGCAGCACCTTCTGTTATCCGAGCAGCACTTATGTCTATGGTTGTTCTATTATTTATGCGCATGAAGTTACGAATACCGCCACTTTTAGGTATTGTCGTTGTATATTTAGCTTATGTTTTCTATAATCCGTTCATTATATTTCAGCTAGGGTTTCAGTTATCCTTTTTAGTCTCTTTTAGTCTAATTACTTCGGCGCCCATTATTCAACGACGTTATAATCATACAGGTTTCCAGCTAGTGGCAATTACGATGGTTTCTCAACTCATTTCCTTTCCTATTATCCTTCTTCATATGTATGAAATTCCTATTTTGAGTCTTCCGTTGAATGTAGTCTATATTCCTTTTATTTCGTTATTTGTCCTTCCGTTAACCTTCATATCCTTTTTCATATCCTTCTTTTTGCCAACCAACTATAATGTGTTCCTTTATTTATTAGAAGCAGTGGTCCCTACTGTTCATCAAATTCTCCTGAAAGTAGCAGAATTAAAATGGGCGACTCTTATTGTTGGAAAACCGTCTACCTTAATGATGTTCCTTTTCTACATCAGTATCGTCTATGGATTTGTAAGTTGGGAAAAAGGGGGAAAGTTGTGGTGGAGAATTCCATTGTTATTCTTAAGCTTGATCCTTTTGTTTCAACTGTTACTTCCGTATACTGATTCAAGAGCAAAAATCACCATGATAGATGTAGGCCAAGGGGACAGTTTTCTTATAGAGCTTCCTTATCGTAAGGCAGTTTACTTAATTGACACTGGTGGGACGATCTCTTTTATGAATGAAGAGTGGAGAAGTCGACGAAGGGCATTTGATGTAGGAGCAAATATTGTTGTACCAACACTAAAAGCTCAAGGTATTCGAAAAGTCGATCGGTTAATTTTGACACATGGTCATCGTGATCACATAGGTGGTGCGAAAGCTTTAGCTCAGGGTCTTACAATCAAAGAAGTATTATATAGTAAGGGACCGGTAGAGGGAGAATTTGAGCGTGATCTATTGACTGTTTTATCTGAAAATGGAGCGACTATTCATTTTATTAATGAAGGTATGGGCTGGAGTACAGGCGATTCTTCGTTTTCTATATTATCACCTGTTGGAACAGAACCTGACTTAAATGCAAGGTCTATCGTAATTTTGGCAAATGTGGAGGAGGTATCTATTTTATTTACAGGAGATTTGGAAGAGGAAGGCGAAAGGAGACTGCTTAGAGATTACCCGGAACTTCAAGTTGATATTTTGAAAATTGGTCATCATGGTAGCAGGACTTCAACTACAGAGCCTTTTCTACAACAATTAAGACCAAAGGCTGCTTTCATTCCAGTTGGGCGCAATAATCGATTTGGTCATCCTCACCCTGATGTCATGAGCAGGTTAGAGGAACAAGAGGTTATAATTTGGCGTAGTGACCTAAATGGCGCTGTCCAACTGTTAATAAAAAACAAAGAGCTAAACATAAGGACACCAAAAGGTCAGTAATAAATAGGAAAAAGAGGGGTCTAGCGTATTGGAAAAGGTTAAGCGCCTTTTCGTAACACCTAGACTCCCTCTTTTATCTGTTAGACCATCTTTTTCTTACATACCACTAAATACATCTACAATAGTAGCGATAACGAAAAGGGTTGCAAAGAAACCAAAAGGAATGATAAATCCAACAGCAGAATCAATTGCATCATTACGTTTGCATTGTACTTCTTTTTCAAAATGCATCTGGCATTCCTCCTTATTCAAATTCAAGTATACGGGATGGGCTAAAAAAATGCTAGGTAGATTGTTCGCCAATTTGACAAAATCATGAATGGTTCAATAAATTGTAAAAAACTTTTCAGATAGTTGGTTTGTCTGTAAAGAGTTGTCACCTATACTTTCGGTTTGCATAGGATATTATAAATAGTGCAAGGCGGTCATGGTTATCGTCGTAAGTAAGAGGTCCCGGGTTCTTACTTTACGGCGTTTATCATAAATGGGGGTCTGGCATTTACGGGGCTAGACCCCTTTCTCATTTTTCTTGTCATATGGGCAATCATTGTCTATCCTAAGAGGAGGACGAGCACAATAAACTCCTATAATAATATTCCCAAAAATTATGGGAAATAAGCAAGTAAAAATGAGGAATGAACATGTCATATTTAAAAATAAGAAAAGAAATTCAAAGCGGCAACATAAAACCAGTTTATTTTATGTATGGAACACAAACGTTTTTAATGGAAGATCTCTTGTTTCAAATTGTAAAACATACAGTTGGTGCACAAGATGATCCAAATGTTATAACGTATAGTCTCCAAGATACACTGCTTGACCTCGCTGTGGAAGAGGCAGAAACGTTTCCTTTTTTCGGTGGAAAAAAGGTTGTAATTGTAAAAGATTTCTCCCTTGTTTCGACTCAAAAGCCTGATACAAAATTAGAACATGATGTACAACGTTTGCAACAATACATAGAGCAGCCTTCGCCGGAAGCGATATTTATTTTATTAGCACCTTATGAAAAATTAGATGAACGAAAGAAAATTACGAAAGCACTAAAGCAAAAAACAACATTAGTGGAGTGTTTCCCTTTTGATGACCGAATGCTGTCTGAGTGGCTGGATGACCAAGCCTCAGCGAAAGGCTTTCGATTTACATCTGAAGGAAAAGACCATTTGCTTGAACGTGTAGGTCCGCAGCTTTTATTACTTGCATCTGAAATGGAAAAGCTGGCCCTGTATGTAGGACAAGAAGGACAGGTAGATGGGAAGGTTGTCGATCTTCTTGTGGCCCGTTCATTAGAACAAGATGTGTTTGCATTAATCGAGTTTGCAGTGAAACAAAGATTAGATAAAGCATTATCAATTTATCATGATTTACTAAAGCAAAAAGAAGAACCGCTAAAATTATTGGCTCTAATTGCAAGGCAGTTACGAATATATTATCAAGTAAAGGAAATGAGTCGAAGAAGCTATTCCCAAAAGCAAATAGCGATGCAGTTAAAGCTACATCCATATGTTGTCAAGCTGGCGAGTCAACAAATGAATAAATTTGATGATCAACGTCTCCTTCAATTATTAGAAGCTGCAGCGGATACCGACTATGCAATTAAGTCAGGTAAAATGGAGAAAGTTCTTGCGGTCGAACTGTTGTTAATGAGATTAGCAAGTGTTCATGAAAATTAAAAGATGAAAAGAAAAAGCACACGAAGACAATTCGTGTGCTTTTACCATTATGCAGAAAGTCCGTTAAGCTTTTTCGCAAGACGAGACTTTTGACGAGATGCTGCATTTTTATGAATAAGACCTTTGTTAGCTGCTTTATCAAGCTTCTTAGTAGCTTCAGTGAAAGCTGCTTTCGCTACTTCAACGTCACCAGCTTCTACTTTTGCTTCAAAGTTCTTGATAGCAGTACGTAGAGCAGATTTAACTGACATGTTTTGAGCACGACGTTTGTCAGCTGTTTTCACACGTTTGATCGCAGATTTAATGTTTGGCATATCATTCACCTCCTAATACATGTTGTTCAGGTTGATCCCAGTCCATCTATTTATGAACGGTTTCGCTTCTTGTTCAAGGTACGTTGACACAATTCGCATCATTCATACAACAAATTGCATTTTACCAAAAATGACGCATGATTGCAATAGAAGAATGAAAACACGTATGAACGGAGACACTACATTCACGAGAGAGTCTATACTAGGAGTGTGGTCCAAATGAGTGAAGAATTAAATCTTGACCAATTTCAAATACGTACTGATTTAGCGGTGGAAGCGCACCAAATGGTGTTAGAACAAGAAGAAAAGGCTGCAAAAGGAATGGCTCCAAAAGAGGTAAATGGGGTCCAAATAGATGAAGAAACAGTAGACGGTGTGTCAATAACAAGAGTAGTCATTGATGAGGTTGGTGCAAAAAGATTAGGGAAAAAGGCTGGAAATTATTTAACATTCGAAGCACTTGGGATTCGAAAAAAGGATACGGAACTACAGGAAAAAATGGAACGTGTCTTTGCCAATTCATTTTCTGCCTTTTTAAAAGATATTGGCATTAAAGAAACGGATAAATGTCTCGTTGTAGGTCTTGGTAATTGGAATGTTACACCAGACGCGTTAGGTCCTATTGCTGTAGAAAATTTATTAGTTACAAGCCATTTGTTTAGATTAGCTCCTGAACAAGTTCAAGATGGATTTCGTTCAGTTAGTGCAATAACACCAGGTGTTATGGGATTAACTGGGATTGAAACGAGCGATGTTATTTATGGTGTGATCGAGAAGACAAAGCCAGATTTTGTAATTGCTATAGATGCATTGGCTTCGCGTTCAATTGAAAGAGTCAATTCCACGATTCAAATTTCGGATACAGGCATTCACCCTGGAAGTGGGGTAGGCAATAAACGTAAAGAACTAAGCAAAGAGGCGCTAGGAATTCCTGTTATTGCAGTCGGTATCCCTACAGTTGTTGACGCGGTATCGATTACGAGTGATACGATTGATTACGTATTAAAACATTTTGGAAGAGAGATGAAAGAAGGAAATGCACCGTCTCGTTCTCTTGCACCAGCTGGGATGACATTCGGTGAAAAAAGAAAATTAACAGACGAGGATTTACCAAATGAACAAAAGCGTTCAACAATTATGGGGATGGTAGGAAATTTACCTGAAACAGAAAAGCGTCAGTTAATCCAAGAAGTACTTGCGCCGCTTGGTCATAATTTAATGGTGACACCAAAGGAAGTAGATGTATTTATTGATGACATGGCGAATGTTATCGCAGCAGGCTTAAATGCAGCCCTGCATCAAAAAATAAACCAAGAAAATGTAGGAGCATATACACACTAGAGAGCTAAGAAAAGGGGTGATTTTCCCCCTTTTCTTAGCTCTCGATGCAATGAG
>NZ_JAKRYL010000059.1 GCF_023555415.1 Halalkalibacter alkaliphilus | reverse complement strand
TCGCTTGGCTTTTGTTCAGTTTTCAAAGAACTCGGTAACCGCTGTTTCATCAGCGACATTTATTATCATAACATAACATTTCGTTCTGCGCAACAACTTTTTTTAAAAAGTTATTTCCGCAATCAACAGCGAATCGATCAATCGTTTGTGGCGACAAGAAATAATATATCACGAATTATAATTCCGCGCAATAGTTAATTTAGAATTAATTTTTGCGGCTAGATTTAATAATCTATCATAACCAGACACGAATAGCAACTATCATTAGTGCTACTACACTTTTACCACAGTTCTCTATTATTAAACTTACTCCTAAAAACCAAGAAGACTTTAACTTTTTATATAAGGAAGTTTCTATCACCTTTCGTTTCAAACAACTAACAATTTCTTTCCTTGCTTCCTTCTAGTTAGAAAAAACGAGAGAAGCAAAGATCCTCCCCCTCATGACTTCTCTATTAAAACAGATGGAATCTGCTCAACTCACTCATGATCGTCTCTCCAACCACTATTAGGAATAATAGGATTAATCCTAAACGACAATTATCGTTTACCGATCCTCCAGTCTTTCATCAAAATCCAACCATTTATGTAAATTTAGGTCTCCGTCAAGATTCTATATAAAACAGCAATTTGAATTTGGTTACAGATTAGAGAAAACCGAAAGTACAGGACATTCTACCATTCGGTTTTATCCACAACCAGATGATTTCCTTATTACCATCCCTAAAAAATACGGCACAGTAAGACTTAAGCAACTAGTCTATCATTAGAACAAACGAAACCTCATTTCATCAAAAACTGAAGTCCTCCCGGAAGGATCAATCAATATACGTTGATTCGACCTAGTCTAAGAATGGAATTTGACGTTCAAAGTGAAGAAATGGTCGATGGGGTATATGATTTAATTCACTAAATGAAAAAGAGACAATCTCTGCCGTTGTGTTCGAGCAATGTTAGGCTCTTTTTTTGTGTGCGGACATCAGTTCCGCTATTTCATCAAAATCTAGCATTTTGAAAGGTTTTGAGGGCACACAGCCCTCAAAC
>NZ_JAKRYL010000058.1 GCF_023555415.1 Halalkalibacter alkaliphilus | reverse complement strand
CCACCGACTTCGGGTGTTACAAACTCTCGTGGTGTGACGGGCGGTGTGTACAAGGCCCGGGAACGTATTCACCGCGGCATGCTGATCCGCGATTACTAGCAATTCCGGCTTCATGTAGGCGAGTTGCAGCCTACAATCCGAACTGAGAATGGCTTTATGAGATTGGCTCGACCTCGCGGTTTCGCTGCTCTTTGTACCATCCATTGTAGCACGTGTGTAGCCCAGGTCATAAGGGGCATGATGATTTGACGTCATCCCCACCTTCCTCCGGTTTGTCACCGGCAGTCACCTTAGAGTGCCCAACTAAATGCTGGCAACTAAGATCAAGGGTTGCGCTCGTTGCGGGACTTAACCCAACATCTCACGACACGAGCTGACGACAACCATGCACCACCTGTCACTTTGTCCCCCGAAGGGGAAAGCCCTATCTCTAGGGTGGTCAAAGGATGTCAAGACCTGGTAAGGTTCTTCGCGTTGCTTCGAATTAAACCACATGCTCCACTGCTTGTGCGGGCCCCCGTCAATTCCTTTGAGTTTCAACCTTGCGGTCGTACTCCCCAGGCGGAGTGCTTAATGTGTTAACTTCGGCACTAAGGGCATCGAAACCCCTAACACCTAGCACTCATCGTTTACGGCGTGGACTACCAGGGTATCTAATCCTGTTTGCTCCCCACGCTTTCGCGCCTCAGCGTCAGTTACAGACCAGAGAGTCGCCTTCGCCACTGGTGTTCCTCCACATATCTACGCATTTCACCGCTACACGTGGAATTCCACTCTCCTCTTCTGTACTCAAGTCTCCCAGTTTCCAATGACCCTCCCCGGTTGAGCCGGGGGCTTTCACATCAGACTTAAAAGACCGCCTGCGCGCGCTTTACGCCCAATAATTCCGGACAACGCTTGCCACCTACGTATTACCGCGGCTGCTGGCACGTAGTTAGCCGTGGCTTTCTGGTTAGGTACCGTCAAGGTACCGCCCTATTCGAACGATACTTGTTCTTCCCTAACAACAGAGCTTTACGAGCCGAAACCCTTCATCACTCACGCGGCGTTGCTCCGTCAGACTTTCGTCCATTGCGGAAGATTCCCTACTGCTGCCTCCCGTAGGAGTCTGGGCCGTGTCTCAGTCCCAGTGTGGCCGATCACCCTCTCAGGTCGGCTACGCATCGTCGCCTTGGTAAGCCGTTACCTTACCAACTAGCTAATGCGCCGCGGGCCCATCCTGTAGTGATAGCCG
>NZ_JAKRYL010000057.1 GCF_023555415.1 Halalkalibacter alkaliphilus | reverse complement strand
GAAATTAAGCATAATAAATCGTCCTTTAAAGCCTTGAATGAAAAGATTTGTGAAATCACTAAACTGGATGGTCAAGCACCTGAAATTGTATTTGAAGCATCAGGAGTTTATTCAAGACCCTTAGAATACTTCTTTCAAACGGAAGGCTACACCTATCATAGAGTTAGCCCGTTAGAAGCGAATCTACAAACGTCTTCGATGCGCCGTCATAAGACGGATAAGAGTGATGCTCATGAGCTCGCTAAATCCCATTTTCGAACAGAACGAACAACGACGTATCAGGAAGAAAACTATTATAAGCAAATGCGTGCACTAACACGTTATTATGATGAATTAGATAGTGAAATTACAAATCTATTCAGCCGCATGCACGCTATTTTACAGCTTAGTTTCCCTGAACTAGAGCGTCTCCTCTCCAAACGTTCTGCACTCTTTTTGAATATCGTTCAGCTTTATCCACACCCAGATGAAGCATTGGCCTGTTCAAAAACCGTGATACGAAACCGAATAAAAGAGAATACAAAAAAGAATATATCCCTTGCACGTGCTGAAGAGAAAGGAATAGAATTGCTTCACGCAGCAAGAGACTCATATCCAGCCATATCAAAAGAAGATGTTCGATGTGACCAAGTGAGGGATTATGCAAAACGTATCGCTGATTTAAAAGAGAAAAAGGAAAAACTCATAAAACAGATGGTTGACCTATCCAAAGAACGTATCGAGTATCAGGTATTACTTTCATTTCCAGGGATTGGTGAAGCTACAGCTGTAAGATTAATTGGAGAAATTGGGGATCTGCGACGCTTTCAAAGTCATAAACAATTGAATGCATATGTTGGGATTGATATCATGCGTTATCAATCTGGAAATACATTTTATAAAGATAAAATTAATAAACGAGGAAATAACAAGCTACGAAAAATCTTGTACTATATGGTTCAAACGATGATTAGACTTCGTAAGAAAACTAACAACCATATTGTAGAGTACTACGACAAATTAAAAACGCAACCTCAAGGAAAACCCCATAAAGTTGCGTCAATTGCGTGTGTGAATAAGTTTTTGAAAGTGGCATTTCATTTAATCACACACAACATCACCTATGATTACGAAGCAGCATAAACCTGTTCGTAATTAATTATTTATACTATACCATACATGGCCTTTCGAAAAAACTCAACTCGTCAGGTCTATTTGGCATGGCGTAATTAATTTTGAGTGGGAAGGGTACCTTTTCCAACAAAATTAATCCATCTAATCTAATAAAAATACTTGACTGTAGGTAAGA
>NZ_JAKRYL010000056.1 GCF_023555415.1 Halalkalibacter alkaliphilus | reverse complement strand
TGCCTATATAATATAAGTTAAATGGGGCGGCTGATGGGAATTGAACCCACGAATGCCGGAATCACAATCCGGTGCGTTAACCACTTCGCCACAACCGCCATCGTCATAATAAAATTGGCAGGGGTAGTAGGAATTGAACCCACACCGAAGGTTTTGGAGACCTTTGTTCTACCTTTAAACTATACCCCTAAAAATAAATGGTGGAGGGGGACGGATTCGAACCGCCGAACCCGGAGGGAGCGGATTTACAGTCCGCCGCGTTTAGCCACTTCGCTACCCCTCCACAAAAACACAATACCTATTTTACACAATATGATTGATATAGTCAATATGTGAAATTACTATTAGGTATAAGACTTACAGTGCCGGCCAGAGGACTTGAACCCCCAACCTACTGATTACAAGTCAGTTGCTCTACCAATTGAGCTAGGCCGGCAAGATGGTGGCTCAGGACGGAATCGAACCGCCGACACATGGATTTTCAGTCCATTGCTCTACCGACTGAGCTACTGAGCCATATAAAACTTTATTAAAAATGGCGGTCCGGACGGGACTCGAACCCGCGACCTCCTGCGTGACAGGCAGGCATTCTAACCAACTGAACTACCGGACCATGGTATTGCGGGGGACGGATTTGAACCGCCGACCTTCGGGTTATGAGCCCGACGAGCTACCAGACTGCTCCACCCCGCGTCGTTCTTAAGTAAACATAAGATACTGTTCTATTAAAACACATAATTATGGTGGAGGATGACGGGATCGAACCGCCGACCCCCTGCTTGTAAGGCAGGTGCTCTCCCAGCTGAGCTAATCCTCCGTTTTGGATGTAAGTGGTAAGATGTTGGAGGTTAGAAAAGTCCTTTTTTCTAACTTCTTACTTCTAATATCTAGAATGGTGACCCGTACGGGATTCGAACCCGTGTTACCGCCGTGAAAGGGCGGTGTCTTAACCGCTTGACCAACGGGCCAACCTTAGGAAAGTACCTGGCGGAGAGCGAGGGATTCGAACCCTCGAGACGGTTTTACACCGCCTACACGATTTCCAATCGTGCTCCTTCGGCCAGCTCGGACAGCTCTCCATATGGCTCCACAGGTAGGACTCGAACCTACGACCGATCGGTTAACAGCCGATTGCTCTACCACTGAGCTACTGTGGAATATTAGCCTGGCAACGTCCTACTCTCACAGGGGGAAGCCCCCAACTACCATCGGCGCAAAAGAGCTTAACGACCGTGTTCGGCATGGGAACGGGTGTGACCTCTTCGCTATCGCCACCAGACTATTTTGAGAAAATACCTAGAAGGTTCTCTCAAAACTAGATAATGCTTTATAGAAACGTATCAAGAATAATGTATTGGATAAGTCCTCGACCGATTAGTATCTGTCAGCTCCAC
>NZ_JAKRYL010000055.1 GCF_023555415.1 Halalkalibacter alkaliphilus | reverse complement strand
CGGTTCAACCCCCTAAGTTTGGACACAGGCTCATGATTTCTGCTTTTTATTTAGTTTTTCATCTCTCTAGCGCGCTTACGCTTACTGGCCTATTGGTCGAGACGAACAGAAATCTGTTCGTCTCGACCAATAGGAATTTTTCTTTACATAGCTTGTTCTACTTGTTTGGTTTCTCCAGCTTGCCACTTTTGATAATATTCTAATGGTGAGTAGTCGTTTAAACTCCCATGATATCGCTCTTCATTATAAAACTGGATAAATTCATCTACACAAGAATAAGCATCCTCAAACGTGATAAATTCATTACGTTGATAACACTCACGCTCTAAAATACTATGAAATGATTCAATGTAGGCGTTCATATTTGGTGAGCTTGGAGGTATTCTCTCATGCTCGACTTGTTGAGTCATGCAAAACTCTTGAAAATGCTTACTAATAAACTGCGGTCCATTATCTGTTCGAATAATAAGTGACTGAATGTCTTCAGAAGCATGGATTTCTCTTGTCATTAGTGCTTTCTGAAGCATTTTTGTGATGTGTTTGGCTTCGCAAACGGTTCCTCGATAATGCCCTATGATTCCTCGATCATGGACATCTATTACACTAGCCAAATAGAAAAAACGACGAGAAGATGTCACGTATCCATATTTGATATCTAGCTGCCATAGTTGGTTAGAACCTGTCACAATACGGTTTTTAGCTAAACGTCTAGGATACTTTTGTTTCTTTTCACGCTGAGGTAGTAGAATATCGAGCTCCTTACAAAGACGATACACCTTCTTTTTATTGACATTAAGATGATATTTTCGCTGTAAACACCGAGTTAACTTTCGATAGCCATAAACCCCTTCTTTGCCTCCAATGAGCTTTAATAAATAGTTCTTTATCGTTGAATCCTTCACTTTTTTCCCTTTTTTATTTCTTGAAAAGCCAGGGATTGGTCGCCCTCCTGTAGCTGATTTTTTCGAAGGAGGATGAGCCAATCTATAATAATAAGTCGAACGACTAACCGAAACAATCTTTAAAACGCGTTTTGCCGGAAAACCATGCTCAATCCACTCACGCGCATAATCTATTCGCTCAGAAAGCTCGATTACTTTTTTTTTAGCATGTCACGAAGCATCGCTACTTCAAGTTCTTTTTCACCTAGCAGTTTCATGGCATGATCGTACTTAGTCTGTAGATCTTGGGTAGAAGAAGAGTCGGAAAGCGGACTTATCCCTTCGTCGCTCATTTCTTTTTCTACTTCATCTCGGTAAACTTTCATCCACCCACCAAAAGTGGACGTACTTACACCTATTTTTCGAGCAATATGTGATGAGTTTCCAGACTCAATTGCCATACGAACATATTGTTTTTTAACGTCTTCTATTGGCCCCACTCTTCTTTTCATTTTGGCTCCTCCTTTAGTTAACTTCATTTTAATATTTTAAGAAGTAGGTGTCCAAATGAGTTAGGGGGCT
>NZ_JAKRYL010000054.1 GCF_023555415.1 Halalkalibacter alkaliphilus | reverse complement strand
GGCAAACTTCCGGTCTGAGGAACACGAACTTCATATAAGGCTAGGTATCATTGGATGAGTCTGCTAAACAAGACGAAGCCCTTTCTGCCAAAGGTGATACAGAGTAAATGAAGCAGATAGATGGAAGGAAAGATTGTACTCTTACCTGGGGAGGTCTGACTGAAAAGCCGAGCACACTCGGTAACCTATTTAGCGATAAATAGCTGAACAGTCAGAAGTCAGCAGAGGTCATAGTACTCGACTAGCTTAAGATAGCCGAGGAAGGACCGAACATTTAGGAAGAATGTGCGACTAGGCGTTCATTGTTTATGATGATACAGACAATCCAAATTGGACTTACTTAAAGGAGGAAACGGTGAATCCCGTGGGGGACTTTAAGAGGGTGGAATAAACAATGGCACAAATAGAACGGACATTCACGTGAGAGGATGTATCGAAATGATGAAACAACTGTTGTCACGGGACAATCTGATTTCGGCTCTTAAAAGGGTCGAAAAGAATAAGGGTAAACATGGTGTAGATGAAATGCCTGTAAAATCCCTACGAGCGCATCTTCTACTTAACTGGGACGAAATCCGAAATTCAATTAAAGACGGAACGTACGAGCCTATGCCAGTCAGACGGGTCGAAATCCCGAAACCGAATGGTGGCATAAGGTTACTAGGCATTCCTACCGTGACCGATCGTCTCATTCAACAAGCGATTGCCCAAGTCTTAACCCCGATTTATGATCCAACCTTTTCTAAACATAGTTATGGTTTCAGACCAAGAAGAAGAGCCCATGACGCTGTAAAGGAAGCGAGGGCATATATAGAGGAAGGGTACAGATGGGTGATAGACATGGACTTAGAAAAGTTCTTCGATAAAGTGAATCACGATATGCTTATGGGTCTTCTGGAGAAAAGAGTCCATGATAAAACGATTCTAAGGCTAATTAGAAAATACCTAGAATCAGGAATCATGATAAACGGTGTGGAAGTTATCAGCGAAGAAGGTGTCCCGCAGGGCGGGCCATTAAGTCCGTTATTGTCTAATATCATGTTAGATGAACTCGACAAGGAACTGGAAAAGAGAGGGCACAAGTTTGTCCGTTACGCAGATGACTGTAATATTTACGTGAAAACTCAGAAGTCAGGTCTACGAGTGAAGAGCTCCATTACAACTTTCATTGAAAAGAAACTCAAGCTGAAAGTGAATGACGAGAAAAGCGCAGTAGATCGACCGTGGAAACGAAAGTTTCTAGGTTTCAGTTTTACTCCTCACCCGTCACCAAAGATCCGTATCGCCAAAGAGAGTATAAAGAGAGCTAAAAGCAAAATCAAAGAACTTACATCACGATCACATTCCATCTCAATGGAAGAGCGTATTGAGAAGATCAATAAATATCTCGTTGGATGGTGTGGATATTTTGCCTTGGCGGATACGCCAACTCCCTTTAAACGGCTTGATGAATCACTGAGAAGAAGACTTCGGATGTGTCTATGGAAGCAATGGAAATTACCTAAAACCAAAACAAAAAGGCTTATCTCACTTGGAGTTCCCAAGGAAAAAGCCTATGAATGGGGTAATTCCCGCAAGAAATATTGGCGCATCTCGAACAGTCCTGTTTTAAACACAACGCTTAACCTAGAGTTTTGGCGAAAGAAAAAGCTAAAAAGTCTAGTAGATAGATACAACCACTTACGTCAAACCTAAGTGAACCGCCGTATACGGATCCGTACGTACGGTGGTGTGAGAGGTCGGAGGCTAGTCGCCTCCTCCTACTCGAT
>NZ_JAKRYL010000053.1 GCF_023555415.1 Halalkalibacter alkaliphilus | reverse complement strand
ATTAATTTACTCATCGTCTCCCCCTAGTATTAAAAAATTAAGAAAGCACTTCTACTTGCTTCTTCTTGAATTCTTGTTGTAATTCTTCTTTCTCGACAATTTCCTTCCATGGATCTTTTCCTGTTGAAAGAGCGACGTCCATTCTTTCAATCAGAGCTTTACGGCCTTCCTCGTCTTCAAGAACGACTTTCTTCATATGATCTAAGCCAACTCTCTCCACAAAGTGAGACGTTCTCTCTAAATACCTCGCATTTTCTCTGTAATATTGCATAAATGCACTGATTGTATCGATGATCTCTTCTTTTGTTTTCACTTTACAGAATAAGTCTCCGCCACGCAGGTCGACCCCGCCGTTTCCTCCGACATACAGCTCCCAGCCTCCGTCTACTCCGACAACACCAAAGTCTTTAATGCCAGACTCTGCACAGTTACGTGGACAAGCCGATACTGCCATTTTTACTTTATGAGGTGTGTTGATGTATTCAAACTTCTTCTCTAATTCAACACCTAGACCAATAGAGTCTTGTGTTCCAAAGCGGCAGAACTGCTCTCCGACACACGTTTTTACGGTACGAAGCGCTTTTGCATATGCAGAACCGGATCTCATGCCAAGGTCACTCCATACTTTCGGTAAGTCTTCTTTTTCGACTCCAAATAAGTCAATTCGCTGTCCTCCGGTTACTTTCAAAAGAGGAACATTGTATTTATCTGCCACGTCTGCAATTTTACGAAGCTGATCCGCATTCGTTACCCCGCCATACATTCTAGGAACAACTGTAAACGTTCCGTTATGGTTAATGTTGGCATGGACACGCTCGTTAATGAAACGAGATGTTGGGTCGTCTGCATTTTTAATTGGGTCAACCATTTTCAAGTAGTAGTTAATCGCTGGGCGACACTTCGAACAGCCTTCATCTGATTCCCAGCCTAATACATTCATCACTTCACGCGGGTGTGAAAGACCAAGCTCGCGGATTTCAGCGACCACTTCTTCATGCGTATATTCCGTACAACCACACATTGGCTCTGGGGCATTACCAACATCTTCACCTGTTGTTAATGTTAATAAATCTGCGATAAGAGGCTTACATCCACCACAAGAACGCCCTGCCGTTGTACATTGCTTCACTTGCTCAACGGTTGTTAACCCTTGATCGGTAATGGCTGAACAAATCTCCCCTTTTGAAATTCCGTTACAGTCACACACATTATCACCATCAGCCATCGCTACAACTGGGCTGACTGGCGCTTCGCCACTTTCAGATGGAAGAAGAGCGACCTTACTCATTCCTGAGATATCGTCCTCATTCCGCATCATCGAAAGGAGTCTTGTTGAGTCAGATGTATCCCCAAATAACACGGCGCCAATCACTTTGTTATCTCTCACAACAACTTTTTTGTAAATCCCTTCAAATTCATCGTGAACACGAATCGCTTTTGTATCTTCTGCATCTTGGAACTCTCCAGCTGAGAATACATTCACACCAGATACTTTTAATTGCGTATAAACAAGGGAACCCTCGTAACCGTGCTCAAGCGACTGACCTTCTGAACAAATATGAGCCGCTAGCACTTTTCCTTGTTCGTAAAGAGGAGCAACAAGTCCGTACGCAATTCCTCTATGCTGCGCACATTCCCCAACCGCGTACACATTTGGTGCACTTGTTTGCATGAAATCATCAACCACAATCGCTCGTTCTGTTGTTAAGCCAGCGTCTTGTGCTAATGCAATGTTTGGCTTAATCCCAACAGCCATAACGACCAAGTCTGTTTTGAAGCGTGTGCCATCTGTGAAAGAAATGCTTTCGACGCGTTTTTTCCCTTCGATTTCTTTTGTATTCTTCTGTAAGTGGAATGTCATGCCTTGAGCTTCTAGTTCTTCCTTTAACATCTTCCCTGCTTGACTATCCAACTGGCGCTCCATTAAATAGTCGGCAATATGAATGACGTCGACTTCCATATTTAAGTTTAATAGACCACGAGCTGCCTCAAGTCCAAGTAGTCCCCCACCAATGACTGTTGCGCGTTTGTACTTTCTCGACGTATCGATCATTGTTTCACAGTCTTTAATGTTACGAAACGCGATAACCCCTTCTTTATCGGCACCAGGCAATGGAAGCATAAACGGATTTGAACCTGTGGCAAAAATCAATTTATCGTAAGAACGCTCTACCCCGTTTTTGCTCACAACGACTTG
>NZ_JAKRYL010000052.1 GCF_023555415.1 Halalkalibacter alkaliphilus | reverse complement strand
TCGACAAAGAAGTCTTTGTCGAGTTTTTTGTGAGATAAGCTCTCCTTACCTGTCCCCTTTACCCTACGGTCTTATCATAACTTTAATTGCATTTGTTCTATCTGATATTGCCTTTTCAAAGGCTTCTTTTGTTTCATCCAAAGAATAATAGTGTGTCATCATATTTTTCAAATCAATTCCTGCTACTTTACATTGAGAAATCATATCAATTGCAGTTTGATAGGTATTGGAATAGCGAAACACTCCAAATATATCGATTTCTCCTCCAACAATTTCGTTAATATTTAGAGTAGCAATATCTTCTGGAGGTAACCCAACAACGACCACTCTTCCTCCTCTTTTTACTGAGGTCAGGGCAGATTGTAATGCCTTCGCATTGCCTGCTGTCTCCAAAGCCAGATCCACATTTTTTCCACCTGTAATTTCAGAGATTCTTTCTGCTAAATTCTCATTTTTTAAGTTTACAGTATCTGTTACACCCATCTTTTTGGATAATTCTAGACGTGATTCTTCAAAATCTACACCTATGACCTTGTTAGCACCAGACAAGTGAGCAACCACTGCACTTAACATGCCAATTGGCCCCATACCCATAATAACAACCGTTTCTCCTACCTGTAATCTTCCTCTCCTCATCGCATGGATACCAACAGAAATCGGTTCAGCCATGGCTGCCTCATCAAATGACATCTCATCAGGAATAGGAAATACAAAATCTGAACGAATGGCAATATATTCACAAAAAGCACCATCGTATGGTGGTGTTGCCAAGAATTTTACTTCTGGACATAGATTGTACTTTCCTGATTTACAGTACTCACATACACCACACGTCACACCAGGTTCAACAGTTACTCTTTGTCCTATTTTTAAATGCTTTACTTCTGAACCAATTTCAACTATTTCACCAGAAGATTCATGCCCTAGTATAATAGGTTTTTCTACAATAAAATTACCAATACGGCCGTGTTGATAGTAATGAACATCTGATCCACACAAACCAACTGATTGTACTTTAATTAGTACTTCATCACTTGCAGGGATAGGGATATTTCTATTTTGCAACTCAATTTTTCCTGGCTCTAGTAAAATGGCAGCCTTCATATGTTTAGACATACTTCCTCCTCGTTGTTGTTTCAATTATGATAACTTACACATACTTGCCCTGCTATGAACAATAACTTTTTACATACTTCTACAGTCCCAACTAATTTCCCTTTTTAATTTTCTCCGTTTTCTTTATTAATTTAGTTAGATAAATTAATGATTTAAATCCTATGTCTTGTAAGGCTTTTAAGATATTAAAAAAGAGTACCTCCCCAAAAGTCGAATGAATAAGTTACCACACATAACTAACGACCGGATGAAGACTCCCTATGACTATAGAAGACAAGGTAGCCTATTTGACCTGCAAGATTTATGCGAATTAGAACCTACTTGCCGAGCAAGGGACACTGGGCCACCTTACCTGTCCCAGCATGTCTTCAAATCTATCGCAACTTAAACCAAACTTCTGCATCACTTCGGCGTTTGAACGCTGCAAGTGGGTTGTCATCGTCTTTATCAACAAGGAAATACGTATACCCTTCACGTTCTGCTCCTTCATACATCTTATTCCACAAGTCCGGTTCTAGCCTTGAGACAGCAACAAAATCATCGTACGAATTCCCTGTTGCACTGATTGCATCAAATTGTGCATGATTCAAGTCAAACGGTTCTTCCTCGACTTCATGTACCTTCACATAAAACTTCGCTAACACGTATTCTTAATTGTCACCTGATTCATCATTAAACGGATTGCCTTTTTTGCATAAGCCCCCAAGCTTCATCTTCACTAATAACCTCTAGCCTCTCCATTTCTAACTGCACATTTCCATAAAAAAGCAACGGGACGGATCTAGTGTTTCCTCCCTTTAGCGGAAAAGAAGCAAGAGATCCGCCCCCTTACTTCCCTGTGATGAAGTCTGCCCTTGTCCCAACGTCATATTTTCTAAGAGAAACTTGGACACCTCTCCCTCTGTTTTTTAAAATACAACAAAAAAAGCATTCCACAAAGGAATGCTTTAGGGTGCCTGGCAACGTCCTGGCTCACCCTTTCTCTTCTACGGGGATGGTTACTCATGGAGTTGTTCTAAGAAGTAACTCACGTTGTGTTACGAAGAGAAAGGGTTCGTCTCACAGGGAGACATGGAGTTTTTTCAGAGATGTATACTCACGTTGTAACCATCGGCCCATTCGAGAAAGAGGCTGTTCCTTCGGAACAGAGCTCTTCAGCGCCTTCAGCATTCTGTTTATGCATATA
>NZ_JAKRYL010000051.1 GCF_023555415.1 Halalkalibacter alkaliphilus | reverse complement strand
TAAGGGGTGAGCAATAAATTCGCCAGCAGTGGAAGTGTTTGGTATAATTGTGCTGAAGTTATCATGTGAAGGAAAAAAGGAGGATTTTAATATGGCGATCGTAAACGTAACAGATCAAACATTTGCTTCTGAAACAAGTGAAGGAGTTGTTCTTGCAGACTTCTGGGCACCGTGGTGCGGACCTTGTAAGATGATTGCTCCAGTCCTTGAAGAACTAGATTCTGAAATGGGCGATAAAGTAAAAATTGCTAAGCTTGATGTGGATGAGAATCAAGAGACAGCTGGAAAATACAGCGTCATGAGCATCCCGACACTTCTTGTTTTCAAAGATGGAGAAGTTGTCGATCAAGTAGTCGGGTTTCAACCGAAAGAAGCTTTAGCTGAGCTTCTAAATAAACATCTATAAAGTTTAGAGTGACTCCATTATTCGAAAAGGGATGAAGGGGTCACTTTTTCTTTTAATCCCAGTTCGGGTAATTCCAGTTTTTCTAACTTGCATTTGTTTGCCTTCTAGCGAACAATAGAGGGTGAGGTGGAATACGATGAGTCAAATTAAAGAAAAATTATTAATTCTTCCTGATCAGCCTGGCTGTTATTTAATGAAGGATCGGCAAAATACAATTATTTACGTTGGAAAAGCAAAAGTACTAAAAAATAGAGTTCGATCATATTTTACTGGTTCACACGATGGGAAAACCCAGCGTCTTGTAAGTGAGATTGCTGACTTCGAATATATTGTAACCTCATCAAATATTGAAGCATTAATCCTAGAGATGAATTTAATTAAAAAACATGACCCGAAATATAATGTCATGTTAAAAGATGATAAATCTTATCCTTATCTTAAAATTACAAATGAAGAACATCCGAGGTTGATTACAACTCGCCAAGTAAAAAAAGATGGGGGAAAGTATTTTGGCCCTTATCCAAATGCAGGAGCGGCAAATGAAACAAAGAAGCTGTTGGATCGACTTTATCCACTGAGAAAGTGCCGGACGCTACCTGACAAAGTTTGTTTATACTACCATATTGGACAATGTCTTGCTCCGTGTGTGTCAGAGGTCACAAAAGAGCAAAATCAAGCGATGGTTCAAGATATTACGAAATTTCTACGCTCTGGCCATGATGAAATTAAAGGTCAGCTCACTGAGAAAATGATGAAAGCAGCAGAAGACATGGATTTTGAACGAGCAAAAGAAATTCGTGATACGCTTGCCCATATGGATACCGTCATTGAAAAACAAAAAATGATGATAGGTGACCTCGTTGATCGTGATGTTTTTGGCTTTTCTTATGATAAAGGATGGATGTGTGTTCAAGTGTTCTTCATCCGTCAAGGAAAGCTAATTGAACGGGATGTGTCCATTTTTCCTTTCTATAAAGAGGCACCAGAGGATTTAATGACGTTCATTGGACAATTTTATATGAAAAAAGAGCATATAAAACCTGCTGAAATTTTACTTCCTGATGAAGTAGATAAAGAGTTGATGGAACAACTGTTAGAAGTGAAAACTCATCATCCAAAACGAGGGAAGAAGAAAGAGTTGCTAGATCTTGCTAATCAAAATGCTGCTATTGCTCTTAAGGATAAATTCTCGTTAATTGAACGTGATGAAGAAAGAACGATAAAAGCGGTCGATCGATTAGGAGAAGCAATGGGAATTCAGACTCCTTATCGAATTGAAGCGTTCGATAACTCTAATATTCAAGGAACAGATCCTGTTTCAGCAATGGTTTGTTTTGTAGATGGAAAGCCAAGCAGAAAAGACTATAGAAAATATAAAATTAAATCGGTTGAAGGACCAGATGATTATGGTTCGATGCGTGAGGTGATTCGTAGAAGATATGTACGCCTCTTAAAAGAGTCTCTTCCTTTGCCGGACTTAATCGTTATTGATGGAGGAAAAGGCCAAATTGCTGTTGCTCAAGAAGTGATCGTTGACGAGCTTGGGCTATCCATTCCTGTTTGTGGCTTAGCAAAAGATGAAAAGCATCGAACATCTCAATTGCTAATGGGGGACCCGCCTGTTATTGTTCCTCTTAAGCGAGACAGCCTTGAATTTTATTTGTTACAACGAATTCAAGATGAAGTACACCGTTTTGCTATTACTTTTCATCGGAAAACTCGTTCAAAGACGTTCTTTAAATCGGAATTAGATGATATCCCTGGAGTAGGGGAAAAAAGAAAGCGCCAGCTGCTGAAGCATTTTGGATCGGTGAAAAAGTTGAAAGAAGCGAGTGTTGATGAGTTAAGAAAGCTATCAATTCCGGAAAAGGTAGCTCAAACCATCGTTGAAACATTAAATGGAAACGATAAATAATCTCTTGCGCTTAGTTTGATTATTTGCTAGAATGTTAATCAATTGAATATGCCACACTTCAAACGAAGTGATTGGTAGAGGAGCGAAAACCAATAGTAGGCTTTCCGAGAGTAATGAGACTCGTTGAAGAAGGATGAAAGGGGAATTCGCCGAAGTGCAAGAAAGACTCATCTTTCTAGTGCTGGACCTATGTTGAAGAAGCATAGGGCTGTCACATACCTAGACCCAAGTGGTATGTGGAGAACTATCTCACGAGAGAACAGGGAGCAGTGTGGTACCGGACTGGTATACATGCAACAGTGAGGGGTTTTCCTTATTGTTGCTTTTTTGCATTCCATCACAACGTGAGGAACAAGGAGAGGAATCGGATTATGGCTAGAATTGTACAGAAATATGGCGGAACGTCAGTAGGTTCAGTAGAAAGGATTCAACATGTCGCATCTAGAGTAGAACGGGCAGTGTTGGCAGGAGACGAACTTGTCGTTGTTGTATCGGCAATGGGGAAGTCTACAGATGAATTAGTATTTTTGGCTAACCAGATTACAGATTCGCCAAGTAAAAGGGAAATGGACATGTTACTAACAACTGGAGAACAAGTAACGATCTCATTGCTTTCAATGGCATTACAAGCTAGGGGCATCGAGGCAATCTCATTAACTGGTTGGCAGGCTGGTATGCAAACGGAAGCTAGTCATGGTAATGCACGGATTGAATCAATTAATAATGACCGAATTGAAGCAGAACTAGCTAAGGGTAAGGTTGTCATTGTTGCGGGATTCCAAGGAATCAGTGAAAACGGTGAAATTACCACTCTTGGTCGAGGAGGCTCTGATACAACAGCGGTAGCACTTGCAGCCTCTCT
Source organism: Halalkalibacter alkaliphilus (assembly GCF_023555415.1). Classification (GTDB taxonomy): domain Bacteria; phylum Bacillota; class Bacilli; order Bacillales; family Bacillaceae_D; genus Halalkalibacter; species Halalkalibacter alkaliphilus. The sequence continues at coordinate 1,511 of NZ_JAKRYL010000051.1, read as the reverse complement.
TAAGGCGAGTCGTTGCGATATTTATACAGATGTAACAGGTGTTTTTACGACGGACCCGCGTTACGTGAAGAAAGCGAGAAAGTTACACTCTATTTCTTATGATGAAATGCTTGAAATGGCTAATCTTGGGGCTGGGGTTTTACACCCACGAGCGGTTGAGTTTGCGAAGAATTATGATGTACCACTTATGGTTGCATCTAGTATGGAAGATACAGTAGGAACCATGATAGAGGAGGAAGTAACGATGGAACAAAATTTAATCGTCCGAGGAATTGCATTTGAGAATGATGTGACAAAAGTAACGGTAAAAGGTTTACCTAATCGACTAGACACATTATCGAAACTATTTACTACATTGTCAGAGAATCAAGTGAATGTGGATATTATTATTCAAAATCAATATGATGACGAACACGTAAATATCTCATTTTCCATTACACAAAGCTCATTAAAAGGAACTCTTGCTGTTTTGCAGGAAGCCCAAGGTGAATTGCAATTTGAGGATGTAACGTTTGAAGAAGAATTAGCGAAAGTCTCAATCATAGGTTCTGGAATGGTATCCAATCCAGGTGTTGCAGCAAAAATGTTTGACGTCTTAGCTAAAAACGATATTTTCGTAAAAATGGTTAGTACATCAGAAATTAAAGTGTCTGTCGTTGTCCAAGAGATAGATATGGTCTTAGCTGTAGAAATGTTGCATGAAGAATTTAAGCTTGCAGAAGAAGTTGAAGAAGCTGTTGTTACAGTGTAAATAAAGATAAAAAGAGTGAAGCTAATTGAGCTTCACTTTTTTTATTGAATTGAATCACGTTTATCTGTTTCAACAGTAATAATGACACCATCTTTCGTTTTTGAATAGGTAGCTCCGCTAATACATTCTAACCACATTTCAACTTGTTGAGCTAGAAAGCCAGTCTCTAGTTGATAGCAGCGCTTATCATCATTGTTCATCCATGACCCTTTTAATTCAAACACTTGCAATTGCTTCTTTTCTTTAAGTTTCGAAAGATTACCCCAATCAGCTTTTTCAAAAAAAAGGATGGCATCTTCAACTGTTGAAACTGGATATTTTCTTGCGAGCGATCTTCCAATCCAATATAAAATGGCATCATGATCTTTACCTAATAGGTCTTGCAGAACGTCATTTCGAATAAGGTCATACCCAAATTGATCTGTTCGAACTTCCATAAAAACATGCCCCTCTCCATACTTTGAAGCCAAAATGATCAGACAGCTTGTCGATCGTCTATGTATACTATCGTTCCAATTGCCTTTGAAATATATTTACTTTTTGATCATAAACGATGTCGTTGTTGGGTACAAGGAATAAGCTGGAATACAGAACGAAAGTAGGAGAGGTGAAAGAAAAAGGGGAACCCCGCCCTTTTTGAGAAAAAGCGAAGAAGTGGCGCTGGCTCCACACGCCGTGCGCCCAAAGGAGAAGCCCACTCCTTTGGGCTTAAAACATTACGGCGGCTGCGCTCAACGCTTCGAGGTGAAAGAAAAAGGGG
>NZ_JAKRYL010000050.1 GCF_023555415.1 Halalkalibacter alkaliphilus | reverse complement strand
TACATTATTCATTATCGTCTCATTTGAAGCAATTGGTTTTGTTTCGCCAAATCCTTTTAGTTGCTCCAACACTATCGTATGTCCTCGTACTTCAATGATCGTACCTGCTTCTAAGTCATCTAGCACATCAGATACACGATCAATTAATTCGATTGCTTCCTCTTTTAAAGAACTCTCGTCAAAATCAAATAGGATGTCATCTGGGAGGATGAGTGTTGTCTGATTTTAGTAGGTCGTTAGCGATACATCTTCCGGTACCTAATTCTGGCACCTTCGGGTAGACTCTATATTCTAATTGTCTAGAACTACTGTCGACAAATTCTGTCATATCTCGGGTGGTACCAGGCACCTAGATTTATGAGCGATGGGTATGGGAAGGGGAATCGGTTTGTAGGGAATTTTTCTCTCTATCCTCTAGACCTTCGATATAAGGCATACACACTCATTAAGACAGACTAACGTATGGTGGTGTGAGAGGTCGGAGGCTAGTCACCTCCTCCTACTCGATTGTGCATAAATAGTAGGGGCGCTGAAGAGCTTTGGTCCGGAGGAGAAACATCTTCTTCGAGTAGGCCGATGGTTTACTACATGAATAAACGTCTCGAATTTACCTCATGTCCCCTTGTGAGACGAACTTCTATTTTCGTAACCTTCACAGAGTGAATCTAAAAAACATCGTGTCTTCCAAGTAGAAGAAAAGAAGTGAGTCCGAACTTTTTCTCTTCGTTATACAACGTGAATTACTTCTAAAAAAACTCTATGAATAACCATCCTCGTAGAAGAGAAAGGATGAGCCAGGACGTTGCCAGGCGATAAAGCACATTCAATAGGGTTGTGCTATTGTGCATCTAAAAATAGAATCATTTTATTTGCAGCACCTCAAAATTCGTATAGAAGAGTTAGTTTAAGCACAAATAAATTAAAATTTTTCTGCTGTGAAACTTTCTTCTTATAAGGCTATATTTAACTCTAATAGCTCGAAGTTGGTTCCAAGGAAATTTTGAAAGGTATTCAGAGAGTCAAAAATACTATTTGGCTCAATCTCTCTTAGAATAAAAATAAGATGGGATTGTTTATTTTCTTCAGGCCACTTATTTAAATGGTCAGGGGGATGAATAATATGTTGTACTCCATTTAAAACAATCGGTCCAGATTCCCCCACATCCAAAAGGCCTTTTACCCTCATGATTTTCTCGCCGTTTGCATGAAGTAGCGAACTAAGCCATAATCCAAAAGCGGTCCAATCAAGAGGTTTATTAAATGTAAATGAAATTGAATTTATATTAGAAGAATAATGACTCTTATTTTCTGCCAATTTACTTAAATCATCGGTTCTAATTGAAACGACTTTGTTATTTCCTTTAATAATGTCGACATTCGCATTGCTGCCATGTATAGCTTCAACCATTTCGGTTGACGGATTAATTTTTTTTAGTTCCTTAATAAGAGACTCTTTTTCAAGATTGGATGTAATGTCTGTTTTTGTTAACACTATCTTATCTGCTATTGTTACTTGTTTTACTAACTCAGGATTATTTTGGAGGTGTATTTTTCCATTTTTTGCATCAACTGTGGTGATCACACAATCAATATAAAAATGATGCTGAAGTAATGGATTGGTTAATACAGTGAATAAAATAGGTGCAGGGTCTGCCATACCTGTCGTTTCAATTATTACGCGATCAAAATCAGAGGTTTTACTATGTTCTAAACTTAATAAGGATTTTAATTCCTTTTCGAGATCCTCGCGGTTATTACAACAGATGCATCCACCCTTAAGTAAGATTGTCTTTTCATCAGTTTTTTTTAGTAAATGATGATCAAGACCAACCTTTCCAAATTCATTTACAATGACAGCTGAATTTTTAAGTTCGGGTTTCTGCAATAGTTTTCGTAGTAGTGTAGTTTTTCCGCTTCCTAGACAACCAGTGACAACGGTAATAGGAGTTTTATATCTATTGCTCATGAAAGCTCATTCCTTTGCTGTAAGTCTAGTGTTTTCGAAGTTGTTCAAGTAAATATGAATCTAACGGATCTACTGGATATCCTAATAATTTTTCAGCTGTCTGCCAAAGCGTACCCAGATCATGTACGACTTCTTGATTTCCTTTAGAATCGCTTAAAATAAACTTACTGCCGTTCCATTCTTCTAGTTTTAATCTATAGAATTGTAGAATTTCATTACAAAGATGGGTTCGATGAATGCGAGTTCTTTGTCTCTCTCTTTGTAAATCACCTACAACTATTTCGCTAGTATCATCAGAGGTTTGATCCGTCCAATGTATTTGCATGACAAATTCACCACACAAAACGCACACGAAGGTTCCTCCTTTCTATTATTCAAGAATGTAAGAAATCCGCTTATACAAACGGATTTCTTAGTTAGAATAGGCGTACCAGGAGCTTGGATAGCCTAGAATAGAAAATGAAAGAGTGAATAGATCTTTATTCCGATTTACTCGTTATCTGTTGTAGCAGCAACTTGATCTACTTCTCCTTTAAATGGATTACGTTTAGCAAAATCATCAGCGATTTCATCAAATGTTACCCATCTTACATGGTCATGTCCGTTAATATATTCAATTAATCGTTCATGCATTTTTAATACTTGTGGTCGACCGCTAACATCTGGGTGAATCGTCATAGTAAATACCCCATAATCCATATTTTCATATACCCAGTCAAATTGATCGCGCCACATTTCTTCGATATCTCTTGGATTTACAAATCCGTGACTATTTGGTGATTTTTTAATAAACATCATTGGAGGAAGATCATCCAGGTACCAGTTAGCGGGAATTTCTATTAAGCTCGTCTCTTGACCTCGTTGTAAAGGTTTCATCCAGTCTTCAGCTTGTTTACGATAATCAATTTTTGTCCAGCTGTCACCAACACGGACATAGTAAGGAGTGAAGTCATTATGCATTAAGCTATGGTCATACTTAATACCATGCTTGTGTAATAGTTCATTCGTCACATTCGAAAACTCCCACCAAGGAGCAACGTAACCAGTAGGTTTTTTACCTGTTAGTTCTTCAATTAAATTAAGTGACTTTAAGAGAACGGCTTCTTCTTGTTCTGGTGTCATTGCGATAGGATTTTCGTGTGAATAGCCATGAGCACCAATTTCATGTCCACGATTATGGACTTCTTTCATTTGCTCTGGGAATGTTTCAATAGAGTGTCCTGGAATAAACCAAGTAGTTTTTAGGTTATATTTATCAAATAAATCTAGTAAACGCGGAGAACCCACTTCGCCAGCAAATAATCCTCTTGAAATATCATCCGGTGAATCTTCTCCGCCATATGACCCTAACCATCCGGCCACCGCATCTACGTCTACTCCATATGCTACTAAAATCTCTTTCTTCGCCATATATAACCTCTCCTTTTTGAATTATTCATTTTTTACGATGCAATTCCTGTGCCAACTATAAAATGCTATTTAAAAATTAATAAAACATAAAACAAAATATATGTAAGGGCTTTCTGATATTATACTATACGTCTTTTGAATAATATATTGTCTATTTAAAAACTTTAAATAATTAAGAACATAATGCATTTTTGCATATGCAACTTTGCAACTTTGCATTGATTATTAAAAATTCGGAATGTTATATTGAGAATATAGGAAAAACGGATTATAGAGGAGGAGAATGAATTGTCTTTAATAGATGAGGTGAAAAAGGGAAACGAACAGCTTTTTGAAATATTACCTTTTGGTTTAGCTCTTTTTGAACAGGCTAATAAAATGACTTTATTAAATAATGCCGTAGATATAAATATTTTTAAATCAAAAGATTTTATTTCTTATATTAACGAAATGATAGAATCACAAGCCCAAAATGAAGGTATTGAAATACACTATAATTCGGAGAATTACTTTTTACAGGGGATGCCAATAGTAGAGAAGAAGAATAGTACCTTTGCCGGTGTATTAGTTGTCGTGAAGGCGTTTACCGATGGTTTAGGAAAAAAGTACCAATCGTATAAAGAGCTAAGTATGGATTTACAAGCTATTTTTGAATCCTCATATGATGTGATTTATGTATCCGATGCAGAAGGGAAAACATTAAGAGTTAGCTCAGCATGTGAGAAGTTATGGGGGAAAAAGCAAAGTGAACTAGTCGGAAAAAATGTCAAAGAACTAGAACATGAGGGATTATACAAACCTTCAGTCACAAGGCTTGTTTTAGAGAAAGGAGAAAAGGTATCAACGATTCAAACGACAAAAACAGGAAAACGTTTAATGGTTGTCGGTACTCCAATTAAGGACGAAGAAGGAAACGTTTTGAGGGTTGTTAATGCTTCGCGTGATATTACAGAAGTCAGTAAATTAAAATCCGAAATTAGTGAGATGAAACAATTAATAAATGGGTATAAACAAGAGTTGATGGAACTAAGAAAGGAAAATGACCAACAGAACCCGATCATCTTTAATAGTTCGGAAATGGAGAGAGTTTTTGAATTAGCACAAAGGGTAGCACAGGTTGATTCAACTGTACTCATCTTGGGAGAGTCAGGGGTTGGGAAAGAGGTTATAGCGGGTTATATTCATCGAACAAGTCAAAAAGATAATAAACCGTTTATTAAGATCAATTGTGGTGCGATTCCTGAAAACCTCTTAGAATCTGAATTGTTTGGATATGAGAAGGGGGCCTTTACAGGTGCAAATCGTGAGGGGAAGATGGGACTGTTTGAGTCGGCAAATGGTGGAACTTTATTTTTAGATGAAATTGCGGAGATGTCTCTTCACTTACAAGTAAAACTGTTAAGAGTACTTCAGGAACAAGAAGTGATGAGAATCGGCAGTGCCAAGCCTGTGAAAGTTAATGTAAGAATTATTGCAGCAACTAATAAAAATTTACAAGAAGAAATAAAAAAAGGTTCATTTCGAGAAGATTTATATTATCGATTGAATGTAGTGCCGCTGCATATTCCGCCTTTACGTAAAAGAAGAGAGGACATATTACCACTGGTTCTTCATTTTATTGAGCATTTCAACAATAAATATCTTCAGAATAAATCATTTTCTCCAAAGGTATTAGATGCACTGCAACAATACGATTGGCCAGGGAATGTAAGAGAACTTCAAAACATCGTCGAAAGGTTAATCGTAACTTCTGAGGGGGCGGAAGTGACAATCAAAGATTCATCTGACATTATTGCTTCGTACCGTCTAAATCATGAAAAAGTACAAGTTTTAGAAATCTTACCTTTAAAAGAATGTGTTGAAATAGCGGAAAATCAGTTGATAAAATTAGCGCAGCAAAAGTATAGTTCGACAATTCAAATAGCAAAGGCTCTCAATGTAAATCAATCTACGATTAGTCGGAAGCTAAAAAAACTCGAAGCATTATAAGAGGATTCACTAGGTACTTGCTGGTACCTAGTGAATCCTTTTTTGGTTTTAGACAATAGTCATGCAGTTTTGCATAAATATTATGCTCCATGACATTTATCGCTAGCATTTTCTTTATGAGTTTATCTTTAATCTTTTAAATAACATACGTTAACAAGTTGGCACGTAAATTGCATTAGGAGTTTTTAAGTACAAAAGAGAGGAGGAAATAGATAAATGACAGGAGCGAATGTGTTAAGAGTTGCAGCTATTCAAATGAATTGTGAGCCTGGTAACAAGCAGATAAATTTAGAGCGGGCATATCAATTGATTTTCGAAGCTGCAAAGGCCGGTGCAAAATTAGTAGTTGTGCCGGAGCTATTTAGTACGGGTTACAGGGTTGAAGAAAATGATGTGGAGTTAGCTGAAACAATCCCGGGGGCAACAAGTAATTGGATGGTAAATGTTTCAAAAGAATTCAATATCACACTTGTGGGTTGTATTCTGGAAAAGGATCATACAAAGGGAATCATTTTTGATACGGGCGTTGTTACTAACTCCAGTGGCATCGTCGGAACATACCGAAAAACTCATTTGTGGGATCAAGAGAATACTAGGTTTACTAAAGGAGATGATTTACCAGTATTTCAATTAGAATGGGGTAATCTAGGTATTCAGATATGCTATGAGGTAGGATTCCCTGAGACTGCTAGAATTCTTGCATTAAAAGGTGCTGATATCATTGTATATCCATCAGCTTTTGGAAAAGCAAGACTATATGCTTGGGATTTAGCTACGCGTTCACGTGCTTTAGAAAATGGGTGTTTTGTTATTGCAGCTAATCGGTCTGGTATAGAAAAATCTGAAACAAGCTTTGGAGGAAATAGCCGTATTACAGGTACACAAGGTGAAGTGTTGGCTCATGCTGTGGAAGAGAATGAGGTTATTATTTCTGACATTGATTTAGATGAAGTAGCTAAGCAACGTCGCCGTATTCCGTATTTAAGGGATTTAAACAGAAAACTTTTTGCGGAAGAATTTAAAAAGTCTTCTTCAACAAAGGTCTAAAAGTTGGTTGCTGAGAAAGGGCTTTGTTGATAAAAATAAAGCCTTTCTCCGTTCTCCAATTAAGCGTTATAATACTTATTTTACGAAAACGATCCTAAAATAGAAATGTAAGCGCTTGCTAGTTGAGGTAGATATATTTAAAAGGCAAGAGAAAGAGGGGGTTCCAAACAATGAAACGGAACACATTAATTTCGAAGGATATACTTCCAACATTTCATAAACAGCGTGTAGTTTCTGGTTTAGGTTTTTTTAATATTTGGGTTGGAATGGCGGTTATTATAGCTACTTTCCAAATAGGTGCTAACGGAATTGATTCGATGTCTTTATGGCATTTAGCAGGAGCGATTTTATTAGCAAATTTATTAATCGCTATTGTAGGGAGTTTAAGTGGTGATATCGGAGTTGAACACGGTTTGTCTTTTGCAGCTTATATGAGGGCACCTTTTGGTCTAATGGGTGTTCATTTACCTGCTGTAAGCCGTGGTGTAGTAGCGGCGATCTGGTTTGGAATTCAAACATACCTTGGTGCAACAGCAATAAATTATATATTTAATAGTTTAGTAGGGTTTGATTCGTGGTTCTTTTGGTATGTGGCGTTTGCAAGTGTACAGATCATCAATACAGCACTGGGGATTAAGGCGATTGATCGCTTCGCCGTTATTGCTGCCCCTTCCATTATCATTATCTCAGTATGGATTTTTTCAAGAATGACAGGTTTGGCTGCTGAACAAGGAACGAATGTTTTTACGTATCAAGGAACAGCACAAACAACTACATGGTTCCTAGTAATGGTGGCGAATATGGGTTTCTGGTCAGCCCTTGCAATAGATATTCCGAATATTACAAGATACCTAAAAGCACCAAAAAATGAAAGAAATTGGTTCAAGCGCAATATCAATAACTATTTACCTCATGTTCTTGCCTTGCCTTTAGTTCAGACTTTTATGGGGGTAATCGGCGCTGTCAGTTTATTAGCTACAGGGCTTTGGAATCCAATTGAAGTTATTCAGTCTACTGCAACAGGTTGGATTATGATTGTGCTGCTCCTCATGGTTATTCTTGCACAATGGTCAACAAATACAGCGGCTAACTTAATCCCTGCTTCCTTAACTTTTGTTAATGCGGGAGCTAAAGTTAATTTATCTTACGTAACAGGAATTGTGTTAGCAGGAATTGTTGGTACACTTTTCCAACCGTGGGCTATTTTAGATCAGTTGTTTATGTTTTTAGGTTACTATGGAGCAATATTGTCAGCTGTAGCTGGGATTATTTTATGCGATTATTACATCATTAGAAAAAGACGCCTTAATGTGAAAGAGTTGTATGAGCCTGAAGGTCAATTTAAATATGATAAGGGAATTAACTGGGCAGGAATGCTGTCTTGGATTATTGCCGGAAGTATTGCTGTTTATTTTATTCAATATATGTACCTCATTGGATTCCCTCTTGGATTCATCTGCTACTATGTATTGATGAAATTCTGGTACTTAAAAAAGCACCCGCAAAAAGAAATTGTGTCTGACTATTCAGATGAATATTTAGGCACAACGGTTGGCCGTGATTGGGAAATAAGTGAAGGGTCAGCAGATAAAGAGATTGCTGCAACTAAATCTAATTAATTATTCAAGGAGTAGGGCCATAACAAATATCCCTACTCCTTCTATTGAAAAGAAGTGCAAATTTTAAAAACCCTTCAATGAAATTGCGCTAGAGTGTAAGGGGGAATTATATGGTCTTTATTGATGAAAAGGATAGATGGACATATTGAAACGCTAGCTCAATATACTTCAACTATTGATAAAGGTGTCACGAGAATTGTTTATACAGAGGAAGATAAAAAAGCAAAGGCTTATTTAAAAAAGCTAATGGAAGAGCTCTCACTCGCCATTCACGAAGACCAAATTGGTAATATTTTTGGGGTATGGGAAGGTAGCGCACCTAATCTTCCACAGGTCTGGGTAGGTTCTCACAGTGATGCACCGACAAATGGAGGTAAGTTTGATGGTGTAGTCGGGTTGATAGCTGCCTTAGAATCTATACGAATACTGAAGAGCCAAGGTTTTCAGCCGGTATGTGATATTGTTGTTGTGATATTTGCGGCAGAGGAACCAACAAGGTTTGGAATTGGCTGCATAGGAAGCCGAGCTCTTCTTGGTATGATTAAAGAAAGCGATTTCGATTCTTGGGTGGATGAGACTAATCGTACATTGAGAGAAGTGCTGCTAGAAAATAACAAAGATCCCGTTAGAGTATTAGATGAGAGTTTAAAACCTGATCGTATCAAATCTTTTGTTGAACTGCATATTGAACAAGCTGTCGTACTAGAAAGAGAGAAGGCTGTAATTGGTTTGGTTGATGTAATAGCTGCTCCTACAGAAATACAATTGGTCATTCATGGTGAACAGAGGCATGCTGGAAGTACTCCGATGGACTTGAGAAAAGACCCCGTTCCGGCTGCTTCAGAAGTTGTTTTACTAGTCGAGGAATTAACCAAACAAAATAGTACTAGCGTTGGCACAGTTGGAAAAATGACCATTAAGCCAGGAACTAGTAATGTGATTGCTGAAAAAGTAGAACTTTCCATTGATATTAGAGATATCAATAAGGAAATAAAGGATTCTATCGTTTTAAAGATGAAACAGGAAGTTTCTAAGATCATGGCTAAAAGAGGTTTATTTTATAACTGGGAGGTAAAGGGCGATGATTTTCCCTCAAAAATGGATGAAGCAAACTTACAGGTAATTCAGCAAATTACTGAGAGGTTAGAGCTGCCCTATAAAGTTATGCCTAGTGGTGCTTATCATGATGCACTGATTATGTCGCGAAAAGTACGCACGAATCTTATTTTTGTCCCTAGCAAAGAAGGAATTAGTCATGCACCAGAAGAGTTTACATCAACAGAAGAAATTACTTCAGGTATCAAAGTTCTTACGGAGTTCCTAAAGGAATTATCATACTCTTAATCTCTTGGGAGGACATTCAAATGAAAACGTTAATTAAAAACGGAAAAATTATTACAAATTCTGATTCATTTGAGGCAGATATATTAATTGAAAACGAACAGATCGTCGTCATTGGAAAGAACCTTACTCCTGATATTGATACGAAAATCGTTGATGCTTCCGGGAAATATATATTCCCTGGTATGGTAGATGAACACACTCATATCGAAAGTCCTTTTGGTGGCACAGTAACGGCACCATGGCAAACAGAAAGTGTAGCAGCAGCAATCGGAGGGACAACGACCGTTGTTGATTTTGCATTGCAAACAAAAGGGGAGTCTCTAATGGAAGGGATCAACCGTTGGAAATCTAGAGCGGAAGAGCAGTCTGCTATAGATTATGGATTTCATATTGCTGTTACTGATTTAAGAAAGGATACAATTGATGAAATTCCAAAAATTGTGGCAGAAGGCGTACCGACGCTTAAAGTGTTTATGGCTTATAAAAGTGACTTGATGGTCGATGACCAAACATTGTATCAGTCCTTAGAAGCAGCCAAGAATGTAGGGGCACTTGTATTGGTTCATGCTGAAAATGGAGCAGTAATCGATCTTTTACAAAGAAAGTGCCTAGAAAATGGCGAGACAGCGCCGTATTATCATGCTGTTAGCAGGCCGATAGAGGTGGAAACAGAAGCGACAGCACGTGCAATTGCTATTGCTGAAATAGTAGGAGCACCATTATTTATTGTCCATGTAAGTGGAGAGGAGCCTGCTCAGAAAATTAGGGAAGCAAAAGCAAAAGGGTTACCAATCTATGCAGAAACTTGCCCGCATTATTTATTTTTAACAGTAGATGAATTGAAGAAGCCTTATTTTGAGGGGGCCAAATATGTTTGTTCGCCTCCTTTGCGGGAAGCAAAGCATCAAGAGGCATTATGGAATGCTCTTCAAGATGGCACGTTACAGGCGATTGGTTCAGATCATTGTGCTTTTAATTTTTCAGGGCAAAAAGATCTGGGCAGAGAAGATTTCACCAAGATTCCAAATGGTGGAAATGGAATCGAGCATCGCTTTACTTTGTTATATACACAAGCTGTTACAACGGGGAAAATGTCATTAAATAAACTGGTTGATTTATTATCAACGACTCCAGCGAAAGTGAACGGTCTGTTTCCTAAAAAGGGTACGATTGCTATTGGAAGTGATGCAGACCTCGTTCTTTTTGATCCAAATGGGAAAAAGACCATTTCTTATCAAACATCTCATCAGGGGCTCGACTATGATATGTATGAGGGGTTTGAGCTTGAAGGGGCTATTTCTGACGTTTTTTTAAGAGGAACACAAATAGTAAAAGGAGAAAAATATGTGGGGAAATTGGGAGAGGGGAAATTCCAAAAAAGAACCCCTTACGGATTATGTTACGAAACTATTAATCATGTAAATAAAGAATCACAAGAAGTGTAATTTAAAAAGGAAGTTCCTTTCATTTGGGGAATTTCCTTTTTAGTTGTATGAATAGCTTCTCGAGTATTGTCTTTTTAAAAAGGGTTTGATTATAAAATTTTAAACCCTCTTGATAACGATGCAAATGTGCATAGTTAGTATGCAGAATAGAATGGATAACTTTGGATCTTTAGCTGAAAAGTTTAATCTCACTTGATATTTCATCCAAAAACAATGAGAAATTCATACTATTTGAAAGTTTCGTCAATTTGGCATGATTATTGCATTTTTACTATTGAAATCAAAATTTTGCTTATAGGAGGGGAAGTAATGGGATTAGCAGCTCAAGGTTATTTATTGGTGGCGGTTTCTGGAATCTTCATGATTTTACTTGCAATTTGGGCTAAGAATCAATTTTCTGTAAATAACACTGAGGCATATATGGTAGCCGGACGGGGGGTTCCAGCAGGAATTATAGCCGCGTCGATTATTGCAACAGAGTTATGGGCCGGGACGATCATGGCGTCGGCGGAAGGTGTTTATACGTGGGGGGTTGCAGGGATTTGGATGTATGCATTGCCGACCGCGCTTAGTTATACCGTCTTTTCATATATTGCTCCAAGAGTTAGGGAGTTAGTTCCAAAAGGAATGACGATAGGAGGCTGGATTAAGACACGTTTTGATAGTAAAGCTCATATTGTTTTTATTCTAGTTGCTCTCTACATTATGATTGTGTTTGCATTGTTCCAAGTGGTTGGAGGAGCAATTATGCTTCATTCGCTCTTTGGAGTTAACTACCAGATGGCAGCAGTTCTAGTTGCAACTGTTTTTACTTTAAATGTAATCATTGGTGGTTTGTGGAGTTCGGTTATTGCGGATTATATCCAATATATTGCTGTAGGATTAATAGTTATTTTCTTAGTGCCTTGGCTTATTATAGAGGCTGGCGGTCCATCGCAGATATATGCAGGTATCCAAAGTCTCGAAATTGCTTCGCAACAATTAAATTTATTTAGAGCAGATGCATTTTTGGGTTATTTTGCCGTTACTCTTGGCGGTTGGGGAGTTATCGCTACATTAAGTAATAGTTCATGGCAGCGAGTATTTGCTGTAGATAAGAAAGGGTTACGTAAAGCATTATTATTTGGTGGTTGGGGTTGGGTTCCGATCGCGATCTCTTGTAGTTTAGTAGGATTGGTTGGCTTGTCTTTAAACATAGAAGTTGCTAATCCGTCTGAAATATTCCCACAAGTTGTACAATATTTATTACCTTCAGGAGCCATTATTTTCTTTGCAACAGCGGTTCTATTAGCAGTGTATTCATCAGGTGATACTTATTTAAATGGTATTAGTTCAATGATTACAAATGATATCTATAAGGGATATGTTAATAAAAACGTATCTGATAAACAAACATTAAAGATTGCTAGAATTACGGCTGTTGTTGTAGCGGTGGTTATTGTTTTATCGTCTTTGAAGCAAGTTTCTTTATTAGAGTTAATGCTTTCTACAGGTGTTATGATTTCAGCTCCGTTCTTCCCATTAGTCTTATCTTTGTGGTGGAGAAAAACAAGTTCGTTAGCTGTAACTAGTGCGATTTCTCTCACGGTTATAGTTGCCGCGACTTTACTCTTGTTTACAAGTGTTCCATTATATATCACCTATATCAGTAGCTACATTCTTTCACTAACTGTGACAGTTGTTGTGACATTAATAAAGCCAGATAATTTTGATTTTGAAGCTCTTAAGAAAGAGAATGCTAAATCAGCCTAATACGAGAAAGGATGGGTCATATTATGGGTCTAACTGCGTTCACGTTTTTAATATATTTTTGTTTCGCTTATTTGGCGGTTACTATGGTTGTTTGTACAGTGTGGGTAATTAGAGACCGAGGGAAGTTAAAGCGTAAAGCTATTGAAGATCAAATTGAGACGAATACTAAAACAATAGATATGTGAGGAGTGTAAATATGAGGTTGGAAAGTAAAGTAGCTATTATTACAGGTGCTGGGCAAGGCATTGGCAAAGCCATTGCTCTTGCTTATGCAAAAGAAGGGGCAAACTTATCACTGAACGTTTTTGGATTATCCAAAGAAAAAGTAGATTCAATCTTAAATGAACTAAGTAATTATAATATCCAAGTAAGTATTACTGAAGGAGATATTACAGACGAAAGAGTTGTTAAAGAGTTAGTTGATAGAACTATAAATCAATTTGGACGAATTGATATTCTTGTTAATAATGCAGGAATTTTAACGCAAAGTCTCATTCAAGATATGAGTGTTGAAATGTGGGATCGGATGATAGAGGTTGATTTAAAATCAGTCTTTCTAACAACAAGGTATGTCGTTCCACATATGATTACACAAAAGTCTGGAAGAATTATTAGTACAGCTTCACAACTTGGTCAAAAAGGAGGAGCAGCTCTAAGTCACTATGCCGCGGCAAAGGCTGGAGTTATTGGTTTCACAAAATCGATTGCTATAGAGCTTGGACAGTATGGCATTACAGCGAATTGTATTGCTCCAGGGCCGATTGAAACGGAAATGGTAGCGGGCATTGATGAGGATTGGAAGGTTCAAAAGAGAAAAGAATTAGCGATCCCGAGGTTCGGAAAACCTGAGGAGGTTGCACCTACAGCGGTTCTTTTAGCTGCTGATCCTGATGGCAATATTTATACTGGGCAAACATTAGGCCCTAATAGCGGAGATGTAATGATGTAATAGGAAATTTAAACATATTGTTAGGAGTGTTTTATTTGAGTTTGAAATCTTTTGAAAAACTATTCTCTGGAATAAATTTTGCTGGTCTACATTTAGGTAATAGAATTGCTTTAGCTCCAATGACTCGTGTATCTGCATCTGAAGATGGATTAGCGACTGACCGCATGGTTAAGTATTATTCGAAATTTGCAAGTGGAGGGTTTTCTCTTTTAATTACAGAAGGGGTTTATCCAGATGAACAATACAGCCAAGGTTATTTATTTCAGCCTGGAATTGCTAATGACATCCAAACTGAGGCATGGAAAAAAGTAATTGATAGTGTTCATGAAAAAGGAAGTATGATTATATGTCAATTAATGCATGCAGGAGCTTTATCACAAGGAAATATCTATCAAGAAGAATCTCTTGGCCCTTCAGAGATTAAACCAAAAGGAGCGCAGTTAAGTTTCTATCGTGGGGATGGAGAGTTTCCTGTACCTAAGGAAATGAATCTTCAGGAGATTGAAAAGGTTAAATTGAGTTTTGTCCAAGCAGCAAAAAATGCAAAAAAAGCTGGATTCGATGGTGTAGAAATTCACGGTGCCAACGGGTACATCTTAGATCAATTTTTAACAGATTATACGAATCATCGAACTGATAAATACGGTGGTTCTGTGGAAAATCGTGTGAGGTTATTAGTCGAGGTTATTCAAGTAATTCGAGAGGAACTGGGCGACGAATTTCCGGTTGGCATAAGGATTTCGCAAGCGAAGGTTAATGATCCTGATCATAAATGGGCAGGGAAAGAAAAAGATGCTGAAATCATTTTTAGTCAATTAGCAAAAGCAGGGGCGGCTTTTATTCATATTACAGAGCCGAAAGCCTATGATCCAGCATTTGCTAATTCTAAGGTGACATTAGTTGAACTTGCGAAGATACATGGTGCTGTCCCAGTTATAGCAAACGGAGGGTTGGAGGATCCAAAACAAGCTGAAAGTTTATTAAGAGAAGGCTTTGCGGATATCATTAGTCTTGGAAAAGGGGCATTATCAAACCAGGATTGGGTGAAAAAAGTTACTAACAAACAAGAACTAGAGGAATTTAATGCTAAAGATCATCTTTTACCAATAGCTAATATTAAAGATAGAGAAGTCTGAGATTATCTAGTTTTTGAGGTTTAGACAGGACTGTCTATTCAGTTAAGGTAATGGGCAAAGTTGATAAAACAATTAATAATAGAAGAAAAGTATTCGCATGAAGCTTGCACCCCTTAATGTAGATGTTGAAAAGCCAAATTGGTCAACATTGATTTAAGGGGTGTTTTCTTTTATATTGAAAACTAGAAAGGTGGATCTATTAATGGACTTCGCTTTTTATATAGGAATGGCTACTTATATATTTGAGAGAGGTCTTATTATAAATTAATTAATAATTTGTTGTGTTTGTTCTTAGTTTATGATAGATTATTAAATCTAGCCGCAAAAATAAACTTTAAATTAACTCTTGCGCAGAATTGTAATTCGTGATATATTATTTCTTGTCGCCACGAACGACTGATTGATTCGGTGGTGGTTGCGAAAAATAACCTTTAAAAAGTTATTGCGCGGAACAAAATGATATGTTAAGATAATAAATGCCGCTGATGAAACAGCGCATAAGAGTTCTTTGAAAACTGAACAAAAGCCAAGCGAAATAGAGATACATGATATCTCATTAATTTCTAAAAGTGATTTACTATAATCACACAAAGTATCGTTAGCGATACATTT
>NZ_JAKRYL010000005.1 GCF_023555415.1 Halalkalibacter alkaliphilus | reverse complement strand
AAGATTTTGGTCCGAAGGAGCAACATCTTCTTCGAGTAGGCCGATGGTTACTACATGATTATACTTCTCTGAAAAAACACCATGTCCCCCTGTGAGACGAACCCTTTCTCTTCATAACACAACGTGAGTTACTTCTTAGAACAACTCCATGAGTAACCATCCCCGTAGAAGAGAAAGGGTGAGCCAGGACGTTGCCAGGCAGTGCACGCTCCGCATGGAAATAGGAGAAACGGACATACGCTGAATATCAGTAGTGCGCCCGGAGCAACAGCATCTTCCTCGAATATGATTATGCTTCTTTGAAAAAACTCCATGTCCTCCTGTGAGACGAACCCTTTCTCTTCGTAACACGACGTAAGAAATGTCGACGAAAGAACTTCATTGCCCAATAATCATCCCCGTAGAAGAGAAATAGCGAGCCAGGACGTTGCCAAACAGGTTAACATACGAACGATAATGTGATGAATCCGCCTGTCAGAAGAGCGCCTGAAGGAGCAACCTCTCCCCACAGCAACTCTCCTTATACTAGTGATGCTCAATAATCGTTTGGACAGAAAAGAGTCTCGCAAAGCAGTTTAAGTAGGCTTAAAAGCAGCTAAATCAAAATGAGCTTAGAAAGCATAGTTAGTTCGATATTTTTAAATAATAAAACGAGGAATACCTTTTACTTTTAATAGGTATGACTTGTTTGAAACCTAGAAAGGGGGTGCCAAAATGAAAAGGCGAAAGCATTTTTTATGGCTAGTTTTTCTAGTTGCTTTTCTAACTGCTTGTGGTGGACAAGAACCTGTTGAAGAGGTTGAACCTGAAGAGGTGATCGAGGAAGAGCCAATTGGACAAGAGCCACTTGTTGAGGGAACGGACGACCTAACAGGTGAATATCCATATCCAGAAGATGATAGTGAAACAGGTGAAGGAGTATTAATTATTCAGACTGCAAGTGGGGACTCATCTCAAGGTAACGTACCGTTTCTGTTTGTGCCAGATGATACAATGGTTACTCAGATTGGATACATAATTGAAAACTTTGATGGAGACAAAGAAGTGTTCTTTTATATAAATGAGATGTTTGTTGAGGCTGCACAAGGCGGCGAAATGGTGCAGTCTCTATTGGATCTATATGACTGGATGCTGGAACCTGCAGAGTACGAAGTTACGGCTGTACAGTACGAAGGAAATGATCCGAACGAAGATGTTGTACATTTATCGAAAGCTCAGTATAGAATTGAAGAAGGTAGTTAAGGGGATGTCCCAAAAAGGTCTGCTTTTGACCTTTTGGGACATCCCAAAAGCAATGTGAGGAGCCGCTACATCTTCTAAAGCCTTGAGAGGATGTAGCGGGTTAAACACTCATGGTGCGTAGCGAACGGAGCCATTGCCACCTCTGTTACCGGCTTTTGAGACAGCCTTTTTTAAGTATCAAGATAAGAAGGGATAAGTGTATATTGTAGCCTTGTAAACCGATTGTGAAACGCTTATAGCGCTACGCGATACGGACAAGCCCTGAACCATTACAATAAAATATTTGTACAACAAAAAAATGAAAGATGGTCCAGAGTTTGAGCTATCCGATACATATAAAATTCTAGGAAGACAGGGACTTTTTACCTCGTTTTTTTGCGCGTATCGCAGGGCGATATAACCTTGCAAATTTACCAAAGAACCTTCATATTTAATAGAAAGGAGGTTCGATATGCGACATGATATACAACCGAATGAACGATCTTTCTCTACAAAGGAAGTAGCAGAGGAAGCAGGGATAGCAACCCCCACCGTTCGAAAGTATGGCCAAATTTTAGAGCGGAATGGATATGAGTTTTTGAAAGATGGCGACCGGCGTATCTTTGTTCAATCCGATATTGAATCGCTTATAGCGTTACGCGATACGGACAAGCCCCTAGACGATACAGCTAAAGATCTAGTGTATCAACAACAAGAAAGATTAGAAGGATTCAAACAAACTGACATAGCGATACCCGATACATATGACAACTTACCTCGAGATCCCAATCAGTTAAAAGAGATCTTACTGTTTTTATCCAATGAACTTGCAGCTACACGTGAAATGAATGCTGAATTGACAGAAAGTATGTCTCAGCTTAAAACAACGGTTTCACGCCTCCAGCAAGATCATCATGTGATCAGTTCCACGATTGGAAATTCAGCTCAAAAAACTCATACTAAAATTGAAAAATTAACGGAACAACAAAAGATTCATTACGAAACATTGCTGCAACAAGAAAAACAAAAAAGTGAATTCTTACAACAACAGTTACAAAACTTACGGGAAGAACAGAAAAAAGAGTGGCGTACACAAAACGAGTTTAATAAACGTTTAGAAGAAGTGATACAAAAGCCTAATAAGGACAAGTGGGATTGGATTTTCTCTTTATTTCGAAAATCATAGGTATCAGTTCCCAAACAGGGAGAAGTGGACATTCGAGTTAGTTAGTCTACGAATGCAGTATAGTTTTGCTCATGAAAATGGAACCGATAAAACAAAGTGAGAGTGGATAGTGAAAAACTACCTGCTTTCACCTTTTTTATGTGTGTGGAAATTTGTCGTACCTTGTATTTCCCGAGGAATATAACATATCTCGTGCAGGGCACCAATGCGTTAGTTATTGAGGACAAAAGCCGTAAACTTCACATAGCGATACCCGATACGAACAAGTCCCTAGATTAATATAGTTAAAGATCTTGTGTAACAACACGGGGCTAATGAAATGGTATCCGATATATCGCAATGTAAGAAATGAAGCCTTATAGGTTCTTTTATATCGTATCGCCGGGCGATATAAATCGGGACAAGGGACCTGTCCCCCTGTCCCGGCTAGGAAATCGGAGATAGGAGACTGTAAGGTGAGCGTAGTGGCGATAAGGGGTGCTTGTATCCTGAAGTGGACGATTTCCTTATTAGCCGGAGGCACAGGCATATGTTACGATTAAATGGGTAATATATGGATTTATTTACTTTGTGAGCATGCTCAACAGAATATCTCACCTAAGAATCTACTAAAGCGGGTTGCTTAATGCTTGAAGTAAGAATCTACATACGTTGATTTATTCAGAGGAGGGTACTATGGCACAACCAAAATATTATATGAATCTTGATAAAATTAAAGAGATACCAGAAGAGGAAAAGGCAAAACTAAAGAAGATTACAGAAAAGTACGTGTTTCGTGTAAACGATTATTATTTAAGTTTAATTGACTGGAGCAATCCAAACGATCCAATTCGTAAGCTAGTGATTCCAAATGAAGGGGAACTAGAGGAATATGGTCGTTGGGATGCATCGGATGAGGATACGAATTATTCCGTCCCTGGCTGCCAACATAAATATGCGACAACAGCTTTGCTGATTGTGTCAGAAGTGTGTGGGGCTTATTGTCGTTATTGCTTCCGAAAGCGTTTGTTCCGAAACGATGTCAAGGAAGCGATGAGTGATGTCGAGCCTGGTTTGAAATACATTGAAGAGCACCCAGAAATTAATAATGTTCTATTAACGGGTGGGGACTCTCTCATTTTAGCTACGAAGAAACTTAGAATGATTATTGAGCGTCTGCGTGCGATTGATCATGTGAAAATTATTCGCTTAGGCTCGAAAATGCCTGTTTTTAACCCTATGCGAATTTATGAAGATGAGGAGTTGCTCAAATTAATTCGTGAGTACTCAACCCCAGAAAAACGGATTTATGTAATGGCACATATTAATCATCCTGTTGAAATTACAGAAGAAGCCAAAAGAGGGTTCCAAGCTCTTCATGATGCTGGTGCAATTGTTGTCAATCAGACACCAGTTTTAAAAGGAATTAATGATGATCCAGAAGTGTTAGCAGAACTGCTGGATAAATTGTCATGGGCTGGTGTTACACCTTACTATTTCTTCGTGAATCGTCCAGTTGCTGGGAATAATGATTTCGTTCTTACATTGAAAGAGCTTTATGACATTGTTGAAAAGGCAAAAGCGAAGACTTCAGGATTAGGGAAACGAGTACGGCTTTCGATGAGTCATACGAGTGGAAAGATTGAAATTTTAGCGATTGAAGATGGAAAAGCTTACTTGAAATATCATCAGTCACGTGATGACGAGTACGGGAAGTTTATGGTTCTTGACTGTCCTGATGATGCAGCGTGGTTTGATGATTTGCCTGGCAATGAACAGTATTGGAAGAAGCCAGAGAAGAGAAATGATGACGTTGTTTCGGTGAATGAGATGCCGGATATGCCGAGAAAGAAGAAGAGAGAGCGTGTGGCGCAGTTGTAGCGGTTATCACCATCAGAGTTATGGATCCTTTCTTGAAAGGCGACTTATAATGAATAAGTAGGATTGGAACAAAGTAGCTATAATGTAGAGCAAAAGCATATTCGCTTTTGCTCTATTTACTTATATAAATAAAATCGTTTCAAGTAATCGATTTGTATCCGGTAATATCGAAAGGGACGAGGGAGCCTGTCCCTCTGTCACTCAAGGAATATACTCTCCGCTCCCTATCATAGTTATAAGGAGCATACCGAAAAGGAGAGGGAATCATGACCATTATGTTCGGAACTCATATTATTCATACGGTTCAACCTGGTGATACCGTTTACCACCTTTCTGTTCAATATGAAAGTACAGTGGAGGCAATTGCTCGGGCCAATGCTTTGTATCCCCCTTTTGTAGATCCATATGTGATCTATCCTAATCAGGTACTCGTGATCCCAAAGGCGATTTCAAATGAAACGGCAACTCTTTACGTCATTCAACAAGGCGATACAATTGGAGCGATTTCACAGCGTTTTACTAGTGATCCAGAGCTATTAGTTGGGATCAATATCACGATACAAAATCCAAACTTCATTTTTCTTTATCAACAAATTCAAGTGCCTGCGGTAATTTATGAAGTGGAAACTGGAGATTCCCTCGCCTTGGTCTCAGAAAGATTAGGGATATCAATCCAGACTATTATCGAGGCAAATACCGGGCGGCTTACGTTCTCACCAGATGTACTTTATGCAGGGATGAGACTTATCATTCCTCTTCCGATGTCACAGAACATCGTAGTTACGCAGCCATTCCCAGGGTCTGTTATCCGCGATAATCAGCTTATTTCCGGATATGCACGAGCCTTTGAAGCGAATGTCCTGTATCGGGTGGTTGATGATAATGAAGTTGTTGTTACAGAAGAAACGTTCACAACTGCAGATTATGGAGCACCTTCTTATGGACGCTTCCGGGATAGTATTCCATTTGATAGAGTGCCAACGACTAATGGAGGGGTATTACAAGTGTATACGAGGAGTGCGAAGGATGGGTCGGTTCAGGATCTTGTTCAAGTGAGGGTTTGGTTTGGGTGAGGTTTGGTTGTTGGGGTAAAGAAGGTGATATGACATAGCTTTCTTCAAGGGCTTTCAGGACCCTAAGGCTGACGAAGCATGTTAATAGGTGTTTTATCGAAACTATTATGCAGTGAAATTACTGCATAATAGTTTTTTTATGTTTGGAAAGGGATCGAATTAATAATAGTAAGCGCTTTTATTTTTTTATTTTTAAATTTTCAAAAAATATTGACACTTAATATAGGCTTCCTTATAATCAAACTATGAAGTAAAAACAACATTTTTTTAAAAGAGGAATTAAAAACTTCAAATGGGGGTGGTTTGTTTGTTTCCGAATAGTCCTGTAGATTCTGGAGCTTTGAACTCGTTGATTTTCTATCTGAGTGTCTTGGGTTTGATTTTGTTTGTAGGAACGTTGCTGCGATTGAAGGTGGGAATCTTTAAGAAGTATTTTATTCCTGCTTCTTTGATTGCTGGGTTTATCGGACTTTTATTAGGGCCTTATAGTTTGAATGTTTTACCGGCGGAAATGGTTGCGACATGGGGAAGTTTAGCAGGCGTTTTAATTACAATTGTCTTTGCACCAATGCTTATTGGTATGACTTTAGGTAATTCGAAGGAAGCGAGTAAGTTTGCAGTACCACAAGTGATGTATAGTTATCTCGGAGCAACATTACAGATTGGAATTCCGTTAATTATTGCTGGTTTGATTTTGATTCCTCTTTTTGGTGTTAATCAGCTATTTGGTACGGTCATTGAGATTGGATGGGCTGGCGGCCATGGGACAGCTGGTGGAATGTCTGAAGTATTTACAACACTTGGGTGGGGAGATGGGTCATCCATTGCCTTAACATCTGCTACTCTAGGACTTTTAATAGGGATATTCGGAGGGATGATCATTATTAATATCGGGGTGAAGAAAGGCTACACTTCGGTTATTAAGGATCAATCCCAATTAAAGACAGCTAAGCAAGCAGATACATCTGAAAAAGTAGCAAGCTCTTATTCTTCTGTTAATTCCAATGTAGTTGAGAGCTTTGGGTTTCATGCTGCAATTATCTCGATTGCTATTTTGCTAGGATGGGTGCTTCAAGGGTTGTTATCACCTATTATTCCAGGTCTTCCATTGTTCCCAATGGCAATGATAGGTGGTCTAATTGTTAATATTATTCTATCGAAAACGAAATATTTTGAGTTGATTGATCGACATACATTACAAAGAATCCAAGGTCTTGCCCTTGAGTTTTTAATCGTAGGTGCTGTTGCATCAATTAGTATACCTGTTGTTATTGAATATGCTGTGCCGCTTCTTATTCTAACAGCAACGAGTATTCTCGTATTAGTTTGGTACTTCTTTTATGTGGGACCTCGAATGTTTGAAAAGGATTGGTTTGAGCATTCCATTGTCAATCTTGGAACGTTGACAGGAGTTATTGCTGTTGGACTTATGCTCCTTAGAACGGTAGACCCGGATATGAAAACGGATGCAGCAGCTGCTTATGCATTAAGGGCACCATTTTTTAGCCCGTTTCTTGGAGGAGGGCTGATTACAGCACTCATCCCAACATTAATTGTGGCATACAGCTCGTTAATTGTTGGAATTGGTTTCCTGGCTATATCAGCGCTGATATTAGTTTTAGCTTATGTTTTTGGAATATTTAGATTAAATAGACGGAGTGTTCGTCAATCTGTTAATAAATCTGCGTAAAGGATCAGAGAGGGGATTTTTAAAATGAGTAACAATCTAGAGTTTTTATTTTTATCTCAAGATGATGTGAAGAGCTGTGGCGGAGGAGATATGAAGTTTGTCATTGACATTATTGAGGATGTTATCTCTCTTCACGATAAAAAGGATTATGTGCTTCCAACTAAGTCAACACTGCGCTGGGGCAACCTTGATGCGGAGACAACAAGCGGACGCATCAATTCGATGCCAGGTTATATTGGAGGGGAGTTCCAAGCAACGGGAATTAAATGGATCTCAAGTGCTCCTAGTAATCCATTTAAATATAACCTGCCGCGTGCCGCAGGCGTGATTGTTTTAAATAATGAAGAGACATTACTACCGGAAGTGATTATGGATGGTACGCTTATTAGTGCCATGCGTACTGGGGCTGTGTCTGGAGTAGTTGCCAAGTATTTAGCAAAAGAAGACTCTAAAGTGCTAGGGTTGGTTGGGGCTGGGGTTCAAAACAGGACACAGCTGATGGCGATTCAAGCAGTATGTCCTTCAATTGAAAAAGTGAAGGTGGCGGATTTAAATCTTGAACGTGCACAAGCGTTTTGTGATGATATGGCTTCAATCATGCCGCATGCTGCATTTGAGGTGGTGAGTGGTGCTGAAGAAGCAGTTAGAGGATCTGATATTTTCATTACAGCAACTGTAACAGAAAAGCCGATTGTCAAGAAAGGATGGGTCGACGAAGGATCCCTTCATATTCACGTGGGGAGTCATGAGTGTGAGTTTGATGTTCTTCACCAAGCCGATAAGATTGTGGTAGATGATTGGGAAGAGCTAAAGCATCGTGGGGTTGAGACGATCTCAATAATGTATACAGAGGGTGAATTTGATCCAGCGAACATTCATGCTGAGTTAGGAGCCATTGTGAACGGTAAGAAAAAAGGAAGAGAGAACGACAAAGAACGTATTTATTTTAATAGTGTTGGGATGGGAATTGAAGATGTTGCCGTTGCCAAACGCATCTATGACCGTGCGAAAGAAAAGGGTATCGGCCAACCATTAAATCTTTGGAACAGCCCTTCTTTCGTCTAAGATTAAGCACTATAAGCTCCCGCTTCAAGTGGGGGTTTTTGTGCTTTTGTCATTGCAGGATAGCTATTTTGTTGTTTGAACGCATTTTTCTAAGATATAATGAGCTATAATCTTTTATTACGTATCAGAATAGGAGGGGGACACATGAGCGTTGAGAGTTTTATTGTTGAGAAGATTAAGACGTCGAGTCACAATATTACGAAGTCACAAAAGCTCGTTGCTGACTTTCTAGTAAAGAACTCAGATAAGGCAACATATATGACGGCTAATCAAATCGGGATGGATGTAGGTGTGAGTGAAACAACGGTTATTCGCTTTGCTCTATCATTAGGTTATAAACGATTTTCTGATTTACAAGATGAGCTGCGCCAGTTGATCATCGGAGATCGAACGGTTCAGCGTCTTCAAAAAGCAAACAGCAAAGTCGGAGAAAACAGTGCTCTAGGTCTTAGCTTTCAGCAAGATATCCAAAATTTACATAAGACATTAGAACAAATTGATGAAACTGACTTTAATGAAGTAGTGGATTTGATAGGTGAAGCCAATCACACGTTTATTATTGGATTACGTTCGTCTTTAGCTGACGCCTATTATTTAGGATTCTCACTAAATGCTATGCTCGGGAATGTGAAAGCAATCACGAATACAGGGATGGACTTAGAGGATTGCTTATTAAAAGCAGATGAAGGCAGTGTAGTGATTGGTTTTGCGTTTACACGTTTTACATCTGCGACCGTTGAAGCTATGAGTTATTTAAAGGCAGAAAAGAATTGTAAAGTGATCACGATAACGGATAGTGTGCGTTGTCCGACGATTCCATTTAGCGATTATCTCTTTTTAACGGAGATTGAATCGTTTACACCAATTGATTCACATGTCGCTTCTATGGCACTTTCCAATGCATTGATATCTGCTGTAGGGCAGAAGCAGGAAGATAAGGTCGAGGAGAACTTGAATACTTTAGAGAGGTATTTTAATAAAACTGGGGTGTTTTTTGAGAAGTAGGAGGAATCACTCGTAGTTGTCCATACTCGAATTTTGGTTAATGCTATCGATTTAAAGGGTTGTCGGACAGTCACCTAGCCCCTCCTTTTGAATAATGTACCAAAAGGGGGGATTTGCATGAATTGGCAGCAAAAAATTAGACACCTATTGGGGCAGCCTATTGGAGTTTCTTTTACAAACGGTCAAGGAACATCAGGTATATTATGTGATGCTGACGGTGGACAGCTCTATATTATGGAATATATGTACCAGTCTCAGTTTGCTTTAAAACACTATGATTATAGAATGATTCAAGATATTAACGGATTCCCGCCTTGTCACCAGCATAATCATCACCATCAGCAGCCGCTATATTAAGGAATTAGAAAAGGGAAACGGCTCATAACGAGTAAGGGGTGGCAGTGAAATAATAGGTCTTCTACTATTATGCAGAAAGGTTACTAGCATAGTAGTTTTTTTTGTGGCAGGAATTATTGGAGATATACGGTGACTTCGAGCTGGATGAGGTGAATCCAGGTACTTGTAGAGCCGCTTTTGCGTCTGAAAGAGGTTTTGTGCGGGGCTAACATGTACGTTTCTAGGTGCGGGGAGAGATGAAGACCAGAACTGACTGATTGGAGAGAGGAAGAGTCGTTCATGGGAGTAATGAAGCCCAAAAGAGGCTGAGAGAAGAGAAGAAAAGTCGTTCATAGGGGCGATGAAAACTTAAAGTGCCTGAGAATAGAGGTGGAAGGTCGTTGATTTTTCCGCTTATTTTATGTGTGTGTGGAAATTTGTCGTACCTTGTATTTCCCGCGGAATATATCGTGCCGGTTTATATAAGAGAATATCGTCGGGTGATCCGTATCGCCCATATCGTCACAATGACTGCTCTTACACGATATGGCTAAAGACCTTGTGCCTCAATGAAAATAAGGCAATAGTTATTGAAATGACTGATATAGTAAAGTACAGAACGATGATTTACCGGCTTTGCGATTCGTATCGCAGAGCGATATAACTTGGAAATCACAGTTTTGCCGTAACAGTGAAAAAGCGACTGCGTGATATGTGAGTTGTACAAAAATAAGGATAGTGTTAGCAATATAACTTTGCTGACGACTATCCTTATTAAAATGAATTTCAGTAGTTATTCATTTCCTTGAAGTTCAAATTCAAACCCGCTAATTTCAGCAATCATTCTTGGAATTTCAGTATTATCAAGTACGCCATTAAACTTTTCAGCTCCTACACCAACAGTGAAGACTGGAACCATTTCTCCCGTATGTCCACCTGTGGCGCTTTCTTCCCTTACTTGTCGGTCGATCACTCCCCCGCGGTAATGATGTGCGATAATGCTGCCAACTTCCCAACCAATTTCGTGTTCTAGAATAAGGCGTCCCTCTGGGTCATCGTTATCCCACACATTTTCTTGGAATTGGCTTATTTCATCATCTGTTAAATCAATGTTCGCATATTCTGCAAACACATCACGGATGCTGTCAGCTGTGAAATTACCCGTATCTTCATCTAGCTCTAATTGTTGTGATATATACTCTGGTGACACTCCTACTTCTTTTAAAGCTTCCATATCCATGACCTCTGTTGCTGCAATTCCCATAGTCTCATGGTCTGCAAGGACAACGACTAATGTTTCACCATCTTCTTTTGACCAGTTAACCGCGTATTCTACGGCATTATCAAATTCAATCGTTTCCCTCCAGATACCTACGAAGTCAGCCGCGTGAGAAGCATGGTCGATTCTGGCACCTTCAAGCATAAGGAAGAACCCATCGTCATTTTGAGATGCAGCCTCAATTGCTTTTTGAGACATTTCAACTAATGTCGGCTCTTCACTGTCTTTTACCTCGCGATCACTTACGTAGTTCATAAATGACGGGTGAAATAACCCTAGTAGTTTTGAATCAGCTGTTGGTTCATAGTTATTTAACTCATCCTTATTGCGTACGATATCATAGCCTTCCTCTTCGAAGGAAGCGATTAAATCTGTTCCATCTTGTGCATCAGGTTGAAAGAATCTCTCTCCTCCACCTAATGCGATGTCGTACCTGCCTTCGAAAATTTGCCTTGCAATTTCATCCTGCCCTGCTCGGTCTGGAACCTTTGCCACAAACCCCGCTGGAGTGGCATCGGTAACGGTATTAGTAGAAACAATACCTACTGTTTTTCCTTGCTCTTTAAAAATATCGATCAGACTTGTTAACTCTTCTCCATCAGGGCTAACCCCTAGCATACCGTTATTTGTTTTCTCCCCGTTAGCTAGTGCGGTTCCGGCAGCTGCTGAGTCGGTGACGTTATTGTTTGCAGAGTATGTTCTAGAAAGAGCTACATTAGGCAAGGTTTCCATGAACAGCTCTCCTTCTTTTCCATGCTCAAATAAGCGGGCAATTTCCATTTGACCAAATCCCATGCCATCACCAATCATAACAATGACATTTTTCGGTGATGATTCGTCAGCTTCAGTAGCTTGCTCTTCTTGAGCGGGATCATCAGCAGGAGTTTCCTCAGGTGGTGATTCTGCGTTTTGTGGAGCACAAGCCACAATTGCAAGTATTAAGCATGTTAAAAGTATAAAACTAACGCTCTTTTTCAACATTTGATATCCTCCTTATGTATGTAACATCGTTATTATGATGTTGAAAATGTTGGAAAATATGCATGGAGGAGTGATGAAGTCCCAAATCGTCTGGAATGGTAGGGGAGAAGACGTTCATAGGAGAGATGAAGGTCCGAACCACTTGAAAGCAAGAGGAAAAGTCGCTCATGGGAGTAATGAAGGCGCGAACCGCTTGAAAAGCCAGAGGAAAAGTTCTTCATAGGGGCGATGAAGTCCCGAATCGCTTGAAATGCTACTAGAAAAGTCGTCATGGGAGTAGTGAAGCCCCAAATCGCTTGAAATGCAAGAGGAAAAGTCGTTCATAGGAGAGATGAAAGCCCAAATCACTTGAAATCGAAGAGGAACGATCCATGAAAACCTACCAATTAGCCAAAAGGCTAGTTGGTAGGTTTTTTTGGCTGTCTATTCCTTATAGTCCCACAGAATTCCGGGTTCCTCATTATCTAAAAATACATACGTATATTGGACAAACTGGAAGCGGCCATATTTCCCGTTATAATCTTTTGTTACGATAACTTCATATACTTCTATTGGCTCAGACTCCTCTGTCATTTTCCAGTTTTTTATTCTGTTTGGTCTTGAGGTGGAAAATGTGTATGTATCTGCTCCAAAGTGATTCATAAAGGTATGAACCCTATCCTGCATATAAGATGACTTAGAGAAGCGGTCTTGCATCTTTGGATGGAGCAACTCCCAGGAAGAAGCGAAATCAGCTTTTTGTTCTGCTTGATAAAATTCATTTACAAGGTTACTAGCCTGCTTGGACTCAGACGGGATTAGGATAAAAAGTAAACTAATAATGGCAATGACAGATGGGATGATAAGGATGAGTGGAGATTTCTGTCTGAGCATGGGAGTCACCTTCTTTTAAGGGTTGTATCAAATCATATTCTGTATTGGGACAAAATATGATTTTGATTTCGCCTTGTTGGGCAATATGCGGTGTTGAGTTAACTGTGGATTAGTGGAAATCTCCTGTAACGGAAAGATTTCAAATTGTTTAGTGAATGGTGGATAATTACCATGTTGTACACCTACTTTTCCACATCAACCAAGATATACACAGGGGGAGCTGACACTTTTTTATGATTTTATAAGATTATCCACAGCTAATCGCTTTTAGAAGAAGTGTTTTGTGTTTATAATAGTTTTATAGAAAGGTGATGGTGACAATCAAACCAACTGATCAGTTAGCCAAGAAGCGATGGGAAGCTATACCGGGTGATGTTCGAAAGAAGCTTGAAGATAACGTATTTTGTTCTTCGTGTGGAGTGACGACGATCGTAAATTATGAAGTTGATTCTACGGATTTCATGATTATTTTAAAGGGATCTTGTAAAACGTGTAACGGTCAAGTAGCGAGAGTGATAGATTGATTTAAAGAAATAACCACCTGTTCTTTATTCAAAGAGCAGGTGGTTATTTCTTTTACCTTAGGTTTATAAATATCCCCTCATAGTTGTAGTAATCATCTATTTTTAGATCGATTTTGTTGTCGTTATCTTTTAACTTTCTCGGTACTTCAAAATAAATATACATGTCAACTTCTTTTTGTGCTGATAGGTCGTAATCAAAAACAAATTCACTTGAATCATTGATTAGATAAGCATAGCCAGCGAAAAATTCATAGAAATCATCTTCTACTAATGTAAATCGAATCGGAGTGTCAAAGATCATATTTAAGGTGTCGTTAGATAAATTGGATGCCTTCGTCTCAATGACATAATAAATGGTGTTGTCTTCTGATGTTTTATGAAAAATAGTAGGGTAGTCTTTCTTGTAATTAGGTGGCTCAATGATGTTAGTGAAATAAGAATCACCGATTGTATACTCTAACAACTCTTCTACTATAATATTGTTATTTTCGACTTGGACTTCGTAGGCAATGGGTGCTTGATATTCATCAAACTCTTCAAAAACGTCCGTTACTTCGTATTCATCAGGTACAAAGATTGCACTAATGACACCGATTATAAATAAGGTTGCTAATAATGATCCAACTGAGAACATAATTCTTTGAAAAGCACGGTCGCTTTTTTTATATTCCTTTGCTTTTCTAATTGAAGCATAATGGTTCATCATTGAAACTAACGTATTTGTGATAGAGCTGTTTATTTTACTAAATAGGACCGATTCCTTAAAATGGCCGTTATAATTAAACGTAAGCTTTGAGTGTGTGGAAGTGTCAAACATTGATGAAACATTAGAAATCGCGTAGTACTCGTAAAATTGCAGGAAGTCAATGGTTGTCTTCCCAGTAGGAACATAGGAAAGAAACATGATTCGATAGTCGCTAAAGACTAATAAACCTTTATACGTTCTGCCTTCCTCTTCGTCATAATATTCAGCTCTGCAAACAGCTTTAATTTCTTCTCCCTTTATATTTAAATAGGTTAAACAGGCGTCGGCTTCTCCGTCTGTAAGAATAATGCTGTCGTTCGTTATGTATTTTACTGTATTCCTAATATTTTCAATTTCCCACGTTTGAACAGTCAATGTACTCCCTCCTATTTGGCACAATTGTGCGTTTGTATGCGGTGTGAAATGAACCATTTTTTATCATACAACATTTACCATTTGGTCGTATGAGGAAAAAATACTGGTTAATTTGTAGGGGCCACTGAAAAAGGTACGGTTTTGACCTTTTTCAGTGGTCTCATTTTGGAGGGGGAATGTTTTACCGAAATATGTAAAGGGAATAGTGTAGATTCAGAAATCAAATCCTGTTACACTACACAAGTTGAACATTTTAGGGGGAAGGTGAGACGATGCTGCAAGCACTGATTATTTTCATAGCCCAATTGCTATTTGTCCCCGTGCTCACATTGAGAACGATCATGATGGTCAAGGGGATGAAGGAAAAGGCAGCGGTGCTCGGGATCCTTGAAGGGCTTATCTACGTTGTCGCACTTGGAATTGTCTTTAGTGATTTATCGAATTATTTAAATATGGCCGCCTACGCGATAGGGTTCGGTGTTGGTGTATATCTCGGTCAGCTGATCGAACAAAAGCTAGCGATTGGATACGTTTCAATTGAAGTGAACATTATGAATAAAAATGAAAAGTTAACGAGAGACCTGAGAGATGAGGGCTTTAGTGTATCAATGTCAGAGGTGGAAGGAATGAACCATGCTCGTAGATTTCGACTTGATTGTACCGCTCGCCGTGATCGGGAAGAGGAGTTTATGAAAATTGTAAGTACGTATGAGCCGAATGCGTTTATCATTTCTTATGAGCCCCGGAATTTTAAAGGTGGATATATTACGAAGGCGATGAAGAAGAGGAAAGAGAAGCGGGATAAGAGAGTTCGAGCGTCGTAAATAAATGGAACGGGAAATGGCACCGCACGTTGCGCGCCTTCTATGAGAAAACCACTCATAGAAGGCTTTTTAAAATATTGCAACGGCTCTGCATATTGCTTCGAGGTCACTAAAAAGGGTAAAACCAACCTTTTTCAGTGCCCTCCTTTATTTTGGTTGTAGGATTTCAAGGGTTAAATCTGCGGGTCTTCTTTGGCTGGCTATTGTTGGGGTGATGTCGTTAGGAAGGACTAAACACACACATTATATTGAAATCCAGCATTGTTATATAGGTATAACGAACCATATAAATGTTTATTAATTCCCTTAAAACCATTGTATTCCAATTACTTTTATAGTAAATTAGAAAATGTGTCTTTTATAAAGAAAAGAGAAAAGGGGAAATTACTTATGAAAAAGTACAAAATGAAAACAGTTTTAGCGAGTGTTGTCGTGGCATCAATGGCTTTAACGGCTTGTGGAAACGAAGAGGAAGCAGCTGAAGAAGTTTCTGCAGATCTAGTGGAGGAAGTCGATGCTGAGGCTGACGAAGAAGAGGCAACTGAAGAAGATGCAGATGCAGCAGACATTGACTATACATATGAGTTAAATCTTGACGGTCGTACACTAACGTTCAACTGGGAAGCAACAAACTTTGAGCTTTCTGTAGAGAATTATGGTGTTGAGAACGTAGATGGCGAAGGACATGCTCACCTTTGGTTTAAGGCAGAAGGAGAAGAAGGTTCAGGGACACGTGTTGGTATTAATGACTACAACTTCACAACTGAGTTAGACCCAGAAGAATTCCCAGCTGGAACATATGAAGTAGAAGTTGAATTAGCTGAAAATAACCATACGTCTATTCCAGGAACACAAAAAACTGAAACGGTTGTTATCGATTAATTAGGAAAGAAGCCGGCTCAGGTAGTTGATGCTTGAAATAATAGCGTAAGTTCTTCAACAAGCGAAGCAGTTTGCTGGAAGAAGAACTATTGAAAATGAATGGGGTGTCTCAAAAGGTCTGTTTATAACCTTTTGGGACACCTTTATCTCTATATAATAATGTTAAATCATTATTCCAGTCCATTACGTTTCTTGGCTTTTCGTTCTCCTTTACCTACAAAATGCTTTTCGGTAAAATAGTTTTTTCCATACCATGATTTTAGTTAGGTACATCAACAAAAAGTTGTTTAAAAAGTAAAGGCTAAAAAACTCAAACTTCTCAAACATTATGGCATCTTACTTTACATAATTTCTTATTTTAAGAAAAAAATAGAATAATGAATTTATGAAGGAAATGATAACCTTATGCATATCGTCTATAACCTTTTGTATTTTTTAGCAGCTTGGCGTTGGGGAGATTGGAGAAACTGGAAAAAATATTACCCAACAATACTCTTTCTTATCCTGTGTGACCTACTACATAATTTTTTAGCTTATAGTCAAGCTTTATGGATATACCATGAAACCTTATTACCTCAACTGCTTCCGAATCATACAACGATCTCATTATTGTATATGCTAGTGATGTATCCTGCGACGATTTTGATTTATTTGAAGTATTTCTTCAGAACTGCTAAATGGAGTAACAGGGTCTTCCATTACGTTTTATGGGTTAGCATATATACTATTGTTGAGTATATAAACATGCATGTTGGTTTATTTTCTCATCACAACGGTTGGGTAATGTGGCACTCAATATTATTTATTATGATGATGTTTATTTTATTTCCAATACATTATAAGAAGCCTCTTTTGGCATGGGGGATTAGCTTGCCGATCATCTTACTAATAGTGTTGACTTTTGACTTATCTCAGTATTTTAAGTAACTTTTAGAAAACTAGGTTAATCACCTTGAACTACGGGTGATTAAGAATTTTATACATAGTGAAAACAGGGTCTACCCTAAAAGTCCGAACCAGAGGTGGTAATGACTACGTTCGCTACATTGCTTCGGGTGTTTCAAAAAAAGGAAACAGATCCGCACATTGCTTCGAGGGCACTGAAAAAGGTACAAACCATCCTTTTTCAGTGCCCTCCCTCTACATCCCGCAGGATTCGAGTGACTTCCGTTCCATTTTACGACGAGAAAACACCTTTCTTCACAGCAGCAATCTTTACGAAGCAGCTTTTTTTAAACATTATCCTCCTCTAAAAGCCCTCCAAAACGCCCCATCGACATCAATCAATTCCATAATCTCCTTAAAAGGAATCGTAAACGAAGGGAAGCCGAAAGCATAGGCGGCAATCTCATAAGGCTCAAAATAAATGGTGAGGGAGTTTTCATCTACATAAAAAGGCTGATCAGGTTGAATCCCTTTGTATTGGTCAGGAAAGTAGTGTTGTGGTTCTGCTTGAATTTGTTTTTCGATGATATCACTAATGACCTTTACATAGTCACTGTCTGGTTTAAAAAGATCTTTGAGCTCATAGATCGTTCCTGTCTTTAGGTCAATGGGCACATGTACTTGATAAGGCATTCCATGCGCTGCGCCAAACGGGTATTCATAACCTTCTAATTTGAGGACGAGTAGGTTTCTTTGAAAGAATGAGACCGAAAATTCGCCGTAATAGCCAAAGTCTAATTGAGTTGGAGGAATAGGGACTATTTTTGATTTTTGTTGCAATGTTAGGTTGACCTGCTTTTGAGCTTCAAGATTGGCCATTCCCTCTACTTTTGGATAATAGACGAGGTAATCTTTATTAGGGCTGTATTTCCTAATTTGAATTCGGTATTGGTCATCTAAAGGGAAGCTAGTGTTTGGTTGATAGATGGGCCTCCCTGTTTGGTCATAGTAGGCCAAACTGTGGTCGACATTTGCTTGAATAATCCCTCCAACAAGCCGGACGGTTCCGACACCTGGAATGATCGGGAGTGATGGGGCGCGTTTTCCGCTTTGTTTAATAAAAAAGGTGGTTTGACCGGCTGTCGCAGAGCTTAATCCTTTTTGATATTCACTTACAGAATCATACAGAAAATCGCTCAAGATGCCCCCGGCAGTTGTTGCAATGCCGTATTGTGAGCCTGCAAATGGACGTTCTGGATCACGGGCCATTCCAACTGCTACTCTTTGTTCTCCTAGTTGCGTTAGATCATTATAGGCAGGTGGTATGAGCAAAGTCGCGTTTTTATCAATTAATCCGTATTTGTTTTCGATTCCCTCGGCCATGTTTATAACGGCTCTGCCATCTCGAAAAGGCGAGGCGTACGTATATTGAGGTTGAATGACAATTCGACCTTGTTCATCTACATAGCCCCATTTGTCTTGGAACGTTTTACTAAAAGCGATCAGGCCTTCACTATAGCTCATCATAGAGCTATATGGATAGGTTTGAAGAGTTTCTCCATTTCGATTAATTAATGCATACTCATTTTCATTTATTTTCACAAGTGCTTTGCCGTCTTTGAAATCAGTAGCAGTTTCAAATTGCAGTGGTATCCGTTCGTTTCCTCGTTCATCTAAATAGCCATATAAAAACCGAACATTGCTTGTATCCGCGAAAACAGCACGTTGGTCCTGATAAGGCATAATTAATCCGTATGCTCTTTTTGTCAGCTCTTGGCCTGCTTCATTCATGACTTTATATCCGTCATCATCAATGACAACGGCACGCCCTTCTGTAAAAGGCAAAATCGAATCGTATTTAGGTGGAATGACAAATTGACCTGTTTGATCAATCATGCCGGCTTTTCCGTTTGTTCTCGCAATCGCAAGTCCATTCTGTTGAAAATCATCTGCTTCTTCATATTGAGGTTGGATGATAAATTGTCCGCTGGTGTTGATATATCCCCATCTTTTTCCTTCCTTTATGTTGATGTATGCAGGGAGGAGAGGGGAGACTCTTCGTAGTTGTGGATTTATTTTCACTTTTTGTTCACTCCGTGTGTGGTTTGTCTAGATAGTATATGGCCGGAGATTTTGGCGGGTGCTTATCACAGACACATTCTTTTTTTAGGATGTGGAACCCTGTGAATGTAGTGATTTTTTAAAGAAAGGAGGGATTGAGATGAAAAAGCAAGGAAAGCAAAGAGCTAATGGTGGTAAGGGCAGACAAGAGCAGCGGCAAAAAGGCCAGCCTTCTAGAGAAAATATGCAGCCAGTACCTCAGCCGAAGGATTATGAGGACATTGAGTATTAAAGGTGTAAGCCTGAATGCAGAAAAATAGTGATCACCTCCCCTGAATCAGAATATCCTGTATAAAGGGGGAGGGGTTTTATGATTCTTCTGTCAAATCTGAGATCCTGGTTCAAGAAACATTCCAATTCTAGTGAGCTTACTTATTATGAGGTCATGCACTTTAAGGCGATAGGATATAAGGAAATGTATAGTATGTATTGTTTGCATAAGCAAAGAGAATAGATTATTGAATAGACAATGCCTCTCATCATGGATAGCAATTAGAAGTTATCCATGATGAGAGGCATTATTTGTTGTATTTCGAAGGATACATGATATTCCTAACTTCAAATACATTAATCTACACACTTGGATCGTACAGCTCTGCTGTAAATGTATAACGATCCGCACGGTTCACGGAAACCGACCATTCAATAGGAGTCCCGTCATCTAAGAAAGTAATTCGTTCGACAACTAGAACGGGGTCTTTATCTGTAATGTTAAGATGCTGCTGTTCTTCAATAGAAGGCATAGCGGCTTCAATTTTCGTTTTAGCTTTCACTAGACGTAATCCTGATTCTTTAATAAATTGATGAAGGGACGATTCCATTACTGTCTCTGTTAAAGTTGGCAGTAGAGTTTGTGGAACATAGTTTGTCTCTAATGAGATAGGATGTTTATCCGCGAAACGAATACGTTTGGTGACGAGGACGTCATCTTTTAACTTTATGCCGAGTTTTTCCACGGCATCTTTTGTTCCTTTTTGTTTTTTAAAAGAAAGTATCTTTGTTGATGGAGTCATTCCTCTAGATTTAATATCTTCCGTAAAGCTTCGTAACGTAGTGAGTGTTTGATTTAATTTCCTCTCTTGAACAATGGTGCCGATTCCCTTTAAGCGAACTAAATATCCGTCTTCGATAAGAGCATTTAACGCTTGCCTCAATGTCATTCGACTAACTGAAAAGCGGACCGTTAATTCTTTTTCAGTTGGTAAGGCATCTCCAGGCTTTAATATCCCCTCTACTATTTCCTTTTCTAAAATCTCTTTAATTTGTACATAAAGAGGGATTACAGAAGATTTGTTTAACAATACGATCACCCCTATTCTTATTTTTTTGTTTAGAAAGCCCTTTCAAAAAGCGGACTTTTTTTATGAACAGTCTAGTTTTATAGTAGTATCCCTTTTATTTATAAGTTAATTATACTCCTCATTCCAAAAAATTCAAAGAAAAAAATTAATTTTGTCTAGACATATAGATAATCTTGTTATATTATGAAAGCGTTAACAAAAAAGTTTTGTTAATAGTGCCATTATTTTCACAATAAAAACTATGGAGGTTAGAGTATGAAAAAGTTTCTTCTTTTGTTGTTGGTAAGTGTTTTCAGTATTTCTTTATTGGTAGCTTGTGGTGGGGGAAATGCATCTCAGAGTTCTAGTGATGAGCAAGCTGGTAACGATGAATGGCCTGATAAATTTGTTTATGGACTATTACCAGGTGAGGATCCAACAGCTATGTCAAATCGTTGGGATCCAATGCGTGAATACTTAGAAGAGCGTTTAGGTATCGAGGTAGAATTTTTTCAAGGTACAGATTACACAGCTATGATTGAAGCAATGCGCGCTGGACATGTACATGGAGCACACTTTGGACCTTTTGCTTACGTATTAGCAAATGAGCGTGCAGATATCGAAGCATTCTCAATGGGTGTTAAATCAATAGAAGAAGCAACTTATAACTCTATTATTGTAACGTTAGAAGATTCCGGAATTGAGACAGTAGAAGATTTAGAGGGGAAAGATTTTGCTTGGGTGGATCCAACATCAGCATCAGGGCATATGTTCCCAAAAGCAATGTTAATTGAAGAGTTAGGTATGAGTAGTTCTGAGGTTGATAGTTGGTTTGGAAATGTACTATTCGCTGGTGGACATGATGCAGCGTTGCTTTCAGTATTAAACGGTGACGTAGATGCTGCAGGTGTAGCAGATTTCATTATTGGAAACTTAAAAGATACGCATGGAGATCACCCGAACTACAACAATATCAAAATTATTGCTACAACAGATGATATTCCTCGTGGCCCGGATGCATATTTATCTAGTTTGCCTGAAGATTTAAAAGAAGAAATTAGAGAAGCATTCTACGATATGGTCGATCAACCTGAACTTTCAGAATTTTTAGAAGCAGCAAACTTCCAAGGTGGTTGGATCCCAGCGACAGATGAAGATTTTGATATTATGCGACGTACAGCTGAAGCTCTAGGTATGTCTCCTGACGATTTACTTAATTAAGAATGAGCTAATTTCATTTTATGAGGAGGTAGCCTTATGCCAGAAAATATCTTAGAAATTAAAAATTTAAACAAAGTCTATCCGGACGGAACGAAAGCGTTAAAGAATATAAATTTTAAAGCGAAGAAAGGCGAGTTCATTGTTGTAATCGGACCGAGTGGAGCAGGGAAAAGTACCCTGCTTCGTTCCATCAACCGGTTATCAGAACCTACAGACGGCGAGATTATCTTCTTAGGAGAAAATATTCTTAAAGCCAATAAAGGAAAGTTACGAAAAATACGCCGTCATATCGGTATGATTTTTCAAGGCTTTAATTTAGTTAAGCGTTTGCCAACGGTTCGTAACGTATTACACGGCAGATTAGGATATATGTCTTCTATTAAGGGTGCTTTTGGGATGTTTGATAAAAATGATGTCCAAAAAGCATTAGAAGTTCTTGAGCGTGTTGGATTAGAGGAGCAAGCGTTCAAAAGAGCAGATGAATTAAGTGGTGGTCAGCAACAGAGGGTCGCCATTGCTAGAGCCATTAATCAATCACCTAGTTTAATCTTAGCAGATGAACCGATTGCTAGTTTGGATCCGAATTCTTCACAAATTGTTATGGATTATCTTCGTAAGGTTTGTGATGAAGATGGACTTACAACGATTGTCAATCTTCATCAGGTCGATATTGCCAAAGAATACGCAGATCGAATTATCGGTGTGAAAGACGGTGAAATCTTCTATGACGGCTCTCCGCGTGGATTAACTGATGAAGTGATTCAAAAACTTTATCGTAAGAAGGAGGCGTTGCATGCATGAGTTTAGCACCATCATTAAAAGTTGAGCCTCCGTCATCTCAAACATCAAGAGCTCCGTCTGACAGAATGTATGAAGAGTACATTAGGAGAAAGAAACTATTAGATCGAAATAAGTTTATTATCTTTGGGGTAATTGCTGCCTTAACGATTTGGTCACTGTGGGGGACTGGATTTCAGTTAATCAGTTTAGTCATAGGTACGTACAATATGTTCGTGTTTTTAGTGACTGACTTTTTTCCGCCTGATGTGACAGTGATCGGAAAGTTAATTGGGCCTGCGTTAGATACCTTGTATATGAGTTATGTTGGAATGGTTATCTCTGTTGTCCTTTCTTTAATTCTAGGTGTTCTAGCAGCGAAAAATATTTCGCCGAATATTGTTCTAGCTAAAATCAGCCAAGCGGTAACTGCATTCCTACGTTCAGTACCTGCTGTTGTGTGGGGGATTTTATTGGTGGCATCAATCGGCCTTGGGCCATTAACGGGAACGATTGCTATCGGTCTATCAGGTATAGGAATTTTAGGAAAAGCATATGCTGAAGCGTTAGAAAGTATCGATAGTGACCAGCTTGAGGGTGTACGTGCAACAGGAGCAAACTGGTTTCAAGTGATGGGTCAGGCTGTTTGGCCGCAATTTAAAGCATCATTTGTTTCTTGGTCCCTATATAAATTAGACATGAATATTCGTGAAGCGGCTATTTTAGGGCTAGTAGGGGCAGGGGGACTTGGATATTACTTACAAGGTTCACTTAAGTTATTTCAATACAAAGAAGCAGCTATGAGTATTTTAATGATTTTTGCCCTTATTCTTTTGGTAGAGTTTATAACTGCTAAGCTGAGGGAGCGAATTCTATGATGAAACCACCAAATACAAAACAGCCAAAAAAGACTCAAAATTTAATATTTTTATTTCTAGCGATCGCATTTTTTGTATTTAGTATGTTGCAGCTTAACATCGTACCTGAGCGCATCCTTAGCAGTATTGATCGAATGCAATACGTACTAAGCAATATGTTTCCGCCTGTCTTAAACGAACCGATTGATATTGCTGGAGCTGCTATTGAATCCATTCAAGTGGCTATTCTAGGAACGATCTTCGGTGTTATTATCTCGATTATTTTAGCTGTGTTTGCAGCAAAAAACTTAACACCGTCTCGCTATATAAGTTATGCGATTAAATCATTTGCTGGTTTCGTTCGGGCGGTTCCTGCATTAGTGTGGGCATTACTTTTTATTGTTGCAGTAGGCCTTGGACCAACACCTGGAATTTTAGCATTAGCCATTAATAGTGTTGGGATGCTTGTGAAAGTGTACGCTGAAGCATTAGAGGAAATCGATATGGGGGTTGTAGAAGCACTAGATTCTGCTGGGGCTTCTAGGCTTCAAGTGATTCTCCAAGGTGTTATTCCATCGATTTTGAGTGCATTCATTGCTTGGTCACTGTTCAGGTTTGATGTAAACATTCGCTATTCAGCCATTTTAGGTGTCGTTGGTGCTGGCGGAATTGGTTGGGAGTTAATGAAAGCGGCACAAATGGCTCGTTATAACGAAGCACTCATGGTGACAATCGTTATCTTCCTGATGGTTATGTCAGCAGAACTCATTTCTGAGTACTTTAAAAAACGAACAACGGCAGCAACTGCTGCAGCTATGAAGTAAAAGGTGGGGGGTGACATGATGAATGATTTTGTTAATTGATTGGTTATCATTATATGTTACTCCGTATCTTGAGATGTTTGTCAAAGTTACGTTAAGTGGTCTGCTCGGTTTTATTATTGGGTGGGATCGTACATCAAAGAGCAAGCCTGCCGGAATTAAAACTTATATGTTTGTAAGCACAGCATGTTGTTTGATTACGTTAATTTCAATTCATAGTGTGGAGAAGTTTTCCTCGATGTCTCCTAATACGATGATGGATCCAATGAGGTTAGCAGCTCAAATTGTAAGTGGCCTAGGATTTTTAGGGGCTGGCGTCATTTTAAAGGATGGTCTAAATGTAAAGGGGCTTACGTCCGCAGCGATGATTTTATTTGTTGGGGGAGTCGGCATCGGAATTGGTGCAGGACTTTATAGTTTAACAATATTTACTGTATTGATCACAGCGATGCTTGCGAAGGTAGGAAACTATGTAGAGGATCATAAATTTTTCACCGAACAAAAAACTAAGGGGTTTTTCGATGATTGATTATCATACGCATCATTACCGCTGCGGTCATGCAAGCGGTAGTTTACGAGATATGATTGAAGAAGCGATAGCAAAAGGGTTTCAACAAATCGGGTTGTCGGATCACAGCCCCCTCTTCTTTTATGAAGAGGATCACTTTAATCCTGGTATGACGATGGCCAAAAGTGAGTTTCCAAACTATGTGGCAGAAGTGATTCGTCTTAGGGATGAATACGAGAAGAGAATTGATGTTCGAGTTGGTGTTGAGTCAGACTTTATCGAGGGTTGGGAAGACTATTATCGCAGTATATATGCACAATATCCGTTTGATTATATTATCGGTTCTGTTCATTACTTTGGCGGGTACCATGTGTTTGATCCGAAAAGATGGGAAGATCCTAGTGTAGACCCGGATCAAATCTACCGTGAATATTTTACGTTAATTAAAAAGTCAGTAGATCGTTGTTTTTTTGACATCTTAGGTCATGCGGATGCAGTGAAGGGGTTAAAGTATCCAGCTAGTAGTGATTTAACGAAGGAAATGGATGAGACTATTGAGGCTATAGCAAAGTCAGGTGTTACCGTTGAGCTTAATACATCTGGTGTTAGAAAATGCGGAGAAGTATTCCCGTCACCAGAGTTCCTCTATAAGCTGAACAAACGTGGAGTGACATTCACGTTCGGCTCAGACGCTCATTCTCCAAATGAACTAGGCTACGCTTGGACAGAAACTCTTCATTTATTAAAAGAATTAGGTGTTTCTGAGCTAGCAACTTTTAAGAATCGAGAAAGAAAAATGATTGAGATTTCTGCAGTTAGTGCAGTCGGAAAATAATATTAAAAGGATACCTGTCTCGTAGTGTATGCACTAAACACTGGGGACAGGTATTCTGTTTTTCTAGAAGGGGGATGTCATCAGCTTAGGATAGCTGGCTTCACTAAGGGTTCGGTCGGAAATATCAGTTTTGCTAATTACGAAAATGGTTTAAGCAAATAGCTTCCTTGTATGCTCATATGAGAAAAACGCCTCCATAATGTTCGATTATGGGAGGCGTCTTTTTATTTGCTTATAGTCCGCTGGACGACCTTGTTTCTGTTAAAGTTCACTAGGGAAGGTTCAGAGGTATCCAGCATAAACTCATCATGCTTTTGTTTTTCTGATAACTTATGTTTGATTTGAGTTTTTTCCAGGGATTCAGGCTTCTCTTCAACTAAAGGGGTCTTTTTCATTCCGGATAGCCACGTTTCAAGCTTATACGTTCCTCGATCAATGATATGGCAAAGATCTTCAAGCGTATCAACTAATTCAACTAAACAATCCAACCCGCTCTTAAACTCAGCAACACCTGTGCCTGTCGCTTTGTCAGCTGAATGTTCCATTTTGTATAAGGTTTCATGATATCGGAATTCAATATAACAACTGCTGCGGTCCCAATTGTAATCGAAATAGGCCACATTTAAACGTTTCATAATCTTTACAAGCTTTCGTTCACACATATCTTGTTCTTTGCTATATGAAGTTTTAAAAATTTTGAAAATTTTTAGCATACCATTCACCTTCCGTTTTTAATATCCCCTAATTTTACATTCATTTTGCTGTTAACTCTCACTTCTACAAAATAAGCTAATCCCCTTTTGTAATCGTTTTACATATATCGACTTTGTTTTACAGGAACAGTGCTGACTGCATTTTGTGAGACGACATAACCCTGTTCTCTGTTACGGTTCAGGCGGATTCACAGGTTGTCTAAATTTGTAAGATATTGTTGAAAGGTTTTTATATCATTGATAGATTTATAAAAGTATGAAAGATTTGAAAAATGTAAGACGTAAAGAAAAATAGAATAGACTCCTACTTTTACAATTACTTACCATGAGTTATTTTAAAACATCTTGTCCTTTTTGTTAGTAATTCTGCTAAGATACTATCTGTTGAGTTTTTCATAGATTACTAAAAAGGGCGGGGAATTTATTGACAAAATTGACATCTAAGATTGTCCTTTCTATAGTTTTGGTATTTTCATTATTTACGGTAGGAACTCAGTCAGCTTACGCGGCATTATTTGATCCTTTGCCGTTTGAAGATAGAGAGTTAGGTAGAAACAGCAATGCTTATTTAGCAATGAAGAATAGACCTACTACTCAAGAGCAACAACGTTTTATTCAAGAGGTTACTCCATATGCTGTAAGGGCAAGTGAACAATGGGGAGTGCCAGCTAGTGCTATCATTGGTATGTCCATATTAGAAAGTGGTTACGGAACGACAAGAATTGCTTATTATGCAAATAATCTTTTTGGAATCAAAGTGTGGGGATTCAATCCTGCTAACGCTTGGCAATTAAAAGGTCAGCCTGATGAGGATTTTGAAAGAGCGATTCCGATTATTGAAAATTTAGGGACAGACCGTATTATATTTGATGAAAGTCAAAGAAGAGATAATTGGTACCGACAATTCAACTCTTATGAAGAGGCGTTTAATTTCTTAGCAGGGACACTTCTTCAAAATCA
Source organism: Halalkalibacter alkaliphilus (assembly GCF_023555415.1). Lineage (GTDB taxonomy): Bacteria > Bacillota > Bacilli > Bacillales > Bacillaceae_D > Halalkalibacter > Halalkalibacter alkaliphilus. The sequence continues at coordinate 201,732 of NZ_JAKRYL010000005.1, read as the reverse complement.
AAGATACGGCTTTGCTCGTGAGAAATACCAAACGAATTTGACAAATGGTATGAGTATTGAAGATGCATCTAGACAGTATTTATTTGATATTGCTCATGCAGGGTATAACCATTTAGGTGGATCTTATTACCGTGATGCAGTAGGAAGAATAATGAATCAGTGGAACCTATTTGAGCATGATCGTCGAGATAATGGAAGTACAAAAAGTACGGATGGGTCAGTATTCCGTGACGTTAATGGACATTGGGCCAAAGAATCGATTTTATTTGCAGCGGAAAAAGGATGGCTTAATGGTCACTCTGATCAAACGTTTAGACCAAATAATCATTTAACTAGAGCACAAGCAGCAACGATTCTTTCGAATTTCTTAAATTTACAGTCTGAGGGCACTCCTGTTCGTTTTAATGATATATCAACGAATTTTTGGGCATTCGATGCTGTTAACTTAGTTGCGCAAAATAACATTATGAACGGTACAGGAAATGGAAATTTCTCACCAAGTACTAATGTAACAAGAGCACAAGTCGCTCAAATCTTTTTCAATGCTGGATTTTATTCACAACCAGCACAAGGTGGAACAAGAGCTTTTACTGATGTGAGAGATGACCACTGGGCTGTAGTTGCGATTGAAACAATGAGACAAGAGGGTATTGTTAACGGTTATTCAGACGGCACATTTAAGCCTAATCAGCCAATGACAAGAGCCCAATTGGCTGCGATTATTCATCGTTTATATGAAAATAATGAATTGAAATAAGTAACTCGAGTGAAGAGAAACGGTGGTTCGTTTCTCTTCATTTTTTTTTAGTTGTTGAGTTCCGTGAAGCTTTCGCCAGAAAAAGGTACAGTTTGGACAGAAACGGGTTGACAGAAAGCATAAATAATATCCATTGTTGCTAATCAAAAAGTGAAGAGGTGAATGCTATTTTTGCTATAATTAAAACTAGTTTGCTTTTTGTAGTTTATTTTATACTGAAAGGTTCGTTTTTTTATGATATTAGAGTTAGCAATTATCTTTTTGATTCTCCTTTTTGGGAGTTTTATTCAAGGGGTAAGCGGTTTTGGATTTGGATTAATTGCCATGGGCTTCTTACCTTTAATGTTTACGGTGAAAGAAAGTACGCTTCTAGTTGTGTCGCTCGCCTTAGTGCTCTCAGTGAGCATTGCTTTGCAATTATTTAAGCATATCCAGTGGCGGTCGCTGCTTGTTATTTTGTCTGCTGCGCTCGTCGGGCGTGTCGGTGGTTTTTTTGTATTGCATCATTATGGGGAGCTCGATATTTTAAAAGTGTTCCTTGGTGTGTTTTTACTTTGTGTTGTTGTTTATTTGTTCAAAAGCAAACCGCCGAATCCGGATAAGAAAGTGAATGGAACATGGCTTCCGATTATTTTAGGATTAGGAGGCGGTCTCATCGGCGGAGTGTTTGCTGTTGGCGGGCCATTTTTTGTGTTTTATTTTCTTTTGCTTTTTCATAACAACAAATATGCATACAGCGCCAATCTCCAGGTGACATTTGTTGTGACCGCGATTATGACAGTGACGCTGCACGGAGTAAGTGGTGACTTTTCGTTAGATTTTCTAGGGTATTTCTTAGTTGGGCTTGTTAGTGTCTTGGTCGGTTCGCGTCTTGGTGTTGCTCTATTTGCGAAGCTTTCCCAACAAAATATTAAAAAGATCGCAGCTATTGTTGTCGCGCTTGCAGCTGCAAACTTGATGGTGACGGCTCTTCTTTAGGGCATTGGACAGTATAATGGTGAGTTTCGACAGTAAATTCTCAAGTTTGGACAGAAAAAACGTCACTCTCGACAGTAAATTCGGTAGTTTAGACAGAAAGCAAAAGGACGAGAGCTTTCTTTTCCCAGCTTTTTTAATAAATAAAAGCGCTGCAATCGTCAAAAGCTTATGATAGTAGTTATTTTGTTCAAAAGGAGATGTGTTCATGTCTGATGTAACAGAAAAACAAGAAAAACAAGAAAAACAAGAAAAACAAGAAAAACAAGAAAAACAAGAAAAACAAGAGAAACCCGCAGTTGATGTACAAATTGACGATAGAATTCAAGTGACAAAAGGGGAGTACAATGGCGAGAAGGCATCAGTTATTAACATTTACAATAATACGATTGCGGTTAATTTCGATAACGTCAAACAAAATGATGGCAGCAGCCTGCGGACTGTTGTGAAGCATGATAGTTATAAGAAAATTAAAGGGTAACTAAATAGCACCTGTCTAACCAGCCCCACTCGGCATATTCGCTCTTCTTCGTTCTTCTTCTCCGAGCATTTTTCGTACGGTTCTAAAAAATTATTAATGGAAGGGCGTTTTGATGTGATTACGTTTCTGTAAAAGCTGATGACTAAGCATACAGCGTCATTGATCGAGAAGCTTAATTTTAACGAGCGTTGAGCGATCAACGCTCGATCCCATAAGAATATATTTCAGTAGCTTTGCTGATATATGACGATCTTGCATTTTTCTTGCGTTGCAAACCCCAATGATCTCCACGCTAAACCTCGTAAGTGTTTCAAACGCAATCTTTCCCCTTTTGTAAAATAATAGAAAGTTGTTCAAGTACATTATGGATTGCCTCATTAAACTCCTCAACTTAGATGTGCGAACTGTTCAATTCTTCCAGATTTTATAGATCGTCCCCTAAAAGTACGTCGCTCCAATTTGGAAAAATCGTTAGTTTGTAACAAAAAGGATATATTTATCTATTTTTAAATAATGATGAAATTCTGTGCTGCCAAATGTTTCACTTTGCTAGTTTCTAATGGAAGAAATATAATAGAAATTAAGTATTCTGTATAATAGATGTTCCATAGTAGTATAACTTTCTTAATATAATTTTTTAAAAGTCAAAATATAAGAGGTTTCGATATGGGAAAAGAAACAATTATTTTTTTGCATGGAATTGTCGGAAATAAGAATGCGTTTAAAAAAGAAATAGAGATGTTACAAGGTGACTATCAGTGTATCTCATACGATCTGTATGATATTAATGACTCAGAGGTGGACGGGCTTCCTATTATAGATGTTTTTATTGAGCAGCTTTATTGCAAGTTCGTTCTAAGAAATATAAAAAAAGCCCATTTATGCGCACTTAGTTTCGGGAGTGTTATCGCTCAAGCTTTTGCGGATAAACATCCTGAGCGAGTAGCAAGTATGACGTTTGTCGGCGGATATTGTTGCAATGAGCCATCACAATTCAGTGAAAATCTCATTCGCGTGTTAGAGGATAAAGGGACATCAGATTATAAAATCTGGCTAAAACAATATGCAGCTTTGCTAAATCCAAATCATCCATTTATACGTGAAGACTCGGAATCTATCTTTTTACATCATGCTCTCCAAGTCCCTCCAAAAGTACTGGATAAAGCGATGAGATTGCAGTTTGAGTTTGACTCAAAGTCAGCGTTACTTGGAACAGAAATCCCTGTTTTATGGGTGATGGGAGAATATGATCAGCTGTATAAAAGTACCCTTATAGATCTAAAGAAGTATGTTCCTCATGTGAAATATGAAGAAATAAAACATGCTGGGCATGTAGCTCATGTTCACCAGCCTGAACAATTTCTATTCCTTTTTGAATCGTTCCTACGAAATGACCTAGGAAACATGACGAAAGAAGTGTTTATTTCTGACCATGAATTTTTCGAGACAGCCATGTAAAATTGGTTTGTGTTTGTATTTGACAGAATTCCCCTTTGCATGGGATTTCCTTTGTGGAGGTTTTTTAATAACTTGTTTTAAGGGAAAAGGAGGTGCAAGCGATGTCTATTAAAAAGAAATTACCGTTAATTTTTACGTTATTGGTCTTATGTATTTTAATTGCTCATAGTTCATTACATTACATGCGTTCGAAAGATAAACTTATTGAATATAAGGAAAGAGAAATAGAATTAATTACTCAGGAAATATCATATCAGGTAGAAAACGCCAAAGGTGGCGCTTTGTATGTTGAAGATATTATGGGAAGAGAGTTACGAACGGCTTCAATCGCGATTAGAAACTCTTTGCCTGCTAACTACGAAGATGTCACAAATGAACAATTAGTTGAGCTGGCCGAAGAACTGATGATATCTCATATTACCTTGCTTGCTGAAACAGAGGATGACATCATTGGCGTAAAATCGTCTGATCCTCTTCAGATTGGGTTGTCAACAAATCAATGGCTCTTTTGGTATGATGCCTTCAAGCAGCTTTTTGCATTAGATCCTGTAACAGTGGAGGAGGGATTAGCTCTTCCCGAATATTGGACAGGCCCTATTGAAGTAGCTGCAAGTAATCCTGAACATACGGATAAGTGGGGATATTATTATGATGGATCTACGGATTATATTATTAATCCGTACAATCGCGATAACGAGGTACTTGAGTATGAGAAGCGGTTTGGGCCTGGAAACATCATTGAACGTTTTACAGATAAACTAGAAGGTGTCCTTGAGTTAACTGTAATTAATCCGGAGAGCTTTGGGAAAGAGACGGAAGAGCTTTATCTTGATTGGAATAACTTTATCCGGATTGTGGATCAACCGATTTGGTATGGGACATATGAATATGGCAATCAGGACGTCGATGTAGAATTCGTTCAAGTAGCTGTAGAAACAGGCGAATCACAGAATTATATAGATGAAATCAATGGAAAAATGGTTTCAAAAACATTTGTTCCAATTGATCTGGATACACAGGATCCTTATGTCATTGGATTATCGTATGACTATAGCTTAATTGAGAACGAGTTAAGAAATGAATTTTGGCAGCACCTCCTTTTATCCATTCCATTTGTTTTTGGTGTGTTTCTTACAAGTTTAATTTTCTCGCGTTCGATTACGAAACCGATTGGATATATTGTTGAAAAGGTAAATGAGATTGCTGAAGGGAATTTTGGCAGAAATATCGAGTTAAAAAGAAAAGATGAGCTTGGCCATCTTGCGCAAAATGTAAGTGCGTTATCCAATTCTCTGCAGTGTTATGTGAACGATTTGAAAGAGAGCCAGAAAGTGATTAAATTTCAAGCTTATCACGATCCGCTTACAGGTCTACTTAACAGAAGGTACTTCCAAGAAGAGTTAGAGCAAAGAATGGAACATGCCAAAGAAACAGGAGAGACGGTCGCTGTCTTATTTATTGATATTGATCGCTTCAAAGATGTGAACGACACATTAGGTCATGCCAAAGGGGATCAATTAATCCAATTGATTTCAAAACGAATCCAAAGCAGCCTGACTAAAGGAAATAGTGTTCTGACGAGACAGGGCGGAGATGAATTTGTTATTTTGTGTAGCCAGCTTGAAAAAGAAGAGGTTAAGGAACTTGCTGAGACAATTGTAGAGAAGGTTAATCAACCATTTTTGCTAGATGGAAATGAAGTAACAGTCAGTGCGAGCTGCGGCATAAGCTTGTACCCGGAGCATACTGACAATATGGATGCTCTGATGATAAATGCGGATGGAGCGATGTATGTTGCCAAGAAAAAGGATGGAAATAAAGCGATATTTTATGATGAGAAAATCAGCATAGAGAAAAACAAGAAACTTCGTATTGAAGCGCGCTTAAGAAAAGCAATAAAAAATAAACAGATTGAAGTGTATTATCAGCCAAAAATCGATGCTAAAAAGGATAAAATGACGGGAGTAGAAGCGTTACTTAGATGGACAGATGATGAGCTTGGATTTGTACCACCAGATAAGTTTATTGCTGTGGCGGAGGAAACAGGACTCATTAATCCATTGTGGGAAATTGCCATGAAAAATGCTTGTTCAAAGGTAACGAAGTGGAATGAAGGTCGAGTCGAACCGTTAAGTCTTGCGGTGAACTTCTCTGCGAAGCAGTTCCAAGATCCGTGCTATTTAGTGAGACAAGTAAGAGAAATCCTTGCTGACTGCGGGTTAGCACCGGAACATTTTGAAATTGAAATTACAGAAAGTACCCTCCTTTTCAATTCGAAAGAAACGATTAGGGCGTTAAAAGGATTACAAGAATATGGAATTTCCATTTCAATTGACGATTTTGGAACAGGTTATTCTTCGTTAAGTTATTTAAAGACATTGCCAATCAATAGCTTGAAAATAGACCGCTCCTTTATTCAAGATATTCAAGAGGATCATAGTAATTCTGAAATAGCAGAAACGGTTATTCACCTCGCACGTGGATTGCGACTACACGTTATTGCTGAAGGGGTAGAGGAAGAATATCAGAAAGAGTTTCTGATGAAAAATGACTGCTATCACATGCAAGGGTATTTGTTTAGTAAACCGGTTTGTGCGGAAGAGTTGGAGAGATTGTTGGGGTAGGTGGTGTTACCCGAAGTTTATCGAATGACCGAGTGTTGTTGCACTCGGTTTTTTGTTATAGAAACTTTTTTAATAAATTTAATTAGGAATTATATATGTCGTAATATTAAGAATTTTTCTTGATTTGAAGAAAAAATTAGTGCAATAAATTGAATTGCCCTATAAAATCAATTTGAGTAATACATATAAGAAGTCTCTTCTATACGGAAAATGGAATTGGAGGTGCAAAACTTGTCTGATATCTTATTTGAAATTAGAAACTTAACATATAGCAATTCGGAAGGAAATATAGATGATATTAGTCTAAATCTAGTTAATAATGAAATACATGCATTGGTTGTCAAAAGTAGTTCGGAACAGAGTATTCTTATTGAGAGTTTAATAAATTTGCAAGAAAATCAGAGTGTGGATGGAACCTTTAGAATTAAAGGGAAGTTGCTAAATAATCGCACGATAGATAGGAACACTCTAGCATTACTACACCAAAAACCAAAGTTAATAAATGACTTCACCGTAGCGGAAAACCTTTCATTAGGGAGTATTCCTACTAGAGGATTTTTGCCATTTGTTCATTGGAGAAAAGTAAAGCAGAAAGCTAAGGATATTTTAGAAAAGACAGATTTTGAACTAAATCATAAAACGAAAGCCAAAAATTTATCTAAAGAGAATAAACGAATAGTTAATATATTATCCGTCTTGTTAAGAAACCCCGAAATGATTGTTATGCATGAGCCTATGGAAGGTTTGTCAGCAAAAAATGCTTCTAAATTAATGAAGATTATTCAGCAATATAAAGATGATGGGGGGAGTATACTTTATATTACTAAACAGTGGGAAGAAGCTTTAAAGATTGCTGATCGTATTTCCATTTTATCAAAAGGAAAAATTAAAGATGAGATGGCTGCAGATATTGCTAAAAAGGACCCACAACGATTGTTAAGGCAGTTGGAAGATTATAATTATAAGGATAGAGATGGAGTAAAGGATGACGAGACACAGAATGTTTTAGAGGCTGTTTTTAAAGCTGCGGAATTCCTTACATCGGAATATGAGTTAAAGGATGTATTATTGCTATTGGCAAAAGAAGTGACAAAAGTTATGGGGGCTGATGGATGTTCGATTAGTTTAATCGATGAACAAACATGGTCCATTATTGACCGCTTTGAATTCAAAAAGAAACAAGAATTGCAAGCTCAATTAAAGAAAGATGCAATAATAAAAATAGCTAGAGAAAATGGCATTTACTATACAAGTCAGCATAATCGTGTGTTTACTTCATTGTTTGAAAAAATTGACAATGTAAAGACGGTTATTTGCATTCCTGTTTTAATTAAATCACAGGTAACAGGTATCATCCAGATGTTCTACGAAGATTTTTACGTGTATTCTAAAGATGAATCAAAGTATTTGTCGGCATTTGCCAGACATGCAGCAATCGCTATTGAAGATACAAGGTTGATGGGAAGGTCGGCGTTATTACAGGAGAGTCATCACCGGATAAAAAATAATCTTCAATCGATTGTTGGTTTGATTGCCCTGCAAAAAAGATTTGTTGATAAACATCCAGAAAACTCGGTAGAAGAAACGCTCGATAATATTATTTCTCGAGTAAAGAGTATTGCTGCTGTGCATGATCTTCTGTCAAAAGATAAATTAGGAAGAAGCATTATTAACGTTAAAGATATCATAGAAGCAATTGTAAGCTTTAATAATGTTGATCCAAACATTATAATTAACTTAGACTTAGAAAATATCTTTATTCCCTACAATAAAGCTTCATCGATTGCTTTGATAATTAATGAGTTGCTAACGAATTGTTATAAACATGCTTTTCGAGAAAGAGAAACAGGTATAATTAGCATTGTTTGTAAACGCATTCACGATTCGGTTGAATTGTCAGTTTCAGATAATGGTCGTGGAATACCAGAGGATTTTGATTTAAACAAACTAGATAGTTTAGGGCTTACGATTCTGAAGGGGATTGTTACTAGTGAATTCCGAGGTGAGATGGAGATAACAGGAGAAGGGGGAACGAACATTATTAGCAGGTTCCCGACTGAGAGGATCTTCCTGCATAAATAGTAATCTTTATTAGTATTTGGGGGTGTCAACATTGCGCGTTTTAATTGCTGAAGATGAATACTTATGTTTGGTTGGTTTGCAGTCTAACATTGAAGACCTTGGACATCAGGTGGTTGGAGTTGCCACTGATGGATTGCAGGCTGTAGAAATGGCGATAGAAAAAAAGCCGGATCTTGTGATTACTGATATTAATATGCCTAGCCTTGATGGAATTGAGGCCATCAAGAAAATTAATGAGAAATTATTTATTCCTAGTATTATCGTAAGTGGATATTATGATGAAAATCTTATTAAGAGAGCAACGAAAGAAGGTGTGCTCTATTATATTACAAAGCCTGTTGAAATGAAGGATTTGGAAATCGCTATTAATATTGCTTCAGCTAGATTTGAAGAGTTTAAAAAGTTACACCATGAGTTGAAAGACACGAAGCAAGCTTTAGAAGGACGTAAACACATAGAAAAAGCAAAAGGCATACTAATGGACAGAATGAGTTTAACAGAGCCTGAAGCTATGAAACGCCTGCAAAAAATAAGTAGAGATAAGAACCAGAAGTTAGTTAATGTAGCCAAAGACCTAATCAAAGCAGATTCTCTTTTTCAAAACTAAAGGAATTTATTTTTTATATTTTTCACAAAAACTTATTGACTTGTTTATCATTCATCATTATACTATGATTAAAGTTACAGAATAATTTAAATATTAATGCGCATTTAGTCCTATGCTTATGGCTGGCGTAGGGGAATGCTAAGGATTAGCTTAATAATAAAAATTGATATATTTGGTAAATTTTATACTTATGGTTGGTATAAAATGATGCGTTGGCTATGGGTGCCTTATCTACGTATGTGTAGAGTTATGTTTGCTTATAAACATACTCACATTACGTAAATAGGGCACTTTTTTGTTTTTTATTAAAAAATTGAAGGGGGGTGATATCATACAGAGATTTCGAGAACAGCAGAAATAGGTTTATGATTGTTTATTTGTGAATAGGTACATTTTGTAAGTTTTCAACTCTTCTTTATCAGTAAAAAGAAAGCGCTTTATTTTGAGTCGAAGGAAGGCGCCTAACAAAAAGAATTTATACTTAGGGGGAATTAAAATGAACAAGAAGTTAAAAGGTATGTTAATGTTTGTTCTCATTTCGTTCATGTTAGTAGCTGTTGGTTGTGCGAACCAAAGCAGCGAAACAAGTACAGAAACAAACTCAGATGGAGAAGCGTCTACTAGTGGAAATGGAAATGGAAATGAGCAATTAGTAATTGGCATGGCTTTTCAAGATATGAATAATCCTTACTTTATTACAATGCATGAAGCGTTTGAAGAAGCTGTCGAGTCAATCGGAGCAAGAGGAATTGTTACAGATGCTCGTCATGATGTAAGTAAACAGACAAATGATATTGATGACATGATTCAACAAGGAATTGATATTCTACTAATTAACCCAGCAGATAGTGATGGAATTGAGACAGCAGTACTTGCAGCAAAGGAAGCGGGAGTTATTGTCGTAGCAGTCGATGCACAGGCTAGTGGACCAATTGATTCATTCGTCGGATCTCGAAACTATGATGCAGGATTTTTAGCTGGGGAGAAAATGGCTGAAGATTTAGGTGGAAATGGTAAAGTTGCAATCTTAGATGGGATTCCAGTAGTGCCGATCCTTGAAAGGGTAGAAGGATTTAAAGATGCGATTGCTAAGCATCCTGGTATCGAAATTGTTGATACTCAAAATGGTAGACAAGATCGAAGTGTAGCAATGGATGTAACGGAAAATATGTTACAATCTCAACCTGATTTAGATGCAATCTTCAGTGTGAACGATGGTGGTGCTTTAGGATCTCTTGGTGCGATTGAAGCTTCTGGACGTGACGTAGCGCTTTATAGTGTAGATGGTCATCCAGAGGTAATTGATGCAATTTTAGCTGGTGGGCCATTTAAAGCTACGACTGCACAATTCCCTAGAGACCAAGTTCGAATTGGACTTGGAATGGGCTTAGCTAAATACTGGGGTGCAGAAGTTGTACCGACTGAAGTACCTATTGATGTAGAATTACAAACGATTGAAAATGCAGAAGGCTTCAGCTGGTAATCTTTCAAAGAGTGCTCCGCAACAATAGGGAGCACTCTACTAAAAAAGAATGTTAGGGAGAAGGTGAGACCAGTGGATAATATTTTAGAGATTAAGGATGTAACAAGGAAATTTCCAGGTGTAATTGCACTTAAAGGCGTATCATTTGATATACGTAGAGGAGAAGTTCATGCATTAGTCGGAGAAAACGGTGCTGGAAAATCAACGTTAATGAAAATATTATCAGGCGTACAAAAGCCTAGCTCAGGACAGATTTTACTAAATGGAAAAGAAGTGACATTTACAAGTCCGAAAGAAGCACAAGAATTAGGAATTAGTATTATTCATCAGGAATTTAGTCTTATTCCATATTTAAATGGTGTTGAGAACATTTTTTTAGGACGCGAGATTAGAAAAAGTGGTGGATTGTTAGATAAGAAGACAATGAGAAAAAAGGCTGAGGAAGTATTGACACGGCTCAATGCAGACATAGATCTAAGCAAGCCAGTAGCTAGATTAAGTGTTGCCAATCAGCAATTTATAGAAATTGCAAAAGCAATTGCCATCGATACGAAGGTATTAATATTCGATGAACCCACTGCAAGTTTGACAGGTAAGGAAATTGACAAACTGTTTGATTTAATTGCGATGTTGAAAGCAAATGGTGTAACCATTATCTATATCTCCCATCATTTAGACGAAATCTTAGAAATGTGTGATCGGCTGACATGCTTAAGAGATGGAGAATTTGTTGGAACAAGAGATGTCGTGGGTTGTACAAAACAGGACATTGTAAAAATGATGGTAGGAAGAGAGATTACAAATGCTTTTCCTGACAGACCTTCTTGGGCTGACAGAGATGAAGAGTTATTTTTAGAAGTAAAAAAACTGCGTAATTCTGAGCTGGAAGATGTGAATTTCAAACTGAAAAAGGGTGAAATTCTAGGAATTGCAGGTTTAGTAGGCGCTGGTAGAACAGAAACGGTCAGAGCGTTAATTGGAGCAGATGCCACTGATGAAAAGGAAGTTTATCTAGACGGGATGAAGGTGGATATCAAATCTCCTACGGATGCATTGGCGTATGGCATAGGCTTAATTCCTGAAAGTAGGAAGACCCAAGGGTTAATTCTTGGAATGACTGTTAAGAAAAATATAACGTTACCTATTCTGAAAAAGGTATCTAAGAACTTTGGAATTATTGATAAAAAAGAAGAAAAAAATGTCGTTACTCAGTCTATTCAAGACTTACTTATTAAGACTCCTACTATGGAGCAAAAAGTAAAGTTTTTAAGTGGAGGAAATCAGCAAAAAGTAGTCTTAGCGAAGTGGTTAAATACAGAATGTAAGATATTAATCTTTGATGAACCTACTCGCGGGATTGATATAGGAGCAAAGGAAGAAATCTATAAACTCATGCGGAAACTAGCAGACGAAGGAATCTCAATCATTATGATATCTTCAGAGCTACCTGAGATTTTAGGTATGAGTGATCGGGTGTTAGTAATGTATAAAGGAAAGATAATGTCGGAGCTTGATGCAGCAGAAGTTACTCAAGAAAAGGTAATGTACTATGCAACAGGAGGTGTTGAGAGTGAGTGAACTAAAGCCACAAACGAATGAAGCAACCATTACATCGAAGAAGAAGTTTACAACCAAGCTCAAAGAGTTATTTGAAAACCAAGAAATGTTAATATTTGTGACTTTTCTAATATTATGTTTAATTATGTCACTACTCAGCGACCAATTTTTAACCTCATCTAACTTAACGAATGTAGCAAGACAAATATCGATTAACGCTATTTTAGCTGTAGGTATGACGTTTGTCATCATAACAGGAGGAATCGATTTATCTGTTGGTTCAGTTATGGCCTTTACGGGTACAATTATGGCGGGATTGATGCTAGTCTCTGGTATACCGATTTATCTGGCAGTATTAATTGGAATTGTGTTAGGTACAGTAATTGGATATATAAATGGAACATTAGTAGCGTATGCTAAAATCCCAGCAATCATCGTGACATTGGCGATGATGGAAGCCACCCGTGGTTTGGCTTTATTGTACACAGGGGGCTACCCTTTATCAGGATTACCTGAAGCGTTTACTTTTATTGGAAGAGGCCATGTGTTTGGTATTATTCCTATGCCCGTTCTTATTATGGTTCTTGTATATATAGCAGCCTATATTATTTTAAATCACCTGCCTTTTGGAAGATACATCTATGCAATTGGTGGGAATGAAGAAGCAGTTCGATTATCAGGTGTTAAGGTAAAGAGATATAAAATTATGGCTTACGTAATCAGTGGTGTGACAGCTGGTATAGCGGGGATGATTTTAACCTCTCGACTTGCATCAGGTCAACCAATGGCCGGGGTCGGATTTGAGTTGGATGCGATTGCTGCTGTTGTATTAGGTGGTACAGCTATTGCCGGCGGACGCGGTCATATTTTTGGAACATTACTAGGAGCTTTATTAATAGGGGTTTTAAGTAATGGTTTGAACTTAATGGGAGTATCTCCTTATGTTCAGTTGGTATTAAAAGGCTTAATTATCATTGGAGCTATTTACTATAGTAGTTGGCGTCAAAAAGACTAAAAATTCTAAAATTAAACGAGAGGATGATTGTAATGACAAAATTACCAGAAACTATGAAAGCTGTTGTTTGTTATGGGCCAGAAGACTATCGAGTAGAAGAGGTAGCTACACCGAGAGCTGGAAAAGAAGAAGTGGTGATTAAAGTTGGAGCTTGCGGAATTTGCGGAAGTGACTTGAAGGCTTACTCTGGGGCTGATATGTATTGGGCAGGAGAAGATCCTTGGTTAAAAGCACCGGTTATTGCGGGTCACGAATTCTATGGTGTTGTAGCTGAGTTAGGAGAAGGCGCAGCAGAAAAACATAATATACAAATTGGTGATCGAGTAACAACGGATCAAATTAATCCATGCGGGAAGTGTATGTTCTGTGAGACAGGGCGATATTGGATGTGTCAAGTTCATAACATTTACGGATTTCAAAGAGACGTTGCAGAAGGTGCAATGGCTGAATATATGAGATTTGGTAGTACGAACAAAATCTATAAGATTACGGATGGTGTTACAGACTCTGAAGCGAGCTTAATTGAACCAGCAGCTTGTGCCGTTCACGCGGTTCAAAGAGCAACGATTGAATTTGAAGATGTCGTTGTTATGGCAGGTGCTGGAACGTTAGGGCTATGTATGATCCAATTAATTTCACTAAAAACACCTAAGAAGCTAGTCGTATTAGATACGAATAATAAAAGATTAGCAATGGCGAAAAAGTTTGGAGCAGATATTTGTATCAATCCGCTTGAAGAAGATGCTGTTCAAGCAGTTAAGGACCTAACTGATGGGTATGGATGTGATGTGTATATTGAAGCAACAGGTTCGCCAATTGGTGTAACTCAAGGTTTGGAAATGGTGCGGAAGTTAGGTAGATTTATTGAGTTTAGTGTATTCGGTCAAGAAACAACGACAGACTGGAGTGTGATCGGAGACAAGAAAGAATTAGATTTACGCGGATCTCACTTAAGTCCTTACACATACCCAATCGTTATTGATTTATTTGAGCGTAATTTGCTTACTGCAGAAGGAATTATAACAAATCATTTTAAATTGGAAGATTTCCATGAAGCGTTAGCAATGGCGAAAAACCCAGAAGCGATAAAAGTTTTATTAAAGCCATAAAGTAGTGGTTTTAAAAGTGGTAACGTGTGCAGTAATTGATGATACGATGAAGGGTGAACAAAATGGAATACTTAATTGGTGTTGATATTGGGACGCAAGGGACAAAAGCAGTATTAATCAATCCAGAAGGAAAAGTATTAGCGCATAGTTATCAAGGCTATGATGTGGAAACACCGAAGTCTTCCTGGGCACAACAATGGCCAGAACCTTGGGAAGACGCCACCTTTTCTACAATTAAAGCGGTAGTGGAAAAGTCTAATGTTGACCCAGAAGATATTAAAGGTGTTGCCGTCAGTAGTTTGTATGGCGGTTCGGGTATCCCTGTTAATGCAGAGATGAAGCCTTTAGCTCCTTGTTTAATTTGGATGGATCGAAGGGCAGAAAAAGAAGTTGAGTGGGTTAAGGAAAATATTAACCTTGATGCATTATTTGAGATTACAGGGAACTCAGTGAATTCTTATTTTGGATTTGCGAAGATTTTGTGGATGAAAAATAACCTGACAAAAATTTGGAATGATATTAAATACTTTTTACCTCCCGCTCCATATATCGTATATAAGCTAACTGGAGAAGTGGCTGTAGATTACTCATCAGCGGGTAATATTGGAGGAGTATATAATATAAAAGAACGTACATGGTCAAAAGAAATGACAGAGAAGCTAGGCATTCCGTTAGAAGTCTTTCCTGAAAGACTAGTAGAGTGTACGGAAGTGGTTGGTGGAATTACGGAAGCTGCATCAGAAAAGACAGGATTAAAAGCAGGGACACCGGTCATTTGTGGTGGGGTCGATGCACCTGTCGCAACTCTAGGTGCCGGAGCTTTCAGTGAAGGGAACCATGTTGCAATGTTAGGTACTTCAATGTGTTGGGGATTTGTAACAGAAACTCCTAATCTGTCTCCGCACCTTGTAAGTATGCCGCATGTTATTGATTCTAGCGAGAAGATTTATACATTTGGAGGCGCAGCTACCGCTGGGGCAATTATGAGATGGTTCCGGGATATCATCGGAAGTGAGGAAATAGAGGCAGAAGAGAAACTCGGAATTAATGCTTATACATTGTTAGATTTAATAGCTAAAGATGTACCTGCAGGTTCTGAAGGGCTACTCGTTCTCCCTTATTTCATGGGTGAAAGAAGTCCAATTTGGGATAGTGATGCTCGCGGGATTATTGTAGGTCTAAGCCTAGTCCATGAGAAGAAACATTTATACAAAGCGTTTATGGAGGGAGTAGCGTATTCTCTTCGTCATAATATGGAAATGGTTGCAGGTACGGAAGCGAAATTGGATAAAGAGATTATCATTGTTGGTGGAGGCTCTAAATCCCTCATATGGCCGCAAATTTATGCCGATGTTACCGGGCGACCGATACGAATCATCAAAAATGATGTAGAGGCCCCTTTAGGAGATGCGTTATTGGCTGGCCTTGCGACTGGAGTTATTGAAAATCCTAATGTTTTGACTGATTGGTTAGAATTTGAAGACACGATTCAACCAAATTTAGAAAACACGCAAATTTATGATAAATACTTTGAAGAGTACAAAAGCATTTATCTGAATGTAAAAGAAAATGTAACAAGATTAACGAAAGTCGAAAACTAAAAAAGTGCAAGAATAAAGGCGAGTTAATATATATGTTTACTTGTCTTTATTCTTTATGAAATTTTACTAGTAGGGAAGTGTTTAATTTGTTACAAGATCTAAAGAAGAAAGTGTTAGAGGCAAATTTGGAGCTTCCAAAAAGGGACTTAGTCATTTATACGTGGGGCAATGTTAGTGCCATCGATCGTGATACAGGGTTAGTTGTTATTAAACCAAGTGGGGTAGCCTACGAAGACTTAAAAGCAGAAGAACTCCCAGTCCTAGATTTAGAAGGGAACCAAGTGGAAGGCCGTTTAAAACCGTCATCAGATACGATTACACATATCCTTCTTTATCAAGCATTTCCAGAGATTGGAGGAGTGGTTCATACTCATTCTCCATGGTGTACGGTTTGGGCGCAAGCAGGTAAAGCGATTCCTTCACTAGGAACTACACATGCAGATTATTTTTATGGTGAGATACCAATCACAAGAAAGTTAACAAAAGAGGAAATTAATCATAATTATGAAAAGAACACCGGTGAAGTTATAATTGAAACATTCGAGGATAAAAACCCAAGTTACATGCCAGGGGTACTTGTTAATAATCATGGACCTTTTAATTGGGGCAAAACCCCACAAGAGGCAGTTTCAAATGCTGTTATTATGGAGGAAATAGCCAAGTTAGCGTACTATACTCAGAGCCTAACAGATGCTGTGAAACCAATTGATAATAGCCTTTTAGATAAACACTTTTTAAGAAAAAATGGCAATGATTCTTATTATGGTCAAGTGACAAAATAAAAGACAACGGTCTTTGATATTACACGAAGTTGACACAGAAGTTATTGCAGCTTACATTACGGTGCCTGTCCATTCTACCTTATGCTAATTGTTGCGACGGGCGCTTGTTACTATTTGAAAATCAACCACTCTCTTAGTTCCATTGTTTATCTTAAACCCTCTCGCTAGTGCTTAAAAACTATCGATTCATCATGAGGACTAAACTCCCGATTTTTCAACATATTGCCTTTTTACACATTCTTTTCAAATCCTTCATATTGCGTTAATGTTCATCTAATACACTAGCCCCTGTAAAGAAATTTACCAAATACAGGAGGGCTTAGAGATGAGAATGTTTAAGAGGTTTTTGGCGACAGCATTATGTTCAGCTGTTGTCGTATCAGGTTTCAGTCATGTTCAAAAGGTAGATGCGGGGCCGCCATCGCATTCGAATGCAAAAGTGGAAAATGTCATTTTTATGATTCCTGATGGGTATTCTACTAGCTATGCAACGAATTATCGCATTTATAAAGGGGAGGACACGGTCCTTGATTCGATGCTTGTTGGTATGATGAAAACCAACTCTGCGGATAATTGGGTAACAGATTCAGCAGCTGCTGGTACGGCTATGGCAACTGGTGTAAAAACAAACAATGGTATGATTAGTGTCACTCCAGATGGAGAAGAACTGAACACGATTCTTGAAGCAGCTAGTGATGCAGGGAAAGCAACTGGTTTAGTTGCAACGTCTACGATCACCCATGCTACACCAGCAGTTTTCGGATCACATGTGGAGTCAAGAGGAAGTGAAGCGGATATTGCTTTACAATTAATAGATGATGTTGACGTTCTTCTTGGTGGAGGGAAGGCAAATTTTTTACCAAGATCTAAAGGAGGCAATCAAGCCGAGCGCAATTTACTAGAAGAGGCGGAAGCAAGTGGTTACCACTTTGTTGAAACAAGAGATGAGTTAGTAGCACTTGATGGAAAAGAAGAAAAAGTTCTAGGTTTATTCGCTGATGGCGGAATGGCTCCAGAATTAGATCGCAATGAGACAGAAGAACCAAGTTTAGCGGAAATGACGAAGGTTGCCATTGATACACTTTCGAATGAGAAAAAAGGCTTTTTCCTAATGGTTGAAGGAAGCCAGATTGACTGGGCTGGACATGCTCACGATGCAGCGTGGGCAATGAAAGACACTGAGGCGTTTGAAGAAGCAGTTGAAGAGGCACTTGAATTTGCGAAAAAGGACCGCAAAACATTAGTAGTTGTAGCAGGTGACCATGATACGGGTGGAATGACGGTTGGAGGATATGATGAGTATCGTTCCAATGTTGAGATGTTACGTGATGTAACAGCAACAGGAAGTTATATGGCAAGTCAATTACATGAAGATCGCAGCAATGTAACAGAAGTTCTTCGTACATACGCCAATATTGAGTTAACTGCTAGTGAAGTAGAGCGTATTCAAACAGCTCCAAGTAATCGAGTCCACTTTGTTATTAATACGATAATTAGTGAACGTGCTTATGTGGGTTGGTCCACAACGGCTCACTCAGGGGTGGATGTTCCTTTGTATGCGTACGGTCCTTCAGCTGATTTATTTAACGGTTTACTAGATAATACAGATTTGCCAAAGAGGATGGCTGAGGCTATGAAAATAGATTTTGTTCAATAGTCTATGTTACTGTTTTGACCGAGTGTTATTACACTCGGTTTATTTGCGTTTATAAGCACTTGAGCTCTGTAGTGTTAACGTAATTTTCAATAGAGATCTACTCCTTAGTTCTAAATACCTATTTTATAAATATACAAGTAGGTCGCTGGTTTTATACATAATTATTGATGATGAAACTATTTATTTATGCGAGACTGGTCATTGTTTTCATGCTTTTGTAGAGCATATTTACGCGAGAACATTATATTTTAAAAATGATAAAATATACGCATTTTGTATATTTATTCTTTCAGTTATCGAAATAGTTTGGTATAGTAGGTGAAAAGTGGAAATTGAAATAAGAAAGGTAGGTAGATTATGAGAAAGTTCATTACAGTTTTGGCAGCGCTGATCATGTTGCTATCAGTTGTGGCGCCAACTTCGCTTCCGGTAATGGGAAGTAGCAGTGTGGAAGCTAGCGAAGCAATTGAATTAGAGGTTAGTAGATCGTTATTCTCGCTTACGGAAGCTCGTACAGTTGAGGTTCAAGCTGATTTTGGTGAGGATGTAGATGTAAGTAAGTTAGAATGGACATTTGGTGGGAAGAGTCTTTCCGAGTGGAAAAAGTGGAGTGGCGGTACCGACTTTGATGGGGAGCCTTTTATTACAGTAATTGAGGAACCTCACTTTGTTGATGATACAACAGTTGTCAAAGCAACATTGGAATTTGGTTTGCTTTTTGATAGAACGAATCTATCAAATCGAACGATTCGTGTTCAGTATCAACAATTCATTGGAGACTATGAATTAGCTTTAATTGATTCTGAAAGTGGCGCAAAAGCTGCAACGGAAGTAAAGTTGAATGTGTATGACGAGTTTCTTTTTTACGATGAATTAAAGCCAGCTATTGATCAAGTGTTTGAAGAGGCCGCTGCTAAGAATGACCGCTATTTGGAGTACCAAAATGTTGGTACGTCTGTTGAGGGGCGCGACATTCATTTTGTCATTTTAGCAAGAGATCAAGAAGCTGTTGATAAGTACTTGAATGAGACATTACCAACAGCACTAGAAAACCCTGATTATTTATTAGAAAAACTACATAATGGAACAATGGGCGATTACCAAGTTCCGGTTTGGTTTAACAATATTCATCCTGATGAGGTAGAAGGTGTCGATGCTCAGGTTGAGTTATTTAAAAAGTTTGCGCTTGAAGATGAGGTCACATTTACGATGGATGAACAGCCGGTAACATTAACTGTCGATGACGTTCTTGATGATGTCATTTTCCTATACATGTTTACAAATAATCCAGATGGAAGAGTTGCAAATACTAGAGCTAATGCGAATGGCTTTGACTTAAATCGTGACAACGCTTATCAAACACAGGTAGAAACACAGCAAGTAAATGAGCTTATTTCGAAATGGACACCTCTTTCGTTTTTAGATATGCATGGCTATGTAAATGGCTTCTTGATTGAGCCGGCTACGCCTCCGCATAATCCGAATTTTGAGTATGATTTGCTTGTTAATAGCATGCTAGACCAAGCCCATGCGATGGGACAAGCAGGAGTTGGTCACTCTCAACTAAGCTCTTATTTTATTCCAAAACTAGATTGGGAGAGTGGCTGGGATGATATGACACCAGCTTACACAGCGATCTATGCGATGTTACATGGTTCCCTAGGTCATACAATTGAAGTTCCTGAATTAAGTCAGGATTCCTTGTATGCAATGGTAGGTACGGGGTTAGGTGCCACTTCGTATGTAACAGAGAATAAAGATGAATTGTATGCGAAGCAGCTTGAGATTTTCAAACGTGGAGTGGACGGAGAAGACAACCGTGCAGTAGACGAGCATTTTGTTAATGCCGCGGGAGAATCAATTGGACGTGTTAGAGGAGAGCATGACAATTTCTTCCCTGACTATTATGTCATTCCAACTGATGAAAAAGAACAAAAGAACAATTTGGAAGCACATAAAATGGTCGACTATCTGCTTCGTAATGGGGTGAAAGTCGAGCAAACAACGAAAAACCTTCAAGTAGATGGAACAATGTACCCGAAAGGAACGTATGTCGTCCCGATGAATCAAGCGAAACGCGGGTTAGCCAATGCAGTGCTTTATTCCGGTGATAACGTCTCTGATTGGGGAGCGATGTATGATCCAATCGTCGTAAACTTCCCAGCGTTAAGAGGATTTGATATTCATGAAATCCGTGAAGCAGGTGCGTTTTCAAGTGATGTCATCGAAGTAGAAAGCGTAACAATCCCTACTAGTAGTGTGTCTGGAAATACGCCAAAGCAGGTTTTGAAAAATACGAACAACGATACGATTAAACTGGTAAATGACCTTCTTAAGGACGGTAAAGCGGTGGAAGTTGCATTGGAGTCAGACGCTCGCGTGAATAAAGGTGATTTCATTGTGGCAACGAAAGACCTTCGAGCATATGAAAACACATACTATTTCGAGATGTTGCCTCTTGGAAATGGTCAAAATATCAAAACTAATAAACTAACAAAACCTGAAGTAGCTGTAACGGGGTCTGCCCAGCTGCGATTTACGTTGGATCAGTTAGGGTTCAACTTAGTAGATCAAGCAGAGGCTGATGTGATTGTTAGTGATGGCGCCAGCTTTAATGAAGAGCAGGTTGATGGGAAAACGTTTATTGGGATTGGGCGTCCTGCGTTGAATGCGGTGAGAAATAGCGGATTGTTTCCTGGTTTTTCAGTCGGCTCAACAAGTGGGATTCATGAAGGACTTGTCAAAGCGAACGTGAACGACCATTTACTCACTTCCGGCTATCAGGAAGAGGAACTTCTATATGTCACAACAGGATCTTGGATTGAATCTGTGCCTGAAGGTGCTGACGTTTTAGTAACGTTCAGTGAAAGTGATGATTTCTATGTGTCAGGCTGGTGGCCGGGACATGAAGAGGCAAAAGGACAAA
Organism: Halalkalibacter alkaliphilus; assembly: GCF_023555415.1. GTDB lineage: Bacteria > Bacillota > Bacilli > Bacillales > Bacillaceae_D > Halalkalibacter > Halalkalibacter alkaliphilus. Next base: position 180,618 of record NZ_JAKRYL010000005.1, on the reverse strand, counting down.
CTCTTGCCTTTACGAAGGATCTTGAGAATACAACGTTTACGTTATTTGCAAACTCGCTAGCCTTTAGAGCGCATACAGAACATAGCTATCGTTTGCTGGCTAACAGCATTTATGCTTCAGTTGGTTCTGAAGTGGAACAAAAACGCAACGTAAAAGGGAAAGCGAAGGGGCAAGATATAGAAGTAGCTACGGATAAAGTCAAAGTTGAACGAACAAAGGATGAAAATGGTAACAACAAAGTGAACGCGAAGATAACTGAAGGTGCATTTGTTGATGCTGTAGCATTTAATGATCGCGTTGACCGTTTGACTGTAGAAGTTGATGGTGACGTTTCTGATAAAGTAATTGAAGTTCAATTGTTATCAAGTGAGATCGAACAGCTTAAACAAGCACATGCTGATGCGAGGCTTACGATTGATACGGAAAAAGGAACGTACACGCTGCCATTGGCTGACTTTGAGTTAGAAAAAGTAGCGAAAAATAATGGCCAAGACGTCACAATTTCCATTCAGATTGAGGTGGAAGAAGAGACATATAATGAAGGAAGAGAAGTAGATTCAGATGAACGTGCTTTAGAAAACAGCCAAGTAACTGTCTTTGCATTGGTCGGTAATGCAAAGGTGGAGATTCTGAGTTATAAGGTATTAGTGGAGTAGGGCAAGTGCTTCATTTCCGCTGAAGATTGTCGAATGGGGGTGTCACAAGGTCAAATCAGACCTTTTGTGACACCCCTTTTTGTGTTAAATCCAAATAGTGGAAATCGTTATTAAGATAATCTATTCTATGTAGTAGTTCTATAGAGAAAACGAAATAGTGTGGAGGGGAAGAAATGGAATTTATTTTTTTAGCGATTGGGATAGCAGCGGCAGGATATTTTATTGGAGAAGGCTTAAAAAATTTTAACAATCCAGAAGCGAAAATTATTAGAAACGCTAGATGAGGGTGATAATCACGAACTGTTGAAACAAGGTGACGTTCACCATTTTATTGGGATTTCGAAGGATGATGCCAAAAAGCTGATTGAAGAACACCCAAGCATTCCTCACATTATTATTAATGATAAAGTGTACTATCCAAAAGCAAAGCTCCGTGATTGGTTACTGAAACTGGGAGAGTGAGAAGCTTTTTTGGACTTTGGACGTTATAGTAATTATTTGTAGTGAGATAATAACTATGTATTGATCAATTGTTGTTCTATCGATAGCTTACCTCATAAGTCTTGAATTATTCGAACATAAAGGTGAAAACCCAAGAACTAACAGTGTAATTGCCCCCTTTTGAAGGCATTTTATAAAAAGGGGGGATTCAATATGAAAAAAATTACGATGTCAGTCGCTGCAGCAGCGATTTTGGTCAGTGGTCTTGCAGGCTGTGGAGTGGATAATCAAGCAACTGATATGCAACAACAAGGTATAGGTGCTGCAGATCGCCATAGTGCGTTTGGAGTCGATAGAAGAGGTCCAGGAGTAGGGGTTCGCAATGATTTGGGAGGTCAAGTCGACCATGATGGTGGTTTTTTTAGAGGCCAAGGTCGTCAGCCTGGTGAAGTTCAAGTAGGTCAGGATCGTCCAAGAGGATTTGGGACAGACTTTGGTCAAGGTCGAGCTGGCGGATTTTTTGGATTAGATGGAGATAGACAAGGGCAAATGGGAACTGCTCAAGGTCAAGCTAGGGGCACGGACCGAGAGCGTCAAGGTGGTATAACGAGAGGTCAGAACCAAGATGGTGGACAACAACAAGCTCAACGAAATGGTCTAACGATTCAAAGTTTGCTTTCGCGCATCCAAGATATTGATGGCGTGAAAGAAGCGCGTATGAGTGACAATGTGATTGAGATTACAGTGAATGATGGTGCCGATAAAGGGGAAGTTAAGCGTAAAGCAGAGAAAATGGCTGAAGGAAAGACGCTGAGGCTTGCAAATTAGATTTGATATTGGAAATTGTGAAGAGTTGCTTACGAAAAAACTCCAAATAACATTGCAAATGAAGACGGAAATCACACAGATTTTCGTCTTTTTACTTTTTTCATGTCAGTTGCTAAAGCAGTGTATGTGGCGGATCCTCATTCCGCTAATCGAGAGAAAACCGCTTTTAAAGAGGGTAAGGTGGATCCTGGTTCCTTTAATAGTCATAAAATCACTGGAAATGTAGGGTGAAACAGTGGAATAACGGAACGAGGAGCCGAACCTTTACGTAAAAAAAGGGTTTTAAAGGAAATAGCGGAATGAGGACCATCAAAAACAGTAAGCGGATCCTCATTCCGCTATTAAAAGTTTCCAGTTTGGACAGAACGATCAAAGTGTATTAGGAAAAAGGAACTACAGTTATGTTTTCGGGTTTTATATTTGAATAAGAATATAGTACCGGGATTTTTCGTCGAATACTTCGAAATACGAAGAAATTTATCGGTAAATATGGCATTTTTCCTAAAAATTTAAGCTTGTTAATCGTTCGATAGTCTAGGAGGAGATATTAAAAAAAGATGGTATTTAGAGTATAGTAATATATTTAAAAAATATTCCAACTCTTCTAAACTTAGGAGGTGAATCGGTAGTATAGAAGACTTGAACGGCTAAAACTGAAGATGAGAGGGTGTTTTATTGGTGTTTAGGAAAAGTTCAAAATTAATGATTAGTTTTCTAGCAATTGTATTATTATTATCTACTTTTAGTATGGGAGCGTTCGCGAACTCAGAGCGGAAGCTAACTGAACTTCAGACAGGCGAACTTTTTGGTGATATTGACTTAGCATCTCCAGCTCCAACGACAGTCATTGTTGAATTGGAAGAAGAAAGTATTGTGGAAGCAAAACATAAAGGAAAAAGCCAGTCCAAAGCAAAATTAGCTTCTGAAAGAGGCAAGGTTGTTGACGCGGTTAAAGACAAAGTAAACAACGCAAAAGTAAACCGAGAGTATGACCATGTGTTCTCTGGATTTTCTGTTGAACTTCCAGGTAATCGAGTGACGGAACTTTTAACGATTCCTGGAGTAAAAGCAGTCTATCCAAACGTAGAGTATACGGTGGATGCTGTTGAGGTTGATCCTGAGGTGTTTAATCCAAATATGATGGATAGTGCGCCTTTTATTGGGTCTGATTTAGCATGGGATGCAGGTTTTACTGGTGAAGGAATTACAGTAGCCGTTATTGATACTGGTACGGATTATACTCATCCGGACTTAGCGCATGCCTTTGGTGATTACAAAGGTTATGACTTTGTAGATAACAATGAGGATCCACAAGAGACGCCTCCTGGCGACCCGCGTGGCGGATCAACAAATCATGGTACTCACGTAGCTGGTACCGTAGCAGCAGATGGTGCGATTAAAGGGGTAGCTCCTGATGCTACGTTACTCGCGTATCGTGTACTCGGTCCTGGCGGTAGCGGCTCTACTGAAAATGTGGTTGCTGGTATTGAGCGAGCGGTACAAGACGGTGCCGATATTATGAACTTATCGTTAGGTAATACGATTAATTCTCCTGATTGGGCTACGAGTATTGCATTAGACTGGGCGATGGCAGAGGGAGTCGTTGCTGTAACTTCTAATGGAAATAGTGGACCGAATAACTGGACAGTTGGTTCACCAGGTACGTCTCGTGAAGCGATCTCTGTAGGTGCGACTCGTTTGCCTTACAATGTGTTTACTTCGGAAATTACAACATCAGAGGGTGTGGAGTATCCTTCTGCAAAAGTAATGGGCTTTCCGAATGAGGATGAGTTGCTTGCGTTGAATGAAGGAGAGTATGAGTTTGTAGATGTTGGATTGGGTGCTGTTTCAAATTTTGAGGGTAAAGATCTTGAAGGAAAAATTGCTTTAATCGCTCGTGGGGAATTTGCATTTGTTGATAAAGCAACAAACGCTAAAAACGCGGGTGCGGTTGGTGCGATTATTTATAACAACGTTGCCGGTGAGCATCCAGATGTTCCAGGAATGGCAGTTCCAACGATCAAGACGACTCTTGAAGATGGACAAAACCTTCTTGCTGAACTAGAGGCTGGTAACAACACGGTTTCATTTGACATTGAATTTGCTTACGAAGTTGGTGAGACAGTTGCAGACTTCTCATCTCGTGGACCAGTTACAGGTACTTGGATGGTGAAGCCAGATGTATCTGCTCCAGGTGTGAATATTACAAGTACAATTCCGACGCATAATCCTGAAAATCCATATGGATATGCTGCACTTCAAGGGACGAGTATGGCAGCACCGCATGTAGCAGGTGCTGCAGCGTTAGTCTTAGAGGCAAACCCTAGTTGGGGAGTAGAGGATGTTAAGGCAGCCTTAATGAATACGGCGGAAGATATGATTAACCCTGCGACAGAAAAAGTGTATCCGCACAATACGCAAGGTGCTGGCAGCATTCGAGTACTAGATGCGATTAAGGCGGAAACACTTGTTACTTCAGGAAGCCACTCGTTTGGTAAGTTTGTGAAGGATACTGGCAGACAAGTAGAAGAGCAAAGCTTCACGATTAAAAACCTCTCAGGAGAAAGAAAACGTTATAGCTTTGATGTTGAGTTTACGGGTAATCCAGACGGTATTAGAGTGAATACAAGTAATAACTTAAATGTACATGGGGGGAAAACGCAGCAAGTTCAGTTTAATGTACAGGTTAATACTGCGAAGTTGGAACCTGGGTATTATGAAGGGACAATTAAAGTTAGTGATGGATCAGTAATAATTGATGTCCCAACAATTTTATTTGTTGGTGAGCCTGATTATCCGCGTGTGACGGGGGCTTTATTCGGAAAAGAAGATGAGACTAACTATTATGTAGGTTCTTACTTACCTGGTGGAGCTGAGGTGCTTGCGTATGATATGTACCTTTTAGGGCCTGGCAATACGATTGGAGGATTTTTAGGTACAATTGGTGAATTTTCGAATGTACCGGCACCAGTTCATGAATTTACATGGGATGGAGATATGAATGGCACTCAGTTGCCAAATGGAGATTATGTTTTAGCTGTTTATGTTGAGCAAGCTGGTGAGATTGAGTATAGAGCTTATTTGGTTACTAAAAACTAGGTGCCTGGTATCAAAAACTGAATTTTTTCAAAAGCCTCCTATTACAAAAAAGTAATAGGAGGCTTTTTGCTATGGCCGTTCCTCTAGCTCATAACAACAGGAAAAATCTCGAGCCTCCTAACATATACATCTACAGAACGGAGGGGATGGAGTGACGGTCATTTCAGTCATGAACTACAAAGGTGGAGTGGGGAAGACAACGCTTTCAGCGAACTTGGCAGCGGAGTTGGCCTTTCGTGGGAAGAAAGTTTTATTAATTGATTTGGATCCGCAGACGAATTTGACGTTATCTTTTCTTAGTTTTGATGAGTGGAGGAATTATGACCGTAAAGGACGGACGATCAAGCATTGGTATGATCAGTTTTTGGATCAGGATATTGATTCAGCGCTTACGGAGTTGATTGTGACACCGAGTCGGGTGAACCTTCAGCTGCAGGCTTATGACTCAGTGGGGAGATTGGATTTAATTTGTTCGCATTTAGAGTTAATTAATGTCGATATGGAGCTTTCGAGTAGGCTTGGTGGGAATACGGATCGAACGATTAGAAGCAATTATTTGCGGGTGATGTCGCGGCTTAAGACGAAATTAGATGAAAACAAAGGTGAATATGATGCAGTGATTATCGATTGCCCGCCTAATTTTAATCTTGTGACACAAAACGCGATGGTAGCGAGTGACTTTTACATCGTACCAGCAAAGGCTGATTATTTATCGACGCTCGGGATTGATACTCTATCCAAGCATGTTGCCGAGCTAACGAAAAAGTACAATTTGTACACGAGCGAGATTGATCATTCGGAGTGGCGAGACATAGATCCAAAGATGTTAGGGATTGTTTTTACGATGGTCTCTTATTACGGACAGAAGCCGATTGCTGTGCAACAAGAGTATATTACTCAAGTAAAACGGGAATATCACTGTCTCACTCATTTTCTACGTGAGGGTCAAACTTTGTTTGCGGGTGCTCCTGAATTTGGTATTCCTGTTGTTTTGAAACAGGGGAGCAGTCACCAAAACATTCGGACAGAACTCGTGGAGCTTGTTAGCGAAATGATGAATCTAGCAGCGATCAAGTAATGGGAGGGAGCGTATGTCAAAGGAAGAAATGGAGCAGGTCTTGAAGATTGCACTGACGTTTGTTGAACAACTGACGAATGAGCAATATGAAAAGCTAGTAAGTAATGAAGCGAGTATCTGCTATGTTGAGGAGCAGCGTAAAGGTAGTAGTGATGACGAATTTGAAAAATGGAAGGTAAGTATAATAGAGGAACAAGATGTGGAGAAAGTATTGAGAAGAAAAACGAAAAAGGAGATTGTACGTTTTTGCACTTATTACAACATCCCAACGGTTACGAAGGACACAAAGGCAATTTTATACGAAAAAATAAGTGAGTATTTTCAAATTGGAGCTAATACCCTCGAACTTGAGAAAAAAGATAGGATAGCGGAGATAGGGAAGGAGCTTGAGAAGTTTGATGATGCCGAACAAGCACTAGGTTTTTTGGGAAAGGAGAAAAGCCTCCAAACGAAGTCCAATGTGATGAAGCTTGCTAAGTCTTTGGATGTGTTTGTGAATCAGAAGCAGAGCAAGCAGGACATTATAAATAGAATAGTTGATTCGGTAGTAGGAGCGAAGGTTAGGGCAAGGGTGATTCGTGGGGGATGACTTAAGCAAGGGAAGAGAAGGGTAAATACTAGTAAAATTTCAAGGTGGTGTCACAAAAGGTCTGTTTTTATCCTTAGAGGCACCACCTATTCGTCATTATTATTGCATAGTTAGTAATAATAAGTTCCACTAAAATAACAATAATCTATGCATCTATTCCGATCCCCTCCGGCCCACATGCAATGTCGTAAACACTCCGGGTCATCGTAACCGGGCGGTCTGTAGGGTGGAGGCGGTGGGGTATATGGTATTGGTTCTGGATGTGGCCAAGGTATATGGGATGGTAGCGTGTCAGGTGAGGGTGTGTATCCGTATCGAATTGGAAGTAAGCCAGATACAGATCCATGTCTATAAAATCTCAAGGTTTTTCCTCCTTATCTTAATCTTACTTTCCAATATATTTAACTGTGTCTGTTTTGGATGATTGTCCATCATATAGAGTTTAAATGATTAGATGCTTCTCCTTTCACGTTATAATTACCTAGTTTCCCTATCTTTTAATAGGTAATAGGACTAATTCCCTAAAAACGATTGAAATTTATAGGTGATTATGTAAAAATTGTGTTGTTAATGTAAATTTTATTACATAATAATGAAGCTTAAGTAAATTTTGTTAGGAGGCCGTGTCCTTTGTACGTATTATCACTCGTAGATTGCCATGTAAACAGCAAGGAACAAGTAGGTTCTAAGGCTATGAACCTATCAATCATGAAAAAGGCATTTGCATCGATTCCAGATGGTTTCGTTGTGACATCAGAAAGCTTCGGAACATATTTGAAGCAAAATCAAATTGATCTTGAACAGAAAGAAACGATTCGAGAGTCAATTTTATGCGGGGTGTTTCCCGAAGAAGTTGAGAAGGAGATAACGTGTGCTTATGAGTCGCTTGTTGGAACATATGATGCGGTTGCAGTTCGTTCTTCTTCGGCGATGGAGGATTTAGAGGGAGCGTCGTTTGCCGGGCAGTATGAGACGATACTAAATGTTACAACGAAGCAGAATCTGTTTGACAGCATAAAACGATGCTGGGCTTCTTATTTTTCAAGCGATGTCCAAAATTATGCGAGTAACCATGACGTAGCGCTTGAGGATCTTCTTATGGGAGTCTTTGTGCAAGGGATGGTCGATGCAGAAGTATCTGGTGTGATTTTTAGCGCTAATCCTGTTACAGGGAATGCAAAAGAAGTCCTGATTAATGCAAGCTACGGTTTAGGTGAAGCGATTGTCGATGGAAGTGTAACGCCTGATATGTATATTGTAGGAAAAGAGACAAACCAGGTGATGAAAGAGCTTGGTGATAAAGATATCCAAGTGGTTCGAACGGATAATGGAAATGAAACGGTGGCTGTACCTTCTGAATTGCAGAGCGCTTTTTGTTTAGAAGGGGAAGAGGTACGCTCTTTAACCGATTTGACAGTAGAAATAGAAAACTATTTCAAGCACCCAGTTGATATTGAGTTTGCGATAAGCAAGAAAGATATTTATATATTGCAAGCAAGACCGATTACGACGTTGAAAGGGGAACATTTAGCATGAGCAGCGAATTGCAGAGCGTAGATTTCCAAGACTTTAAGAAAGATTTATTTTTAGCAGAGGAAGAAAAATACGTGTTTTGGGAAATTGATGGAGCACATTTTCAAAAGCCATTAACACCGTTATTTGCTTCCTATATGGTTCCAGCTTTAAGTGCAGGTACATTGGAAGCATTTGAGAAGTTGAAATTGCCGATGAAGCAGTTTCATGCAAAGATTGCAAATGGCTATTTCTATCAAACGGTGCCAATGCACGATGACCCAGAAGCAAGGGTCAATGAACATAAAGCAGCAATGCAGCACGTGTTTCCAAGAGCCACAGAAATTCTAGATGAGTATGTTGAAAAAACAATTTTGCCGTTTTATAGCAAACTAGATGAATATAAAAAGGTAGAGCTGTCGCTAGAAGAAGCGAAGAAGGTTGCATTAGAACTTTATGAAATGTACAGAAAGATTTGGTCCATTCATTTTGAAGTTGTCATGCCGAGATTGTCGCTAGGTGTTGCACTTGAAGAGGTATACGGTGCACTGCTGCAAACAGAAAATACAACAGAAGTGTACGATCTATTATTAGGTGTGATGAATAAGTCGTTAGAGACAGATCGAGAGTTGTGGAAGCTGTCACTGCACGTTAAAGGCTCAAGTGTGCTGTCAAAAGTGTTCGAAGACATGGATGTGGAGCAACTGCATGCAGCACTGCAAGATGTGGAGGAAGGCCGTGCATTCCTTGCAGCGTTGGATACCTTCCTTGAGGAGTATGGGTACCGCACTGCAGTGAGCCACGAATTTGCAGAGGAAACATGGGTTGAAAATCCATACCATGCCTTGAAAGTAATTAAAAACTATTTAGAGAAAGATTTTGATTTTGAGGCAGAGTTTCAAGAAGTGATTGAAAAAAGAGAAAAGAAAGTAGAAGAAACACTTGCTCGTATGCCTGAAGGAGAACTAAAAGAGACATTCAAAGCTCTTCACGCGATGGCATTGAATGTGTGGGGACTAGATGAGGATCATCACTTCTATATCGATGCGATGCTTCCGGCAAAAGCAAGACCGGTTATCCTAAATATAGGGCAAACGTTAGCCAGTCATTCGATCATTGAACAGAAGGAAGATGTTGTCTTTCTTTATTTAGATGATCTAGTAGAGCTGCTTCAAAATCCAACTGCAGCTACTGCATTAATCGAAGAGAGAAAAGAAGAACATCGTAAAAACGAAGCGATAACTCCTCCTCCATTCTTCGGCCCACCGCCAGAAGGTCCTGTCGATCCAATCGTTGAGCGTGTATTTGGGACGAAAATGGCAGATTTAGATGAGGAGACAAAGAAATTCTCCGGTTACTCGGGTTCGCAAGGGACACATACTGGAACGGTTAAAGTCGTCAGTGACCAAAGTGAGTTCGACAAAGTGAAAAAGGGCGACATTCTTGTTTGTAAAACAACGACCCCTCCTTGGACGGTTTTATTTAATTTGGCTGGTGCGATTGTGACAGATGTTGGCGGGATTTTATCGCATGCAGCAACTGTTGCAAGGGAATATGAAGTGCCTTGTGTGATCGGTACAAAAATTGCAACGGCTACATTAAAAGATGGAGATGTTGTCACGGTTGATGGAACAAAAGGAGAAGTCATTATCCGTGAACAAAACTAATTATCAGCTCATACTGCTAGGGATATTAACTGGAACCTTTTTGGTTCCTGTTAATTCTACTATGATCGCGGTTGGGCTTCCGGTAATTGCGGGTGACCTTCAAGTATCGATTCCGCAAATTACGTGGGTCGTAACGATCTATTTAATCATCATGGCCGTTGCACAGCCAATTGCAGGCAAATTAGGAGACATGTATGGAAACAAGAAAGTCATGATGATTGGTTTTCTTTTGTTTTTGGTTTCTTCGATTGCTTGTGCGTTCTCTTATAATATCCTTTCGCTGATTATTTTTCGTTCGTTGCAAGCACTTGGCGGCGCACTCGCTACTCCGAATGCGACTGCAATTATTCGTCATGTGATGCCAAAAGAGAAGCTAAGCAATGTCTTTGGGATCTTTGGTCTTTCAATGGGACTTGGAGCAGCGATTGGTCCATTAGTTGGTGCGGGATTGATTGGTTGGTTAGGCTGGCAAGCGATTTTTTGGGTGAATGTTCCGTTTTTGCTTTTTTCCATAATTCTAACTTGGACGTTAGTGCCTTCTGTTAATGTTGAAAAAAAGCATGCCCTAGACGTTCTTGGTTCGTTGTACTTAGGTGTGATGCTCACACTAATTACGTTATTTGTCACGAATCCTGAATATGTAAGCGTTTGGACGATTCTGCTATTACTAGGTAGTATCGCGTTATTTATTTTCCAGGAAAGAAGGACGAAATCGCCGGTAATAGAGTTTGCCTTATTTAAAAACATTGGTTTTTCAAGCTCTAATGTTTCTATCTTTATCAATAACTTTGTCATGTATAGTACGGTTTTGTTCATTCCGATTATATTAGTAATGTATGATTATCCGATTGGATCAGTTGGTTTGTTATTGTTTGCCTTTTCGCTAGCTATGTCACTTTCTTCTTTGTTTGGTGGGAAACTAGCCAATCGTTATGGGAAGGAAAAGATCATTGCACTCTCCTTTTTTCTGCTTTGTATGAGTGTGTTGTTGTATTTTGGATTCGGAGAACAGGCCTCTTCTCTTTATATGACGATCGTGCTTATTTTAGGAGGCGCGTCAGCTGGGATGGGCGTTGCATCGATGCAAGCTGCGAATCTAGAGTCGGTACCTAAGGAAAAGTCAGGAGCTGCATCTGGTATCTATTCAACATTTAGGTATATGGGAGGCATGATGGCTTCTGCGAGTGTAAGTTTGTTAGCGGGTTCGAGTCTTTTATATGTGCTGCTGCTTGTCTTCTCAGTTCTGGGGCTCATTATGTCTGGTGTACTGACAGTGCGAAGTCGTAATAAGGGAGAGGGTTCTTTTGCAGAGGGAGCCTGATTTATAAGGGTTCTAAGTACAAATTTCCTAAAGGTTGTTGCTATAAAATAGTATTTCCTCGTAGTGAAATGGAGCGGAAGTCACTCGACTCCTGCGGGATGCAGAGGTAGGGGCGAGACCCCGCAGGCACAGCCGAGGAGGCTCGGCACCTCCCCGCGGAAAGCGAGTGACTGGAGCGCAATGGAACGAACATATGGAGGACACCTAAGCCAAAAAGAACAACAAAAGCATGCGAAAACAGCCTTTCTAAAAGAAGTATTCTAAATATAGATTTCCTGGGACATTATCTGACAAGTTTGCTTACAGCTCTTTTAATGCTTGGTATGATGAACTCAAGTTAAAGAGATGAACAAACAGGAGGTAATAATGATGACAAACACAGCACTTAGAAACCCTGGATTCTTAACGATGATGGCTCTTACTTTTAAGGTATTTTTTCATAAATAAGTATATGAAGCTGAGCTCCTTTTGTGGGGGCTCAGTTTTTTTTTACATAGATTCAATGCTGTATGAACCCTTCCTACCCTCGAAAAGAGCATTCAAGAGTATATCCAGTTATTTGGGAGGAAAACAAAAGGTCGACAACATGACCTACTCTTATCCCACCCAGTCCATGATTAATCGATATTTTCATAGTTTACACAATTTGCCTAATTAGTAAATTGTGTATAAAGTTAGAAAAGTCAAAAGATTAATTAGTTTGCCTAAATTTTCTGATGGTAAATGAAAAAGGGGGAAGCAAGATGAAAGGAACACACGGTCAAAAGAGAAATGTGACAATGAAAAGTGCACTTATGGCGTTGTTCATGACGGCATTGCTAATGATGCTGGCAGCTTGTGGAACAGCGGAAGAAACACAAGGTGAAGAGCAAGCAGGTAGTGAAGCTGGGGAGGAAACAACGGAACAAGAAGCAACGGAACCAGCAGAGAAAGAAGAGATTAAAGTGGCTGTCGTACAAGACTACCCGCCATTTGAATATATTGTTGATGGGGATTTAACAGGATTTGATATTGATATTATTGAGGCGATTGCTGATCTGCAAGGGTTAGAAGTTAGCTGGGAGATTATGCGATTTGATGGAATTATTCCAGCGTTACAAGCGAATCAAGTAGATGCGGCGGTATCAGCGATTACCATACGTGAAGATCGTGCGGAGGTTGTTGATTTTACACAGCCATATTTTGAATCTGGTCTATCACTTGTCGTTCCAGTAGATAGCGAGATTGAGGGTATTGAAGATTTAGCAGGAGCACAGCTTGTTGCAAAACAAGGAACATCAGGACTTGAAAAAGCGCGTGAGTTTGCTGAGGAATATGACGGTGATGTAACGGTCCTTCAAGAAGATGCAACGATGTACATGGAAATTGTTTCTGGAAACGCTGATGCGATGATTAATGATTATCCGAGTGTAGCGTACAAAATTGCTCTAGATGGTGACGATTCTGATGTTCGCATTGTAGGCGACCGTTTAACTGGGGAAGACTACGGAATTGCCGTTTCAAAAGGAGCAGATGGCTTACTTGAGAAAATGGATGCGGGCCTAGCAGAAATTATGGAAAACGGCACGTATGATGAAATTTACGATAGTTATTTTGCAGAGTAAAAGAGTTAAAAAGGTGTGGCTGAATACAGTCTCACCTTTTTTCACAAAGAGAGGGTGTTGAACAATCGGAACGTTGGAGATCATGATCGATGCCTTACCAGTGCTATTAAAAGGGTTGTGGTGGACTGTTGTCATTACAGTTATTTCTCTTTTAATTGCACTCGTAATTGGATTAGTTTTAGGATTATGCAGCATCTCAAGAAACAAACTGCTTAAAGCTATAGCAACGATCTATGTGGACATCATTAGAGGAACACCGATTTTGGTACAGATTTTGTTTATTTATTTTGGTTTGCCGGCAGGGACAGGAATTACGATGTCGGCGTTAACGGCAGGGATTATTGCGATCAGTATTAATGCCGGGGCTTATTTAGTCGAGATTTTCCGTGCGGGGATCAACTCGATTGATAAAGGGCAAATGGAGGCTGGGCGTACGCTTGGTTTTTCGTACGGGGAAACGATGCGGTTAATCATCTTGCCTCAGGCGGTCCGTCGAATGATTCCGGCGTTTGTGAATCAGTTTATTGTGAGTATTAAAGACACGTCACTTCTTTCTGTTATCGGGATTGCGGAATTGACGATGTCTGGTCAGTCGATCTATGCGATGAACTTCCGGGCATTTGAAATTTTGGCGTTAGTCGGTATTTTGTATTTTGTTTTAATTTATGCACTGACGTTATTTTCTCGTTGGCTTGAAAGGAGACTTGATGTCACATGATAAAAATAGAGAATTTACGAAAGTCGTTTGGAGACTTAGAAGTTTTAAAAGATATTAATGCCGAAGTAAAGGAACGTGAAGTCGTTTGTGTCATTGGCCCATCAGGTTCTGGGAAAAGTACGTTTTTGCGTTGTATTAATCGATTAGAAGAGCCTACGGGCGGATCGATATACATTGAAGGAACAGATATCACTGATTCGAAAAACAACATTAACAAAATGCGTCAAAGGCTCGGAATGGTGTTTCAGCAGTTTAATCTTTTTCCGCATATGACCGTGTTGGAGAATGTGACGGTTGCTCCGAAACGACTGAAAGGGAAAACAAAAGCGGAAGTGGATCAGTTAGGGAGAGAGCTGCTTGAGAAGGTTGGATTATCAGATAAAGCAGATGTATACCCAGATAATTTATCTGGCGGACAGAAGCAGCGTGCAGCGATTGCGAGAGCGCTTGCGATGGAGCCGAATATTATGTTGTTTGACGAGCCAACCTCGGCATTAGACCCGGAAATGGTCGGAGATGTGTTAGCGGTTATGAAGGATCTTGCTAAAGAAGGAATGACGATGATGATCGTAACCCATGAGATGGGGTTTGCAAGAGAAGTAGCGGACCGCGTAATTTTTATGGATGGCGGGTATATTGTCGAAGAAGGGAAACCTGAAGACTTGTTTGGAAATCCTCAGCACGAGCGGACGCAAGCGTTTTTGTCGAAGGTGTTGTAGAATAGGAGAAAAGCTCTGTGGACTAATGTCTGCAGAGCTTTTTGTATTGACTAAGGAATTAAAAAATGTACAAGAGATAGATTGTCAGAGCTCCATAAGCAAAAATAACCTCTCATCACTTGGATGAGAGGTTATTTTGTTTTGGGGAGCTTATTGCTCAGTTAACTCGTTTACCGAAACACTTTGTTTGCTGTTTGGGTTATCTAGTGGATGAACTGTAGCTTGTCCGCTCCCTTGGTCTACATGCTCAATGTAAACAGCTTGTCCGTTATACATCACGTTTTTCATTTCTGTTGATGAGCAGATTTGTTGTGCGCGCTGTGCGTCCATAATGGCTGCACCTCCTTTGGATTTTAACATTTATACTATTTGCCTTCTGCCCGGAAGATATACGGAATTTGTGGAAATGATTTCTTTTTTTGCTGAGACCGGTATGAGGAGCGGATATGTCGATTGGACAGTATATTGAGGGTTTTGGACAGTAATGATCTGACCTAGGCTTATTAAGAATTAACACTAAATTTTAAGATACACTTTGGAAGATCGCAAACAAGTATGACACGTCTGTTCGAGATTTAAAACTAACAAATGGACTGCAATCTGACTTATTATTAGTTGGCCAGAGATTGTTTGTTCCAATGAGGTATGAAGTGGCTGCTGGAGATACACTATGGAAGCTTTCAAGAGCATATAATTCTACAGTTCAAGCTATAAAAGAAACGAATGGACTAACATCGGATGTATTGTACATAGGGCAAAAGTTAAGGATTCCTCCTAAGAAATTACCGATGGATGGTCAGTATGTTCTTATGACGAGAGAGGAGTTTAAAGACTGGTTATTTAACCATGAATTCACGAGGAACATAAGCCTCATTCAACAGCACCACACATGGTCACCTGCTTATGGTCATTTTAATGGGAACAATCATTTTTCGTTGCTTAAAGGGATGGAGTATTATCATACGAAAGAAGTGGGCTGGGAAAACATCGCTCAAAACATTACTACATTTCCAGATGGAAGAATAGCAGTATCTAGACCATTTAACAGTGCTCCTGACGGCTCGATTGGTCCAAAAGCAAATTCTATTGGGTTAAACATCGAACATGTTGGGAATTTTGATTTGGGTAACGATCAAATGACAGCTGAACACAGAGAAACGATTATCTATCTTACGGCATTGCTTTGTATGAAGTTTGGGTTAACGCCTTCTGTTGACAGCATCACGTATCATCGCTGGTGGGATATGAACACGGGGGAGAGAGTGTTGGATCGAAGTGAAGGAGTTTCTGTTAAAACATGCCCTGGCACGGGATTCTTTGGCGGGAATACAACAGAAAGTGCAAAGAACAATTTTTATCCTTTAGTGTCACGTAAAATACAAGAGATTAGAGCAACTTTGAATTAAGGTTAGGAGGAGAAAAGGACATTCATTAGAGTGGGCATTCCGCGCATATGTTTGAGAGAAGAAGGCGGAGCGCCGTCTATAGTTTGTTGGAAGAGCCTGCTGTTACCTAATAGCAGGCTCTATGTCGTACTTTTTTATCGATAGTTAACATTTAAAATAAGGGCTTGTTCATAGTTTCCAAATTTTGAACCAAATATATTAATTCCGCCTAGGTTTTTGGCATTCTCTTTTACTTCAATTTTAAATGAAATATAAGGCTGTTGTTCTATATTAAGGTCTTGAATCGTTATGTCGGATATTTTTTCTCCGTCGAGGTAACAGCCGTGGCTTGTTATTTTCCATTTCTTGAGAAGGCCAAATTGTGTATTATTAACTCCCCACCACGATGGTGTGAGGTTTCCTCTGACTCCTCCAAAATCTCCAGGACTTGTCCATAGGCCGATTTCTTTTCCGTTAATGGAACAAGTGATATCAGATGGCCAGTCCTCTTTATAATTCGTTGCTTCAGAACAGATTTCAGCAGAGAGAGTAAGTTCTTCCACTTCTGCTCCTCTAGGAATCCTATTAGGAAAATGGTACTCGACAAAGCCCATTTTAAACCAAATAAGCTGTGCGTCTTTTCGCTCGGGCTCAAAAAAGGAACGTGGATCGTCTTCAGTATGAATAATACCTTCTTCGCTTAATAGACCGCATGTAGGAGTGATGTCGCAGTTTACGAATTCGCCTACATTCATTTCGTATCGATATACATTGTCTTTAGTTGGTGTTACATCATTTCTAAGATTAATAATAATCCGGTCATATCGTTTCGAACTGACTTTCTGTGATCCTCTGCCAGGAACCAATTCCGTAGAGATTAATTTTGTATCTTCAAGCTTTTTCACATTTACAGCTGTAGTAGAAAAAGGGATTTTTAATTTAGAAGATAGGTCATTTACGTTCATTGGTCCTTCACTTAAGATACGTAAAATGTCCATTCGGTGTTCGTTTCCTAATGCTTTGCAAACTTCGATGGCTTCAGCGAGCGTTAATTCTAACGTTCTCATGAATAAACTCCTTTTTATTATATGTTTTATTAAAATTATCTTACTTTTTATGGAAAAGTCAAGCAATACAGGTTGAATCACTGGTAAATCAAGCTTTTCCATCAAAATTTTTAGTGAAATATTTCCGTATTTACCAATGGATAATTAATATAAAATGTTTTATTACACTTTTACTTGATTTATTATAATAATTAATGTAATAATAAACTTAGATTAAAAAAGGGGGAGTTGTTATGAAAGTGAACTTTGCAAACGTATACAAATTTACAGGTGTTGTTTTGTTGCTTTTGATTTTCGTGGGCTGTTCAAGTGATAGTGATGCTGCTGGAGATAGTGCCGATCCAGAAGCAACGAACTTAGTATTTTGGGCACCGTTTAGCGGTGGAGATGCTGACTTTATGAGAGATCTAATTGCAAATTTCAACGAGGCGCATGAGGGTATTGAGGTTGAGTACTTAACAGTCCCGGACTCAGAATATTATACGAAAATTCGTACATCTGTAACGTCAAATCAAGCACCAGATATTGCGATATCACATGCTTCTAGAATTGCTGAACTGCAATCTTCTAACCTAATAGAAAACCTAGATGAATTCGCGAGTGAGGCAGCGGTGGATTGGGATTCTTATAATCAAAACATTTTAAGTTCTACTATTATAAATGATCAACACTTTGCGATTCCTTTAGATACACATGCATTAATTATGTATGCAAATAAAGATATTTTGGAAGAGGCTGGCGTGTTAGATAGTAATGGACTACCTATCGTTGGTGAGGGGGCAGATGGCTTCATAGATTTCTTGTCAACAATTAAAGAGAACACATCAGATGACATTTTCCCTCTCGCTGCTACATCTTCAGGGTACTCTGCATTGCGTGTTTGGTGGACGTTATACAGTCAAATGGGCGGTGAGCTTCTAAATGAAGCTGGTACAGAAGCGGCTTTTAATAATGAAATTGGACTTGAAGCACTTCACTATATGGAAGAGTTAATGGATCAAGGGTTATGGCCTAGAAATATTCAGAATGGTGGAGAAATTTTCACTGCAAATAGAGCTGGAATTCATATTAATGGAGTTTGGATGACAGGGGCTTTAGAGAACAACGAATCTTTAAACTTTGTTGCACTGCCAATTCCACAACTATTTGGAGAGCAAGCAACATGGGGTGACTCTCATACATTTGTGCTTCCAGCAAATCAAAATCAAACAGAAGAAAAGAAGGTAGCAAGCTTGTTGTTTGCTGATTGGGTAGCTGAAAACTCTGCTTCTTGGGCAGAAGCTGGCCATGTACCAAGTAAAACTAGTGTTGTTGAGTCAAATGAATTTAACGAGTTGCCGTATCGTAAAGATTATGCTGAGTTAACGGATTACGTAAGCTTTATGCCGTCATCTTCAAAGACAACAGGGATTAGCGATTCCATTGCTAGACATATCTCTACATTTATGAGTGGTCAAACAAATGCTCAAGAAACGCTAGACATTCTTGAACAAGACATCAATAACATTCTATCAAACTAGACATAGCATACTTTATTTATAAAAAGTGGGTGTCTGCCAAGTGTAGGCACTCTCCTTTTTTAAGGAGGGTCAGATTATGAGAACGCAATGGGGAAAGGGAGAAACTGTAATAGCCTATCTATTTTTAGCCCCTTTCTTAACAATTTATGGTTTGTTTATGATATATCCAATCTTAAAAGGGATGTCAATTAGTTTAAGTGAATGGCAGTTTGGTGTTGAGCCTACCTTTGTGGGGTTAGATAATTATAAAACGATGTTACAAGATTCCTACTTTTGGGAAGCGTTGTGGAACACAATCTACTTCGTTCTAATCTCTACACCGTCTTTAATTATACTAGGTCTTTTGATGGCATTGATTGTAAATAGTCGATTAAAAGGGACTACATTTTTAAGATCGGCCTTTTTCCTTCCGTATATTTTATCTATTTCCGTTATGGCAAGTGTCTGGGTATTTATTTTTCAACCGTATACAGGATTGTTAAATTCAATTTTGCAAAATTTCGGTGTGACTGAAGAAATCTTCTGGTTAAATGATGAAAACCTTGGCTGGGTATCAATTTTAATCGCGACCGTGTGGTGGACGGTAGGTTTCAATATGATTCTCTTTTTAGCTGGGCTGCAGGAGATTCCGCAAGAGTTTTATGAGGCGGCAAAAATTGATGGAGCAGGACCAATCAGAAGCTTTTTCTCTATTACCGTTCCTTCTTTGAAAAATGTCATCTTATTGATCGTTGTATTACAAACAATTAATTCATTTAAACTATTTGGTCAGCCTTATTTAATGACAGGTGGTGGACCGGGCACGTCTACTAGACCACTCGTTCAATATATATATGAAAAAGCATTTGTCGATCAACATATGGGTGTGGCTTCATCGATGTCCTATGTCTTATTTGTGATAACGATCTTGTTTGCGTTTATTCAGTTTAAATTTTTCCAAGGAAAAAAGAATTCATAGGGGGGGGAGAATAGATGGCTGCGATTAAGAAGAAGACAACAGTAGGTAGAAAGCTATTGTATCTATTTAGTTATTTATTTGTAGCAGTTTGGTTGATTCCTATTGCGTGGATGTTTATTACCTCGGTCACCCCTAGTGGAAGTCCGGTTACGGTTATTAGTCAGTTATTTAAACCTCCTTTCACATTAGGGAACTATGATTATGTAGTAAACAATGCACTAATTTGGAGATGGACGTTTAATAGTTTCTTAGTTGCAACAACTACGACGGTATTAACGATTATGTTAACGTCTTTAGCGGCTTTTGCCCTATCTCGTCTAACGTTTAAGGGGCGTAACGTAATCTTTTGGGTGATCATTGCTGGTTTAATGGTTCCAATTGAGGCTTTAATTGTCCCACTATTCCAAATTATGATTGATTTTAATTTAGTTAATAGTTATAGTGCGCTCATTTTGCCTAATCTTGCAGCGCCGCTTGGTGTATTTATTTTAAAACAATTCTTTGATGGTGTTCCAAATGAACTGGTGGAAGCGGCTAGAGTAGATGGAGCAAGCATCTTTACAATTTATTGGAAAATATTCTTGCCATTATCACGCTCTAGTATGGCGGCCTTAGCTATATTCACTTTTATTATGTCATGGAATGATTTCCTTTGGCCGTTTCTTGCGGTTAATAGTGAAGCAATGTTTACATTGCCAGTTGCCATTCCGACATTCCAAAGTGCCTATACTGCTGAGTTGATGATTCCTATGGCTGCAAATGTGTTAGCAAGTGTGCCTGCAATTATTGTCTTTATCTTATTCCAGAAACATATTATCCAAGGTATTGCAATGACAGGTATTAAGTAACAGAAAGGGGCAAGGGTATGTACAGGGAAATTGATTTATCAGGTAAGTGGAATTTTAGGACAGATCCTTTAAATATAGGGGAAAAAGAAGGTTGGAATGAAGGGATTGAATCGGCAGAAGAAGTCCGCGTTCCGCATATTTGGCAGCAAGATGATCGGTTTTTAAATTATAGTGGTGCCGCCTGGTATGAAAAAACCATTCCTCAACTCAATAAGAAAGGAGATAATACCTTTTATTTACATTTTGAAGCGGTCGATTACCAATGCCGAGTTTGGTGGAATGGGATTTATATTGGGACCCATGAAGGTGGGTTCACTCCATTTAGCTTCAAGATAGATGACGGATTACTGAAAGAAACGAATAAGCTTACCGTGCGTGTATATGACCCAGCTGATAATGGAGAAATACCAATTGGGAAACAAGGTAGCTGGTACACGAGAGTGAGTGGAATCTGGCAAGGTGTTTATTTGAAAGAACGCTCAAGTGTGTTTGTTTCAAATGCATTTGTTACACCAGATATTGATCAGGAAACATTAGATTTAACTATCGATATGAGTGGCCAGCAAGACCAGGCATGGAATATTGATTATGTGATTCGCCCACATAGCATAGGGGAGGCAACTTGGGAAGCTGATGAAATCTACGATGGGACGTTTTCTTGCAGTTCTCTTCAATCAACTGGAGATCTCACTCGTCTGAAAGAAACAATAGCTGTTCCGAAAATGGCCAAGTGGAGTCCTGAAAGTCCCTATTTATATGAACTGGAATTGAAGGTGAAAGCAGGTAGCGAAGAGGGAGAGTTTCGTACGACTTTCGGTTTTAGAAAAGTAGAGCAAAAGAATGGAAAGATATATTTAAATAATAAGCCTCTCTATATTCGAGGAGCATTAGATCAAGCTTTTTACCCTGACACGATTTACCGTGCTCCTTCACAACAGTTTATAAAAAAAGAAATCACTCTTGCAAAAGAAATGGGTTTTAACTTATTGCGAAAACATATCAAGGTGGAATTGCCGGAATACCTATATTGGGCTGATCGATTAGGGATGTTAATTTGGGCAGAGCACCCGAACTATGTGAAATGGACAGAGATTGCAAGAAATCGCTTTGAAACAGGAATGAAAGAAATGATTGAACGCGATTACAACCATCCATCCATTATTATCTGGTCAGTTTACAACGAAGAATGGGGTTTAGAGTGGGATTTGGAGTTTGATAAAGAGAAGCAAGCGCATGTTCTTGAGTTGTTTGAAAAAGTAAAAGGGTGGGATCCGAGTCGATTGATTTGTGACAATAGCGGCTGGTCTCATGTTAAAACAGATGTGAATGACTACCATCGATATTTTGTTTTACCAGAGCAGTTAGATCAGTGGGAAGAGGATTTGGATGATCTAATCATTAATAATGCTGACAAGAATTTCGTGGCTGGTAAAAGCGCGGGTAACGAACCTAAGATCATTTCGGAGTTTGGTGTCTGGGGACTTCCGAATGTAAATAAGTTAAAAGAATACTATCAAGGAAAAGAACCTTGGTGGTTTGCAAATCAAGGAGAGCAAACTCATCAAGATGATTACAAAAAGCCGTATACACTATATGAGAATTTCGAACGATTTGGCATTTCAAAAGCAATTGGCGACTTTGATCGTTTGGCAGAACTTTCACAAAAACGGATGCTGCGAGCGGTCAAAGCACTTATTGAAGAAATGAGAAAACGCCCCGAAATTGGAGGGTATGTCGTTACAGAGTTCTCTGATATTGAATGGGAAACAAATGGATGGATCGATTTCTTGCGTGAACCTAAGGTTGGCTTTGAAAAGCTCATTCAATTCAACGGAGCTACCTGCATTATGGTTGATGTAGGGGAGCATAATGTTTGGTCGAAAGATGTACTAGAGTGTGAAGTATATATTATCAATGAGCAGGATGATCTAAATAATTTTACAGTTAAATGGTCGCTTGATGTTGGTGGTGTAAAAGAAGCAGTTAGCGGAGAAATGGTTATGAAGGCAGATGCTATTTACAATCGTTATCCACATGCGCTGTCTATAGTGGTACCTGAAGTGGAGGAACCAACTTTTTCCAAGCTTAATTTCGAATTATGGTCAGGGAATAAAAAAATTGCTGAAAATGAGGAAGAATTAACGATTAGCAACAAAGTTCTGGTTAAAGAGGAAGGGCCGTCTGTATTTTTTCATCATGTAGATACAAAGCTTATTGAGTCATTACCTGTATCCTTCGCCGTTAGTAAAGAAGAAGCGGATATCGTGCTTACGGAACGTTTAGACGAAGAAATGCTTCGGTTTGCAAGTAATGGTGGAAAAGTTGTCTTCTTAGCAGAAAAAGGAGATGCCTTAAGCAAAAAAGGAGAATTTACATTTAGAAAATTAGATTTAGGAGAAAGTTGGGCAAGGGCATCATCCATGAACTATTTAGATACAACATGGTTTGAGGGTCTCCCTGTTCAAACGGAAATGGGGTGGGAGTTTGAACGTTTATTTCCAGACTTCATCATTCCATTTGCAGACTACAAAAAAAGCAATAACAATCGGACGATCCATATGTTTGGGAATCCGGGTTTAGATCATCAATGTGAAGTAATTGCTGGATATTTTCAAGGTTGGTTAGGTCAAAATGGTGGGATTATGATCAAGCAGGATTATGGAAAAGGCTCAATCGTTACCACTACGATGAAGCTGATCGAACATATTGGCGATCAACCTTTGGCAGAACACGTTTTAATGATGATGATAAAAAAGTTATCACCTGAGAGAGTCAAAACAAATTAGTGAGGGTGAGGACAATGAGCGAAGCTATTCAAAAGATTATCGATGAAAAGTTAATAGCAATTATACGAATTGAAGATACGAATTCGATTGAGCAAGTTGTGACGAGTTTATACAAAGGGGGAATTCAAATTGTTGAAGTGACTATGAATACCCCTGGGGCTTTAGAGGCGATTGGGAGAATAAAATCCTTGTTTCCTGATCTTCTTGTAGGTGCTGGAACTGTGCTAGACTCAGAGACTGCACAGTCTGCGATTTCTGCCGGGGCAAATTTTCTCCTTTCTCCTACTTTAGATAAAGCGACAATACGAACTGGCAATCGATACGGAGTCCCTGTTATCCCAGGTGTGATGACTCCGACTGAAGCACTAAAAGCGTATGAGTATGGAGCGCAAATGGTAAAGGTCTTTCCGGTGCGGTCACTTGACCCTTGTTTTGCGAAGGACCTTTTAGTCCCGCTGCCGTTTTTGAAGCTGATGGCTGTTGGTGGAATCTCGGAATCTAACACTGAAGACTATTTGAATTCTGGCTGGCATGCCGTCGGAATTGGAGGACAGCTTGTTAACGCACAGTTAATAAGAGATCGAGACTTTGTTGAAATTGAAAAACGGGCAAGGCGGTTTGTAGAGCGAAAAAATAACACCTGCTCTTTTAAGGGTGGTGAATGACAGTGTATGTAATATTAATCGATTCAGGTACGACAAATACTAGAATTCGACTTGTTTCTTATGACTATCATGTTGTTGATGCTATAAAACTAAAGGTTGGGGTGCGGAATTCTGCAATTGATGGCCGTAACGACCGGTTGAAAAGAGAGATTCATAGCGGGATTAAGGAGATTATTAATAAAAATCAACTAACGCCTAAACAAGTTACATTTATAGTGGCTTCAGGTATGATCACGTCGAATTTAGGTCTTTATGAAGTTCCGCATATTACTGCACCAGCAAAAATAAACGATTTCATAAAAAACGCTAAAGTGATCCAATCTAATGAGTTTCTCCAAATCCCTTGTCTGTTCATCCCGGGTTTGAAAAATCAAGCGAATGAGCTTTTTATTGATTCCTTACAAGACATAGATGAGATGGATGTTATGCGCGGTGAAGAAGTAGAAGCTCTAGGGCTGTTAAAGCAGTTATCACCTAAAGGGAAGGGGATTATGGTATTACCTGGATCCCATACAAAGTATTTATTAATCGATGAGAATCAATCTTTTCTATCTTCTTGCACAACATTAGGAGGTGAAGTAATCCAAGCTATTCGTTCGAATACGATTCTATCGAGTTCATTGGGTGAGAGACTGCTAGAAACTGTTGACCTTACTTCATTGTTAGCTGGATTTCGTTCTGCCAAGAAAGTAGGCTTAACCAGAAGTTTTTTTCACATTCGATTATTACAGCTTTCCTCCAACCTAACGGAAAATGAACGGGCGAATTACTATGTCGGGGCAGTGCTGCAAAGTGATATCGCTGCACTTGATTCGTTCATAAAAGATAGACATGAAATCGATTGGATGATTGTCGGAGGAGCAAGTCCTCTAAGAAGGGCTTTTGTCCACGTATTGAAAACGGAATATAGGGAAATAGACATCATCGAAGCAGATGACAGTCAGGCAGAGCTTTCTCTCGTTCACGGTGCAATGGAATTAGGGAAGAATTATTTTGAAATGATCGAAGGAGGAGCGCCAAGATGAAAATAGTGGGATACGAGTTGTTCCAGGTACCGCCTAGGTGGTTATTTTTAAAAATAGAGACAAGTGAAGGGATCGTTGGATGGGGAGAGCCGGTTGTTGAAGGAAGGGCCCATACAGTAAAAGCTGCTGTTGAGGAATTAATGGAGTATCTGATCGGCAAGGATCCACTAAGAATTGAAGATCATTGGAATATGCTATACCGTTCAGGCTTTTATAGAGGTGGGCCTATTCTCATGAGTGCTTTAGCTGGGATCGATCAAGCACTTTGGGATATAAAAGGGAAATTTTATAATGCCCCTGTCTATCAGTTGATGGGTGGTGCATGCAGAGATTCGATTCGTGTCTACTCATGGATCGGAGGTGACCGACCGTCCGATGTTGGAATAGCTGCAAAGAAAGTAGTAGAAGCTGGCTTTACCGCAGTAAAAATGAACGGAACAGAAGAGCTTCAATATGTCGATTCTTATAAGAAAATAGACGAAACTGTAGAGCGTATTGCAGCGGTAAGGGCTGCAGTAGGGAATGATGTAGGCATTGGGATTGACTTTCATGGCAGGGTGCATAAACCGATGGCGAAAATTTTAGCGAAAGAATTAGAGCCTTATCGTCCGATGTTCATCGAAGAACCGGTCTTAACGGAAAACAATGAAGCATTAAAGGAAATTGCTCAATGTACACATATACCTATTGCGACGGGAGAGCGCATGTTTTCAAGGTGGGATTTTAAAGGCATTCTAGCAGACGGCTATGTTGATATTATTCAACCAGACTTGTCACATGCTGGTGGAATTACCGAAACGAAAAAAATCGCCTCAATGGCTGAAGCTTATGATGTTGCATTGGCACCGCACTGTCCTTTAGGTCCTATTGCATTAGCATCGTGCTTGCAAGTTGACGCTACATCGCATAATGCCTTTATTCAAGAACAAAGTTTAGGCATTCATTACAACAAAGAAAATGATATTCTTGATTATATTAAAGACAGAAGTGTATTTGATTACGAAGATGGGTATGTGAAAATCCCATCAGGACCAGGTCTAGGAATTGAAATTGATGAAGAATATGTCCGAGAAAGAGCTAAAGAAGGGCATAATTGGAAGAACCCAGTTTGGCGTCATAAGGATGGGAGTATAGCAGAATGGTAGTATTTCTGCTTGTAAATGAAAAAATCTGCTATTGCCTTTAGGAAATAGTGGGTTTTTTTGTGTTCGGACAGAAAAAGCATGTTTTTGGACAGTGAATAAAAAATTTCCTCAAATCTTCCGAGTAAATTGCAATTATTTTTATAGCTAGATAGAATAAAAAAAATATAATAATAGATAGGTTTTGATATTAAATTAATTTAATTAATTCACGAACTAGACCTAAATGCACGATGTATTAGGGATAAATACTGTATATACAAGGCTAAAAACCAGTTGACAGCGTTTGCAGATAGGTATATTATGATTATAAATTAAATTAATTAACTAATTTGATTTGGTTCTTCAAATAAAGGGGGAATAGTAATGAAAAGGTTTTTTTGTGGAAAGTTATTGATCATTCTTTTATTAGTAGGGTTAGTTGCTTGTGGTAATAACGAGGGCTCAGGCACAGCTGGTGAAGATACTAAAAGTGCTGCAGGAGGAGAACAGATCACGTTATGGGTTCCTTTCTCCGGTCCGGATGGTCCGAAAATGCAGGAGATTGTCAATGCATTTAACGACTCTCAAGATGAATTCTCTGTAAACTATCAAGTGGTTCCGCAGTCTGAGTACTATACGACAATTGATTTAACGTTAAACGACAATCGTAATGTACCTGATTTAATGGTTATGCATGGTAATCAAATTCTTACTTATGTGGAAAATGACCTTTTGAAAAATTTAGATGATATTACTGGTGAAACAGTTAATCTAGAAGATTATAACGAGAATGCAGTAGAAGGTGCGATGGTTGATGGAGAACTATACGGGATTCCGCTAGATATTCACCCGTTAATGTTCTATTGGAACAAAGATCTATTTGAAGCAGCAGGTCTAGATCCAGATGTACCACCAACAAATCGTGAAGAGTTCGTAGAGTTTGCGCAAAAGTTAACGGATGGCAATGGTCAATATGGTTATGTTGTACCAACTTTATGGCCACAACAATTTATTATGCCGACAATCGTCTATCAAAATGGCGGTAAGTTATTTGATGAAGGTCAAGTGCTTTATGATTCAGAAGAAGTAGTAGAAGCATTAGAGTTCCAACGTTCTTTAATTACTGAGTATGGTGTATCACCTTCTGATGTTCAACAAGATGGAGAAGTTACTCTATTCTTACAAGGGAAAAATGCCATGCATATGAACGGCCCATGGATGTTACAACAATGGGAAGATTCAGGCATGAACTTTGGTGTAGCACCGGTTCCTATGCTTGGTACAAAGCAGCAAGCTGTTTTTGGAAACTCCCATAACTTTGTTGTTCCAGAAGTAGTAGGAGAAGAAAAGCACGAAGCGATTAAGCAATTCTTAAGTTTTACAGCTGAAAATGGGATGGCTTGGGCTGAGTCTGGCCAAGCACCTGCTTCAAAAGCAGTGTATGAAAGTGCTGAGTTTCAAGAAATGAAGCAACAGCCTGAGGTGGCAAAGCAGTTTGATTACACGCAATTCTCACCTCGAGTTCGTAACTGGGGACAATTATCAGACCCTCTAATGGAAGCGGTTAATGAAGTGCTTCTTGGACAAAAAGAGCCGAGAGAAGCTTTGGAAGAAGCAACAAATCGAGCTCAGCAACGACTTAACTAAAAATGGGAGCAGGGTTATCCTGCTCTTTCCTTTTAAACATACGAAAGATTAATGAAAAGGAGGGATTGGATGAAAAACTCAAAACTGTCAAAATTGACCTCGTTCTTGTTTGTTTTACCTTATTTTGTGATGTTTGTTTGCTTTCTCTTAATTCCAATCATTTATGGATTATATATTAGTTTTCATAGTTGGGATTTGCTTTCGAAAGATCGACCTTTCGTAGGATTACAAAACTATATTGCTATTTTTGATCCTGGTACTCATCTTAACTCTGTTTTCTTTAATGGGTTATTTAATACATTTAAGTTTGTTATCTTTTCTGTTCCATTATTAGTTGTCATTGGATTGTTATTAGCGCTTTTAGTGACAAACTTACCGAAAAAAGTGCAAGGATTTTTCAGAACGGTTTACTTTATACCATATGTTGTGTCTGTATCGGTTATCGCGATTGTATGGCTATGGCTTTTAGATACAAACTCTGGTCTGATTAATGAATATTTGAGTGTATTAGGTCTTGACCCGATCCCGTGGCTGACAAGAATTCCTTATGCATGGATTTCGATTGTCGTTGCTACGCTTTGGTGGACGATTGGATTTAATATGATTCTGTTTATAAATGCGCTAAATGAAGTTCCTGAAGAATTATACGAATCAGCCTCAATTGATGGCGCTAGTTCATGGAAGAAATTGATTCATATCACATTGCCAACGATTCGACCTGTGATGCTATTTGTATTCATTACATCAACGATTGCGTCATTTAATGTGTATGGTCAGCCGTACTTAATGACAAGGGGCGGCCCTGGGAATCAAACAGAGGTTTTACTTATGAGTATTGTTAATGAAGCCTTTTCTCAGCGTCAATTAGGATCAGCTTCGGCTATGGCGATTTTAATGGCACTTATTATGATTACGATTTCAGTGATTCAATTTAGAATCAACCGCGCAAGTGAAGAAGGAAAGTTCAAACGAAAAGGTAAGAAAGGAGTGGGAGCATGGACAAAAAGAAAAAATCAATCCTTCTAGTTAGTATAGCTGTAGTGATAGCGATCCTCTTCTTAATGCCTTTATTCTGGATGCTTTCCACTTCTTTTAAAACAGATACTGAAGCATTAACAGGTGGATTAAACTGGATTCCGCAAAACTTTACGATTGAAAATTACACATATACGTTATTAGGCGAAGGCTTGAATGTTCCGGTTATAAGATGGATGTTTAACTCGATTTTCGCTGGTCTTGTTGGAACGATGATCATTGTTTCAATTGATGCAATGGCAGCTTACGGGTTGGCGCGGTTAGATGTTCCATTTAAAAAGTACCTTTTCCCGTTATTTGTTAGTACGTTAATGATTCCGTTTGTGATCACGTTTTTACCAATGTACATGCAATTTAGCAATCTAGGACTTTTAAATACGTATGCAGCTTTGATCTTGCCATATACAGCTAATGCGTTTGGAGTGTTCTTGCTTTATCAATTCTTTAAGACATTCCCGAAAGAGCTTGAAGAAGCAGCGAAATTGGACGGAGCGAACAAATGGCAAATTTTTATTCGTATTGTCGTTCCTTCGGCTAAACCGATTTTATGGACGTTGTCTATTTTCTCTTTCATGATGATTTACAACGATTTCTTATGGCCGCTCGTTGCGACAAGTTCTCCAGAAATGAGAACGATCGCTACAGGGATCGCGGTTATGCAGCAAGGAAGCTTCGTTTCATCATACGGAAAATTAATGGCGTTAACGTCGATTGCAACGATTCCAGCAGTGATCGTGTTTATCATTGGACAGCGCTATTTCATTAAAGGTGTTACACAATCTGGTATTAAGTAAGGAGAGATAAACATGAGTACAATACGAAACGAATATCCACGCCCTCAGTTTGTGCGTCAGGAATGGTTAAATTTAAATGGTGAGTGGGATTTTGCTTTTGACGACGAGAACTGTGGCTTAAAAGAGAAATGGTATAAAGAATTTCCACAATCAATGAAAATCGTAGTTCCATTTGCTTATCAAACAGAGAAAAGCGGGATTAATGATCATAGCTTTCATGATGTGGTTTGGTATCGCAGAACCTTTACAGTAAGTGAAGATTGGTTAGATCAAGAGTTGATTCTTCACTTTGGAGCAGTTGACTATAAATCTTGGGTTTATATTAACGGGGAGCTTGTGACGTTCCATGAAGGGGGAAATACACCGTTCTCAGCAAATATCACACCACACTATAACAAAGATGGTGAAAATGACATTGTTGTACGAGTGGAAGACCCGTCCGAAGATGTGACGATCCCAAGAGGGAAGCAATATTGGCATGAGCAATCTGCATCGATTTTTTATACAAGAACAACAGGAATCTGGCAGCCGGTTTGGCTTGAGCCAATTTCTGAGAAAAAAATTGAAGGCGTACGCTTTACACCGGATATTGATCGAGGAGATATTATTGTCGAATACGATGTACCAAAAGATACGTCATTGACGATTAAAACAACGATCTCTTTTGGTGATCAAGTTCTTGTAGAAGAAGAATCAAAAGTACTAGAATCATATATTAAACGAAGCTATAATTTGCGCAATCGCTTTACGGATCGAAGCAATGTTCATGATGATGGCTGGTATTGGACGCCAGAAAATCCGAATTTATTTGACGTCAA
Organism: Halalkalibacter alkaliphilus; assembly: GCF_023555415.1. GTDB lineage: Bacteria > Bacillota > Bacilli > Bacillales > Bacillaceae_D > Halalkalibacter > Halalkalibacter alkaliphilus. The sequence goes on along the minus strand of NZ_JAKRYL010000005.1, from coordinate 150,714 downwards.
TATTAAGCTAGTAAGTGAAGGTGTAGTGCTAGACTCGGTTGATACGTATTTTGGAATGAGAAAGGTCTCGATTGAAAATGGAAAGTTCAAGCTTAACAACAAGCCTTACTTCCAAAAGCTCGTGCTTGATCAAGGGTACTTCCCAGGTGCGTTATTAACAGCTCCGACAGATGATGATCTAAAGAAGGATATCATCGTATCAAAGGAAATGGGCTTTAACGGCGCGAGAAAGCACCAAAAAGTCGAAGATCCACGTTATTTATACTGGGCTGATAAACTAGGATTTTTAGTTTGGGGCGAGATGGCGAACTGTTCGGAGTATAGTGAAGAAGCCGTCCGCCGAATGGTGACGGAGTGGGTCGATGTTGTCAAACGTGATTACAACCATCCAAGTTTAATCGTTTGGGTGCCTCTAAACGAAAGTTGGGGAATCTCGCGTGTTGCTTATGAAAAACAACAGCAAGATCACGCAACATCAATGTACTATTTAACAAAATCGATTGATACGACACGTCCTGTTCTTTCAAATGAAGGATGGGAGCACACGATTTCTGATATTTGTGGAATCCATAACTATAACTCTGCTGAGCATATTAAAAAATCATATGAAACGGTTGAGAGTGCGATCAATACAGAACCGGCAAACCGAGTCATCTACGCAGAAGGCTATGAATACCGCGGGGAGCCAATTCTTATTACAGAATATGGCGGAATTGCCTATCAAGTGGATGAGCAAGATGGCTGGGGCTATTCATCGGTTAAGTCAAGTGAGGACCTGATTGAGGAATACCGCAAAGTTACCGAGGCAATCTATCATTCTGATATTTTACAAGGGTTTTGCTATACGCAGTTAACCGATGTTGAACAAGAAATTAATGGGCTGTTAACGTACAACCGCGAACCGAAGTGCGACTTAGCTAAAATCAAAGAGATTAATGATCAAAAATAATGACAATCAAGCGCCTTGTGCAATGATAGTACGAAAAAGGGAAAAACGTCCTTTTTCGTACTATCTGCAGGGCGTTTCTTTATAACAGAGGGAAGGGGTACTATAATGAAAAAGTGGTTTTTATTATTTGTACTTGGAGGTTTACTCATGACAGGCTGCCAATCTAAAGAAGAAAAAACATTTCAAAATCCAGTATTTGAACCGGTTATTGCCGATCCTTCGATTGTTCATGCGCACGATGGATACTTTTATGTGTACGGGACAGAGGATCATTTTGGAGATGAACGAGGTCAACCTTTGATTCCGATCATAAGATCAAAGGATTTAGTCGAGTGGGAGTATGTCGGAGAGGCACTAGAAGCGAAGCCGGAGTGGAAGGACCAGGGCTTCTTATGGGCGCCTGATATTGTTCATCGCAATGATAAGTATTATATATATTATGCTGTTTCAACGTGGGGGGACCCAGACCCTGGAATCGGGATTGCAATTTCTGAGAACCCAGAAGGACCGTTTGAGGATCTTGGAAAATTATTTACAAGTTCAGAAATCGATGTTCGAAATTCGATTGACCCAATGTTTTACGAGCATGACGGGAAGAACTATCTATTTTGGGGCAGCTTCCATGGTATTTATGGGGTTGAGCTAAGTGAGGATGGACTTGAAGTAACAGGGGAAAAGTTTAGAGTAGCAGGGAATGCCTTTGAAGCCCCTTATATTATTGAGCGAGATGGGTACTTTTACTTTTTTGCATCACTTGGTTCATGTTGTGAAGGGTTGAATAGTAAATATCGAGTCGCTGTCGGAAGAGCTGAATCAATCGAAGGACCTTATCTCGATAAGGACGGAAACGATCTCCTTGATTCGGAAGGAACACTTATTTTAAAAGGTGAGCCAGCAGAAGATAGTGAGTCAGTGTTTGTTGGTCCAGGACACAATGCCATCGTTACTGATGATGAAGGTACGGATTGGATTGTATACCATGCAATTGAACGTGACAAACCTTATTTGCCACTCGGAGCGACGAGACGACCGTTAATGATTGATCCAATTATTTGGGAAGATGGCTGGCCGACAATTGAAGGCTCAATCCCAAGCAGTGAGCCTCAGAAAGCACCTGTTTTTAACGATTAAGCTGGTAGAAAGTTATGGTTTTAGCAGGCTAACTTATTGACCAACCTTATGTAATATATGATACTTAAGTTAATTAAACAATTTAATTAATGAGTCGGAAGAAATAGTTCAAATGTGAATCTAAATTGAAGGCGGATGGATATGGTTTATAAAACAGGTAGTTTCGAAGGGATGAAGTCACTTAATCAATCAACAATACTAAATTTAATACGTTTAAAAGGCCCAATTTCGAGAGCGGAAATTGCCAAAATTACGAAATTAACCCCGCCTACCGTTGGAGGGCTAGTGAATGAGCTGGTAGAAAAAAATCTCATTATTGAACAAGAGGCCAGTAAATCAAACGTCGGTGGCAGACGACCGATCATGCTAAGTATTAATTCCTCTGCTTATTTTGTGATCGGAGTCTATGCGGCAGGAGAAGTGATTCGGGTCGTCACTGCAACGCTTGATGGGAAAATCACATTTGATTACGTTCAAAAAATAACAACTTTACCGACAAAGAGTGAGTTTCTTTCTATGGTCAAAGAAAGCATCCATTATGTACTCACAGAACATGAGGTAGATAAGAAATACATTCTTGGGTTAGGTGTAGCTATGCATGGGTTGGTGAATCCAGATAAGGGAGTGGCGATTTTCTCGCCTCACCTGCAGCTTCGTGACGTCCCATTAAAGGATGAACTAGAAAATGAATTTAACATTCCCGTTATGGTAGAGAATGACGTCCGGGCTTTAGTCATTGCAGAAAACTGGTTTGGCCAAGGGCAAGGCGTTTCTGATTTTCTCTGTTTAAGTGTCGGCCGCGGGGTTGGTTCTGGCATTTTTATTAATAATGAAGTGTATCGAAGTTCATTTAATACAGCAGGAGAAATTGGGCATACGATTGTAGATGTTAACGGACCATTATGCCGCTGCGGGAACAGAGGGTGTTTGGAAGCATGTGCTTCAGAAACGTCTATTTTAGAACGTGCGCAAGAGGCAATCGAGTCAGGCACGGAGACGGTCTTGGTGGACTGGACGAATGGGGATAAGTGTATTTTATCAACTGAGTTGGTGTTTAAAGCAGCCAAAGAGGGTGACCAGCTAGCGAGAACGATTTTAGAAGATACAGGTAAATCGCTTGGAATTGCAACGGCGAACATGATCAATATTCTTAAACCATCTAGAATTATATTAGAAGGTCAAATATTTGAAGGGGAAGATAATCTCGTCATTGATTCGCTTCAGCAAATGGTGAATCAATATATCTTAACGAACTCATCTGAGGATATTAAAGTGGTTTGTTCAAAGCTTGGTAAAAAGGGTATGGTCTTAGGCGCGGTTGCACTGATTATCAACAAAGTCTTTATGCCTGGCGGGGTAAATTAGTATGATTAGCGGCTTGTGGGAGCAGGCCGCCTTTTTTTAAGTTGATAATAAATTAAATTAATTAATTTAATTATTTGGGAGGAGTTTTTTTATGAGAGTGATGAAAGAGTTTTTTGGTAAGTTAAATGGGAAAGAGGTAACATCCTTTATTCTTCGTAACAGCAAAGGAATGGAGATGACGTGTCTAAACTATGGAGGAATTATCACAAGACTTTTAACGCCAGACTGCGAAGGAAAAGTAGAGGATGTTGTGCTAGGATTTGATAATGTTGAAGACTATGAGCATCACTCTCCTTATTTTGGAGCAATTGTCGGTCGTTTTGCAGGAAGAATAAGTGGTGCAGAGTTTGAATTAGACGGAAAGAGCTATCGTTTGCTGAAAAATGACGGGGAAAATCATTTACATGGAGGGAACGAAGGGTTTAGCCATGTGATTTGGGAGGCTGAGACATTTGAAGCTGAAGATCGAGTGGGAGTGACATTCAGCTACTTAAGTAAGGACGGCGAAGAAGGGTATCCAGGAAATCTCGATGTGAGTGTCACATATACGCTGACAGAGGAGAATGAGCTTCTTATAGATTATTCAGCAACAAGTGATCAAACAACGATTGTGAACTTAACGAATCATACGTATTTTAATTTAAGCGGCGATTTGAAAGAAGATATTCTAGACCATACACTTACAATTAATAGTAGTGAGTTTCTAGAGCTTAAGCCGGATCTTATGCCAACGGGTGAAAAGCTCCGTGTCGATGATACACCATTTGACTTTAGAAATGGAAGAAAAATTAGTGATGGTGCTGTGTCGGAATATGAGCAAAATATCTTGGCTGGGAGAGGCTATGATCATCCGTTTATGTTAAATGCCAATAATAATAAAGAGATTAAGTTAAAAGATGACAAGAGTGGTCGTGTGCTCGTTATCGAGACGGATGAGCCTTGTGTTGTTTTGTACACAGGCACTCAGATTGAGGATAATTATGAAGTGAAAGGTGTTCAAGCACGAAAGTATTTAGGACTATGCTTGGAAACGCAAGGAGCACCAGATTCAATTAATCAGCCACATTTTCCTTCGCCGGTACTACGGGCAGGAGAGCGGTATGAGACGCGTACGCGGTATGCGTTTGGTGTCGAGTAAAAGGTATGTTGATAATGACGGAAGCCTGCTATTGCTTTGGTGATAGCAGGCTTTTTAGTGCCCTCCTTTTTACACGTTGTGGGGGTTCGGACAGAAAAAGTCGTACGTTTGGACAGTATAAATCAATAATTGGACAGTAAATCAAAATTCCAACACATGAAAGTAGATAATTTCTAAGGAAGAGAAGCGGAATCCCCGCTTCTTTTCTATATTTTGGATTAATTGAATGAATGATGTTATAAGGTATGGAGAAAACTACCTTCAGTATCTTACGCAGTCATTAAGTCGTTTTTTAGAAGGGAGAACGTAAGGTGAAAAAAGAGATGGGTGTTTTTTATGTTTCAGTTTCCATACTTTTAGTCCTTGTTCTTATTGGGGTACTGGTTCCTGATGCTTTAGAACAAGTTACAGCTAATGTTCAAGTTTTTATAACCGAAGCGTTTGGGTGGTATTATCTCATTGTCGTAACGTTGTTCACGATTGTCTGTTTGTTCTTTTTAATAAGCCCAGTGGGGAGAATTAAATTGGGGAAACAGGACAGTAAGCCGGAATTTTCAAGACCTACTTGGTTTGCGATGCTGTTTAGTGCTGGGATGGGGATTGGGCTTGTGTTCTGGGGTGCGGCAGAACCGATAAGTCATTATGCTGTAGATTCTCCAACAGGACAAGTTGGAACAGAGGTGGCAATACGAGATGCGATGCGGTTTACTTATTTTCATTGGGGATTGCATGCGTGGGCAATTTACGGGATCGTTGCATTAGTTTTAGCTTATTTTAATTTCAGGCACGGAGAGCGTGGGTTAATTAGTGCCACGTTAAAGCCGATTTTTGGTGACAATGTGAATGGCATTACAGGAAAAGTGATTGATGTGATTGCCGTGCTTGCTACGGTTAGCGGTGTAGCAACGACACTGGGATTTGGTGCAGTACAGATTAATGGTGGATTGTCATTTCTATTTAACATTCCGGTTAATATTCTTGTTCAATTTATCATCATCTTAGTTGTGACGGTCTTATTTATGATTTCAGCATGGACTGGCTTAAAAAAGGGGATCAAGATTTTAAGTAATGTGAACATGGGGCTTGCGGTACTCATATTTTTAATGATGTTTATTGTTGGACCTACTTTATTTATATTAGAGTTATTCACCCATTCTATTGGAACTTATCTTCAAAATTTGCCGGCGATGAGTTTTCGAATTTCCCCCTCAGATCCGGATTTGCGTGCATGGATTGATGGTTGGACGGTTTTCTTTTGGGCTTGGTGGATTGCTTGGTCGCCTTTTGTTGGAATTTTTATTGCGCGTGTTTCAAAAGGGCGCTCGATTCGAGAGTTTGTCTTTGGGGTTTTGTTCGTTCCGTCACTTGTTGGATTTTTATGGTTTTCAACATTTGGCGGTACAGCAATTATGCTCGAGCATGACGGAATCGCAGCTATTTCAGAACTAGCGGTAGAAGAGTCCTTGTTCGCAGTGTTCTCCTATTTTCCATTAGGATTTTTGGCATCAATTTTAGCGATGATACTGATCAGTACATTTTTTATTACCTCAGCCGATTCAGGAACATATGTGTTAGGGATGATGACAACAAACGGCTCTCATACCCCAGGTACTCGGATCAAGTTGATTTGGGGAGCGATGCTTTCTGCTACAGCTCTTGTCCTATTATATACAGGCGGACTTCAAGCGTTGCAGAATACGATGATTGCAGCAGCACTGCCATTTTCCGTTATTATGGCATTAATGGTCATTAGCTTTTTGAAAGCTTTGTATAAAGAAGCTGCGGAGCTTGGGATTGGGCAGATTAGGAAGCAGAGATGATAGAAGAGAGGTGGTGTCTCAAAGGTCTTTTTTTGACCTTTTGAAACACCTTTTTTTTTAGGTGATGGGACAGTTTGAACAGATAACTGTGTAAATTGGATGGAATCAATGGGAGGCACCTTAGTTATAAATTGATCTCCGTAATGTCTGTGATCAAATCGTAGAATACATCCTCTTTTTCAGGGAAATGTTGCTCTTTTAAATACTGGTTAATCTGACTGCCGCTAGGCTTTTCTTCAGACTCAACAATAATTCCTTTAAAAGGGATGTTATATTCTTTTATAATCTCTTCGCCCAGTTGCACGGCCCATGTTTTCATATAGATCGCCTCCTTGTTGAAATTGAATATAGGAAGTTTCCCCTATTTTTAAATATGTATTCTTAAAAAATGTGTCGAGAGTTCATAAAAAGGTCTAAATTCTATCTAATAAAGTTCATAGATTAGTTATATTTCTTCTGTAAAGTGTAGGACAAGCAGTTAAAGATACTGCAAAAAATGACAAAAGGAGGGAGCGACTTATTCGTTTCGACAATACAGTATGAACGTCTGGAACGTAATAGCTAGCCCACCTAAAAAACAATCTTACGCATTAAGGGAGGAAGAAACATGGTGAAAAAGAAAGATATGCAATTGAAAAGGAGAAAAAAATCTAAAAAAGTAGTACCTTTTGTGTTATCTACAGCGATGGTGGCAAGTGCATTTGCTGCTGCGGGTGCACCTGTTTCCGCATCGGAATTAGGAAATAACGAAAAAAACCATGGTGAAATCGTTTCAGAAGTAGCCAAAAGCATTTCAGGATCGCCTGAAAAAGGAAAGATCATGCGAGAGGTTGCAAAAGGTAATTATGAAGTATTAGAGGATTTGCTTAACGAGCATTCGGAAGATGGCTTAGATAATGATAATGACACAGAAGATGAAAATAATGAAGATGACAGCATAGATGAATCGTCTGATGAGGAAGACGAAGTTGAAGAAGCAGATGTTGTAGAAGAAGACGGAAGCGAAGAGGAAGCAAGTGAAGAAGCAGACGTTGTGGAAGAAGAAGGAACAGAAGAGGAAGCAACAGAAGAAGTAGATGTTGTGGAAGAAGGAACAGAAGATGATGAAATTGAAGAAGCAGATGTTGTAAAAGAGGACGGAAGCGAAGAGGAAGCAAGTGAAGAGACAGATGTCGTAGAGGAAGACGGAAGCGAAGAGGAAGCAACTGAAGAAGCAGACGTTGTGGAAGAAGAAGGAACAGAAGAGGAAACAATTGAAGAAGCAGATGTTGTAGAAGAGGATAAGTCTGTTGATGAAGATGTTATTGAAGAAGAATCGGATGTTGAGGTAGTAGAGGAAGAGGTTATTGAAAACATTGATGAGGGCCTAATAAAACATGATGTTGAAAATGCTATCTACGAAAACTATCAAACTATTTTCAATCATTACGATCAGTTAATTCAATATAAAGGTCAATACATCAAGAACCACCTTCAAAACATAGAGCTAGAACCAGTGATTGAAGAAGTAGAAGAAGTAACAACAGTAATCGATGAAGAGGCACTAGAAGTAGAAGAAGGAATCGAAGAGGTAACACCAGTAATTGATGAAGAGGCACTAGAAGTCGAGGAAGGAGTCGAAGAAGTAACACCAGTAATCGATGAAGAGGCACTAGAAGTAGAAGAAGGAATCGAAGAGGTAACACCAGTAATCGATGAAGAGGCACTTGAAGTCGAGGAAGGAATCGAAGAGGTAGAGCCAGTAATCGATGAAGAGGCACTAGAAGTAGAAGAAGGAATCGAAGAGGTAACACCAGTAATTGATGAAGAGGCACTAGAAGTCGAGGAAGGAATCGAAGAGGTAGAGCCAGTAATCGAGGAAGAGGCAACAGAAGTAGAAGAAGGAACAGAAGAGATTGATTCAGTAATTGATGAAGGTACAACAGAAGATGAAGAACCAACGGATGCTAATGCCGGAGTCGAGCTTGGCTCGGAGGCAGAAGCAAATGCTAACGTGCAATATGAAGGTACATTTGATAAGTTGTTTGGCTATTATGAGAGACTGAAAACGGCTTATACAAACTTCCTTTCTTTCTTAAAATAGGCGAGACTAAAAGAGGGACTGTCCTAAAAGTCTGGAACAGAGACGGCAATGGCTCCGTTCGTTACGTGCCTTGTGAGGAGAAACCCACTCCTCTCAAGGCTTTTAAAAGATGTAGCGACTCCGCCCATTGCTTCGGGGGTGTCTCAAAAGGTCAAACATAGGAGGCCACTGAAAAAGGTACGGTTTTGACCTTTTTCAGTGGCCTACAAACATAGACCTTTTGAGGCATCCCCTTTCTTAAATTGGAAAGAAGATAGGACTGAGTTTCAAACTTATGTCCCTTGAAACGTGTTAATTGTTAATGCTACCTTGTATATGTGTAAAAGCTTCTTAGCAAGATTCCAATAGAATAAGAGGAATTAAAGGAGAGGTTTTATTTGCTAAATGTTTTGGTAGCGGATGATGATGATAATATTAGAGGAATTATTGATCATTATTTAAAAAAGCAAAAATATAACGTAGTTGAGGCTGAGAATGGCAGAGATGCACTGGATTTAGCTTTAGAAAAACAATTCGACATGGTCATACTCGATATTTTGATGCCTGAAATGGATGGGTATGATGTTTGTCGTGAAATTAGAAAAGTTTCTAATGTCCCGATTATTATGTTAACCGCAAGCGGGGATGAATTGGATCGAGTTCTTGGTTTGGAGCTAGGAGCTGATGATTACATAATCAAGCCATTTAGTCCAAGAGAATTGGTTGCTAGGATTAAGGCGATTTTAAGAAGAGTGGAACCTTCAAGCAACGAAAATGTCAAAGAACAAAGCTACACATATGATTATGGTGAGTTTAAGATTGATGTGGATCGAAGAGAAGTGATCTATAAAGGTGAGAAAGTGACTTTACGGCCAAAGGAATTTGATTTACTAGTACAATTAGCAAAGACCCCCGGGAATGTATACACACGTGAGACATTACTTGAACATGTTTGGGGATACGACTTTTTAGGTGATATTCGAATTGTTGATGCTCATGTAAAGAAGATTAGAAATAAATTCAAAACAACAGGTTGTGATGTGCTCCGTACGGTTTGGGGCGTCGGTTATAAATTTGAAGTATAAAAACCTTAGAAAGCGCAATGGAGTCAAATGAGCCCATTTGCGCTTTTATATTTCGTCTTTACTTTAAAGTACCCAAGTAGTAACCAGCAAGAAAAATAGTAATAATCAGTATGAAATGGATAAGAAACCATCCTATTTTACCGTACTGTAAATTTTGAATGCTTATTGGTTTTCGTAAATGTTCGGGTATAATTTTTCCACCAATCCATTCAAAAAGTAAGAAATAAATCCACCACCATGTATAAGAGTCCCAAAGATTCCATTTAAAATTGAATTCAATAATACGGGTGTTTGTTAAAAGGAGGGCTTCAAAAAAAACTCCTATATGAATAACGGTCCAATAAAAGGGGATTTTCCACATCCAAAGTTTTGGACTGTACCTAACACAAATCAACACAAGTAACGGAAAACTAGCTGTTATAGCGGTTATAGGCATGGTTGCAAGTTTCGGAAATAGACGGTAAGGATATGAGTAAAATCCCAGTTTCACAAATAATAAGCATAAAATATTTCCCACACTGGCACTTAGTAAAAACAACAACCCGTACCGTTTCCAATCTAATATAAAAAATAGAATTAATCCAATGACTCCAATGATAATGATCCCCAATAGGATAAAGGTTTCTATGTTTGTGCCAACATTAATATAGTGATTCATACACCTCCCCCTTACATAACAATTTAGTATGGATTATTCTACTTTCGTCGTTATATGTTGAAACTTGTATAAAGATGATATCCCGTATTTCAAAAGGGTTAACAAGGCTTTCGTTTTAATTCCTGTAATAGATAAGAATAGTATGGATAAATACATGTTTTGAAATTATCCATGAGGGGGTACTTTTTCTTCCTGATAAATAAAAAATAAGGACCTCTCAATAACCGCTCAGTTACGGGAACCTTAAATGTTGTCATATAAAACAGTACAGAAAAGAGTGATAGCACCCAGATAATTACAGGTTTTTTTAGAAAGAAATAACTAAATAAATACATCTGTAAATAGATCAGCCCTGACCAAATGATATTCCAACCGTATTTAAATCGAATCATTTTTTTCTCCGCTAAAATATACTCAGCGAAACTAGATGCTAATACCCACTTCACCGTATAGATGACCTGATTTATAAACGATCTGGGAAATCGTGATAAGAATAGGAGCACTAAAACAGGAGAGAGAAAAAACGTATGTATTTTTCTTAAAAACCTCCAGTTCATATCTCCAGGTGTGAATTCCCAAAGAAGATTTCTTTTAAAAATATAATAATAAAGAGCATTAATAAAGCTTGTGTACAGCATGCTTTTGTAGTATTTCGAGAGATCCTTCCATGTTCGGAGGTAAAGATTAAGTAATAAAATAATTAGGATTAATGCAATCTGTTTATGCCTTTGTCTCATTTTGTCCTCCTAAACGTTAGTGTGTTTATAAGTATCTCTTATCAAATGCCGAATATGTAAATTAATTGGAAAATAATAAATTATGGAGGTTGACAATCATTTACTTGGTAAAATTATGGATAGAACCCAAATAAATAGGGGTACCTCTCCCTCTCTAATCGCGTTATGATGAGTCTCGTTGAAAGAAAGCAGACAAATCTACCTTTAGGAGTGTGTTGTTCATTGAAAAAATACGTTATCACTGCTGCTATGTTTGGGTTTTTTACTTTCGGTTTATCTGATCACGCATCAGCTAGTGGATTAACATATAATGTCCAATCTGGTGATTCGCTTTGGAGAATAGCAACGACTAATAACCTCACTGTTGATCAGTTAATGCAATACAACAACTTATCATCATCAACGATTCATGTCGGGCAGCAGTTATTTTTAACGGATCAGCGAACAACTACTCCTCAAACGACCACTTATACAGTGAAATCAGGTGACAGTCTTTCTGTCATCGCTAGAGCTCATAATACAACAGTACATGAACTGAAGTCTTTGAATAATTTAACAACCGATTTAATTAGAGTTGGACAAGTTTTGAAGGTATCTGGTACAACAGTAACGCCGATTCCATCTACACCTGCACCTGCACCTGCTTCATCAACTACCTATACAGTACAATCAGGTGATACACTATGGAAAATTGCAACAGCTAACGGTTTAACTGTTCAGCAGCTTAGATCGTTTAACAACCTAACATCAGATACGATTCATGTAGGACAAGTGTTACGATTATCAGCTAATGGTCAGGAAGCAGCTCCTGCTAAAACATTTAATGCCGATTCCTTAATTGCTGAAGCTAGAAAATATATAGGAGTTCCTTATGTATGGGGTGGGAGTACTCCTTCAGGGTTTGACTGCTCTGGCTTCTTGAATTATGTCTATAATAGTCAAGGGATTACATTGCCTAGAACGGTTGCAATGATTTGGAGTGCGACAAAGCCGGTTTCAGCTCCTCAAAAAGGCGATCTAGTATTCTTTGAAACAATCAGTCCAGGAGCTTCTCATGCTGGTATTTACATTGGCAACAATCAATTTATTCACGCCGGATCAAGTACGGGTGTTACGATAGCAGATATGAATAATTCGTATTGGAAACCACGTTATTTAGGGGCGAAGTCGGTACGGTAAGAAGCCTTTTTAGCAAGAGCTGATGAATCATGCTCTTGCTTTTTTTAAAATGCTGTTTTCACATACTTTGTTGTTTTTATGGGTTACGTGTCCTTCACATGTTCGTTCCATTGCGCTCCAGCCACTCGCTTTCCGCGGGGAGGTGCCGAGCCTCCTCGGCTACGCCTGTGGGGTCTCGCCCCTACCTCTGCATCCCGCAGGAGTCGAGTGACTTCCGCTCCATTTCACTACGAGAAAACACATTTCTTCACAGCAACAATCTTTACGAAAACAGCCTTATTAAAAGAAGGTAGGTTTTATGATAACCTAGTTATAGAGATAGAAAGTGGGTGAGATAGTTGCGAAAAGTGCTAAAAAGATTAACATTTATTTTTAAAGTGTGGAGGTTTGCTCCTTTTCTGAAAGATTATTTTTTATCGAAAGAGGTTTCTGTTAGTAAAAAGTGGATTGGAGTGCTGTTGATCATCGGATATGCTCTTTTTCCAATTGACCTCATTCCGGACTTTATCCTGTTTTTTGGGATTCTAGATGACATTGTTATTGCGACATTTATCTTTGAACGCATGGTGAAAATGGCTCCAGATTCATTGAAGGAAAAGTATAAACTTAAATAAATATACGAATTTCAAAAGCCTTGTCAAAAGGCTTTTATTTTTTGAAGAAATTTCAAGAAAAGTGAATCCAAACTCTTACAATATACGTCAAAGGAAGTGGTCTGGTCTCTAGAGGGGGTGGTTAGTTGAGTGACTTGTTAGCACCAATAGGAGATTTGTCCCGAATGACAGAGAAAGAAAAAGAAGATCTGTTGGAAGTGATCATTCATACATACGGGAAACAAGTTACAAATTTTGCTTATACATATGTGAAGGATTGGGGCATTGCTGAAGATGTTGCGCAAGATGTGTTTATTAAAGTGTTTCAACATTTGCACCAATTTCGCAAAGATTCTAGCTTGAAAACATGGATTTATCAAATTACAGCTAATCATTGTAAAGATTTACTTCGGAAAAAGTACTTTCAATCAACGTTTCTTACAGATTTGGTTGGCCAAATCATCAACGGAAAAGCAGTAATCGAGTCCTCTGAACATACTTTTTTACAAGTAAATCAGGAAAAAGAAATGGCAAAGCAAGTACTCCATCTGCCAGTAAAGTATCGAGAAATCATGATTTTATATTATTATGAAGAGCTGTCAACAGAGGAGATAGGCACGTTTTTACAAATAAGTGTAAGTACAGTGAAGACGAGGTTACAAAGAGGAAGAGAGCGGTTAAAACGGCGATTGAAGGGAGGCGATTGGCTTGGCTGACCAATTCAAGCATGTTAAGAAAGGGTTAGAGAAGCATGTGTTCAATCAGCATTCGCTCGATCAAGAAAAAATGATAGCGGAGATTAAGCTAAAGAGGAAAAAAAGTAGAAGGCCCTTTGTCTTTTGGGATGTAAAACCGGTATTATCTATGACTTTATTCTGTTTCGTGATGGTAACAGCGGGAGCTTTGTTTTTCTTAAAGGGAGATGAGTTTGAGCGCTTGGCGATTGAAGATGGTTTGATCACAGAGCTTTCAGCCATCCCCGATCCTTACTTACAAAATGAAATAGAAGAGAACGAATTGTTGCAACAACGGTTTATGCAAGACTTAGAGTTTCGTACAAATGCACTCTCAGGAAAAACATGGTACTGGAGTGAGGGTGAAATTAGATTTTTAGAAGAGGCGCCAACATTAGATGCTTCGTATGAGAATGAGTTTTTGGTTTTGCCCGAACACATTCAGGAGGTTATTCATGATGACCCGTTTGTTTTGCTGGCTCAATTTAATGAAAATGAAGACTTTAGAGAGAGATTAAGTTTAGCGAGTGAGAAAATGGATGAGTTCCAAAAGGAGGATGTTTACACTCTTTTAAAGTATGATGAGAATATAGGACGTTCTGGCTTATACAAAAGAGGTGAGGAGACGATTTTTGTAGAGTATGGTTCAGTGTATAGAAGGATTTATGATCAATTCTATGAGACAAAAATAACGCAAAAAAAGCAACTTATTTTAGATGATTTGTATGTGCTTGCATCGTCTTTTTATTTACAACAAGATGGGTTTTCATCAAAACCTACGCAGATTGAGGAGATTGATGAGGCGGAAGCATTGGCTGAGGCAGGCTCAATCAAAGACTATCGACAAATAAGTTATCAATTATCAAGAGATTCAAGAGAAAAAAATTATATAATTTATGATACGTTGAGACTAGCGTTGGATGAGGATGTTAGTTCCCTTCATCAATTTTTAAGCAGAATTCGTAATGATTTAGAAATCCTTGCTGAACAAGATCAAGTAATTTCCCAATATGAGTATTCTTACTATTACCAGGCTGCGCGTGAACTATTTATTCTCAACGAAGTATTAAATGAACCATTGCCAGTAGAATTTATTGACTTTAGCCAACCCCTTTCTAATCAAGAGGTTGTCGAAGAGATAGCTAGAGAGAAAAAGTAAGTTAGTTGAGAGAACGGAAGGAGATAATGATGAAAAGTAAAAAGGTTGCGTTTATTTTAGTTTATTCCTTAATTGCACTGTTCGGTGTTGTTATTGCAGTAAATTGGTATTCAGTTATTCAAGGTGAGGAGACTATTGAGGAATATCTTGAAGAGGAAGAAGTTGTAGAGGTGATTACAGTTAGTCATGAAGAAGAGGTCGAGGAGACAGATCTGTCTAGTGAAGCTGAGCAATCTGAGGTCGCTTCAGGAGAGATCATTGCAGATGTACATGCTGAGTTAAACAGTTTAGTAGGGTGGAATCGATACCGTGGGTTTTCTTGGGGGCGTAATGAACCTCGGCTTGAAGGAATTGTTGAAGATCTTGAAACGATGTTAGAGATAGAAACGAACGATGCTCGACGTAAAGATGCACAAAGAACGATCCAAGCCATTCAGAAAGCATTAGATGGAAGTGATGTAGAAGGGGTACGACTAGCTCATAAAATTATGCATGACCTAGATTTTTACGTGAACGGGAATGTTGGAGATGGGAAGAGGTATGGGATTACGGAGTATCAGTAGGAATAGGAAAACCGCACGGGACTTTCATCCCATGCGGTTTTTAGCTATTGCAAACTTTATTATGATTCCAACTTGTAGGAAACCACTATTGAACAAACCCCTGTAACATCAAAGTTAACAGTGTTTTCTTCCTAAAAGCTAACTGTGCCGTTTCATCAATTTCTTGTACCTTTAATTTCGTAACAAATGGGTTGTTATCCAACATGCCAGTAGAATTTGCTACAAGCCGGTCTCGTAACACAACCCCTCTCGTTACTTGTTGATGGTTATTTTTCGACATCCCTAGTTCAATATGGCGTTGTTCGAGAAGGCCGTCTTCTATAACGAAAATCGAATATTCATCATTCTCTACTAAAATGCTAGACTCAGGTATTGTGATCGCGCTATGAATTTCATTTTGAATAATATTGAGGTACACATGGTAGCCAA
Organism: Halalkalibacter alkaliphilus; assembly: GCF_023555415.1. Classification (GTDB taxonomy): domain Bacteria; phylum Bacillota; class Bacilli; order Bacillales; family Bacillaceae_D; genus Halalkalibacter; species Halalkalibacter alkaliphilus. The sequence goes on along the minus strand of NZ_JAKRYL010000005.1, from coordinate 135,112 downwards.
CCTTTATTCCGTCATCTGGCTCTTCCATATCCCAGTCTACGTAAAAAGGGTAGGTAGTTTCTTTATCAAGTGATGGTTCTTCTTTAGGTAGGTTGGAAATCCGCGAGAGGATCCCGTTAATTGGTTCTTGATTATGTCCTGTGATTTCAACTCTCAACCCTTCATGAATCTCTTGAGACTCTGCCTGTGTTAGCTCGCCTTGGGCTAGTAATGTGCTAGAGACAATGGTCAGTAGCGGTGCGTTTTGCTGGGTGTTCACTTCTTTGATGATTCCCGTTACTGGACTGGTGACCTCTAATTCATATTGTAAGCTATTTAGCGCGAGGAGGTATTGTTGATGGATGTCCCTTTCAAATTCGAGCGCTTCAATTTGGTGTTGCTTTTGCAAAATTTGTACTTCATACTGGTCTATTTGTTGATTTTGAAATGCTGTGAGTTCTTCTTCTGCTTCATCACCGAATTGATAATTTTGTTGTTCGAGCCTGTTTTTGATGGATGTAATGGTCCAAATTTCTTCCGATAGCTGAGATGTTTTCAAGTCAATCTGATCAATTTTTGACTGCAATTCTTGCTCGGTAGATTCGATTTTAATGTTTTCATAAGTAAATAGAATATCTCCAACATGAACTTCTTGTCCCTCTGCTACATAAAGGTCGCCCATCGAACCGATATTTTCATTAAAATAAATATGCTCTTCATTTGTAGATAAAATAATACCTGGTTTCTCTATCGATTCAACGAGATCGCGTTCAGTTGGTGATAGAATTTGATCAACAATTTGTAAGCGTGGAATTTTATTTTCATTCCCGACGATGAGATAGACATTAACTGAAATCAATAAGACACAAGCCAAAACGATTACATTCACTTTCCATTTTTTCACTAGTTGTACCACCCTTTTACATCAAATCAACGCTAAAAAAGTTTGAAAGAAATAATAAAAATACCGATGTGACAATCATGATGAGATGAACTAACACGGTTATAACAATTAAGAACCATTTCCTCGTGTAAGCAATTTTTGAAAAAGCATAGATTTGGTAAAACATTGCCGCTATGAAAAATAATGATATTTGCCCAAAAAAGTGAATATAGTATTCATTTGTTGTCCACAAATGAGCAAGAACACCTAAAGCAAAGGGAGACGTAGCTGATTGAACTCCGAGCCAAACTTCAAAAGGCAGCAGTGCTATGTTTCCGATAGTAAGAATGAAGATGCTAATAGTTGATACGACAAAGGCTTGTCGATAATGTGTTTCATCTAAGAACACCCAAAACCATACACTTGTAAACATCAAGTAGGCGAGGGGTGATACGAGAGCATCTATCACTCCGCCTAGTCCAATCATCAGTTTGGCTAACTCAAATTGGCTCGCGGTATAATTAGTAATGACGTGAGAAATGCCTGACGTATGTAAGCCGTAGTAGGCTTGTACGATCGAGACGGATAACCCTAGGAAGAGGATGAATGCTACTTTCCCTAGGTTAAGAGGGATCTCTTCTGCAATCGATAACTGGTCAACCTTTGTATCTGGTTCTACTAAACTCCTTACTAATTCTAAATGGTACCTCATTATATAAATCCCCCATGTGAGTCGATATGATAAGTCTACTTTATTTTACAATTTTTTGTAGCTGTTGCCTAGAGAGTGCCTGACATCACCCGAGTTTTGTCGATTTTTGATAGGATGTATGTAGATTTTGTAAATTAGGTAAATTATATGCCATACATGATGATTGCGAGACAAGGTGCTGTTATGATGACAGTGAGGTGAGGAAAATGACTAACAAGACGATTTTGGAGAATATGAAGGTTTATTTTGAAGAGAAGCTGAAACGGAAATTGAAGGTCGAGGAAGTTGCAGTTTTATCTCAAGCAATAGAAAAAGCTCACCGGTGATGTAGAAATACTAAGATGAGAGCTCTGATGAGTACTTAAAATTAAGTACTAGTGTAGAGCTCCTTTTTTGTTTGATATAATAAAGCAGGCATTCATTTAAAAGGGGATAGGAAAATGTTAAAAAGGAAGATCTTGTTCTTGGCGTTCGCTTTATTACTTAGTGCTTGTGCACCGGTGGAAAGTGAATTACCAGTAGAAATTGTGGCCGATGATGCTGCATTTTTTGAGAGTGATTGGATTTTGGCAAGCGTTGAGAGAGTAGTAGATGGGGATACCATTCGTATTAAAGATGTAAATGTGGATTATGTTAGTGATCTCAACTTAGTTGAAGAGCTATCTGAGGTTGGTCCTTCTGTACGAGTGAGATTTTTAGCAGTAGATACTCCAGAGGATACGAATGTGAAGCAGCTGTATGGCAGAGAAAGCACTGAGCGTGTTCAGGAATTATTGGGAAGTGGGTATGTCGTTATTGAGATCGATGAAAATGCTGATTTTGACCGGTATGATAGGTTGCTTGGTCATATCTTCACTGTAGATGGTGTGAATGTGCAGGAAGTGCTTTTACGAGAGGGCTTAGCGCGAGTCGCTTATTTGTATGATGATTACAAGTATGTCGATGATTATTTTAAAGCGGAAGCAGAGGCGCTAGCAGAAGGGTTGAACGTGCATTCCATTGAGGGATATGTAACGGATCGGGGATTTGATATGAGTGTGGTCGAGTAAGGAACTTTATAACCTGTATTTAGAATACAGATTTATTGGTAAATAACCTGACATGAATGCTTACAGCTTTTTGGATGCTTGGTAGTATGAAGTTATCAAAAGAGATGAACATTCAGGAGGTTATTCAAATGACGAACACACTTAGAAACCCGGGAATTTTCACGTTACTTGCTTTGACATTTACGGTGTTTTTTCAAAAATAAATAGATAGAAGTGAAGAAGGAGCAAGAGCATGGGGATGAACATGCTCTTTTTTTTGCGTGGGGATTTTTGGGGGAGTGGATAGTAAATCGGTTTGTTTGGACAGAAAAGGTTCCAAATTTAGACAGTATCATGCCGACTCATAGAAAAAAACAGGAGCAAGCATCTAATGCCACTCCTGTTTTCCGATCAATTTTGGTTAAACGTTAACTATTCGCTCCTGTTAATCTATTTACAGCATCTTGAATTGTCGTAATGAGGTTATCCATGCTTTCTTTGATCGATTCTGTTACTTGTGTTTGTTCTTCAATCGCCTTTGTTTGGTCTTGAATGGACTCGTTCATATTAGAAACTTCATTTGTTAAGCCGGAAAGAGCGAAAAACAGAACACCAATCCCAACTGCAGCTACAATGAGCCACATCCAGCCTTGATTGTACCAAGGCTTTTTATTATTAGAATGTCTTGTTTCATTTTTATTATTGTCCATACCAATCACACCTTTGTTGAATTGATTAGGAGCGCTCGTTATCTATTTTTTATATACCCTTAATTGATCTATATAAACACCTCTCCAAAAGGCCATTGAAAAAGGTCAAAACCGTACCTTTTTCAGTGGCCTCCCCTTTTTGGAGAGGTGGTATTGTCTCTATATCTTATTCGATTTGCGAAAAAAGTATAGCGAATCCACGACATCTACATTCTTCTTGTAGAGTTTTACAATGTTTACGAGCCGTATTTTAGAGTTTCTGAGATTGTTGTAGAATCACCAAGAGTGGCAAATTGGCCCATCTACTAATGCCTAATTTCCAAAAGGATAAGCTCTTATCCCGTCCTAGTTCAATAGGATATATAAGCTCTAAGGAAAAGGTGATGATATGTTTGTAAATGCATTTCACGGGTTTGGCCCAGTTGCACCCGCACGGTATGGACATGGGCACATTTGGCATCATCCGGGATTTTATCCAGGCCATTATGGGTATGGGCATGTTGGATATCATCCAGGGTACCACTATGGATATCCTCAGCAGCAGTGGCATCACGAATATCAGCAACAACAAGAAGCGCTACCTAAGCAAAAGCCCGCCAAAAAGAAGGATCATCAAGAGTATCATTTGCATCATGGATACGCGTTCGGACAAGGTACGGGTCAGTTCCCGGATTACTACAATCATAACTACTGAACCAAAAAAGGGATTATCCCAAAAAAGGTCTGATTTTTGACCTTTGGGATAATCCTTAATTCATGTGCAGAGTCGTGGCGAGTAGCGAATGGAGCCATTGTCATCTCTGTCACAGGCTTTTGAGACAGCCTGCTTTGTAAAACCTACCACCATGGACGACGTGGATACCAAGGGTTCCATGGAGTCCAATGTAACAATAGGTGATCTTGGTAAGAAGGGTTCCAGTGTCTTTGATGACTTGGATTGTGGTGCACATGTGGATGAAGACTCATTTCTTGAAGCCAAGGAAACATATTATCACCTCTTTATGAGCTGGATAATATAGTTTATTTGGCTTTTTTCAGATTAGAGCTTTTCCACAAAAATTTATAGCGAAAATCTGTATTAACTAAGATTCTTGCTTTCTCTCTGTAGATTTATTTGAAGATAACTTTTCTCTGAGTTCTATTTCTTTCTCAATTAATTCAATAAATTTCGGGTCTAGTTGGAGTGTAAGGGCTTTCTGTCTTGTATCTAAAAGAACCTCATGATCGAGTCTTCCTAACCCTTTGTTTGTGAAAGTGTTCTTCATCATATATCCCCCTTGGTATTGAGTCATATAGGTGAATACCACAAAAATAAATCATTAAACATCTTTCATACATTAATTATACAGAATATAGACGGTTTGGTGAAGGTATTTCGATATGTATTCGTAAAAAATGAGAGCTTTGACGTTTGATGCCAAGCTCTCATCTGTTTATAAATGTTATTCAGTTGTCTTTTTTTCTCTTAAATAAAGCTCTTGATTTAACAATGTAATAAACTCCTCATCCAATTGGAGTTTCATTGCTTTGTTGCGAGCATCTAGTAAAATTTCCTTATCAACCTTTGCTAGAGCACGTTCCTTCTTGAGACTTTGCATAAGATAACCCCCTATTTGAGTTATATATATTACCTACCACATCAATTCAATTCGTAAACATACTACGAATCTAAGCTAGTTTCGACTTTTTGTGATCTATCATTTATAATAAAAAGAAAAAAAGGATACGATTATGTCAATAAATCAGAACCTATCAGAGTGTGAACTGAAAAATGAGATAGAGAAGTTGAATCAACTGAATCAACTCATATTGGATTCAGTAGCAGAGGGAATCTATGGAATTGATTTACATGCAAACGTCATTTTTTGGAATAAGGCAGCTGAACAATTAACAGGTTTTCAAATCACTGATTTTGAGAAGCAAAATCTCCATGACTTAATCCATCATACGAATCAGCAAGGGGAGCACGTTCCTCTAATTGATTGTCCTGTTTACCATGCCTTAAATAGTGGCGAAAGTATCTTTGTCGAAGATGATATCTTTTGGAGGAAAGATGGTACTTCTTTTCCTGTTGAATACACAGTGAATCCGATGACGGAAAAGGGAAAGTTTATTGGCACCGTCATTACGTTTAGGGATATCTCTGAGAAAAAGAAGACAGAGCAAATGCTAGCTGAATGGGAGAAACTCTCGTTAGTTGGACAAATGTCTGCTGGAATTGCTCATGAAATTCGTAATCCCATTACATCTTTAAAAGGCTTCGTGCAGCTAATTAGAGAAAGCAAGCAATTAAGAGAAGATTATTTTGACATCATGGACTCAGAGTTTAATCGGATTGAAACAATTATTAAAGAACTATTAATGTTTTCAAAGCCTAAGGACGTTAATTTTACTCAACATGATTTAAAGGAGCTCATTACGCAGGTCGTCATGCTCATGGAGCCGCAAGCTATTTTGAAAAATATTCGAATTGATACAGAATGGAACTCTAACGAAGCAATTATTTCGTGCCTCGAACATCAAATCAAGCAAGCCTTTTTAAACTTAATAAAAAATGCAATGGAAGCGATGGTAAATGGCGGAAATATTACTGTGAAAGTAGATACAAATGAGAAAGATGTTCTTATTCAGGTCATCGATAATGGTCCAGGAATTCCAAAAGAGAAGCTTGAAAAAATAGGAGAGCCGTTCTTTACGACAAAAGAAGGCGGGACGGGTCTTGGAATGATGGTAACGAAAAACATTATAAAAAATAACCATCAAGGAGCATTAGAGGTAGAAAGTGAAGTCGGGAAAGGGACGACGTTTCATATTCGTTTGCCTCTTGGGATGGATTGTTAGGGGAGATCTTGATTGAATCTTCCAAAATATCAAATTACATAATCAAATGAAGAGGGCTGGAGAAATACACCAGTTCTCTTTTTTTGTTTTAATGGTTTAACGTAGTAAAGAGGGGTCTGACCCCCGGAAATAAATCCCTATTTCCCGGTTGCTAGATTTAGGGATTATTAACTAGGAACGAAACAGTTATAATAGAATGGTGAGAGAAGGAGGGACGATAGATGTCGCGAAATCAAATGACCGGTAGTTTTCAGTGGATGAAAACATTAAATAAGTCGACGATCTTAAATACGATTAGACTTCATAGCCCTATTTCTAGGGCTGAAATAGCAAAGAAAACGAAATTGACTCCACCGACGGTTACGAATATTGTTGCTGAGTTAATCGAAGCCAATTTAGTAAGAGAAAGCAAGGTTGGCACGTCTCAGGGAGGTCGCAAACCGATCCTTTTAACGATCAATGATCAGCACTCATTTATTGTTGGAATTGATGTAGGAGGGCATATCGTTCGTGCTGTTGTGACGAATCTTAATGCAGCGATTCAAGCAAAGTGTGAGGTAGAACTCCCAAAGCAGTTAACGAACGATCTGTTGCTTGAGGCGATCACAGCAGCTGTTGATGCAGTCATTAAAAAATCAAAGGTAACAAAGGAAAAAGTGATTGGAATTGGCATTGGGATGCACGGGATTGTGGACCATACGAAAGGCATCGCTGTCTTTGCACCAAACTTTCAATTGAGTGAGATTCCAATAAAAGATACAGTCGAACAGCATTTTCAAATACCGACCTTCGTTGAGAACGATGTACGTGCTTTGGCGTTAGGAGAAGCGTGGTTTGGAAATGGCCAAGGAATTGATAATGTCATTTGTATTAACATCGGTGTCGGAATTGGTGCAGGGATCATTTTTAACAATGAACTGTTTCATGGGCAAAATGGCATTGCTGGTGAGTTTGGTCATATTATTGTCGATATTAACGGAAGTCGATGTTCTTGTGGCAGTTACGGATGTTTACAGACGATTGCGGGTGGAGGTGTCCTAAGGGAGCGTGCTTTGCAGTCTGAGAGGAACACAAAGCTGTTAGAAAAAGCCGATCACAACCCCGATGCAATCAATGGTGCGCTCATTTATCAATGTGCACAAGAGGGCGATGAGTTTTCGATCCAACTTTTAGCTGAAACAGGGCGATCGATTGGGGTAGGAGTTACGAATCTGATCAATTTAATTAACCCAACTCGAATTATCGTTGGGGGAGGCGTTTCAAAAGCCGGTGACTTTGTGTTAGGGCCGTTACGTGAGGTTGTTAAGCAAAGAGCGCTGACATCTCAAGCACGTGAGACGGAAATCATCCAATCAAAATTAGGCGATGACGGAACGGTAATAGGTGCGGCAACGCTCGTGTTAAAGGACCTTTTTAGTCCACAAGTTCCACATTGATTAAGCGTTTGCAAAATACTTTTGATAAAAGGGTTTTATTTTATTAAAAGTATGATACAATCTTAATTAATTAAATTAATTAACTAAGTTTATCTTTAATAGAAAATCAATAAAATGAGGTGTGCACATATGTGGAATACAACGAGTCTTTTAGAGAAGTTTGATCAGCTGTTTCCTGCATCAGATAAGGAAAAGCGCTTGTTCTTTGCTCCAGGGCGTGTGAATTTAATTGGAGAACATACAGATTACAATGGCGGATATGTTTTTCCTGCAGCGCTGACGATTGGAACGGAAATGGTCGTTCGTGAGCGAGAGGATGGAACGTTCCACTTAGCGAGTACGAATTTCAAACAACGAGTTTCTTTTACGTTGGATGAATTAACGTACGAAGAAAATGATGACTGGGGCAACTACCCAAAAGGAATCATTAAAGAGCTCGTAAAAGAAGGCGTTGTCTTAAAGGGAGCAGACATCCTATATGAAGGAACAATCCCAAATGGCGCAGGGCTTTCTTCTTCAGCTTCAATCGGAATGGTAACAGCGTATGGCTTAGCAGAGTTAGCCAATGCGTCGATTTCACGAGTAGATTTAGCGAAGCTTTGTCAGCGCATGGAAAATAATTTTATCGGCGTTAATAGTGGCATTATGGATCAATATGCTGTTGGCCTTTGCAAAGAAAAGCATGCGATTTATTTAAATACGATGACGATGCACGCTGAGGATGTTCCTCTAGAGCTTCATGGCCACAAAATCGTTATTACGAATACAAACAAACGCAGAGGTCTTGCGGATTCAAAATACAACGAGCGTAGAGCACAATGTGAGGAAGCTTTACGAAGAATCCAAACGAAAAAGTCTGACACACAAACATTAAGTGATCTAACGAGCGAAGACCTACCGGAAATGGAAGCACTAATCCAAGATGACCTGCTTTACCGTCGTGCGAAGCATGTGGTAACAGAAAATAAGCGTACAAACGGTGCGAAAGAAGCGTTGCAAAACGGGGATCTAGCTATTTTTGGTAAGCTAATGATCGGTTCTCATCTTTCGTTAAGAGAAGATTATGAGGTAACAGGAAAAGAACTTGACGCCTTATTTGAAGCACAAAGAAAAGTAGAAGGTTGTGTCGGTACACGTATGACGGGAGCTGGATTTGGTGGATGTACAGTAAGTGTTGTCAAAGCGGAAGCGGTTGATACATTTAAAGAGCAAGTGACAAAAGAGTATGAAAAGGAAACAGGGTTAACACCAACCTTTTATATTTGCGAAGCCGGAAACGGTGTTCATGAACGTCAATTGGAGGTGCAAAAATAATGAGTGTTTTAATTACAGGTGGAGCTGGATATATTGGAAGCCATACGGTCCTTTATTTTCTAGATAAGGGCGAGGATGTTGTAGTGTTAGACAGTTTGGAAAAAGGCCATAAGCAAGCTCTTTTAGATGGAGTTACGTTTTATCAAGGATCGATTCATGATGAAGCACTTCTTAGTGATATTTTTCAAAAACATACCATTGAAGCTGTAGTTCATTTTGCTGCTTCATCCTTAGTCGGAGAAAGTGTGGAGAAACCACTAGATTATTATGAAAACAATGTGATTGGCTCTCACACGCTTGTGAAGCAAATGGTGAAACATGAAGTAAAGCATATTGTTTTCTCATCAACAGCTGCGACATATGGAGAGCCGAAAAACATCCCAATTAAAGAAACGGATCCGACGATTCCAACGAATCCTTACGGAGAAACGAAGCTTGCGATGGAGAAAATGTTCCGCTGGTGTGACGCAGCATACGGATTAAAGTCGGTTTGCTTACGTTATTTTAACGCAGCAGGAGCCGATCCAGATGGCCGTATTGGGGAAGACCATACGCCTGAATCTCACTTGATACCAATCGTTTTGCAAGTCGCATTAGGGCAGCGTGAACAGGTACAAATTTTCGGTGAAGATTATGATACAAAAGATGGAAGCTGCATCCGCGACTATATCCACGTCATGGACTTAGCAGAAGCTCATTATTTAGCATTAGAAAAATTACGTCGTGACAACACCACATCGATTTACAACTTAGGAAATGGGAAAGGTTTTACCGTAAAAGAAGTGATCGAGACGTGTCGAGAAGTAACAGGACACGAGATTCCAGCTGTTGTCTCAGAACGAAGAGCCGGAGATCCTGCAACCCTCATTGCATCAGCAGAACAAGCGAATCAAGAGCTAGGGTGGCAACCACGTTATCCAGAGTTGAAAACGATCGTTGAGCACGCTTGGAAGTGGCATGTGGCTAATCCAACAGGCTACGATAAAGAGATCGCAGTGAATAAACGATAGAAAGGATGTCAGACAATGGGTGTACACATTCATGAACAAATTGAACGACTCCTACATTACGGATTACAAAAAGGTCTTATTACAAAGTGGGACCTCGATTATAGCCGAAATCAAATCTTTCAAGTATTAGGAATCGATGACGCAGAGCCAGTTCAAGTAAGTGACGAAGAGCTAGAGACGCCTGTTGAGATCTTAAGCGAAATAGTAGATTGGGCGGCAGAACATAACATTCTTGAAGAAAATACCGTTACGTATCGTGATCTACTAGACACAAAAATCATGGGCTGTTTAACAGCGCGTCCTTCAGAGGTTGTTAAAGATTTTTATGAGCGTTATGAGGCGAACAGCCCAACGGATGCAACAAAAGCTTTTTATCAATTTTCAAAAGATGTTCATTACATTCGAACAGACCGAATTGCAAAAAATGAGCATTGGTATGCACCAACCGAATACGGCGATATGGAAATTACCATTAATCTATCTAAGCCAGAAAAGGATCCGAAGGCGATTGCGGCAGCAAAGCAGCTTGCATCGACCTCGTATCCGGAGTGCTTACTATGTAAGGAAAATGTCGGTTTTGCTGGAAGGGTAAATCATCCTGCTCGTCAAAACTTACGAGTGATTCCGCTGACGTTAACAGAGGAACAATGGTACTTGCAATTCTCACCATATGTTTATTACAACGAGCATGCAATTGTCTTTTTAGGCGAGCATGAACCGATGAAAATCTCTCGAAAAACATTTGCAAGGTTGCTAGAGTTTGTGGAGCAGTTTCCGCATTATTTCCTTGGTTCGAACGCAGATTTGCCGATTGTCGGAGGATCGATTTTAAGTCATGATCATTTCCAGGGTGGGAGCCATGACTTCCCGATGGCCCAGGCGCCGATTGAACATTCTTTTACGGTAGCAAAATTCCCAGACGTTCAAGCAGGGATTGTGAAATGGCCGATGTCGGTTGTTCGCCTTCAAGGAGAGTCACGTGAATCTCTCGTTGAGGCAGCGGATTACGTACTAGCTCAGTGGAAACAGTATGAAGATCGCAATGCGGACATTCATGCGTTTACAGGTGATACACCTCATAACACGATCACGCCAATTGCGCGCAGACGCGGGGAATTATTTGAGATTGATTTAGTGTTGCGCAACAACCGCACAACAGATGAGCATCCAGATGGTCTTTTCCATCCACATGCGGAAGTACATCATATTAAAAAAGAGAACATTGGCTTAATTGAAGTGATGGGTCTTGCTGTGCTTCCGGGACGTTTGAAAGAAGAGTTAGAGGAGCTTGCGAATGTGCTGTCAACAGATAATGCGGAGGCGGTCATTTCTCGCAGCGAGGGGATTGCGAAGCATCTTGATTGGGCTTTGAAAATTAAGGCGGCTCACCCAGAGTTGTCGGAAGAGAATGTGACATCAATTCTACAAGATGAAGTAGGAAAAGTATTTGCAACGATCTTAGAGCATGCTGGCGTGTTCAAACGAAATGATGAAGGAACAGCTGCATTCCTACGTTTTATTGAATCATTATGATTGATCAAGTTAATGAGCTAACGCTTGGGTGTTAGTTCATTAACTTTTTTAGTAGAAAGAGGAGTAGAGTGGATAAGAGAGTCAGTTTGACAACGGTTGAACGTGCTCTTTAGCATAAAGAGGATGAAGAGCCTCTTGTCTGAAATAGAGGAAGGAAAAGGTCGTCATGGAGGAGATGAAAACTCAAACGACCCAAATAGAGCAAGGAAAAGGTCGTCATCGAGAGGATGAAGCCAAAACGACCAATCAGAGCAGGAAAAGGTCGTCATCGAGAGGATGAAAGCCCAAACAACCGAAACAGAGCAGGAAAAGGTCATCATAGAGTAGATGACGACCCAAACGACTAAAACAGAGCAAGGAAAAGGTCTTCATCAAAGAGATGAAGACCCAAGCCGTCAAAACAGAGCAAAGAAAAGTTCCTCATCGAGCGAATTCAGTATTCAGTAGAACTGCAGATTTGAGGCACCTCTATCTGCTACTCTATCATCTTCTTCTGCTCCACACCCCGATATGTTTGTTGATACAAGTTTTCTGGCAGTTTTAAAATCGATTGGTTAACAAGGTCGAGCTTGTTCTCTATCCGGTGAAGAAGGTAGAGAGTCACAATGACCGGAAAGCCAAACTCACTTAAAACTGGCAGCCATGCCTCCATAGGGTTGTCCTCCTTTCAAAAAAAGAGGGAGGATACAAGTTCCTCCCTCTCCTTACTCATTAAATTTCAATATCTTCAACAGTACGATCAACAATTCTCGCGGATTTCTTAGCGACAATGTCTCCGCCAGATGATACAAACGCATTTTGTGCGACAATCGTATCCATCGCTGAACTAACAGCAGCGGCGTTCGCTGGGTAGACAGGGTTGTCTAGAGAAAGAGTGACATTTCCACCCATTTCATTTTCAAATACTAACTCAAGTCGTTTGCTCAAAGGAATTCCTCCTTTCTACTCATTTTTCAATTCATTACATCAAGCTGTGAATGTTCGTACGGTCAACAGAGACTAAATCCCACTCTTGAAGAGGAGCTAACACTGTTGCAACCGATGTAAGCTGTTGGTCGGTTGCTGTTGGTTTGACGTTGTTGAAGCTCTTCGTTCTTCGAATTGGGTTGCCCTCGTTGTCTTGACCGTTTTCTAAACTTAGAATCAAACGAGAATCGACTAGCATCGTATCACCTCCTCTCACTTTGTATATATAAGTGAGAGTGAGAAAACGTTTAGAGGCATGGATAAAATTTTTTGAAATGAGCAGGCAGAGGGTTTAACTGTAACTAGTTGAAAAAGGAATAGGCGGGTCTCAAAAGGTCAAATACAGGAAGCCACTGAAAAAGGTCAAAACCGTACCTTTTTCAGTGGCTTCCAAAAACAGCCCTTGTGAGCCCCCTTTCGTTAAAGCTTTCGAAAAATAAACAGTACGCCTTTAATAATGAGATAAAGTGAGAAGACCAATACAGCTAGGAGACCAATCACTGTTGTAATTGGGTCAATTCCAGCTAAAAACGTACCTGATAATGGTAAGTTTAATAAAGCGAACCCTGCTAAAATACATGCTAGCATTAAGAAAATCCAACTACTCATGCTTCATCCTCCTTTCTTTACTAATTTATGTACAAGGAAGGAGGGAGTGCTTGTCTTTAGCAGGATGAGTTTTTGTAAAAATTCTCTTACCCTGTGACCATCACCTAAACGAATTTTTTTTTTGGACATACAATATAGCATAACTGGTGGAAGGAGGGGAAAAGATGAGCTACTATGGATACGGATATGGCTGCGGTTATGGTCCACAGGTGGCAGGTGCGTATCATCGCCCTGGAACGGGATTTGCGTTAATCGTTGTTCTGTTCATTCTATTAATTATTGTTGGAGCTGCTTTTGTAGACGATAAAAAACGTTGCTAATAGAAGCTCTACTGAAAAAGCGCCTTGATTAGGCGCTTTTTTATTGGAAGGAACTGATCAGTTATCTCGATGGGTTTATAGGAGAATAGCATACAAAAGAGCAGGCTGCTCCTGAGCGCCTGCTCTTTTGTATTAAGGTCGAAACGTTGGTTCTTCTGTCCTTGCCATAAAGACGGAGAAGTGAGCCCGTGTTAATGGTGACTCAGGACGGAAGGTATGATCAGTAAATCCTGTTGTAATGTTATGTTCGACTAAAGTAGTGATGTGAGCTTCAGCCCAATGAGACTGAATATCTGTTATATGAGATAGAGTCGAAGTAGAGCTTAACTGATAGGCATTTGTTAGAATAGTTGCCATTTCTGCTCGTGTTAATGGTTGATTTGGACCAAACTGATCTCCCTTAACAAACTCTGCAAATAGTCCTTCATCGATTACCGCAGCGATTTCTTCATAGCCATTTAATGTTGTTGCAACATCAGTAAAATTAGTATTTGGCCGCTTCTCTAGATCAAGCTCGAAAGCTCGTGCAATCATTAATGCTGCTTGTCTTCTAGTGATATGATTACTAGGTTTAAACGTGCCATCTGAATACCCGTTAATAATATTGCGGTTAGATAACCATACAATTTCTTCTATACTTGGATGCCCATCTCTTACATCAGTGAAACCAGATTTATTTGATGGATTGTCTAGTTCTTTAGGTTTTTCCTCTTGTTTTGGTGGCACTTCCTCTTGTTTAGCTGGTGTTTCTTCTTTTGTATTATTGGATTGTGCCTTCTCAATTTTAGCATGTAACTCATTTTCTCTTTGAGTCAATTGTTTCGCAATCTCTTTCATACGAGAGGAGTTGCTTATTTGGATAGACGCTGCTTTTTTCAATTGTGTGCTTGCTTTCTCAGGTCCGTCTTTCGTTAGTGTGATTTCGACTTCATTTAAGGCTAGGTATTTAGTTACAGCACCATCTATTAATGCAATGGTTTCTTTAGCTGGAACGGCATATGCTTGTGAGATCACACGGCGATTTCCAACACCTACTACATTTTCAATCGCAGCTTCCGTTCTTTGAAGCTCATGTTTCACGCTTTCTAAAGCCGCAATAGTCTTATCGTTTAACGTGTTTTTGTCAATGGATTGGTTTAGTTCAACATTACGTTCCGTTAACAATTCGCCACGATTCATTGCTCGCATTACTAGTGTGGCACGTCTGCGAAGTTCAATTGTTCGTTCTAAGCGTTGTTGCAGGTTGCGTTTCACAGCGTTATTTGGTAACTGTCGAACAGTACTTGCTGCGTTTGAAATCGCATCCCGTGTTTTGTCGTATTGTCTTTCAAATTCAGGTGTAAGTCTTACATTTTTAGGTGAGGTGATAATATAAAACTCTGTTAATCTATTTGCTTCTCTTTCTGCTTTGCTTACTTCGTTTTCGGCAACAGTGGATAAACGGTTTAAATAAAGTTTATGCCCTTCATAAGCAACATATAATCCGACATAGCGATTCTGCTTCCAAACTCGATCAAACTCTGAAATCGGTAAATTCGTTTGTCCAGGGTATCTGCCGAGTTCAGGAGTAAAACCTGGACGTTTAAACTCTTGAATAAACCAATCGGTCATTCCTCCACCTGAAGGGTTAGGTCCTGGATAAATTAAGCGGTAGCCTGTTAGCTTTCCTATTTGTTTTGCATAAGCTAAATCGCGGTTATAACGGCTTCCTGTTTGATGAAAGTTCCAGAATAAAATTTCTCCACTCGAATGATAACTAACCGTCATTTCGGGATCAATTCGATATGTAAAGTCAACAATTGCTTTAGTTTCACTAGCTGAATGCGGCCTAGTTCCTTTATAGTTTGCAAATTTAGGCTTTCCTGGGTCGTTCTTTATGTTCCGCCAATCGGCATCGTATTGGCGATTTAGGTCGACACCTTTGGCATTAGCTTTCCATCTTTTAAAGTCACGGCTGCCGTCATTCATTTGAATGATACTTGCATGATCTTTTGATGGAAAAGCGGAAAGGCCAAATTGCTGCAGCTGAACACCATCTGGATTGACCATTGGCACAAACCACATCGTTGTTTCGTTTAAGACGGTCCTTACGCGATAACCACCCATTGTGCTGTTACTTTTGTAGGCGCGTGCATACTGTTCAAGCATATGCATATTCAAATTCGTTGAAAGCCATTCTCTTGCATGATGAGAACCATTAATAAAAACAGTTGAGTTTCCTTTCCCTAATGCGACTGCATAAATATTTCGTCCGTACTCACTTTTCCCAATGACCTCGTATTGAATTAAATCAGGGTATTTTTTCGCAAGATTTTTAATGTCTTTTTCCATTTGAGAATAAGAGTATTTTTGCTTAGGGTTAACAATGGTTGATGCTTCAATACTAGTAGAAAATGAGAAAAGTGATAAGAGAATAATAAAAAGGGCGAGTCTTTTGCCGTTCATAAGTCTTTCATCAACTCCTGTTGTTATTTGACAGTAATAGTTTACTAGAAAACTAAGCAAAAAGCCCTATTTATTTTTAAGGACGGAGGAAGTATATAAAAAATGCTAGAGACGTTACACCGCCTCTAGCATTTTTTATAACCTTAACTCCTCGTTCAGTAATCTTGCCATAATAACAGCAAATTGCATTCGTGAAATTGGCTTATTTGGTTGAAACGTTCCGTCGGGATATCCACCGACAATGCCAAGCTCAACTAATATAGGAAGCGCTTCTGCTCCTGTTGTTGTTTCACTTACATCAGAGAACGTGTTCTCATAGTCACCTTCTAAATTGTAGGCTTTTCCAATAATCTTGACCATTTGTCCACGTGTCATAAAGTTATTAGGTCCAAATGTTCCATCTGAGTAGCCTGATATAACTCCTCTATTTATAGCTTCTAGGACATAGCCTGAGGCGAAGTAGTCTTGTCTTACATCAGGGAATTTTGTACTTCTTTGCGTACCATCCCAATTACTGGAACGACCGATCATCGCAACCGCTTGTCCACGTCGCACGTTATCTAGAGGTTTGAAGTATTGGTTGTTGTCATATCCTGTAATAATGTTTCTTTCAAATAAGTAGCTAATATGTTCAGCTGCCCATGAATTTATGCTTACATCTTTGAAAGAATGCAAAGTAGGATCAGTAGAACCTTTCTTAATAGGTGGCTGGACGAGTCCAAAGCCAAATAATTCGTCACGTCCTTGTGCTCCTAAATCAAGTGCATTGTTCCTGACGAGCCTGCGAATTTCAATATTAGAAGCGTTAGGGTACGCTTCTTTATAAAGTGCAATGACACCAGCGACGAATGGGGAAGACATGGACGTCCCATCCATATGTGTATAACCATTATTTAAATATGTGCTGTAAATATCTACACCAGGTGCTGTTAATTCAATGGCTGCGCCTGTTGCAGAAAACCTAGCAATCTTGTTATTTTTATCAAGAGCAGATACGGCAATAACACTTCCATATCGAGCAGGGTACTGTACAGGCATAGGCTTATCAAAGTTGCTATGCTTGTTACCCGCAGCAGCGACAATGATTACACCGCGTTCATGAGCTTCGTCCACTGCGGACCTTAATGCTGTATGTGATTCATCGGTACCTAAGCTTAAGTTAATAATATCCATTCCATTATTAACAGCCCACTCAATCCCTCGAATCGTATCATTCAGCCGTCCCATACCATTTCGATCCAATGTTTTGACAGCATATAATTGAACTCCTTGAGCAACACCAGGAGCCTTACTTGCAGTGGAAGCAATAATTCCTGCTGCATGAGTGCCATGTCCAAAATCATCGTTGTAAGAGTTTGTATAATTAACCATGGATACCCCACCTGTCACTTTAAGAGCAGAGTGATTCGTTGCAATGCCGCTATCGATGACAGCGATTTTGACTCCTTTTCCAGAATAACCAGAATCCCAAGACTGAGGGATATTTAAATGTTCAATTCCCCAATTTTTTGAGGAGGAAGAAGTTGATGTTAATTGGATGTTTGGTTCAACTGTATGGATACTAGAATGTAAGATTAGTTGATCAAGCTGGTCACGGCTCGTTTGGACAACGACACCTGGAAATAAATCAAAGCTCTCAATTATCTCAATATGTGCATTTTCTAAAACTGCTTCATCTATGTGATCGTTAAATGTAATAATGTATTCTTCTACTTCTTTTGCATGGTCAAGTCCTAGTAAAAGAACTAGACTTAACATTAAGAGTATAAATGGTTTTGCCTTCATGAATAGCCTCCCCGTATTCGTTTGTAACGATGACTCTTTTACTATCATACCTAAAACTTCAAAAAATTTGAAGAGAGTATCGTTGGAAATAAAAAATGATAGGTTATGAGAAACCTATCATTTTAGAATGAATTATTCATATAATGCGCGGTGTAAGAACACGGCAAGCTGAGCTCTCGTTGTTGAGTTATTTGGTCTAAATGTATTGTCATTATGCCCAGTTGTAATCCCGCTTGCTGCTAATCTTTGGATAGCATCATACGCATTTGATGATGAAGGAACATCAGTAAAACCAGCAGCTGTCACAGCTTCAGGCAAATCAAATGCTCGATCAAATACAATTGCTATATGAGCTCTAGTAAATGGATCATTAGGACGGAAGTTACCGTTTGAGTCACCTTTGAATAGTCCCGCATCAACTACTGCTTGAATTTCTTCATAGCCACTTGTATTAGAATGAACGTCATTAAAGTCACCAGAGTAATTCGTTGGTTTTAAGTCTAATGCTCTTGCTAATAATCGAGCAACTTGAGAGCGAGTAATTTCATTGTTTGGCTTAAAAGTAAAGTCATTATAACCATTAATGATTCCGGCTTCTCCAAGTCTTTTAATCATGTCATGTGCCCAAAAAGAGTTATCGACATCATGATATTGACCTGCTGGCAATGAAACAGGCTTTGCTTCTTGAACAGTTGGCTGTTTTTCTTCAATCACTCGTTTAGCCCCTAAATAACGAGGACCCCAATAATGAGGATCATTAATGGAAGAAGTACTCACTCCATTGGAAGAGGATGCATGTACAAATTGATTGTTACCTATGTATACACCAGAGTGTGAGGCTCCTGGTTGATATGTTTCAAAGAATACTAGATCACCAGGTCTTAGGTTCGATTTAGAAACGTTTTGCCCAACACGATATTGTTCTGCAGTTGTACGTGGAAGCGAAATTCCAACTTGATCATAAACGTAACGCATAAATCCAGAACAATCAAAACCACTTGGTGTTGTTCCTCCCCATCTGTAAGGAACTCCGATTTGTGCTTTGGCAGCTGCAACGACTTTGTCTGCTGTTGACGACGCACTTACCTGATTACTAGGATACAATGTAACTAGTAAAATGACGGCAAGCAGAGTCATCATTATTCTACTAAACAAGAAAATCACTCCTAAATTTCTACAATATGTATGTTTTATATCAATTTATTACGGGTATGTACTCTGTTAGTCTATCATAAGAAAGAAGTGTCGAATATTACAGTTTCGTAACAGAATAATGTCAAAGAATGAAAAGAAATTTGTAATATTTGGTAGTTTTGTGGTGTGATTACTTTGAATTCATTCTTAGATGAAATATCGCTTGTTTTCGGATAACCCATTTATGTACAATAGGAAGAGTGATTAATTAGCGTAAATCGTAGTTATTTGTTGTCATAAATAGGAGAGATAGTTATGAAAAGAAAGATAGCAGCAGGGATCATACTTATGGTCATAATCATCTTAACAGGGTGTCGTGAATCTATTTCAACGGAAGAAGTCTATGATGAAGGATTGGCCCAATTAGAACAATTAGAAACCGTGTCATTATCAAGGACGCAAAGCTTACGAGCTCAACAGCAGACATTTCGCAGTACGATGGAGGCAGATGTACAATTTGAGCCGTTAGAAATGTATGGAACGGTTGAAATGTCCTTACTCGATTTGCGGGAACCTCTGCAATTTCAAATGTATTTAAATGATGATGAATGGCTTACTTTGCCAGACCATCAAGGAGCTACTTGGGAAACAAATGATCGTGAACAATTTGATGACGTAGTTTTTGAAAATATATCTTCGTTATTATCAATTTATAAGCCATATCGCCATGAATTTCTAATGAAAGAAGTGGATGTAGTATTTGCCGAAGATGTGTCAGAAGTGGAAGTTATTGATGAGGCTGAGGAAGTAGACCTCGAACTGGAAGAAGATGAAAACAAGCAAATCGTTGCAGCTTATGAAGTATCGTTTCGAGGTTCCGATGAAAAGTATAAGCCTCTTGTTCGCAGTCACCTTGAACAAATGAATTTAAGCGAATTACAAGGAGTAGATTTAGATTCTGTTATGGAATCAGTGGAAATTGAGCGGATTGATATGATTGTGCAAGTAGATCAAGAAACGTTTGATATCCTAAGGTTTCAAACAAGGTTTCGATATTTAGTAGAAGTTCTTGATGAATTTCATGTCATTGATGAGTCGGTGATTATTAATTTACGAGATCATAATGAGCCAATTGACTTTGATCAGTTGCGAGAACAAGCTATATAAAAAAGCAGAGCGTGCTCGCACGCTCTGCTTTTTTGAATGCCTCTATATTCCTTCATCCAAAACAGAAGGCTTAAACGTTTCGATTCGTTCAATTAATTCTATACCTGACACGTTATCATTAACATTAAGGCGGTTAATTCGCAGGGGATTGTCAGTTATATGGCTTGTCCGTCTCCCTGTTAGTAATACCAATTCAAATCCGACATCTTGAACAATTTGTTCGGTTACATCATTAAAGGCTCCAAAAGGATAAGCGAAGGAGAAGACCTTTGTTCCAAGTTCTGTTTCAATCACATCAATTGATTTTTGTAAATCATCAAAAATCCGAGTATAGTATTGCTCGTCTATTTCCTCTTGGTCATCCCGTTCCTCACGAAGAAGCATGGCTTCAAGGCCCTTTTTTTCTCGATGATGCAAATCATACGTATGGCTTTGAATATCAATCAACCCGGACTCGACCATCTCAAGAGCCTGGTCCCATGTAAAGTGTGGGATGTTCAATCGTTCTTTCCCCATTTTGCTAGCGATAACGTAGATCGTTGCATTCATATCCAACTCTTTTAAAATCGGAAAAGCAAATTCATAGTTACTTAGATAGCCGTCATCGATTGTGATCCAAACGGGTTTATCTGGTAGACCATCATGTTTCTTTTGATAAAACTGTAACGCTTGTTCGGTCGTAATGGTTTCATATCCGGCTTCTTTTAATGCGAGTAATTGATTTTTAAACGTTTCTGGAGTTACGGTCATGGATGGGTAATCCGTAATTTCTTCTTCAAAATGATGATACATGAGTACAGGTAGATACTCTGATTTCACGTATGGGTTAAGCTTATTTGATGTGTTTTCTAGGACATATGATTCATTATTCTCTAGAACAAGTTCTGGATTATAGGCTTCTTCGGACTGAAAAATGCTATATAAACATGCACCAATGGTTATTAAGATAATGGACGTGGCAAATAGGTTTCTCAATGAAACGCTCCTCACAAAAAAGTTAGTAAGTAGTAGTCGAAAACTCCTATATTAGATTACCATTTTATTACGAGAATGCCTATGAGGATTTAAGTGGAAGATAGAAATCTAAGTGAAAAGCGAAGCTACTGAAAAAGGTACCATTCAACCTTTTTAGTGGCAATGACTCCGCACGCTAAAAAGCCTGCTATGAGAAGATCGCTAGTATAGATGAAGACAGAAGGAAGAGGGGAGAGGTTGAGAAAAGAGCATCATAGCTATAAGGAAGACCAATTTTAATGTAAATCAGTTGCAAAAAGAGTCTTTCATAACTCAAAATTAAAACTTTAACTTGTCTACTACAATTAAATGTAAAAATGCACACGAGAGTTTCGCCTAAAAGACTCCGTGTGCATGCTTTGTTATTTATTTACTTTACTACTTGAATCCCATCAATATGAATTCGCTCATTCGTAGCTTCAGATCGGCTCTCGCCTTTAACAACAATCGTAACTGTATGCTCACCATGTTCTAATCCGGTCAACTCAAATAACTCATTTTGGAAGACTGCATTAGGTTGATAAGTGTCGACTTCAGCAATTAGCTCATCGTTTACATAAACATCAGCTAACCCTTGAGTACTTGCGCTGTATCCATACCAAATAAATCCTGTTCCTTCAAAGGTGAAAGAGACTTCACTAGCTTTTTCGTTTGAGAAGATCGCTAGTTGATTTCTATGTTCAGCAATTCTGCTTTGTTGCCAAGTTCCAGAGTAATGGAAGATCGGACTATTTGCATTGTAAAAATCAGCGGTACCGGCGACATTGTTTGTAGAAACATTTAGAATGTGAATGACATTGCCTTCACGGGTGTGGCCAGTAACAACAACGGAACCAAAATCATTAATTTGGAGAACATTGTTTTCATCGATAGAAGCGACATCTGCGTCACTTGTTTCCCAACGTACAACGTTAGTATCGATTAACTCAACTGTACTACCTAGTTCTACCGTTTCGTTGTTTTGCTTAATATGAGAGACATCGATCGTTAACTCAAGAACAACTTCATTTGCTGTCGAGAAAGTAATCGTAGAAAATCCCTTTTCTTGTAAAAGTAATGTACCGTTTTCTCCTATTTCCACGACTGTTTCATCACTAGAATCAATTTGGATTTGCTCTAATTCCGGGAACGAAACATCAATTGGTGTGTCTGTAAAATATGTTCCACTCCATCCGGCAGGTAAATCACTTGCATCTCGTCCAGCAATTTTCCATTTTAGATCAGGATCAACGGTAGCTATTGTCATTTCGCCTATTCCACGTAAATCAAAATAGCTTAAAAGGTGAGCTTGAACGAAATCGGGTCTCTCTTTGGCAAAGCGGCGCATTGTATCGACTTCTTCATTCCATTTTTCGATATCAACAGGTGCACCCCAACGATCAATATGACTTGGCATCTCAGGGGCAATAACCGCAGCCATGTTATCAATCGTTTGAATGACTAGATCTGATTCGAAATTCGTATTTAAATAATGAGCAAAGCGTGAGATGAATGTCTCACGGAATGAATCATTTTCGAGAAGCGTTCGTAATAAAAACGTCGAATAATCTGGGTTTGGCCAGCTTGTCCCACCTGGTTCTGTAGCAAATGCAAGTGTATGATGAGCAACAGTACCGATAGCTCCAGGTAAGTCAAAAGCAAAATCAAGATCATAGACAGACCAGCGCCACTTCCCATCAGGTCGTTCACGCCAATAACGGTTGTTATTTCCCGGCCAGTCTGTATTTCTCACAAAAATTTGTGCAATTTGGTAATCAATAAAATTGTTTACATCAATTTGGTTTGCAACTTGGTCATAGACGTCAGGTTGTGATAGATCATTTTCTCTCATATAGGCAAGAAGAGCAACATAATCATCATTTGTCCCCTCTATAACCGTTGCATCTCTTTCAAGAAAATCAAGATCTTGAGGGTCGACACCATGTTTAATTTCGTAATAATGGCTATCATACCGCTCTCTCAAGTTATAAATACCCCAATACTCGCCATTTACATATAGCGTAGTAGGACGGTATAGCTGTGTTTCTAAATCGAAATCTTTTATTAGTTCTTGAAGCATGGCATCACGGAACAATGTGTTATTCCAATCGTTCCCGGAATTTCTTAAAAGTAACCGGTTATACTCACTTCGCGTGTCATCCTCAAAGAATGGGTAACGGAATCGATTTTCACCGTAATCACTCCTAGCATAAAGACGGAATGACTTTCGATCAACGGTCCTTGATGCACCTCCATGCATCCGGATACCTGCACCTTGTGATAAGACTCGCTCTCCGTCTTTTTCGAAAAACTCAAGGTTAATTGGGCGTTCCCATTCTGCTCCGCTTTGTGCAAAGTTTCCAGTGTGATGTGGGTTCGGTGCATCTGGGTTGTAGTAAATACCTGGTACATAGATTCCAATTTCTCGGTCAAATAGGTTTGCTGGATCAGTTGAAATAGAAACAATTGGTAATGTTGTGTCAACACCAATTAAGAATGTGTGAGTAACCTCATCACTTTCCTCTATCCCTTCCGCGAAAAACTTAGCACGAATAACTGTATTTTTTGCAATTTCAATAGGGTTACTATAAGCAGTTGATGTTTCATCTGGAGCTGAACCGTCCGTTGTATAACGAATGACACCTTCAGAATCTCCTTCTGTAGATATGCTTACCGTAATCTCGGAATCGAATAATCCACCTGTTTCAGAAAAGACTAAATGATGTTCGGGCCGCGCAAAGTCTTTATCTTTGATTGAGTCGTATGCTTCGGAAAGTAAAATCCAATCCGTAATGGGGTTTCCTTCCAAATAAAGACGCTCACGTAAAGTAGGTAACGTTGTTAACACTTCAACGGATGTAATGTCGTTATACCTTGCATTTAAGTCGTTAAGCTCTGTCAATTTACTAAGAGGAGTTAAATCATCTATTTTGTTTTCACGAATGTTTAGTGAAAGTAGATTTGTTAAATCTCCAATTGGTTCCAAGCTTTCAACTTTATTCCCTCGTACACTTAAGGAAGTTAATGCTCTTAATTGAGCTAATGGCTCAAGCGTAGTAATGTTATTATCTCGAACGTCCAAACTTTCTAGTCGAATCATCCGTTGCAATGGTTGCAAATCACTAATTTTATTGCCAGATATGTCTAAACTTACTAAGCTCTCAAAGGCTTGTATCCCTTCAATGGAAGTAATTCCACTATTAGCAAGGGAGAGATTTTCTACTCGATTGAGCATATCTTTCCGGATAGCTCCTTCTTCTAATTGTAATTCTGTCCGAATTGCTTCTTCGAAAGCAGGATCTTCAAATACCAATTTTTGATCATCGGCAATTTGAAATCCAATCCCCCATATTAGGGCAATAATAGGGATAAGCCATAGTAAATTCTTAAACAATTGCTTCTTCAATGTATGAGTCCTCCTGTACGAAACTTGAATATGATCATGAGTTCAAAATGATTTTCCCATTAATAAAACTCTTAGATTTTGTAATGACAGTTGAATTCAACCAGTGTTATACTACTAATTATGTTAACATTCTGTAAAAATCAACAGTTTTATTATAAAGATATTGTAAAGCTTAAGTCCAATATAAATTAAGGTGGTGATTGGTCTTGGCACTTGAGATCTTTAGTCGTTTTGAAGTGAAATATTTAATCCCATATAATATTTACGAAAAATTAGTCCCTTATTTGTTAGAAAGAATGCGATATGACAAATTTGGTACAAATGGTTATTATAACATTGTTAGTTTATATTTTGATTCCCCTGATAAAAAGATTTATTATGAAACTAGAAATAAACTTAGGTTCAGGCAAAAGCTTCGACTTCGTGTTTATGAAGATGCAACGATAGAAGGTCCTGCATTTTTAGAAGTAAAGCAAAAGTATAACAATGTCGTTAATAAGCGTCGTACGAAAATTAAATTAAGTGACGCTTACCATTACTTGCAAAGTGGCACAACTGATTTTATGGAAGGCTACGACCTTTCAAACCCGCAAATTCTAAAAGAGGTTCATTCGTTCAAGAGCTTATATGACTTAGATCCTCGAATCATTGTCAGTTATGATCGTCAGGCATTCCATGGTCTATATGAAGAGGACTTGCGTGTTACGTTCGATTTTAATTTAATGTGCCGTGATGATAACTTGCGGGTAGAAGATGGACCACAAGGGAAGCACTTTGTTGATCCGAATTTAGTTATTATGGAAGTGAAGGTTACGCATAGTGTCCCGCTTTGGTTGACGCGTCTACTTAGCGAATTTGAATGTAAAAAGCAAAGTGTCTCGAAATTTTGTACAAGTATCGACTTAATGGAAGAAGCTCGTAGGGACGCTGTAACACTGAGGGAAAAAGTCATTATTTAGCTTGAGGAGAATACGATGAATCAATTGTTTGAAGAACTTCAATTTTTTGCAGATCATACTACACGGTTAGCTGTGATTGAGTCTTTTGCAGCCATTATTTTAAGTTTTATTTTAAGCTTACTAATTACATGGGTTTATAAACTTACTCATAAAAAAGGTCAATATTCTCAGTCGTTTATTCATACAATCATTATTATGTCTGTCGTTGTCTCAGTCATTATGATTGTCATTGGAAATAATATTGCCGTGGCCTTCGGTTTAGTCGGGGCGTTCTCGATTATTCGCTTTAGAAGTGCAATGAGTGACCCGAAAGATATTGCATTTATCTTTTTCGGCATGGCAACAGGGATTGCTTGCGGGTTAGGTTTTTATATTTTAGCTATTTTATTTGCGATTACGCTGTCTGTTTTAATCTACATTTTATTTGTTGTTGATTATGGCAAGAAAGATGTGGAAGAAAAAACACTGAAAGTAACAATTCCAGAGAACTTACATTATGAGCAGTTATTTGATGAATTGTTTAATAAATACTTAAAAAGCTATACTTTGCAGCAAGTTGAAACGACAAGTCTTGGGACTATGTATCAACTGACATATACGATCACGTTACAGGAAGGCGTGACAGACAAAGAATTTATGGACGCCATCCGTGAGCATAATGCCAACTTAAAAGTTTCCATAATTATGCCATCGCGCGTGTATTAATATGATTACGAGGCTGTCTCAATGGTCAATGAAAGGACCATTGAGACAGCCTCGTTTTTGTTTTAAAATGCAAAAAAGGGGATCGCCTAAGGTCTTTGTTTGACCTTGGGAGATCCCCCTAAATGCAATTGTTCTTATTTGTCCAGCTTTTCAAAAGCTTCAACCATATAGTCCTCTAAAACAGGTCCTAGCGTTTCAGAATATAAAGTGGAAAGGTGATGATTGTCACGGTAAATTAATACATTTCCAATAACAGCCTCACATGTTCCCTCTGGACAGAAATAGTCGGATAGGTCGATAAAGAACACATTGGATGGGATCCCTTCTGTGTTTTCCCACGGAGGAATGTCGGACAAGGCGTCTTGTCTAGGAACGGAACATTCATCAGGGTTTACCTCGACACATAAAGGAATATCATCTTCCATCCTCGGGTTATCCCGGATGGCGATAACTTCGGTAATGCCTTCCATCTTTTTCCACTGATTGAGATATCCTAATGGGACGGTATCGCCTCGATTGACGTTTGCTGTTGTAAATACGAAATCAGGTGGATCTGATGTTAATGGATCAAGAACATTTTCATTCCACTCCATACAAGACTCGTTCAGGATTCCATCGAAATCATCATCGGAAAATCTGCAACCATCTTTATTATAAACATCAATTCTTATATTCAACCTTTCTGACATTTCTTCTAAAGCAGGGAACCAGTGCCCTGAATGGGAACCACCGACAAGAGCAATCGTATAGTCTGGGTTTTCTAGCTCACCGTACGAGCAGAGTGTTACTTTAGGGTCATTTAACCCGGAGTAGCAGTTTAGCTCTTCTTCGTTATAAAAAGTTGGCAAGTGAGCTTTTGCCTGAACGGCATTCGGCAGTGGCTCTAACCCAGGGGTCGGTTCAATGCCATAAAAGATCGATTGTGCACCTGGATAATCTTTAATCGAATGGTATCCATCTAAGGATTGACTATTAGCTACATGAACGCTCCAAGCCGTACCGGCGACAAGAACAGGAACGAGGAAGCTCACCAAAATGGCTGATAACTTGACCTTTGATTGCTTTACGTTCATGTTTCGGACTGGTGACTCAATGATTTTTACCGATACGATTGATAAAGTGATCGAAGCGATAATAATTGCAATCCCACCGACGATTGAAACAGTATCCGTCCTAAAGTAATCATAATAGAAAACCAAGATCGGCCAGTGCCACAAATAAAGCCCGTAGGAAAAGTTCCCTAAGAATGAGAGTGGCTTTGATCCTAGTAATTTCTCCACTCCAAACTTGCTTCCGCCCTCAGCTGCGATTATGACGAAAATGACCCCGGTTGTTGGCAGTAGTGCAGCATATCCTGGAAAGACTGTTGATACAGGCAAAAGAATTCCAGTTAATAAGATAATCGTTAACCCAAACCAACCTAGTATAAAACTGATTGCTTTATTAAATGAAAGATATGGAATCAGTAGCGCTAGAATTCCACCTAGACTAAATTCCCATACACGGGCGAACGTGTCGAAATACGCCCACGGCTGATTAACTGTTGTAATGTACACGGAATAGCTGAGTGAAGCTGTAAAAATTGTGAGCAGCACAGCAAGCAATGTTTTTCTAGCAGGTGTTTTTAGCACCTTTTTGGCAATAAAAAAGGATATAAAAATAATGAACGGCCATAGTAAATAGAATTGGCCTTGAATTGAGAGAGCCCAGTAATGTTGGAATGGACTTGCTTCATTATTTTGTGCTAAATAATCGACCGCATTGTGGGCCAATTGCCAATTTTGATAATATAACGCTGATGCAAAAAGTTGCGGAATGGTTTCTCCCCATTGTGCATGCGGTAAGATGAGAATAGAACCAATGGTTGTTACTAAAATAACAGTAAAAGCAAGGGGAAATAACCTTCTAGCCAAACCTAATATATACTCAAATACGTTGACTGAGCCGACTTTTTCCATTTTTGATAATAAAAGAGTGGTAATTAAATACCCTGACACAATAAAGAAAACATCTACTCCACCAGAAACGGAGCCTAACCAAATATGATAAATTGCAACCAGAAGTGCAGCAACTGCTCGTATCCCTTCTAATTCGGGACGGAACCTTCTTTCTGGTGATTTTAAATCGACCATAATATACATCTCCAATTTAATAATTTCATTTAATCAAAAACTCCGTTGGTACTTACTCTGACTAAATGCCTATTTGTTATAGTACTCCACTTTTGTTATCAGTATTAGATACAAAGTGAAGAAGCAAAGGAGCTAGGACCCTCTCATTGCTTGTCTATTTTATACTAGCTTCATAGTTTTATCAATGTAACGGAAGATGGACTTGGAAGCACGGCCTCTAGCATTACAGTAACGGCCATGAATAGAAAGATTGGGTGGAAGCCAAGTTAGAACTAAGCAAAGAGTTACTATACATTAGGGGGGATTACTACATTGTTTCGTATTAGGTTAAAGCTTGTCTTTATTTCGATATTGATATACATGTTTCTGCCTTTTTCGAGCACACAAGCCCAAACGGATTTTCATGACGTAGATGATGATTTTTGGGCAAAGAATGAAATTGAATTTTTACATGAACAAGAGGTGATCTTTGGTTATCCAGAAGGGAACTTTAAACCAAACTTATCGATAAATCGAACACAAGCGGCTACAATGCTTGTTCGTGCATTAGGTCTTGATACGAGAAATCGACCGGACCCGGGTTTTGCAGACATTAGTCAAAACTTTCATGCGTATGACATTGTTGCTACTGTCGCAGAAGAGGGATTGTTAACAGGAAGTGATGGGATGTTCCGACCAGGTGAAACACTATCCCGAGCACAAATGGCAGTCATTTTACAACGTGCTTTTGAGTTATCTGGAACGTGGGATCGAGAATTTACGGATATTCAAAATGGCTTTTGGGCGTATGATGAGACTCAAGCACTTGCGGCAAACCGAATTACAACGGGCTACTCGGCGGATGGAACATTTCGTCCTAGTAATCCAACAACTAGAGCTCAATTTTCTGTGTTTTTGGCTAGGCAAATAGATGAGGCTTTTAAACCAGCAGATGAAGATCAAGTAAAAGAGAGTATGTTGGTAACTTTATATGAAGAGGCCAAAGAAGGGAGGCTACTAGGAACGAACGTAAAGATTGGATCTAATTATTATGATGTATTACGTGAATTTGGGACACCTGACTCACAAAGTGTAAACTACATGCAGTATTTTAGCGGTTATTTGGTTGGTCTTAACCCGACGGGCAATGTTTTTTTGCTTCATCGATACGACGATGCAGGACTTACCTTAAACGATTTAACAAGGGTATTTGGACCTCCAGATAGAGAAGAGGTTCAAATCGGTGAAATGCACACGATTTATCATGCAAATCTTTATAAACTTACTTTTACGAGAGACTTTATTGGAAGAGATAACTATTCTAATAATGTAAGAAGTGTGTTTTTACAGCCGCGTGATCCGGATGAGTCTTATTATGAAATTGATAAATCGACATGGCAAGTGTACGAAAATCAGAAGTTTGGATTTAAGGTTCACTTCCCCATTACGTGGTCTCCGAATGATTGGGACGACAGTGGAATGGCGTTGCATGAAAAGCGAGACATGTATATTGTTGCCTTTGCTAGGCCTGTTGTGGAGTATGATTTTGAATTCCCGCCGACCTATTATGATACTGTTACTTTAAATAGTGGAAAGCAAGCATATTTTCATGAAGGAGCAGATGATCAATTTGCAGGATACCATATGATCCTTATTGAAGATGGAATTGAGTATCACTTTAGTTCTGAAATGGCACTGTATTTTTATGAAGATAACAAACATATTTTAGATGAGATTATGTTGAATTTTGAGGTTTTCTAAGGATATACCAACGCTATTTTGTTAATTAGGGAAGTGAAGGTGCAAGCAGCTGAAAACCAGGGGAATAGGTCATCATGAGATAGATGAAGGCCTCAACTGTCCAAGAATAATAAAATAGATCCGTCATAAGAATAGGTGAACAAACCCACCAATATCATCTAGTACAATTCTTTAAATCCATTTTCGAAAAAAACGAAAAGGAGGAAATCATCCTCGATTTCCTCCTCTATACTATGTTTCGCACCCATTAGGTTAAAGCCGCCCTAGTTTAATTTAGAATCAAAATAACTACGATACATCCCGAACGTATCTGTACCATATGTCTTTAAAAAATCGGTCGTAGGAGAGTATGTCATCTCAAGGTAAGCTGCTGCTGCTTCGTGTTCTCCCATTTCTTCTAATACGTAACTTAACGTATAGTATAGGGACATATCATCAGGTTCCAACGCAATTAAGAAAAGGTAATTCTCCACGCTTTCTTCGTAATTCCCTTTTACATAATGTGCATTTGCAAGTGCGTGCAATGTTTGCTTATTCGGATCTTCTCCACTAGCGTATAAATCCTCTTCCAATTGTAGAAGTAACTCAACTCCTAAATCAATATCATACTTTGTATCAATTAGCAGTGAAGCATAATAGGCCACGTTATTTTGTCTTTCTGACTCACGCTCGTACTGACGTTTAGCCTGGTTAAGTGTATCTTCTACCAATTTCGGAGAGGGATTATTCGTGTTTCTCACGTGAGCTTGCAGTGCTTCGTAATAGCGTTCTGTATACATTGCTGCTTGTGACTCTTCTTCAGCTAAAAGGTAACGTAAATAAATAATAACTTCATTATAATTACCAGCAGCGATCTCATCTTGCATAATGCTATTTACATTTGTAGTCGATAGTTTCTCGAAGCGGAAACGTTCTGCGAGGGTTTGAACCAATGAATCATTATATTGAAATTGTTCGTCGTCATAAGCATAAACTTCCGAATCAATGCGACGTTCTTCAGCAAGTTTTCTCTCCATATTTATTGTCGAACATGCGGATAAAAAACTTAAAATGAGTATTAAAAATAGAGAAAAAAGAGTTTTCTTCATTATAATTACCACCTTATATGAACAGTCTTCTTATTTTAGCTTTTTTTCATACGATTGTGAAGGGAGCGGCAAAGGTTTTTAAGCTATTACCAAATTTATATAGATTACAACAAGATATACGAAAAAAATACTAATTTCGATATTTTTCTAAAATCGCTAGTTTCATAGAATTTTACATGGTATTCTAGGATAGAACAAAAATGACGGATGGGAGGCATGTAATTGTTAAAAAGAGGAGTTTCTTTGTCTTTAGTTTTCGGACTCTTGTTCTCCCTATTTTTGTTAGGAACAGGAACGAATGCTTCAGCACAAAGTACGTTTAGTGATGTCCCTTCAAGTGCATGGGGACATAAAGAAATCCATTATTTAAAAGATAACGGGATTATTGGAGGTTATCCAAATGGTACATTCCGTCCGAATAACTCGTTAACTCGTGCTCAGGCTTCCGTAATTCTTACAGGAGCTCTTGGTGTTGATGGCCTTAAAGTTAGTAGAGCCACATTTCGAGATGTGAGCCTTTCTTATTGGGCTTCGCCAGAGATCGAGCGTGCTGCTTCATTGGGAGTTTTGACTGGACGCAGTGATGGACGTTTCTCTCCAGGAGATAACCTTACAAAAGCTCAAGCAGCAGCAGTTATTGTCCGGGCCTTTAACTTGAGTGGTTCTGGATCTAGCTCTTTTAGTGATGTCAGTTCTGGGTATTGGGCTCAAAGAGAAATTAAAGCTTTAGAACAAAATGGCATTGTTGAAACAGGTGGACGCTATGAACCGGGAAAAAGCATTTCGCGTGCAGAGTTTGCTACATATGTAGCTCGTGCGATGAATAACAGCTATCGCTTAGGCGCATCACAGCCAAAACCGGAAAGCGCTCAGTTTACAGGTGTTGTTAATGTATCAAGTACATTAAATGTCCGTTCTGGTGCTGGGACGAATCATTCAACAATTGGCAGTTTAAGAAATGGACAAAAAGTTGATGTGTATGAAACGATTGGGTCTTGGTATAGAATTAAGTTTGGCAATGGTTGGGGATTTGTAAGCTCGACATTTGTCAAAAAGGAATCTAGCAATTCATCTAATACCTCTAACTCCAAGTTATCAAACCGTGTCATTGCGATTGACCCAGGACATGGTGGTCGTGACCCAGGCGCAGTAGGTAATGGATTACAGGAAAAGGATATTGTATTAGCTGTTGGACTTGAGTTAGAAAAGAAGCTTAAAAGTGCTGGTGCGACGCCAGTTATGACGCGAAACAGTGACGTATTTATTGAATTAGGTCAACGTGCTAAAATTGCGAATGATGCAAAAGCTGATATTTTTGTAAGTATTCATGTTAACTCAGGGCCTTCAGGTGGTCATGGAACAGAAACATGGATTGCTTCATCTTCTTCATCAAGCAGTGATAGTAGAAAACTTGCAGAAATGATTAATAAGCGTCTAGTAGCAGAATTAGGCACACGTGATCGCGGAGTAAAAACAGCGAACTTCGCTGTACTTCGTGAAACAAATATGCCTAGTGTTTTAGTTGAACTTGGATTTATTACAAATAGCAATGATGCCTCCATCATGAAGCGTTCTAATTTCAATGAAAAAGCTGCAAATGCGATCTACAAAGGTATTGAAGATTATTATTCTAGTAAATAAAGAAGGAGAGTAGCAGAGGACCGATCTGCTGCTCTTTTTTGTTATCGTAAGATTCCTTCATAGAATGTACATTTTCATATATTTTTACATCATTGAAACGAAGAATTAATCTGCAATGTAGGAATGACTCATGTATAATGTAGAAGGAATTAACTCTGAATGATAAACGGGAGGGTACCGTCTTGAAAGTAAAAAAAGCGATTATCCCTGCAGCAGGTTTAGGGACGCGGTTCTTACCAGCTACAAAAGCGCAACCGAAGGAAATGTTACCAATCGTTGATAAACCAACGATCCAATATATTGTAGAAGAAGCTGTGAAATCAGGTATCGAGGATATCTTAATCATTACTGGACGTGGGAAGCGAGCGATTGAAGACCACTTTGACAGAATGGTCGAACTTGAGGAAGAGCTAAGAAGAAAAGAAAAAGAAGAGTTACTAAAAACCGTTCAACAAAGTACGGACCTACTCGATATCCACTACATACGTCAGAAGACTCCATCAGGACTAGGGCATGCTGTGTATTGTGCACGTAAGTTTATTGGCGATGAGCCCTTTGCTGTATTGTTAGGGGATGACATTGTTAAGTCAGAAACTCCGTGCTTGCAGCAAATGATGGAGTTATATGAGAAACATGAAAGCCCAATTATAGGGGTACAAGAAGTTTCGGATCATGAAGTGGAACGTTATGGGATTGTTGATTGCAAGCCTTATGGCAAAGGGGTTCATAAGGTGAAGAGACTTGTAGAGAAGCCGTCGAAGGCAGAAGCCCCGTCAAACATTGCCATCATGGGCCGTTATATCCTTACCCCAGATATCTTTGACGTTCTTGAAAATACGGCACCTGGAAAGGGCCAGGAAATCCAGCTGACAGATGCCCTTCAGACGTTAAGTCAAAAGCGTGATGTACTTGCCTATGAGTTTTGCGGGACCCGTTATGATGTCGGGGAAAAGCTAGGATTTATTCAGACGACGATTGAATTTGCCCTTGATCGAGCAGACTTAAAAGATGAGATGGAAATATATTTAAAGGATCTTGTTGAAAAACGATTCACAGGAAAGTAGGACGTAGAACATGAAAGTTGGAATTATTGGGAATTACGGAAATAACAACAATGGAGATGAAGCGATCTTAACGGGAATTTTGAATCAATTGACCGAGCATCTCCATGTGAAGAAAGAGGACATTGTAGTCTTCAGTAATAATCCTGAGAATACGGTCGAGCGTTACGGCATTACAGCGAAACCTCTCATCCACAAAAAGGGGAGTATCCTGAAATCAGGAACCACAACGATTCGGGCGAGTTTTCGTGTGATGAAGGAGCTTGATCTGCTTATTATTGGCGGTGGCGGTCTATTAATGGATATGTATAAACGAGACGCGCCGCTTTATAGCACCCTTGGTATTACAGGCAAGCGTGCAGGGTGCAGGGTTGTGGTGTATGGAGTGGGCGCGGGTCCTCTGAACACAGCGATTGGGAAGTTTCTTATTAAGCAATTAACGAATGCAGCACAGTCGGTCTCTGTTCGTGATACGGACTCACAAAAGCTCTTGCAATCCATTGGGGTAAAAACACCTGTGGCTGTTATCGGAGATCCTGCTTTTTCCGTACCAGCGGAGAGAACACATACGCATTCAGAGGCAATCAAAAAAGTGGGAGTGACGGCCGTTCCATATTTCAGCAATCAATATTGGCCGACTCCGGATCTGCCAAAGTATAATGCGTACGTTGAAGGAATGGCTGCAGAACTCGATCAATTGATTGAAGAAAAAGGGGTAGAGGTTACCTTCTTCTCGACAAAATTTCCAGAAGATGTTCAAGTGACAAAAGATATCTTTTCGAAAATGCAACATCAAGAAAAGGCTGCATTACTTGAAGACAATCTTCATCCAACAGAAATTGTTCGGATTAGTGCGGAGCAGGATTTAATCATTGGAACAAGGCTTCATTCGCTTATCCTATCTGTTGTCGCACAAACACCTGTTATTGGGATCGGCTATCATCATAAAGTAGAGGATTTTATGAAAGTGATTGGTATGCCTACATCGGGAATTCCGATTAACAAAGTCACTCCTAACTCAACAGCGATTGTTGATGTTTTTCACGGGATTAGTGAGAAGTGGGATTCGGTTCAACATGCTTACGTAAAGGTATCAGACCAATTAAAACAAGAAGCGTTAAAAGGTTTGAAACAGCTAGAATTAGATAAAAAGTGAATGGTGTGAATTTTTTATGATAGAGAAATATTTACCGGTGGAACGAACGAATCGGCTCCTCTTGGTAGCTACCGTCTTGCTTGTTATTTGGACATCAATTGAACTACAGTTTACAAGGATTTGGGGGAACTTACTTCCGGGAATCGTCCGAATGGCCATTTCCTATACGGGGGAAATGCTCCTTGTTGCCATGGCTCTGATTGTGATTATCCATCCTCAAATTGGTCGGAGACATTTACTAGCGAAGTTGAAAAATCCGATTAACGGGAGCTTAATCCTCTTTATGAGTTTTGCGCTATTTAGTATGTTTGTGAACAATGTTCCGTTTACTCAAGGTGTCTTTGGAGTCCGTGCATTGTTTCAATATGCCATTTTGTTTTTTATCTTGCTTGCCTTGGATATTCCGGCTAGCTGGGTGAAAAAAGTGTTTCATTTAATTATTGGTTTGGCTATTTTTCAATCTATTATTGGCTTTATTCAAATTGCCTTACTAATACCACTTCCGTTACGAGATGTTTCACAAAGAAGGAGCATTGCGGTTGGGGAGGAAGTTCGTGCATTTGGATTAATGGACTCTAGTAATACACTTGCTGGATTTTTAGTTGCTGTACTGTTGCTTGTCGCTCTCTATGTATTTGTTTACCGACAAGAGCTCTCTACAAAGAAGAAGACGATTTATTTGGTGATCGTTGCGGTGTTATTAACGGCAATTGCACTAACGTTTTCACGTCAAGCCTTTTTAGCGTTAATCGGCTGCTTTGCTATAATTGGTATTATCAATCGAAAAAACAATGCATTTCGTATTTTATTAAAGGTTGCTATCGGACTCATTATTTTATTTATCGTAGGCTACGGTCTTGCTCTTGCCTTTCTTGAAGGGTTTGCTCAGCGGAATTTATATACGTTAGATTTAACAAAGAACTACCGTTTCCTTATCATATTAAGTGGGTTAGAAGTGTTTATGTTTAATCCAATTGCCGGGGTCGGTCCAGGGATGTTTGGGAGTAATGCTGCGTTTGTCTTTAACTCACCATTCCACCAATTTATGCATGAAGGGCTTCCGAGTACGATGCGTACAGTAGATAACAATGCGTTGTATGTTCTTGTTGAATACGGCATTATTGGAGTTATTTTACTCGGTTATTTCTTGTTTAAAGTGTTAAAGGAGATGACCTTGTTCGCTGAACGAAATCAATTGATTTATAAATGGGTAGGTTTATTTGTTGTTACATTTGGGATTGCCTTTGTTATTATGGGGTTATTGTCTACAGCCTGGGAAAATCACCAAATTGCACTATGGTTTTGGCTCTTCTTAGGAATCGGGATGAACTGGCATATGAAGGAGAAAGAAAATGAATAAACAAAAGCGGGTACTTGTTTTAAGTAACATGTACCCTGGTGCAAAAAGTTCAACGTTTGGCATTTTTGTAAAAAATCAAGTTCAGGCATTAAGAGAACATGGGGCGAAAGTTGACGTTGTTGCTGTATCTGACCCAGATATGAACAAGCCTAACGTGTTAAAAAAGTATCTAAAATGGGCAGCGGAGACCATGTTTTCTTTTCTTTTTAAAGGAAGACGCTATGATGTTGTCCACGCTCATTACGTCTTTCCTACGGGAATGCTTGCCCTCTTATTTAAAAAATGGTTTAAAACAAGAATGGTTGTAACGGCTCATGGTGGAGATATTAACCGGATGGCTAAAAAAAGTGAGCGAATTAAGCAATGGACGGCGAAAATTTTAGAAGAGGCTGATCACGTTATTACGGTAGGGCATGATTTATATCGTGAAATTCATGAAAAGTACCATATCCCAGAAGAAAAACTATCGGTCATTAATATGGGTGTCAATTTAGAGGTTTTTCAACCACATGAAGTTAGTGAAGCAAGGCAAGTTCTCGGGATAAAGGTGGGTGAAAGACCAATTGTTTTTGTTGGAAACATTATAAGAGAAAAAGGAATATTAGACCTGCTTGAAGCTTATAAAATCTTGAAGAAAGAGCAAGAAAATTTATCTCTTTATTTAATAGGAAATCCAAAGCTTGAATCATTTAAACTAGAAGTTGAAGAATATATAAGGCAACATCAACTAACAGATGTTCATCTTTCTCCGGCTGTTCCTCAAGCGGAGGTTGCGATATGGATGTCAGCAGCGGATGTGTTCGTCCTTCCGTCCCATATGGAGGGGTTTGGACTTGTTGCAGTGGAAGCAA
Organism: Halalkalibacter alkaliphilus; assembly: GCF_023555415.1. Lineage (GTDB taxonomy): Bacteria > Bacillota > Bacilli > Bacillales > Bacillaceae_D > Halalkalibacter > Halalkalibacter alkaliphilus. The sequence goes on along the minus strand of NZ_JAKRYL010000005.1, from coordinate 98,148 downwards.
TGGCTTGTGGAACACCAGTTGTTGGAGCAAGGGTAGGTGGACTTCAAACTCTACTAGAAAATGATCATGGGGTATTAGTTGAAGCGGAAGACCCCAATTCATTAGCGAGGGGTATTAGGAAAGTCATTGAGAATGAGGACTATAGAAAGCAGTTAATTAAGGCTGGTAGAAAAAGAGCGCTAGAAAACGATCAAGAGCTATTAATTGAAAAGGTTTTTGAGATATATGAGAATAAGGTGATCGAAGATGAAAAGAAATAAAAAGAAAAAAGTAATGTTCATCTCCTCGATTGGTGGTCATTTGACACAACTATTGCAGTTGAAGCCGTTATTTGAGAAATATGACTACCATATTGTAACAGAAGAATCGAGTATCACAAGAGAATTAGCAAAAGAATATCCTGTGTCTTTCTTAGTTTATGGAGCTCGTAATTACTTATTTAGTTACTTATTTAAGTTTTCTTTTAATTGTATTAAGTCCTTTTTTATTTTCTTAAAAGAGAGGCCGGATGTCATTGTTACAACAGGAACTCATACGGCAGTTCCAATGTGCTATATTGCTAAGCTGTTTGGAAAAAAAGTGGTTTACATTGAAAGCTTTGCTAAAACAACAACTCCAAATCTAGCTGGGCGTATGGTTTATCCAATTGCTGACTTATTTATTGTTCAATGGGAATCGATGAAAAAAGTCTACCCGAAAGCCGTGTATGGGGGGTCAATCTATTGATATTTGTAGTATTAGGAACGCATGAACTGCCCTTTACACGATTACTAGAAGAGGTTGAACGTCTGCAGAAGGAAGAAGTAATCACAGAAGAGGTTGTCGTACAAGTGGGGCATACTCCGTATAAAAGTGAGACAATGAAGCTTATTCCATTTATGAGCTATGCTGACATGGAAGCATATTTTGATCAAGCGAGATTAATCATCACCCATGCAGGCACGGGATCGATTATTACAGGTGTGAAAAAAGGCAAAACCGTGATTGCGGCTGCACGCTTAGAAAAATACGGAGAACATAATGATGATCATCAAATTGAAATCTCTGAAACGTTCAGTAATAAAGGTCATATTTTGAGTGTAGTAGAGATGGAGGATCTCGAGTCAAAGCTTGAAGAAGCAAAAAGCTTTGAGCCCGTTCCGTTTGAAAGTGGCAGGGATCGGATGATTGGGCTTATTGATGATTTTATTAAATCAATCTAATTTTATTAGGGAATGACGGAAAGAAGTGAACCGAACGTGAAAGGCAGTACGTTATTTAAAATTATTGGAGCAGTAGCCGTGATCAATCTTGGGTCGCGGTTTATCGGTTTTTTACGAGAAGTAGTCATAGGTTATCAGTTCGGAACAACAAATATTGCAGATAGCGTCATTGCGGCCTATACGCTGCCGAACTTCTTTTATGTCGTTCTTGGTGGAGCGATCACAACAGCATTTATCTCGATATTTAGTAAAATGGATGATCCGTTGAAAAGAGAGACGTTTGTAAGCTCCATTTTCACGTGGCTTTCGTTGCTGTTATTGGTGTTTACGGTTTTACTCATGCTATTTTCAGAGGCAGTTATTGGATTGTTGTTTCAAGGATTTGCAGTGGAAGAAGTCAAACTAACAGCTGACCTCTTTCAATTCATGGCACCAGCCACTTTATTTCTTGTCTTGTCGATGTGGTTTACGGGCATATTAAATGTAAATGGAAAGTTCACGTTAGCAACAACATCAACTTTAGTGATGAATGTGGTGTTTGTGATTATTGCGGTGGTTGCTTTCCCGTATATCGGACCGTATGCGCATGCGTATGGGGCAATTATTAGTGCGATTGCTATGGCGGTCATGCTGATAATTTTATTAAAGAAAGGGAAGTTTGTGCGCTTTCGATTAAATTTCAAAATCGATGATGATTTTAAGAAAATGTGGCGTTTAGCTCTGCCGATTATTTTAGGTGGTGCTACATTACAATTTTATTTTCTGATCCATCGAATTTTCGCATCGGAGTTAGCGTCGGGGGCAATTGCTGCATTAAACTATTCATCTAAAATCGTTCAATTGCCACAAAGTGTGCTGATGACAGCTGTGACAACGGTAATCTACCCACTGCTCGCTAAGAAAGTAGCGGCAAATGAGCAGGATGACATCCAAGCCCTTTACCAAAAAGGGCTGCGTATGATGACGATCATCATTATACCAGCAACCATTTTTGCTTTCTTTTATGCTGAGGAAATTTTTAGACTTGTATTCGAATATGGAAGTTTTACAAGAGAATCAACGTTAATCGCCGCACCTCTTTTTCAAATATTAGTCATTGCGATGTTTGCTCACTCAGCTAACCTTTATGTCACACGTTTTTTCTATGCAAAGGAAAAATCAGTGCTGCCAGTATTATTAGGGACAATTTCGGTTTTTGGAATCAATGTTGTACTTAATCTTTTATTTATCGAACGGTTTGGTGCTGCGGGCTTGGCAGCGGGGACATCCATTAGTGCGATTTGTAACTTCATCATGTTAATTGTTGCGGCAAAATATGTCCTTAAGTTAAAATTATTTGGTCCAAAAATCTTGAACACAGCTATGAAGTTTGCTGTTCTATTCGGGGGGCTAATTGCTGTTCAATTAGCTGTAAAAAGCGTCGTTACGATTGATGTGCCGATCGTAACTCTTGCTGTTGGTGGGGTTGCTTCAATGATAGTAGTAGGTTTCATTTTGTACGTATTGCGTTTTCCGGAATATGAAGCGATTCGTACTAAGTTAAAGAAAAAGGTTGTGAAACGAGGATGAAATTAGCTGTTGTAGGAACTGGATATGTAGGACTCGTATCGGGAACTTGTTTTGCCGAACTTGGAAATACAGTTATCTGTGTTGATAAAATAGATGAAAAAGTTGAAATGTTAAAGCGTGGAGAGATCCCGATTTATGAGCCTGGATTAAAAGAGTTAGTAGTAAGTAATCAAGAAAAAGGCCGATTAACATTTAGCACAGACTTGGCTGCAGCTGTTGCAGCATCGGACATTATCTTAATTGCTGTAGGTACACCAGCAGCAGAAGATGGATCGGCAAATATGTCCTACGTTTATGCGGTTGCCGAAGAAATTGGAGAAGCACTTGATTCAAGTTATAAAGTAGTTGTTAATAAATCTACGGTCCCTGTTGGAACAGCAGAGAAGGTTGAAGAGATTATTAAAGAAAAGAATGAGAACGCGCAGGTTGATGTTTGTTCTGTTCCAGAATTCCTACGTGAAGGATCAGCCGTTAAGGATACGTTTAACCCTGATCGAATCGTCATTGGAACATCGTCCAAGAAAGCAGAAGAGATGCTAGTAGCTTTACATAAGCCTCTAACAGAAGAGATTGTTGTTACAGACGTCCGTAGTTCAGAGATGATTAAATATGCGTCCAATGCCTTCTTAGCAACGAAGATTTCGTTTATTAATGAAATTGCTAACATTTGTGATGCATACGGAGCTGATGTGAAAGCTGTTGCTAGAGGAATGGGTCTTGATAACCGAATTGGGCCGAAATTTTTAAATGCAGGACTTGGCTATGGAGGGTCTTGCTTTCCAAAAGATACAAAGGCCATTATTCATTTAGCGCAATCGGCTGGGTATACTCCTGAGCTTTTACAGGCAGTAGAAGGGGTTAATGAACGTCAAAGTTTCCGGATTATTGAACATGTAAAAGGCATTTTTGGAACGGAATTAATTGGATTAAAAGCTTGCATACTTGGCCTTGCTTTTAAACCTGAAACCGATGATATTCGTGATGCGCCAGCTTTGAAAATTATTGACCAGTTATTAGAAATGGGGATGGCTGTTAAAGCGTACGATCCAATTGCGGTTGAAAATACGAAAAAGGTACTTGGTGATCGTGTTGAATATGGAGCGAATGTAGAAGAGACGCTTGAAGGTACTGACGTGATGATTTTGGTCACTGAGTGGGATGAGTTTGTTAAACTTGATCCAGAAATGATTAAGAATAAGCTCAATCGAGCCATCGTTGTCGATGGAAGAAATGTATATGAACCGAAGGCTATGCGAGAGGCTGGATTCATTTATCATGGAATTGGGAGATAATAAAAAAGACGAAGCTGTGACGAGCTTCGTCTTTTTGCTACATACTTTTTTGTGAGTTGCAAATACTACTTATCTAAATGACTCATCAATGGCACGTGTCATAAAACGTGAGAACTGAACGCGATTTGTCGTCTGGTTAGGACGGAACGCGCGATCACCGTGTTCTGTTGTTAAACCGTGATAAGCAATTGTATCAATCTCTTTTAACAGTGATTGATTATACGTATCTCTGTTGATGTCAGCATACGTAAACGTTACGCTATCTGGTTTTGTTAAGTTAAAGGCACGAGTTAGAACGGCAGCCATTTGTGCACGTGTTAAGTCCCCGCCAGGATTCATTTTTCCGTTGCTGCCTGTCATAATACCGTGATATTCCATCTTTCTAAAAAGGTCATAATATGACTGGTCTTTTGTAATATCGGTAGCTTTCAAATTGTAGCTACTTGGTGGTGCTGATAAATTAAGCTCTCGGTCAAGCATTCTTGCCGTTTGTACACGTGTAATTGTTTGGTTTGGTCTGAAGCTATTGTCTGGATAACCAGTAATAACACCACGGTTATAAAGGAACATAATTTCTTCAAAACCTGAGAACGTGTTTGTTACGTCAGTGAAGATGTCATTGCGCTCTACATCGAATTTGATGCTTCGTAGTGATACGCCGAAAGCAGATCGCAATCCATCTGCGTTTCCAGAAGGTAATACAACAGAGTGCGCTTTGCCGCTAGTTTTGTGCTTACCAGTTACTTTCACTTCTTGAACAGAATCGGCACTTGTTCTTTTCTTAATTTGAATGTCTTCAACCATGATATCTCTTGAACCAAAAACAGCTTGCGCAATAGTGGCATTTGGGACAATGACTTGCCAGTTATTAAAAGGGCTTGTAGCTGTATCGTAAGGGTCATTAACAGCTTTTAAATAAGAAACACTGCTTGTCCAAACATTTTCACTGTTTTCTGTATGGCCGCCTGAACTAGCATGGAAAACAGCATTAATAAGGTTATTGTTGTTATCTAATGCGACTTGTCCAACTGTTTGTTTAATCGCATCATCGGAACGAGAGTGTTCAGATGCTTGCCAGTTTACAGCAGAATGCGCACGAGTTGCCTTTCCTTTGTAGACTTGGTTAGCAACAGTGTCAACTAAAGTACCGCTGTTAGAATTTACTTGGACATGCGCATACGTACGCGCAGCAATAGCTTGTGCTTTTAATGCCTCTAGATTCCACGAAGCAGGCATTTCATTAGGAACAACACCGCGTAAGTAATCTTCCATCTTTAATTCGTTCGTTAAGGTTGGTCGGTTGTTTCCAACTCCAATAATAAAAGATCCTCGGTATTGTGCATCCACTGTAGAGGTTCCTTGTGTAACTTGAGACACAGCAGCAAATGTGTCGTTCGAGTTGTTCGTTGCTCTTAATTCAAATCCTTTGTCTGATGTGATTTCTTGATCGTTTACGTTTACTACGACTTTATTGCTTTTTTGACTAAATTCAAGTTTGCCAGTAAATGAAACTTCTTCATTATTATCGGCGTTATATAATTTGTGATTGCCGTTTGGTTCAATCGTAAAAGTTTCGGATGGAGATAACCTAACTTTCACATCGCGATCATCTCTTGTACCAAGTTTAATTCCCTGGTAATAATGTTTTAAAATTTGCTCATAGTTTTTTCCGTCTTGTGCCATACCGCGTGCACCATATTGACTCATACCTATACGGTGGCCCCAACCATCACCAGTAAATGTAAACGTGGCACCACTATTTGAAGATGAAGCTTGTACAACTTCAGCTGGATCTACATATTCAACACGTTCAATTGGTTCACCGTCAATAATTGGATATGTTTCTACGTTGTCTACAATGTCATCAGCTAAAGCCAATCCACTACCTGAAAAAGTAATAATGGCTACTAAAAGAAGGATAAAAAGGGAATGTAATCGTTGCATAAATAAACTCCTAACCTATTAAATGTTTTTGCTAAACTACTAGATCTTGCTCATGATTGTGAGTTAAACTATTAAATTTCGACCTCCTCTTACAAAATCTGTAGTTTTATTATAACAAAATGCTACATGTTTCATAGAGTTAACGATTGGAAAGTGTAAAAAAAGGTAAATTTACACATCTAAATTGTGTGAAATTGTGTCAATCTGCATAAAATGAAAAGTTTTTGATTCCGCTTTACAATCTTTATGGTACAATCCATTATGGGGAAATTGCTTTGGTATAAAAAGATACAAATTAAGTTCTTAAAAATGAAATAAAAGTGATGATACTGGAGAAGGTAAGAAATAAGGAGGGTAATTATGCTTGCTCTTGCTTTAATCATTTGCTTTATCGTGACGGTGCTTATTACACCGCTAGTAAAGCGTTTTGCAATCAAAATTGGTGCAACTGACAAACCAAATCACCGTAAAGTACACCAAACGTTAATGGCACGTTTAGGTGGTTTGGCGATATATATTGGTTTTCTTGTAGGTTTTGTTCTTTTACAGCCAAATAGTGAATTTACATTGCCGATCTTAATTGGAAGCTTCGTTATTATTGTCACCGGTTTTCTCGATGATATGATAGAGCTTTCAGCTAAATGGAAATTGTTTGGACAGTTGCTTGCAGCTGGTATTGTTATATATGGTGGTGTACAAGTTCAATTTATTAACTTGCCATTTGATGGGCAACTACAGCTTGGCTGGTTTAGTATTCCATTAACATTGTTGTGGATTATTGGGGTAACGAATGCGATTAACCTAATTGACGGATTAGACGGTCTGGCAGCAGGGGTTTCATCGATTGTGCTAATTACAATTTCATCATTGGCGATTATGCAAGGGGATCTTTTCGTTGCATCGCTAGGTGTAATCCTGTTAGGAAGTACGTTAGGGTTTCTTATCCATAATTTCAACCCAGCGAAGATTTTCATGGGTGATACTGGAGCTTTGTTTTTAGGTTATATGATTTCGGTCATTTCCTTATTAGGGTTTAAGAACGTAACGATGTTTTCATTGTTAATCCCAGTTATTATTTTAGCAATTCCTATTTCGGATACACTATTTGCCATTGTTCGCCGTTTAGTGAACAAGCAACCTTTGTCTTCGCCGGATAAGTCTCATTTGCATCACTGCTTGCTAAGGTTGGGGCTTTCACATAAGCAGACAGTGTTAGCTATTTATGCGATGACAGCATTCTTTGGGTTAGCTGCTGTCATGTTGGCGATGTCAACGTTATGGATATCAATGATTATTATCTGTGTGATTATTATTGCGATCCAGCTGATCGTGGAGCGTGTAGGGCTCGTTAGTCAAGACTACCGACCAATGTTAAAGTTTTTGAGAAGGTTTAGTGCGAAACGACCATTGAAATATGAAAAATGACTAGGTTAACATAACCTAGTCATTTTTTTTGCGTCATTATAAACAAATGACTCAGAAATTATTCTGAGTCATATTCATTATATTCTGTTTCGTATTGAGGTGCCGCTTCCTTTAATCCAAGGTGAACTTGGAATATCTCTGATAGCTCGTTTACGGATTCATCATGAAGCTGATAGTAGTAAACACCATTTATACGTGCGTCACTTCCTGCTAATGATAAAGATTCAATGTCATTTAGACCACTAGCATAAGAGTGAAGAGCAATGATGTTTCCGAAGCTTAAGTTTGTACTCATGTGGTCTTCCACACTTTGCATCACATCTCCATAGTTTCCAATCGATGAAAGTGATGCTCCTTTATCAATAATTCCTTTGATTACTTGCTGTTGACGTTCCCCACGTCCTAAATCTCCACGTGGATCTTTTTTACGCATCCGTGTAAATGCTAATGCTTCTTCTCCGTTTAACGTATGTCTTCCTTCAAATAAAGTAATGCTCTCTTTGTTGTTTTGACTATCCATCTCACTGAAAGTAAATGGTACATCAACCTCAACCCCGCCAAGGGCATCAATAATTTCAACAAAAGCGACAAAGTTTAATTTTACGAAATAGTCAACGGGAATATCAAATAAATGCTCTACTGTTTCAATTGTTAAATTAAGTCCCCCAAATGAATGGGCATGGTTGATTTTATCGTAATTCACTCTGCCTGGTATTTCAACATAGGAATCTCGCGGAATGTTTAAAAGCTTAATCGTACCTAGCTCTTTGTTGAAAGTTGCAAGAAGCATGGCATCTGTTCGCCCTCTTAAATCGCCATCCCGATCGTCAACTCCAAGTATTAATACAGAAATGTTATCCTTGGATGGATCAACAGCAACCTCTCTGCGTTCTGACTTTTCACCACGGTCAAGTTCTAACTGAGTGTTAGCTGTTACATTAGAGAGCTGATAAATGAAATAACTGACGGCAGCTCCAAGCCCTAATAGACTCACAAGACTTATAACCATAATGATACGAAATATATTTTTTTTCTTTCTTTTTTTACGGCGCCTAGACTTTATTTGCGTCATACGCAATACCTCACTTTTAATAAATAATGTATTACTTCTTTCATCTATACATACCAAAAGGTTTAAACCGAAAATAAGACAATATTCTACACTTACTTCATAGTATCTAAAAAAAGTAGATTAGTAAATAAGAAGATTGAGGGAAAACGTGAAGGAGTTTCAAAGAGGACCAAAGAGGGTCAGACCCTTCTGCAGTACTGTACAGAACAACAGAGGGGTCTGACCCCAAATATACGTTGTGGGTGCATAAGTTATTGTAAGAAACCAAATGGTCTGTTTACACTATTTGGGTAGGTTTTACTGGTGTGAGAGGATTCGTAGCAATACTTGAGTTATTTTGTTAATTTCGAAAAAAATAGTGCTAAATAGCATGGAAATCACATATAAAATCATAACTTACTATTCCGTTTGTTAGAAATTCCCACAAGGAAATAATTATTTTAAAAATATTGAATATTGCATTAAGCTGAATATTAAATTATAATGACGTTAGTCCAATTTACGAAATTTGCAGAAAAATATGTGAAATTAATAAATTTCGTAATGAAATACTAGTTTTCTAGCAAAATTCGTTATTGAAGAGAGTGGTCATATGAGTAAATTAGATGAAATGGATTTTTCAATTCTAGGATTTTTACAAGAGAATGGTAAGCGTTCGTATACTGAGATTGCAAAGTTGCTGAATGTCAGTGAAGGAACCGTTCGAACGCGAATCAACCGAATGTTAAAAGATGGGGTTTTCGAATTTATTATTCATATGGACCCGAACAAAATTGGATTAAATGTTCAAGTCATTATTGGGATCGTCACAAAGCTAGGGCATCAGGAGCAAATTGCGACAACTCTGAATCGATATCAAGAAGTTCGTTTTGTCGGTGCCTTTTCTGGTCGTCACGATCTAATTTTACAAGCCTATTTTAAGAACAATGACGATCTTGTTCATTTTGTTAACAAGGAACTTGCTAATATGGATGGCGTGATCTCTGTTGATGTAAGTATTGAATTAAAGCAATACAAAGATTCTTTCTCGTATATAGAAAAGTAACTAAAATTTTCGCAATCTTTTTACTATTATTAATATTAATCCAGTTCAATCGTTAATTATGCAAAGTCTTCTAAGATGAATGAGGTGAAGATGGTGACAAATCAGCCATTATTAGATGTACGTAATTTAAAGACGTATTTTTATAAAAAAGGAAAAGAGCTTCCTGTTGTAGATGATGTGTCGTTTCAAGTACATGAAGGGGAAACGGTAGCCATTGTTGGTGAGTCAGGTTCTGGGAAAAGTATGACGACGTTATCAATTATGCAGCTTGTGCCATCTCCTGGCGGGAAAACCGTTGGTGGAGAAATCCTCTTTAATGGGGACGATTTGTTAAAGCACGGACAGGACCGAATGTTCAAAGTGCGTGGAAATGACATCGGAATGATCTTCCAAGAACCAATGACGTCATTGAACCCAGTATTGACGATTGGCGATCAATTGATGGAAACGCTCATCTACCACAAGAAGCTCACAAAAAAACAAGCATATGCACGAGCAAAGGAAATGCTTGAGTTAGTAGGTTTTTCAAGAATAGATGAGATTTTGGCTGACTATCCTCACCGTTTATCTGGAGGGATGAGACAGCGTGTCATGATCGCAATGGCAATGAGTAATGATCCAAAGCTTCTAATCGCTGATGAGCCAACGACAGCTTTAGATGTAACCGTACAAGCCCAAATTCTTGATTTGATGCGCGGTTTAAGTGATAAGTTTAATTCTTCTATTATTCTTATTACTCACGACTTAGGTGTTGTAGCAGAGCTTGCTGATCGCGTCGTTGTCATGTATGCAGGTCAAGTCGTCGAGGAAGCGGATATTGTGCCTTTATTTGATAAACCACTGCATCCATATACGGTTGGATTAATGGAGTCAGTTCCGAAACTAGATGTAGAGCAAGATCGTTTAACATCAATTGCTGGAAACGTTCCAACGCCGGATAACTTCCCTAAAGGTTGTCGCTTCGTTACGCGTTGTCCTCTTGCATTTGATCGATGTTCACAGGAGCTTCCTGAATTGGTGGAAGTTGAAGCAGGGCGCAAGGTTAGATGTTTCTTGCACGAGGAAGGGAGAAACGAGTCATGAGCACAAATGCAGCAAACGAAGTGTTGCTTGAGATAAATGGATTAAAAAAGTACTTTCCAATTAAAAAAGGTTTTTTCCAACGAACCGTCGGAAATGTGAAAGCGGTTGATGGAATTACGTTTTCGATAAAAAAAGGAGAAACATTTGGCCTTGTAGGAGAGTCGGGCTGTGGGAAATCCTCAGCTGGTCGTACGATTATGCGATTGTATGAGCCAACAGAAGGGCAAATCATCTTTGATGGAACAGATATTTCGAAGCTCAAAGAACGTGAACTTCTAAAATATCGTCGTGACATTCAAATGGTGTTCCAAGATCCTTTTTCATCCTTAAATCCTCGTAAAACAGTTGGTGCGATTTTAAAAGAACCGTTAAGTGTACACGGACTTTATAAAGGAAAAGAGCGTCAAGAGTATATTGAAAGATTAATGGAGAAAGTGGGGTTAAATCCATCTTACGCAAACCGCTATCCGCATGAGTTCTCAGGCGGGCAACGTCAACGTATCGGAATTGCTCGTGCACTTGCGCTAAATCCAAAATTAATTATCGGGGATGAGCCTGTATCAGCCCTTGATGTATCGGTTCAATCACAAGTATTGAACTTAATGAAAGATTTACAAGAAGAATTTGGCTTAACGTATTTGTTCATTGCCCACGATTTAGGGGTGGTCAAACATATTTCTGATCGCATTGGTGTTATGTATCTAGGAAATATGATGGAGATTGCTAGTAAGCATGACTTGTATAATGAACCACTTCATCCATACTCCCAAGCTCTTTTGTCGGCGGTACCCAAATCGCATCCATCAGAGCGTAAGCGTGAGCGAGTTATTTTACAAGGGGATATTCCAAACCCGTCGAATCCGCCAACTGGTTGTGTGTTTCATACACGCTGTCCAAAAGCGATCGACCATTGCAAGGTGGACATTCCTGAATTTAGAGAGGTTCGAAAAGATCGTTTTGTCGCATGCCATTTGTATAACGATGAAGCGATGGTGTGACATAAGCAAGCTGAGAAACGATTTTTTAGAAGGATCTTCTATATCCTGTAAGGGAGGTGTTGCCGAGCGAGGGGAGCTCACAAAGGCAATGTGTTAGTAACCAATTTTAAAATGAGACGTTAGGGGGAAATACGATGTTAAACAAGAAGTTGTTAATGCTGCTTGGCTTGGCGCTCGCATTTATGCTTGTCCTTGCTGCTTGTGGTGGTGGCGATGACGCTCCAGCTGAAGACCCAGCTGATGAGCCGACGGAAGAAACAGACGAAGATGCAGCTGAAGGTGAAGCGGCTGCTGGTGGTAGTGTGATTTTAGGTACGTCAGGAGAGCCTGTAACTTTTAACGATTTATACTCTCAAGATTCTGCTTCTGCAGATGTCATTGATTTAATTCATGCAAGTCTTTTAAGATCTGATGAAGAATTAGAGATGATCCCATATCTTGCTGACCTTCCGGAAATTTCTGAAGATGGCTTAGAGTATACTTATACACTTAACGAAGGTGTTCTCTTCCATGATGGTGAAGAGTTAACAGCTGAAGATGTTAAGTTCACATACGACATCTTCATTCATGAAGATTATACGGGTCCACGTGCTGGTGATTTTACAGAGCTAGAAAGTGTTGAAGTAGTTGATGAGTACACTGTTAAGTTCGTACTTAATGAAGTAGACGCAAGTTTCATCACTCGTTCTGGTTATGGAATTCTACCAAAGCACATTCTTGAAGATGTTCCTGTAGCTGATCTTGAGGATCACATGGAATATAACCGTAACAACCCTGTTGGTGCTGGTGCTTTCCAATTTGTTGAGTACCAAGATGGACAATACATCGAGCTAGTTGCATTTGATGACTACTTTGAAGGTCGTCCTAACCTTGATAAAGTGACATTCCGTGTATTTGCTGATACAAATGCTGAGCTATTAGCTTTTGAAACAGGCGAAATTGATTGGATGATCCTTCCTGCAAACGAAATCGCTACGGCTGAAACATATGACCATGGTCGTATTTCTTCAACTTTAGCCCTGCGTTATGACTATATTGGTTGGAACAACGACCGTGAACCATTTGATGATGTACGTGTTCGTCAAGCGTTAACAATGGCAATTGATCGTGAATTAATTGTTGAAGCGATCATGGATGGTCGTGGAGAGGTTGCACATGCTCCTGCATCTCCACTTAGCTGGGCATTCCCAGATGATGTTCCTAAGTTTGAGTACGATCCAGAAGGCGCTCTTGAGTTACTAGCAGAAGCTGGCTGGGAGCCTGGTGCTGATGGCATCCTTGAAAAAGATGGAGAGAAATTCTCTTTTGAAATTCTATCTAATGATGGAAACGTTATTCGTCGTGACATTGGTGTAATTGTTCAAGATATGTTATCTGATATTGGTGTTGAAGCAAACCCTCGTCAAATGGAGTGGGGTGCATTCTTAGAGCAAATCAACCCTCCTAACTATGACTTTGATGCTGTCGTACTTGCATGGGGTCTTGCCCTTGATCCGGACCCGACTGCTATCTGGCATTCTCGTGAAATTGAAAATGGTTTAAATAACATTTCATACCGTAATGACCGTGTTGATGAGTTAGCAGCTGGTAACAAGCAAATTGTTGATCAAGATGAGCGTGCGGCTGTCATTGGTGAGATCTATGAGATTCTTGCTGAGGAGCAACCTTACACGTACCTTTACTACCCAGAGCAACACATCTTACTTAGCAACCGTGTAGAAGGCTTCACTCATCACCCACGTGTTAACATGTACAAAGTTAACGAGTGGTATGTAACAGACTAAGCCTTCAAGTAGTGGGGGGAAGGGGTGAATCCCTCCCCTTCCTACTCTACTAAATTATCTTGAGGGATTGTGAGGAATGTAATCATGATTAGTTACATCATTAAGCGGGTCGTTATGATGATCCCAATACTATTTGGAATTTCCATTCTATCATTTGCTATTATGTACGCAGCACCTGGAAAACCAGCCATTATGAACCTAGATCCAGAGATTTCACCTGAAGTACGCGAGGCGCAAATCGAACGATTAGGGTTAAATGATCCGATTCCGGTTCAATATGTTCGTTGGTTAGGTAATGTTGTACAAGGTGACTTTGGTACATCATATTCAAGAAAAATACCGGTTACTGAAATGATCTTAGATCGTTTACCGAACACGTTATTATTGATGGCTTCATCCTTGTTTTTAGCAGCAATTATAGCAATCCCGTTCGGGGTTATCTCAGCAACAAGGCAATATTCCTTGACCGATTACGGGGTTACGATGGGTTCCTTTGTGGGGCTTGCGACTCCTAATTTTTGGCTCGGTATTATGTTGATTATGTTGTTTTCCGTTCAATTAGGGTGGACTCCTGTTGGTGGAGTTGCAACCATAGGTGCAGATTTTAGTATTATTGATAGACTTCACCATTTAATCTTGCCTGCGTTTGTTTTAGCAACGGCAGACATGGCTGGTCTTACTCGATATACGCGTTCTAGTATGCTTGAAGTGGTTAATCAGGATTACATTCGTACAGCACGTGCAAAAGGGTTCCGCGAACGCCGCGTTATTTACAAGCACGGTCTGCGTAACGGGCTGATCCCTGTTATTACGATGTTTGGTTTAATGCTCCCAACGATGATCGGTGGTTCTGCGATCGTTGAATCGGTCTTTAACTGGCCTGGGATTGGGAAAATGTTTATCGATGCGACCTTCCAGCGTGATTACCCAGTCATCATGGCTATCACAATGTTTGGTGCATTACTAACAGTCATTGGGAACTTGATTGCAGATATTTTATATGCAGTACTAGATCCGCGAATTGAGTATTAAGGAGGGACGAGAAGCATGAGTGCACAACAACAACCACAACTAGAGAAGTTTGGACATGGGGTTGAAGACAAGCAAGTTCTCGGCGAACGTCGATCCCTCTTATCCATTATTGTTACAAAGTTTTTCCAAAATAAATTAGCAGTAATAGGTTTGGTCGTCTTGACGATCATTACGATTGCATGTTTACTAGCACCGTACATTGCGCCGCATGATCCAGCGACTCAAAATTTACGTAACCGTTTAGGTGCGCCGAGTCCAGAGCACTGGCTTGGAACGGATCACCTAGGTCGTGACTTATTCAGCCGGATGCTGTACGGTGGACAGGTTTCCTTGTATGTAGGCTTTGCATCGATGTTAGGTGCAGTTACGATTGGAGCAGTCATTGGAGCAGTTGCAGGGTATTTCGGGGGATTAGTTGATGCATTCTTAATGCGTCTCGTAGATATTATCCTTGCATTCCCGAATATCTTCTTATTGATTACATTAGTTGCGATTTTAGACCCGAGTATTAATATTTTAATTTTGGTCTTTGCTTTACTCAGTTGGACAGGAACCGCCCGTGTTGTTCGAGGGGAGTTCTTGTCACTGAAAAAGCGGGAGTTCGTGCTAGCTTCCCGGACCATCGGGATGTCTAATGTTCGGATTATTTTCTCACAAATCTTGCCGAATGCATTAGGTCCGGTCATCGTTGCAGCAACGCTTGCAGTTGGGTCTTTTATCCTAGCAGAATCTGCATTGAGCTTCTTCGGACTAGGCGTGCAGCCGCCAAATGCATCGTGGGGCAACATGTTGACAGACTCACAAAGTATTACGATTTTCCGTAACGCTTGGTGGTATCCAACTTTTCCAGGCTTGCTCATCTTAATTACGGTGTTGTGCTTTAACTTTATTGGAGATGGACTGCGCGATGCGCTTGATCCGAGAGTTGTGGAGAAGTAGAAGTAGGACGGTACTTGGATGGATATGTGTGGGAAGGCAGCGGTTAAGGCCGCTGCTTTTTGGTTTGCCGCAGTAAAGTGGTGCAGAGGGGTCTGACCCCGGGAAATGAATGGGAAATAGAAAACCGTCGAAAACTTTAAACGAATAATTTCAGGAGGACCAACAATGCGTGTACTACTAACTGGATTTGTCCCTTTCCTTGATCATGGCATAAATCCGACAGAAGCAATCGCCCGTGAACTGAATGGACAACAGGTTGGAAACAAACAAATAATTGGAGAAGTCCTCCCTGTAACCTATTCCAAGTCGGGGAAACAGTTGATCAAGCTATTTGAAGAACACCAGCCTGATGCAGTCATTATGCTAGGCCTTGCAGCCGGTCGTAATCGCATTACACCTGAACGGATCGCAATCAACTGCAGTGATGGGGAAGTTGATAATGAAGGACAAGCACTTCAGGACGCCCTCATACGAGAGGACGGCCCGGCTGCTTATTTCTCAACGCTGCCTATTCGAGAAATGGTCAACAAATTAAATGAATCGTCCATCCCAGCTCAAATCTCCAACACTGCAGGAACGTACCTTTGCAATAATATTATGTTTCAAATGCTAGACTACCTAAAGCAACATCACATCAGCTGTCCAGCTGGATTTATTCATCTTCCCGCAAGTTATGAGCTTGCTGTTATGAATGCGCGGCTACCGAGCATGTCACAGCAAGAACTTACAAGAGCTGTAACGCTCTTACTTGAATGCATAATAGAATAAAAAAGAGGAGGATTGAGGCCCAAATAGGCCTCCAATCCTCCTCCTAAGCGAAGCACTGAAAAAAGAAAACTTTTTACCCTTCCAATACCTTTACTAATACCTTCCGATGACGCGGGCCATCAAACTCGCAGAAATACACCCCTTGCCATGTCCCTAGCACAAGCCGGCCTCCAGAGATCACAATCGTCTGGGCATGTCCAACCGTACTCGTTTTCATATGTGCAGCGGTATTGCCTTCCATATGAAGATCCTTATCATGCTGCCATGGGTAAATCTCATCAAACCGTCTAAGCATGTCCGTCTTCACATCGGGATCCGCATTCTCATTGACAGTAATGCCAGCTGTCGTGTGCAGGGAAGACACAACAACGATCCCATTATTCACCCCAACGGAACGCACCCATTCAGCGATGTCTCTAGTAATATCAATCATCTGATCACGAGAGTTTGTTTTTAGTTGCAATGTCGTTTCAGCCATAAATAAACTCCTTTCTCTATGTAAATACCTATACCTGATTAGGGTAAGGGTCAGACCCCTCTTTACTACACTAAAGTTTCCAAATACGTTTCTTCGCCTTGGCGAATCTTTGCTTGTCCATTTGTAATGTTTGTCATCCATTCTTCAAATGCGTCAAGATCATCAACCTCGACATACGTCTGGACATCAACTTGCTCCAAGTATTCAGTACCTTTCATTTGATAAGGCGATTCTCTTAACGCGTGTTCGACCTTTCCAAGCCAGTGATAGTCCACTTCTGTATGAACGACTTTCACCAGTGAACGTTTGACAACACCAACGGCATTGAGCCCCTCGCTAACTGCACCGCCGTACGCGCGAATCAAGCCGCCAGCACCGAGTTTGATCCCACCAAAGTAACGGGTAACAACGACGACTGTATCTTTCAGACCACGCTTTTTTAATACCTCAAGCATCGGCACACCTGCAGTACCACTAGGCTCGCCATCGTCATTGGCTTTTTGAATTTCATCGCGTTCGCCGATCATATAGGCAGAGCAATTATGATTTGCATTCCAATGCTCTTTTTTTATTCGATCAATAAATGCTTGAGCGTCTTTTTCTGTCTCAACACGATCGAAAAATGCAATGAATCGTGACTTTTGAATGACGATTTCATGTTCACCTCGTCCTTTTACCGTATGATAGGTTGCTAGAGCCATAACTTATTCCCCCTTCTTTTTTCATAGTTTTACAAAACTGAGCAATCATTATGTAATAAAGCTATGGTACGATAGATTCGTTGTAGTCTCCCATCCTCAAATGCCTAATCCTTCCTAACTAAAAATAGCGCCCAAAAAAGATTTATGCGTTATTTCGTTGAAGATGTTGTAAAATAAGGATATCGAATTCTTTTTTACATAGCAACTGGATCGCTTTATCTTCAACTAAAGGTTGGTGTTGGAATGACAGACACAAAAATTTTGGACAAGATTATAGATCAGACGTTAGATACAGTAGGCCAAAGTCGAGAACAAATTTTTGAAATTGAGGAACAATCAAGGCTCGAACAACAAGCACTTGAAAAAGAGTTAGAAGAAGTTCGAATGAAAGTAACAGAAGTTATCGAAAAAACGGACAAGACACAAGTGTACGCCCGACTTGCACGCAGCCGATTAGTTGAAGTTAGTAAAGCCTTCGATAAATTTACAAACGAGGAAGTTCGCATCGCATATGAAAAAGCGAATAACTTTCAGGTGCAACTAGCTGTTTTAAAACAGGAAGAAATTCAATTACGGGATAAACGTGACCAAATTGAACGAAGGCTGATTAATTTGAAGGATACGGTCATGCGAGCTGAACAACTTTCGGGGCAAATGTCTATCGTTTACAAATTCCTTTCTAGTGACATTAAGCAAGTTACTGGTGTAATCGAGGATGCGCGTGAAAAGCAAGCATTTGGACTGAAAATCATTGAGGCTCAAGAGGATGAGCGGAAAAAGATTTCACGAGATATCCATGATGGGCCTGCCCAAATGATGGCAAATGTGATGCTGCGTTCTGAGCTAATTGAACGAATTTATCAAGAAAAAGGAATAGATGAAGCGCTGAACGAGATTAGAGATATGCGAAAAATGGTAAAATCCTCACTTGCGGAAGTGAGAAGAATTATTTACGATTTGAGACCAATGGCGCTTGATGACCTCGGATTAATTCCTACTTTAAAAAAGTATTTGAGAACATTTGAAGAGCATAACCAAGTATCTGTAGTGTTTCAACATTTCGGTAAAGATGAGCGGCTGCCTCAACAATTAGAAATTGCCTTATTTCGTCTCGTACAAGAATCGGTACAAAATGCCTATAAGCATGCCGAACCGACGGAAATTCAAGTGAAAATTGAAATCAAGACAAACAAGGTTATAATGATAATTAAAGATGATGGCAAAGGCTTTGATCCTGCCCAGAAAAAGGAAGGATCATTTGGATTAATCGGAATGAAAGAAAGAGTGAACATGCTAAAAGGTGAGATGAAGATTCAATCAGAATTAAAGGTTGGAACGATTGTCATCATTGGCATCCCATTAAACTCTGCAAAGTAACAGACGATAAAAAATATGTAACTAGTAAAAAACATGTCAGCGGAGAGGTGAAAATGATGAGTGAAATCAAAGAGAAAATTAAAATCGTCATCATTGATGATCATCAGTTATTTCGTGAGGGAGTTAAGCGAATTCTAGCGATGGAACCTGAATTTGATATTGTGGCAGATGGTCAAGACGGCTCACAAGCGATTGAACTTGTAAAAATCCATCGTCCTGATGTCATTCTTATGGATATAAATATGCCGCAAATGAACGGAGTAGAAGCAACGAAAGAACTCATTCAAACGTTCCCAAATGCTAAGGTATTAATTTTATCAATACACGATGATGAGTCATATGTGACTCATGTATTAAAGACAGGGGCATCTGGCTACTTGTTAAAAGAGATGGATGCATCAGCACTAATTGAAGCGGTAAAAGTTGTTGCTTCAGGTGGAGCATACATTCATCCAAAAGTTACACATAACTTGATTAATGAATACCGTAGACTTGCAACGGAAGATGATCTTCATGAAGAATCGATTGGCTTCCGTGAAGTCGAATATCGCAAACCATTACATATTCTCACTCGCCGTGAATGTGAAGTGCTGCAGCTAATGACAGACGGGCAAAGCAATCGTGCCATTGGGGAAACGTTATTCATTAGTGAAAAAACGGTTAAAAATCATGTTAGCAATATTTTACAAAAGATGAGTGTAAATGACCGAACGCAAGCTGTAGTTGAAGCAATAAAAAAAGGATATGTAATTGTTAGATAACGATGAAGAGAGATAGCAGACGATGCTTTCTCTCTTTTTTTGATAAAAAATCCTGAAGCTTACTCAGAAGAAGAGTAATGGCTCCACTCGTCGCACGCCTATTCCGAAAAGACCACTCAGAATAGGCTTAAAAGAAGGGCATGCTCGGCTTTTGCTTGAAAGCTTGGACAATTCCATGTACAGTAAGAATAGAGATTTTCAGTCAGTAGAAGTAGAGACTTTGAAAAAAGAGAGGACCTTTGCATGAATAAGAGTGTTGCTGTTGTAACGGATAGTACAGCCTATATACCAAAAGACATTCGTAACGAATTATCAATTGAGATGGTTCCTCTTAATGTGGTGTTCGGAGAGAAGTCGTATCAAGAAGAAATCGACTTAACGACCGATCAATTTTATGAGGAAATGAAAACAGCGGAGCAGCTCCCGACGACATCTCAGCCTGCGATTGGAGATTTCGTTACATTATTTGAGCGTCTTGCCAAAGAAGGCTGCAAACAAGTGGTAACGATTCATTTATCGAGCAAAATTAGCGGCACATTTCAATCGGCAATGAGTGCTGGAGAAATGGTAGAAGACATCGAAGTGCTCGGGTTTGATACAGAAGTAAGTTGTGCACCTCAAGGCTATTATGTTCTTGAAGCAGCAAAAATGGCGAATGCCGGAGCAGATGGCCATGCTATCATTGAGAAACTAATTTCGCTAAAAGAAACGTCGAAAGCGTACTTTATGGTAGATGATCTTAACCATTTGCACCGCGGCGGAAGACTTTCAGGCGCACAGTTACTTGTTGGAAACCTGCTGAAGATTAAGCCGATCTTGCATTTTGAAGAAGGAAGCATCGTTCCATTTGAAAAGGTGAGAACAGAGAAAAAAGCATTATCGCGTATCGTTCAGTTACTAGAAGAAGACGTGAATAAAGGCGGAAGCTTTATTGCAACGGTCATCCATGCCGACAACCTAGAAGGAGCTAAACAGCTTCAAGCGACGATTAACGAACGTTTTGAACATGTTACTGTAAATATAAGTTACTTTGGGCCGGTCATTGGCACACATTTAGGTGCCGGCAGCCTTGGTTTGTCCTGGCAAAAACAGAACTAGATATAACACCGAAGAGCATGCTGACTAATGTTGCGTGCTCTTTTTTTAAAAAAATATGAGGTGATCCCCGATGAAACTATCCCCGCAATTCGAATCAATTGCCCGCTTTCTCACCGGAAAACGGCTCCTTCTATCGGAAATTCCTTTCCCGCAAGACGTTATTACGGAAGCACTGGTACAAAACGTTATCGAAAAAGTAAGTGGGTTACAAGAAAACGGAACGAACCTCAAGTGCAAGCGTTGCGGCAATCAAGATCGCTCATTATTTGGCGTCCATCATTGTGATCGCTGCGAGCAAGACTGTTCGTATTGCCGCCATTGTTTGCAGCTTGGCAAAATCAGCAGCTGTCAACACTTGTACTCGTGGATTGGCCCGCCAATCTCTTACGGCAATCTACAAGATACGTTAAAATGGCAAGGAGAATTGTCTCCTGGACAAAAACAAGCATCCGAATCGGTCATTCAAGCCATTATCGACCAGGCAGAATTGCTCGTTTGGGCCGTATGTGGTGGAGGGAAAACGGAGGTGCTCTTTCACGGATTAGAAAGAGCTTTTGCCACAGGGAAGCGAGTCCTCATTACCACCCCGCGTACGGATGTTGTAAAAGAACTGTACCCCCGCATCCAAGCAAGTTTCACGCAAGTCTCCATCACTGCTTTGTACGGCGGTAGCAAAGACCGGCATTCGAATGCACAACTCGTTCTCGCTACAACTCACCAAGCAATGCGCTTTTACAAAGCGTTTGATGTCGTCATTGTCGATGAAGTCGATGCCTTTCCATTTTCTTATGATGAAAGCCTTCAATATGCTGTTGAACATGCGAAAAAACCAACAGCAGCAACGATCCTATTAAGCGCAACCCCATCAGCCCAATTAGTCAAAAGACGTCCCTTTAACATTGTCAAAATTCCAAGGAGATATCATGGTTTTCCTCTCCCTGTTCCTCGATTTCAATGGATAGGCAATTGGAAAAAGCAAGTTAAAAAGAGTCAACTCCCACCCAAGCTGCATCACTGGATCCAAACGTATCTTTGTAAGAAAAAACCACTTCTCCTCTTTGTCCCTTCTGTATCCACTCTTGCAACGATTTCACAAATCTTAACAGAAAACTCCATTGAACATGCTTCTGTTCATGCGGCTGAACCTAATCGTCACGAAGCGGTACAAGCATTTCGACGCAAAAACATATCCCTGATGGTAACGACAACAATCCTGGAACGCGGAGTTACATTTCCTGATGTACAAGTGGCGGTACTTGGGGCAGAGGATGATGTGTTTACTGAAGCGGCGCTTGTTCAAATCTCTGGGCGTGTTGGAAGGAAAAAAGAAACACCTACAGGCGATATTGTCTTTTTTCATTATGGAGTAACTAAGGCGATGCGGGCAGCGCGGGCTCATATCGAACAAATGAATCGTGAAGGAGGATTTTCATGAATAGATGCTTAGCTTGTCATGGAACGTATTATGATCAGCCAGGGTGGAGGCGGTTGTTGATGATCGAGCAACCATCACAGATTTGCCAAACTTGTGAATCGAAATTAGTTTTGATTAGTGGATGCCGTTGTATAAAATGCTCTCGTTCTATGGACCAGTTATCGCAAACATACAGAAAAGGGGAACAATGCTTGGACTGCTGGCGCTGGGGCCAGCAAGGAGAGACTATTTGGAAGAATCTTTCCATTTATGAATACAATGCCTTTTTAAAAGAATGGTTAGCCACGTTTAAGTTCCGTGGTGATGCGATCATTGCGTCCTTTTTTACCAATAAATTAGCCAACATATACGAGAAACATTTTCAAGGGTATGTACCAGTCCCAATCCCATTAAGTAAAGAACGTCTTTGTGCTAGAGGGTTCAACCAGTCTAGTTTACTGATGAAAGGATGGGCCGATGCCGTAGAAATGTTAGTAAGAACAGAAGGAGAAAAACAAAGCAAAAAGAACCGTAAACAACGAATTAGACAATTCAAACAAAATCCATTTTTACTTAAAGACGGAATTCAGTTCAATGGTGAAAATATCTTACTAATTGACGATATATATACTACGGGGACAACAGTCAGGCAAGCAGCGAGGGTGCTAAAAGAAAAGGGAGCTGCTAAGGTTGCCTCATTAACGGTTGCGAGATAGATATGACAACCTTAAGACAATGACTATAATGAAACTACGAGAGGGGGGAATAGCTATGAAAGATATAGCGAATTGTCCAAGGTGCGGACAGATCTTTGTGAAGGCACTTCGACCAATCTGCCAGCACTGCTATAAGGAACAGGAAACGAACTTTGATATCGTTTCGAAATTTATGAGACGAAAGCAAAATCGGATGGCCTCGATTCGCGAAGTACATGAAAAAACCGAGGTTCCATTAGAGCAAATTCATCAGTTTGTTCGAGAAGGACGTCTGCTTACCGGGCATTTTCCGAATTTAGGGTACCCGTGTGAATCGTGCAGCTCCATCATTCAAGAAGGCAGACTTTGTACATCATGTTCCGATCAAATTAAAGACGGTCTTGAAAAGGTAAATAAAGAAAAAGAATTTGAGCTGAAGAAGGAAGAGGAAAGACGAAAGGAACGCGCTTCGATTTCAACATATCATTCCTTAAATGATCGTTTTAATAAAAAGTAGTTAACAATAATGAAAAACGTGCCGATATAAATACAAAGATAATCGGTGCGTTTTTATCTACTTTCAGTGAGGTGAGAATCATGAAAATTAATCCATACAATTCTATTCATCAAAACCCGTATCGTAAACAAATTGAAAAGAATGACAAAGCGGCAGGAGTTTCAGCGAAACGAGATAAGCTTGAGATTTCTTCTGAAGCGTTACAAATGCAAAAAGGAACGAAGATTGAGCAGGAAAGAGCAGAAAAAGTGAAAGCATTGAAGCAGAAAATCGACGCTGGTGAGTATAAAGTTGATGCAAAGGCGGTTGCCAATAAATTTTATGAATACTGGAATCAATAGGAACAAGGAGGAAAGAGCATGTCACTTAATGCCGTTATTCAGCTGATAGAGCGATTAATTGAAATTCATGAAAAATTGTACAGCATGGCAAAGAAAAAAGTCGAGCCAATCAAAAAAGGTGACATGCCTGTCCTTGGAGCGCTTGTTCGCGAAGAGTCGAAACTTATTAGAATGCTTCAAACGACGGAGCTGATGAGGGGCAAAGTCGTACGAACATTTTTGTTGGAAAAGGGAGAGGTAAAGGAAGACGCAACGATTTCGGATGTAATGAAATTGGCTTCAGCAGATGAGAAAAAAAAGCTCGATGAACTTCAAAAAAAGTTACGTGCGCAAGTGAAGATGCTGAAAGAGCAAAATGATCTTAACCAAGAGCTAATTGAAGAGTCATTGCGGTTTGTTAACCTCTCCCTGGATCTCATCGTTCCACATAAAGAAGACATTAGCTACAATCCTAAGGAGCGAGATGACGAACCATATGAGACGGGCCATTCGCTTTTTGATTCAAAAGCGTAAACGAAACGGAGGAGCACTACATGCAATCAACATTTCATGGGTTAGAAACAGCAAGACGTGCAATGATGACGCAGCAATATGCATTGCACACAACTGGACATAACATTGCCAACGCTAATACAGAGGGATATACAAGGCAACGAGTTAATTTTACGCAAACAGAATCATTTCCAGCGGTCGGCAAAAATACACCTCGTGTACCAGGCAATCTAGGAACTGGAGTAGCAGCCGGCTCAATTCAGCGTGTCCGTAATGAATTTTTGGATGTGCAGTATCGAACTGAAAATAACAAAGTTGGGTATTGGGAGGCGCGTGCAAAGTCACTTGAAAAGATGGAAGATATTTTAAATGAACCATCGGAACAAGGGTTAAATCATCAAATTGATATGTTTTGGATGGCACTTCAAGATTTATCCGTTGATCCAGAAGATACAGGTGCCCGCTCTGTTGTACGTCAACGAAGTGTGGCGGTAGCAGAGACATTCAATTATTTACATGACTCCTTGAGTACGATTCGCAATGATTACAAAAATGAAATCGAAGTGACGGAAAAGGAAGTAAATGCGCTCTTAAATCAATTAAATAATGTAAATGAACAAATTCGTAAGGCAGAGCCGCACGGATATGTGACGAATGATTTGTATGACCAACAGGACAATATTCTCGACCGGTTATCTCGGGTCATGAATATTCAAGTTCAAAGAGAGCATAGCGGCGGTCAAGCCAATTCAGCTGCTGAGGGGGCAGTGACCGTTTATTTAGTAAATGATGCAGGTGTTCGTTACACAGATGAAGCTGGGAATCCTATTAAACTTGTAAACGGAAAACCAGACCAAAACGAACCTACTCATTTAAAATTAGCGATTAACTTCAATGATGATAATTATGTAGATGGCTTCACGTTTGCGGCACATGATGCCGACTTAACTGATCCAAATGTTCAACAGGCAGGGGTAATTGATTTGGCAGCCATGCCGCGCGGAGAAATGAAGGGATTAATCGAGGCATACGGGTATGAGGTTGACGGCGCTGTTCGTGGATTGTATCCAGATATGTTAGAAGAGTTAAATGTAATGGCTACCGCATTTGCGAATGAGCTAAACGCGATTCATCGTACAGGCTACACGCTTCCAACAGACATGATCGACGCTGTTCTTGGAGGAGACTTCTTCCAATTTGAAGAAGGGAATGCTGCAGGAACGATTCAAATTGCTGGTGCTATTCAGAGCAACTTAAATAATATCGCGGCTTCAAGTGTGAATATAAATGCATTGTCAGATGAAGATAAAGCGATCTATGAAAATATGATTAATCAAACACCGAAAGATACGAACTATTTTAACGAACTTGGGAGTTTTTTGGCAAATGCTGCTTATAAAGAAAATGTCACTCGTTCCTTTGCTGGTGACGGGTCCAATGCAAAGCTGTTAGCGAATGCAAAAGATGCAAGGCTGCCATTTGAAAATGGAACAGGAACGATCGGAAGCTATTATCAAGGAGTCATTGGTGATATGGCTGTGAATGCGAATGAAGCCAATCGAATGGTTTCTACCACCGATACTCTTCGTGATAGTATCGAATTCCGTCGTCAATCGGTGAGCAATGTCTCGTTAGATGAAGAAATGACGATGATGATTCAATATCAGCATGCTTACAACGCTGCAGCTAGAAACATTACGATGGTAGATGAAATGCTTGACCGTATCATTAACGGTATGGGCATTGTCGGCAGATAAGGATAGGTGAAAAACGATGCGAGTAACGCAAATGATGCTTTCTCAAAGTTCATTGCGCCACATTAATAATGGCTATACTAATTTGGGGAAAATCCAGGATCAGCTAGCGACAGGAAAGAAAATTACCCGTGCTTCGCAGGACCCGGTAGTAGCGATGAAAGGAATGCGGTATCGTACACAGGTTACGGAAATAGAGCAATTTAAGCGTAATTTAGGTGAAGTGTACAATTGGATGGAAGCAGCGGATGCTGCTCTTGATCAAGGAACTCAAGCACTTATGCGTATTCGAGAGCTAGCTACTCAAGCAGCGAATGATTCAAACAATAAAGAAGAACGTGCCAATATCGCAAAGGAAATTAAGCAGCTAAGGGAGCATTTAGAGTCATTAGCTAATACAAAAAATGGAAATAAATATATTTTTAATGGTACGGACACGACCAATGCACCGATTAAGGGCAGTGAGACAATGGATCGTGGCTTGAATGTTTTAGCTGAAATGAACGCAGATCAGCTTCAAGCAATGGATGTCGTTTATGACGGGAAGATGTTTAAACATGTCGGTATAAACGAAGACGGGCAGCTAATTTTTCAAGCTGTGTCACAGCAGGAACCGGCATATGGGGATGATGACTTTGATGAGAGGGCTGTTCAGCTTATAATTGATCTAGAAGGGAATGAAGTGTCATTCTCTGAACCGAATAAGTCTTTTGATCCAGCCAATCCAGCTAGCCAAGAAGTTCTGCGAAAAAATGTTCGAACAAGTGACGTCATTGTCTCGAATAAAAATGCTGTTTCGACTAATGGGCAGAATGTAGAAGTCGAGTTAATAAAAGGGGTTTCGATTCCTGTCAATATTAATCCTGGGAATGTATTTAATAATGGATTATTTGGAGATATCATTCGTCTGGAGAAAGCATTAGAAGACGGTTCGTTAAGCGGCAGTGACATGACGGGGTATATTGATAATATCTTTAAACATATTGATAACTTTGTTGCGGAACGAGCAGAGCTTGGTGCGCGGGTTAACCGAGTAGAAATGATTGAAACACGCCTCATGCATCAAGAAGTGACAGCGAACCGGATTATGTCCGACAATGAAGATGCTGATATGGAAAAGGTAATTATAGACCTAATGATGCAGGAAAATGTTCACCGAGCAGCTCTTGGAGCAGGTGCTAGAATCATTCAGCCTAGTTTGATGGACTTCCTTCGTTAAAAGGAAAGGTGATCTTCTATGCAATTAGCGACGATCGACATTCAAAAGCAAGATGCATATATTGGACTCAACTCCCATCGTCCTGGGCTTCAATTGAAGCAGGAGCATGCTGACATGCATATCGACCAGCAGCTTTCGGCGATACTTGAAATCAGTACAACTGCATCTAAGCTATTCATTGATCAAACGGAGGCTTTTGCCGATGCGAATTTAAAAACCTCGCTTCGGATGGCAAGTGAGTTTTTCTCTAGATCTAATGCCGTTGTATCACAATATGTGGCAAAGACGGCTCAGCAAGGCGAACAGCTGAAGCGAATTGAGAATGGTACAGGTGCCCTTGCCCAAATTGCAAAGGTCAATAGTCAAATTCCTGAAAAAGAAGTGACCCTTGGCTACATGCCCAAATCGATGTCACAAGTGAAGTTTGATTATCAACCAGCATCGCTTTCAGTTCGTGCGCCTTACAAAGAGGTGGATGTTAATGTTAATCGGCGTCCACCTCAAATTGAGATTCCGAAATGGCAGACAGAGACATATGTCCAGCAGAAAAATCAAATTTCATTTCAAGCTGTTGGCGGGAACGTGAATATGGGATTATAAAAAGCCGCGGTGCGGTTTTTTTTATTCTCAAGGAAATAACTAACATCTTTCCCGGGAAATCGACAAATAGATTGGGGAATAATGGCTTAATATAAGGGTCGAAGGAAGACTGACTTTACAATTTTCCGTCTTCGACATAAACTGATAGAGAGACTAGCACTCAATAGAAATATGGAGGTGGATGTGATGGAAAAGGAAATCTTAGCTCTTTTGAAACAGATGAATGAAAAGATGGACAAGCAGTTTGAACAGATCGATGTTAGATTTGGCAGGATTGAAGAGAGATTTAGCAGGATTGAAGAGAGATTAGGCAGGATTGAAGAGAGATTAGACAGGGTAGAAGCGAGATTAGACAAGGTAGAGCAGAGATTAGACAGTGTAGAGGAGAGATTAGACAGGGTAGAACAGAGATTAGACAAGGTAGAACAGAGATTAGATAGGGTAGAAGCTCGTCTCGATCAACATGAACGACTGTTAGAATCTTTAATAAAAATGACTGCTCAAAACACAGAAGACATCACAGCACTCCGAACAGAAACGAATGAACGTTTTGACAAGCTAGAACTCTCCTACTATAAAATGACTGCTGACATTAACCTCCTATTCCAAGAAACCCAAACAAACAAGCGTGATATAGCATTATTAAAAAATCAATAAATGACATCTCCCCACTCTAGCGTTTGTGGGGAGATTTATTGTTCAAAGCAATTGGATTTGGACGAATTGTGTTATGCTACAATGAAGAAAATAACATAGAAGATGGAATAGGTGATTGTACAATGAAATTAGAAACAAAATACCAAGGCCAAATAGATGTGAACGAGAAACGATTCATTTTATTTGATAAAGGGATTCCAGCCTTTGAAAATGAAACTTCTTTTGTTCTTCTTCCATTTGAAGAAGGAACTCCTTTTTTTGTCCTTCAATCAACAAAAACACCAGAAGTTGCCTTTATTTTAATTAGTCCGTTTGACTTTGTACCTGGTTATCAAGTGAAGCTGCCGGATTCTACTCTCGAAGTTCTTGAAATTGACAAGGCAGAAGATGTCGCGACGTTTGTAATGCTAACGGTAAAGGAGCCGTTTAACGATACTACCGCAAACTTGCAAGCTCCCGTCATTATTAATGCGAATAAGCAAAAAGGAAAACAGCTGCTAATGAGTGACAGTTCATACCAAACAAAGCATGCCATTTTTAAAGAAGCAGTGGCAGCGAAGGGGGAAAAGTAAATGCTTGTTCTCTCTAGAAAATTAAAAGAAGCGATCCAAATCGGTGACAATATTGAACTGAAAATCATTGCTATCGAAGGCGACCAAGTGAAAATAGGAATTGAAGCTCCAAGACATGTGGAAATTCATCGAAAAGAAGTGTATTTGGCGATACAAGAAGAAAATAGTGCGGCAGCACAGACGGTTTCGGTGGATGTGTTGAAGGGGTTTTTGAAAGGACAATAGCAACCGCGTACAAAGCTAGCTATTCAAATGAATACAGCTAGCTTTGTTTTTTTATGCATTTTAAAACTCAATGGTATCTCCAACTTCAAGAGAATAGTTGGAAATGGTATTAGCAGGCAGTTCTAACACAGACACAGCCTTTTTAATCGGAAAAATCACCGTCCATGGCTTAACGCTCTCTTTCAAATAAACAATTTGTTTTTGCTCGTTTAAAAAGACGACATCAATCGGGAAAAACATGAAAAACATATGGATCGAGTTGCAAGGGAAAAGGAATATTCCTTCCTTAGCAATTGGTTTTCTACGGAACATTAAACCTTTAAACCTTCTAAGAAAAGTCTCATATTTAATAATTTCAATAGGAGTATATACGACTTTGTTGTCAGATACGATTTTCATAATGCAACACTACCTTTTAAAAATATGAAATAGTTGGCTAATACAACAAACTAAGGATTAGGCGGAAATATTTATATAAAAAATTGATGATTTTATAGGTTTTTGGTCAGCTTTTTACCAAAATAACGCAAGACATGAAGGATTTTGTCATTGTTGATCTAGATAAGCCGATGTATTATCAAATTACAAACAACGCGATAATTTTACACAATGTTACACAGTTGTTTGTAAAAAAATGAAAAGGGCAAACCAGTGGAAACGTTGGGACGCAAAGCTATAGGGGCTTTTATCTTAGATATGCCAGCCAGTTGCCGGAAATAGTAACTTACATACTATTCTTCGGGGAGTAGTATTTTTTATGCAATTATACAGCAAAAAAACATTTTAAGGGGGACTCACAATGATGAGCAAAGTTATGAAGTTTTTTAAAGAAGAAGATGGACAAGGTATGACTGAGTATGGTTTGATTTTAGGATTGATTGCACTAGCTGCTGTTGCTGCAATGTTTACAATGGGAGACACAATTAAACAACAATTAGGAGAAATTACAACGAGAATTTCAAGTGGTTTTAATGGTAATCAATAATAATTAAAACTAGGTATTACTTTATCTTATCATATCCCTACTTTCATTAATTTTTCTCTTACATGAAAGTAGGGTTTTTTTAGAGGTGACACATAATGACACTAATCATCCTTTTCCTAGCCATGGCTATCTCCTTATTCACAGACATCAAAAACCGCAAAATCCTTAACATCGTAACCCTCCCCGCGATGTTATTAGGTTTGATTCTTAATACAATTAATTACGGATGGGAAGGACTTTTACTTAGCTTTTTAGGCCTCCTAATAGGATTCGGCTTACTCGTCATCCCTTACGCATTAGGAGGAATGGCTGCAGGTGATGTAAAGCTACTCATGGCAATTGGGGCATTACAGGGACCGGCATTTGTGTTCGGATCTTTCTTGTATACAGCTATTTTCGGTGGGATCATGGCGCTTATTATCTTAGTTATGAAAAAGGAATTGCTAAGCTCGTTGAAGCGAATTTTCGTTACACTGCAATTAAAAACATTGGATGGATTAAATAAAAATGACATGCATCATGCGTTTCCATATGGTGTTGCGATTGTATTAGGGACAGTCTGCTATTCAGGAGTAAATCTGCTATGATTCGGTCAGAAAAGGGGCAAGCAGTTGTTGAGTTAGCATTAACCATGACCGTTCTTGTGTTTTTGATCTTTGGAATTATAGATTTTGGACGGATTTTTCATGCCTATTTGACCTTAGAACATGCCAGTCGGGAAGGGGCTAGAGTGGCTAGTGTAGGCGGGACGAATGCGGAAGTGGTTCAGCGGATTAGAGAGGCTTCTCCATCATTGCGCTCTGAGAACATAACCATTGCTCCTATTTCAGCAAGCCGAACACGAGGTTCGTATGTAACGATCGATTTATCGTATCCTGTTTCCTTTTCAATCCCTGTATTCAAAAGTGTGTTACCTGACCCTCTTACATTGAGGTCAAAAACGGTAATGAGGGTCGAATGAGGATGAAGAGGTTTCTTAAACAGGAAGAGGGAGCGGTCATTGTTTTAGTTGCATTATGTATGACGATGTTTATAGGCTTCATGGCATTAGTTATTGATATGGGGTCTCTTTATCTTGAAAAAAGCAGACTTCAGAAAATGGCGGATGCAGCAGTTTTGGCTGCAGCGCAGGAACTACCGGGAAACCGTGAAAAATCAATGAAAACAGCTCACCAAACGATACTGCTCAATGGAGGGGAGCCAACTCATTTTCAAACGGTCATTAATCAAAGCAATTCGTTAATTGAGGTTATCGGCAGCAAAAAAGGAACATTGTTTTTTGCGAAAGCACTTGGAATCAAGGAGCCATTGATTCAAGCGAAAGCGGTTGTTCAATTGCAACCACTCTCTTCTGGTAAAGGTGCCATTCCATTAGGAGTTCAACCTTCGATGAATTTGTCCTTTGGTGCTGTTCAAACTCTAAAAGTAAGTGATTCTGCAAGCGGAAACTTTGGTGCAATCGCGCTGACAGGAACTGGTGCAAGAAACTACGAAACCGATCTAAGAAATGGGTATGAATTTGAACTGAAAGTAGGAGCTGTGCTCGGTACGCAAACGGGGAATTTAGCAGGACCGACAAGGGATGCGGTCACGCCGCGAATTGCAGCTTGTCCAAATGCAACGTATTTGGATTATCCGCCAGGCTGTCAAAGAGTTGTCTTAATACCAATTTTTGAACCAGTACAAGCAGATCAAAACCAAATTAAACAAGTTCGCGTCCTTGGGTTTGCATCATTTTTTATTGAAAGTGTGGCCTCGACAAATCAGGGAGCTGAAGTAACAGGACGATTTATTCAAGTTGCTCATTCTGGGGAGTCTTCTCAAGGTCAAACGAACTACGGAACATTTGGTTTTAAACTTATTCAATAAATGAAGGTGAGACATAGATGAGTACGAAAAAAATATGGGTGCTCGCAATTATATTTGGACTGATAATGTCGATTCTATTCTTTATCGTCATTTCCTATAATGGCAGCACGAATCAAGTGGCAACGGCTACAAGCTTAGAAAGTGAAGAGGTAGAAGAAACGGAAGAAGAGATTCCGCAAACGATTGAAATTGCAGAAGGAAAAAGAGCCATTTCGATTGCAGTTAACGAAGTACAAAGTGTTTCTGGATTTGTAAGACCGGGGTCTTTTGTTGATTTAGTAACGGTGCTTCCGCTACCAGCAGGGGAAGAAAGCACTTCGCAAATTTTACTTAACAATGTCAAAGTACTAGCTGTAGGGAAAACGTTTGTTGATGAATATAGCGAGAATCTAGATTCGTATCAAATGGTTACTCTTGAAGTGAGTCCAGAAGACGGAGCGGCCCTTGCCTTTGCTCAAGAAACTGGAGTTTCCACTCTGATGTTACGAGGAGAAGAGGATAGCGAGCTCTCGCCACGTGTCAACATTTCCTTAGAGCAATTGAAAAAAGGAAAGATGTCAAAATGAGACTGAACTATTATATTCTTTCTGAAAAGCGAATGTATTCGACGGCAGTGAAAATGATGCTCGATGACTTGAAAAAAATAAATAAGATTTATGACCATGTATCTGAGTTGAAAACAGATCTTGAACACTCAAAAGGCACGGTTGTCATCATTGGCCCTAATACGGTACATGACCCGTATGAAATGTGCCAGGATTTATCCCGGATCTTCCCATTAACGGCTGTGCTTTTACTTCTTAACAAAGATGACATTGATTACAAGAAAGCGATGTTTGCAGGAGCGGTTGATGTCCTCGATCTTGAAGGTGATGAAGCTGAGGTCATTGAATCGATCAAAAAGGCTGAAAAAGTGATCAATATCAAAGTAGAGAGTGATCCAAACGTCAAAGGGGAAGAGAAAGAAGCGAAAGTTATTACGGTTTGCAGCACAAAAGGCGGAGTCGGGAAGACGACAATTAGTGTGAATTTGGCTGCGGCTCTTAGTAAGCACAATTTAAAAGTAGCAGTTGTAGATTTAGATTTGCAGTTTGGAGATGTTGCTCTTTTGTTTGACCAATTGCCGAGTCAATCGATATACGATTGGGTAAAGCAATCGTATGAAAATGGCGACAAATCCTTTACTCCATATGTTTTGAAGCATAAAGCAGGAATTGATATTGTTGCAGCTCCTGATTTGCCCGAATTTGCCGAACTTATAAACGGTGAACACATTGCTTATCTTATTGAAGCAATGAAAAAGGAGTATGACATGGTGATCATCGATACTCCTCCAGCCTTTGTTGAAACAAGTTTAGTCGCTTTAGAAAGTTCGGATCTTATTTTACTCATTGCTTCTCTTGATCTGCCAGCGTTAAAGAACGGAAAGCTAGCCATCGAAACGTTAGATTTATTAGGCCTCAAAGAAAAGATCCATATTCTTTTAAATCGTGATTCGGAAATGGAAGGCATGACAAAAGAGCTGATTGAGGACGTGCTAGGCCTTGAAATCAATGGGAGAATTCCAAGTGACTATCGCACGGTGATTTCTTCGATTAATAATGGGGAACCTTTTGTGACAAAGGCCGCAAGAACCCCGGTAGCCAAAGCAGTAATGAAGCTGGCTGAACAATTAATAGACTCTTTTTCTCAAGGGGAAAAAGTGAACAAAGAAAAGAAGAAAAAAGGTTTGTTTTTCCGTAAGAAAACATAGGGGGAGATCCACTTGTCATTATTAAAACGTTTAAATGAAAAATCTCTCTCTTCTTCAGCAACTGAAGGAAGACAAGATTCATCCACTCCTCAAAAAAGGGAAGGAACAAGGCCAAAGGATTCCGAATTGAAGATCGCTTTACAAAGTCACTTAATTTCCGAATTGAAAAAGAAGCCAGACTTAACAGATGAAGAGCAAAAAGAGTTAATTGAAGCCGAAGCGACGAAATTTTTCAATGAGAAAAATGACCGTCTCTCTTTTGAAGGGAAAAAAGAGCTGACTGATGCTGTCACTCATGAACTGATTGGATATGGTCCGATTACAGCTTTGTTAAACGATCCAAATGTCTCGGAAATTATGGTGAACGGACCTTACCAGATTTACGTGGAGAAAAAGGGGAAGCTCGTCTTGAGTGATTATTATTTTCGGGACAATGACCATATCTTACAGGTGATCGAAAAGATCGTTTCACCGCTTGGAAGAAGGATTGACGAGAGCAGTCCGATGGTTGATGCACGTCTTCCCGATGGGTCGAGGGTCAATGCGATCATTCCTCCGCTTTCATTGGTAGGTCCGACGATTACCATTCGTAAATTCCCGCAGAATCGTTTGCAAATTGCTGATCTAGTCGGGTTCGGTTCGTTAACAGAGGAAATGGCCCAATTTCTAGATGCGTGTGTAAAGGCTAGATTGAATATTTTCATTAGCGGAGGAACAGGGAGCGGTAAAACGAGTCTCTTAAATGTCCTGTCTTCTTTTATTCCAGATGATGAAAGAATCGTAACGATTGAAGATGCTGCAGAGCTTCAATTAGGTCAAGATCATGTCGTTTCATTAGAGACAAGACCTCCAAACATTGAAGGTAAAGGGGCCGTAACGATCCGAGACTTAGTAAAAAACTCATTACGGATGCGGCCAGACCGAGTCGTTATTGGTGAGGTGCGTAGTGGAGAAGCATTAGACATGCTCCAGGCCATGAATACGGGACATGACGGTTCCTTGGCAACTGGGCATTCGAACTCGCCAAGAGAGATGCTCTCACGTCTTGAAACGATGGTTCTAATGGCTGGAATGGACTTGCCGATTCGAGCAATTCGAGAGCAAATTGCCGGGGCAGTCGATCTCATCATTCAACAGTCGAGATTAAAAGACGGCAGCCGAAAAGTCGTGAAAATTACAGAAGTGATTGGGATGGAGGGCGAGACGATTGTTCTGCAAGATTTATTTACATTTAATCAAACAGGGACGACAGCAGAAGGAAAAGTGATCGGAAACCATGGCTCTACAGGCATTCGCCCTTATTGTTCAGAGAAATTAGAACGGTATGGCTTTGAGCTGCCTGCTGAATGGTTTAATGGTGATAACTGATGACAATTGTTATTTTTATGCTTTCGACGCTAAGCTTTGCCTTATGTGGAACTTACTTCTTCAATAAGCAGCAAAAGATAAAAAAGAGAATTCATCAGTTTATTCCAAACGATGGAAAAAAAGTAAAGCTTGAAAAAGCCCCGAAGCCAGTAAAAAAAGTAACACTTAAAAGCTTTCTGCAACAGCTTTCCAAAAACATCAAAACGACAGATACAAAGCGAAGCCAGCTTGAGATAGAACTTGAGAGTGCCGGACTCCCTTTGAAAGTTGAAGAATTTATTACGATCAGGGTCGTTATTTTTGGCTTCGCCTTCTGTCTGACATTGCTGATGGGTATCCAATTGCTTCTTGCGATTGTATTCGGCTTACTCGCATGGAAGCTGCCTACTTTTTATTTAAAAAAGAAAAAAAGTGCACGAATCGCAGCATCAGCAGCTCAACTGCCGCAAGTGTTAGAAATAATGGCTAATTCAATGAAATCGGGATTTAGCTTTATGCAGGCGATGCAGCTAGTTTCTCGAGAAATGCCGGATCCAATTGGGATTGAATTTCAACGTACGATTAAAGAAATCAATTTGGGGATATCTACTGAAGAGGCGTTTGAAAACCTGTTACAACGCTTGCCTAACAAGGATTTAGAGATCGTTGTAACAGCGGTGTTGATACAACGTTCTACAGGTGGTAATTTAGCTGTCATTTTGGAAACTATCCAAGAAACGATAACTGAGCGAGTACGGATGAAAGATGAACTTAAGGCCCTTACGTCTCAAGGCAGAATGTCAGCACTAGTCATAACATTATTACCTGTCATTCTAGGGCTGCTTTTAAACGTCATGAATCCTGATTATTTTAGCCCAATGTTCAGTCATCCACTGGGATTAGTACTGTTAGGTGGAGGGATTTTCTCTGGATTATTAGGGTGGATTTTTATTCAAAAGGTAGTAACGATTGAGGTGTAACCGATGTTGATGTTATTGTTGTGGATGTTTTCATTTGTCTTTTTTACATGTATTGGTTTTTTGTTGATGCATAGAATTTACAAAAACAGATTGATTATGCAACGAAGAGTAGCTCCTTTTCTCAATAAAGGGACGGATTTGAGTCGGCCTAAAGAAGAGGAAGATCGGAAAAATCGAACGTTTTATGTAAGGCTCATTAGGCCAGTGTTATTAAAGATGCGGCTCCTCATTGTAGGAAGACTGCCCAAACACAAGATGGCACAAATTGATAGAAGGCTTCAAGCAGCAGGCTATCCACTTGGAATGTCAGCTGGCGACTTTGTTTTGCTGCAGCTCTTTCTGCCGGTAACTTTATTTATCTTATTCCTGCTTTTGTTTGTACCAGCAGCTGAAGAAACAGCAAAAGTCGTTATCCTTTCAGCGATTGTCGCTATTTTTACGTACAGTTATACGAATTACTATTTAGCAGCAAAGGGCAAGCAGCGGACAAAGTTAATTGATAAAGCAATGCCAGATTTCTTTGATATGTTAAATGTCTCCATTGAAGCAGGGATGGGATTAGACGGGGCATTAAAGAAAGTATGCTCTCAAATGGACAGCCCTCTTTCTCAAGAGTTTCTGTCGAGCTTAGAGGATATGAAGCTTGGGAAGTCAAGAAAACAAGCGTTTATCGAACTAAGAGATCGTGTCCCGTCAGACTTCTTCAAAAGTGTGATGAGTTCTATCATCCAAGCCGATCAAATGGGGATTGGAATGAGCAAGGTGTTACGGACTCAGACTGTGCGAATAAGAGAAAAGCAGCGGTTCACTGCGAAAGAGCAGGCAATGAAAGCTCCGGTTAAGATGCTGATTCCTATGGTCTTATTTATTTTTCCTACTTTGTTTATTGTTCTGATTGGGCCAGTCATTGTGAATTTAGTTATGCAATTTATGTAATGAAACCTCCAATATATTTTGGAGTTTTTTTTTCGGAAAATTGCACGGTTCTTTCTTATTCAACGACTCTGCTTTCTAACTTCTTGTTTTAATAAAAAAAACTCAAAAGGAAACTCTACTCGTGTAATAGTTAAAAAAGAGGTGAAGAAATGTCTTTATTTGACCATCATCAACTTAAAGAAGAAAACGGTGAATTAGTCGTTTATTTATACGTAAATCCTGCTACTGTTGAATTTTCTAAAGAGCTAGGAGAAGTGCAACTGAAAGATCACTCAGAGGTTCGGGAAGAGGCAGAGCGTTACGTTATTACCCATTCTTTGTTTAGAGTGAAAACAGTCAAAGTAGTTGTCGGTTCATTTATCGTAGTATCTTTTTTATTTTCAGATATAAATTCGAAAGCGGAAGCCTCCACCACTAATGCTATCGTGGCAACAAGTCAAATTGAAAGTTATCCGACTTTATTTATAAATGGTCAACGCATTACTCAACTTCAACAGCCTGCCATATTAATGAATAGAACGATCTATGTACCATTGCGAGAAATTACCGAAACTCTAGGGGGGACGATTTGGCGAGATACGAGAACGAATACAACGGGGATAGAAATTAACGGGACAACGATTTCTTTTGTTGTTGGTTCCAATTCAGCGCGAGTCAACGGCCAAGTCGTTCCGATGACAAATTCAATCATCTTAAATGGGCGAACGATGATTCCTGTAAGATTCTTAGGAGACAGCTTAGGCATGACAATCGAGCGAGATGCAAGAGCGAACACTGTTGGTTTGTCAGAGAAATCTTCGCAAACAGGAAATTCTTCCACCTATACAGTTGTTGCGGGCGACACACTATCTACAATAGCGAGCCGTTTTAATACAACGGTAGCGACATTAAGACAGGCTAATAATCTAACCTCCGATGTTATTTTTGTAGGCCAAGTCCTAAAGGTTACGGAAACGTCATCTCCTAGCAGCACTCAGCCAACGAGTACACCAACTACTTATACGGTTGTATCAGGAGATACCTTATCAGGGATAGCGAGCCGTTTTAATACAACGGCGGCAGCATTAAGACAAGCTAATAATCTAACCTCGGATATGATTTTTGTTGGGCAAGTGCTGACGATTAACGGAACATCAACTCCAAGTAACAGTCAAGCAACGAGTACTACAGCTTATACGGTTGTAGCAGGGGACACACTATTTTTAATAGCAAATCGGTTTAATACAACGGTTAACGCTTTACGTCAAGCGAATAACTTAACATCTGATACGATTCGAGTTGGACAGGTTCTAACAATTCCAAGTGCTGGGGGGACGCCATCTAACAACCAAGCCGTTACAAAGACGGAAACGACTCATACTGTACGTTCAGGGGATACAATGTGGGGCATTAGTCTGCAATACGGGATTCCCTTTAATGAATTATTATCTTTTAATAACATGTCGGACCGAAGTACCCTTAGTGTAGGGCAAACGATTAGAGTACCGGTTTATCATGTACCGATTAGGCCGGTTGTGAGTGAACGGCATGGGGAACTGTTAGATTGGTGGACAGAGGCGAGATATGTCTTTTCAACAGGGAAAGTTGCAACGATTACGGACTTTGATACAGGACGTACTTTTCAAGTTAGGCATACAATGGGTGGAAACCATGCCGACAGTGAGCCTTTAACAGCGCGAGATGCGCAAATTATGAGGGAGATATGGGGTGGCAGTTACTCCTGGACACCAAGAGCCATCATTGTTGAAGTGGATGGTAGAAAATTAGCTGCAGCGATGCACTCCTTCCCACACGGAGACCAGGTGATAAGGGACAATAACTATAATGGCCATTTTTGTATTCATTTCTTGAATAGTCAGCGCCATAATGATGGGCAAGTTCAGGAGTCTATGCAAACGCAAGTGATACGGGCGGCAGGAAGATAAGAGAATAGAGAGAACTAGGTCGAGAGCTGATGTGCCATTTCCTCGACCGGTTTCACAAAAACTTTAAAGACAAAGGTATATTGATGCAGGGGAATTGGAGGTGGGCAAATGGAAGTCCTATCAAGAAAGTCACTGCTGGCATGGCTGATTTTACTGCAGTTAGCTGAAAATGAAACAGATAGTCAGACTCTCACTAAGGCCATTCCGAACGAGCTGTCATTATTCTCTAGTACAAGCAGTTTAAAAACACAAGTGAACAACCTTTTAATTTCATTAGAATTAAAAAATTACGTTACAAAATTTTTTTACGGAAGATCTCCGCTTTTCAGTCTAACTGCTAAGGGAGAAAGCTTTTTGAAGCAGCCCCTTAATAGTTGGCAGATGACCCTTGAACGTCAAATGATAAGTTTAGAAAGAATGTTAGAAGCATGCTTGAACCTGCAGCCACCTTCTAAAAAAATCAATCTTAACCACGATGAGTCACTTTTTCTTGCGCAAAATGTGCAGTCGAAACCGGTTTTATCTAGTTTGAGCCTGATAGAGCTTGAAGAAAGGAAGAAACAATTAGGACCTAAAGAGCATTCCATCTCCCTAGTTGAACTGCAGAAAGTTTTCAAAAAAACATATGGCTGGATTTGCTCGAGTCCGACATTTAATCAATATATGATGACATTAATTGAGGAGAATTATCTGCAGTTAGATTGGCAAACCGAGAAAAATAACCATAAGGTCCGAGTGGTTGCGATTGATGAAAAAGGTGAAGAGGCGATTCCTGACTTATCATCTAACGCAGAAAAAAAGCTACATACGACACTGACCTTATTTCAAGAAGTACAGGATCTTTTTCAACGAATACGTGCTAAGCGATTATCCCTACATTCAAAGTGGAATTGAGTTAGTTCAGTTGAGTATTAAAAAAGTTAATGCGTAATGTACTAACTTTTTAGTACGTATATCTTTATAGGTTTATTTACCTGGTAATTGATAAAATTCGACAAATTGAAACGAGGTATAGCAATAAAGGGTAAAGTTTCCATAAAAATTAGCCTATATATTACAAATTTCGACAAAAATAAATGTCGTTTACATGTAAAATAGTTAATAAGATTTGTTACCAAAAGACTATAAAAGGTGGTTTTATGATTTCACTACAAAACTTTTTTGATACGTCTGCATCAGCTGTTGATTTGGAAGCATTAGAAACATATAAAACGATTCTTACTCACAGTACGGATTTAACATTTATTTTAGACCATAATGGCACGATATTATCTACAAACAGCAGAATGGAAAAAACGATTGGTTATAAGGAAAATGAATTACAAAACCAGTCATTTTTTACATTCCTGCCAAATTATGAGCCGGTTAAGCTTTTTACTGCTTTGTCTACCGTTAGAAAAGGGAATCCGATCACTATTACTTTTTCTTTGCAACATAGAGACGGACACTTAGTTGATATAGATATTACGGCAATCCCAATTAAACATGATAATAAAATCACTGGTGTAATTGGAATCGGAAAAAATATCTCGAAAGAAAAGCAGCAAGAACGTGAATTAGTTAAAATCCAAGAAAATCTTAATCAAGTGCAAATGATCGGGAATACGGGCAGTTGGGACTATGACGTGATTGAAGATGAAGCATATTGGTCAAAACAGATGTATCGTATTTTTGGACTGCAGGAAGATTCCTCTTTTATTCCAACATACAAAAGCTTTCTCTCATTTATCGATCCGAATGATCGTGAACGTTTTATGAAAATATTCGAAAAGTCCTTAGAAATTGGCGAGAGTTTTCAAGTAGAGTATCGTATTGTCAGAACGGACGGGAAGAAGCGAGTCTTAAACCAGCAAGCTGATGTGATTTTAGATGAAAGCGGCAATTCAGTCCGCTTTATTGGAACAATCCAAGATATAACGACACAGCGACGGACAGAGGAATTGTTAAAAACGAGTGAAGAACAAAAGAATTTTATATTCAACAATCTTGAAGTGGCTATCTGGTCTGTAGAGGTTGCAACAAATAGAGTGCTGTATTGTACAAAAGGATTTGAAAATATATTTGGTTATCCACGGCATGCAGTTGAAAACGCAGCAGATTTCTGGCTCAAAGTCATTCATCCAGATGATTTTCAAGCTGCGAGGAACAATCAAAATGTCCTTACGGAAGGCAAGGATATTAAACACCAATATCGAATTATCCATGCCTCGGGAACAGTTAAGTGGGTATCGGACCATACGATTCCTGTTTTAGATGAAGAAGGAAACCTCATTCGTTTAGATGGGATTATGTCAGATATAACGGATCAAAAACTTGCTGAAGAGAAAATGAGTTATTTGGCTCACCATGATCATTTAACGAAGCTTCCAAACAGCAGGATGTTTGACCAAGTCCTTCGCAATAACCTTGTTCAAGCAAAAGAGAAGAACATGCAGTTTGCCATTTTGTATTTGAACTTGGACCGCTTTAAGAAAATTAACGATACACTTGGACACCTAGTTGGAGATGAATTGTTAATAGAGGTTTCAAGACGGTTAAATTCATTGATGCCAAAAGAGGGCATCACAGCTCGGATGGCAGGCGATGAATTTGCGGTTATTCTAGCAGATATAAAATCAGTAGCAAAGGTAAGAGAGTTTGCCAATGATATCCTTCAAACTATGCTTAATCCTTTTCAAATAAAGGGTTTCGAGCTTTATATGTCAACTAGTATAGGAGTGAGTATCTACCCTGAACATGGCGGGACGTCAGATACACTTATGAATCATACGAAGGCTGCTGTCAACCGAGCAAAGCAATTAGGAAAAAATAATGTTCAGCTATTTAGTAACGCACTGTCCGGTAAACCAACTGATCATTATGAGCTGGAAGCAGATATGAGAAAAGCGCTGATTAATAACGAGTTTGAAGTGTACTATCAACCACGTGTGTGTACGAATACGGGGAAGATTCTTAGTGCTGAAGCATTAATAAGATGGAACCATCCAGAATTAGGCTTTCTACCTCCTATAGAATTTATTCCATTGGCTGAAGAGAACGGGTTAATATCGGAAATCGGTGACTGGGTTGCCAAGACAGTCTGTATACAGTTAAAAGCTTGGCAGGGTGAACAGTTACAGGTTGTCCCGATATCGATTAATATTTCAGCACAAGGATTCTTAAGAAATGACGTTATTTCCAGGTTTCAGTCTCTTTTGGATGAAACAAACATAGATCCACATCTTCTAGAAATAGAAATAACGGAAAGCTCCTACATGTTTAATATGGAAAAGGTCGTACAGGACCTTGCTGAATTAAGAAAAATGGGCATAAAAGTGGCGTTAGATGATTTTGGAACTGGTTTTTCATCTCTAACACAATTGAAAGAGCTGAAAATTGATACGTTAAAAATCGATCGATCTTTTATCAAACATATCGCAGAAAAGAAGCAAGATGAAGTGATTACATCTGGAATTATTGAACTTGCCCATGGGCTGGACATTCAGGTTGTTGCAGAAGGTGTTGAGACGAAAGAACAATTAACTTTATTAAGAGCAAAGAACTGCGACCAAATTCAAGGATATTTGTTCAGTAAGCCAATCCGAGAAGCCGAGTTTCGAAGTTTGTTAGAAAAAGGGTTTATCCAGCATTAATTTATTAAAAAGGGGCAGCAAAAAATGAAGCTCGAGCAAAGAAATGATAAAAAGAACATACGACTTAATTTACAAGCGAAGCTGACAATTATGATTGTTATTCTCATTTTTGTTATTACTTCTCTAAGTACGACAGCAACAGGAGTAATTCAAGCTTATATTGAAAATATACTGCTGCTTAATATCATAACAGCAGCTGTCACGATTACTCTTGGAGCTGCAGGGGCCTATTTTATCATAAGGCTAATCCTAAAAAAACCCCTTGAACAGTTAACTGAACTGGCAATAGCATTTAAAAATAATGATTATACAAAACGAATTACATTAAAAACCGGGGATGAATTTCAAACATTGAGTAAGGTTTTTAATGGAACAGCTGATCAAATGGAAACATTGATCCGGGAAATCCAAGATTCCAGCGAAATTCTTACTAATCGGACGATTGAGCTGAAAGGATCGTTACTAGAAACGAAGGAGGCTGCTCAGCAAATTGCAGCGAGTACCGAAGAATTCTCCTCCGCTTCTGAACAGTTGACCAGTGAGGTTGGGAGAATTGCCGATGAAGCAACAGATATGTCGGCGGGGTTGCAGCAGTTTTCTGTAAGCATTGAGCAGGTTGATGACTCAGCCACTAATGTGATTGACCATGTTCTTCAAGGTGAAAAAGCCATCGCTGCATCAATAGATAGAGCCGAATCGACGAAAAGCAAGGTTGGTGAGACCGTTCAAAATGTGACGCAACTTAATGACAAGTCGAAAGCTATTAATGATGTCATTGTTATTATTAATGGCATTGCTGAACAAACGAATTTACTCGCTTTAAATGCTTCTATTGAAGCTGCACGAGCAGGAGAGCATGGAAAAGGCTTTGCTGTTGTCGCTGCTGAAGTAAGGAAGCTTGCTACACAATCAACTGAGTCTACAATACAAATTCAACAGCTGATCCAGGATATTCAAAGCAGCATTACTGGTATAGTTGGAGATACTCAAACTAGTGAAAATGAAATTGAAAGCTTAGTTAAAGAAGTGAAGCACACGGGAATGGCGATTAAAAATATTAATGAAGCTGCCGCAGACATTAAGAAACAGACTAATGAAATCCGCCAAACGATCAAAGAATTAACAAGCAGCAGTGAACAAATAAATGAGTCGATTACAAATACGTCTGCGGTGATGGAAGAGTCAAGAGCTAGTACGGAAGAAGTTGCTTCTTCAACTGAACAACAGACGGCAACGATTAACGGGTTATCAAATATGAGCGAGGAGCTCCAAGGGTTGTCAGCAGATTTAGATAAGTTAATAAGGAAATTTCATATCTCTTAAACAAGTTTAGAATGAAGCACTTATTCTCTTTAATTGGATAATGGATAGGCAATTAGTTGTGTTTATTCGTGTTAATATTAATTAGTTTTTGTCTAATGATTGCGTATTTTGTCGTATTGTGTAAAATGAAATAGTAATAAAATCATAGAAATGATCTTAATAAAGTTTAACGATAATAGCAAACTTATTGAAAAATAAGGACGCAAAGCCACGGGCCTAAGGTGTAATAACTATGGCAGCCGGGTTGCCGAAAAAACTGATATGAAGGTGGATATCTGTTTTTTAAAGGTATCCACCTTTTTTTGTTGCCTCGGTATTTTCCAAAAAATCACTAATGGGAGGAGAATACACTTTGTGTAAAGTAGCGTCTGATCTAAAAAATGGCTTGAATTTGTCTGAACAAACGATGGACGATTTAAAAGCAAGATACCATGTTTTAATGAAAGAATTGAAAACTGCAAGAGAGGCTTTCCAGTTTGAAAGAACGTCAAGTGTGAAAATGGAAATGGTATACATTATAGAAGAGTTGAAAAATCGCAAGGTAAAGAAAGAGGAACAATCATAATTATATTTATGCTAGGAGTTAGAACGATTACATGTCAAGAGGAAGAACGAAACAATTTGCACATTTAGAGGACGAATGGATTCGACTTTATGAAGAAGAGGGCTGTACGTTTTCTGCTATTGCAAAGAAGTATAACGTACAGCCTGAAACTGTTTCAAAATATATAAAAAATAAAGTTCAAAAAAGAAGTCGAACACGCTTTACTCAAGACCAAATTGCAGCATGGACACAAGATTACCAAAAGGGTAAGACCTTTGCAGCTATTGCAAGGAAATACAAAGTTAGTGAGACAGCGGTGAAGACAAATGTCTATAAGGAGATTCAGCCTATTATTGATGAGTTAAAGTGGACGTGGGTTTCGCTGTATAAAAAGGGGAAATGTCTGAATACGATTGGCAGCAGCTATCACTTTCACCCGAAAATTGTTCTTAATACGATAAAAAATGAGGTAGGTC
Organism: Halalkalibacter alkaliphilus; assembly: GCF_023555415.1. Taxonomy (GTDB): domain Bacteria; phylum Bacillota; class Bacilli; order Bacillales; family Bacillaceae_D; genus Halalkalibacter; species Halalkalibacter alkaliphilus. The sequence continues at coordinate 53,324 of NZ_JAKRYL010000005.1, read as the reverse complement.
TAGTAATTACAAGTAATCAACATATCTATGAACCCTTCATCGATGAGTGGAAGAAACTTTATAGGGAAGGTCTTTCTTTTCAATATATAGCTGAAAAGTACGATGTTAGTGCAGACACGGTCTATCGTAATATAAAGGATTATGTCGACGTTCGTAGTAAAAAAACGAACACGGAACATGTAAAGGTGATGGCGGCAATATGGAAACAACTTTACTTTGAAAATGGCAAGACCCTGCAAGAAATAAGCCAATCATATGAAGTGTCCGCCTCAACTATAAGCAGGCAGTTACATGCAAAGTAAATGAGTTCATTTTTATGAGATTTATAATGCGACAATAGAACTATATAATGGGAACTAAGGGGGGCGAACAATGCGAATGATTGGAATAGAAGAATACGATGAACGTACGATGCAATTAGCTAAGCCTATATGTGACTCGAGAAGAAGAGTATTACTCGGAGCTGGCAATGTCATTCATCCAAAGTATAGAGAAAAGTTAGAGCAAATTGGGATTAAGTATCTCTTCATTGAGGATTTCAAGTCAAAAGGGATTTCTTTGGAAGAGATGATGGATATGCCAACATGGCTCGATATTATTACGGTGACAGAAAATGCTTATAAAGCAGCAGAAACCAATCAACCGTTGCCATTACCCGAAATACAAAAAGCAGTAAAAAAGTTAATCTCTGAAGTGCAAAAGCGTAATGCGATCATGCTGATCCCAACAACGGCTGTTGACCAAAGCTTATTTTTATATGCGCATGCTGTAAATGTAACATTGATTGCCTTACAAATAGGGAAAAAGATTGGTCATACATATACACAGCTTAATAACTTAGGGATTGGCTGTTTGCTTCATGATATTGGCAAAACCCGGACCTCAAACAAAGAAGAGCATCCAGAAATAGGATTCAATATTATACGGGTGCATCGGGAAATTAACTTGGTATCCGCACATATCGCCTATCAACATCATGAAACCATTGATGGAAAAGGGTTTCCTCGAAGTCTTGCCGGAAACGATATATTAGAATTTGCACAAATATGCAGTCTTGCTAATGATTATGATCATTTAATTTCACAAGATGGAATCATGCCTCACGAGGCAATTGAGCAGATTATGACATTTTCAGAAAAGAAGTACAGTCATCATATTGTACTTGCTTTTAGTCAAGGGATTATAAGTTACCCGCCTGGTACAAATGTCCAACTAAACATTGGCAGCAAAGGGAGAGGGATCGTTACAAGAATTGAATCGAACCCGCATCGTCCGATCGTGAGGCTGCTCGAGTTAAACAAGGAAATCAATTTAAATCAGCATCCAACGATTATTGTTGAGACGATTTTGAAAGAAGAGAATCATAGACAGCTAATCTAGATTTCGATCCTCATAAATATAAGAAGCTGAAGGAGCAGATGCAAAATGACTGTGAAAAATTGTCCTGAGTGTAATCAAATCTTTATGCAAAAGCAGTATGATGTCTGCCCGGAATGCTATCAGCAAGATTTGACCAACTTCCAAAAGGTGAGGGCTTGTATTCGTGAAACCCCTGCTATTACGATAAACGGTATTTCTAAAAAATTTAATATATCGTTGGAGACGCTGCTGCGTTGGAGACGGAGCGGACGAATCTAAGAAAGGTTCAAATTTAAAGGGAAAGGAAAGGAATTAATGCAAAAGGTTATTATTACTATTTTATTAACACTTGTTATTGGTCTATCGGGTGTTGTTTATTTTCTAATGAGTGATCGTCCACCCTCCTCGAATGAACTGGCTACATTAGAAGATCGGGTGTTTCATACCGATCGGATCGTCATCTCCATTCAAAATAGATCTCATTTGCAATTATCGTTAGCGATTGAAACAGATTCAAAGAGAAGCAGGTCGGAATTGCAAAGTGCTTACCCCCTTATTGAAAATAAATTAATTCATTCCCTTTCTTCCTTAGAGAGATCCGAGATTCAGAGTGAAGATGGAATCGATTTGATTGAAACAACGATATTGGCCAGTATTAGTCCCCTTTTGACAACAGGAGAAGTGAGAAATGTATATGTAACAGGAAAGGTTCTGCAGTAGCCTTTTTATGACAAAATTAGGTTGTCCTAAGGGTTTAAACCGATCCCGTAAGACACCTCTTTTTTTAGGCTCATTTCAAAGCGTAATGATCTTCGTATTAGGAATATGTTCCTAATGACAAGAACGAACCGTATAAGGAAGAAATGAGAGAACTAGGTGATATACGTTTCGTCATTTTTGTTGGAAAATAAAGTTAAAGGAATAACTTACCAGTAAATATTCTGGAGGAATAGAGCGATATAAATAATAATGAAGATAAACCTTCGATAATAGCAAACTTATTGAAAAATAAGGGCGCAAAGCTACGGGTCTAAGGCTATAGAAGCTATGATCGCCGGGTTTCCGAAAAGGTTGGATTTTAAGAAAAAATGAGTTGATCTAGCTTTAGATCTCTTCTACCTTTTTAAACCCATCAACCTTTTGATGGGTTTGTTCTCATTACATATCCTAATGATTAGTTTTCCTTGTGCAAATTCATTCCAAAGGAGGGGCCTTTATTGAGGCGGTTTCTAGATAAAGTTTTCAAAGATTCAACGATAGAAGCTCCATTGAGTGCTCCGTCTCTCCCTTCAGATTTAACTTATACAGAAATGACCTATATGACGAAAAGAGGATATCTTGCTCGTAAATTAAGTCAATATCTTAGTTCGAATCATGAAGAAGGGGATTCAGCATTTTATCTTTCTTTAGCCAAACGAGTGTTTTTACGAAAAAAAACAGAAAACCTAAATGAACAGCTGCTGTATTTAAGTGAGAAAATGCTTGCTTGGAATGAGCAGAATCAAAATATTCCAGAGTTAATTGAAAAACTAGGAGTAAGAAATGATATTCAAAATGCGATGCTAAAAGCTTACGATATGCACCAGCAAGATTTATTTGCCTCGCCGAATATTGTTATGAAAGAAAGCACTGTTCGTGAAGTAAAGCAAGAAGAAATCACAACGTGGACCGTTTATCGAGATGTTATTTTTGCAGCGACACAAGGTCACTTTTTACTTATTACCGAGGAGGATGTGGAGCAGTATAAAGCAGGAACGGTACTTTGTGAAGGGGAGATTATGGAGCGGTCAGATATACCGGTACGCAGAAATCAAGCGAAAGAGGCTCTTGAGAAGAAAATTAGCAATCCAGCAAAGATCATGAGTTGGTTATTAGTTTTATCTGAAGCAATTACAAACACAATTAAACACGCCGAAGAAGGAACGATGACCGTCATTGAAGATGAAGAGGCAAGCGAAACCCGCTTTATCATTGAAGATAGAGGTCCTGGATTTCCATTAAAGGATTTACCAAAGACGACCCTTTTAGCCGGTTATTCAACGAAAAGGTCAATGGGACAGGGGTTTACGCTCATGATGAAAATGACGAAACAAGTGGTACTGTATACGTCACCTTTAGGATCAACGATTATCTTAATTTTCGATTCAAGTGAGGGGATAGAGTAAGGTACGAGTAATCTTAAAGGCGGAGATGGGGAATTGTCATGAAACGAAATACGATTATGATGCAATTATTAGTGAAAGTAGGATTTTTCTTAGGTTTGATAGCTATTATTACCCTTTTATTAGGCTATTACTTTATCAAAACACAAATCGAAGAATTGCAGCATGAACAGATTAATCATGCAACAAGTGTCGTTCTGCACGCGATGGAAGCAACACAGCAGTCAGCAGAAACGATCGAAAATATGATTGAACAAAAGTTGTATTCTTCTTCGAAGGGAATTATGTCAGAGCTTAGAGGAAAGCAGGTTGAAGACATCAGCCAGGATGAATTAATTGAATTGGCTGCCAAATGGGATGTAGAGGAAATTTCATTATGGGAACGAATTGGTGATGACATCGTCGTTACTAAATCATCTGATGAAACTCAGTTGCAAATGGGTTCTAAGGATTGGGGCTATTGGTTTACAGCCTTTGACCAATTAATGTCTCAGCAAGAGGTAACTGTTGAAGAAGGATTTGCTCTGGAGAATTACTGGGTCGGTCCAATATCAAGAGCCGAACTATTTGAACATCTTTATTACAAATTTGGCTATTATTACGATGGAACAACAGACTTCATGATTAATCCTTTTATTTTAGATGAAGAAATTTACCAGCAAACATTCGAAAGCGGACCGACACAAATGATTGAAAAAATCGCTGAAGAAAATGTTGATATTGAAGAGATTGCCGTCATCAATGTCCCTGCTTTGCTTAGAGGGGAAGAGAATGATGTCGTCGAACCGGCAACGGACCTGCCTGTTCTGTACGGGAGTCACGAATTAGAGACAGTGGACGATGTTCTGATCCTTCAACAAGTGCATAGCGAAGGAAGAACCGAGAATCTTCTTTTTGAAGAAAATGGTGTTCAATACAAGAAAGTATATAAATCACTGCCGAATGATCGAGTAATGTCCATCGTATTAAATTTAACAAGACAAAAGGATATGGAAAATCAGCTTATATTCTTGTTTTTAGGCTCCCTTGTTGTCGCGTCCATTCTGTTCTTTATTACGATTCGATTTATTGCAAAGCGTCAATTACAGCCATTGCAGCATATTGTTCAGCATATTCAAGGGGTAGCGAACGGCGATTTAACTCAAAAACTAGTAATTAACGAAAAAAATGAACTAGATTGGTTGGCAGATCACATTAATGAAATGACTCAGCAGTTTAACCGATTAATTACTGGTGTAAAAGAAGAATCGCATTCATTGGTTGTAGTTTCGAATTTACTTTCTAAGCAAGTCTATTCATCGATCCAAACGATGGGTGAGACATCGACAGCTATGACAGCCGAGTCGAGAGATCTATTAAATGAAATAGAAATATCTCTTGAAAAACTTCAACGCATATCCAATTCGATTGGTGATCGTTCACATGTGGGAAAAGTGGAATGGGATAAGGAGAGCACCAATCAATTGAAAGACTCAATCATAGAGGCCTTAAGTCAAATCGTTAAGCTGGAAAAAATGACAAAAGATCATTCAGTAGATGTGACAGAAATTACTCTCATGTTCCATGACACGCTGCAGGAACTTAATGAAGCATTAAACAGAATGGACAAGTTATCAAGCGAATTAAATCGAAAAATTTCGTTTTTTAAAGTAAGAGATCAACAGGAATAGGTCAATTTAAATTAAAAGGAGGAGAATAGATATGGACTTACAAGTGAAAAAAGAAAAAAATGAGGACACCATTACTCTAAAGATTAGTGGAGTATTGGATATTTCAACAAATAACATAATCGACCCTTATTTAGAAGAGATTACCGATGAGATCAATCTATTGATCTTTGATTTCTCAGGATTAGAGTTTATTGACTCAACGGGGATTGGTTCGATTATTAACGCCATTCATTTGTCACAGGAGAAACAATTCAAACTCCAATTTGAAGGGGTTAACGAGTTAACACATCAAGTATTTGAAATGGTTGGGTTGTATCAAATTCTTGAAGCGATTCAAGAGGAGGTTGTTTGATGTATTATGATGGACTGACGGTGTCTAAGCAAAGCTCAACAAAGGAAATGGATAAAACACTGCAACGTGAGATCAATCTGGCCAAAAATATTCAAGCAACATTATTAAATGGCAGTACACCTAAGATTAATAAAGGGGAAGTTATTGGCTCATCCCTTCCAGCAAGGTTAATTGGCGGGGATTATTATGACTTTTACCCGTTAGCGAATGGGAAAATCCGGATCGTAATTGGCGATGTGATGGGGAAGGGCATTCCAGCTGCGATGCTGATGATTTTAACTCGAGGTGCATTTCGAACGGCAGCTGAAAGTATGTCTAGTCCTGGAGCGACGTTAACGGCGATGAATCAAGCGCTTTACAATGATTTACGAAAGTTAAAGTCATTTGTTACGTTGTTTTGTGCTGATTGGGACCCTGACACTGAAATTCTTACGTACGCAAATGCCGGTCATAACATGCCTCTTTATATTAACGGTGACAACAGAGAAGTAACCTTGCTGCCTAAAGTAAAAGGCATTATGGTTGGCGGTCTGCCTAACCAAGTGTACAAAGAAGAGACGATTAAGTTGAAAAACAATGATACGGTGTTTTTCTATACGGATGGAATCGTCGAAGCTCAAAATAAAGCAGGTGATCAATACCAGCTGGAGCGTCTGACTCGTATATTGGAGAATCATCAAGACAGCGGTGTCGGAGCTATTGAGAAGAGCGTGATTGACTCTGTTCATAGCTTTATGGATGGAGCTCTCCAAAAGGATGATATTACGATGGTAGTTTTGAAACTGACATATGAGAATTCGAATATTACGAGCTTAAATTCACCAGTATTAAATGTGTAGGTGGGATAGGTATGCAAAGTATCGTTTCGAAAGGAAAGAATATTAACGAAGCTATTGATTTAGGTCTATCATTACTCGAAACATCGAAAAAAAACGTGAACATTGAAATCATTCAATACGAGGCGAAGGGCTTTTTGGGTATCCGCTCTAAGGAAGCTATTGTAAAGTTAACGAAGCTCAATCCGGGGGCGCAAGAAGTGCTTGAGGAACGGGGTTTGTTGGATAATTTTGAATTGCTGGAAGAAGCGATTGCTGAGATTCCAGATGAGAAAGTATCATTTAATAATGAACCGTTACAACGTAGCGTCCAAAAGGAAACAACAGACGACCTTTCAGGGAAAGTTTGGGTTGAAGACGGAAGGTTATATTGTAAGGCTTCTCCTGAGCATTTTCCGATGATCACCGTTCCAAAAGGAATTCAAGTCATTAAAAACAATCAAGTAGAAAAAAAGGGTACGTTGATCGTTTCAGAGAAAGATACATTTGAGTTAAAGGTAGAGAGTGAAACGAAGGAAACCAAATGGGATGTTTCCATGGATAGTCAGAAGGTAAAAGTACTTTTGCATGTTGAACCAGGCTATCGCCTCATGCGCAGCATTCCTGACATTGAGCCAGATAAACATATTAAACTATCGATAAATGAAGTAAAAGAGATTGATAATAGTTTAAGTTATTCAAAAGTCATTCATAAGCTAGAAAATCTACGAGTGAAACACGGGTTCAATCAAGATGAGATTGTAAAGGCACTTGAAACAACTGAAGCAGGAACATTTGAAATCGCAACCGGTATTCACGCCAAGCAAGGCAAAGATGGCTGGATCGAAATGAAAGTAAATACGGATATGAAAGTTGGTCCAAAGGAACAAGAGGATGGATCCGTAGATTTTCGTGAAACAAGAGCGATCCCAACAGTGGAACGCGGGCAAGTAATAGCGATCATTCACCCGCCGACACCAGGGCAGCACGGGTATACGGTTACGAATGAACCGCTTCCGGCTAAACAAACATTTCCGATTCAATTGAAACTCGGAAAAGGCGTTGATTTAGTTGATGATAAAATTGTCTCAACAGACCATGGACGTCCGCATATTGAGAAGCGTGGACAATTAGTCAAAGCTTCGATTATGCCGAAATTGACTCATTCCGGGGATGTAGACATATCTTCTGGAAATATTCATTTCATTGGAGATGTCGAGGTGTTAGGGAGAGTAGAAGAAGGAATGACGATCGAGGCGGAGGGGGATATCACGATTCGCAAAGAAGTAAACCGTTCAACACTTACTTCTTCAGGAGCTATTATTGCAGACGGGAATATTGTGAACTCCGAAATATCAGCAGGGAAGAATAATATGCTGATCGCTGAATTAGGTCATATTCTTGGAATTCTTCATCAGCATATCGAAAATATGGTCACCGTTATTAACCAGCTGACACATGCCCCTGCTTTTAAAAACAATGACGTTTCTGTAGGGGGAATACAGCCATTAATCCGGATTTTAATGGAGAGGAAATTTAAAAGCTTCCCGCCGCTCGCTAAGAAATACGTAGAGGTTGTAAGAAAAGGGGAAGAGTACTTAGATGATGATGAGTGGAGAAATATCTCCGTCCACTTAAATCAATTGTTTCTATCTATCTCTAATGAATTAGTAACCGTTGATAAAATCATCGAACTTTCTGCTAAAATGAAAGAGTTACATGAATTAAGCAAAACGCCAGTTGAGCCTGATTCCTATATTGTTGCTCCAAGTGTTTCGAATAGCCGTCTATACTGCAGCGGTAATGTCGAGATCACAGGCCAAGGCTGTGTCAATACGAAAATTCATGCGGGAGGAACGCTATCGATTCGCGGCATTATTCGAGGCGGAGAAGTGTACGGCAGATTAGGAGCAACGATCAATGAGGTCGGTTCTGAAGTCGGGACGCCAACCGTTATTGCTGTACCATATGACCAGGAAATTCAAATTGGCAAAGCGTTAGAAGGAACAACAATAAAAATTGGCAACATCAAACATGTCTTTACAGAAGTGAAATACCATGTACATGCTTTTCTAGATAAAGAGGAACGGATTGTCTTTAAATAGTCAAAACAAAGGCAAAGGTATTAAAGTAATAGATTTGGGGGTAGAACGATGATCCGTTTTACAAAAAGTGAAACAAATGAGAACCTTGAGTTAAAATTAGAAGGCGACTTAGATATAGAAAGTACAGAAGTAGTCGAATTAGAACTCATTCCAATTATGGAGCAATTTAAAGCCGTCAGCATCAATTTTAAAGAAGTGCCATTTATCGATTCATCAGGAATTGGATTGTTATTAAATGCGGTTCAGTCTCTTGATGAAAAGGGGATTAAAGTGACGATTACTGACGTTAGGGAAGAGGTAATGGATGTGTTTGACTTGTTGCAAATTCCTGAGATTGTTGGAGACGGAGTGTTTGTGTAAAAAAGAGGGAAGGATTCGGTCGAATCCTTCCCTTTTTGTTTTAATAAAGAAAGTAATGGCTTTGCCGAAAAATCTTGAAAGCATTTCGAGAGAAGAGCAATGGCTCGGCACGTCGCGCGCCTTTTCTGAGAAGGCTACTCAGAAAAGGCTTAAAACCAGGCGACGGCTCCACGCATTGCATATAAGAAAAGCCGCGCATGCGGCTTTTCTTATTCTAGTTTATAGTTTGGCAAGATGAGAACTTCAACACGGCGGTTCTGGCTCCGGCCTTCTGCAGTGTCATTTGTTGCAACAGGGTGGTACTCACCATACCCAGTTGCACTTAAGTTCTGTGGGTTTAAGTCCTCATTTTCAATTAGTATTTTCATGAAATTCAACGCGCGATGTGCACTTAAATCCCAGTTAGAACGAAAGTCAGCATTGTTAATCGGAATATTATCCGTATGCCCTGCCACGACGATATTTCGTGGAGGATCCGTAATGAGCAATTCAGAGACCTTATCAGCTAAATCGACCGCATCCGCTCGAACCGTTGCACTGCCTGAGTGAAACAAGGCATTATCCAATATCGTTAAAAGCAAACCATCTTCAGACAATTTCGTTTCTAGCTCAGATTCAAGATTTTGTTCAAGAATATATTGATCAAACTCTCTTTGTAAGTTGAGCAAATCCTGATGTTCTTGCTGCCTTAAATCTGATTCTTCTGCTTCATCTTGATTTCTATCAGGGTTATCATGGACTGGGACGGGCTGCTCCAGCACCCCGCTCCCGCCTTGGAAATTCTCATTGAAGACGACCATCATCTGCTGGTACCTCTCAGCGTCAACTGAACTAACAGCAAATAATACGATAAAAAGCGCTAATAATAACGTCAGCATATCAGCATAAGGAATTAACCACGACTCATCGACATGCTCTTCATGGCGGTTTTTTCTCCTAGCCATTGACAGTCTCTCCTTGATTTGTTTCCGCCTCTAGTTGACTGCGCTCAGATTGCGGAACATAGACAATTAATTTATCTTTAATTGCGCGAGGCGCAACACCAGCTTGGATCGATAAAATTCCTTCAATGATCAAGCTTTTCACCATGATCTCCTGCTTTGACTTTCTCTTTAGTTTATTGGCAAAAGGATGCCAAAGCACATACCCTGTGAAAATCCCATACAGCGTAGCGACGAACGCAGCAGCAATCGCATAACCAAGTGCGTCAATATCATTTAAGTCTCCAAGAGCAGCGATTAATCCTAACACGGCACCTAATACACCAAGAGTCGGTGCGTATGTCCCAGCTTGAGTGAAAATTTGAGCTCCTGCGGCATGTCGATCTTCAATGGCGTTCAATTCTTCGTCCATCGTATCCCGAATAAAATCTGGCTCCTGGCCATCAACGACCATTTTCATCCCTTGTTTTAAAAACGGATCATTAATCGATTCGATCTCTTGTTCTAACGCCAAGATACCTTCCTGACGGGCTTTTAAGCTAAGATTAGAGAATAATTGAATTAACTCATTAACATCCTGCTCATTGCGATTCTTAAACAACACCCCAAACAACCGCGGGATTCTCTTAATTTCTTTTCCAGGAAACCCAATCAAAATCGTCGCAGCTGTTCCGGCGAAAATAATAATAATGGCAGCCGGATTCAGCAGCACCCCAAAGCTTGTCCCTTTGAAATATAAACCAAATAAAACGGCTAATACTCCTAAAATAATTCCTATAATTGATGTTTTGTCCATGACTTCACCCATTCTAAAAAAGTTATAGTAGTAGCTTCATGTTGGTGTGAGATTATGAAGTACTAGGATAAAAAAGTTTCTATTATATATATCGACGTAAGCAAGTAGTGTTTGAATAGAAGTTAGGTAGAAAGTTATCAATTCAAAAAAGAAAACAGAGGGGCTTTTATAACACCTCTGCTTCCAAATACTATCTTATAAAGTAAACTTCCGTACCGTCTCCTGAAGTTCCTCAGCCATTCTCGATAACATTTCAGCAGACGCAGAAATCTCTTGCATCGTTGCCGTTTGCTCTTCTGCAGCAGCAGCGACATTTTGCGAGTAGGAGGATGCATTATCTGCGATTGCAGAAGCTTCTTTAATTGACTCAAGCATATTCATCGTACCCATTGCAATTTGCTGAACAGCAACGGATACCTCATCTACTTGAGCAGAAATTTCATTAATTGAGACTGAAATTTCCTTAAACTCTTTCCCAGCTTCTGTCGCATAGACAAGTCCTTGCTGGACCGTGTTACTGCCTTCAGCCATCGAAGAAACAGATCGTTGAATGTCATTTTGTATGTCTTGAATTAACGTACTAATTTGCCCAGCTGATTTGTGAGACTGTTCGGCTAATTTACGGACTTCATCCGCTACAACAGCAAATCCTCTTCCATGTTCTCCTGCTCTTGCTGCTTCAATTGCCGCGTTTAACGCAAGCAAATTCGTTTGATCTGAGACAGTTGTAATGAGAGAAATAATACTGCCGATTTCGCTCGATTTTTCTTCTAAATTAGAAATAACAGTCGTTGTTGCGTTCGTTTGATTGTGAATGGCATTCATTTGAGTTACCGTTTTTTCAACAATTTCTAACCCGTTATTTGATTTCTGTTGAGCTGTGCTTGTTGCTTCTGAAACAGAAAAGATATTTCGAGCAATTTGTTCAACCCCGGCAGATATTTCATTTGCCGTATCATTGGCACTCGCTGTACTCTCGGCTTGCTGCTCAGCACCAGAGGCAACAGATTGAATCGATTCTGTAATTTGATCGGTTGCTTTTGCTGATTCGTTGGCACTTGCATTGAGCTGCTCAGATGATGCTGCTACTTGTTCAGAGTTCGTCTGGATGCTTGAGATCATCTCTCTTAAATTGTCGGTCATTTGGTTAAAGGACTCGTTTAGTTCATGAATTTCGTCTTTGCTTTTTATGTTTAATCGTTTTATAGATAAATCTCCAGAAGCCACTTGTTTTGCTAGTGCGCTCAGTTGAATAATTGGTTTTGCGATTAGATTGGAAACAAAAATGCCACTTGTGATGGCAAGTATGAACGCAAGGCCGCTAACGATAACAACGAGAATTGTGGCATTTTGTGCGGATTGGTTTGTCGCAGCTTGTGTAGTTGCCAACATCTCTCCTTCATAGGAAGTAAGTGCTTCAGATACTTCACGCATTTCCCGACTAATTGGGACGACATTCTCACTTGCAACTCTAATACCATGATCAAGCATAGACCTTGAAATATTAATCGCTCGCTCAGCCTCACTTAAGTAAATGTTATTAAGTGTCGTAAGCTGGTCTAGGTATGATAACGTTTGTTCTGAGTCAGATAGTTCCTTCGCTTGATCAATTAAACGAATAATTTCACGGTTGTTGGTGTTCAGATCTCCTATAAACGCCTCATCTTGAAACAATAAATAAGCATTTAAATCACTAGCCTGGTTGCTAATTAATGTATCGATATTTTGACTAATTGAACGAACCTCAGACACATTTCCAACTAAATAAGAGTATGAATCGTTCGTTTGTTTAAGGTTGTGAAAGGAGATAAAACTCGCAACTCCAAATAGAATAGCAACTAATAGGAAACTACTAATTAGCTTTTTTCTAATAGTAAGATTCATAAACTTTGTATGAGTATGTGCTTTCTTTTCTTTTCGTAACTTCATCGTATACCTCCAAATGATGACTTAATTCTCGTTTAGGTCTGTGATCAATCTATTAATAAGTAAACATTTATTTCTCCAGCACCTTCAAAAGTGATCGGAACTTGCATCCCTTTTTCAAACTTCGTTAATACCGTACTTTTTTTCATGACAAGCGGTGCAGTAATATCCGTGTTGATACCGTATTCAGCAATAATCGTTGAAAAACTGCCAGCAATCATGTTACCTAGCTCTCCTATGAAAGAATCAAGCATTTCTCCTTCAATCGGTATCCCAAACATAGACTGGCCGATCGCTGAGAAAACAAATATCTCTCCGCAAAGTACTAGTTTCCCTTTTATATCACCTGTCAGTTCAATGAAAACACCATAATCAACTAGAATCGATTGCTCTGTTACTTGCGGAAAGGAATTTGTAACGTGAAGAGGAACAACATGTTTCATCGAGGTAACGACCCCTTGTGTTAAGTTAAGATTGTATTGGTTCTCCAAGTCCAATAAAGAAATCATTTTGACATTCCTCCTTTAAAATGGAAACGAACATAAAAAATGGCTACTCCTAAAATAGGAATAGCCAAATAGATTCATCGCTTGAACACTATTATTTGGTAACCAGGCGAACATAGTAGAATACCTTAGTCCCTAGGCTTTGCGTCCTACACTTTCGGGTAGTTTGCCTTTTTCATCTTTGTATATAGAACTTTTGCCTTATTATCATATCCTGAAAAATACGCTAATTCAACTAGTTTCAACATATTTCTACAGGGTCGACAGAAAAAATCTCAAAAAAAAATAAAAAAAGATTATAAAAGTACTAAACATGTAGAATGAGGGACCGATAATAGTAGTGTAAGGTTGAAAGTGCATATGGCGGCCGACATATTGTTCTGGAGACTGAGACTAAATATCAATATCCTGACACAAGGACGTGGAAGGAACACATTCAAGGAGGAAATTTATCATGATTATTAATAACAATATTTCAGCTTTAAACACATTCCGTCAGATGGGAATCAACCAAGGTGCTACTCAAAATGCAATGGAGAAGCTATCTTCAGGTCTTCGTATTAACCGTGCTGGTGACGATGCTGCCGGTTTAGCAATCTCTGAAAAAATGCGTGGGCAAATTCGTGGTTTAGATCAAGCATCTCGTAACGCTCAAGATGGTATCTCTTTAATTCAAACAGCTGAAGGTGCGTTAAATGAAACTCACAACATTCTTCAACGTATGCGTGAGCTTGCAGTGCAATCTGCGAATGATACAAACACAGAAACTGATCGTAATGAGATTCAAAAAGAAATTGACCAGTTAACGAATGAAATTGACCGTATTGCGAATACGACTGAGTTTAACACTCAAAAGCTATTAGATGGCTCAAAACGTGGTTTAGAAGCACCAAAAGATGCTACTGTAACAGTACAGAGAAATACATCAGCGGATGTTAGTGTAACTGCTTTAACTGATGCTCAAAAAGCTGGTGACGACGCGGTAAGTGTTACGGGTACATTTACAATCACGAGAATAGCGGAAAGTACGGATGGAGATAACAGTGCTATGTATAATGTCTCCAATCCTAACACAGGGGAGACATTTGCATTAAATGCAGATGCAACAGAGATCACTGGTTCTGGAGCTGGTGCTAACTTAGTAATTTCAAACCTTTCAGAAATGGCTGTTGGTGAAAGTGTGACTATTAGTTTAACTGCGTACGATGAAGGTAATGATTCAGTTTCTGATGCACTTTCACTCCAAATTGGTGCTAATAGTGGTCAAAATATTCATGTTGGTATCAATGACATGAGAGCTGAAGCTCTTGGTGTCCGTTCTTCTAATGGTGAAGCATTGGATATTACAGATGCTGAAAAAGCTACTGCGGCAATCACTACAATCAACAATGCAATTGAGACCGTATCTGCTCAACGTTCTAACCTTGGTGCATTCCAAAACCGTTTAGAGCACACAATCTCTAACTTAGATAACTCTTCTGAGAACCTACAAGCTGCGGAATCTCGTATCCGTGACGTTGATATGGCTCGTGAAATGATGGAAATGACTCGTGCAAACATCCTTTCTCAAGCTTCTCAATCAATGCTTGCTCAAGCAAACCAAGCTCCACAATCAGTATTACAATTACTTGGATAATTCTATTATTCAATTTAAGAGAGGCTCTAGTTATGCTAGGGTCTCTTTTTATAACCTTAAATACATATAATAAGTAAAAAAATAATTAATTTTTACTTTTTACCTAAAGTATTAGGTAATATTGCCGATATATAAATATGGAAAACTTCTAAGGTATGTGAGGATAAATAAAATGATTATTAATCATAATATGTCTGCATTAAATAGTCTTAAGCGATTAGGGAAAAATAATAAAAATTTAACTAACTCTTTTCAAAAGTTATCCTCTGGACTCCGTATTTCGAAGGCTGCAGATGATGCAGCGGGATTAGCAATCTCTGAAAAAATGAGGGCGCAAGTTAGGGGACTAGGACAAGCCCAAAGAAATATTCAAGATGCGGTCTCCTTAATACAAGTCGGGGAAGCTGGATTAAATGAAATAACAAAAAATTTACAAAGGGTACGAGAACTCTCTGTTCAGGCAGCAAGTGGCCATTTGACCAACTCTGATAGATTGGCACTGAATAATGAGGTAAATGAAATCAAAGAAACTATTAATGATATTGCTAAAAATACAGAGTTTAACGAAAAGAAAATTTTGTATTCCGGACAGATCGAACAGCAAACGATTACAACGGAAGTGTGGGTAGAGGTCGGGGCAGGTGAAACGGTGCATGCAACTTATATTAATGTTCCTGATCCACCCAATCCCGAAAGTTTATGGGTTGTAGGTGAGTTTGGAACTATTTCAGGAGCGGAGTGGCCTGATCTAAATATTATTAGCCCTAATGGTGAAACATTTGGTTATACATCACAATATTTGACGTCATCCGGATATAGTGAAGATTCAACTAATACGTCTTCTGACTCTGCAACGTATAATGGGTGGGGAGAGGAAACCGAGAGAATGGAATTTCATAATCCTATTAGTGGTCAATGGAAAGTAGAGATACGTAACACTGGGGGGACCGAATCATCTACTTTCAAAATCTCATCTAATTATCCACTTGATATAGATTTTACTTCTATATCAGTAATTGATGAGGATCCTAATCTCACTTTTCAAATAGGAGCTAACAGTAGTAATATTTTGTTCTTTGAACCTACGGATGCGTCAGTTGAAGCGATAGGAATTAAAGACCTTAACATTCTAACTGAAACTAGTGCTCAAATAGCTATTGATAAAATAGATAAGGCAATCGAAACAATTTCTTCTGAACGTGCAAGGTTTGGAGCGTATCAAAATAGACTGGAGCATGCTTATCAGATGGCTGCTAATTATAACGAGAATTTACAGTCAGCGGAATCTCGTATTCGTGACGTTGACATGGCTCGTGAAATAATGGAAATGACTCGGAATGATATCCTCTCGCAAGCGTCTCAATCAATTTTTGCACAAGCGAACCAGAAACCACAAGCTATTCTACAATTACTTGGGTAATTCTAAGGTTTCTAGTTTAATAAAGGTAAACAGTTTACATAGTTTTGTTTTTTAGTAATAAAATAAACAATGAAGTTCCTTATGGGTATGACTTGTTAACTTTTTTGTAAGGTGTAGTTGACGTCATTATAATTGCACATGGAAAAACACACGAGGGTTGATTGAATTGATTATTAATAGTAATATACCTGCTTTGAAAACATTAAATAGATTAGAAAAAAATAATAAATTCAAAGAAAGTTCCTTTGAAAATTTATCTAGTGGGTTACGTATTACGAAAGCTGCTGATGATGCAGCTGGTTTGGCGATCTCTGAAAAAATGCGTGGCCAAATTAGGGGATTAAATATGGCAGCTAAAAATGCACAGGACAGTATTTCGTTAATTCAAACAGCTGAAGGAGCTTTAAATGAAGTACATGATGTCCTGAATCGAATGCGTGAACTTTCTGTCCAAGCTGCCAATGGAACATTAACAGACTCAGATCGTGATAATTTAGAAAAAGAATATAAGCAACTAAAAGAAGAAATATCGAGTATTGCCAATAAAACGGAATTTAACCAAATTAAATTATTGGATGGCTCAATGGATGCTACACCACAGTCTAGTATCAATGTAAGCCCTGGTGGACATGGCACGACAGTTTCAGATGGATGGGTAGCGACTGGCGTTAGTGGTGCAATGGTTAAGCTAAATCCAGATCAACAAGTGACGAAGCCAGGACTGTATAGTCTTTCGGCTACAATGGAGGACGGAGAGGTCGTTAGCCTAAATGTTAGTACGTATCCAGAAGGGTTAATTGTAGTATTTAACCATCCAGGCACAACATTTGAATTTAATGGAGCAACATTTGATGTTAGTGGTGTTACAACAGGAGGATGGGGGACACAGCATCAAGGAGTTGTGGAATTTTTTGTTGGAAACAATAATGGTCCCATTAACAATGATTTAAATTTTCAAATTGGCGCCAATAGCGGCCAAACCATGTCTCTTTTTATCCCCAACATGGCCCCTGAAGGCTTAGCGATTGACAATAGTACGATAGCGTCCCAGTTTAGCGCAAGTAGTGCTATTTTTACTGTAGATGAAGCAATATCAATGGTATCATCTGTGAGGTCGAACTTAGGAGCTATCCAAAATCGACTTGAACATACTATTTCAAATATAGACAACGCATCGGAAAATATACAATCTGCAGAATCTCGTATCCGTGACGTTGATATGGCTCGTGAAATGATGGAAATGACTCGTGCAAACATCATTTCTCAAGCTTCTCAATCAATGTTAGCTCAAGCAAATCAACAACCAAGTTCAATTTTACAATTACTTGGATAATTTTCTTATTCAACTTCAGAGGGACTCTAGCTATACTAGGGTCTCTTCTATATTTAATTTCATTATGGAGTTTCTAAAATACCTTAGAGTCTCAAGAGATTCGCTCCTGATTTTGTAGACCTCAGTAGTAGACCTTTTCTTTATAATAAATGTTTATTACGCAATTCCCTAATTTTATAAATCACCGACCAATAAGTTCGGTTTAGTAAAGCAGCAATTTCTTTATCCATAACACTTTGATTTTTTAATTTTATAAGCAGCTCTATTTCCTCTCTACTATATGGTTTTGTTCGTTCAGAAGATGAAGCAATAACTTCATACGAAGAGTATGTTTTTTATATTTTTGTTTTTCTTGTGCAAATCGCCATGGCCAATTTGTTTTATAATACATGGTTGGGCGTGTGCGGTTATAGTTTTATGGGTAATTGTTAAGATTCTTATCAAGATATATAGAATTTCGATTAGAAATACTGTTGATTCTAATTTGTTTAAAAGAAGATGAACTTTTTCGAAACTAGAACTAAATAACTAGTCGAAATAAACCGATAGTAATATAGAAGAATAAAAGGAATCATCCTCTACCTGTAATCGATATGATCTAGTACAAATCTTCTTCATTTATTTAATATTTTTGTACAAGCCAAATGTTAAAGTACTATTATTTTAAAAGTAGGCTCCCATACCGATAGTGTTAGAGTATCCTTTACAACATGAATGAAGTGGTGAGTTAAATGGAAAAACAGATAGAGGTTATGAAACAATCAGTTGAGTTGTCAGGAACAATTGTTGAAGGACTTGAGCATATCCAAAAGTTAATAGGAGAAGGCAAGGTTCAGCGGACTATTTATATGTTTGAAGATGTTTTATTAGCGTACTCAACAATTGAAAAGTCGATTGAACCGATTAATAGCAAGCTAGAAAGTGAACAGCTGGGCTTGGCAACTACTAATTTAAAACAGACATTGGAACTAGTTGTAGAAAGTTATGAAGAAAAAGATTATGGGAAAGTACAGGGGATTTTACAGTTTACTCTTATTCCGCAAGTAAAGAAGTGGAGAGAGGAATTAACTAGCGCTTTTAAGCCGTATATTGTTTCATAGTTTTTTGAAGGAGGGGAATACATGGACATTGCACTCATGTCAATGGCACTCAGCCAAGGACAAGTACAGCAACAAGCTTCTTTATCAGTGATGAAAAAAGCAATGGGAAATGCTGAACAACAGGGTGAAGCGTTACAGAAGCTAATGAGCTCAGGAGATGTTCAGGCAATCCAACAAGCTGCACAGCCGCATTTAGGTGGAAATATTGACTTGAAGCTGTAATTATTAGGATTTTGAATGTAACTCTAAAAGATGATGAGTTTGATAATATGACTGAATAAAAACAAAAAAGGACCGATTATATTGAGTCCTTTTTTATTTTTATTTGGTTACTAAAAGAGGTGGACAAAATGAGATTATCAGGATTTGCTACAGGAATGGACATTCAGCAGATGGTTGACGACTTGATGAGAGCGGAGAGACAGCCGCTAGATCGAATGGTACAGAACCGTGAGCTATTAGAGTGGAAGCGAGATGGGTATCGCGAGGCGAATATTGAGTTTAATAAATTACGAGATCAATTGTTTGATGGCGTTATGAGGAATTCCAATATGAGTGCTAAGGATGTGACAAGCTCCAATCAAAGCTTAGTGTCTGCTACAGCCAGTGCTTCTGCGAATACGGGGACTTGGACGATATCTGAAGTGAGCCAATTGGCGACATCTGCTTATAATGTCAGTACAGAGAGCATTACAGGAGACGGTAATCCAAGTATAGATCCGGATGCAAGCATTGGCTCGCAAAGTGAGTATTTTAGTGACATTGATGGGGAAGATGGGCAGCTTACGTTTGAAATAAAGACGTTTACTTCGAACGGAGAAGAAAGCCAGTCATTCACTTTTGATGGTACGGCGACATTAAATGAAATTATCAGCGAGGTAAACTCATCAGGAATAGGCGTTAGTATGATGTATGATCCTGTGTCTGACCGCGTTTCCATCACTCGAACCGAAACGGGTTCTTTTAACGATAATGAAACCGAAGCAGGACACTTTGGTAGTGAAATGGTTTTTGAAGGGAATTTTTTAACAGAGGATTTAAACGTAAAAAATGCCTACGAAGATGAGGAAGGTCAGTTACATACGTTTGAGGAGGGCGGTGAGAATGCCGTCTTTACCATTAATGGACTGGAAACAGAGAGACAGTCGAATACGTTTACGATCGACGGTGTTACGTTTTCCTTACATAATACGTTTGAAACGGGAGCTGTTAGCTTAAACGTTAGTACGAAGGTTGATGATGTTTTTGATACGGTTATGAGTTTTGTTGATGACTACAATGCGGTTCTTGATTCAATGAATGGAAAATTAACGGAAGAAAGACATCGTGACTATCGGCCGTTAACAGAAGAACAAAAACAAGCGATGTCTGAGCGAGAAATTGAGATGTGGGAAGAGCGTGCTCAAAGTGGGATGCTACGAAATGATCGTATTATCTCCAGTGGACTAGACAGGATGCGAATGGATATTTATTCACCTGTTGATACTGTAGGTTCGTTTACCCATATTTCAGAATTAGGAATTACGACTTCTAGTAATTACATGGACCGTGGCCGACTTGAAGTCGATCAAGATCAATTGCGTGCAGCCATTGAAGCGGATCCAGAAGCTGTGTACCAATTGTTTGCAGCAGATGGTGAATCCTTTGAAGAGAAAGGGATTGCTCGTCGAATGCGTGATTCCTTACAAGCAACTAGCCGCCAGATTTCGGATCAAGCAGGTTCGGCAGGAGCAGTTGCGAATCACTCAATCGGTCGCCAAATTGAACAGAAAAATGATCGAATTGCTAACTTTGAACGTCGTTTGCAGCAAATTGAAGAACGCTACTGGTCGCAATTTAATGCGATGGAAGCGGCTGTACAACGCTCCAATGCTCAAGCTGAACAGTTGTTTGCTTCGTTAGGTGGCGGACAAATGATGTAATGATTGTATAAGAGTAAGACTCCAAATTTTGTGGGGTCTTTTCTTTTTGGCTATTTTCTTTGTGAAATTTAATAAATTAATTAAAATACTTTAGAAATCAGCAATTGATGCCGATAAAGTAGTAGGGATAATTTTTAAACAATTTTAAAACTGAATAGGTCAAGCAACGTTAAGATATATGCTAGGTTACCTAAGAAAGGTGATTTCAATGAGAATGGCTGGCATGGCAACAGGAATGGATATTAATCAAATGATTACCGATATGATGCGGGTCGAAAGAATGCCGCTTGATAAGTTAACTTCAAGGAGGCAGACAATCGAGTGGCAGCGTGACGGCTACCGAGAAATGAATCGTCTTTTAAAGCAGTTTGATGATTTAATTTTTAATGGTATTAGCCGACAACGGACATTTTTATCTAAAAGTACGACAAGTTCTGATTCTAGCAAAGTGACAGCAACAGCTACGGTTAACGCTCAAAATATTAATACACAGCTCCACGTAACGCAAACAGCAACGGCGAAAAACTGGAGTACGAAAGATAGTAACAGCGTAAATAAAGACTTTAGAGCAGAGAGTGACTTTCGTTTATCTTTAAATGTGACTGATCCGCATGTAGACCCTGCTAACCCGCCAGCAGCACGTGAGGTCACGGTTGAAATAAAGGCCGGAGATAAGCTGACGGATGTTGTTCGGAAAATTAATTCTTCCAATTTAGGAGTGACTGCGTTTATTGACGAAGCATCGAACAAGTTCGTTATGACGATGAAGGAAACGGGTGAGAATGCGAATATACATGTTGCAAATGAGGGAACTGCTGACTTTTTTGCAAATCAACTAGGCTTTGCAGGGGTAACTGCTAACTCATCCTTAGATGATGGTGCGGATGTAAGTGTTGGAAAAAACGCAGAATTTACGATAAATGGCTTTGCGACGAAGCGGACATCGAATACATTTACAATTAATGACGTTACTTATACGGTTAATGGTGTGACAGACTCTCCGGTTACAATTGGTGTTACGACAGATACTGGACATGTCTTTGATTCAATTAAAGAATTTGTAGATAAATATAATGAGTTAATTGAAACGATTAACGGGAAATTAAGGGAAGAGCGTTTTCGGGATTATCGACCACTGACGGAAGAGCAGAAAAATGCGATGTCAGAACGAGAAGTGGAACTGTGGGAAGAGAAAGCAAGAAGTGGTTTGCTTCGAAATGATCGCATGTTGTCATCCGGATTAACTCAAATGAGGATGGATATGTATAGTTCTGTTTCGATCGGAGAGAACCAAGCGTTTAGGCTGCTTTCTGACATCGGTATTACGACTTCTAGAAACTATATGGATAATGGGAAACTAGAATTAGATGAAGATAAGTTACGTTTAGCAATTGAGCAAGATCCTGTAGCTATTCACCAATTATTCATGGCTGATGGAGATTCGTTTTCTGAAAAAGGAATTGCTAGACGTTTACGCAGTACCATTTCCGATACGATTAGAAATGTAGAAAGTCGTGCAGGAAATGAGCTTCGCCAAAATCATCAATTCGCATTGGGAAGAGATATTCGGAATATTGATACGCAAATTTCTAATTTCGAGCGCAGGTTACAGTCCATTGAAGAGCGCTATTGGCGTCAATTTACCGCAATGGAGAAAGCCGTGCAACGTTCCAATGATCAAGCAGGTTTCTTGTTTGCGCATCTTGCTGGACAAGGATTTTAATTTCTAATTATTTATTTTGAATTCCCCCTGGAGGAGGTTAGGGAGAACTAGGGGTATTGCTACCTCTATTTTACTATGCAGGGGGTTTTCGTATACGTAAGTTGATAAGAAATAAAAGATCAATGTGGAGGTTTCGGGAATGGACGTAAAAGGACTTTCAAGTGGGATGCAAGTGTTGAAAGAAAATACTCAGTCAGCTCAAATTCATAGAATTGAGAAAGCGGATACTCCTAGTAGAATGATTGAAAAAGGGGTAGAGGAAGCAAAGGCACAACGACAAGGCCCGCATTCGAAAGAAATGTTAGATAAACAGGTTGAGAGTATGAATGAATTGCTAGAGTCAAGTATGACAGCTATTAAGTTTAATGTGCACGAAGATTTAAATCGTTTGTATGTTCAAGTTGTCAATAGAAATACGGATGAAGTTGTCAAAGAAGTGCCGCCAGAACAATTTTTGGATATGGTTGCTTCGATGTTAAAGCACGCAGGGTTAATCGTTGATGAACGGATTTAAATAAAAGGGAATTTTTGTATTATTCATTGAAAGTATTTAAATTGTAGTAAGTTTAACCGATAAAATGGATGAGGGAAAAAGCCTCTTCACTTAATAACAGTTTAAATGAATACAGAATAGAAGCAACTTGGTCAAAAAAGAAAGGGGACTATAATGGCTACAAATATGCAAAATGCTTATAAGCAAAATGCAATGAATACAGCATCACCAGGAGAACTTACGTTGATGCTTTATAACGGTTGTTTAAAGTTTATTAAACAAGCAAAGCAAGCAATGGAAGCAAGCAACATTGAACAACGGAACACATCGATTACTAAAGCGCAAAATATTATTCGTGAATTGATGGTTACATTAAAAACTGATTCGGAAGTTGGACAAAATATGATGCGTATGTATGATTTTATTTTGAATCAACTAATTGATGCGAATGTTAAAAATGACCCGCAAGCTCTTGAGAATGCAGAAGAAATGGTGACGGAATTCCGTAATACGTGGAAAGAAGTCATCCAAATTGACCGTCAACAACGTCATGGTGCTGGTGGGAAAGCCTAATGTCCGTTGTGAAAGAGCTTTATATCCAAACAGAGTCACTTTATGAGTTTGCTAAACAGGCATTGCCAAAGGACAATGATGAGCGCGATCAGTTCATTGCTGAAGTGGATGAGAGGCTGGCTCAACGGGATCACTTTATTAATAGAATTGATTTTAGTAAGCTATCAGAGGCTGAGAAGAAACTTGGGCAAGAAATATTGAAGTTAAATAAACGTTTAACTGAACGCCTTGAGCAAATCCGTGCTGAAATTCGTGCCAATATTTCAGATATTAAAAAGAAAAAAGAAACAGGACTTAAATATGAGAATCCGTATGATGGGCCAACCTCAGACGGAGTGTTCTTTGATAAGCGAAGTGTGTAAGAGAGAAGTCAGC
The DNA here is from genome assembly GCF_023555415.1 of Halalkalibacter alkaliphilus. GTDB lineage: Bacteria > Bacillota > Bacilli > Bacillales > Bacillaceae_D > Halalkalibacter > Halalkalibacter alkaliphilus. The sequence continues at coordinate 29,757 of NZ_JAKRYL010000005.1, read as the reverse complement.
TCATGAGGAGAGCTGGCTTTTTTTTGATTTGCGAATAAACGGCTATTAATTTCTTGGAAAGTGTTTGCTTTTTATTCAACTGTTCAATAAACAGATGTCTTGTCAAGTGTTTTTCTGAAAATATGAAATTCATGATATAATTATAGTAAGGATTATAATTAGGGAGATGATGCGATGTCAGAACAGACGCCTCTTCAGTGGTTGAAGCCCAAAAATGATTTTGTGTTTAAGCTGCTTTTTGGAAGTGAAGATGAGACATCGAATCAATTACTGTTAGCTTTTTTAAATGATGTGCTAGATGTACCGGAAGGACAAAGTTTAGTAAAAAGTTGAAGTCTTAAATCCCACGCTAAACAAGAAAAGTCTTAAAGATAAGGAAGCAATCTTAGATGTTAGAGCAAGAGTGGTAGGTTTAGGTTATATTAACGTAGAAATTCAGTTAACGAATCAGAGGAACATACACAAACGTTCGCTTTTCTATGCGTCAAGATTATACGAGGGACAGCTAGGGGAAAAGGGGAAATATAAAACATTAACAAAAGTAGTCGCAATTAACCTCATCGATTTTAATTATTTTCAATCTGAAGATTACCGAAGAAGTTTTGGACTTAAGGAAGATGGCACACTAGAACCGTATCCAGATGATTTATTAAGATTACACTTCTTTGAAATGCTTAAGTTTAGATATTTAGAACAAAATGGGAAGATAACACCGAATGATCGGATGGCAAAATGGCTACGCTTTTTAACAAATACGGACGATACGAGGTGGGACGAAATGGCAAAACAAGATCCGATGTTGGAGCTAAGTGTGGAAAAATTACGACTTGCAAGCATGGACCCAGAAATTCGAATGCAGTACGAAGCTCGTGAGAAAGCATTAAAGGATATCGAGTCTATTCGAGACGATGCTTTAGAAGAAGGAAAATTAGAAGGAAAGAAAGAAGGAAAGAAAGAAGGAAAAGAGGAAGTGGCTCTAACGCTGCTTAAGGAAGGGATGGACATTCAGTTTGTCATACGTATGACTGGACTTTCAAAGGAAGTTGTAGAAAAAATAGCAACGAAGCTTGATAACTAGATGATCACTTTATACAAAAAGGACGTTTTCGATGGAAGTCACTGAAAAAGGTAAAAACCAAACTTTTTCAAAGTCTCGATTAAGCAGCAATGGCTCTGGACGTTGCATAGAGGGTGCTGAAAAGGTGAAAGTCGACCTTTTTCAGTATCCTCTTCCTTTTTGTTTGTCCACCAATAAAGATTGAGGTGATCTCTGAAGAGTCTTAGCTACGGTGTAGGCAATGGTGAACTAGCTTGGTGAAAACTAATGTTAGAAGAAACCATCGGAGATATTTCGCGCCAATCTATCAGACATTAAAGAAACAGGACGGAAATACGATACTAAATACGGATGATACGAGGTGGGACGAAATGGCGAAACAAGATCGGATGTTGAAGCAACGTGTGGAAAAGTTACGACTTGCAAGCATGGACCCAGAAATTCGAATGCAGTACGAAGCCCGTGAGAAGGCATTAAGGGATATCGAGTCTATTCGAGATGATGCTTTAGAAGAAGGGAAATTGGAAGGCAAATTAGAAGGAAAGAAAGAAGGAAAAGAGGAAGTGGCTCTAACGCTGCTTAAGGAAGGGATGGACATTCAGTTTGTCATACGTATGACTGGACTTTCAAAGGAAGTTGTAGAAAAGATAGCAACGAAGCTTGATAACTAAAGATGATCATATTGATAAGTCAGCTCAAGGGGAGAGCTGGCTTTTTCATACATTCTCCCGCTCTTTATGACTACTACATAACAACCGAGAAAAAATAAAAAAACAAATGAACGATTCACGACTGCCAATCGTCTTATAACTGAACATGCAGAAAGGGGCCTTTTATGGAAAATGAGGAGGACGTTACGTTAATAGAAAAAGCGCTAGATGGCGATGATGATGCGTTCGCCCATCTCTTTCAACGTTATTATTCTTTTTTATATAAATATCTTTTGAAGTTGACGCTTGATGAGGAAGTGAGCAGTGATCTGGCGCAGGAGACGATGATTAAGTGTTACACACGCCTTTCTTCGTACCAGGGGGAGGCGAAGTTTTCGACGTGGATGATTTCGATTGCATCGAGAATGTACATGGATCTTCTCCGCAAGCAGAAACGTGAGAGGAAATGGCTTGACCAAGTGAAGCAGACATTGTCACGGCAGCTTTCTTGGCAGGCGGATACGAAGGGGATGGAGTGGAGCGATGTGTTTGCTGATTTTAATCAGCTTGATGCGGATGTAAGGGTGCCGATTCTTTTGCATCATTATTACGGGTTTACGTATGGCGAGATTGGAAAGATGATTGGCATTCGCGAGGGTACGGTAAAATCGCGGGTTCACAATGGGATTAAACAAATACGAAAGGAGTGGGATGATGAAGCGAAGTGAGGATCAGGAGCATATCCGCAAATTGCAGCAGGATTGGAAGCAGCTAGATGAACTAGGTGATCGTTCATCCGCTTCGTTTGCAGAAATTAAGGAGCAGCTCGCAGCTTATCGGGTTAAGCAGAAGCAAGTGTTTTTTAAGGAGCTCATCATTTTTCTAGCGACAGCTGTTTTAATTTTAAGTGTTACCTTGACGAGCTTATTCCAAGCGCCTGTCATTTTTATCGTAATACAAGCGGGGGCGGTCGTTGTTGCACCGATCATTTTTTTCGTATTGATAAGAAGAAAGAAGCGGGAAGGGGCGGTTGTATATGACGACGTTTGAGTTGTATGTGGTCCTCCCGCTCGTCGTTGTCCTGCTTTTGACACAGAGTACACTCCTTTTTATTGATGCGAAGAAAAAAGGCAGCTTTGCGTGGTTTTGGGGAATATGGGGCTTAATTCAGTTTCCGCTGCCGACTGTGTTTTATTTATTATTTGTCATTTTGCCTCGTAGAAGAAAAGCAAAAAGAAATGAAATGGAGAGATGAGAATGGACGTACTAAATGAAATAAATTGGGCATTACTTGCGCCACTTATGTTGTTACAGGCGATTTTAACTTTTGCAGCGCTTTTTAGCTGTGTGAAACAAGAGGAGACGAATGGTCCGAAATGGATGTGGATTTTAATCATTTTATTCGTAAATCTACTTGGAGCGATTCTTTACTTTGTCATCGGTCGTAAAAACAGTTAGGGGGTGTTTTGATGATTGTTTCGATTAACGGTTTGAGTAAGACGTACAAAGAGCATAAGGCTGTGAATTCGATTTCCTTTGATATAGAGAAAGGCCGTTGTATTGCACTGCTCGGGCCGAATGGGGCGGGAAAGACGACGACGCTGCAAATGCTAGCAGGACTTTTAACGCCAACATCAGGCTCGATTGAGTTTGCAGGGTATGAGAAAAAGGATTATCGGCCGCTCATTGGTTTTTTGCCGCAGCATCCGTCTTTTTTTAATTGGATGACACCAAGGGAGTTTCTTCAGTTTGCAGGAGAGCTTTCTGATGTACCAAAAAAACAACTTAATGCACGCATCGAGGAGACGTTGGCGTTTGTTAGTTTGCAGGATGTGAAAAACAAGAAGATTGGCGGGTTTTCAGGAGGGATGAAGCAGAGGCTCGGCTTAGCGCAGGCGTTGCTTCATGAACCGGAGCTTCTTATTTTAGATGAACCGGTTTCCGCGCTTGATCCAACAGGAAGACGGGATGTGCTAGAGCTTATTGATCAGCTGAAAAGCAAGATGACCATTTTGTTTTCGACTCATATTCTGCATGATGCGGAGCAAGTCTGTGAAGAAATTTTAATGTTAAAAGACGGGGAACTAAAGTGGAACGGGACGCTCGAAGCATTGAAGGTGGAATTTGATAGCCTGGCGATTAAGCTTCAAACACAAGAGCCAATTGGAACGTTCCTTGAACAGCTTGATTATGTTGAAGATGTTAAGTACAACGATTTAACGACGGCTACGATTGCGTTAAGTGATTTGTCAAAAACAAATGAACTGCTGCAGGAAATCATTCGACAAAATACAACGCTTGTTCATTATGAAATGCTTCAGGATTCGTTAGAAGATGCCTATATGAAGGTGATGGAACGATGAATAATTTCCTAGTGTTAGTGAAAAAAGAAATGAAAGAAAGCGCAAGAAACGGCAAGTGGATTTGGCTGCCGGTTGTTTTGATGATTATTGGCATATCGCAGCCATTAACGAGTTATTATATGCCGCAAATTTTGGAGGCAGCAGGCAATCTTCCGGACGGTGCAGTTATTGATATTCCAACACCAACGGGGGAAGAAGTGTTGATTGGTGTGTTGTCGCAATATGGAACGATTGGCACATTATTATTTGTCCTAGCAATGATGGGGGTTATTGCTCAAGAGCGTCAAAATGGTTCGTTAACGCTTGTCATGGTGCGGCCTGTTCGTGCGTTTCAATATATAGGAAGTAAATTTACAGCGCAACTAGCGATTTTGCTCGTGTCACTCGTCGCCAGTTACATGTTGACATGGTATTATACGAATTTGCTTTTTTCCTCCGTGTCGTGGACGCTTATGCTAAGCAGCTTGGTCGTTTATAGCCTTTGGGTTGTATTTATTGTGGCTGTTACCATTTTGGCAGGAACGTTGTTAAAAAGTAACGGGGGTATAGCAGGAGTTAGTGTGCTTTTTTTAGCAGTAATTAGTCTGTTAACGACGCTGTTTCCAAAGTATATGGAATGGAGTCCGGGGAATATCCGGGGTCAGGCATCGATTCTTTTATTAGAAGGGGAATGGGTTCGCTCGGTTTGGATTGTTGTGGGGAGTACGGTTGGATTGTCGATTCTATTCTTTTTATTGGCGGTGTTTATGTTTAAGCGGTTTGAGAGTTATCACGGATGAGAAGGGGAGCGGCTCAATTTTTGAGTCGTTTTTTTAACTATTTGATCTTTACTTTAGTAAGAAGGTAGGTGTATAATAAGAACATAAGTTCGTGTCCGTTGTAAAAAAAGAGTGATACCATGTAAGGTACCACCTGTGTTTTAAAAGCCAATTGGCTCTTCGACATGCTTGAAATCATTCATGTCAAAGTTATGTACATCTTCAAACTCTGACAAGTATAGGTTGAACTCTTCGGCTTCTTCTAACGCTTCTTGTGGAACAACAATCTCTGTAATTTCATTAAATTGATCGAGGGTTTCGGTCACACGGATTTCTCTTTTAATGGAATCTTCGTCCAAAGACAAGTCTAGCACGAGCGACATGGTCCATTCTGTTTGTAGAAATGTCTTCTTCTCAATAAACAACTGATACTCTAATTTGTGAATGTCGGCCATTGTCATGAATTCTTCTAGTTCTGCAGCTAGCTCATCCAACATGAGGTGATTTAATTCTAGAGCAAAAGCCGTTAGAACATCAGGGTTTGCCTCAAATGTTAGAATGAAATGTGTTTCGTTTTCTTCATAGGCAAGCTGCTCTGTGTACTTAGCTAACATCTCTAAGTGTTGTTCTTGGGGATTTACCTGTTCTTCTTCAATAGCGATAATTTCATACGATACATCTTCTGGGTATGTGAACCAAGTATCTTCCAAACCGTCTCTAAAATAAATGCCATCCTCCACTACATAAATATCTGTAATGAAGTCGCCCATAATAGGGACTTCTGACACTCTCTTTCTATACATTGATAACGGGGCTTGGATCACTTCTGTGTATAAACTAGTTGTCGTGGAAAAGGGCTCTTCATTTGGCAATGAGATATGTTGAGTTAATTCTTTCGTTGATGAGAGACTCTCTACATGCTGCAGTTCGCCAAGTGACTTCAATAAGATTTCTTCGACTGTTAGGGTGTCTTCTGTTTCACTTTCTCTTGCTTCTTCCTTGTCTTCTTGCGTTGGCTCTGCTTGAATGACAGGGTTCGTTTTGCTGCAAGCCGCAAGAAAAACAAATGCACTTACTAGTAGGAACCATTTATATGCCATTTAGTTCCTCCCTCCCCAAATGATAGAACACTTTATTTTAACAAACATTTTTTCTGAATTATAGAGACAAAAGGCAGAAATAAAAAATGTACACTCCCTCATACTTGAGTCAGTGTACATCATAAGCTAAAATGGGCACGTGCTAGGAGAATCTGCAGGTCTAGTGGCCGCGATTTAGCAGGAAGGATTATCTAATATTTTTGGAAATTATGTAGTACTTTGTAAGTATTTGTTTAAATATGTTTTTATTTTACTGTGAAAAAAGTACGAATACAATAAAACTCGTTAGGAAATCATACATAGTAACTGAAATAAATCTGAATTATTTCGTTCAGTTTATTTCTAGCAAACATTTGTGGGCAACTTAGTTAGGGAAAGGTAACTGTAGGTAAGCGATTACATTTTTCGACAAAAGTAACCTCTAAATGTTGACTTTTGCCGAGTTGTCAGACGTTTCAAGCGTTTGACAAAGGCGTGAGAGCGCTGTTATATTTAACGTGTGGAAAAAATCACCACAGTATTTTAGTTACGAAGGGAATGTGAAAGCATGCAAGGTAAAGTAAAATGGTTTAACGCAGAAAAAGGTTTTGGATTTATTGAGCGCGAAGATGGGGACGATGTATTCGTACACTTCTCAGCTATCAACTCTGAAGGATTCAAGTCTTTAGACGAAGGTCAAGACGTAGAATTTGAAATCGTTGAAGGTGCTCGTGGTCCACAAGCTGCGAACGTAGTTAAGCTTTAATTCACATTCCTGGGTAGGAAATGAATCATAGCTAAAACCATACAGCCTATCTCAGTTTTTCTGAGATAGGCTTTTAGTTGTATAGAAAAAAGGTCGCTTTTCACCTTTTTTCTATACAACTAAGCGGTAAGCGGAACCGCCGTTATGTTTTAAGCCTTTTGAGCGCACTTCTCAAAAGGCGCACGGCGAGAGGAGCCACCGCCAAGTGTTCGCACTGTTAATGTGAAAGGTAGGCTTTACTTTCTCTCAATTAAACAGGTAAGCGGAACCGCCGTTATGTTTTAAGCCTTTTGAACGCACTTCTCAAAAGGCGCACGGCGAGAGAAGCCACCGCCAAGTGTTCGCTCTGTTAATGTGAAAGGTAGGCTTTACTTTCTCTCAATTAAACAGGTAAGCGGAACCGCCGTTATGTTTTAAGCCTTTTGAGCGATTTTCTTAAAAGGCGCACGGCGAGAGGAGCCACCGCCATTGTTCGCACTGTTAATGTGAGAAATGAAAAAAATAAGCAACAAGTTAAGTCACCTCCATAAAATTGGAAAAAAAGAGACGAAACAGTACTGAAACAAAGGAATTCCTCATAATATACAACCGACACCATTGTAACAAAAGCGACACAAATTTTATTTTTTTTGTGTTTAAGCAGGACTTTCAATGGGGTAAATAGAAATAAGTACATAGAAAAGGAGGAGTTATTTTATGAACTATAATATCCGTGGTGAAAACCTGGAAGTAACGCCAGCTTTACGTGACTATGTACAAAAGAAGGTCAATAAACTGGAGCGTTATTTTGATACTACTCCCATAGCAGATGTCAATGTTCGTATGCAGGTATTGAACAATCAGCATATCATTGAGGTCACGATTCCAATGCCGCAGCTCTTACTTAGGGGAGAAGAAGTCCATACGGACATGTATGCAGCTATAGATGGTATTGTAGAGAAATTAGAGCGTCAAATTCGTAAGCATAAAACAAAAGTAAATCGCAAGTTTCGCCAAGAGGGAAGCTTGAAATATATGTTTAAAAATGATTTAGAACCACTTGAACAAGAGGCTCCAATAACGGATGAGTTAGAAGTTGTCCGTAAGAAACGTTTTAACTTAAAGCCTATGGACGCTGAAGAAGCAATTTTACAAATGGACATGCTTGGCCATAACTTCTTTGTCTTTTCAGATGCTGTGAACGGATCAACGAATGTTGTTTACAAGCGTCGAGATGGCAAATACGGTCTAATTGAGCCAGAAGCGTAAATCAAATAATTAATAGGGAGTGCATCTTAGCTTAATTGGTTTGAACAGCGGGAGAAAACTCCAAATAACATTAAAACGAATGAAGACGGAAATCACACAGATTTTCGTCTTTTTACTTTTCTTGAATGTGAATTGGTATTTTGGTGTTTTTAACATACAAAATAGCTGTTCATAAATTATCGCGGATCCTGATTCCGCTAAAAGAGAGAAAAACGGTGCTACAAGAAGTAAAGTGGATCCTGGTTCCTTTAAAGTCATAAAATCACTGGAAATGTAGGTCGAAACAGTGGAATAACGGAACGAGGATCCAAAACCTTACGTAAAACAAGGGTTTAAAAGGGAATAGCGGAATGAGGATCCGTCAAAAACAGCAAAGCGGGTCCTTTTGAAGAGCTTTTTCGAAAAAGCTTGCAAGCTGATTGAAAGAAGAGCAGTGGCTTCAAGCATCACTCCCCTTTTGAGAAGACCACTCAGCAAAGGGCTTAAACAAGGCATGGAATCGCGCATAGCCTAAAAGAGGAAAAAACCGCATGCGCGGCTTTTCTTCTTTTAGGCTAGCTCCCGGTATAGGCGATTTTCCATTAAGACAGTATCAATTGGGCATTCATCAGCGTCGCGGCCGTATTGCCACGCCCACACGTTTGCTTCGCAGTCAGGTCTGCTTGGTGTAAATTGGCGCGGGGCATTTCGTTTTGTTGTCGTCCCAGGCTCCGGTTCCGCACTCCAAATAACTGCTTGCTCGCGAACGAGGTTGCTCATCGCTGTTGCTTGGCAATACGCTTCGTTAAATGGACCTTCATCCGGATCAGCATAAATACCTGGACGATAAGGACTTCTGTAAAATGCTTCAACCCAAGCAATAATCCAATCAGCATCGACATCAAAAAAACGCTCGACATTGGCGAAGATAAATGTACCTTCTGGGATTCCTAGTTGCCTTGCTTTAAAAATCGAGTTTCTTGCAGCAACGGACCCAGCACGAGCTCCAACTGCTTCGCGGAAATTATTATAAATAGGCATAAGCTTCATTCCTTGATTTTGAATGAATCGATATTCTTCTGGAGTTAGTCCTTCACTGACGGCAGGAATCGTTGATAAGTAACGACCCCAGAAGTCAGGTCGGCCGAAATTATCTATAACACATTGATACAAGTCTTCGGTTACGGCAGCAGCGGAGTCTACTCCCCAGTTTAAAATTCGCATAAAATCCCTCCTCATGAGTACTGTATGCGGCAAGTGCGGAGAGAGCGACTTATGACTTTTCAAAAAATGAACTTTTTCTACATTCTTTTCGAATCCATGTCGTAAGGGTGTCCCTTGTAAGACCATGTTTTACCTGATAAAATTAAACTTAGTGAAAATGCGTCATGCTCGTATTGGGATTGGACGAGCTGAAAAAAGAGAGGGCGAATTTGATGTTAGGTTTATTGAAGAAAGTGATCGGTGATCCGAGTCAACGACAATTGAAAAAAAATGAGAAGCTCGTTGACCAAATTGAAGCGTTAGCATCAGATATGAAGAAGCTATCTGATGATGGACTTCGTAATAAAACAAGTGAATTTAAAGAGCGTTATCAAAAAGGGGAAACGCTGGATGATCTTTTAGTTGAGGCATTTGCGGTTGTTCGTGAAGCGTCAACGCGGGTCTTAAAGATGACTCCATATCCTGTTCAACTGCTTGGTGCGATCGCACTTCACCAAGGAAACATTGCTGAAATGAAAACAGGGGAAGGGAAAACGCTTGTCGGGACGATCGCGGTTTACCTTAACGCATTAACGGAAAAAGGCGTTCATGTCGTTACGGTCAACGAATACCTTGCTCGTCGTGACTGTGAAATCATGGGAGAGTTGTTTGAGTTTCTTGGACTAACCGTTGGACTTAATGCGAACGATCTTTCAAAGGATGAAAAGCGTGAAGCGTACTTAGCTGACGTCACCTACAGTACAAACAATGAACTAGGGTTTGATTACTTACGTGACAACATGGTGTTATATAAAGAGCAAATGGTACAGCGTCCTCTTAACTTTGCCCTCGTCGATGAGGTCGATTCTATCTTAGTCGATGAAGCGCGTACGCCATTAATTATTTCTGGTTCTGTTGAGCGTTCCACTCAGCTTTATCAACAAGCAAACTCATTTATCCGCATTCTGAAAAAGGAAGAGGATTATACATTCGATGAAAAAACAAAAAATGTGCAGCTGACAGAAGATGGTGTGAACAAAGCAGAGCGTGCGTTTGGCATCGACAACTTGTACGATTCTAAGCATGTTCAATTAAACCACCACTTGAATCAGTCATTAAAAGCACATGTTGTGATGCATCGTGATACAGACTATGTCGTTGAAGACGGTGAAGTAGTGATCGTTGACCAATTTACTGGTCGTTTAATGAAAGGTCGTCGTTATAGTGATGGCTTGCACCAAGCTATTGAAGCGAAGGAAGGCATGCAGATTCAAAAAGAAAGCATGACACTTGCTTCGATTACATTCCAAAACTATTTCCGTAAGTATCAAAAGTTAGCTGGGATGACAGGGACAGCGAAAACGGAAGAGGAAGAGTTCCGCAACATTTACGGTATGGACGTCATGGTCATTCCAACGAATAAACCGATTGCGCGTGATGATAAACCAGACTTAATTTTTAAAACGATGGAAGCCAAATTCCGTGCAGTTGTCAATGAAATTGAAGAACTGTACAAAAAGGGACAGCCTGTTCTTGTTGGTACGGTAAGTGTTGAAACATCAGAGCTTGTTTCAAAAATGTTAACAAAGCGCAAAGTTCCTCATCATGTGTTGAATGCGAAAAACCATGAAAAAGAGGCGGAAATCATTGAAAATGCTGGGCAACAAGGTGCGGTAACGATCGCAACGAATATGGCCGGTCGTGGTACGGACATTAAGCTAGGACCAGGTGTGCTTGAACTTGGCGGCTTACACGTTCTTGGTACCGAGCGTCATGAATCTCGCCGGATTGATAACCAGCTTCGTGGTCGTTCTGGTCGTCAAGGGGACCCAGGTTCAACTCAGTTCTACTTATCGATGGAAGATGAATTGATGCGCCGCTTCGGTTCCGATAACATGAGAAACATGATGGAACGACTTGGTATGGAAGAAGATCAACCAATCGAGAGTAAGCTCGTTTCTCGTGCGGTAGAGACGGCGCAGAAGCGAGTGGAAGGCAACAACTTCGACGCTCGTAAGCAAATTCTTCAATATGATGACGTCATGCGTGAGCAACGTGAGATCATTTATAAGCAGCGTATGGAAGTACTTGAATCAGAGAATCTTCGTGAAATCGTTGAAAAAATGATCAAGTCTGTGATCGAGCGTACGGTTAAGCTTCACACGCCTGAGAGTGAAGTTCATGAGGATTGGGATCTTTCTGCGATCGTTAATTATATGAAGGCAAACCTTTTACAAGAAGATGATTTAACGGAAAAAGAGTTAAAAGGGAAAGAGCCTGAAGAAATGATCGAGTTGATCGTTGAAAAAGTAACGGCCAATTACAATGAAAAAGAAGAGCAGTTCACACCAGAACATATGCGTGAGTTCGAGAAGGTTATTATGCTGCGTACGGTTGACCGTAAGTGGATGAACCATATCGATCAAATGGATCAGCTTCGCCAAGGGATTCATTTACGTGCATACGGTCAAAATGACCCACTTCGTGAGTACCGCTTTGAAGGCTTCGAAATGTTTGAGGCAATGGTAGATTCCATTGAAGAAGAAGTGGCAATGTACATCATGAAAGCGCAAGTTCAGCAAAACTTGCAGCGTGAAGAAGTCGCTCAAGGAAAAGCAATGCAACAAAGCGATAAAGAAGAACCGAAAAAGAAAAAACCAATCCGCAAAGGCGCAACGGTTGGTCGGAATGACCCTTGTACGTGTGGAAGCGGGAAAAAATACAAAGCCTGCTGCGGCAGATAAAAAAGAAAGAAGCGTAGGTGCAGAGTCTTAAGACTTTGCACTTCGCTATGAGGTGAAGAATATATGGAATTAGTAGAAGTGAAGCAAGAGCTAGCCCAGGTGGCCAAACGATTAATTGAATTTAGGGGGTCTCTTTGACCTCGATGAGAAGCAAGAGCGTATCGCGGAACTAGACGAGAAAATGACCGATCCAGACTTCTGGAACGACCAAGAGGCAGCACAAGTCGTCATTAATGAAGCGAATGCGTTAAAAGAGCAAGTAAACACATTTCTTGACTTGAACGGACAATTTGAGGACTTAGAAGTTTCGTATGATTTAGTGAAAGAAGAGCCAGATGCTGATTTGCAGCAAGAGTTGGAAGAGGGAGTCAAGTCGTTATCGCAAGCGATGAATGACTTTGAGCTTCAGCTATTATTAAGTGAGCCATACGATAAAAATAATGCGATTTTAGAGCTTCATCCAGGAGCTGGTGGAACCGAGTCACAGGACTGGGCATCGATGCTTTTACGAATGTATACGCGCTGGGCGGAGCGCAAAGATTTCAAAGTTGAGACCATGGATTACCTGCCTGGTGACGAAGCAGGTGTCAAGAGTGTAACGCTATTAATTAAAGGCCATAATGCGTACGGTTATTTGAAGGCGGAAAAAGGTGTTCACCGTTTAGTGCGGATTTCTCCGTTTGACTCCTCAGGACGCCGTCATACGTCGTTCGTGTCTTGTGAAATTATGCCTGAATTAGATGACAGTGTTGAGATTGATATCTCCCCAGAGGATTTAAAGATTGATACGTACCGTGCGAGTGGAGCGGGTGGTCAGCACATTAATACGACAGACTCCGCTGTTCGTATTACCCACTTGCCGACGAATACGGTCGTTACGTGCCAAACCGAGCGGTCCCAAATTAAAAATCGTGAGCGTGCAATGAAAATGATGAATGCGAAGCTATATCAATTGAAAATTGAAGAGCAGCAGGCTGAGCTTGCAGAAATTCGCGGCGAGCAAAAGGAAATTGGCTGGGGAAGCCAAATCCGCTCATATGTATTCCATCCATACAGCATGGTCAAAGACCATCGTACAGGACATGAGATCGGCAACACGAATGCAGTTATGGATGGAGATTTAGACGGGTTTATTGACGCGTACTTACGTCAGTCTTTAGGGAAATAAGAGCTATTTCGATGAATAGCTTAGCTAAATAATGAAGAACCAAACCGAGCGCAAAATCGAGGAGGATTTTGCGCTCGGTTTTTTTGTGGTGTATTGGGGTCAGACCCCTCTGTTTCTCTTTACCGCGCCAAAGCGGGGTCAGACCCCGCTTTACCCCACTACAGCATTAGTGGGGTCTCGTTTACATATTTGGCACCTGGTGCTATACTACGCAAGGATTATTTGGTTATTCTAAGGAATGAAGGAGTGAACATGTATGATGATGCGACCGAAAAGAGGGCAGGAGCCGCCGAGTACAACTGTGCAATTAGTAACCGATTATACATATATTCTTGTCGGTGCTGCGATTGTGGCAATTGCGTTTAACCTCTTTTTGCTTCCAAATAAAATAGCGTCAGGTGGTGTGAGTGGGATCAGTACGATTGTCGCTCATATGGTAGGGATTGAACCGGCCTTTACGCAGTGGGCTTTGAACATCCCGTTATTTATTTTAGGAATACTGCTTCTTGGCGGGCTTAAATACGGGATCAAAACATTAGTTGGAACACTGTTTTTGCCGCTCGTTGTTTATTTGACGAGAGATTGGTCGGTTGGTTTTGAAGATGCGTTGCTAGGCGCGTTATTTGGAGGAATTGGTGTCGGGATCGGAATTGGTCTCGTTTTCCGAGCTAGAGCAAGTACAGGAGGAACGGACCTAGCTGCTCAAATTATTCAAAAATATACTGGTTTAACATTAGGGTCAGCTGTTTTTATTATTGATGGTTTAATTGTGATTACCTCAGCTTTTACATTTGGGATTGAATTGGCTTTATATGCACTTATTAGTTTATATGTAACTGGGAAAACAGTGGATATGGTTCAGGTTGGAGTCGGCTATGCCAAGGTTGCACTAATTATTTCGAATCACCAAGAAGAGGTTCGGCAAAGTCTTTTAAGAGATGTTGATCGTGGTGTAACGAAATTAAGCGGCTACGGTGGATATACCGATGAAGAGCGCGATGTGTTAATGTGTGTTGTGAACCAAACCGAGGTCACAAAATTGAAACAAGTTGTGAAAACCGTTGATCCTAAAGCATTTGTCATTGTGACGAATGCAACCGAGGTTCTTGGGGAAGGCTTTAAACGAGCCTAGCGATTAAACTAGGTATATAATTCCATTGGAGGAAACTCCAGAAAGCTACATAGTGAAAGGAGGTACTTTTTATGAAAAAGCTATTGCTAGCATTAGGTGTTGTAGTTGCTCTTTCTGCCTGTGGTGGAGGAGACGAAGCAGCTCCTGCAGAAGAAGCTCCAGCTGAAGATCCAGTAGCAGAAGAGGCTGCTGATGAAGCAGCTGGTGAATATGATGCTACTGCGGCACGTGCTTCGTATGAAGCAAACTGCCTTGCTTGTCATGGTGGAAACCTTGAAGGTGGCGGTGGACCGAGATTAGCTGGAGAAGAGCACGATCCGGAGCATATTTATGATGTTATTATTAATGGCCAGAACACGATGCCGGCTATTAACATTCCATCTGAAGAAGCGGAAAATTTAGCGCAATGGATTTCTGCGCAGTAAGAAACATGAACCCATTCTCCTAGAAGAATGGGTTTTTTTAGTGGAAATGACAATATGTTTACACAAAGTGAAATGAAATTGTAACATAAAAGACCAACCCTTTTTATTTTTTAGGTGTTATAATGATGTAGATTACGACAAATGACGCGAAATTTTTTGGAATTTCAACACATGGGTTTGTCGGACAAGCTAGTATCCTGTGTCTTGGTGTTAGCAAAATGAAAACGCAGGGGTGTGATTAATTAGTGATAGAAATGAAGGATGTTTGGAAGGCCTATCCCAATAACGTTAAGGCAATTAATGGGATTTCAATCTCAATTGACAAAGGTGAGTTTGTTTACGTTGTCGGACCTAGTGGGGCAGGGAAATCGACATTTATTAAGTTAATGTACCGCGAAGAAAAACCGACAAAAGGTGACATTTTTATAGATAAAACAAATTTGGCAAAATTAAAGGAAAAAGCCATTCCGAAAATGAGACGAAAGATGGGGGTTGTGTTCCAAGATTTTAAATTGCTTCCGACTCTCACAGTCTTTGAAAATGTGGCTTTTGCACTTGAAGTAATAGAAGAAAATCCAAACGTCATTAAACGAAAAGTGATGGATGTATTGGATATTGTAAATTTAAAAACCAAGGCAAGATCATTGCCGAATGAACTTTCAGGGGGAGAGCAACAGCGAGTTGCGATTGCAAGAGCGGTTGTGAACAGTCCTGAAGTACTAATTGCTGATGAGCCGACAGGAAACTTAGACCCGGATACAGCTTGGGAAATTATGGACATCTTAGATGACATTAATCATCGAGGAACAACTGTAATCATGGCAACACATAACAAAGACATTGTTAACACAATTAAAAAACGAGTGATTGCTATTGAAAATGGACGAGTTGTCCGAGATGAAGCGAGGGGGAGCTACGGTTATGAAGCTTAGAACCCTTGGACGGCATGTTCGCGAAGGGACAAAAAATTTAGGTCGTAATGGCTGGATGACATTTGCTTCGATTAGTGCAGTGGCAGTAATGCTGCTTGTTGTCGGAGTCTTTCTTTTGTTAATTATGAACGTCAACAATGTTGCTTCAACGATTGAAGATGATGTTGAAATTAAAGTGTATGTTGAATTAACTGCATCAGAAGAACAGCAGCAAGAACTGCTTGAAGAAATGGAGCAGCTTCCAAATATAGATAGCATTACGTTTGTTGGTAAGGAAGAAGGACTAAACCAGTTAATCGATAGTTTAGACGAAAGTGGAGAAGTGTTTGAATCGATTCGTGAAGAAAATCCGCTTAATGATGCGTTTGTTGTGCGCGCGATTAACCCGCAGTTAACCGAGCAGGTTGCAAGTACAATTGAACCGCTTGCGCATGTTGAGCGTGTTAATTATGGAAAAGATTTTATTGAACGTTTATTCGCTGTAACGGATTTTGTGAGAATGGTTGGACTCATTCTCGTCGTCGGTATGATGTTTACGGCCATGTTTTTGATCGCCAATACTATTAAACTAACAATTGTAGCGAGAAAACGAGAGATTCAAATTATGAAACTCGTAGGAGCAACAAATGGATTCATTCGCTGGCCATTTTTTGTCGAAGGAATGCTTCTAGGGGTGCTCGGATCATTGATTCCAATCTTAATTACCGTATTCGGCTACTCGTATTTAGTAACGAACTACGGAGCAAGAATTGAAATTCTCTTCTTCTCACTCGTACCTCCATTTCCATATGTGTGGCAAATTGCAGGCTTGTTAGTAGTGATTGGTGCCTTTATCGGTGTATGGGGAAGCATGATGTCCGTTCGTAAGTTTTTAAAAGTGTAAATAAAACGGTGAACCAGTGAGGCAATTGTCTCACTGGGTTTCAGACCGTTTCATGATTGTAGATAATTAAGGGGGAGCGACTGGATGAAAAGGAAAGTAGGACTTATAGCTGTTGCTGTTCTATTAACTGTTGGTTCTTTTGGATGGGGACCATTTAACGAAACAGCGTCAGCAAACTCAGAACTACGTAACAAAATTTCTGACGTTGAACAAGAACAAGCAGAAAATCGTGATCAAGCTCAAAAGACACAGGCAGAATTAGATAAGCTTGCATCGGAAATGAAAGAGCTAACAGATGAAATTGAAAAGATTGATCACGAAGTAGCGGAAACGAATCAAAAAGTACGCGAGAAACGTGCTGAAATTGAGGAAGTACGTGAGACGATCGAAGAATTACAAGAGGAAATTGCTATTTTAGAAGAGCGGATCGCTGAACGTGATGAATTGTTAAAAGAGCGTGCGCGTTCGATGTATCAATCAGGCGGACAAATTAATTACATAGAAGTCATTCTTGGTGCACAAAGCTTCAGTGATTTCTTAGACCGTGTCAGTGCATTAACTGTTATTGCCCAGCAAGACCGTAATATCCTAGATGCTCATATTGCTGACCATTATGCATTAGAGGAAGCAAAAGAACAAGTTGAGATTCAACTTGAGAAATTAGAAGGGCATTTAGAACAGTTAGAAACATTAATGGCAGAGTTAGAGGCACAACGCCAGCAAAAAGATAGAGTCATGAAACAGCTTGAACAAAAAGAAGGCGAGCTTCACGCAGACCTAGGCGCATTAGAAGATGAAGCGGGAATTTTGCGTGCGCAAGAACGAGCGCTTAAGCAAGAGTTAGCGGAGTTTGAAGCAGCTGAGGAAAGACGTAAGAAAGCTGAAGCAGAGGCTCAGGCACAAGCTCAAGCATCACGAAGTGGTTCTAGTTCAAGCAGTTCTAGTTCAAGTGGAAGTTCATCTAATGGATCATCACAAGTGCATAGTGCACCACCTGTAACGAACTCTGGTTTTATGCGTCCGGCAACAGGAACGATTACGTCTCAATTTGGCCCGCGTGCGACATTTGGCGGACGTATGCATTACGGGATTGATATTGGTAAAAACGGTCGTACTGGTGATGTGCCAGTTGTAGCTGTGCAAGATGGAACAGTCGTACGTTCTTACTATTCATCTAGTTATGGAAATACTGTAATTATTGCACACCAAGTAAATGGACAACTTGTAACTACATTATATGCGCATTTAGAAAACCGTGAAGTATCAAACGGACAGCGTGTGTCGAAAGGACAACGTTTAGGAATGATGGGAAATACTGGACAATCATTTGGACCACACCTTCACTTTGAAGTACATGAAGGTGGTTGGAATGGTGCGAAGTCAAATGCGGTTGACCCATTACGTTATATTCCACGGTAATTAAATATTGAAACATGAAGAGGGTGACATTGAGTCACCCTCTTCGGTTTTAAAAATAGCCCCGATTTGAGAGGGAATTGAAGATGGAAAGATCACTTTTTCAATTCTCTCTGATTTGGGGCTTTTTATATTCGATTAACGACTGGTTTAAGAATAGGCCAAATTTAAATGGTTCAGGGTTCAAGTTATAAAATTAGTCCTTTAGACTTATATTTAGTATAGGAGACAGCAACAATAGTATGGGATGTGTGTTGCTAAAGAAATCTTAGCTAGGAATACTTTCCTAATGATTGATAATAATTGTCTCTAAGTCACTGAAAAATAAGAGTGTGCGGTGATATACGTTAAAAGACTTTTTACAGATAATAATCTTAGCAAGACAAATAATGTCATTTTCTAGGAGTTGTAGCAACTATGAATCAGTTAGTTATATATGAGAATTTAGAAGAAGAAGTAGAAGTAGTCAGACAAAGTATGGTGTTGGCTGGTTTGGAATTTGGATTAAACCATCATTATACGATTGAATTGAGTACGGAGCTTGATAGATTGCTCAATGAGTTGTTTTTCCATACTAATACATGCAACAGCTAATTAAATCTTACTATCAAATGTTTAACTATAGATGAGTTAATTATTATTAAGAAGTTAATTCCCCCTGTATGATGGGGAAGGAGAGACGAAAAAATGTTCCAATTTATTAATGATCTTCTTTCAAAAGATATAGGAAGTATGTTCAAAATAGTTAAAGATATCTTTGACACCCTTCATGAGATGGTTGTCCTCATGGAAGTCCATAACGATACGTTTCGCTATGTTGCAATTAATAAGAAAGCCTATGAGCTTCTCGGCATTGGAGACGAAGTAATCGGGAAAACGTTAGAGGAATCAAGACCTGAAGCTGCTGTGTCTTTTATCAAACCGAAGTATACGCAAGTATTTCAAACGAAAAAACCATTCGTATTTGAAGAAAAATTTGTTGTAAATGGTGAAAATCAGTTTGGTGAGACCTCGCTGACGCCAATTTTTCTACAGGAGGGTGAGTGCCGCTATATCCTCGCAATTAGCAGAGATATTACAGATCGAAAAACAAGGGAAAGAGAGATGCTCGCAGCGAACAAACGCATAAAGGAAAGCGAACAACGTTTCAATTCTCTTTTTTATGAAAATGAAGACGCTGTGTTTGTAATGGATGTAGACGGGTACTTTAGTGAAGCGAATGCGGTAGTAAAAAAAATGATTGGCTATCGAAAAGGGGAATTCCTTCATCGTCACTTTATTGAATTTTTGGAAAGTGAAAATCAACAAGAGGTATTGGCTTATTATGAAGAAGTGCTCCAAGGAAAATCAATTAGTTATGAAATTCAAGTTCGGCATAAACGTGGATATCTACTCGACTTGAAAATACAAAATATTCCTATGACCGTTGATGGAGAAGTTGTTGGTGTGTATGGGATTGCCAAAGATATTACAAAAGAGAAGCGTACGAAACGGGAAATGAAAGAGATAAGAGAAGAGCTTCAGCTAATTTGGGACAATACTTCTGAAGCCATATATACAATTTCTAAAGAAGGAGTCATCCAAAACGCCAATCCGGCGTTTGAATCTATGTTTGGCTGGAGTATTGATGAGATCAAGAGTCAATCAGTGCCAGCACTCTTTTTGGATCCAGAGACTGAGCACGAGAAATCGTACTTAGAGTTGTTAGCAAAAGGGGAAGACGTAGTAAATGTTTCAACAAGGAAGAAGCGAAAAGACGGAAAGGCAATCGATGTGCTTGCTTCGTATCGACCGGTTCATAATGAAGAGATTAGTCTCATAGGAACATACCGAGATATAACCGATGCACAAAAAGTACAACAAAAGCTAATACGAAGTGAAAAGCGCTACCGCAAGTTAGTTGAATTATCCCCAGAACCTATTGTGGTTCATAGTAATGACAGAATCGTCTATATCAATCCATCGGGTGTTGCCTTTTTCGGGGGGCAGCATGAAAATGATCTTTTAGGAAAGTCGATCTGGGAGCTGATACAACCTGACTCCATCCAAAAGATAGAGGAGAGAATTTCCTGGCTTATAGAAAATGACAATGACGAGGAAACGACAGAAAGTGCAGATTTGCATTTTAGAAGGTTAGATGGCAAATCTACTATGGCTGAAGTGACGTCTGTGTCTGCTGAGTATAATGGTCAACCAGCAATTCAATCTGTTTTACGAGATACGACGGAACGAAAGCAATATGAAGAACAGCTTGAATACCTTGCTTTTCACGATCCACTTACTGGCCTTGTAAATAGACGAATGTTCAATGAGTTGATTGATCAATCTCTTGAAGAGGCAAAGCGATATGAAGGCGCACTGGCCGTTATGTACCTTGATATGGACAAGTTTAAAAACGTTAATGACCAGTTAGGTCATGATGTCGGTGATGAAATTTTAAAGCAATTTGCAAAAAGATTAGAGGAAAACATCCGAGATAGTGACATCGCTTGTCGAATAGGAGGGGACGAATTCCTTATTCTGTTAAAAAGAACGGAAGGTAAGAAGAAGGAAATCAGTTCCATTGCTAAAAGGATTTTCAAGTCGCTTCAACAACCGTATTTTATTCAAGAGAACACT
The DNA here is from genome assembly GCF_023555415.1 of Halalkalibacter alkaliphilus. Classification (GTDB taxonomy): domain Bacteria; phylum Bacillota; class Bacilli; order Bacillales; family Bacillaceae_D; genus Halalkalibacter; species Halalkalibacter alkaliphilus. The sequence goes on along the minus strand of NZ_JAKRYL010000005.1, from coordinate 9,335 downwards.
CTGGTTATGACATCAAGTATTGGAATCGCTATGTATCCTGGAGATGGACTGAGTTCGAAGACTCTAATACGAAATGCCGATCATGCATTATATGAAGCAAAAGAAACGAGAAATAGTTTCAAGTTTTATAAAGATAAATAGGATCAAAAGGTGTATTCAATTTGGATACATCATTTTTTTTAGTAGTATGAACTTTTCACTTATTTTCCATAAATCTCCTTATTTTTACACATTATAAACATCCCTTTCGTGGCGACGGTTTTCGTCTTTAGTGTGCTTTGACTTATTTACGATCTTTGACTAAAATGAAGGGAATACGAAAACATAATATAGTAAAAAAAGCATAGGTTAGAATGAAGACACTGAAAAAGGGACAAATCAGAGTTCACTGAAAAACCTCTTGAAAGTGAATCAAGGAAGCCGCAATGGCTACACACGTTGCGCGCCTGCTATGAGAAACCCACTCATAGCAAGCATTTAAAAATTGCAACGGTTTCGCTCATTGTTAGAGGGCACTGAAAAGGTACAAATCAACCTTTTCAATGCCCTCTAGAATAATACTCCGTTTCATGATAAGAAGAGCGTTAAGATTTTTGCCTTCTCCTTTCTATGATCGAAAAACAGGATTGGGTTGGCTGCGATAATTGAAGTTGTAGATATAGTGGGAGTTGATAAGGATATGAACAAAAGACAGATTCTTATGATCGTAGCAGCCGTATTAGTATTAGGTGCATTTGGTTTTTATTTCCAGACAGGGCAGCCTAGTGTTGAAACGGATACCGCTGCATCAGATGTATCAGAAAATGGAGGACAAGCAGAATCCGAACTGACGGAAAAGGGGCTTTTAGATAAGTTCCAAAAAGCTTTAGGAATTATTCATGAACAGTATGTCGATGAAATAAGTGAGCAAGAGTTATATGAAGGAGCGATTGAGGGGATGCTCCGGACATTAGATGACCCTTATTCCGTTTATATGGACCAAGAAACGGCAACTCAATTTGTTGAGTCACTTGGATCGCATTTTGAAGGAATTGGGGCAGAAGTCAGTATGACAGACGGGAAAGTAACCATTGTTGCTCCTTTCCGTGAGTCACCAGCAGAGAGGGCTGGACTTCAGCCAAATGATAAAATCATTGAAATTGACGGAGAATCAATTGAAGGTCTGTCATTGTACGAAGCCGTCCTGCAAATTCGCGGCGAAAAAGGGACCATCGTTAAGTTAACGATTGAAAGAGCTGGGCAAAGTGAACTGTTTGAAATTCCAGTCGAGCGTGGCTTGATTCCGATTGAAACGGTCCGTTCTGATGTCATTGAGCGTGACGGGAAGTCGTTAGGTTTGCTTGAAATTACGTCATTCTCCGAAGATACAGCTGATCGTTTTAAAGAGAAGCTAGAAGCGCTTGAAGACCAAGGAATCGATGGATTGCTTATCGATGTGCGTGGAAACCCTGGTGGTTACTTGAATGCGGTAGAGGACATTGGGAAGCTTATTATTCCTGGTGGAACACCAATAGTTCAAATTGAAAATCGTGAAGGTGAAAAAATTCGTTATATGTCCAATTTAGATGAGCGAAAGCCATACCCAATTATCGGATTGACCGACCGTGCTTCTGCATCGGCATCAGAAATATTATCAGCTGCTTTAATTGAAGGCGGAGGGTATGATGTTGTTGGAGAGCAAACGTTTGGAAAAGGCACGGTTCAACAAACGATTCAGTTAGGTGATGGTAGTGAGTTAAAACTATCGTTGTTTAGATGGTTAACATCAGCTGGGAATGATATTAATGGAGAAGGTGTGAAGCCGACCGTTGAAGTCAAGCAGCCAGATTACTTCTACACAGCACCCATTTCGATTGGAGAAGAAGGCGAGTTGCGTCTTGATATGATGAGTGAGCAAATTAAAAACGCTCAAGTCATGTTAAAAGGTCTTGGACATGAACCCGGTAGAACAGACGGCTATTTTAGTGAACAGACGGAAATTGCCGTCATTGCCTTCCAACGTTCCAATGACTTAGATCCTACTGGGAAAATTGATGAAGAGACAGCATCGATGATTCAGCAACGTACGGTTGAAATTGTTCGTGAAAAAGAAAATGACCAACAGCTGCAAAGAGCGATTGAGTTGCTACTTGAACAAACGAATGAGTAAAAAAGGATTTTAACGATAAATGTCGAATGAAAAAGGTACATCCTTCGCGCAAAGAAGGATGTACCTTTTTGCATAAATGTGATACGTTAAAAGGAAGAATAGTTGAAGGAGATACAACTATGCTAAATGACATTTTACAAAGTATTGGAATCCTTTTAGTCTATTTTTTAATTAACCCCCTATTGTATATAGGTCTGTTTGCTGTGTATTTATTTTCTGGACATCGCGTAAAAAAAGAACGACTCTCGTTTCATACGAGAGTGTATGGGCGAATGGCTGATATTACAATTCCATTTTTATCAGCGGTTTTGTTAGGTGTATGTGTATCAATCGTCACGATTGCGTTAGGGCTGACGATTACACTGCCATTTGTTGCGGTGCTTGCAATTATTTATATTATCTTTGCGCTGACAACACAGCTTCGTTGGATCTCGCCGACGTTTGTACTCGGTGCGGTCTTGCTTTTATACGCTTTTGATCCGTTGTTAAGTAAGGTTGAAACGTTTACGCCTTTGTATGACATCTTATCGCAAATTCCTATCTTCGTCCCTGCATCCATCTTAGCGATCATGGCGTTGGCGGAAGGATTTTTGATTCGTATGAATGGACATGTATACACGTCACCATTGCTTGAACGAAGCAAACGTGGTAAATGGGTTGGCATACATTTGGCCAAAAGACTTTGGATGGTCCCAATTGTCCTCTTTATACCAGAAGGCATTATTCCTGCTTTCTCGTTTTGGCCTGTCTTAACGGTTGCTGATGTAGGGTTACAACCTGTGCTTGTGCCGTTTTTAATAGGTTTTCAGCAGCGAGTAAGAGGAACACTGCCTCAGATTCAGATTCGGGCGATGGGGCTTCGCGTCATTGGTTTAGGGGTTGGCTTTGCCCTGCTGGCTGTCGGAAGTTATTTCGTTCCTGTTTTAGCAGTTCTGTTAGGTGGACTAGCTATCGTAAGCCGTGAGCTGCTTTTCTATTATGCGAAAAAACAAGATGATAAGCTACCTGCATTTTTCTCAAGCCAGACAAAAGGCTGTATCGTTCTTGGCGTTCTGCCAGGGAGCCCTGCTGAGAAAATGAATATTGTCGTCGGGGAAACGATTGTTAGAATTAACGGTCAAGAAGTATTTGATCAAACAAGCTTTTATGAAGCACTTCAAATCAATTCAGCTTTTGCTAAAGTAGATGTTCTAAACCATGAAGGAGAAGTACGATTTGCCAAAGGAGCTCTTTATGATGGGGAACATCACCAGCTTGGTGTATTATTAGTAAAAGATGATGCCGATTTGCAAGATTCGATCGTATAGGTCGAATTTTAAAAAAGAAAAATTAGCAAGAGCAAAAGGAGCTTGAACAGACGGATGTTGGACTTAGTCCTTGCCCTCGTCATCCCGTTTCTTTTAATGATTGTTGTCACAAGAGTTACGTTTAGTATACTAGGTGCTTGTATCGTGACTTGGATGATTGTCTTATTTGTTTTACAAATTCATCAGCAATCATGGTTTGTTGGGGTGCTGGCCATAATCTCATTTATTGTGGGCTTAATCGTTGCAAAAAAAAGATTAACGCACAAACAAGGAATGTAATAGAGAAGGTGGTGTCTTGGGACACCGCCTTTTCTCTTTTTTTCGGGAATATTACGTAAAGTGTGCTCAAAATGGAAAAACTAGTAATCTGTAAAAAATAACTTGATCATGTAGAATAGTCATTTTAAACTAAAAAGGATACTTAAAAAGATACAATACTAAGTGGAAAAGAGGAATTTGTTTATGGCTTTTGAAAAGGAAGAGAAAATAAATGAAAATGCAGCCGTGCTAAATGAAAAAATCATTTATGATGGCCTGGAAATGAAAGTAATTGCTGTGTATAACAATAGTGTCGCGGCAGAGTTTTTGGAGTTCCCTGTAAAAGGAAGAGAAGCAGATTTTCCTTATTCAAGAACAGCTGTGAACCATAAGAACTACAAAAGAACACACGAGATTTTAGAAGGAAAATAAATAGTAAACTAGAAACCTCAGAGATCTACGTTGATCTTTGAGGTTTTTTATAAAAAATAGTAAAACAGACGTTCGTATTATTTGCTTTGTAACTGGTAGTCTATGGTATAATACTTCTACTTATGAACAGTTCGTTGGGAGGTAGTCGGTTTGAGTGAGACGTTTGAGTTGGTATCAGCCTATCAACCGCAAGGGGACCAGCCTGAAGCGATCAAAAAGATTGTGGAAGGTTTGAAAAAAGGAGAGAAGCATCAAACATTGTTGGGGGCAACAGGAACGGGAAAAACGTTCACGATGTCGAACGTAATTAAAGAGGTGAACAAGCCTACGTTAATCATGGCTCATAACAAAACTCTTGCCGGTCAGCTCTATAGTGAGTTTAAGGAATTTTTTCCTGACAACGCCGTTGAATACTTTGTCAGCTACTATGATTACTACCAGCCGGAAGCGTATGTGCCAAGTTCGGATACTTTTATTGAAAAGGATGCAAGCATTAATGACGAAATTGATAAGCTTCGTCACTCTGCAACGAGTGCGTTATTTGAGCGTAACGATGTCATTATTATTGCCAGTGTCTCTTGTATTTACGGCTTAGGGTCACCAGAAGAATACCGGGAACTCGTTGTATCCCTCAGAGTTGGGATGGAGATGGATCGAAATGAGTTGCTTCGTAAGCTAGTTGACATTCAGTACGATCGCAATGATGTTAATTTTACGCGTGGAACATTCCGTGTGCGAGGCGATGTTGTTGAGATTTTTCCAGCTTCACGTGATGAGCAGTGTATTCGTGTTGAGTTTTTTGGTGATGAAATTGATCGGATGACAGAAGTTGATGCCCTTACAGGAGAAATAAAAGGGGAGAGAAATCATATTGCGATCTTCCCAGCATCCCACTTCGTTACACGCGAAGAAAAATTGAAAAAAGCAATCGCGAACATTGAGGTTGAGCTCGAGGAACGGTTAAAAGAGCTGCATGAAGAAGGGAAGCTGCTGGAGGCGCAGCGCCTAGAGCAACGGACGCGCTATGATATAGAGATGATGGCAGAGATGGGGTTTTGCTCAGGCATTGAGAACTATTCACGCCATCTAACGCTTCGTGAAGCCGGGGCAACGCCATATACGCTTATTGACTTCTTCCCAGAGGATTTTTTGCTTATTATGGATGAGTCGCATGTGACGGTTCCTCAAGTAAGAGGAATGTACAATGGGGACCGTGCTCGAAAAGAGGTCCTTGTTAATCACGGCTTCCGCTTGCCATCAGCGCTTGATAACCGTCCTCTTCGGTTTGAAGAGTTTGAGAAAAAGGTCCATCAAGCTGTATACGTATCAGCAACGCCTGGGCCTTATGAACTTGAACATACACCGAAAATGGTTGAGCAAATCATTCGTCCTACCGGCTTGCTTGATCCGACGATTGATGTTCGTCCAATTGAAGGACAGATTGATGATTTAATCGGAGAAATTCACGCTCGTGTCGAACGCAATGAACGAGTGCTTGTCACAACGTTGACGAAAAAAATGTCCGAGGACTTAACCGATTATTTAAAAGAAATAGGCATTCGTGTGCGCTATTTGCATTCGGAAATCAAAACGTTAGAGAGGATCGAGATTATTCGACAGCTCCGGATGGGAACGTTTGATGTACTCGTTGGAATTAACCTGCTGCGTGAAGGTCTCGACATTCCGGAAGTATCGCTTGTCGCCATTTTAGATGCCGATAAAGAAGGATTTTTACGTTCCGATCGTTCTCTGATTCAAACGATTGGTCGTGCTGCACGAAATGCAAATGGGCATGTCATCATGTATGCAGACAAAATAACAAAATCAATGAACGTAGCATTAGAAGAAACAAAACGTCGTCGCTCGATCCAAGAAGAACATAATGAAAAGCATGGCATTACACCAAAGACGATTCAAAAGAAAATTCCAGACGTCATTCAAGCAACATTGGTTGCGGAAGACGATGGTAAAGAAAACTATACAGCTGCACCAGCACAGAAGCTGAATAAGAAAGAAAGACAAGCGATGATCGAACGAATGGAAAAGGAAATGAAGGAGGCCGCGCGAGAATTGAACTTCGAGCGTGCAGCTGAACTTCGTGACCTCGTTCTTGAATTAAAAGCGGAAGGGTGAGGAAACGGTGGCATTAGAGAATATTGTAGTAAAAGGAGCGCGCTCCCATAATTTAAAGAACATCGACGTAACCATTCCACGTGACAAGCTCGTTGTGTTAACAGGCTTGTCGGGTTCTGGGAAATCGTCGCTTGCGTTTGATACGATTTATGCGGAAGGACAGAGGCGTTATGTCGAGTCACTCTCTGCATATGCTCGCCAGTTTCTAGGACAAATGGATAAACCAGATGTCGATGCCATTGAAGGCTTATCACCTGCCATTTCTATCGACCAAAAAACGACAAGCCGAAACCCTCGTTCTACGGTCGGTACCGTAACGGAAATTTTTGATTACTTGCGTTTGTTGTATGCTCGAATTGGGAAACCGGTTTGTCCGAAGCATGGAATCGAAATTGAGTCCCAAACGATTCAGCAAATGGTTGATCGTCTCGTTGAATATCCTGAGCGGACGAAAATGCAAATCCTTGCCCCGCTTGTTTCAGGTCGTAAAGGGACGCATGTAAAAGTACTAGAAGACATGAAAAAGCAAGGTTATGTTCGCGTTCGTGTTGACGGAGAAATGCGTGAAATCGCGGAAGAAATTGAGCTCGATAAAAACAAAAAACATAGCATTGAAGTCGTTATCGACCGAATTGTCATTAAAGAAGGAATCGAGACGCGCTTGGCGGACTCTCTTGAGTCAGCACTTGCGTTAGTGGATGGACGTGTGCTTGTTGATGTCATTGGCGAAGAGGAACTGCTGTTTAGTCAGCATCACGCTTGTCCTGAGTGTGGCTTTTCGATTCCAGAGCTTGAGCCGCGAATGTTTTCATTTAACAGTCCATTTGGAGCATGTCCCTCATGTGATGGCTTAGGGTCAAAGCTTGAAGTTGATATAGATCTACTCGTTCCAGATCGTGCCAAATCACTAAAGGAGCATGCCATTGCGGCATGGGAGCCAACGAGCTCACAGTATTATCCGCAGCTTTTGGAAGCGGTGTGCGAACATTATCAAATTGATATGGATATACCTGTTGAACAAATTTCCGAAGCTCTGTTTGATAAAGTTTTATACGGGAGTGGGAAAGAGCGAATCTATTTCCGCTATGAAAATGAGTTCGGCCAAATTCGCGAAAACCTCGTCCTATTTGAAGGGGTCGTCAACAATGTCGCCCGCCGCTACAAAGAAACAAGCTCAGATTATATTCGTGAGCAAATGGAAGCATATATGACGCATAAGCATTGTCCGACTTGTAAAGGATACCGTCTGAAAAAAGAAGCGCTTGCTGTCTTTATCGGCGGTCAGCATTTAGGGCAAATCGCTTCCCTTTCTGTTAAGGATGCGAAGGTGTATTTTGAACAACTTGAGTTATCAGAAAAGGATATGGCGATCGCACGCTTAATTTTAAAAGAAATCAATGATCGTTTAGGGTTTTTAATAAACGTAGGTTTGGACTATTTGTCATTGAGCCGCTCGGCAGGTACATTATCCGGGGGAGAAGCTCAGCGAATTCGTCTTGCCACACAAATCGGTTCTTCGTTAATGGGCGTTCTCTACATTTTAGATGAACCATCGATTGGATTGCATCAACGCGACAATGACCGCTTAATTGAAACGCTAGAACATATGCGTAATTTAGGAAATACATTAATTGTCGTTGAGCACGATGAAGATACAATGCTTGCAGCTGACTATATTATTGATATCGGTCCAGGCGCAGGTGTTCATGGCGGGCAAATTACCGCACAGGGCACACCAGAAGAAATTATGAAGGATGACAATTCATTAACAGGTCAGTACTTATCGGGAAAAAAATTCATCCCAGTTCCAAATGAAAGAAGACAATCAGATGGACGTTCATTTAGTGTGAAAAAAGCGAGCGAAAACAATTTAAAAAATGTTTCTGTAACCTTCCCGCTGGGCGTTTTTATGGCGGTAACGGGAGTATCAGGCTCTGGGAAAAGTACACTCATCAATGAAATTGTTTATAAATCGTTAGCACAAAAACTCCACAGAGCAAAAGAGAAGCCTGGCAAACATAAAGAGATCGTTGGACTAGATCAAATTGATAAAGTGATTGAGATTGATCAATCTCCAATTGGACGGACGCCTCGGTCAAATCCAGCTACATACACGGGGTTATTTGATGATATTCGAGATGTATTTGCACTTACGAATGAAGCAAAAGTGAGAGGCTACAAAAAAGGACGCTTTAGCTTCAATGTAAAAGGCGGACGCTGTGAGGCATGCCGTGGAGATGGAATTATTAAAATTGAAATGCATTTCTTACCTGATGTGTATGTTCCATGCGAAGTTTGTGAGGGCAAGCGCTACAACCGTGAAACGCTAGATATCACGTATAAAGGCAAAACGATCGCTGATGTTTTGGCAATGACAGTTGAAGAAGGATTAGAGTTTTTCGCCAACATTCCAAAGATCAATAGAAAGATTCAAACTCTTGTTGACGTAGGACTAGGCTATATCCGGCTTGGTCAACCAGCAACGACATTATCTGGTGGGGAAGCGCAGCGTGTGAAACTAGCCTCTCAACTTCATAAACGTGCCACAGGCCGGACGATTTATATTTTAGATGAGCCGACAACCGGCCTTCATGTCGATGACATTGACCGCTTATTAAAAGTTTTGCAACGCCTCGTGGATAATGGGGATACTGTCCTTGTTATTGAGCACAATTTAGATGTGATAAAAACGGTCGACCACATTATTGACTTAGGACCTGAAGGTGGCGACAAAGGCGGACAGCTCGTCGCACAAGGTACACCAGAAGATGTTGCAGCAGTCGAAGGCTCTTACACAGGAAAGTACTTAAAACCGATCTTGGAGCGGGATAAAGAACGGATGGATCAGCTAGTTAGGGAGAAAGAGCTGACAACTTGATGTTTAGGCGTGAGCGAGTAAGGTGCTCACGTCTTTTTGGTTGTATGTTTGTAGGGAGTGGGTGAAAGATAATGAAGGGAGATAAGAGGCATCTGAGTACTTAAAAAAGTGACAGTGTCAAAGTAGGGTTTTCGAGGAAGAAAGGCAATGGCTCCGCACGCCGTACGCCTTTTGAGAT
>NZ_JAKRYL010000049.1 GCF_023555415.1 Halalkalibacter alkaliphilus | reverse complement strand
TAATAGCAAAAGGAAAACCACCTTTTGCTATTAGCTCTTTTCTTTTAGATTAAGATCGCCTATTATAATATTTAGATATACGAAATATTGTGAACGAAGGTGTAACTATGGGGAAGTTTGTTGGAGATTGGAATGATCAGCTAAAAGGGTACAATCGAAATATACGCCTATTTTTGCTTACTTCGGTTCTAGCGAATATTGGTATGGGAATTTTTATGGTTATTTATAATTACTACATAAGAGAGTTAGGCTTTAGCGATCAAATGAACGGCCGTGTTATTGCGATGCAAGCGCTGGCTAGTGCAATGGCGCTTTTGCCTGCTGGTTTAATGAGCGATAAGTTTGGACGAAGACGAATTATAATGATTGGTGCACTATTTGCGGCGACAAGCCTTTTGCTTAGAGCGGTTTTGGCGGGGGAATTTTTGTTGCTTGCCATGGCTTTTGCAACAGGGCTTTTTATGGCTTTTATCCAAGTATCATCGATCCCTTTGTTAGCAGAAAATTCAACGGAAAAAGAACGTGTTCATTTGTTTAGTTTTAATTTTGCGCTCATCATGGTAGCAAATGTAATTGGAAATGCGCTTGGGGGAACATTAACCGATCTATTTCATGTTTTTTTCCGTCTATCAATGCTTGAGAGTGTTAGGATTACATTGCTAATTGGTTCACTTATTTTCTTTATAGCGTTACTTCCAATTTTAAAAATTAATGAAGAACATAAAAAGAGAGTTCAAAAAACAGGAGCTAGCTCACTTGGGAGACTTTTTACTACGCATCGATCAAGTTTGAAATGGATTGGTTTATTTGCCATTGCAAATGTATTAATAGGCTTTGGATCGGGGCTTGTCATTCCGTATTTGAATCTTTATTTCAGTGATCGTTTTGAAATCAGCAACTCGCTCGTTGGAATTATTCTTTCACTTGGTCAGGCTATGACAGCTGTAGCTTTTATGATTGGACCTTCTGTCGTTAAACGGTTTGGTGAGGTTAAAGCGGTTGTGATGTTGCAGCTTGCATCGCTTCCATTTCTTCTATTAACAGCGTACACCGAAACACTTTGGTTAGCAGTGATTGGCTTTTTATTTCGACAAGCGTTGATGAATGCTGGAAACCCGATTCAAATGGCCCTAATGATGAGAACGGTTGATGACTCAATGAAAGGATTAGCCAATTCAGTTGGCCAAATGGTGTTCCAGTTAGGCTGGGCTGTTATGGGACCTGTATCAACATCTATTGTTATGATCTATGGTGCTTACTATGGATATGCGTATGTTTTTACGATTACTGCTTTCTTATATTTGTTAGGATCAACGTACTTTTATGTTGTCTTTCGGAAAATAAATGAAAATAAAGAAGAGCAAAAAGCAGCCTAATTGAGCTATAGCTTATTAGGCTTTTTTGTTATTACCCTGGTCAATTCAAAATTGAATAAACAGGTAACTGTTAACGAATACTATCGTTGTTATTACAAGAACTTGGGAGGCATGTTAGATGGATCAACAGCAGCAACAAAACAATCCGATTGACCAGGCATTACAGGAGTATAAACAAGGGCTAGGGAATTTCACACAGAAAATGCCTGATATAGCGAAAAAGTACAATGCTTTTACTGAGGCGTGTTTTGCAGAAGGGAAACTTTCTCAAAAAGAGAAGCAAATGATCGCTCTTGGAATTAGTGTGTATTCGCAAGATGAATATTGCATTATTTATCATGCAAAAGGATGCTTAGATCAAGGGTGCACGGAAGAGGAGATTTTAGAGACGGTCGGAGTTACAGCGGCATTTGGTGGAGGCGCAGCTATGAGTCAGGCCGTAACTCTTGTTCAAGAATGTATTTCAGAACTAGGTGGCAATAACAATCAGCTGCAATAAATAAAATTAAGAGATAAGCTTTCAGACTTTGTAAGGTCGAGAAAATGTATTGGAACATTTTCTGACATTGAATAATCATATCTCACGTCTGTATATCGTGATCTAACTCGTTTTTTCCGTGTTGGTGAAATTTTCTGACTATGGTACGATTACTTGTGACAAAACGAGAAAGGATTGATTTATTATCCATTTATTAAAAAACCAACACAATGGTGAAATGGAAAAAGCAATGCAACAATCTCACGGAACAAGTTATGCTGAGTATAATCGTAACTTGGAAAAACGGTTAGAAGTCGAGAAGCAACGCGAAAAAGACTACGAGAAGAGCAAAAAACTAGCCGCTCAATTTAGCTAAACGAAAATAAGTGTGTTAAAATATTGAAAGAGTAGTGCCAATTGGCACTACTCTTCTTCTGTGCATAATATGTCCAAGCACTTTTTTTATGGTTTACATAGGGGAATGAAAAGGAATGCTAATAAGGTGAGAATTTCCTATTACAGGAGGGGAAAACGTTAACACTATAAACATAGTACAAATAGTTTCATAATTGGTTCACCGTCCTTGAACTAAGAATAGATTTAGTATAAGATTGTAATGAGAATAGATTGAGAATAAAACTATTACAAAATTAGCAAGCTTTATCCCATTGATGAAGCAAAATACATTGGAGGTCATTGTAAATGTCAGTACCATTTTTAAAAATTGAGAACCTTAACGTATCAGTTGAAGGAAAAGAAATTTTAAAAGATTTCAGCCTTGAAATCAAAGGTGGGGAGTTCCATGCAATCATGGGGCCAAACGGAACAGGTAAATCAACTCTTGCTTCAGCAATCATGGGTCATCCTAAATATGAAATTACAAGCGGATCTGTAACAATTAATGGAGAAGACGTGCTAGAAATGGAAGTGGACGAGCGTGCCCAAGCTGGTCTTTTCTTAGCAATGCAATACCCAAGTGAAATTAGCGGGATTACAAATGCAGACTTCTTACGTTCAGCAATCAACTCGAAACGTGAAGAAGGCGATGAAATTTCTCTAATGAAGTTTATCCGTCAATTAGATAAGAAAATGGAACTTCTTGATATGGACGATTCTTTCTCACACCGTTACTTAAACGAAGGGTTCTCTGGTGGGGAGAAAAAGCGTAACGAAATTCTTCAATTATTAATGCTTGAGCCAAAGATTGCCATCTTAGATGAAATTGACTCAGGTTTAGATATTGATGCACTTAAAGTTGTTTCAAAAGGTGTGAACGAAATGCGCAGCGAGAACTTCGGCTGTTTAATTATCACTCACTACCAACGTCTACTTGACTACATCACTCCTGACAAAGTGCACGTTATGATGCAAGGACGCATTGTGAAATCTGGTGGCGCTGAGCTTGCTACACGTTTAGAAGCAGAAGGATATGACTGGATCAAACAAGAGCTAGGTATTGAAGACGAGCGTGTAGAAGCAGCAAACCAAGAAGCGTAAATAAAGGTCAGATACGAATTTAGATGCAACCTCGCACGAAGCGAGCAGTACAATAGTAAAGGGTGGGTAATGTATGTCAGTCGAGACAAAAGGATTGTTCGGAAAAGAACAAATTGAATCATTCTCGAATGGACGCAATGAACCAGATTGGGTACGCGACATTCGTTTAAAAGGCTTAGAAATTTCTGAATCAGCAGAGCTTCCAAAGCCAGATAAAACTAAAATAGATAAGTGGACATTTACGCAAACACGCTTTGATATGAATGCAAAGCCAAAAGCAACATCTGTAAAAGCTTTACCAGAAGGCTTGCAATCTTTAATTGGTGAAGAGACAGATGAGCAAAACTTGTATGTTCAACAAGATACATCAGCTGTATATACAAAGACAAATGCAGAACTAGCGGAAAAAGGTGTCATTTTTACAGACATCCAAACAGCTTTAGAAAAGCATGCTGATCTTGTGAAACCATATTTATTCGGTGAAGCAGTGAAACCACAAGAGAACAAACTTACTGGGTTACATGCAGCACTACTAAACGGCGGAACATTTATTTATGTACCAAAAAATGTTCAAGTTGAGGTTCCACTTCAAGCGGTATTCTCACTTGAAACACCGGAAGCCATTCTTTCAAACCACGTGATCGTTGTAGCTGAAGAAAATAGTTCTGTGACATATGTGGAAAACTACACGTCTAACGTTGACGGCAATGTTGCAGCTAATATCATTGCAGAAGTGTACGCGAAAGCAAATGCAAAAGTGGCATTTGGTGCGGTTGATAACTTTGGTAGCAATGTAACAACATATGTTGTTCGTCGTGCACATGTTGGCAAAGATGCTCGTATTGATTGGGCTCTTGGACAAATGAATGATGGAAACACAGTTTCTGAAAACACAACTCATTTAGTAGGCGACGGCTCTTGGGCTGATACTAAGACTGTTTCTGTTGGACGTGGAGAGCAAAAGCAAAACTTCACAACACAAATTTTCCATCATGGAAAGCATTCTGAAGGTCATATCCTTAAGCATGGTGTTATGCGTGAAGCTGCTACTTCAATTTTTAACGGAATTACAAAAATTGAGCATGGTGCTACGAAGTCAAACGGTGTTCAGACAGAGCGAGTACTAATGCTTAGTGAAAAAGCACGTGGTGATGCAAATCCAATCCTTCTAATTGATGAAGATGATGTAACAGCAGGTCACGCTGCATCTGTTGGTCAAGTAGATCCGCTTCAAATGTTCTACTTAATGAGCCGCGGGATTTCTCGTAAAGAAGCAGAGCGCTTAGTCATTCACGGCTTCTTAGCACCAGTCGTTGAACAGCTTCCGATTGAGTCTGTTAAGGAACGCTTAAGAGAGGCAATCGAAGGGAAAGTTCGCTAATGAATGCCAAAGAGATCAAAAAGCAGTTTCCGATTCTTGATCAAAATGTTAACGGAAATCCGCTTGTCTATTTGGATAGCGCGGCTACTTCTCAGAAGCCACTAAAAGTCATTGAAGCACTTGATGATTACTACCGTCGCTATAATTCAAATGTTCACCGCGGAGTTCATACGCTTGGAACACTTGCAACGGATGGATATGAAGGTGCTCGTGAAAAGGTTCGTAACTTTATCGGGGCCAACTCCATCGAAGAGATTGTGTTCACACGTGGTACAACGACAGCGTTAAATTTGGTTGCTTCTAGTTACGCTCGTGCTAACTTGAAAGAAGGCGATGAAATTGTGATCTCTATGATGGAGCATCACAGTAACATCATTCCTTGGCAGCAAGTTGCAAAAGCGACAGGAGCAACATTAAAATACTTCCCGCTTCAGCCAGATGGTACGCTTGATTTAGCTGAAGTTGATAAGACGATTACAGAAAATACTAAAATCGTTTCCGTTATGCACGTGTCTAACGTGTTAGGAACGATTAATCCAATTAAAGAAATTGCTGAAATAGCCCATCGCAATGGCGCAATTATGGTCGTGGATGGTGCCCAAAGTACGCCGCATATGAAAGTGGATGTTAAAGATCTAGATTGTGACTTCTTCGCTTTTTCAGGTCACAAAATGGGTGGTCCAACTGGAATTGGGGCCCTTTACGGCAAGAAACATCTCCTCGAAAACATGGAGCCAATTGAGTTTGGTGGCGAAATGATTGATTTTGTAGGACTACAAGATTCAACGTGGAAAGAGCTTCCTTGGAAATTTGAAGGTGGGACACCAATAATCGCCGGTGCTATTGGACTAGGTGCAGCCATAGACTTTTTAGAAGAGGTCGGTTTAGATAATGTTTTAAAGCATGAACACGAATTAGCTGAATATGCGATTGAGCGATTATCTGAAATTGATGGGTTGAAAATTTTTGGACCGAAAAAGCGCGCAGGTGTGGTAACATTTAATTTGGATGATGTGCATCCTCACGATGTTGCAACGGTACTAGATGCTGAAGGAATTGCTGTTCGTGCTGGTCATCACTGTGCACAGCCGCTCATGAAATGGCTCGAGGTGACAGCAACAGCGCGTGCTAGCTTTTATTTATACAACACGAAAGAGGACGTTGATGCACTTGTCACAGGACTAGTAAAAACAAAGGAGTACTTTGGCGATGTCTTCTAATTTAGATACACTTTATAGACAGGTGATTATGGATCACTACAAAAACCCGCGTAATAGAGGGGAATTTGATGGTGATACGGTTACGGTAAATATGAATAACCCAACATGTGGTGATCGTATTCAAATTCAAATGAAAGTAGAAGATGATAAGGTCACAGATGCGAAATTTGTTGGAGAAGGATGTTCAATCAGTTTAGCCTCCGCTTCTATGATGACTCAAGCTATTAAAGGCTTGCAATTGGATGAGGCACTTGAAATGTCGCAAATTTTCTCAGAAATGATGCTCGGAAAAGAGTATGATGATGAGCGTTTTGACTTAGGTGATATTGAAGCACTACAAGGTGTGGCGAAGTTTCCTGCTCGTATTAAATGTGCGACCCTTGCATGGAAGGCAATGGAGAAGGGAATTAACGAACGCAAGTAAGAAAGTTAGTCAATCTAACTTAAAGCGATGTGCGTAGCAGCTGCCTTTGCTTAAGAGAGATTATGTAGGGGCAGCGTGCGAAAGCATTGCACTCGATAAAATAGAGGAGGCTTTCACAATGGCGAAAAAAATGCCTGAAATCGGAGAATATAAATATGGGTTCTCGGACAAAGATGTTTCGATTTTCCGTTCAAAACGTGGTTTAACGAAAGAAATCGTTGAAGAAATCTCACGCATGAAAGATGAACCACAATGGATGTTAGATTTCCGTTTAAAATCATTAGAACAATTTTATAAAATGCCTATGCCGCAATGGGGCGGGGATTTAGCTGAGTTAAACTTTGATGACATCACGTACTACGTTAAGCCATCAGAGAAGTCAGAGAAATCTTGGGATGAAGTACCAGAAGAAATCAAAAACACGTTTGATAAACTGGGGATCCCAGAGGCAGAACAAAAGTATTTAGCAGGGGTTTCTGCTCAGTACGAGTCTGAAGTTGTTTACCACAACATGAAAGAAGAACTAACTGATTTAGGAATTCTATTCACAGACACAGATACAGCGTTAAAAGAGCATGAGGAAATTTTCAAAGAGCACTTTGGAACAATCATTCCTCCATCTGATAACAAGTTCGCAGCACTTAACTCAGCTGTTTGGTCTGGTGGATCGTTCATTTACGTACCAAAAGGCATAAAAACAGATACACCTCTTCAAGCGTACTTCCGTATTAACTCTGAGAACATGGGTCAATTCGAGCGTACGTTAATCATCGCTGATGAAGACAGTTCTGTACACTATGTAGAAGGATGTACAGCACCAGTTTATTCAACAAACTCACTACACAGTGCGGTTGTTGAAATCATCGTTAAAAAAGACGCATATTGCCGTTACACAACGATCCAAAACTGGGCGCCAAACATCTTTAACTTAGTTACAAAGCGTGCTGTAGCAGACGCTGGTGCAACAATGGAATGGGTTGATGGTAACATCGGTTCTAAGCTGACAATGAAGTATCCAGCTGTTGTGATGCGTGGTGAAGGGGCAAAAGGTACGATCCTATCCATCGCAATCGCAGGAAAAGGACAGCACCAAGATGCTGGTGCAAAAGTTCATCACTTAGCACCTAACTGTTCATCAACGATTGTATCGAAGTCGATTTCAAAACATGGTGGGAAAGTAACATATCGCGGTATCTGTCACTTTGGCCGTCGTTCCGAAGGCTCTAAGTCGAAGATCGAGTGTGATACGCTTATCATGGATAATGAGTCAACATCAGATACAATTCCATACAATGAAATTCTAAACAACAACATTACGCTTGAGCATGAAGCAACGGTATCAAAAGTATCTGAAGATCAACTCTTCTACCTAATGAGCCGTGGTATTTCTGAGCAAGAAGCAACAGAAATGATCGTAATGGGCTTCATCGAGCCATTCACAAAAGAGCTTCCAATGGAATATGCCGTTGAGATGAACCGTCTCATCAAGTTCGAAATGGAAGGGTCTATTGGTTAATAAATATAAAGAAGCAAGTCCTTTCGAGGATTTGCTTCTTTTTTACTATTTATTGTGCAAACGCTTTCTTTTTTGCGCGGAAGTTGCACAATGTTGCTCGTTCAAAGGACTCAATTTAATTTAGAAACACGACAACTCATTGAAAATAAATAAGAATCCTTTTATCATTGATGTAAGCGTTTTTGTGAAGCGTTTGCACAAAATGAAGATGGAGGGTTTGGAGATGAAACGTTTATCGTTAATATGTTTGTCCTTATTGCTTTTTGTAAGTACATTTATGCCAACGTTTGCACAAACTGTTTATGGACAATGGTCTGGTGAAGCGGATGGGTATGAAAGTGTTGTACTGCGAGGAAGTGTAGATCCGTTAAGATGGGATGGGAATGATCATCCTTTAATGTTTGATGAAAATGAGGGTGTCTGGATTACTGGGCCTATCAATCTACCAGGTGGACAAAAGGTAGAATACAAGTTTGTGTATGACGGTGAATGGATGCCAGGAGCAAACTTAGAATACACAACTCCTCAGGCAGGAGACTATCAGTTTGTTTTTCATCCAGAAAATGAAAGACATGTCGATGTACGTCCTGCAACGGAATATGATGGAGAACTAACGTTACAAGTGGAAGTTCCTGAAGTGACTCCGGATTGGGCTGTTGTGACAGTCGGTTCTACTATGAATAACTATAATTATTCAATAACAAGGATGAATAAAGTAGAAGATGGACTATACACGATTCACTTAAAGGGTCCTGCTGGAGAAGAGCTGCATTATCGATATGCATTAGGTGATTCAAAATATCAAGAAGAAAGAGATGAACTGAGAAAAGTAACTTTTACAGAAGAAGGAGCTATAATAGAAGACACTGTTCAAGCATGGACAGGCATTCCCATTGCTAGTAACGTATCTCATGATTTTAATCACTCTCCATTTATTCCGAGTGAGAATGATGATGTAACGATTACAGCAGAAGTTGAACATAATGGGCCGATTACAGATGGTGGTATTTACTTTACAACGGATGGAGCTTCTCCAGAAGGAGCGAGAGGAGAAGCTCGAGTTGGACAGGCTGTAGAGATGAACGTCGTCTCTACAAATGAAAGCAGCCGTGGGTATGTATCTATTTTAGAAGGAACGATCCCGGCTCAATCAAATAAAACACCAGTAAAATATAAAGTAGATGTATGGGATGAGGATGGAGAAGGTTCTCAATTTGCCGATACGAATAGCTTACATTCTGAAGGAGCAACTGAATTTGCTTATTATGTAGATGATTTCAAATCTCCTGAATGGGCTAAGGATGCTGTGATTTATCACATCTTTGTCGATCGTTTTAAAGACGGGAATAAGGATAATAACTATGACACGGTAAATGTTGATGAAGTAGGATTAGAGGAAGCGTTGAAAGACTGGATGGGTGGTGACCTTGAAGGGATCATTGAAAAGCTTGATTATTTAGATGAGCTAGGAGTGAACACTCTTTATTTATCACCTGTTTTTGAAGGTCCATATTCTCATGGATATCATCCAATTGACTTTTTAGATGTGGATAAAAACTTCGGTTCGCTTGATGTTTTAAAAGAATTAATTGATAAGGCTCATGCTCGTGACATGAAAGTCATATATGATATGGTTCCAAACCATAGTTCAGATGAGAGTCCATTCTTCCAAGATGCATTGAAAAATGGAAAGGATAGCCCTTACTATGACTGGTACACCTTCTATGAGAATGGCTCTTATGAAACGTTCTACGGTGTAGAAAGTCTTCCGCAATTAAATAATGATAACCAAGAAACAAGAGACTATATGCTTAAAGAAGTGATCCCATTTTGGCTAGAAGAGGTAAACTTTGATGGATACCGCCTAGATTATGCAAAGGGACCTAGCTATAGCTTTTGGGTTGATTTCCGACATGCCGTTAAACAATTAGATGAAGATTATTATATCTTTGGTGAGATTTGGGATAATCGTGATAAGATCAACTCTTATGCTGGTAAATTAGACGGGGCTCTCGACTTTGGCTTCCACGATACATTTAAAAGTACATTTGCTCGTAATGGTTCAATGAGAAATGTGAGCAATTTAGTGAAGGCAAACGAAGCTGTTTATCATCCAGAATACATTTTATCATCATTTTTAGATAACCATGATGTACCGCGGTTCTTATATGAAGCAGGAAACGATACGAATAAGCTAAAGCTTGCTTCATTTACGCAATTTATGCTGCCTGGTTCACCAATGATTTATTATGGTACAGAAGTCGGTATGTCCCAAAGTGGAAACCATCATGACTATAGTGATTGGAAAGACAGATGGTATCGCGAAATGATGCCTTGGAAAGAGGAAGAGCAAGATCTTGATCTATTTGCTCATTATCAAGAAATTATTTCATTAAGAGATACGTATCCAGCTTTACGTACAGGTACGTTTAACGAAATTTATGTGAATGATGATGTACTCGTCTTTGAACGTGAAGATAAGGATTCGCGCTTACTCGTTCTAGTGAATAAGGGAGCTAAACAAACGTTTGATTTAGCGGAACTTTACAACCAAGATCGGTTGACGAATGTAAGGCTTGAAAATGCAATATCACAAGAGAAGAAAACGACGAGAAAAGGAACTATTGAGATCAAATTGGAAGCTCAAGGATTCAAAATTTTTGAAGTGTCGGGTAAGTTAGTCAAAGGGGATGAAAAAGTAGATTATAAGAAGTATGAAGCCGGTGTGTTACGAGGCTCAGAGCCCCTTAGCTGGGAAAATGATGATCAATCATTAACGTTTGATGAAAAAGAAAACGTATGGAAGTCAGAAGCAATCGAGCTTGAAGCCGGGAAACTAGTTGAGTTTAAATTTGTTATGGATGGAGAATGGCTTCCAGGAGGCGATAACCTTACATTCACCCCAGATGTTGATGGAGCTTATCAATTTGTGTTTGATGCAACAGTGACAAAGGCAGATGTCCGAAAGCTTGATGAACCAGGTAGAAAAGGAAATGGAAAAGCACCGGAAACACCTGTGCGTAAAGGACATGAGATGAAATTAGAAAAAGCTAGCTAATGACCGTTTATAACATGGAAAGCACCTGCATTTTTCACATTAACGGGTGTATGGAGAGCCAATAAGCGGAAATTTTTCTGTTAGACTGCAGACTAGAGACGGTTCGGGGGTATATAAGCGGAGGTTTTCCGATTAAGCACTGCAAACTTACCCATTTTTACGTTTTTCGAGTCAATAGTCGGAATCTTACCGTCTATTTAAACTATTTTCAGTGCTATTTCCTAATTAAGAGAAATTTCTCCGCTTATTTATCAAATTGTTTTAGCGTCAGCGTCTAATGAACTTGTACAATCGGGTAGCGTTAGATGAATAAGGCTAGGTATATAGACCAAAAAGGATCAGATTCTAAAATCTGATCCTTTTGTTTTGTTATTTGTATTGTTGGTTTTTTCACTAAAACCTAGGTTAATTTATAGGTTATTTGTCATGTTGAATTGCATTTTCTCCCTCTCAACCGAACCCGCTATTTTTCACATGCAGGAGTTTTTTATTGTATAAGCTGTTGCGGCCCTTTAAAAAAAGATTCTAGGTTACTCGTTTATTTTTCTATGAATCTGTCAATGCTTGTAAGGAGGTGAGGAGATTGATAAAAAATATAATTTTGTATAGTGTGATCATATCCGCGATGTTTGGATTATATAAAACTCAATCTGTAAGCAGTGATACGAATCAGGTACATGAACTTAAGGAAATGATACATGTGGCAACGGAAGAGAATATGAGTATTAGAAATTGGACTGTGTACTCAAAGCTAGAGAAAAACATTGGTACAGACGCTAGGGCATTTGATAGATTTGTAATAGATATGAAAGATGAGTATCGTGGTTTTAAGTGGATAGAAGAAGAAGTAAGAAGTGGTCCCTTCAGAAAAGTGGTTGGTACAAAATCTATGGCAGAAACTAATACTGATGAGCGAGTGGTGATAACTTCTCACGAAAGCACGAAACAGCAAATGGTTAGCATTACATATCAAATCACAGGGGAGAAGTGGGATGAAGACATGTTTGATGTGATCTCTGAAAAAGCAAAAGGAGATGACACTTATGTAACAATCCGCGCAACGATGGAAAGAGAAGCGAATGACGAACTAGACCGTCTAGCGAAAAATCTAGTAGAATTATTTTCGGGACAAGTGAAGGAAGGTTTAGAGGAAAGTAATTTTGTATCTTTATCTGCCTATACGGAAGAGTGGGATAGTGGTATAGCCATTAATGAATCTGAGAACATAAACTTGCAAATAGGTGTGAGGGACTTAGGGAATGGTGGTAGTGTCGATATTACAATGGGAACACCTATAATTACAGGAGAATATTAGGAAGAGGTAGAGAGAGACGCTCTATCTTTTTTTATTGAAACAACAATTCTGTAAAGAAAGTGGTTTCATGGTAAACTAAAAATACTGAGGATGTACGAGGGCGCTAAAAAAGATGATTTTCCCTTTTTTAGTGCCCTCTAAGCAATGGATGGAGCCGTTGCCATGGGTGTGAGAAGTGTCCCACAGCTTAAAAGCCTGCTGTAAGTGGTTTCTGATAGCAGGAGAGCAGCTTGCTGAGCCATTGCTACGTAATCGAGTCATTGAAAAACGTTTTTAGTGGCTTCGAATGTACATGATAAGGAGTGAACACAATGATCTATATAGGCCTTGCGGGTTGGGGAGATCATGATGATTTGTACATAGGAATGAGCAAACAATCAAAATTAGAAGTGTATGCAGGACACTTCCCAATTGTTGAAATAGATGCTTCTTTTTATGCGGTTCAACCTGCTAGAAATATGGAGAAATGGGCAAGAGAAACTCCTCCTGCGTTTCAATTTGTCGTAAAGGCGTATCAAGGAATGACAGGGCATCAACGTGGATTTGCTCCTTTTGCTACAAAGGATGAGATGTTTGAAGCCTTTCGGGAGTCTTTAAACCCTCTTATAGCAAAGGGAAAGCTAGCCATGGTCCTTTGCCAGTTTCCACCTTGGTTTGACTGCAAAAAGGAACATGTTCAGTGGATTCGCTATGTGAAGGAGCAATTACAAGGACTACCTGTTGCACTTGAGTTTCGTCATCGTTCTTGGTTTGAGAAAAACATGTGTGAGAAGACACTGTTGTTTATGAGAGAAGAAGGGTGGATTCACAGCATTTGTGATGAACCACAGGCTGGAGTCCGGTCGGTTCCTACTATATTAGAAGCAACTCATGCAGAAAAGACATTAATTCGATTCCACGGTCGCAATATTCATGGATGGAATGACCCAGGTGATGGTACGTGGCGGGACGTACGTTATTTATATAAATACAACGAAGCAGAGTTGCTAGAATGGAAAAAAAAGCTAAAAGAGCTCACAGCACAATCCAAAGACATTTATATTATTTTTAATAACAATTCCGGCGGAGATGCAGCAACCAATGCAAAACAGCTCATAGAGTTACTAGAAATTGAATATCATGGACTAGCACCTAGACAACTCGATCTGTTTTCTTGATAATAGAGTTAGTTCCAACAGGGTGGTCTTCCCTGTTGGAACTAACTCTAAGCAATGAGCGGAGCCGCCGTAAACGGTCTTAAGCTTTTTGAGCGGGTTTCTCAAAAAGCGCACGGCGAGAGAAGCCATTGCAAGCATATTCGCACAAACTGTGGACAACAGGGTGGTCTTCCCTGTTGGAACTAACTCTAAGCAATGAGCGGAGCCGCCGTAAACGGTCTTAAGCCTTATGAGTAGTCTTCTAATAAAAGGCTTTTATAAGGGCGATGAAGACCCAAGTCGGTAAAGCAGAGCAGGAAAAAGGTGTTCATAAGGGTAATGAAGACCCAAACCGGTAAAGAGGAACGTAGAAAAGGCGTTCATCACCGCAATGAAAACCCAAAATAACAAAGTGATGCAACCAAAAGTCCTTCATCTCCTTCTAGTATTAAAAAAGGTATAAAATAGGTGTTGCTCTGTCAATTTCGCAACTTCCTAATTTAGTCCTACAAGTATTTGGATTTTTACATGGGATAAGCAGAAATAAGAAAAACAGGGCGCACTTCCCTGTTTTGACTATCTCTCACACTGCACAGAAATCAGGTGAAATAGATGGTATGGGTAATTTTATTAGTTGTTGGTCTGCTTGGAGGAACGCTAGGCAGTTTGATGGGCCTTGGCGGAGGCATTGTTGTCGTGCCAGCATTGTTAATGTTAGGTAGTCTTTCATTTCTAGACATTACGCCACAAGTAGCTGTTGGTACGTCACTGTTAATCATGATCTTTACCGGGATATCGGCAACGATCGCTTATATAAAGCAAAAGAAAGTAGACTATAAGAGTGGTTTGCTCTTTTTTAGTGCGAGTGGCCCAGGGGCGATTATTGGTACTTGGCTAAATCGTGGGTTTGACACAAATTCATTCCAAGTTTACTTAGGTCTTTTTATACTTTTTGTTTCATTTATTCTATTTATTAGAAAGTACTTAAAGCCACTACCTCGTTCAGGAAAAGGGATACAAAGAACGTATACTGATGAAGAGGGAATAGACTATACATATGGATACAGGATTGTCCCAGTTCTCGCGATTTCTTTTGTTGTTGGTATGCTTTCAGGACTATTTGGTATTGGTGGGGGCTCTCTCCTTGTACCAGCAATGATTGTTCTCTTCGCCTTTCCTCCCCATTTAGCTGTAGCTACCTCAATGTTTATTATTTTGTTATCAGCTGTCGTAGGGTCGGTTTCACATATGATCCAGGGCAATGTAAATTGGGTATATGCTCTTGCCTTAATACCAGGCGCATGGATTGGAGGAACGCTTGGGGCAGCCATTAATCGAAGGCTTTCAAGTGAAAAACTTGTTTTTTTCCTTCGGTTGATGCTGATTATTATGGCATTCAGACTAATATATGAAGGAATGACATCAGCTTGATGCTTTTAGAAGGGGGTACTTATTTTGACAATGGAGCGGGTTACAATATTCCACTCAAATGATATACATAGTTGTTTTGATCATTGGTCGCAAATGGTCGCTCATATAAAAAAAGAACGAGATGACCATACATTATACTTAGAGCTCGGGGACCATGCAGATCGAAGCAACCCAATAACGGAAGCCATGTTTGGAAAAGGAAATATCGAGCTCCTGAATGAAGCAAAAGCTGATTATGTCACAATTGGCAATAATGAAGGTGTAACTTTTTCTAAAGATCAACTCACATCTCTTTATGGTGAAGCAACGTTTCCCGTTTTGCTTGCGAATATTGTCAATGCTGATGGGAGTAGATTAGAGTGGGCTGAGCGTTATGTTATACATACAATGAAGAATGGATTGAAGGTTGGTATGATTGGTCTTACGGCACCTTTTGTTCATTTTTATGAGTTACTAGGGTGGAAGGTACTTTCTCCGATAGACGTATTGCAAGAGCTTTTGCCTCAGCTGGTAAAGAAGGCGGATATTGTTGTCCTTATGTCACATTTAGGCTTAAAGACTGATGAAAAAATTGCGAATCAGTTTATGGGGATTGACGTGATTCTTGGAGCGCACACTCATCATGTTTTGCCATCAGGGGTAACTATTAATGACACGCTGATTGCTCAAGCTGGAAAAAATGGAGCCTTTTTAGGAAAGGTTGATATTCAGTTTGACCGCAACACTAAGTCCATATATCGGAAAGAAGCCGTCCTCCTTGATGTGAAAAATCAAAAAACTGATGAGAAGACAGATCAATTGTTAAATAGGATGAAAGAGGAAGCGAGTCTCCTTTTAAGTGAACCTGTGACAACTTTGCCAAAGTCACTTCCTGTAAAATGGCAAGAACATACAGAAGTAGGTCAAATGTTATGTGATGCTGTAACAGAATGGTGCGGTGAAAAGGTAGGCATGTTACATGCGGGGGTTCTCCTGGATACGTTAGAAAAAGGAGTAATCACAAAAGGGGACATCCATCGTATTTGCCCACATCCGATTAACCCTTGTGTTGTAACACTAACGGGGGAAGCATTAGAAGCGACGATTAAGCGCTCCCTCACGAAGGAGTTAACCCATCTTGAGTTAAAAGGCTTTGGATTTCGAGGAAAAGTATTAGGGAAGATGCTCTTTACAGGAATTGAGATCGATGAGGAAGAGTCCATTTTTATCCTAGGGCAACCATTAATAAAGGATCACATCTATCGAGTAGCAACACTAGATATGTACACGTTTGGTTATATTTTCCCTGCAATTGCAGAATCAGAGAATAAGCATTACTTCATGCCCGAATTTTTACGTGATGTGCTTGCATGGAAGCTCAAGAAAAATTGGACGTAAGATAGGTTCACGCCTCCGGATTGCTTTTCATATCGTACTAATGAGAATAATTTGAGACGATAGGAGGAGAGCATATCGTGCTTGAAATGAACCCAATCCAAATAGAAGGCGAAACATTTATTGCTGTAACATTAAAGTTGCCTAAAACGAATTTTATGGCTGTTACAAATGATAAAGGGTACATTATGTGTGGAGCACTTGACGTGAATCTATTTAATACAAACCAAAAGCTCATTGACCGTAAAATCATAGCCGGTCGCGCCGTGGGCGTCCGAACAATAGAACAACTACTAGAAGCACCATTAGAATCGGTAACATTAGAAGCAGAACAACTTGGAATTACCGCCGGAATGAAAGGCAAAGACGCATTACTCAAGATGAAATAGCTCGGTAACCCAAAGGGTGGTTTTCCCTTTGGGTTACCGAGCGAAGCGATGAGCGGAACCGCCGTAATGTTTTA
>NZ_JAKRYL010000048.1 GCF_023555415.1 Halalkalibacter alkaliphilus | reverse complement strand
TTCGCATTACGCTAGCAATGCAATAAATTAAGGATGAAATTTGCCCTATCGGGAAAATTTCTTTGACGAGATATTACATCTCTTTTAATTCGCTTGGCTTTTGTTCAGTTTTCAAAGAACTCTTATGCGCTGTTTCATCAGCGACATTTATTATCTTAACATATCTTCTTGTTCCGCGCAACAACTTTTCGAAAGTTATTATCCGCAATCACCACCGAATCAATCAATCGTTCGTGGCGACAAGAAATAATATATCACGAACTACAATTCTACGCAACAGTTAATTTAAAATTACTTTTTGCTGCTAGATTTAATAATCTATCATAGTTCGACAAGAAGATCAATCAAAAATCTACATCCTCTTACTATTACCACAACAATCAAACACCAAATCAATTTCTACCTATAATATATACTTTTAAAAAACACTCACACTAATACTCTATAAGCATTACAAGTTCGCCCCCAAGATCCCTTGCATCACTCTTTAAGTGACATCTTAACACCCCTATAACAAACCTTTCCCCCTAAAGCTATTTTAACTTACTTATTTACTCACCTTAGGCACACACCCTCCCCCTTACCCCACTTCACCCGGTACGAAAAACAAACACAAACAATCCGAAACAACTTCTCATCCCCCTAGATCACAATATATATTTCCTATGCAATAATCGCGGAGTACCAGTACTTTCAACGTCCAAAAAGTGACACTTTAACACAAATCCCAACAAAAAGAGACACCTCCTTCAAATAAAGATTAGTGTCTGTTTTACAGTCAATTTATAAAGGTTTCCTATCTTCAATCCACACTATTTTTCTAAAAGCAAAATAAAAGTAAAATCCATTCAAAACTGTTAGCAACGCTAAACCAATAAACACATTGCTATACATGATGGCATGACTTTGCGCAAACGAAATTGGATTTATCAAAACGCCGCTATCATAATCTAATATTTTCCCAATGACCGCCCCACCAATGGCACCAGACATAAAATTAAATAAATTGTAAATCCCCATCCCAACCCCTATTTCATTTCTAGGAAGAGCCGTTGAAATTAACGTTGCCGTTCCCGTCTGCAGAAAAGGGAAAGCGATGTAACTTATAATCACCACAGCACCGATCACCCAAGTAGGACTACCAATAAATGTCGACAACAGGAAAAATCCCATAATCATAAGCACAAAAGCAATATAGACAACTTGTTTCGCTCCACACTTGTCAGTTAACATACCTGCCACTTTCCCAATAAAAGCAGCCGCCATCGCGGCAGGAAAGATTGTTAGCCCGATATATAACGTATTTAAACCGTTAATCTCACTTAACATCAATGGCAACATAAACATCATGCCAAACATCGTCATGATCGCTAAAAAACCCGCTATAATGGTGGTTCTAAAAGGTCCGTTTCGAAACAAGTCAGGGCGGATAAATGGATTGTCAGTACTTACCGTTCTCCCAGCAAACAAACCAAAGAATCCGATACTACTTACAAGAAACCACCAATTAAACAACGTTATAAAGAGCATCAATGCAGCAACCGCTATTGCAATCAACGCTGCACCAAAGATATCCACTTTCCCTTCTCTCTTCTCCTCTTCCGGCATCCACATCCAGAAAAACGGAATCGCAAAGATGACAAGGGCAGAAATCAAGAAGAGAAACTGCCAGTTCAAGACACCAGCAACAAATCCACCTATCACCGGCCCCACTCCAGAAGCAAATGCCATCGTGCTTGAAACAATCCCTAGAACTTTTCCCCTTTCTTTCTGGAAATACCTTGTAGGCACAATGAAAACCAAAGCAACAATCGAGGACGCCCCCGCAGCCTGAATGATACGGGCAAGGACAACAACCTCAAAGTTCGGTGCAAAAAAACCTAAAACCGACCCTGACACAAAGAAGCTAAGTCCAATCGTTAGTAGTTTTTTCAAAGGGTAGATATCAGCTAACTTGCCATACATCAACGCACCAATAGCATAAATGACAATATAACCCGTAACCACCCAGCTAACCTGTGAAGGCAAAAGGGAAAACGACAAGGCAATATCTGGTACAGCAATCATAAACATGGTTCCATTCATCACAGAAAACAATAACACCGAACAAATTAAGAAGATAAGCTTCTTCTTCTCTGATCTACTCAGACTCTTTTCTACCCCCACTTGCCCAGCAATCGTTGTCACATCTTCTCACTCCCCTTCCCCGTTTACGTATTCGCCCTTGCCTTTTTTTATCTCGAATTCATTATACTCTTGTTTCGAAGAATTAATCTATTATTCAGCTCATCTCTTTCTCTTACCCGGTTCATCTAGATTGAGTAATCTAGAATGAACCTTTTGTATATAATTGAAACAATTGAACTGAGATAATGTTCAGTCACTTATAATAATGATAGCACTCTTTTATCTTCCGACTTGTTTAAATGAGGAAAGCGGACCCTACGTTGGATCCACTTCCCCCTTCATATATTCAGTTTTTCACAACAGAAGCAGTTTCCTGCGTCCCCTCTTCCCTCCTACAAAACCTCTCCATTGCTTTCGATCACCTTTTTATACCAATGAAATGAATTTTTCTTCTTACGTTCCAATGTTCCACTTCCGTCATCATTTTTGTCAACGTAAATAAACCCATAGCGCTTCGACATTTCACCTGTTGACATACTAACTAAATCAATACAGCCCCAGCTTGTATAACCCATGAGTTCCACACCATCTTCCACGGCTTCTCCCATCGCTTGTACATGTTCACGCAAGTAATCAATCCGATAATCATCGTTAATAGACCCATCTTCCTCTATCTTGTCGTATGCCCCTAAGCCATTTTCAACAACAAATAGCGGCAGCTGATATCTTGAATAAAGCTTATTTAAACTGATACGTAAACCAACAGGATCAATTTCCCATCCCCAATCGCTCGCTTTCAAAAATGGGTTTTTCACTCCGCCGACAATATTTCCTTGCGCTTTTTCTTCTTGCGTTTTTTCTTTTTTATCCGTACGCGACATATAATAACTCAACCCAATATAATCAACCGTACCTTCTTTGATAATGTCCAAATCTCCATCCTGAATGTCTAATTTAATCTTTTTTTCCTTAAAGAAACGTTTGATGAAAGCTGGGTACTCTCCACGTACATGGACATCTGCACAGAAAAAGTTAAACAATTCCTCTTCCTTTAACGCATATATCACGTTTTCTGGATTGCTATCGTAAGAATACACGGGTGCAAAAAGAATCATGCAGCCAATTTTCGCATCTGGAATGATATCTTTGCAGGCTTTTACAGCTAAGCTACTCGCAATAAACTGATAATGAAATGCTTGGAAAGTCTCTTGGTAACGATCATCTTCATTTTGAGGTGAGAAGCCCATGCTCATGATAGGCATCTTTAAAGCTCCGTTGATTTCGTTAAAAGTCATCCAGTATTTCACTTTATCCTTATACCGTTTTAGAATCACGTTCGTATAGTTTTCAAAGAAGCTAATAACTTGGCGACTTCTCCAGCCGCCGTATTCTTTCACTAAGTGTAACGGCATCTCATAGTGGGAAATCGTGACGACCGGCTCAATTTCATACGAAATCAATTCATCAAAAACCCTATCGTAAAAAGCCAATCCCTCTTCATTTGGTTCTTGCTCATCACCATTAGGAAAAATCCTTGTCCATGCAATCGACAATCGAAATACTTTAAATCCCATTTCGGCAAACAATGCGATATCTTCTTTGTAGCGATGATAAAAATCAATGGCTTCATGATTTGGGTAACGATAGTTTTCGCGATCAATTTCAAAATTAAAACCAGATGACATTAATATATTCAGGCGCTCTTTCCCACCAGGCAGAACATCAGCAATATTTAAGCCCTTATTGCCTTCATCGAATCCACCCTCTATCTGGTTCGCAGCCGTAGCACCACCCCATAAAAAACCTTCAGGAAATTTCGTCTGTTCATTATTCATTCCTTAATCCTCCCGCTAGAACGATAAGTTAAACAATCAATAGTATGTCCAAATTAAATTTGGCAATTATTCACACACCATAGCACTGGGCGAACAAAAAGAGTGGACCCCATTTTGAGATCCACTCCTCTTCTCTTTTATTTAACTAAAAAGTTCACTTTCAGGAAACCGTTTTCAGTATTACTTATCATTAACTAATTTTTCTTTCTTCTTCAGCAGCATCTGCTTCCAATTTCTTATTTGTTCTATACCAGAACCACGCGACTGCCCCTACAATCACCAAGTTGACAACAAGGAAGACAACCTGAGATGGCGAGTACGCATTTGGCATTGCTTCTGCTACACCAATTGGTGAGAAGAATGCGTATACCCCAAGCATGATTACAATAAGAACTGCTGAGAAAGCCTTCGCATGCTTCCATGGTGTTAAATCAACTTTTTTCGCATCATTTAACACAAATGGAGTCTTACGAGGATCAATTCTTCCAAGAACAAGCATGACGAAAATATCAACCGCTAGTAGAATGGAAAGAACATATAGGAAGTTCACATCCGCTAAGAACACTTTCGATAAAGAGTACAACACTATGTGAACGACAATAACTACTTTACCAGCATAAGCAGGAACCCTCTTACTAAAGAAACCAACAAGGATCATAGCAATAATTGGTAAGTTATAGAAGCCGTTCATTTCTTGTAGATACGCATATAAACCTGATGGCGCATACATAATGAATGGAGCAACGATAACTGCCGCAAACGCTAACATAAAGGCGAAAATACGACCTACTTTAACGAGTTCTTTATCTTTTGCATGCGGTTTAAAGATTGGCTTGTAAATATCCAAAGAGAATAATGTAATTGCACTATTTAACGTATTGTTAAATGAACTTAAAATAGCCCCAAATAACACAGCAGCCAAAAACCCTGATAACGCAATTGGAAGAACATCAACAACTAGCGTTGGGTAAGCGGCATCATTATTGCTCAAGTTATCTCCATATAACAAGAACGCAATAATTCCAGGTAATACTAAGAACGTCATACCAAATACTTTAAATAAACCTGCAAATAATACCCCTTTTTGTCCTTCTGCTAAGTTTTTCGCAGCAAACGTACGTTGGATAATCGATTGATTCATTGCCCAATAGAAAATGTTATTAAATAACATACCTGTAATTAATACTGGCCATGGAACAGATGATGTCATACCACCGATGGAATTTAATTTTGTTGGGTTCGCATGTAACAATTCATGAACACCAGTAGATAAATTTCCACCTCCCAGGGCAACTAAAGCTAAAATTGGAATAAGCAAACCACCAATAACTAAACCGATTCCGTTAATTGTGTCACTCATTGCAGCAGCTCGAAGGCCCCCAAGGATGATGTAACCTAAGCTAATAATCCCAATGGCTGCCGAGATAATGAGTACGAGCATAAATGGACTCATGGTCGTGTAAGATGTCAACGAGAAAATACTATCTAGCACCAATGCGCCCGAATAAAGAACTACTGGTAAAAATGCAACAGCGTAACTGATTAAGAATAAAATAGATGCGATCTGTCTTGTCCGTAAGTCATAACGTCTTTCAAGGAAATCTGGAATCGTTGTGAGTCCAGCTTTTAAGTACTTTGGCAATAGGATTAGTGCCATAATAATCAACGCAAGTGGTGATGTTACTTCCCACGCCATAACGGCCATACCCTCACCAAATGCCTGTCCGTTAAGTCCAACAATTTGTTCGGTTGATAGATTGGTTAAAATTAGTGATGAAGCGATTACAATTCCAGTTAAACTTCTGCCACCTAAAAAATAACCATCCGTTGTTGATAGATCCGTTCCCCTTGTTTTGTACCATGAAAACCACATAACAAAAACTGTATACAGCAGGAACGTTGAAACAATTACCCAAATCATATGTAGTACCTCCTCAATTAAGAGAACATTTCGCTAATGCTCTCTTAATTTTCTAGTTAAAAACTTGATGTAAGATTAGCTTTTTACATTTTTTTCATTCTCTTATATACTAATTGACTGTTACTCTTTGAATGATAACCTATGAATCCTTTTGCAATCGATTACAACAAAAATGTGAAAATTCGGTACAATGATTCTTTCCTTCCGTTTACTAGTTTACTACTCTCTGAGACGTCCGAGCCAACTGAACTGGTTTTCCTGTTTCAAGAGATTGTTTTGCAGCTTTTGCAATTCGTTCTGCTTGAAGGCCATCAAATCCAGTGCAAGTAATTTCAGTGTTTTCTAGACACGCTTTTGCAAACTCTGTTACTTCATCAATATAGGCTTGCGTGTAACGCTCAAGGAAGAAGTACAATGGCTTATCTTTTGTTACGTTTTCGGCTGTTGAAACTTCAACATTCGTTGCACGGTTATTGTCAGCTTGAGCTGTTCCATTATCTCCAAAGATTTCAACACGTTGGTCATACCCATAAACAGCTTGACGACTATTGTCAATTACTCCTAAAGCGCCATTCTCAAACTTCAATGTAATAATTGCTGTATCAATATCTCCTGCTTCACCGATTGCTTGATCCACAAGAACCGTACCATGAGCCGATACTTCAACTACTTCACTGCCCATTAAATACCGTGCCATATCAAAATCATGAATCGTCATATCCATAAATAGTCCACCAGACGATTTCACATAATCAACATTAGGGGGCTCAGGGTCACGCGACGTAATTTTCAAGATATGCGGATTTCCGATTGTACCGTCCTGAACAAGTGAACGAACTTTTCGGAAGTTCGGATCGAAACGACGATTAAACCCAATCTGGATTTTCACACCTGCTTTTTCAACTTCAGCAAGAGCTTCTTCCGTTTCCTCTACAGAGAAGCTAACTGGTTTCTCACAGAAAATATGCTTCCCTGCTGCTGCAGCTTCTTTAATCAAATTGGCATGTGTTGTTGTTGGAGAACAAATAAACACGGCATCAATTTCAGGGTCATTCAACAAATCTTTATAATCAGTTGTTAACACATCGATCTGTTTCTCTTCCGCCCAAGATTGAAGATGATCGATCGCAACATCTGATACACTTTTCACACGAATTTCTGGAACTAATCTTAGATTATCAACATGTAATCTACCAATTCGTCCTGCACCAATGATTCCTAACGTTAATTTACTCATTTTTAAATTCCTCCCACTATAGTTAAGCGCTTACCCAAAACGCATAAAAAGTTAAGCGTTTTCTTCTATCCTATTATAAACACCTTATAATTCATTTTACAAGGATAAATTATAATATTTACTATGAAATTGTTTTAACTTCCAGTTTTGGTAAAAATACTATGTATTTTCCCAGCTGCCTAATTCTAGTTTTTCATCGTTTTTCTTATAATCTTCTATTCATTTCTATCCCATAATGGTAAAGCGCTTTCCCTAATTGTTATTTTATATCAACACTTTTAAATGTTCAATCTTTTTTAAAAAATAAATGTATAATTTTTTGTTTCGTACTAATTTCAGTTGTGAGCACCTTTTAATTAAAAGCAAGATGTAAGGGTCTTGCTCCACTTTGCTTCCTGTCACCTCCCATACATGCAAGAAACCAACGACTCAGGTCGTTGGTTTCTTAACTGTAAAATTTTATGAAAACATACCCATTTTCACATTATCTGAGATGATCAAATTTGGCTCTGTAGAATTTTGAATATCCTCAATTGTATAACCTTCTGCTACCTCAATTAACTCTAACCCGTTATCAGTCACATCAATAACAGCGCGATCGGTAATAATTCGATTCACAACCCTTTGACCCGTCAATGGCAAAGAGCATTTTTTCAATATTTTCGGTTGACCTGCTTTATTAACGTGTTCCATAATCACAACAATTTTTTTCGCACCGTGAACTAAATCCATGGCACCACCCATCCCTTTAATCATCTTTCCAGGGATCATCCAGTTTGCCAAGTCACCATTTTCAGCCACTTCCATTCCACCTAAAATCGCTAAATCAATATGGCCGCCTCTAATCATCGCAAATGACTCAGCATTGCTAAAAAAGCTAGCTCCTGGAATAGCTGTCACCGTTTCTTTTCCTGCATTAATTAAATCTGGGTCGACATTGTCCTCGGTTGGGTAAGGTCCAATTCCTAATAAACCATTTTCTGATTGCAAAAAGATGTTTTTGTTTTCAGAAATGTAATTAGCAACCATCGTTGGCATCCCAATTCCTAGATTAACGTAAAAGCCGTCCTGTATTTCTTTCTCTGCTCTTTTTGCAATTTGAATTCTTACATTTTTACTCATCGTTTCTCCTCCAATTTTAAAAGTTTTTACGCTTGCACCGTCAAACGCTCTATTCTTTTTTCTTGTTTTCCGACAATCAGACCTTGAACGTAAATACTTGGAGTGTGAATTTCGTCTGGATCTAACTCTCCCACTTCAACAATTTCTTCTACTTCAGCAATCGTTACTTTCCCCGCAGCAGCCATCATCGGGTTAAAGTTTTGTGCTGTTTTTCTATAAACTAAATTCCCAAGCTTATCTGCTTTCCATGCTCGAACTAAACTAACATCCGCTTTAAAGGCTTCTTCTAATAAATATTCTTTTCCATCAAATACTCTAGTTTCTCTTCCTTCAGCAATCGGTGTTCCCACGCCAGCCGGAGTATAAAACGCTGGAATTCCAGCCCCGCCAGCACGAATTTTTTCAGCTAAAGATCCTTGAGGTACAAGTTGCACTTCTAATTCGCCACTAAGCACTTGCCTTTCAAATTCCTTATTTTCACCAACATAAGAGGCAATCATTTTTTTTATTTGCTTATTGTTTAAAAGGAGACCAAGCCCCCAATCATCTACCCCGCAGTTATTTGAAATAACTGTTAAGTCTTTTACATTAGTTTCACGAACAGCCTTGATGAGGTTTTCTGGTATTCCAACAAGTCCAAATCCCCCGACCATTAATGTCATGCCGTCTTTAACTTCCGCTACTGCTTCTTCAAAACTGCTATATAATTTTTTCATTTTTTTCCCCTCTTCCTATTGGTTTCTTTCAATTAATAATAGCGACACCTTGCCTCGTCGAAACAAAACCATTTCTCCAATTTCATTCACGAACGGGAACGTGGTAACGCTTACAACAATCACCTTATTTATATGCGTTCTCTCGTTCCTCCTTCACTCAAACATTTTTTGAATTTTCCAATATCCTATAACATAAGTTTACAACAATCTCTTTTATGAGTAAAATGAATAAAAGTAATAAATTTTATTTCATTATAGAATAAATGAGGGAATCGTCTTGGAATTGAAAGATTTACGATATTTTATAGAAGTCGTTAATTATGGAAGCTTTACAAAAGCGGCTGCCAATACTTATATCTCACAGCCAACATTAAGTAAATCATTAAAAAAATTAGAATCAGAACTCAAAGTTGAGTTATTTGAGCGCTCTACTCGAAAATTGAAATTAACAGATGCCGGTGAGATTGTATACAAACAAGGAGTTAAAATATTAGGAGCTACAAATGAGCTTACAACTTTATTAGATGATTTAATAAATCTACCAACTGGAACGATAAAAATAGGCATTCCGCCATTAATAGGTACCCTCTTTTTCCCTGCCATTGCAAAAAATTTTGGGAAAGCTTATCCAGACGTAACACTAGAGTTAGTCGAGTTAGGAGCTAAACGAATCGAACATCTAGTTGAGGAGGGTCAAGTCGATGTAGGCATCATCGTTTTGCCGATAGATAACAGTAAATTCGATATTCTCCCCTTTATTAAAGAAGAATTTATGCTCTATACTCATACCGATCACACCTTAGCCAAAAAAGAAGCTGTCAACATCAAACAACTAGCAGAAGAAACTTTTATTTTATTTAACCGGGAGTTTGCCTTACATGAACTCATTATTGAGCACTGTAAAAAGGCAGGCTTTCAACCGAATATTGCTTACGAGAGTTCACAATGGGATTTAATAGCGGAACTAGTAAGTGCCAAACTTGGAATTACTCTGTTACCTAAATCGATTTATGCAAAGATGGACCCAAAAGCCATTCAAATCACACCATTGCAAGATCCTCCGATGTGGGAACTTGGAGTGATTACGAGGAAGGAGCGCTATCAATCATATGCGGTTAGGACGTTGCTTTCGTTTCTGTCGAAAGAATTTAAAGTATAAAGAAATTTATCATTAACATAAGTAAGGCCGACCCGAAGTGATTTTAACTTTTGAGTCAGCCGCTCATTCATTATAATAAATGTTCCTAGTGTAAAAAGAAGCACACCTTTTAAGAGTATACAATTATAGTTTAATAGGTAATAAAGGATGTCATCGATACTTCGTGTCGGTGTCGGCATGGATCTCACCATACAATTAATCTTATAATCAATTACGGCATTTCTCTCCCTCTAGCACTTTTAAAGAGTGCGTACCACTCCTGTCGAGTTAGTGACCGAGCTTGTTCACCTGCATCTTTACAAGCACGGATTCTTTCTGGATTTATCGTTCCGATAATAGGTTGAATGTTGGCCGGATGTCTCATTAGCCAAGCAAGAACAATGGCCTCACACGTCGTCCCTTTTTCTTGCGCCATTCGTTGAACCAATTCAGCCGTATGGAGGACCTGCTGTGGTTCTTTCCCTTTCAGATTCCCGGAAAATAAGCCTTTGGCTAGAGGGCTCCAAGCTTGGATTTGGATCTGTTCCTTCCTACAATAGGCTAGTAGTTCTTCAGGGAAATTAACCTGCGCTCCGTAAGCTTGATTAACATAAATTCCTTCCTCTACCCAATGTACATGGCTGAGACTTAGCTCTATTTGATTAGCAACAAAAGGTAGCGACACTGCTTGCTTTAATAACTCTATTTGTGCTTTATTCATATTCGAAACCCCGAAATGTTTTACTTTTCCAGTTCTATTCAAATATTCAAAAGCAGCCGCTACTTCTTCCACCTCCATTAGTGGATCAGGGCGGTGTAATAGTAAAATATCTATATAATCTGTTCCCAATCTCTTTAGACTTCCATCAACAGCATTCAAAATATGTTCCTTCGAAAAATCATAATACTTTAGCCCGCCTTCACCTATCCGTAGGCCACACTTAGTTTGGATAACTATTTGTTCGCGCAGGTGTTGTCTACCTTTAAGAGTTTGTCCAAACACTTCCTCCGCTTTCCCTAATTTATAAATATCAGCATGATCAAACATGTTAATTTCAATAGAAAGGGCGGCATCAATTGCTCTTTCAGCTTTAATCATATCTTCTTTTGTAATTCGATTGCGGTTCCAACCACCACCAAGCGACATACATCCAAGAACTAGCCTACTGTTACTGATATTTCGCTTTTCCAGTGCCATTTCTGTCATTTTATCTCTCCTAAAAACAGATCCCCTTCAAAATGAGAAAGTTTAATTACATCATTTGTTTTGCAATATTTTCATTTTAGTATTTCAACTAATCAATTTCACTAAATCACACACTTTAACGAGAAATTTGTGACACTGGGAGCATCCATGCATGACCAATCATCTTAGTATTTAAATATCTACAAGTTTATTTTACCAATTCCTTTTGTAGAACTAATGATGCTGCTCCCACTATACCAGCGTCATTCCCTAATTGAGCCAATTTAATTTTTGTACTATTTCTTACATGCGGAAATGAAAATTTACAAAAATATTCTTCTATACCTTTTATCAACACCTCTCCTGCAGCCGAAACTCCACCACCAATAACAATCGTTTCAGGGTTTAAGATATTAGCAATGTTGCTACATGCTAACCCTAAGTAACAATAAAATCTATCAACTACATGGATTGCCAAATCATCTCCTTGTATCGCTTGGTCAAATACAGTTTTTGAGGATACTTTTTTTTCATTAGCGATAAGCGTTTTTAACTCAGATTGATCGGAAAAATGTTTACTTTCATCTATTGCTAGGCGGACAATACCCGTTGCGCTTGCCACTGTCTCTAAACAACCGTAATTTCCACAAGTGCATTGATATCCATCAGGATTAACGATAATATGACCAATTTCCCCTGCTGATCCGGCCACTCCATGAATTAAATTTCCTGCTGTAACAATTCCTCCGCCAACACCTGTCCCAAGAGTAATAAATGCGACATCAGTCCCCCCCGCACCTGCACCTTTCCAGCGTTCTCCTAAAGCTGCTACATTAGCATCATTATCAATAGAAAAGTGTATACTGGTCCCAGCTTCTATTTGCTCCTTTACAGGTTGTAAAGTACTCCAATTTAAATTATATGCTCCGATAACAGTTCCATTATGGCGATCAACTGATCCAGGGGACCCCATCCCTATTCCTAAAATATCACTATGAGATAATCCATATAAAGCTATGTGCTTATTAATTGATTCAATAATATTTGGAACAATATTCTCCCCATTATTTTGAGTATCAGTATTTATGCTCCACTTTTGTTCTATCTCTCCCTCCTCTGTTAGTATTGCAAACTTTACTGTTGTGCCTCCTAAGTCAACACCAATTAATTTATTCATATTATCCTCCACCTAGAAAAGAACACAGGTGACTCCACCCGTATCCTTCTATTATTATATTGCTAGCAACTTTCTCTCCATCTGTAAAAATCGCTTTGTTATTTCAATGGCATTTACTGACGCTTCGTATTCAGACATGTTAGTCAAAATCAGAGTTTTGAATTAAAGGTAATATTTCATCATATGGGATACTCACTTCCCCATAATGTCCTCGTTAATTACTAAACGAATATGAAAATTCCCTCCATTTACGCACGTGTATATTCGACTATGATCGCAAACAACATCAACAAAATCTGATTTCATCTTTAACGACGTTTTCTCCTTCACTTTTAAAGAGCTTTTCTTTAAACTGACATCATTTATTACAATTAAGCGAAAAACTGGCTTAAATAATTCTTACTAATTTTAATAGAATCTTTTTTAGATTCCAACGAGTCTTCAAAAGCCTTGTCCTCTACTTCAATCACGGCATACCCTTTATAATTAATATCTGTTAATGCGGAGACATATTTAGCCCAATTTACATCGCCTAGTCCTGGTAATTTAGGGGCAATGTATTCAAGTGGTGTTGCCATAATTCCTACATCATTTAGTCGGTCATCATAAACTTTAATATCTTTAAAATGAATATGGAAAATACGATCTTTGAACTCATAAAGCGGTTTAATATAATCCATTTGCTGCCATACAAAATGAGAAGGGTCAAAATTCAAACCAAAATTCTCGTTCGGAATCATTTCAAAAACACGTCTAAAAATTGCAGGCGTCGTCATTAAATTTTGACCTCCTGGCCATTCGTCTGATGTAAATAGCATTGGGCAATTTTCAATCCCAATTTTCACACCCAACTCTTCTGCATAGTTGACAATCGGTATCCAAATTGTTTTCATTAACTCTAAGTTTTCTTCAACGGTTTTCGACTGATCTCGACCAATAAATGTGTTGACTAAAGGTACATCTAATTCTTTTGCTGTTCTAATAAGTTTGTATAAGTGTTCAACGTACACACTGCTTTTTTCTTGATCAGAATCTAACGCATTCGGATAATAAGCAAGTGAAGAAATTGCAATCCCTTTTCTTGCTATGTATTCTTTCACATAATTCACATCGTAGTTATCCACATCAAGATGGGTAACTCCCGCATACTTTCTTACCGCCTTACCTTTTGGCCAAGCACACAATTCTACACATTTAAAATGATTCACTGATGCAAAATCTATCACCTCTTCAAAGGTACATTCTTCAAGAATAGCTGTATTAAAACCTAGTAACATATAAATCTTCCTTTCTATCTAAAATAACGTTATAATTAATCCCCTAATTAAAAATGAATTTTAATTTAGGGGATATACTTTTTTATGACAATGTGACAGCTTCGTCAGTATTTAATTGAATTGTTTCACCTGTTTCAGCCGCTTTATAAATAGCTTCAAGAATTTGAGTAACAACAAATGCTTCTTCAGGCTTTACTAATGGGTCTGTATCATTGATAATAGCCTTTAACCATTGCTTTGATTCTTGAACACCGACGCCAGCTGCCGAAGCATCAAAGAAGTCAACTCCTCCAATAGTTGTTGGCTCTTGCGTTACTAGCTCTCCGTATTCAGATTTATTAATAACCAATCGGCCAGGTTTGCCCATTCCATGAATAATTTCTGCA
The DNA here is from genome assembly GCF_023555415.1 of Halalkalibacter alkaliphilus. Taxonomy (GTDB): domain Bacteria; phylum Bacillota; class Bacilli; order Bacillales; family Bacillaceae_D; genus Halalkalibacter; species Halalkalibacter alkaliphilus. The sequence continues at coordinate 2,980 of NZ_JAKRYL010000048.1, read as the reverse complement.
CCAGCTTTCGTTCCACATAATGTCGTAGCTGCTTCTTTTGCGTCAGTCGTATTCAACACCCATGATGATTCTAAGAAAATCGTTGCCCCATTTTCCATTTTGATGAAACCAAATGCTGAATCCTCTACTTCGAATGTATTTGGATCCCACGGTCCAAACAGATTTCCATCCACTTGATCAGCCATTTTATGGAACACCGATCCTGTAACTGAAACGGGTTTATAATTCCCCATCATCCATAATGTTAAGTCTAACGCATGAGTACCAATATCAATTAATGGCCCACCACCTTGAGCTTCTTTATCTTGGAATACGCCCCAAGTTGGAACAGCTTTACGACGAACAGCATGTGCTTTCGCAAAATAAATTTCACCTAATGCATCTTCATCGCACGCCTTTCTTAATGTTTGCACTTCGCGTCTTAATCGATTTTGGTATCCAATTGTAAATTTCTTACCTGATTTTTTCCAAGCATCTAACATCTTTTTCGCATCTTCACTCGTTGCCGCCATTGGCTTTTCACACAGCACATGTTTGCCAGCTTCAAATGCAGCTACTGTAATAGGACAATGCGAGTTATTTGGTGTTAGTATGTAAACAACATCAATTGATTCATCTTTTAATAATTCGTGATAATCACTGTAAATTTTTGAATCGTCTGATCCATATTTTTCTTTTGCTTCAATTGCCCTTTCTACTATTACATCACAAAATCCAACAACTTCAGATAAGTCTGATAATTCTGCAAGCGACGGTAAATGTTTTTGATTTGCAATCCCTCCACAACCGATGATTCCAATACGTAATTTCTTCGCCATATCAAATTCCTCCTAGTAGTAAATTTATGAACTACTGTTAGATTTTCTTTTGTGAATATTCTAAATTCATTTACAACAATAATATATCATATGGATTTACTGATTGTAAACCATTATTTTTAAGTAAATGATTTATTTTCATTAAACAACTTACATCTTGCTAATTACAGCGCAAAAAAACCTAGTAAGAGTTTCCTGAATGGCAACTCTTACTAGGTTTTTATGTAGATTTTATATCATTTGTAATACCTAATGTTGATTCACGTTCTATCAGTTTATGCTCAAGCAGCAATCGTCTTCCTGTTGAACTTTCCCCTTTTATCATACCTTCGAGCATTTTCATAGATTCAAACCCGATCTCAAAAAAAGGTTGTTCTACAGTTGTCGCTTTCGGATTAGACATTTCAGTAATTTCCTGATTATCAAAACCACAAACGGCTATGTCTTCTGGGATCCGAAAACCAGCTTCTTTGAACGTGTTAATACAGGCAAGCGCCAAATTATCATTCACGCAAAATACTGCATCTATTGAGCTTTTCATACGAAGAAATTCTTTTGCTATATCTACTCCGCTTTCGTAACTATAATCACCATATTTAACAAATTCTGGTTCAAACTGTATTTGACTCTCCTCTATCGCTCTACGATAACCAATATATCGTTCTTTTGAATAGTTAGGCGTTACATGATCCATTCCCTCTTTACCAAGACCAATAAATGCAATTTTCTTTTTCCCTAATTGGATTAAGTGGTTGACTACATCGTAGCCTGCATAAGTATCATCTACAGTAACAGCAAATGTGTTCGTAATTGGTGCATATTGACCACATTGAACGAAAGGAACATTCTCCGTTAGGTCTAGCAACTCTTCTTCGCTAAGTAACATATTCAGTATAATAACACCAGCTAATTGCTCTTTCTTTAGGAATCCCCACGGATGTGAGTTATGACTTTGATCAACACTATATTTAATTACAACCTCATAACCTAATTGTTTTGCTTGTTCTTGTACGCCTGCTATCACTTCGTCAATAACTGCAGAAGTATATATGACAATTACTTTCTTTTCATCATTCTTATCATTACGCGCATGTTGTTTAGGTACGTATCCAAGCTCATTCATAGCTTTTAGTACTTTATCTCTTTTTTCTTTCGTTACAATATAATTACTATTTAAAACACGTGAAACTGTTGCAACAGATACACCTGCTTTTTTAGCTACATCCACTATAGTCGCCATACCTTCCACACCTCCTTTACTGAAAAAGATGAAAAATCTTCGTGATTTTTCTGACTTTTATACTATCATATTTACATTTTATGTGCAAATACCGTAACTGCTTAAAATATTGATAAAAATACCATTCAGATAATCTTATTGAATTATACCTAATATCCTTTAACTACATTTAATAAGGTAATAATAGAGCCGCCTATATTGCAAGGCGGCTCTATAATTATTGATGGTTTTCAGCCCATTCATCTAACTGTCTTTGTTTTTCTTCCATATACTTATCTATGCCAGCATCTTTTAATCTCTGAATAAATTCTGGTAATGCTCTTTCAGGATCTACAGCACCGCTCTCTAGTCCAACAACAAATTCATTTCTTACATTTGTTAGTGCTGTTAACTCTGTGTCAACTGGCGAAGGATCGAAGATAAAACCAACGGCATTAGATTGATGTGCATTTTCATTAAATTCTTGCAAATCATTCCATAGATTAGGATCTTCGTCGTCCATCACATAAGTTAAGAAGGAATTCCCCCAAAGATGTGGCGTATTCACATTATAACCAGTATTCGATGCATCAATACCGTCTGGGTAAGATATTACATTGTCTGCACCTTTAACATAATGTTCTCCTTCGATACCCCAATTAAACAAATTCACTAACTCTTCATTGACAAACATGAGGTTTAAAAATTCCATTGCCTTTTCTGGGTGTTTCGTATTATTTCTAGGAATAGCCCACATAGACCCAGTAGGATGGTGAGCGTGTGTAGCAGATTCTAAAATAGGAATACCAACCATGTCCATTCCAGCTTGTCTAGAAACTGTACCTGCTGTTCCCGGTCGAACCGGACTTAAATGTCCAACTCCAATCCCTGATCTGTATAATGTTCCAACAGGTTGTGTATTTGTCGCAATTTCAGACATAAC
>NZ_JAKRYL010000047.1 GCF_023555415.1 Halalkalibacter alkaliphilus | reverse complement strand
GAATAGTTTTCTTTGCATAATCGGAAAACCTCCGCCTATATACCCCGGAACGAGCTCTATTCTGCATCTAACCTGAAAAATCTCCGTTTATTTTACTATAACTACTTACTTGATTATTGACAAGACTTCTTAATTTAAAGGCAGAGAGATGAACGGGTTTATAAAAAGGTGGATTGATTTAGCATTTTTGTTATTTCAAATAATCCAAGAGAATACACCACTCAGAACAGTACCATAAGCAGTGAGTTTTTTTAAAATAACTAGTAACAGTATCTTTCTTACTCGTTAGGGTGTTTGATTAGATGAACGGAGTAGTTAGTTGGCTCTCGGTTTTCTCTAGTTGATAAATAAGTGATATCATCATTATATAAGGAGGGCTATGAGAATGGATACGATAATTTTTGACGTCGATGATACACTATATGATCAAGCACAATCTTTTTATAAAACGGTGAGGAAGCTTTTTCAAGAGCCATTTTCAGACGAAGAAATCGATCAATTATATAAAGCTAGTCGTAAGTATAGCGAGATTTTATTTGATCAAAGTGAAGCAGGTGAAATATCCCAATTTGAATGGCAAACCGGACGAATCATGGCTGCCTGTAAGGATTTTAACATCCCTATAGATACGGAAAAAGCGACTGTTTTTCATGAAATGTATGTGACCGAACAAAAAAACATTACCTTGTTTCCGGAAGTCGAAGAACTACTAAATGTACTTTACAAAGAAGGGAAACAGCTTGGGATTCTTACAAATGGTGAAGAAAAACATCAAGCAATGAAAATTAAACAGCTCAACCTTAGTCGTTGGATTCCGGCAGAAATGACGTTTATTTCTGGAACGATTGGTCATGCAAAACCGAAAAGAGAAGTATTTGATTTTATTGAACAGAAAATGGACCTTGACCAAACCAAAACCGTGTATATCGGGGATAACTTTGAAAAAGATATTATCGGAGCAAAACAAGCAGGCTGGCAAGCGATCTGGATGAATCATCGTAAGAAAGATTTACCGACTCATGCTACCTATAAACCAGATAAAGAAGTGCATAGTGCCAAAGAGTTATTAGGATTATTTGTGAAAAAAGCTTAGGGCGTTATGGTAGGAATCAGCGATTGTCATCCTGGTTCCTATTTAGGCTTCATTGAAAATCTTATTGGTTTAATGCATAACATTGAGCGGGTTTTTAAACAAAACGGAAGCATTAGTTTTACAAGAACTGTCATCTATATTGACTCAAAGGTAAAAGCTATATGTTTTGGAAAATGGTCTATACGTTGGAAGAGTGGACGGTGTAGAAGGAACAGATTTGTAAACCCATCCCAATTCAATTTGGATGGGTTTTAAGGTTGTAGGTACCAAGGAATAAGGACGTTTAACTCTTGATAAGATAAGGGGACTGCGGAAAATTAACTATATTAGAGTCAAAATGCGACAAATGTATATAGAAGGCAGCTGAAATAACTAGGTCTAACTAACTTGTTTTGGATGAGTTAGAAGAGTAGGAATAGTATGAAAAATACATACTTTGTCCGATGGATAAACAAAGTGTGGATTGCTATAATTAACGCGTGTTCATAGAACATAAAGGTTTTAGTTGCGATTAAATGAAAACCCTTTCTTATTTAATCCGCTGAATAAATTGAAAGGAGAATTTGTTAGGAAATAAATAATCTATTAAAAATTACTTTTTATTCGAAAGGATGGTCGTGTTGAAAAAAGTGTATTTGTTGTTTCTTGCTTCCTTACTTTTAGTAGTTTCTACTAATAACTTTGTAGAGGCAGCACCTAAAAAATCGACAAGCGTAGAAATTCCTGTTTTGTTATATCATGTCGTTAAACCCGACCCTGATCCGACCAATCCATGGCAATTAAGCCTTGAAGAATTTGAGAAACATATGGCTTACTTGAAAGAAAATGGGTATCGAACTTTAACGATTAAACAATATTTTAACATCCTTGATAAAAAAGCTGCGATGCCTAAAAAAGCTGTACTGCTGACATTTGATGATAATTCAGATGATTTTTACCCATATGTATATCCTGTTTTGCAAAAATATGGGATGAAAGCAACTCAGTTTACCGTTTCCGATTGGGTAGATGGAAGCTGGAACATGACAAGTAATGAAATCTTGACCGTTATGGAAGAGGGTATTGATATCCAAAACCATACTGTAACACATCCTTTTCTAACGAGTTTAAGTAAAGCAGAACAATACTCAGAAATTAATGATGCAACTACAGCGCTCAAAGAGTTAACCGGTAAGACGACGAATGTTTTCGCTTATCCTTACGGAGATTATAACGTTGATACGATCTCAGTCCTTGAAGAATTAGGATTTAAAGGTGCCTTTAAAGTTGGCGGTGGAATAAGTACAAGTGAAAGCGATCGTTTTGAATTGCCTCGTATTATGATTCTTCAAGAACATACATTGGACGACTTTAAAAGAATGGTGAAAACAGGTTATTAATAAATGTGTTAAAAACACATCAGAACCTGAACTTTAAGTTTGCAACCCTGAGAAAAATCTCCCTGCATATGATAGTGGAGATGCATTGCATCCAAACGACTTTGGGATAAAAGCTATGGCTGAGGCTATTGATCTTTCAATCTTTCAACAGCCCTTATATAGAGGGTTAGGTCAGGTGAAATAATGTTTTATATCAAGTGATGGGGAGCAGGTAAGGTGCTCCTTTTTTTTCTTACTTTTTTTCATTTGACTGTAGTTTTATTGATTAAAATAAATTAATGATGGAGTGGTTAATGATGACTGCTGTGAGATTATGTAAGCAATTGTAGAAATGGTTAACGGAGGACAGGGGGATTTTTCCATACTTCTAACAAAAAATGCTAGATTGCTTCTCAACCAATGTATAATTTGATATAATAACCATAATCTTTTTTTGGGGTGGACATCTTCCGTGAAACTGTTGGCGCAGTTTCACATCTATGGTGAATGTCTTTTCCTTTCTACAGAATTTTTACGCTTTTGGTCATTATATCAGTCAATATATTCGGTCGGTCATCAACATAAAATTCGCAATATTTAGATCACTTTAAATAGTATAACATTTTGAGTTTAGATTAATATTAAAGTTTTGTTTATTGTAATAAAAGTAAATGGAATAAAATATAGTACTAGGGGTTTTTTACTATGGTCTTTAGTGGAGTAATTGGATATATATACATGGGATGTCAATGGATTGTTCGGTTTGCCTACGTTAATATATTGTGGATCATATTTAGCTGTGCAGGTTTACTAATATTTGGAATAGCCCCAGCGACAACTGCAATGTTTGCTGTGGTAAGAAAATGGATTAGAGGGGAAAAAGATATAAATATTTTTAAATATTATTGGAATACCTTTCGCTCTGAATTCTATAAATCTAATATATATGGGATATTATTTTTAGTATTATCAATTGTATTATATGTAAATTATATATTTCTTTCAACAATTGATGGCTGGCTATTAAATGTTATGACATTTGGTTTTATTAGTTTCTTAGTTCTGTTTATAATTACACTTCTTTATATATTTCCACTAATAGTTCATTACCAGTTAAATAAACTCGATTATTTAAAATATGCTATAATTATCGGATTAACCCATCCTTTAATAACTTTGTTAATGTTAGTTCAATTCATAGCTATATATCTTCTTATAATAAAAGTACCAGGATTTTTACCATTTTTTTCGGTGAGTAGTATAAGCTTTGTAATTATGTGGCTAGCTAATTACACATTTAATAAAATAGAAGATAGAAAAGAGGAATCATTAAAAGTAGAATCTTCTGTTGAAAAGACTTAATACTTTTATCATAGTACCAAAAATAGAATCAGAAGATCTAAATAAAAAGACCACAATTGTCGTGAAACAATTGTGGTCTTTTTTATTTTATAAAGAATGAATGGATTTATTATTGACAAATTAAGTTTAATTTAAAAACCTGAATTTAATTACAATCGTTAAGTGATTGATTTGAAAGCTTCTACTTGAGATGCAATTGCATTCTCTGTAGGAAGTCGTTCTATACTTGATGCCCCAAAAAATCCAGCTACACCTTTCGTATTCTTTAACACGTAAGCTGCATCTTCTGGCTCTGATATAGGCCCCCCATGACATAGTACAATCACATTAGGGTTAACGGATTTTCCGGCATCATGTATCTTTTGAACAAGTTTAGTTGCCTCATCTAAACTTAAAGCGGTACTAGCCCCAATACTTCCCTTGGTAGTTAATCCAACATGTGCTACTAAAATATCTGCTCCTGCCTCTGCCATTGCTATAGCATCTTCTTCATTAAAAACATAAGGAGTAGTTAATAAATCCAATTTATGCGCTTTTCGTATCATTTCTACTTCACGTTCATATCCCATACCAGTCTCTTCTAAATTCTGTCTAAATACGCCATCACATAAACCAACGGTGGGGAAATTTTGTACTCCAGAAAACCCTAAACGCTTTAGATCTTCTAAAAAAACATCCATTAACCGGAATGGGTCAGTTCCACATACCCCCGCCAAAACCGGTGTATTATCTACAACTGGTAATACTTCACTACCCATCTCTACAACGATCTGATTCGCATCGCCGTATGGCATGAGACCTGCTAAAGAACCTCTGCCTGCCATCCTAAATCTTCCAGAATTATAGATGATAAGTAAATCTATGCCACCTGCTTCTGCACTTTTAGCGGAAATTCCAGTTCCAGCTCCACCGCCAATAATAGGCTTTCCATGCTGAATTAATTCATTAAGTTTATCAAGTATATCCTTTCGTTGCATGGACATACAAAAACCTCCCTTTATTTCTTTTCCATTAGTTTCACGAATGTTTTGACAACTTTGTCTGCAAAATGAGGATGGTTAATATCCTCATCTAATTCAAGAAGTGGTATATCTTTTCTTAGAGTTTGTTTTAGTCCATGTAACAAAGCATTTCTCTGTTCAGGACCATTAAAGTCTTTACCTGGAGTGTCAAGTAATGATACGCCCCCAAGTGGAAAAAGAACAACAACTGGTGACTCGGACTTGCTTAGCTTTTCTCCTAATTGACGTCCTATTATTTCATTTTCTTCTACTGTAGTTCTCATTAATGTTGTTGTAGGGTTATGTTGATAAAATTGGCGATCGGAGAATTCTTTCGGGACTGTCTCTGGTTTCCCAAAATTGACCATATCTAATGCCCCAACAGAAACAACTTGTGGAATTTTTGCTTTCCCTGCTGCTAATAAACGGTTTGGCCCTGCACTGAAAACGCCTCCAACTAATTCGTCAGCTAATTCTGTAGTAGTTACATCAATTACTCCCGTAATATAACCTGAATCGATAAGTTCCTCCATAGCCATGCCACCAGTTCCTGTTGCATGAAATACAAGGACTTCGTAACCTTGATCCTCTAACTTTTCCCTTATTTGAGTACAACATGGTGTAGTAACACCGAACATCGTCATACCAAGCATCTTATTTGATCCAACATCTTTATTTGTAGAAGAATTAGATGCAGCACCTACTAAAAAATTAGCAGCATTACTTAATATTTTACTTGACAATTGATTTATGCCAGCTATATCAATAACTGAATACATCATCGTAATATCCTTAACCCCAACATATGGTCTAGTATCTCCAGAGGCTACAGTTGATACGATTAGTTTCGGAATGCCGATCGGGACGGCTTGCATTGCATTAGCTACTACTGTAGTTCCGGCTGTTCCACCCATTCCAAAAACCGCTATCACATCTTCTTCTTCGACCAGTTTGGTCATAATTAATTTAGCACCTTTACTCATAATAGCTACTGCATTTCCACGATCATTTTCATTTATAAGTGTTTGAAGGTCACTGCCTCCTGTACGGGCTACCTCATCTGAGGAAATGTCTGGACTAAATACAGGGTTACCAATAACCCCTGTATTTACTGTAAGAGTTTCCACTTTCAATATCTCCAAAATATTTTTTACAAATAAATACTCTTCTCCTTTAGTATCTAGAGCTCCAATTAATACTACTTTACCACTCATAGGATTACTCCTTTCAAGCTTAATATTTTTATTCTCCTATGGTTTGTCGGTCCGGAGATGAATAAATGATCAACATTCGGCAAGGCTCCCAGCTTGTTACCTTAGCATCATGGAGTACATTTCTTGGAATTCTAAGCATCATTCCAGGTTTTAAATGATGTACTTCATCCCCAAGGGAGTGATCACATTCACCAGATAAAACAAAGATGAGTTCTTCACAATTCGGATGACGATGCTTAGGGTTAGAAGTACCAGCATCGATATAAACCATTCCAAATGTCATTTCACAATCAGGGTCAATTTCTTTTCCGATGAGCCATTGAATTTTTCCCCAATCCATCTCTAAAATATGATTTTCATCTTTCAAACTAGTAATAGTAGCCATAAGTAACTCCTCCTAAATATGAAATTATAAAACTTAATTTTATTATAATTCAACACAGTTGAATAAAACAAGGTTTTTTATAATTTAATTTTAAATATTTAGATTTCTATGAGCTAAATAGTAGTTGAATTAGGTTTATTACATTATACGAATCCAAGAAATTTACTTTTTAATAAGAAAAAAATCCAAGTGATAAAGTTCACTTGGAGAAAAAGGTTAACTGCTAAATATAGCTAAATACCTTACTTCATCTGTTATAGGAGTTAAAGTATGCTCTTCTAAACTTGTGAAATAGATGGTATCACCAGGACCTAAAATATATTCTGTTTTACCTACTTTATATCTCATTTCTCCCTCTAGGACGAATACAAATTCTTCCCCTTTATGAGAAAGAGAATGACTCTTTACTTCCCCTTTTTTAGCGATAAAATAATATGGTTGCATAATCTTATCTTGACGTCCGGCGGCGAATGCGTAAAAAGAATATCCTTTCTCTGTTTTAATCCATCCATTACTATCTTTATATGTTGATACTTCAGTATAGACAGTACCGATTTCTTTATTATCCTCAAGTATGTCTGAGACTGCTACACCTAACGATTCTGCTATTTTCATTAATGTAGATATTGGGGGGGTTGTAACTCCGTTCTCAATTTTTGATAAAAGACTTTTAGAGAATCCGCAGTATGATGATATTTCTTCTAGCGTTCTGTTTTGTTGTTTGCGAATAAGTCGTATTTTAGCTCCTAATTGTTTACCTATTTCCATTTAAATGTTCCTTTCTATATATAATAGATACTTTTATTATACACAAGCATGTTCAAAAGTGCAGTAAAAGTATAGTTATATTCTACATTGTTGAAATTTTAGTGATTTTCATAATGGTTTATATGATTATATCAAAGATATTCTTTTAAATAAATATTATTTTTATCAATCAATTCAAATATGTTTAATTTAGATAAACATATTTGAATATTTTTTGTTGACAATTCAACAGTGTTGAATTAAGATTAATCTATAAATCTTACATGAAGGAGGAATTATAAATTAGCATTTTAATAGGTAAGATTTTTACATCAAACTAGGGGGGGATAATATTAATATGAAGTTCGCCTTTTCGAGTCCAACAAATACTAAAGCAGAACTTGATACACTATTTTATGATTATCGAAAGTTAGGGTATGAAGGTTTACAGCTGAAACACGCTCAATTCGCACCATATATCCAAAAGCCAACCCAGTTTTTAGAAAAATGGGGTGAAATAGAAGGTGTTGCATCTGCATTAATTACAGGTGGTAACTTAGATGATGAAAACCAACAACAATTAAGGTCAGTTTTCGATTTTGCAAGTAAGGTAGGCACTGAACGAATAGTATTTTGCCATGGGATTCCACGGAATCAAGTTTCAAATGATGATATCATTCATTTTGCAAATTTATTATCGGAATTGGGAAGAGAAGCTACTGAGCAATACGGTGTCCGGTTATCACTTCATCATCACTATGATCAACCAGTAATGCATAGAGAAGATTTCGATTTATTCTTTGAACACGTAAAAGGGAATTCTGTATGTTTAACTGTAGATACAGCACATCTTATTAAATCAGGTATCACCAACATTTCTGAAGTTGTTTATAGTTTTAAGGACAGAATTGATAACTTTCATATGAAGGATATTGAAGAGGGAGAGTGGAAGGTTCTTGGTGAAGGTTCGATAGATTTTACGCCTGTATTTCAATCTATAAAAGAAATTGACTATAAGGGTTGGGTATCAGCCGATGAGGAAAGTGAAGGTGATTTAAAAAGGGGAATGGAAGTTTGCTATAACTTTATGAAAACTGGTTTGTCTAGATAAAACAGTCGGTAGTGAATAATTTTTATTTTTAAAATGATATTTCAGAATTTTCATACTTAATTGAATCGTTAGGTGACGAAAGGTGGAGAACGTGTATTATGGCAGAGAACAAGCGTTATAGTGTTGGATTTATTGGTGCTGGGCATGTTACAAAGATGCATTTAGATGGTTTAATGAAAAACAAGGACAGGGTAGATGTTACTGCTATTTGTGATATGAATCCTGAAGTGTTAAATGAAAGAGCCGACACCTACGATATTAAACAAAGATTTACGGAATTAAATAAATTTATTGATGAGAGTAACGTCGATATCGCGATCGTATGTACTCCTTCAGTAATTAGAAAAGATGTTATTTTTCCTTTAATTGAAGCAGGTATACCAATTTTTTGCGAAAAGCCCTTTAGTGAAACATTAGAAGAAGCAAAGGAAATAGTGGAGAAAGCAAAAAAGCATGGAGTACCAATAAGTGTTAATCAAAATTTTCGAACTCATTATCCCTTCGATTTTGTTAAAAACTTAATACAAAAAAACGAAATTGGCAGTGTATCTTCAGTTAAATTTCAAGATTTCTACTTCCGTCAAGACAAAGGTTGGAGAACACAATGTGAAAGAAATTCCTTATCTGTAATGGGAGTGCATTGGCTTGATGGATTTAGATGGATACTGGACAGCGAGGCAAAAAGCTTATCATGTCAGACTTACTCCTCTCCTGCTATCGATTGTGTAGGTGATACGGATTCTTCAGTACAAATTCTTTTCCAAAACGGTGTAACAGTTTCCTATTCACAAAGTCTATCTTCTACTTTCAATCGAACTGAACTTATTGTTGTGGGAGAAACTGGTACGGTTGTTGCTGACTATACTACTATTTCTTTATATCGAAAGGGATCTAAAGAGCCTGTGAAAACTTGGAAGAATCCAACCGGAGGGCCTGATCTAAAGCCAGATTCTACTTTCAATGGATTAGATTTATTAATACAGTCTATTGAAAGAAATGAAAGCGCTTCTAATAATGGTGAGGATAATTTAAAAACGATTTCTTTGTTAGAAGGAGCATATCTCTCAGCAGATAAGCAAAATATTGTTAAGTTTGATACTGATGGCATCCTAATACAAGGATAAGTATGGATTTGGTAATGGTATTAATTTAACAAACATTTTAAGGGGGAGAAAAATGAAATTTAAATCGTTTAAGTTGGTGTTGTTTTTATTAATCTTGGGGTTAGCGGTAATTACAACTGCGTGCAGCGGGGGCGGTGAATCAAGTCAGTCAACTGGAGGTGGCGATTCAGAAGCTGCTTCTAGTGGGGAAGCTACAACTCTATCATTATGGACATTTGCGGCTTATCACCAAGATCATTTTGCATATATGCTTGAACGATGGAATGAAGAAAATCCTGATGAACAAATAAACCTTGAAATGACAAATTACCCCTTTGATGAGATGCACAATAACTTATTAATCGCTTTACAATCTGGTGTAGGTGCACCTGATCTAGCAAACATTGAGATTAATCGTTGGTCAAACTTTGTACAGGGTAGCGAAGAAGATATTAAATTAGTTCCTTTGAACGATATTGTAGAACCGGTATTAGACAAAACAGTACAAGCGAGGTTTATTAATTATAGTAAAGATGGAAATTATTACGGATTACCTACTCAGGTTGCTGCAACGGTTACTTATTATAATAAAGAAATTATGGATGAGGTAGGTATTGATCCGCATTCTATTGAAACGTGGGATGACTTTGTTGAAGCAGGTTTACAAGTAAAGGAAGTTACGGGTAAACCTATGACAACGCTTGAAGCACCTGGTATGTGGAGTTTCTACCCAATTATTTCACAACGAGGATCAGACCTTATTGATGAAGATGGAACCATTATTCTCGATAATGATATTAATACAGAAACATTGCAATTTCTATCTGATTTAGTACATGAGCATGAGATAGCTATACCAGCACCAGGAGGAAATCATACTGCTGAAGAATACTTTGGATTTTTCAGTGACAACGGGACGGCTTCTGTAATAATGCCAGCTTGGTATATGAGCCGTTTTAGGGATTACATGCCAGACATGGCTGGGAAAATTGCGATGACTCCAATGCCAGCATGGGAGCCGGGTGGTTCAAGGTCTGCAGGTATGGGTGGTACTGCAACTGCAATTACGGAGCAATCGGAACATGTTGATTTGGCAAAGCGTTTCATGGAATATGTAAAATTATCTGAAGAAGGAAATATTGCTTTATGGACAGTATTAGGATCAGAACCACCGAGATGGGATGTTTGGGATGCACCTGAAATGAGCGTTGATAATGATTTTACAGCATTGTTTGGAAACGATATCTTTGAAATGCTTTCTACTATCCGAGATGACATTAATCATATTAACTTAACTCCAGATTCTTCTAGAGTTATAGATTTAACACAAAACCAACTTATATATCAAGTTATAAGAGAAGGAGCAGATGTGAAAGAGACGATTAAAAGGGTAGCAGACGAAGCTCGAAGTTCCCAATAGGAATCGAAAAATTTATGCTATAAAAATTACAATAGGATTCACGGATAGTAAATACTATTCGTGAATCCTATAAAATATAAAAAAGGATTGATCATCTTATGCATCCTGAAAAAAGTCTTAAAATCAATAATACTCCTCCAGTAAACAAACCAACTAAGAAAAATAAAATAACTAAATTGTTCTACTCACCTAAATTTGCACCTTATTTATTTGTTTTTCCTTTTATTGCTGGTTTTCTGATTTTCTTCTTGTATCCAATAATTAGTACAATAATTATGAGTTTTCAAGATGTGAAAATTGCAAGCAGTGAATATGTAGGTATAGATAATTATCAAAGACTAAATAATCAACGTTTTTTTACGGCAATTACTAATAGTGCCCAGTTTACATTTTGGACGATTCTTGTTTTAATCCCCATACCATTAATGTTAGCGGTATTTCTAAATTCAAAATTAACCCTCTTTAAAAACTTATTTAAATCAGCTTTGTTTATCCCGGCACTCACCTCAGTAGTTGTAGGTGGGGTAATTTTCCGAATTATTTTTGCTGAAGCAGATACAGGATTTATCAACAGTATTATAACATCTATTGGATTTTCTCCACAGGAATGGAGAATGCAGGGGAATACAGCAATGTTTTTAATGGTTGCATTAGCTTGTTGGCGATGGATGGGTGTGAATATTCTTTACTTTTTGGCGGCCTTACAAAACATACCTAAAGATCTATATGAATCCGCAGAAATAGATGGTGCGGGCGCTTTGCAAAAATTTAAAAATATTACATTACCGTTTCTTAAGCCAATTAGTATTTACGTATTAACTATTACTATTTATAGTGGGTTTTCAATGTTTACAGAGAGTTATGTTTTTTGGCGAACAGGATCTCCAAATGACATCGGATTAACTATTGTAGGTTATTTATTTCAAGAAGGTTTTTCTTACGGGAATTTAGGTTTTGGTTCCGCAGTTGGAATTACATTACTAGGTATCGTATTGATAGTAAATATAATACAATTAAAAGCTTTTGGCTTGTTTAAGAAGGAGGATTAATAATGAAAAAGAAAAACAGAATCGCCACAGTTTTCCTCCTGATCTTTTTAAGTGTAGTAAGTATTATTGTGCTTTTCCCTTTTTATGCGTTAACAATTGCAGCCTTTAAACCAACAGCAGACTTAATGCGATATGGAGTTGACTTAAGGCTTGAATTAAGTAGTTTAAGTTTGGATAATTTTAGAACTTTGTTTTCTTCTCGGTCAGGAGATTTATATTTCCATTGGTATAAAAACAGTATCATTGTCACTTTCTTTTATACGTTTTTTTCATTGTTGTTTTCATCTTTGGTAGGTTATGGGTTTGGTGTCTATAATTTCAAAGGTAAAAATATCCTATTTGTCTTAGTTCTTGTGGTAATGATGACTCCCACCGAGATACTAATTTTACCACTCTACAAAATGATGATAAACATGGGATTAATAAATACATTCACAGGAGTTATTGCGCCATTCGCAATTTCACCAATAGCTATTTTCTTCTTTAGACAATTTGCTTCAGGACTGCCGAAAGAATTAATGGATGCGGGCAGAATTGATGGTTGTTCTGAATATGGATTATATTTTAGAATTATGATGCCATTAATGCTTCCAGCTTTTGGAGCTATGGCAATTTTGCAAGGGATGAGAAGTTGGAATGACCTTTTGTGGCCTTTAATTGTCTTGAGAACAGAAGAAAATTTCACTTTGCCAATAGGTTTAAGTGCGTTAATTAGTCCTTATGAAGATAATTTAGATATCTTAATTTCTGGATCAATTATGACAGTTGTACCAATGATCATTCTATTCCTTTTCTTCCAACGTTACTTTGTTGCAGGGTTAACTGCAGGCGGAGTTAAGGGATAATAAAACTTTTCTAAATTACTATCAGCTAAATATGAAAGTGAATTAAGTAATATATAGTTAGCGTTATAATGGTGATAATTCATTATTATAACGCTTCAGGACGTGAAATGCCAACTACACGTTAATATAAAGCTGAATAGTCCAAGCTAATTATAGGCAACCGTCAATGAAAAATAGTTACTTTGGGAAATCAGTATATCAACTTGACAAAAGGATTTATCGAAAGGAGCGGCTAAAGTTGAAGCCAAAAGTTTTTATAACCAATCCAATACCAAGTGAAGCAGAAGAACTAATTAGTAGGTATTGCGATTATGAGATATGGGAAAAAGACGAAGAAATACCAAAAGAGGTACTACTGCAAAAGGTAGCTGATGCAGAAGGTTTATTAACACCAAAAGGGAAGATTACAAGGGAGTTTTTACAACACACGCCCAAACTAAAAATTGTAAGTAATATCGCTGTGGGGTATGACACCTTTGATTTAAAAGAAATGGAAGAAAAAGGGGTATTGGGTACACATACACCTTTTGTTCTCGACGATACGGTAGCTGACCTGGCATTTGGTCTGATAGTTTCAGTAGCAAGACGAATACCGGAACTTGACCAATATGTAAAGGTAGGAAAATGGATTGAAAATAGCGATACGTTATTTGGAACTGATGTACACCATGCTAGTCTTGGAATTATTGGTATGGGACGAATTGGGGAAAAAATAGCGCGACGGGCTCTTGGCTTTGATATGAATGTTTTGTATTACAATCGAAGTCGGCGAAGAGATTTAGAAGAAAAGTTAAACATTAAATACTGTGAGTTTACTAATCTTCTGAAGGAATCTGATTTTGTACTGCTAATGGTACCTTTAACGAATGAAACCTATCATTTAATGGGAGAAGAACAGTTTCAATTAATGAAACCATCTGCCTATTTTATTAACTGTTCAAGAGGGGAAACAGTGGATGAAGCATCTCTTATAGCCGCATTGAGACAAGGGAGTATTAGAGGGGCAGGATTAGATGTTTTCGAAGTGGAACCGGTAGACAAAAACAACCCTCTCTTAACTATGGAAAATGTCATAACAGTACCACATATTGGTTCCGCAACAAAGAAAACTAGACATGCTATGGCTTTGAAAGCTGCTGAGAACCTTGTGGCTGGTGTAACAGGGAAAATCCCTCCTAACATAGTGCCAGAATTAAGACACTTAATACAATAGTGGACTTATATTTTAAAGAACATATGAGTAGGGGCGAACGTGATGGGATACATAGTAGGAATAGACCTTGAAACTAGTGTATTCGCAAACAAAGGAGATGAATGAAGGACTCGCTAATTTTAGGTGAATTTAGAGGACAAGATGTAAGGGTATGGTTCTTGTGCTTCTTTATATTAAAAGGAAGCAAGAGAACCGTTAACCATGAAACCATTCAAGTATTTATTTGGATGGTTTCATATTTATTTTTTGGACTACCAGGAGATCTTGTATAACAAGCGAAAGCAATGATACAAGTAGTAGAATCTGTGTTTCCCTAAAAAAAATCGCGTAATAGTATATACATATAATACTAATTTATGAGATAATTATGAAAAATTGTAAAGTGAGGGAGATTTTGTGACTACAACTAAGAAATCTGTCATTATCGCCGGTGGAGGGATCGGGGGGCTTGTTACTGCCTTGAAACTTTATCGCGGTGGTGCGTCAGTGCGAGTGTTTGAAAGTGTTCAAGAAATTCGAGAATTAGGAGTTGGAATAAATCTTCTCCCGCATGCGGTACGTGTGTTAACCGAGCTTGGATTGGCGGATGAACTAGAGAAGGCAGGAGTAAAAACAGCCGAATTGAGATACTTTTCTAAATATGGACAGGAAATATGGCAAGAGCCTCGTGGGCTTGCTTCAGGGTATGAGTGGCCACAATACTCGATCCACCGAGGAAAACTGCAAATGATTTTATATAATGCTGTGAAGAAGGAATTAGGGGAAGATGCTGTAATGACTGGGCATCACCTTAGCTCTTTTGAACGTTATGAAGATCGTGTTGAAGTACAATTTACCGATCGAAAAACGGGACAAAAACAAGGAACCTATCAAGCTGATATGCTTATAGCAGCAGATGGTATTCATTCTGTTGTAAGGAAATCATTTTATCCGAATGAAGGAGAGCCGAAATTCAGCGGACGAATCTTATGGAGAGGTCTGACCGAGTCTTCTCAGTTTCTTACGGGTAAGACGATGATCATGTCAGGGTATCAGGACCAAAAGTTTGTCGCATATCCTATCTGTCCAGAGGCAATAGCAGAAGGGAGATCACTCGTTAATTGGATTGCTGAGTTAACAATCAATGATGAGGCTCCTCCTCGTAGTGATTGGAATAAAAAAATTGACAAACAAAAGTTTGCTCCTGATTTTTCCAATTGGAAGTTTGATTTTCTAGACATCCCGAAATTAATTGAAGAAACAGATGATGTCTATGAATTTCCTATGGTTGACCGCGATCCATTACCACAATGGAGCTTTGGAAGAGTTACCTTACTAGGTGATGCAGCACATCCAATGTATCCAATCGGGTCAAACGGGGCATCACAAGCGATTTTAGATGCTGATGCTTTAGGGAATGCATTAGCGAAAGAGAATAATGTGACAAGTGCCCTTCGTGCCTATGAGCAAGCTCGTCTTGAACCGACAGCATCTATTGTTCGAAGTAACCGCCAAAATGGACCTGAAAGTGTCATGCAAATTGTGGAAGAACGTGCACCTAATGGGTTTGAGAATTTACACGATGTGATTTCTCAAGAGGAACTTGAAAGTATAGCAAATAAATATAAGAAGATTGCTGGATTTGATAAAGAACAATTAAATAAAATGAAAGTCTAATAGAATTAGGAGTAGACCTATGGCATTATATAAACGAAAAAACGGAGAAGAACTTCCTTACTGGCCAATCGGTCCTTTTAAATTTAGACTTCCATTCATTCATTACAGATTGGAAATGCCTGAAGTCATCCAAGGGTTTGTTCTATTTTCGATAGGGTTAAGTATTATTCCAATACTAGAAAGTCACGTAGGAATGTCTTATGATGCTGCGCTTGCCGTCGTTATCGTATTTCACCTCCTAATGCTTGTTCAAACGGCTTTAGGAACTCCCTTTGTTCCTGGATTAATAACACCATTGATTCCTTTACTCGTGATCTTTCTAGGGAACTTTGAACCTGGACCTGAGGCCATTCAAGCCTTAGTCGCTGTTCATATCTTAGTGGCAGCCATATTTTTAATTCTAGGAATTACGGGCCTTGGAAAAATCATTGTCCATAAACTACCGTCCTCCTTAAAAGCAGGTATATTAATTGGGGCTGGATTAGCTGCTTTAATTGGTGAATTTCAACCTGGAGGACGTCTTGCTGAAACACCGATATCATTAATTATTGGTGGACTGTTTTGCTTGTTTATGATGTTTTCTAGCTACTATAAATCGTTATACAAAAAAAGTCAGGTAGCTAGAGTCGTTGCGAATTTCGGAATTATGCCAGCGATTTTAATTGCTATTTTTATTGGCTGGGCCGTAAAGGAATATCCATCACCAAACGTGGAATGGGGAATTACGATTCCTAACTTTGCTGAGATGTGGGCATATACGCCTTTTGTCGTTGGATTTCCTAGCCTAGAGATCTTTATGCTCGCCATTCCCATCGCCATCATGGGATATATTATCGCTTACGGCGATATAATCGTAGGAACATCCCTTGTTGAGCGGGCAGATAAGGTGAGAAAAGATGAAATAATCGATTATGATGTGACAAAGCTGCACCTTGTTGCTTTTTTAAGAAACTTTGTACATGGTTTATTTGCGCCACACGCTGGATTAGCGGGTCCGATCTTTACCGCTGGGACGGCTTCTGTGGTTGAACGGTATACATATGGAAGAAAGGCGATGGAATCGATTTATTCAGGCACGAATTCACTCGTTATTTCTTTGACAGCTGGGTGCTTCATTCTTCCGTTAGTCACTTTGTTTCAGCCATTTTTACCAATTGCACTATCGATTACGCTCATCTTAACAGGTTATTTATGTATCACTTTAGGATTAAGCTATGTGAAAACAGACGTGAGTCGAGGAGTGGCGATGGTTACTGCCATTGTGTTGGCTACTTATGGGGCCACACACGCTCTCGTTGTTGGGGTCGTACTTTACTTTATACTTGAGAAGCAGCAAAGTAAAAGCCGTGATTCTGAAAATAAAGCAGCATAAAAGAGGGAACTGAAAAAGGTCGATTTTCACCTTTTTCAGTTCCCTCGAAGGAAGGTGCGGAGCCGTTGCCATTCTTTTAAAAAGCTTGGTATGAGTGGGTTTCTCATACCAAGCGTGCAACGTGTGGAGCCATTCCTACTTAAATTAGAACTTGAAAAAGGTCGATTTTCACCTTTTTCAGTTCCCTCCTAAAAGAGGAGATAGCATCTGGTGAAGTCTTGCTAGTTGGACACTAGCAGGACTTTATCTTTTCAAAAAAGGAAAGGGGCAAAAAATCTATGGTTACCCATATTGTACTGATTAAATTCTCGAGAAAAGTAACAGATACCCAGGTAGATAAGCTTATAGAGAAAACACTGAAATTAAAGGATGAAATCCCTGGTATTATCGATATCCAACAAGGACGAAATTTTTCTAATCGAAATCAAGGATATGAAGTGGGAATGACCGTGAAATTTGAGAACAAACAAGCACTTGAGAACTTTGGACCCCACCCGAAGCATCAAGAAGTTGTCAATTATTTAAAAAATGAACTCGGCTTAGCAGATTTAATTGTTGTCGATTTCTAGGTAGAGGGAAGCATGGGAGGTCTCATGCTTCTTTTTTAGTAATACATGCTAGACACTTTTACTAATAGATTTTTTTGAGCTACTAGGACAATCTGTTTGCATTCATAGCAACGAACACGATAGACTTTAAGATCTTATTTTCTTTCATGTTTTACCCCTTTTTTAATTAAATTTTGACTGACATAGGGTATAACAATCTTCTAAGCTTTAAGATCTAAATAGATGCCTAATGTGAAACTTTTACAAAAACTATTTTCTTCTAATTACATTTAATTTGATAGCCATGACAGTAACAACCATCTCCTTTACCTATTATTTTAATTACCTCTGGGAGTGTAACAAAAGAAATGAAAGAAATAGCAAGATTCTCAGCAACGATGATGTAGTAACAAGTATTCCTTTTTGAAGAACCTTCGTCATTCATTACACCATTATTTGCGTGAATATGGAAAAGGTGATGGGAGAAGCTTACTTATGTAAAGAGTAATCTTCTTTTCTTGTGTTGGGTAAAGTTTAAATAAAAGTACTGTAGTAAAGTGTAGTAGCGCAAATGTTGTTGCTATTCGTTTCGAAGTATGATAGATTATTAAATCTAGTCGCAAAAATTAATTTCAAATTAACTATTGCGCAGAATTGTAATTTGTGATATATTATTTCTTGTCGCCACGAAAGAATGATTGATTCGGTGGAGGTTGCGAAAATAACTTTCAAAAAAGTTGTTGCGCAGAACGCGACGTTATATTATTATAATAAATGTCGCTGATGAAACGGCGCATAAGAGTTCTTTGAAAACTGAACAAAAGCCAAGCGAAATAGAGATACATGATATCTCAGGGATTTTCAAGA
>NZ_JAKRYL010000046.1 GCF_023555415.1 Halalkalibacter alkaliphilus | reverse complement strand
AGTGCGCATAAACAGAATGCTCAAGGCGATGAAGAGCTCTGTTCCGGAGGAAGAGAACCTTCCTCGAATGGGCCGATATCTACAACGTGATTATACTTCTCTGAAAAAACATCGTGTCCCCCTGTGAGACGAACTTCTTTTTTTCGTAAGCTTCAAGAGTGCTTCTAAGAAAAGCATCGTGCCTTCCTTGTAGAAGAAAAGAAGTGAGTCCGAACCCTTTCTCTTCGTAAAGTAACTTGAATTACTTCTAAGAACAACTCCATGAATAACCTTCCCGTAGAAGAGAAAGGGTGAGCCAGGGCGTTGCCAGGCAGGGCACGCTCCGCAGGAAATAGGAGAGACGGACTACGCTACATAATAGGAGCGCGCTAGAAGGAGCAGCATCTAATGAAGCTGATAATTTAACCAGAGTCTTCTTTGCGACGACCTTGTTGCAAATAAAGTGATAAAAGAAAAGCTTACTAATTCCTGAGTGTGCGGGTGTATGGTGGTTGAAAAAAGATATATAATTAAAGATAATACCGCAATTTATTCCTGTGAGTATTTTTGATGGATAATGCGCGATAGGGAGCGAGTATTTAATGAAAAGATGGCAAATTTTTTTACTAAGTTGGGTAATGGCAGGAATCATAGGAGTACTAGGAGCAGTTATAGCTCTTAA
This sequence comes from Halalkalibacter alkaliphilus, assembly GCF_023555415.1. Taxonomy (GTDB): domain Bacteria; phylum Bacillota; class Bacilli; order Bacillales; family Bacillaceae_D; genus Halalkalibacter; species Halalkalibacter alkaliphilus. The sequence goes on along the minus strand of NZ_JAKRYL010000046.1, from coordinate 17,856 downwards.
CCTAGAAACATTAACCACTGTTCAGTTAATCCTATTAATGATTGTAATGGGAGTTGGGGTTGGAGGAGGGTTGGGGTTAATATTAAAAAAGTTAAATAACTAATGAATAATATAATAATCAAAGCAAGAAAGCAAGAGGATAGGAAAGGTGTCCCAGATTCTCTTTGAACATTTGAGGTTGAAGCATGAATCTGTTTCTTATGTCGCTTGGACTAAATTAATTTCTTCACCCATAGCTAAAAATTAATATATACCACCTACCCGTTATAGACGCATCCTTTTAGTTTTAGGAGCGTCTCTTTTTGTATTGGATTATGTAGTAACTAGATAGTGAGTAATCTAAATTACAGAATGTAAAGTGTTAAAAATATACAGGAGGAAAGAGTAAGTTGTAGAATGATAGAAACAAGTAAGAGGGACGAGTATGTCTATACAATTAAAAGAGAATTGTTTGCACCCTATTGATGGGCAATGTGTTATTAAAATACATAGAAAGGATGATCCCATGTCCGACCGATTAATCAGACTCATTCGTATCATTAATCTTATTCAATCAAGCCCTGGCATCAAATCAAAAGAGCTAGCCGAGAGGTGTGAAACGACTGAGAGAACTATTTATCGAGACTTGGAAATGCTAAGTGCTGCGCGTGTTCCTATTATGAGCGATGGGTATGGGAAGGGGAATCAGTTTGTAGGGAATTTTTCTCTCTATCCTCTAGATTGGACGGAAGAAGAGGCTGTTGCATTTGGTATGATGCCGAAAATCCTTGATCCTATTAACCACCTCATTCCACCAGACTTTTACTCCGCCTATGAAAAAGTAATGGCTACACACCAAAAAGAGAAAAGCGACATGCAAGATGTTCTTCAGAAAATGGTCTCAATCATTCAAATGGGGACTCCTGCTTTCCAAGAGGAGCAGTCCAACTTCCTCTCACCGGTCATTCAAGCTATTATGAATTCAAAATCGTGCCAGGCACCTATCGATTAGCAAAATCAAATTATATTGTGAAAAGTGCTGTTGTCCATGCGAATGGATTAGAACGACTGTTGAAGCTAAGTAAAGTGAAAGAGTAGGCTGCTTTCTAAAGCTCCTTATATCGTGTTTTAGTTAAGAGCAAGTAGGTTGGGGAGAAGGAAAATCTATTGAGTAAGGTAAGTAAAAATGAAATACCCTTTACTATATAGTAAAAGGTATTTCACGATAACAGGCATTAGTTTTTTTGAGTTAAGTCTTTCGTGGAGACATATTGTCTACAAGATTTTCTTTCCGCTATCTTAGTATCGACAATAAGTTTCATTTTTTTGTCAGTGCCACCTTCCATCAATTCAATAATTCTATCAACTGCTAATGAAGCCATCTTTTCTTTAAAAACATGGACAGAAGTTAGCTCTGGAGTTAGGATTTGGCCTTCTTGAATATCATCAAAACCAACTACAGATATTTCATCGGGAACTTTAATCCCCACCTCTGTTAAACTCTTAATAAAACTAATAGCTAGATAATCTGATTCACAAATTACAGCTGTTGGAAGATCGTTACGTCTTTTCATTATTTCCTCTTTAAATTCCTCTTGAGATGTTAAAACTGTTGGAGCCATTGATAAATAATCTTTATCTAAAGCTGATAAATTGCTTTCCTCTAATGCTTGTAGAAACCCCTTTTTTCTCAGGTCAAAGTTTTGAATTCGAACGTTTGACTGAATATATCCAATCCGTTTATGCCCCAATTCAATTAAGTGATTTGTCGCTTGATAGGCACCGAGAACACTATTCATATTAATAAAATCTACATTTAATGTTTCAAAACAAGTATCAAGTACAACAATGTTAGGTTGATGCGAAGCAATAAATTCTATCTGTTCTTTCTTTAAGTCTGTTCCTAATAATAGTATTCCGTTACAACCATTTTCACTACTGATTATTTTAATTTCATCTTGTAAATTATCTAAGTTAATGGAAGAGAACATGAGTGAATAGCCTTTTGGAAACAAAATATCTCTAATATGTTTGATTAATTCAGTAAAAAATGGGAGTGATTCATACTGTTCTATTACGATCCCTGGATTGGTACATGCTACAAAGTGGACTACCTTCTTGTTTGTTTGAATTGGCTGATTAATTGGCATAAGGGATTTCTGAACATAGCCTTCTTCTTCTACAATTTTTAATATTTTAGCTCTTTTTTCTTGACTGATCCCTGGTTTGTTGTTCAGAGCTAATGATACTGCAGAGATAGAAACATTTGCTAGCTTCGCGATATCTTTAATTTTCATAAAATCCAACCTTTCTAGTTTCACTTTATTATATAGTATGAAATAGGTTTTTATCCAAATAGCAAAAAAAGTGAAATTTATAGTTTGTGTAATTAATTATAACACGAACATAAAATTTTTTAGTTAATTAAAATAAAAAACAACTAAAAAATTTTCGGTTTTAGTATTGACTGAGAACAAAATGTGATTTACTATTTAGGAGAAGATTCAGAAATTTAAAAAATGGCTAAGTTTTGCTACAAGGCATTTTACTTGAACATATAAAAAATAATCTTATATTCAGGATGAATAAATTTTTTTTGGAATATCATTAAAAAAATTTAGTTTGGCATGAATATATTATTTTAATTACATACAAAGTCATATGCGGATTAGCTTTGGTCTAAAATTTAATCCATATTATGAAAGCGCTTCATAATTGTGTTTGGTTTTATGTGATATTTAGATATTTGGAAGGGGGATTTTCCCAGCTTCTTAAATATAAAAAAATTTAGTCAATAGGGGGATGAAAGATGAGAAGATTTTTGGTTTCAATTTCTGTACTAATGTTAGCCATCACTTTATGGGGGTGCCAATCTGGCAATGAAGCATCTACAGAAGTAAGTGACGAAACAAATAGTGAGGGAGCAAGTGGGGAAATTAATATCGCTTGGATTGGGAAAACATTGAATAACCCATGGTGGATTTCGGTTGCTGATTTTGCTAAGAGAGAAGCAGCGAATCTAGGAGTAAACTTAGAAATCTCTCTTCCACAAGAAGAAGTAGATCTTGAAAACCAAGTTGCAACTGTTGAGCAAGCGATTCAAAAAGGTTCTGATGCAATCGTTATTTCCGCTACTAGCTCTGATGGGATAATTCCTGCTATTGAAAAAGCCCGTGAAGCAGGAATTAAAATTGTAAACTTCGATACGAGAATAAGCGACCCAAGTATGTATGATGCCTATGTTGGAGCGGATGATGTGGAAGGTGCTTATAAAGCAGGGAAATATATTGCAGAACAATTAGGGGGCAAAGGCCAAGTTGGATTGATTACAGGGCTATTAGCTCAATCTACTGGGGTTGACCGAAAAGAAGGGTTTTTAAAAGCGATGGCTGAATACCCAGACATTGAAGTGGTGGCTGAAGCTAGTGCAGATTGGCGTTCAGATTTAGCGGCAGATGTTACGACAAATATGTTAACGGCAAATCCAGAAATTGATGCGATTTTTGCTAGTAATGATCAAATGGCTGTAGGGATGGTAAATGCAGCTCAAAATGCTGGAAAAGCGGAAGATCTCATTTTAGTTGGATATGATGGTATTTTAGATGCTGTAAATCTAGTTCTTGATGGATCCTTAGATGCTTTTGTAGCTCTACCTAACATAGATGAAGGTGTAATGGGACCTAGAATTGCAACGGCATTGGTTCTAAATGAAAATTATAAATTTGAAAGAGAATTGATTTACCCAACAACACTTGTAACAAGCGAATTAGTCGAAGGTCTAACGGATCAAACAATTTACGAGTATGCAGCAGAAAGATTCCCATTAATAGGAATTACAGATAAAGGCTATTAATATTCACCAGTTGTAGATAAAGGGCTTTATGTAAGCCCTTTATCTACAATAATGATTTACGAGGAGGTAGAGTATGGGGGCTAACGAACAGACACCTTTATTGGAGTTTAAAAATATTTTAAAGCAATATCCAGGAGTGAAAGCTGTCGATAATGTCTCTTTTTCCGTTAACAAAGGAGAAGTAGTTGCCTTAATGGGCATTAATGGAGCTGGAAAATCGACGTTAGTGAAAATTTTAAGTGGTGCAGAAACTAGAGATGGAGGTGATATTTTCATTGATGGAAAACCTCTTCCAAGCAAATATACTCCAAATGAAGCAAAAAAATATGGTGTAGGAATTATCTATCAAGAATTAAGTGTTCTATCTGAATTGACGGTAGGCGAAAATATTTATTTAACCAATGAACCACTTCTAACTAAATTTCCTCGTTTCATTGATTATAAAAAACTATATAAAGATTCAAACAAACAGCTAGCAAAATTAGAAGCTAAATATATTGATGTGAAAGAAAAGGTTGGGAGATTAGCATTACCTGAAAAACAAATGGTTGAAATTGCAAAAGCATTGGCGGTTGATTGCAAAATTTTAATAATGGATGAACCAACAACTTCTCTTACGTCAGAGGAAACGAGTCGATTGTTTGACGTGATAAATTCTCTAAAACAACATGGTGTTTCCATTATCTATATATCTCACAGGATGGATGAAATTTTCGAAGTTTGTGATAAGGCAGTTGTAATGAGAGATGGAAAATTCATTGAACAATTAAATATAAATGAAATAACAAAAAATCAATTAGTCGAGTCTATGACAGGTAAGGTTTTTCAAAAGAAAACAAGAGATATAGACGTTTCAGTAAAAATAGATAACAGGATGAAGCTTTTTGAAGCGAAAAAAATTACGGATAGCCAATTTATAAAGGATGTCTCTTTCCATGTATATGAGAACGAAGTGTTAGGAATCGGTGGATTGATTGGCTCTAAAAGAACGGAACTGGCACGGATGATATTTGGTGCAGATCAAGGGATTCAAGGTGAGATATTTTTAGAAGGTAAGAACATTCAGGTACGTAACCCAGCTCATGCCATTGAACAAGGGATAGGGTATCTAAGTGAAAATAGAAAAGAGGATGGCTTGAATTTAGGGAGGTCGATTCAGGAGAATATCATACTAACTGATATGAAACCAGTTAGTAAAACGATGGTGATGAATAAGAAGAAAATAACTGATGTGTTTAGTAAATATGCCAGTAATATGGGGATTAAAGGAAACGCCGATACACTTGTCGGTAACTTGAGTGGAGGGAATCAGCAGAAAGTAGCGATTGCTAAATGGCTTCATGCAGGGTGTAAGTTAATTATCTTTGATGAGCCTACTAGGGGAGTTGACGTAGCTGCAAAAGTAGAAATTTATAAAATGATTAAAGAGTTTGCTAGAAACGGAAACGGAGCCATTGTTATTTCTTCAGAGGTTGAAGAGCTTGTCGATGTGTGTGATCGAGTGTTGATCATGTCAAAAGGGGAGATAACAAATGAGTTACAAACGAACGAAATTAGTCATGATAATATTTTAAGTCGAATTACTTCGAAGGGAAGGTAGACGAAATGGAATTACAATTAACTGAAAATCAATCACTTGGCTTTAAATTGAAAAAGCAGTTATTAGGTGGATTAGGGACATTTGTTGGACTTTTTATTCTATTAACGATCTTTTCAATGTTGTCACCTGTTTTCTTTACGGCAGGAAATTTACAGAATATTTTAATACAATCTGCAACGAATGCCATCATAGCTGCAGGGATGACATTTGTCATCATTGCAGGTCAAATTGATTTATCAGTTGGGTCGACGTTAGCTCTTACATCGATTGTTAGTGCAGAAGTAATGCTAAGTACCGGAAGTTTGTTTCTTGGAATTGTGGTTGCGTTAATTCTTGGAACTCTTTTAGGAGCGTTTAATGGTTTTTTCGTTGCTTTTATGGGGTTACCGGCCTTTATTGTTACGTTAGCTACAATGTGGCTATTTCGGGGAACGGCCTATGTCATTTCAGAAGGTCAGGCAATTGTAGGTTTACCTGAAGGGTTACGAGTCCTCTCTTCTGGAAGTTTCTTATTTATTCCAAATATTGTATGGCTCATGTTACTCACTTATTTTGTTTGTTACATTGTGTTAACTAGGTTAACGGTTGGTCGTAAAATTTATGCCACTGGTGATAATGAAGAATCTGCGAGACTTTCAGGGATCAATGTAAAAATGGTCCAAATATTGGTCTTTTCCATTTCGGGTTTTCTCACATCGGTAGGTGCAATTGTTTTAATGGCGAGGTTAAACTCAGCCCAACCGGTTGCGGGGACAACATTTGAGCTTATGGCGATAGCAGCAACAGTTATTGGAGGAACGAGTCTCACAAAAGGTGGAGTAGGTGGAATATTAGGAACCTTAATTGGAGCTGTTTTTATCGCTTCCTTATTAAATGGATTAGTTATTCTCAACGTATCAGCATTCTGGCAGCAAGTAATTATGGGTATTGTTATTTTATTCGCTGTAGGAATTGATAAATATAGAAAAAAATTAACAAGCTAATGTATTTTATATTTTGCCAATATTCAAAATTTTAACTTAGATTGAGAGGGATTTTCATGAGTGAGATTTTACAACTAAAAAGAAAAGCGACGGAAATACGAATGGAGCTTTTAAAGATGATTTATGAGTCTGGAGCTGGACATACAGGTGGGTCACTATCAATTACTGATATTTTAACGGTTCTCTACTATAAAATTATGAACATTGATCCAACAAATCCAACGTGGGAACATCGTGATCGCTACGTTCAGAGTAAAGGGCATGCCGTTGAATCGTATTGGGCAATATTGGCGGATAAAGGGTTCTTTCAAAAGGAAGAACTAAAGACTTTTTCTCAATATAACTCAAGATTAATTGGCCACCCAAATAACAAAGTTCCAGGTGTGGAAATGAATACTGGTGCTTTAGGTCATGGGTTGTCGATATCAGTTGGAATGGCATTGGCTGCTAAGATGGATGGAAAGTCTTATAAAGTGTATACGTTGATGGGAGACGGCGAACAAGCGGAAGGTTCGGTATGGGAAGGAGCAATGGCAGCTTCTCAATACAAGCTTGATAATTTAGTAGCGATTATTGATCGTAACAATTTGCAAATTACTGGAAATACAGAAGATGTAATGAGCATTGAGCCGTTAGGTAGTAAATGGAGAAGTTTCGGCTGGGAAGTAGTCGAAGTGGATGGAAATGATATAGAGCAATTAGTTCATACGTTCTCAAAACTACCGCAAACAGTTGGGAAGCCGACAATGGTGATTGCTAATACAGTAAAGGGGAAAGGAATTTCCATTGCTGAAAATCAAGTTGGATGGCATCATCGCGTTCCTACAAAAGAAGAGTATGAATTAGCAGTGGAAGAGCTCTCTCAACAATTGGAGGTATTAGTATGAGAAATATTCTGTTAAAACCAGCTGCTGGAAACAAAATTGCTAATAGAAAAGCAATTAGTGATACGTTATTACAATTAGGAAAAAAGGATAAAGATATTATTGTTCTCACAAGTGACTCGAGGGGATCAGCTTCGATGGTGCAATTTGGTGAGGAATTGCCTGATCAAATTGTCGAAGTAGGAATAGCAGAACAAAACATCGTTGGAATTGCAGCTGGCTTAGCCCATTCGGGAAAGAAATCATTTGTAGCATCTCCGGCTTGTTTCTTAAGTATGAGAAGCATTGAGCAAATTAAGGTTGATGTTGCGTATTCTCGTACAAATGTAAAACTGATTGGAATCAGTGGAGGGGTAAGTTACGGTGCGCTTGGAATGTCCCATCACTCGTTACAAGACTTAGCTGTTACTCGTGCGATACCTGGATTAGATGTCATGATGCCAGCTGATCGTCATGAAGCAAAGAAAATGATTGAAGCATTAGTCCATTATGATAAGGCGGTTTATGTAAGGATTGGTCGTAATCCAGTTGAAGATTGCTATGTATCAGAGGAGTACGATTTTGAGATAGGAAAAGCGGTTACAATGAGAGCGGGGAAAGATTTAACGATTATTGCAAGTGGCGAGACTGTTCGAGTTGCCTTGGATGCAGCAGAAACATTAGAGCAGGAGGGAATTGATTGTCGAGTGATCAATATGCATACGATTAAACCGCTTGATGAGGAAGCTATCGTAAAAGCAGCACAAGAAACTGGACACATCATTACAGTTGAAGAGCATAGTATCCATGGTGGTCTAGGATCAGCTGTAGCCGAAGTAGTGTCACAAGCTCATCCGATTCCTTTGAAAATATTGGGGATCCCCGATGAGCCAGCTATTACTGGAAAAACAGCAGAAGTGTTTCAGTATTATGGGTTAAGCACGGAGAATATCAAGCGCATCGCTATTGACATGTTAATGAAACAATGAGGTGACGTGATGAGCAAAGATTACATTCTCGCCATAGATCAAAGTACGTCTGGAACGAAAGTGAAACTGGTCAATAAAAAAGGTGAAATCATCACAAAAAAAGTGAAAGAGCATCAACAATATTATCCGGAGGCCGGATGGTGCGAGCATGATCCAATCGAAATCTATCAAAATGTTAAGAGCTTACTAGGCGAGTTAGTAGAGTCAAAAGGGATTGACATCAATACCATCAATGTACTTTCCATTACGAATCAACGTGAAACGATTGTCGTATGGGATAAAACAACAGGATTACCTGTATATAATGCAATTGTTTGGCAGTGCCGGAGAACCGCCGATGATTGTAAAGAGTTAAAAGACCAAGGATTTGAGCAGCTAGTCAATGAAAAAACAGGTTTAACGTTAGATCCTTATTTTTCAGCAACAAAGGTGAAGTGGATCCTTGACCATGTTGAAGGGGCAAGGGCAAAGGCTGAAAAGGGTGAGCTTCTACTTGGTACGGTGGATAGCTGGTTAATATGGAAGCTCACGAATGGGAGTGTCCATGCGACTGATTATACGAATGCAAGTCGGACATTGCTATTTAATATTTATGATTTAACGTGGGATTACGAACTTCTTGAGATATTTGGCATTCCTTTCACAATGCTACCTGAAGTAAAGTTTTCAAATGAAATATTTGGGTACACAGAAGATCTTACTGATCTAGTACTCCCCATTAGTGGTATTATCGGTGATTCTCATGGTGCATTGTTAGGTCAGATGTGTTTTGAGGAAGGAATGATCAAAGCGACTTACGGTACTGGTTCTTCGCTAATGATGAACACAGGGAAAAAACCAATCAAATCCACCGAAGGACTAATGACCACCATTGCATATGCTTTTGATGGAACGGTTCATTACGCCTTAGAGGGAATTATCCATAGCACAGGGGACACGTTAAAGTGGGTAAAAGATAACTTAGGTTTATTTGATAGCTTTGAGGAAGCTGAAAAGATGGCAATTTCGATTAAAGACAATGACGGTGTATACATTATTCCGGCGTTTTTAGGTCTAGGTGCCCCATATTGGAATCCGTTTATAAAAGCATCTATTTCTGGTATCACACGTCGCACCAATAAATGTCATATTGTTAGAGCGGGAATGGAAAGCATTGTTTACCAAATAAAAGATGTGATTGAGCTTATGCATAATGAGGCGAAAATAAAGCTCAAAGAACTGAGGGTAGACGGTGGTCCGACGAAAAATGAATTCTTGATGCAATTTCAGGCAGATATTTTAGGGTTAACAGTAGTGAAAACAAATGTCGCTGAACTTTCCTCAATGGGGGCGGTTTACTTAGCAGGAATAGGGACAGGGTTTTGGGATTCAATCGATGTTGTCAGAAATCTCAATTATTCTCAAATTTCATACTCAACAAAAATGGATGAAACGTTAAGTGCGAAATATTACTCTGAGTGGCAATCCACGATTCATTCAATAATTGAAAGTCTGCCAAACAAAGCAAATCATAATTTAGTTACGAAATAGTTTTATACATTAAAAATATAAATTTACCGGAGGTCCTACTATGACAAATACTATGAAAGCAATTGTAGCGCATGCACCATATGATTATCGCCTAGAAGAACGGCCGATACCAAAAGCTGGAAGAGGAGAAGTTGTTGTAAAAGTAATAGCGTGTGGTGTTTGTGCGAGTGATATTAAATGTTTTAAAGGGGCAGGAATGTACTGGGGAGATGAATTCAATCCTCAATGGGTAAAAGGACCTGTCATCCCAGGACATGAGTTCTTTGGAGAAGTAGTAGAATTAGGGGAAGGTGCAGCGGAGAAATACAATCTCGAAATAGGGGACTTGGCAATTGCTGAACAAATATTACCTTGTGAAAAATGCCGCTACTGTAAGCGAGGAGAATATTGGATGTGTGAAGTTCATGACATGTTTGGCTTCCAAAAGGAAATTGCAGAAGGCGGTATGGCCGAATACATGAAATATCCAAGCAATGCAAGAGTTCACAAAATCCCTAAGAGTTTATCTCTAGAAGCAGCATCGATGATTGAGCCATTAGCTTGTGCGATTCATACGGTCCAAAGAGGGAAAATTGAACTTGATGATACGGTTGTCATTGCAGGAGCAGGTCCTTTAGGGTTATTTATGATTCAAATTGCGCATTTGAAAACACCAAAAAAACTAATTGTATTAGATATGAAGAACGATCGATTGGAACTTGCAAAAAAATATGGAGCAGATATCGTTATTAATCCGGGTGAAACAGATGCCTTGCAGCAAATTCAAGATTTGACAGATGGATACGGATGTGATGTGTATATCGAGACATCAGGCCATCCGTCTGCTGTTACTCAAGGGTTAAAAATGATTCGTAAACTTGGAAGATTTGTAGAGTTTAGTGTGTTTGGAGAAGCAACGACTGCTGACTGGAGTGTTATTGGTGATCGAAAAGAACTTGATGTATTAGGTGCACATATAAGCCCGTATACATATCCAATTGCTATTGATTTGCTAGAACGTGGCTTAGTAGATGCTCAAAAAATTGTCACTCATCACTATCAGCTAGAAGATTTTGAAGAAGCTTTTAACATATCTGCAAACGGTCAAGATTCAATAAAAGTAGTATTAAAGCCATAATGATAGAAGGGTGGGACTTCTAGCTTTGAAAAATGCTAGAGGTCTTATTTATATTTACATCTTGGTTTTTCGAAGAGTGAGTAATCTAAATTACAGAATAGAAAATGTTAAAAATATACAGGAGGACAGAGTAAGTTGTAGAATGATAGAAACAAGTAAGAGGGACGAGTATGTCTATTCAATTAAAAGAGAATTGTTTGCACCCTATTGATGGGCAATGTGTTATTAAAATACATAGAAAGGATGATCCCATGTCCGACCGATTAATCAGACTCATTCGTATCATTAATCTTATTCAATCAAGCCCTGGCATCAAATCAAAAGAGCTAGCCGAGAGGTGTGAAACGACTGAGAGAACCATTTATCGAGACTTGGAAATGCTAAGTGCTGCGCGTGTTCCTATTATGAGCGATGGGTATGGGAAGGGGAATCGGTTTGTAGGGAATTTTTCTCTCTATCCTCTAGATTGGACGGAAGAAGAGGCTGTTGCATTTGGTATGATGCCGAAAATCCTTGATCCTATTAACCACCTCATTCCACCAGACTTTTACTCTGCCTATGAAAAGGTAATGGCTACTCACCAAAAAGAGAAAAGCGACATGCAAGATGTTCTTCAGAAAATGGTCTCAATCATTCAAATGGGGACTCCTGCTTTCCAAGAGGAGCAGTCCAACTTCCTCTCACCGGTCATTCAAGCTATTATGAATTCAAAATCTATTAAGGTCGTCTATCACACACAAAGTCGAGATGTAACGACAGAACGATTGCTTGACCCTTATTATTTAATTCCGCGTGATCATCGATTTTATTTGATAGCATTCTGTCATGAGAAAAAGGGGATTCGTACATTTCGTTTAAGCAGAATGCTTGAAGTGAATGAAACAGATCAATCATTTGAAAAGAAAGATTTTAATGTGAAAGAATACTTTCAACATACTTGGTCAATTATTCAAGGAACGGACAAGATTCATTTTAAAGTGCTATTTAGCTCGAACGTTGCTCGTTATGTAAAGGAAGAGGAACTATTTGTAACACCAAAGTTAACCGAGAGAAGTGATGGAAGCTTGCTATTTGAAGTTAACCTTAATCATGACCGGGAGTTTTTACAATGGATTATGCAGTACGGAACGGATGCGGAAATTCTTGAACCTGTTCATTACCGAGAAAAAATGAAGCAAGTGTTAACAGACTGGCTGAAAATTTATCAATGAAACATTTGTTCGCTGACAATATGCTGTCATTTCCTCTTGATATCCTATGAATGTAAATCACATTCAAAGGGGGAATACAAAAATGAAAAAAGCAAGTGCGTTTTTGATGTCAGTGGTAGCTGCTACAGTTGTGATTACTGGTTGTGGAGAAGAAGCTACGGTTGAAAGGGTTGATGATGAAACTCAAGCAAGTGAACAGTCAGAAACAGAAGTCAATTGGATGGAAGAAAAGAGTGATTTAACAGATCAAGAACAAATGATTAAGAGTTTTGTTGAACAGTTTTATACAACTGATATGGAGGCTCGTGACAAGGCTATTGAAGACTATATTCATCCAGACGTCCAACCGCTGTTTCATCTCATAAGTGGTTTTACAGAAGAATCAGAGATTACAACGGTTGATGCAAATCAGTTTGCCATTATTGAGTCAATGGAACATGAAGAAGATGGAGAAGTAGGAGTCATTACGTTGGCAAGACTTCAAGATGACGCTGGTAAAATTGAGGAAATGGTATTCTTTATCTATGAAGAAAAACTAGGCTGGATTTTTAGTCCGCTCGTTGAAGATGAAGATATGCGCGAATCGTATGATGAACTACGAACGCTGTTATCAGCAGACATCCCTCCCAAAGAATTGTTAGCCACACTTGAAGAAGTGAACAATAAAGAAAACGAAGAGGACTCTTCAGAAGAAGAAACGAATGAAGTGGGTACACGTAACAACCCACTTACAATTGGAGAACGTGTATCCTTGGAGTACCGAGATCTTTTTTATGGAAATGTGCAGGTAGAAATGGAGATGCTAGAGGTTATTAGTGGAGATGAAGCTTGGGAGCTTGTTCAAAAAGGCAATCCATTTAATGATGAACCAGGTGACAATCAAGAATACGTGTTAGCGAAGTTTTATGTAAAGGTACATGAAGTTGAGGAAGAACCGTTTGATTTGAATCATGCACAATTTGATGCAGTCAGTGCAGCAGGGAATTCGTACGATGACTTTGTTTCTGTCTCGGGGCTAGAGCCGGACTTATGGAATGAGATGTATGAAGGAGCAGAACGTGAGGGGTATACGTATTTCCTTGTTGATAAAGACGATGACAACCCACTTGCAGCGTTTAAACGCCGAAGTGATGCAGAAGTTTGGTTTAAGTTGCGATAGATTTGAAGAAGTCAGTTGAGCTGTTTTAGTTTAGCTGGCTTCATTATTAATAAGTAAGAAATCAATATTGAATCGAGGAGTTAAACTATGAATATATTTTCCGCACTATCACAAGGAAAAGGTCGATTAAATGAAGAAAATATGTCGGCAATCTTAGCTTATTTGCTAAATCCAAGAGAATCCCACGGGTTAGGGGATACTGTTTTGAAAGAATTTCTCCTTTTATTGGATTCTACTGGTGAGCTTGGGTTAGCTAATGAAGCTTGGGATGAAGTTGACGTCAGATTAGAAGAATCATATGAGCTAAGCAATGGATCTGTTCGAACTATTGATATTCGGGTTAGTTTATTTAAGAAAGAATTAGTGAGCTTGGAAGATGAGTATGTAGAGAAGTATCGAATTTGTATAGAAAACAAAATCAACCCTCGCGCTGCGCAAGATGAACAGTTTTTGAATGAGTTTCAAGGGATTGAATTAGATGTTGATTCAGATGGAACTTTGATTGTTATGGTGTTTTTAACTCCATTTGTTAACAGCTCTAAGCTGCAAGCTGAATATAACAATTTGGATGAAGAAACACTTGGAAAACACAAAAAAGCTTGGAAGTACTGGACAAGATCTAATGAAGAAATGGATATGGTAACAATCTCAGATATGCTGAGAAATGTTCTGCGTCTGGAACATGAAGCTCGTATTAACCCAATAAGTGAGTATATGCGACATACGTTAAAAGCGCTGATTGTTCACATAGATGAAACGATTAATATAACAGTAAAAGAGCGAGGCCGCTCATTGGCTGGTGATGTAATACAAACAGTTGAGGGTGAACTCGATGGTGTTGGTTTTACAATTAAGAGAATGAGTACGGGGAGCATTTTGATTATAGATAGCGATGGGGAAGAAGTAGCTAATACAAAAGGGATGCTCAGAGAAATTATTAAAGATAAAGGATTGGCGATTGAACTTGAGAGAGCAAATGGCAAACAGAAAAACACCAGAACGCTAGGGCGACAAGTAATTCAAATGCTTCTTAAGAAATAATATCGGAGGCGAGTTTCAATAAGTTGCTCTAATGTAAGAGAAAAACATAAGTTAGAGTTCCTTATTAAATACGATAGAATGTAAGTCCAACTCTGTAAAAAGTAAAACTTGTTTTTTATGGTAGAATGATAATAGTTCTAACAAAAAATAACAGGTGGTACATTCACATGCAAAAGCAATCCATTTTTACATTTGTACAACAATTTTCAAAAGACTTATCAGAGCTTGCTCATCGAATAGAAAATCATTTATTTGATCAGCCTCATGCAGCTATGATGCAAGCTCGACTGTATAGTGAAGAGTTAGTAAAGATGATCAGTGAACAAGAAGGACTTGAGGAAGTCTTTCCACTAAAGCACTATGAAAGGATTCATAAATTACATCGCCAAAACGCAATAGATGAGGAAATCTATTCGAAATTAGAATTAATTAGAAAAAAAGGTAATAAAGCTACACACGAAATTAAAGAAGCGGATATCATTGATGTCTTACAAGTTCATAAGTTTTTATTTGAAATTAGTATTTGGTACATGCAAGTATATGTTAAGTATGACTTTGAAGCGCCTCGTTATCAACTTCCAAAAATGTCCTCAGATTCTGCAATTGATCCTAAGGAACTGGAAAGTTTGATTAAGCCGTATTTAGAGCAAACTCTAGCTAAGATAGACAATATACAAGCGTTTTTTGAACAAAAGATTGATAGTTTAAACAATGAAACAAACAAAGGAAATAACCAGCAAACGTTTTCTGAATCTAATGACGCCAAAGACGTAGACATTGAGCTGATTCAAAAAACGGAAAGAATTAATAATGTCTTTAAAGAGAATCACTTTACTTCAGATCACACGTCAAGTAAAGCAACCGAATTTGTTCATAGTTCTAATAAAGAAATCATCTATTTGCTTCCGAATAAGAAAGAGATTACTATCGTTATGAATCCAGAGACGATAAAGGACAATTTTAAAAGTATAGGGGAGGAGCGTTATAGTACTGGGTTTAGGAAGTTCCCGAAACAAATAAATAAAGGGAAAACGCCTATTAATTATGGCTATTCCTTTAAATTTATAGTAGAAGATGAACTAGATGTTTTTTTAAAGGAAGTACTTGCTGCTACTTAACTTGGATTCATATTAGTATTGTTGGAGGTAAATATGGGGAAATACTTTGTTCCATCAAAAGGCATAAGTTCATGGAAAGAATTATTAGTAGATCCTGATAATCAGTGGAAACCAAGTTATTCTGCATACGAACTAGCAAATTGTTGGGAAGAAGCTGAAAATCTGCCATCTTGCGTGGAAAAGGTTTTTAAGGAGAGTAATCTCCCTCTTTTTCAAAACGTGAACATATTATATGGATTCCCTGAATACAAGGTTTCTTTACCAGGTGGAGGGGCAAACTCTCAAAACGATCTCTACCTTCTCGCTAAAGCGGATGGGGAATTAATGACAATCATGGTAGAAGCGAAGGTCTCTGAAACTTTTGGTGAAAAAGTTTCAGTCTGGAAAGGTGAAAATCCTAGTGAAGGAAAAAGAAAAAGACTAAGGTACTTAGTGGATTTGTTAAATCTTCAAGAAGACGAGACAAAGAATATAAGATATCAATTGCTTCATCGAACAGCCTCGGCAATAAAAGAAGCAAAAAAAGTGAATGCGAAAAACGCTCTGATGCTCGTCCATTCTTTTAGTGAGGAAGGAAAATGGTTTAATGACTATGCTGAATTTGTTGAATTGTTTAATTTGGTATGTGAGAAGGATACCGTTGTTGGTCCAGTAGTAGTAAGTGGAGTTAATCTTTATTTCAGTTGGGTTGCAGACGAAAGAGTTGTTACTAAGAAATCAAAAGAGTATTTTTATAGCTTGTTTAAAACAGAGAAAGCGAGAATGTTAGCAAAAGAAATTGATGATTATCTTTATAAAATGAGTCCATATAGAGATGAAGTTGAGGACTATCATCAACGATATAAAAATGGGGTTCGTACCGATTGCATAGGTTATGTAAGCAAGAAAGGCTCATACAAATTCGCAACAATAACTTCAGCAAGGAAGGTTTGCTTTGTCCTTCATTTAGGAAAAAAACTTCACACAGAAACAGCGAAAAAAATGCAAAAGAAAATAGATGAAATGCTTGGTCAAGTGTATGAAAAATCTGACCCGGTGAGGTTAACTCCTGGTGAATTGTATATAAGGTTAGAGTGGGTTGATCATTTAGATCAGATAACTAGTTTTATAGACGAAGCGTATAAATTGAGGTTGCAGAAGTGATAACTTCAATGTACATAATTTGAGCGGGATGGTTTATGTAGAGTATTAGAGGAATTTTTATATTTTCAGGCGTTGCTCTTATAAACTAGTGTTGCAGAGGAGGGTGCAAGCATGTTCAACAAAATCTTTCTTTCTAGAACTCCATGCTATGGGGACTGTCCTGTATTTGATGTGGAAGTTGATCATGATGGTACTGTTAAATGGCGTGGGGAAATGTATGTTGCTTGTTTAGGTGAAATAGAGTTTAAAATTCCCAATAATAAAATTAAAAAGTTAGAGGCATTATTGGAAGAGTTCAATTTTCGCTCATTCACCTATCCAGAACCGGATATGTTTGCGACAGATCAGTCTTCCTGTGTTACACGTGTCATCTTCCAAGATGGGTTTGATAAGGAAGTCAATCACTATTTAGGGGAGGATACAACATATTTATTAGGGGAGAAACATTCGCTTCACAATCTTAAAAAATTTGAAAATAAGATTGAACAAATTATTGGGTTACGAAAATATATTAAACACCCTCCATTATACTTTTTCCATTTAAAATCCGAGGATTATGAATGTATCGTATCTGCCCCCAATCAAAAAGAAGCAATTAGTTTGGCAGAAAACGAATATAAGGATACGAACTGGGATGCGAAAAAGATTGGTAAGGACATAACGGGAAAAATAAACCCTTATGTTGTGATGGATAAAAAGTACAAGTGAATCTTAGGGAGTATCTAAATGAACTAATTAAGGGTCAGACCGATGATAAATTTACCGAGAAAGTATGATCTGCTGCAATGTATTCATCTATAAAAACATCAAATTAAACTCTAATATTCTGCTACGAGTATTTTTCTATTTTCTTTATTATCGGCTGCAATTTAAGCCAGTGATCATTCATACGATTTTTTACTGCGTCGATATCATCTTGATCTTTTAATTTTTTTGGGGGGGAATCTCTGTAGCGTAAATTTGTGTATAGCGGCACAAATGATTGTTGCTATTCGTGTCGGGTTATGATAGATTATTAAATCTAGCCGCAAAAATTAATTCCAAAGTAACTATTGCGCAGAATTATTTATTGTGATATATTATTACTTGTCGCTACGAACGATTGATTGGTTCGTAACGAGTTGAGAAAATAACTTTTAAAAAGTTGTTGCGTAGAACAAAATGATATGTTAAGATAATAAATGTCGCTGATGAAACAGCGCATAAGAGTTCTTTGAAAACTGAACAAAAGCCAAGCGAAATAGAGATACATGATATCTCAGGGATTTTC
>NZ_JAKRYL010000045.1 GCF_023555415.1 Halalkalibacter alkaliphilus | reverse complement strand
AAAGGCTGAAGTGATAACGGCGGCTGCGCACAGGGCTTCAGGTATATAAAAAAAGGTAAAACCCCACCTTTTTTTATATACCTGAAAAGGGTCTGACGCTCAAGTGAGTTCAGACCCTTATCTATTAACGTTGTGTTTCAGGAACACGTTCAAGCTCCTCATCTGGTTTGAAAAGAATTGATATACAATATAGACCTGCTAAACCAACTAGGGCATAGATTACACGTGAGAAAGCTGCTGCCTGACCACCGAAAATGGCTGCAACAAGGTCAAAACGGAAGAACCCGATTAGTCCCCAGTTAATTGCACCAATAATCGCTAATACTAATGCTGTACGTTGAATACCGCTCACATTATTCACCTCCAGTTATGGTTATAGACATTTAATAAATGTCACGACAATTAAAAAATTGTCTTACACAACTCCATTTGTTGTGTTTCACCCTTTAGAATGTGAAGATCAAATAGAATTATGCAAAACAACAAGTGCCAATCGTTTACAATTGCTTCTCACTTGGTAATAATGGAGGGGAATAGGAGGAGATAGCATGGAACCATTTGTTTTTAACAATCCGACAAAACTAATTTTTGGAAAAGGTCAAAATGAGTCATTAGCAAATGAAGTGAAAAACTACGGCAAAAAGGTGCTTCTTGTTTATGGTGGCGGAAGTATTAAACGGAATGGTTTATATGATTTCGTCTTACAACAATTAGATGAAGCAGAAATGCAAGTAACAGAATTAGCGGGGGTCGAGCCAAACCCAAGATTAACAACGGTAAGAAAAGGAATTGACGCTTGCCGAGAAAATGAGATAGATCTTGTCTTAGCAGTAGGTGGAGGAAGTGTTATCGATGCTTCAAAGGCAATTGCAGTTGGTGCTAAATCAGAAGCGGATATTTGGGATATTATTAAAAAGACAGCTCAACCAACAGACGCCTTGCCCCTTGGTACAATTTTAACATTAGCTGCGACAGGCTCCGAAATGAATGCTGGGTCTGTTATTACTAATTGGGAAACGAATGAAAAATTAGGTTGGGGTAGTCCATTTTCCTTCCCTAAGTTCTCAATTCTTGATCCAAAAAATACCTTGTCAGTACCGGAAGACCAAACAGTCTACGGGATCGTTGATATGATGAGTCACGTTATTGAAGCTTATTTTCACAAGGCGGATAACACATTATTACAAGATCGGATCATGGAATCAATTTTACTAACTGTTATGGAGACAGCTCCAAAACTACTCGAAGACTTAAGTAATGAAGAGCATCGTGAAACCATTCTTTACTGTGGAACAATGGCTCTTAATGGCATCACGCAAATGGGCTTGCGCGGTGATTGGGCTACACATAATATGGAGCACGCAGTATCTGCAGTTTATGATATCCCTCATGCGGGAGGATTGGCGATTTTATTCCCACATTGGCTACGTTACACAATAGATGAAAAGATTAGTCGTCATGTGCAACTTGCAACCCGTGTCCTAGGTGTAGATTCAGAAGGTAAATCTGATCAAGAAATCGCTCTTGAAGGGATTGAAAAATTATCCTCATTCTGGACTTCATTAGGTGCTCCGAATCGTTTAGCTGATTACGATATAAATGATAGTCAGATTGAAAAAATGGCGATGCTTGCTTCAAACCGTGGGAAGTTTGGAAACTTTAAGCCTTTAGAAAAAGAAGATGTAACAAGCATATTAACTGCTGCACTATAAAATTCTATAAATGACATTCTTAGCTCCGAGGAGAGGCTTTTTTCCTTGGAGTTCGCGATTATCTTTACGAAATTGTTAAATATATTATATTTCTTAATTTTCTTTATATTGAGTGCTTGATTCTTTCTGAAGCTTTAGATAAAGTGAAAGAGAATAAGATTACAGTATGGAGGCTGAAAGATGGAAAAAGTACGTTTCGACTATACAAAAGCATTGACGTTTTTTAATCAACATGAAGTTGATTACATGCAAGATGCTGTAACAGCTGCGCATGAAGCATTACATAATAAAACTGGAGCTGGAAGTGACTTTTTAGGATGGATCGATCTTCCGAAAAATTATGATCGTGAAGAATTTTCACGTATCCAAGCAGCTGCTGAAAAGATTCAAAGCGATTCTGATGTGTTACTCGTAATTGGAATTGGTGGCTCTTATTTAGGAGCACGTGCTGCGATTGAAGCATTAAACCATTCATTCTATAACAACCTGTCAAAAGAAGAGCGTAAAACGCCACAAGTTTTCTTTGTTGGACAAAACATTAGTTCAACTTATGTGAAAGATTTGCTTGCTCTTATTGAAGGAAAAGATGTTTCAGTTAATGTTATCTCGAAATCAGGTACAACAACAGAACCAGCTATTGCATTCCGTATTTTCCGTGATTACTTAGAAAAGAAATATGGAGTAGAAGAAGCTCGTAAGCGTATTTATGCTACAACTGACCGTGCAAAAGGAGCTCTTAAAACGCTTGCTACAGAAGAAGGATACGAAACATTTGTCGTTCCAGATGATGTCGGTGGCCGTTTCTCCGTATTAACTGCTGTTGGCTTGCTTCCAATTGCAGTAAGCGGTTTAGATATTGAAACAATGATGAAAGGTGCAGAAGCAGCAAGTGAGGACTTCTCTAATCCAAATTTAGCTGAAAACGAATCGTATCAATATGCGGTTGTTCGTAATGCCCTTTATAACAAAGGAAAAACAATCGAATTAATGGTGAACTACGAGCCTTCTCTTCACTTTGTTTCAGAGTGGTGGAAGCAATTATTTGGCGAAAGTGAAGGAAAAGATGGCAAAGGAATTTATCCTGCGTCTGTTGATTTCTCTACAGATCTTCACTCAATGGGTCAATATGTTCAAGATGGCCGCCGTGACCTTTTTGAAACGATTATTAACGTGGAAAACGTACGCGAGCATGTTACGATTGAGGAAGCAGCAAGTGATTTAGACGGGTTAAACTACCTAGCAGGTCAAACAATGGATTTTGTTAATAAAAAAGCGTTCCAAGGAACGATGCTTGCTCATACAGACGGAGGCGTACCAAACTTAATCGTCAACGTTCCTGAATTAAATGAGTACTACTTTGGATATCTAGTATACTTCTTTGAAAAAGCAGTGGGCATTAGTGGATACCTACTTGGTGTAAATCCATTTGACCAAGAGGGTGTAGAGGCATACAAGAAAAACATGTTTGCACTATTAGGTAAACCAGGTTTTGAAAAAGAAAAAGCTGAGCTTGAGGCTCGCTTGAAATAAAAGGAAGAGGCTGGCTCAATAATTGAAAGGGGTGTCTCAAAGGTCAAAAACAGACCTTTGAGACACCTTCTTTTTATCAATTTTAAACTGATTGTCTATTTTTCTGCATGTGTAAGAAGATATTAGTGATGATTTTTGATAAGAGGAAAATAACGCAATAAAGCAAGAACAGGTGAAAGAAGTTTATGCCATTATGCAATTTAAATAAATGATGTAAAGTTAAAATGGGTTTAAAGATGAATGACAAGAAAAGCGATAATCCTATCGTATAGATATAAAAATTTTTCTTGTGGTTTAAGGTCCATTGATAAACAAACATAAATAGAACGGGGATAAGTACAGCATCTAATGATAAATTACCAGGTATAAAAGGGATTAGTTGATAAGGGTAGCCCCATAAACCTTGTCTAACCCCAAAAATATCAGTATAACTAAACCATATATGGATATTAAAACCGTAAAAACCTAGAAGAAATATGTTTTTTCTATCAATGACAAAATACAAAACGACTAAAGGTGCAACACACATAACTAGAAAAATTAACCAGAATTGCCACGTTGCTAAATTAGAAAATTGATGCCAATACTCCGCTTGTAATTGTGATAATTGTTCCTGCATCGTCCTTATTTTTTCATATACTTCAATTTGATCTTTATCCATTCCTACACCCCGATGTTTAGCTTTGCCTCTTAGTTTTCACAAAAATAAAATAGCTATGTAAAGTGATAAACAAATGTAAACTTTTGTCCTTTTTATTCGTTTCTCATAAAAATGTCATCCTTGGTGACACTATGTATAGGTGAATTTTAGAACGTTTGTGAAAGGATGAGGGTAATGATTGCTCTTCAATCGACCGTTGAAGGTAAGGAAATGAAGCTAAAAGAATTAGAAGATAAATTAAAGCCACTAGGATATGATATTGGTGGTGGCTGGGAATACGACCATGGCTGCTTTGATTATAAAATTGACGAAGAGGATGGCTATACGTTCTTACGTCTTCCCTTTAGAGCGATAGATGGAGAGTTGGACCAACGAGGAGTGACGGTTCAATTAGGAACGCCATTCTTACTTAACCATAAGTATCAGGATGGATTAGATGATAATCCTGATGTCTTTAATGGTTTGTTTCGAATGGCGTATAATAGCTCAATTAATCAATTTCAAGAGCCAGTAGATAAGGATTCTACTGTCGATGAAAAGTATCTTCCAACTGCTAAAAGTCTTGTTGAAGAGCTGGAGCTCACGTTGCTTTATTAGATTTAATAACGATTAACTCATCATTTGGCTCAAGCAGCAAAGAGGAGTGCGGGTGAAATAATATTTGCCCGCTTCTTTTTAGTCCAATGATTAACATCCCTTTTTTGTAAAAGTTAGGCAGTGTATCAATTAACGATCTTCCTACAAGCTTCTCTGTGACTAATTCGAATTCTAGTAAATTTTTCTCATTGTATTCAAGAAATTGATTTATAACATCGCTAGTTTGTTGATGCAGGAGGTTTGATGTAAGTACGGATCCAGTTAATGTTGTTGACTCCACGCACTTATCAGCTCCAGCTCTCTTTGCATTTGCGAGTTGTTCCTTTGTCAGAATTTCAACGGTAGTATAAACATCAGGGTTTTGTCCCTTAACGGCAAGTGTAGTTAGAATGGATCTTGCATCAGCAGTAAATTCACTACCTTGGTGCTTTGCTGTAATAAGTACAGATCGGGCTAGAGAAATATTTGCTTGTTTTAAGATAGAGTCTTCACTACTGTTTCCTTTTACAAAATGGACATTTTTAAACTCTTTTGGGAGCTCATCTAACGTTTCATCTATTAAAACAATCTTTATTTGTGGTAGAGCTAGTTGGATGTTTTCAATTGATTGGCGGCTTCTCTCATTCCATCCAATGACAACAATATGGTCTTCACCAATAAACGAGATGACGCCTTCTTTTGCTGATTGATTAATGGAGACAGCTGCACCTGCAAAAGAAGTAACAAGCAACGTCATAAACCCAACTCCGACAAAAATTAAAACAATAGCTACAACTCTAGTAATTGTCGATTCCGGTACAAAATCTCCGTATCCTACTGTTGAGACGGTTATAAACGCCCACCAGATTCCCTCAAACCATGTAGAAAACCTCTCTGGTTCTAACAAGTGAACAAGTGCACCTGCAAGAACGCCTGAGCCAAGTACGGCGAAAAGAAGCTTTACGACAAGTGGAACGTGTCCTAAAAGTGTTCGAATGAATAACCATTGTTGCATAAAGTTTCTCTCCTATTTACCAATTCATACTATACAGTATAGCCAATGGCTTGCCGTAGCAACCGTGACTCTGCTATGATTGTTTTGATATTTTATATGTAGGAGAGGCCGTTATGTCTACGATCGTATTTGCATTTTCAATCTTTTGTGGCTGGCTCATTTTTGATGTGGTCAAGCATAGAAAATTAACATTAGAAAGTTTAGTTAGCTCTTTGGTCATTGCTGTGGTAGCTGGTGTATTTTGGTGGATATTAGATTTATTTTTTTAACAAAATATGAGCTTGTCATAACGTATAGAAAATCTTATAATAAAAGAGTATTCTATACGGGGCATTAGCTCAGCTGGGAGAGCGCTTCGCTGGCAGCGAAGAGGTCATCGGTTCGATCCCGTTATGCTCCATCTGAAAAATCCATTTCTAGTCTAACTAGAGATGGATTTTTTTATGGTTAATTTTTAGGGATAACTAGAATGTGGAACGGACGAATTAGCACTGCGGATTCTGGTTCCGCTAAAAGGAAGAAAAGCTGTTCCCAAAGGGGTTAACCGGATTCTGTTCCGCTAAAAGGAAGAAAAGCTGTTCCAAAAGGGATGAATCGGATTCTTTAAATGTTAAAAAGTTTATACGTTCGTGCTCGTTCTTTGCCACTTGCAACAACTAGTATCTGTTGTTCTACTAGTCTACGTAAGATTTTCCGAGCATGACGGTCACTGATGCTAAGGTGTTTTGCGATTTCAAGTGGAGTAATTGGTCGAAGCATACGGCGTGAAAAGCGAACAACCTCTAATTCTAACCACGATAAATGCGAAGGTGCTTCCATGGAAATGAATTTGCCGATAAAGGAGAGGATGAGCTGCTGGCACTGTTTCGTTTCGTCCTTTATGGATAAGTAAGCAATAGGTAAAAAAGTCCAACCATCTAGAGCCAACAAGGAATGCCGCCAGCATAAGTCTTTAAACCTTCTAATATCTAGATCTCTGGCATGGGGGCCGTATCCTTGAATCTCTATTCCTCCTTTAGCACCTCCAGGCATATAGGCAAGGTCAAGGTAACGGTATCCATTGTTGAAATCGCGTACTTCCCATTCTGGATACAAATGTTCAAAATTGCCAATGGTGGGAAACCATATATGTCGAAGGAATTCAACGGTGCCGTGTCCCAGTCCATTCTTCAATAGTTCTCGTCTCCTGTGATTTTTCTCTTCAAAAATATTTTTTTGAAGCCAGTCGTTCAACGCTTTTTCAAATGGTTGCATGGTAAGCACGTCCTTTTCGTTATATATTTAATTAGTAAAAGTAATGGTATTTAACGTTTTTGAAGAAAAAAGGGAGGGGAAAATCAAAATGATAGTTGAGGAGGGGATATCTATCATTACTATTAGATGTTTGTATAGTAACTTACGTATTGATAATAAGCAATGAAAAAATGTAACTTGCGAATGGTAGATTCTCTTGTTGTTTATGCTCCATTATACATATGTAAAAAGGGTGATCCCCGTTAAATCAACGTTTCTAAGTCAGTGACTTGTGCGTTGATTTTTTTATTGTAGGCAGAAACGAATTCAAGTCATTTTCCTATGATCTGTATAGAGGAAGAAGGACGTAGATGGTCGAATTATATATGTAACAATCCCAGGAGGTGTCCGTCATGTTTCAAGTATCAGAACGTCAATTATATGCTTACCAACTATGCTATGAAATTGAACACCATCTTCGCGAAATAATCAAAACATTCGATATTAGTGCCCTTAAATTGAAGTATAAAGCGTACAAAGATTTAGTCTACATTGCGACAAAGGTAACGTTTGTTATTAACGGGGAGAATGTCGATAAACTGATAAGGGCCAATACGGTAAGACAAAAGGTAAGCCGAATGCGTGACGTTACTGAAGAAGATATCGCTATTTTAGAGGATTGCCGCAATAGTTTGCCAAGCGTGCCAAAAGTGAAGCGGATAAGTTAGTCATGCTTTTGAAATCTTTATGGAATTTTGAATGAAGAACGATCATTTTATTCTTTTAATAGACGTACCACATCGTTAGAATAACTGACGAAGTGGTACGTCTTTTATTTTTTATATAAACCTCTCAATCTCATATGTTCCAAGTATATCAAATCAAGTTGCTGGTCATAATGTTTGTACAAGCGATAAACATGATTTGGAGGGAGAACAATGAGTGACGGGGGAAAAGCAGTCGTCAGTGCAGCGTTGTGTATTTGTTTTTTAATAGGTGTACTAGTTTTTAATGTTATTTCGTTCTAATAAACTAGTAAATAGAATGAAGAAGATACAACTCTTTTCAATAGAAGAGGTAGTTTTTTGACTATTAACAGTATTTTAATCAAACGTTTGTTCAACCTTTTTTCGACATTATAAAGACTAAAACGACAACATAGCAGGATAATAAATTGAATATTGATGAAGATAGAAAGTTAGAAGAAAGCGAGGGGGATACAAAATGGACTATCGAATGGAGAAAGACACAATTGGTGAGATTCAAGTGTTAGCAAGTAAAAGGTGGGGGGCACAAACGCAGAGGAGTTGTGAAAACTTTGCCATTGGGATCGAACAGATGCCTACAGAAGTCATTCAAGCTTTCGCTATTTTAAAAAAGAGTGCAGCGTTGGTGAACCAAAAATTGAACACATTGAACGAAAGTAAAGCGGAAGCGATTATTCAGGCTGCAGATGAAATAATAAACGGGGGCCTTGACGAACATTTTCCGCTTAAGGTGTGGCAAACTGGAAGTGGTACGCAATCGAATATGAATGTTAACGAAGTCATTGCAAATCGTGCGAACGAACTGTTAGAAGAACAGGATAGTGAGGAACGGGTTCACCCAAATGATGATGTGAACATGTCGCAAAGTTCAAATGATACGTTTCCAACTGCTATGCATATTGCTAGTTTTATGAAACTTGAAGATGAGTTGCTGCCGGCCATTTCAAAGCTAAAGAACACGCTTTGGAAAAAATCAGATCAATTTAAAGATCTTGTGAAAATAGGAAGAACTCATCTTCAGGATGCAACCCCATTAACGTTAGGGCAAGAAATTAGTGGTTGGCATCGAATGTTAGAAAAAGACGAAAAGATGGTTAAAGAAAGTATGGAGACGCTTAGGGAGTTAGCGATAGGCGGGACTGCTGTTGGGACTGGAATAAATGCGCATCCACAGTTTGGAGAGTTAGTTGCTACGGAAATAAGCAAAATAACAGATCGAACATTCATGACTGCAAAAAATAAATTTCACGCTCTTACTAGTCATGATGAACTTGTGTACATACATGGTGCTTTAAAGGCGTTAGCAGCAGACCTTATGAAAATCGCCAATGATGTTAGATGGCTCGCGAGTGGACCACGATCTGGTATTGGAGAGATCACAATTCCTGCGAATGAACCAGGGAGTTCAATTATGCCAGGGAAGGTAAATCCGACCCAAAGTGAAGCCCTAACGATGGTCGTTTGTCAGGTAATGGGAAACGATGCTTCCATTGGTTTTGCCGCAAGCCAGGGGAATTTCGAGCTTAATGTATTTAAACCGGTTATTATATATAACTTTCTCCAATCCGTTCAATTACTCACAGATGCAATGAATTCATTTCATGATAAATGTGCTGTTGGGATTGAAGCAAATGTAGATGTGATCAAGCAAAAATTAGAGCAATCTCTTATGTTAGTAACCGCCCTAAATCCACATATTGGTTATGAAAAAGCCGCCTCAATTGCAAAGTTGGCTCATCAGGAAGGCTTGACATTAAGAGAGGCTTCTTTAAAGTCGGGATTGCTGACAGAAGAGCAATTTGATCAGATCGTGAGACCGGACAAAATGGTGTGAATAGGCTTAGGACGTTGTTTATAAAAAAACTAGTAAGTACTACCTTAATAAAAGCATATGTTTTTTGAAACGGTAATTGCAATAGAGCGCAATAGCTTTTCTTCTATTTATTAGAGGGGGAGCTTTTTTTTGTGCACATTTATGGTTTTTATTATTACGTTTTTTCGTAATAAGCAATTGGGACTAGTTATAAATTTGTAGTTTTTTTCCATATAGTCAAACGTTTAATTTTCACAATTCATTGAAAAGCGGTGTAATACCTATAACAAAATACTCCAGTCTGACTATTATACAGTATTACTGAAAGGAGGAAATTATCTTGGGAAATGATAAAGATTATAGTCTGCAACAGAAGATAAGTAGTTATCAAAGAGAAAAAGAGGAGCTACTTGATGAGTTAGAAAAACTGAATAAGAGCAAAAAGGGTGGATCGAAAAAGAAAAAGAAAGAGCTGTTAGCCGAGCTGGAAAAAGTTGAAGAAAAGTTATTCCATGCTTTAGCTTTAGCAGAGGCAACAGCAGCAGCTAGTGCAGAAGCAATAGCAGAAGCAGAAGCAGAAGCAGAGGCAGAGGCAGAGGCAGAGGCAGAAGCAGAAGCAGAGGCAGAAGCAGAAGCAGAAGCAGAAGCAGAAGCAGAAGCGGAAGCAGAAGCAGAGGCAGAAGCAGAAGCAGAAGCAGAGGCAGAAGCAGAAGCAGAGGCAGAGGCGGAAGCAGAAGCGGAGGCAGAAGCAGAAGCGGAAGCAGAGGCGGAAGCGGAAGCAGAGGCAGAAGCGGAGGCAGAAGCGGAAGCGGAGGCAGAAGCGGAGGCAGAAGCGGAAGCAGAGGCGGAAGCAGAAGCGGAGGCAGAAGCAGAAGCGGAAGCAGAGGCGGAAGCGGAAGCAGAGGCAGAAGCGGAAGCAGAAGCAGAAGCAGAGGCAGAAGCAGAAGCAGAGGCGGAAGCAGAGGCGGAAGCAGAAGCAGAAGCAGAAGCAGAGGCAGAGGCGGAAGCAGAAGCAGAGGCAGAAGCAGAGGCAGAGGCAGAAGCAGAAGCAGAGGCAGAGGCGGAAGCAGAAGCAGAGGCAGAAGCAGAGGCAGAGGCAGAAGCAGAAGCAGAGGCAGAGGCGGAAGCGGAAGCAGAAGCAGAGGCAGAAGCAGAGGCGGAAGCAGAAGCGGAAGCAGAGGCAGAGGCGGAAGCAGAGGCAGAAGCGGAAGCAGAAGCAGAGGCAGAGGCGGAAGCAGAAGCAGAAGCAGAGGCAGAAGCAGAGGCAGAGGCGGAAGCAGAAGCAGAAGCAGAAGCAGAAGCGGAGGCAGAAGCGGAGGCAGAAGCAGAAGCAGAGGCGGAAGCGGAAGCAGAAGCAGAGGCAGAAGCGGAAGCAGAAGCAGAAGCAGAGGCGGAAGCAGAAGCGGAGGCGGAAGCAGAAGCAGAGGCGGAAGCAGAAGCAGAAGCAGAGGCGGAAGCAGAGGCAGAAGCGGAGGCGGAAGCGGAGGCGGAAGCAGAAGCAGAGGCGGAAGCGGAAGCAGAAGCAGAAGCGGAGGCGGAAGCAGAAGCAGAAGCAGAAGCGGAAGCAGAAGCAGAAGCGGAAGCAGAAGCAGAAGCAGAAGCGGAAGCAGAAGCAGAAGCGGAAGCAGAAGCAGAGGCAGAGGCAGAGGCAGAGGCGGAAGCAGAGGCAGAGGCAGAAGCGGAAGCGGAAGCAGAGGCAGAGGCAGAAGCAGAAGCAGAAGCAGAAGCAGAGGCAGAAGCAGAAGCAGAAGCAGAAGCGGAAGCAGAGGCAGAAGCGGAAGCAGAAGCGGAAGCAGAAGCAGAGGCGGAAGCAGAAGCAGAAGCAGAGGCGGAAGCAGAGGCAGAAGCGGAAGCGGAAGCGGAAGCAGAAGCAGAAGCAGAGGCGGAAGCAGAAGCAGAGGCAGAAGCAGAAGCAGAGGCAGAAGCAGAAGCGGAGGCAGAGGCAGAGGCAGAAGCGGAGGCGGAAGCAGAGGCAGAGGCGGAAGCAGAGGCAGAGGCAGAGGCGGAAGCAGAAGCAGAAGCAGAAGCAGAAGCAGAGGCGGAAGCAGAAGCGGAGGCGGAAGCAGAAGCAGAAGCAGAAGCAGAGGCGGAAGCAGAAGCAGAAGCAGAAGCAGAGGCAGAAGCAGAAGCAGAAGCAGAGGCGGAAGCAGAAGCAGAAGCAGAAGCAGAGGCAGAAGCAGAAGCAGAGGCGGAAGCAGAAGCAGAAGCAGAAGCAGAGGCAGAGGCGGAAGCAGAAGCAGAAGCGGAAGCAGAAGCAGAAGCAGAAGCAGAAGCAGAAGCGGAAGCAGAAGCAGAAGCAGAAGCGGAAGCAGAAGCAGAAGCGGAAGCGGAAGCAGAAGCGGAAGCAGAAGCAGAAGCAGAGGCAGAAGCAGAAGCAGAGGCGGAAGCAGAAGCAGAGGCGGAAGCAGAAGCAGAAGCAGAGGCAGAGGCGGAAGCAGAAGCAGAAGCGGAGGCGGAAGCAGAAGCAGAAGCGGAAGCAGAAGCGGAAGCAGAGGCAGAGGCGGAAGCAGAGGCAGAAGCGGAAGCAGAAGCAGAGGCGGAAGCAGAAGCGGAAGCAGAGGCGGAGGCAGAAGCGGAGGCAGAAGCGGAAGCGGAGGCAGAAGCGGAGGCAGAAGCAGAAGCAGAAGCGGAAGCAGAGGCAGAGGCGGAAGCAGAAGCGGAAGCAGAGGCAGAAGCAGAAGCCCAAGCGGATTCAGAGTCAACATCTACTGCTAACTTTGAAGACAATACCATTACTGCAGAAGCAGGTGGAAATACTTTAACAACAGGTAACAATAATAATATCATCGTAAACGATAGCGCAGCGACGTCAATTGCTGTAACTCTGTCCACACTTTCGTTATATGAAGCGTTAAGAAGCAATGGAAACTCGGATAGTCTAGGGCCGGTGATTTCAAACTTATCTAATACGCTAGAGATGCTGATGCAACAAGGAAATGATAATCGCAGAGCATTACTTGATGCTATTAATTCTCTCAATAAAAATAACAACAACGAATAAAAGAAATTGGAGGAGTTAGTATGTCAAAAAGGAATATCTCGCGCTGTGCGATTCCGGTGAAAAGAGCAAAAGATAATATGATCTATGTAAAAGTTGTAAACCAAAATGCTGATTTTAGACGTAAATTTCTCATTAATGCGTATGACAAAGACTCAGCAAGTAAAGACCTCCTGCCAATTTATGTCGGTGAAACTGTAAAAGATAATGATAGTTTAGGAGCAGGAGAAGAGAAAGTTTACAAAATTGATGTGACGGATATAAAGAGAAAAGTTGTTTTTGAGATTGTACAGGAAAGAGGCGGTTCAGGTATCGGAGTTTCCTCTAAAAATAAAGGGCCGTTTAACGTCGAAATACGCTTCAAATAATATGGATTGGTGCAAAAGTTCAACTTTTGCACCAATATTTTTGTGAAGTAATAACGAACTTTAATCTGTGACAGCGCCTTTTGCTGCTGATGATACAAGTCTAGCGTATTTATTTAGAACACCTCTAGAGTACCTGAGAGGAGGTTCCGTCCATTCAACTGCTCTCTTTTGCATTTCTTCTTCAGATACATTAACGGAGAGCTCTTGGGTTTCGCTATCAATTGTAATTAAGTCACCTGTTTTGATTAAGGCGATTGGTCCACCTACTTGTGCTTCAGGAGACACGTGTCCGACTACTAATCCGTGTGTTCCTCCAGAAAAACGTCCATCTGTTAAGAGACCAACCTTTTCCCCTAATCCTTTCCCGACAATAATAGCTGTGATTGAAAGCATTTCAGACATACCAGGGCCGCCCTTTGGTCCAGCGTATCTAATAACAACAATGTCGCCTGCTTTTATCTCATCTTCTAAAACTGCTTTTGTTGCTTCAGGCTCTGAATCGAATACTTTCGCTGGTCCTGTAATCTTTTTAATTTTTAATCCCGACATTTTGGCTATACCGCCCTCGGGTGCTAAATTCCCCTTTAATACAAAAAGAGGACCTGATTCTCGAATTGGATTATCGAGCGAGCGAATGATAACTTGTCCTTCTTTTAATGGATCTTGTTTTGCGAGGTTTTCCGCAAGTGTTTTTCCTGTTACCGTCAGACAGTCGCCATGTAATAACCCAGCATCAAGGAGTAGCTTCATAACAGCTGATACGCCTCCGACTGAATGTAGATCATGCATGACATAACGGCCGCTAGGTTTAAGGTCCGCTATATGCGGAACTTTTTTACGAATACGTTCAAAGTCATCAAGTGATAAGTCCACATCGACAGAATGAGCAATTGCTAGCAAGTGCAGAAATGCATTGGTAGAACCACCTAATGCCATAACCACGGTAATTGCATTTTCAAACGCTTCTTTCGTCATGATATCTTTTGGATATATGCCTTTACGTAAAAGTTCAACAACGGCCTTACCTGCATCGTAACAATCGGTTAATTTCTCAGAAGTTTCTGCAGGATTTGAAGCACTTCCAGGAAGACTCATTCCCATTGCTTCAATAGCTGAAGCCATGGTATTTGCTGTGTACATTCCACCACAAGAACCAGCACCTGGACATGCATGACACTCAATATCTTTTAAATCTTCTTGGTTAATCGTTCCTGCCCGATATTGACCAACTGCTTCGAATACAGAAACGATGTCAATGTCTTTGCCGCCCTTTGATTTTCCTGGTGCAATCGTTCCTCCGTAAACAAATACAGATGGAAGGTTTAATCGGCCGATGGCAATCATACAGCCAGGCATATTTTTGTCACAGCCGCCGATGGCGACAACCCCGTCTAGTCGTTCAGCTCCAACTACGGTTTCAATTGAATCGGCTATAACTTCGCGGCTTGGCAATGAGTAACGCATCCCCTCATGTCCCATGGAGATTCCATCTGAAACTGTGATTGTATTAAAAATTAACGGTGCGCCGTCTCCATCTGTTGCTCCATCCTTTGCTTTTCGTGCAAGTTGATCAATATGTATGTTACAAGGTGTCACTTCACTCCAAGTGCTTGCT
The DNA here is from genome assembly GCF_023555415.1 of Halalkalibacter alkaliphilus. GTDB lineage: Bacteria > Bacillota > Bacilli > Bacillales > Bacillaceae_D > Halalkalibacter > Halalkalibacter alkaliphilus. The sequence continues at coordinate 5,770 of NZ_JAKRYL010000045.1, read as the reverse complement.
ATACCAATCATTGGCTTCTTAAAGTCATCGTCGGTAAATCCAACAGCTCTTAGCATCGCTCTATTTGGTGAACGATTCTCTCCCTCGCTAATATCAATACTTCTAATTCGTAAGTCGTTGTTTTCTTTGTTTGTCATTTTGAAAGATCCTTTCCAAAAAAATTTCTAGCTTCTAAACATAGTATCTACGAAAATTACCTCTACATATACATTGGGAAAATAGCATAGAAAGGTGATCTCAAAAGTTATCTTGGTGGCAAAAGCTTCGTCACCAATTCTCGAGAGGGTAACATGTAGCGACTCCGCTGATTGATTCAGGTTATCCCAAAAGAAAATTACTTTTGGGATAACTCCTTTTGTATATTTAGTAAGGACGTGGTCCGTAGCCAGGGTATCCGAAGCCGTGATGATGATGGCCGTGGTGGTAGTGATGGTGACCGTACCCGTGATGATAACCATACCCTGGTCTAGGAGGTCTAGGATAGCCATACCCACCAAACCATGGATAGCCATACCCGCCTACAGGGTAACCTGTTCCAAAGCCAGGGCCAACTAATTGGCCGCCTAAAAAGCCTAAACCAGCACCTAAAATACCAGCACCTACTGGTCCGATTGCTCCTACACCAAACCTTGCATCAGTTGGTTGATAATACTGAGGTCCTTGAAAGTCGTCTCTATACATGAACATTCTCCTCTCGGTTAATTAAAATGGGGAAGTATTATTTAATTATCACTTTAGCCTATGGATATTGGGTAATTATGGAATGGGCAAACGTCTTTAATTTTATTGATTAGTGAAATAGCCTATGCAAAAAAGATCAGTAACGTTGTTATATAAAAAGGTTATTCACAACTAAATTGTGGATAAAGTGGATAACTACGAACAAATATTCGACAAGAGCTTTTGCTGTACAGACAAAATTCGGTTTATATCAACAATGCTTTAGGTAAAGTTGCTCATAATTTAACGACGTACTACAAATAATTGAAGTAATTGGATCCAATGGAGGAAAATGATGTATAACTTCAAAAAAAGTTCGATCGTATTTTTTTGTGTACTAATAATCGTTTTACCGCTTGATTTACAGGTCGTGGAAGCCGAAGAGCAAGATGTTGTTGAGAATGTTATTTTAATGATCCCTGATGGCTTTTCAACTAGTTATGTGACGAGTTATCGGCTTTTTAAAGGAGAAGAGTTAGTTTTCGATCCATTTTTAATTGGGATGATAAAGACGAATTCAGCAAATAGTTGGGTGACAGATTCGGCAGCGGCTGCAACAGCCATGTCAACAGGGGTAAAAACCAATAATAAGATGATTGGAGTTACACCAGATGGACAAATTCTGAAGACGATTTTAGAGGAAGCAAAAGGCTCAGGAAGATCCACGGGGCTAGTCACTACAGTTTCGATTACCGATGCAACCCCTGCAGCATTTGGAGCACATGTTATATCTAGAAAAGATCAGACTGAAATTGCTAAACAACTTATTACGAAAGTAGATGTTCTTCTTGGAGGAGGGAAGTACCATTTTCTTTCCGAAACATCACGCAATGAAAAACAAGAAAACACCTTGGAGGTTGCCAAATCGAGTGGATATTATTATTTGGAAACGAGAGATCAATTGCTAAACTTAAGCGGTTCAGAGGAAAAAGTGTTAGGTTTGTTTGCGGAAGCAGAGCTAACTCCTGTAATAGATAAAAGAACAAAGGAACAACCAAGTTTAGAAGAGATGACTACCGCAGCGATACAGTCTTTACATAATAACGAGAAAGGTTTCTTTTTAATGATTGAAGGTGGGCAAATTGATAGAGCGGGACATGTTCATGATCCTGTATGGGCGATGAACGAGACGAAAGCTTTTGAGGAAGCCGTAGAAAAGGTGTTAGATTTTGCTAAAGAAAATGGACAAACGTTAGTTGTCATTGCAGGAGATCATGATACTGGGGGAATGTCAGTTGGTGGTTATGATGAATATGTAGCTAATGTAGAACTGTTAAAGGAAGCTAAGGCAACGGGGAATTATATTGCTTCAAAGCTCAATCATAAACGCAGTAATGCAGCCAATGTCATGAAAGAATATACAGGTATTAAGCTAACAAAAAAGGAAGCAAAGCAAATTAAAAAAGCGAAAAAGAAAGAAGTAGCGATTTCAATTAATCACATTATAAGTAAGCGCGCGTATATCGGTTGGACAACTCACGTTCATTCTGGTACCAATGTTCCTATCTATGCGTTTGGTCCTAGATCTCATTTATTTAGTGGCAATCTTGATAATACAGATATCCCCAAAAAGATAGCAGAAGTAATGGGTGTAGAAATTTCCAATAAATGATTTGAAGCCTTGTTGTTTCTTGATAATATAAGGGAGGAAATGTATAGATAGAACGGAGGACGTTTTGTGTACGAAGCAGATGAAAAGGCAAATGAACAAATTCAGAATGCGAAGATGATGGTCATTGATTCGATTGCAGAAACTATGGATTTGTATGGGGTGACAAGGAGTGTAGGTGTTCTTTATGGAACGATGTATTTTGAAGACGAAATGACCTTAGATGAAATGTTAGAGGAACTAGGGATGAGTAAACCAAGCATGAGCACAGGTGTTAAGAAGCTGCAGGAATATAACATCGTGAAAAAAACGTTTCAGCGGGGGAGTCGGAAACATTCTTTTGTAGCAGAGAAAGATTTCTTTCGTTTTTTTAATAATTTTTTCTCGCTCAAATGGGAAAGGGAAGTTACGATCAACCTTGAGGCAATCAACCGTGCCCAGAAAGAGCTAAATGAAGTTTTGGTAGACCAGGATATAAAAGAAGAAATAAGGGATGAAGCCGAACAGATTTATGATCAATTAGAAATGTCTAAATCTTATTACTATTGGTTAAGAAATTTGGTAGAAGGAATGAATAGCGGGAAGCTATTTGAGGCTTTTCCGCAAGAAGAGGGAAATAAAAAATATTAAATGTAAAGGCGGTCTGCGATTTCCAGAAATTGTGACCGTCTTTTTTGGTGGAAGACGAATATTATTTAGTATAGTTGATAGTAATGTTCGTAAAATGGTTGATTTAGATGAATGGAAAGATGTATAATAACGTTATTGTAAATAGAAAACTTAATGTTGTTAGGAGAGCTAAAAATTATGTGCGGTGTTTTAGAATCGAAACGAGCAAAAAAAATGATGGTACTTGGATCTGGAGAGTTAGGTAAAGAAGTCATTATTGAAGCACAACGATTAGGAGTCGAAACAATTGCTATTGATCGTTATGCAGGGGCACCTGCCATGCAAGTAGCTCATCGTTATCACGTAGTTGATATGTTAGACGCGGAGCAATTACGCTCTATTATTGAACAAGAACAACCTGACTTTATTGTTCCGGAGGTCGAGGCAATACAAACGCAAGTGCTTGTTGAACTAGAAAAAGAAGGGTACAATGTTGTGCCAACTGCTCAAGCGACAAAGTTAACAATGGACCGAGAAGGGATTAGAAGGTTAGCAAGTGAGGAGCTTGGATTACCGACTGCTGGCTATGAATTTGCTAACTCATTTGAAGAGTTAAAGGAAGCGGTTAGGAAGATTGGCACACCATGTGTTATCAAACCGCTTATGAGTTCTTCAGGGAAAGGTCAAAGTGTTTGTCGTAGCGAAGAAGAGATTGAGGTCTCATGGAATATGGCTTTAGAAGGTGCTAGGGGAAAGAGTACGAGAGTCATCGTTGAGGAATTCATAACGTTTGATTCAGAAATTACTCTATTAACTGTTCGTTCGGTTTCTGGTACATCATATTGCGCTCCGATTGGTCATGTTCAAAAAGACGGGGATTACATTCAGTCGTGGCAACCACATCAAATGAGCGAAGAGCAACTAGTAGAATCGAAACGAATTGCAAAGAAGATTACGGATGAACTTGGAGGCTATGGACTTTTTGGTGTTGAACTATTTTTAACAAAGGATCAAGTCTACTTTAGTGAAGTATCACCTAGACCACATGATACAGGTCTAGTAACACTGGCCACTCAAAGTCTATCTGAATTCGCATTGCATGTTAGAGCCATTTTAGGTTTTCCAATCACTGAAATTAATCTGCATTCACCAGGAGCAAGCCACGCAATAAAAGCGTGGGAGGAAAGTTCGACTTATCAAATTTCCGGATTAGAAGAAGCTCTTGCGGTACCGAATACTCAAGCTCGTGTGTTCGGAAAGCCAGAAACGAAAGTAGGACGAAGAATGGCAGTTGCACTAAGTACAGCTGATACAGTAGAAGATGCGTTAGAACGTGCTGATAAAGCTGCTTCGAAAATTAAGTTTGAATATCATAATAAATAATTTAATAGTCAAACTTTATTAACAATCATTTTAATTTTGAGGGTGATTCAGAGATGTTTTTTATAAAGCATTCTGGATCACCCTCTTTTGATTATTAAAAAATCTAAATGAGCAAAATAAGGTTGTCGAATATGAGTCATACTTACAAGGAGGTGAAAAAGGTGAATAGAAGATTAGTCGTTGTGTTAGGTTTCGTATTTGTACTAATTAGTGCTTTAGGAATAGAAAAAGCGTATGCTGAAGACGGTGATTATCCTAATGCTCACTTATTAGTCAATGCAAATTGGGTTGAAGAACATGTCGGACAAGAGGGAATGTATATCATAGACGTTCGAAAAGCTGGATATGATCAAGGACATATACCGACAGCTGTTCATCTATCTATTGATAAGCTAGTTGATAAAGATCATCCTGTCGAAGGGTATTTAATTTCAAAGCGAAAAATTGAACAACTTATGAAGGATTTAGGAGTAAGAAATGACCAAACGGTTGTTATTTATGATGAGGGTAAGGAAACATCTGCTACAAGGTTGTTCTATGCATTAGAGTACTATGGACACGACAATGTCCGCTTATTAAACGGTGGTTATCAAGCTTGGATAGCTGCTCAAAAGGAAGTTTCAAAAGAAGTTTCTTTAAAGTCTAAAGGCGACTTCAAGGCTACTATAAAAAAGGACCTAATGGTTGAGAAAGAAGACGTTAAGCAAATGGTTGGAAAAGAAGATGTTGTTCTCTTTGATGTCCGCTCACCTGAAGAATATAAAGGAGAGAAAGTACTTGCAAGACGAGGAGGCCATATTCCATCTGCAGTGAATTTAGAATGGACAACAGTATTGAAAGATGATGGCGTTCCGTTCTTTAAAGATGCTGCTCGAATCTCGAAGCTTTTAGAGGGAGTCGGGGTTATACCGGAAAAATCTATTGTAGTTTATTGCCATAAGGCAAACCGAGCTTCTCATATGTATTACACGTTACGCTTAATGGGTTTCGAAGACATTACAGTATATGAAGGTTCTTGGATAGAATGGGGGAATGATCCGAATACACCCATTAATAATCCGAGCAAACAAGAAAAGGGGCTACGCTCTCTTTAGTTAAGTTGGTTGTTGCTGTCGCTTCTCTTTGAATGAAGAGAAGCGTTTTTAATTTGTTTCTATAATAATGTTTTAACAACTTGGTGAAATGGTATAATTGTTAGTGGATTCATATCTTTTAATTTTTTCAAAAAAACTATTGCATCGAGTTATTGTCCGTGTTATATTATTTCTTGTCGCCGCGAACGAAGACGGTTGACGGTAATTAACGAACTTAACTTTTTAAAAAAAGTGTTGCGTTGATTTGAACTATATGGTAAGTTATTAATTGTCGCTTCTGAGTGACCGAAAAGTAGTTCTTTGAAAACTGAACAAAAGCCAAGCGAATTAAAGAGATAAATTATTATCTCGTCAA
>NZ_JAKRYL010000044.1 GCF_023555415.1 Halalkalibacter alkaliphilus | reverse complement strand
TGTGTCGTTTGTAGCGACCTAATTATCATATCAAAAACAAATTGTTATGTCAAATTGTTTTTTTGTTGATTTTTCAAGTCGTTTTGGCGACAAGAAATAATATACCATACGATAAAAACTAATGCAACTACAAAAACCAAAAAAGTTGAACTGTTTTTATAACAGTCCAACTTAAGGAAAGACATCTCCATTTTTTCTCATTAAATAATAAACTGTTTAATTACAATAAGAAGAACGACACCCGGAACACCCAGTAAACCAGAAACAGCTGCAGTTACACCATTAATCGGAATATAAAAATCAATAAAAGATCCAAATGTATTTACAAAAAAGAGCATAAGCGCACCTATCACCACTTTTACTGCAATATTCCCTAAAAAGCGCACAGGTTTCATCGGAGCGCCGACAACTAACAGAATCACAACCAACCCGGCAAGTAAAGCAATTAGAATAATCGGATCCATTTTCCCACCTCATTTTAAGCTTGTCTTATTGATTCATATGTTGCCAGAAACAAAAAAAGAACAAACTACTTAGCGTAGTTCGTTCTTACTAACCTGACGTTTCCTTGCCTCTCTTAACAAGAATGAATAAACAGCCTCTGTTACTTTCGCCCTGTTTAACACATCATCAGATGGATCAATACTTCTTTGAATAAGTTGTTTTTCACTATCAAGCTTTTCCTTCTGCTCTTCAAGATGCTTAAATAACTGAGCGTTTTCCTGTTTACGAAGTTTTTGTTTTTTACGAAACAAGATTCAATCCACCTTATCATTTAATCTGGAATAAAGGTTATAGAAAATTACAGTTCTCTTCGACCTTCAATTGCTCTTGAAAGTGTAACTTCATCGGCATACTCCAAGTCTCCACCTACTGGGAGCCCATGAGCAATTCGAGTTACCTTAATCCCCGTCGGCTTAACAAGTCTCGAAATGTACATCGCCGTTGCTTCTCCCTCAATTGTTGGATTTGTGGCAATGATAACCTCTTGTATCGTGTCATCTTGAAGACGTTTAAGAAGCTCCGGAATCTTTATATCTTCAGGACCAATCCCGTCCATCGGAGAAATAGCTCCTTGAAGAACATGATAATCTCCACGATACTCCTTCATCTTTTCCATTGCGATAACATCTTTTGCCTCTTGAACGACACAAACTAACGACTTATCTCGGTGTTGATCCTCACATATACGACAAGGATCTGTGTCGGTAATATTATGACAAACTGAACAATAAGTCAGATTGCGTTTCGCATTTACTAATGCTTTAGCAAAATCAAGCACATCGTCTTCCTTCATATCCAAAACAAAAAAAGCCAGGCGGCTAGCCGTTTTAGGTCCGATACCTGGCAATTTCATGAATCCTTCAATTAACTTAGCTATTGGTTCAGGATACTGCAAATCGTCCCCTCCTAGAACATTCCAGGAATATTCATTCCTTTTGTGAACTTACCCATATCTTGTTCTACTAGCTCATCCACTTTTTTCAATGCTTCATTTGTAGCAGCTAAAATAAGATCTTGTAACATTTCTACATCGTCAGGGTCAACTACATCTTCTGAGATCGTCACATCTAAAATTCGTTTATCTCCACTTGCAACTACAGTAACCATTCCGCCACCTGCTGTCGCTTCAACTGTTTTCTCTTTTAATTCCTCTTGCGCTTTCGCCATTTGCTTTTGCATCTTTTGCATTTGTTTCATCATATTACCCATGTTTTTCATCAATAAAAACCTCCCGTATTTTAAGAATCACTAAATTCAATTAAATCCTCACCAACTAGCTTTACCGCTTCATCTACTAAAGAGTCACTAACATCCGCTTCTTTAGTAGACCCCTTTTGTTCGGCTACATAATCCTCTTTCACTTGTTCCCAGTGCGCCTGAAGAAGAGTCGCAAAAGTTGACTGTCCACTCAAAGTTTCCTGAATAATAGCTTCTAATATCTCTCGAAACTTTGTATCCATCATATCACGATGCATTTCATTTTGAAACGCTAAGACAACTGTAGATGCAGAAGAGGCAACTGGCTTACAATCACTTAGCCAAGCATGCGCAGGAACACTCTTCACCTTTATCCGCTCCATTACATCCCCCCACCTAGAAGTAACAACTTGTAAGTGGCGCTTATCAGCTTCTTTTAACGTTTCTTTCACCCTTGCTGCCCCATTTCGAGCTTGTGCAGGTACCTTTTTAACCCTCCGCTGCTTAGGTGCTTGACTTCCATCAGTTTGTGTAACAACTTGTCCAGACTGTACATTTTCTAGCTTCTTCTCAAGTAAGACAATCTTGCTTTTTAATTCCTCTACTTCGCTCGAGGATATCATACTCGGTGTAGAAACCTCACTTCTCTGTTGATTGACCAGTTTTAGTAAGGCAAGTTCCAAAAAGATCTTCGGATGTGCAGACCACTTCATTTCTTGCTGACTGGCATTTAAAGATTCGATAGCCTGATACAACCAATGAACATCAACTTTATCCGACAACTCCGTAAAGTGGTCATCCACTTTCGCTCGCTCTAACAGATCTCCTGCATTAGGAGCATTTTTGAAAAGGAGTATATCGCGAAAATAATAAATTAAATCCTCTACAAAGCGGTTAGGATCTTTTCCATCCTGCAATAGCTGCTCTAATTGACTCAGAGCGGCTAACGTATCTCCTTCTTCTATAGAAGAAACTACTTTAGTTAAAGCTTGTTGAGATACAGCACCAGTAACAGCTAGTACATCATCTAAGTGAAGACTCTCGTCCGCAAACGAAATGGCTTGGTCTAATAAACTCAAGGCATCTCGCATACCACCTTCTGCCGCTCTTGCAATCATAAAGAGGGCGTCTTCATCAGCTGCAATAGAATCGTGTCCAAGAATAAATTGCATTCTAGATACAATCGCCTGGTTTGTAATACGCTTAAAATCAAAACGTTGACATCTAGAAATAATGGTGAGTGGTATTTTGTGAGGTTCTGTTGTGGCCAAAATAAAAAGCACATGCCCAGGCGGCTCTTCCAGTGTTTTCAACAAAGCATTAAAGGCACCAGTAGACAACATATGTACTTCATCTATAATATACACCTTATAACGAACTTCACTCGGTGCAAATTTCACTTTGTCTCGAATGTCTCGGATTTCATCTACACCATTGTTAGAGGCCGCATCGATTTCAATAACATCAACAATTGCACCAGAAGTAATACCTTTACAGGCTGAACACTGATTACAAGGTTCGGCAACTGGAGCCTTTTCACAGTTGATCGCCTTAGCAATGATTTTAGCCGCACTTGTCTTACCTGTACCGCGCGGACCAGAGAACAAATAAGCGTGGGATAATTTTTGTTGTAATAATGCATTTTGTAACGTTTTCGTTATGTGTTCTTGTCCAACAACATCTTTCAATTGTTGCGGTCTCCAAACACGATACAGCGCTTGATAACCCACTCCCACTTCCTCCTCTTTTTAAACACTCTCTTCTATTATAGCGATTGAACATCATTTTTTAAAGTAGTACATAGTATTTACAGAAGGGGTCTGCCCCCCGGAAATAAATTATCATTTCCCGTTTTAATAAAAAAAAGCAACTACAATTATGTAGTTGCTTTTTTTATATAAAAATTGATACCGTGCACCCTCTGTTGATAATGCCACCACAGGCGTTACCTAAGCAGTTAGCTCGGCTCAGGCGACTCCACGGCACACGGAAGGGGCCACTTACTGCTGCTTCCTTCCGGACCTGACAGGGTTCATGGGTTTCCGTTGCGTGGAACCCAAGCGTCAACACCACTTACTTAGGTCAGACCCTGCGGTGACAAAACCTCGAGAGGGGATTCAGCCTCGCTACAGCGGATTGCGAGTACAGGGCACCGCTACCTCCCCACCTAGCACGGCAAAATTAATAACATTGTTAATACGTCTTACCAACGCATTTCCTAGTATAGATGGTTTGTCCTAAAAATGCAACCGTAACAAACTGGAAACTAAAATTCCTTATTTCAACGACTTCTTTCTTTGGCGCAAAGCCCGAAAGAAAGAAGTAAGGATTGTACTACACTCTTTTTCAAGGCAACCAGAAACAACTTCTGTTTGATGGTTAAACCTTGGTTCATCTAAAAGATTCATCAACGTTCCAGCGCAACCAGCTTTTGGATCAGGAGCTCCAAATACTACTTTTTTAATACGCGATTGAACAATGGCCCCTGCACACATCGGACAAGGTTCTAACGTGACATAAAGAGTACAATCGAGCAAACGCCAACTCTCTAGATTCCGACAAGCTTCCTTAATAACAGCGAGTTCAGCATGCGCCAAAGCTTGTTGATCAATTTCCCTTCGATTGTGAGCAGCTGCAATCAGCTCTCCACCCTTAACAAGAACAGCACCAATAGGTACCTCTCCGATCGCTTCAGCTTTTCTCGCTTCCTCTAACGCAAATCCCATCCACTTCTCATCCATACTCAACTGTATTCACTCCACTCAGTAACAATGTAAACATATATAAAAACAAAAAACACTACCATTACTGGTAGTGTATCATTTTTATGTATGGCGGAGGAAGAGGGATTCGAACCCCCGCGCGGTTTAACCCGCCTGTCGGTTTTCAAGACCGATCCCTTCAGCCGGACTTGGGTATTCCTCCGCGTTACTGACAAAATCAATTATAAACAACACACAAGATAAAAACAAGTATTTTTTCAAAAAAACAGCTCACTCTTTCGAGTAAGCTGTTTCTCTACTATTGTAATGTTACATCTTGAAGCATAAGGATTCCAGTTGGGTGCTGCCATAAGCCTTGTACATTATCACTAACACCTAAAAGGAATTGTTGGTGATGGATGTAAAGCATTGGAGCTTCTTCAACAAGGATCTCTTGTGCATCTTTGTAAAGAGCTGCACGCTCATCTGGATCTGGGTTTTGACGAGCTTGATCTAAAAGCTCATCAAGTTCAGGATTGCTTAAGAATGTACGGTTTCCAGGCTCACCATGGTTATCAGAGTGGAATAACGCATACATACCATAGTCAGCATCACCTGTTACAGTAGACCAACCAAGAACGAACATGTCATGCTCACCATTTGCAGTGTTCTCTAGGTATGCACCCCACTCAACAACTTCGATACTAACATCGATACCGATTTTTTCTAACTCAGCTTGAACGAAAGTAGCAGCGTCAATACGCTCACGGTTATCATTAGTCCATATAGTAGTTGAGAAACCATCTTCATAACCAGCTTCAGCTAATAGAGCTTGAGCTTCTTCTACATTATATTCTAGACCAGAAACTGTCTCATCATAACCAAATACATCCGGAGCTAAAGGACCGATAGCTGGGATACCAGCACCATCATAGATTCCTTCAATAATTGCTTCTTTGTTAATCGCTTTAGAGATTGCTTGACGAACTAACGGGTTATCAAATGGTTCTTTTTCAACATTGAAACCGATATAAGATAAAGAAACACTTGGCTGACGGTTAACATGGATACCATCAGTACCTTCTACACGTGAGATATCAGAAGGACTTAGTGGATCAGAAATATGAGCTGCACCAGTTTCAAGTTCAGCAATACGAGTTAAATCTTCTGGAACTACTTTAAAAGTTACAGAATCAAGCTTAGCATTCTCGCCCCAGTAATCTTCGTTACGTACTAATTTAATTTCAGTACCAGGAGTCCAAGAGTCAAACTTGAAGTATCCAGTACCTACAGGGTTTTCACTAATTTTGCTTCCTGGCTCAGCACCAGCTTCCATTGCCTCATAGTCTTCAGCAATTAAATCACCAGAAATCATTCCGCCACCATTGTGTGCAAGGTGCGCAGGAAGTGGAGCAAAAGGAAACTCAGTCGAAATACGAACCGTATGCTCATCTACAACTTCAACATCTGTGATCATATTAAAGATAAATTGACGCGGAGAAGCAACTTCAGGATCAAGGATACGATCTAAGTTAGCTTTTACAACGTCAGCATTAAAATCTGAACCATCATGGAATTTAACACCTTCGCGAAGGTAGAATTCCCAAGTAAGGTCATCAACCATTTCCCAGCTTTCAGCTAGACCAGGTTGAAGTTCCATGTCTTCATCTTGCTCAACAAGTGCTTCGTAAATGTTTTGAGCAACATTACTTGATGGTGTGTCGTTTGAACCGTGTGGATCAAGCGCAACAGCATCAGATAGGTTAGCAATTACTAGATCGCCACCTTCTCCACCTTCAGTAGTACCTTCAGCACCTTCTGCAGCCTCTTCTCCTTCAGCAGGAGCAGGAGTTGCATCTGGCTCATTTGCACATGCAGCGATAAATACGCTGAACGCTAATAAAAGAGCCAAAAAGAAAAACGAATTTTTTGACATTTTCATCAAAAAATACCCCCTATTTTGTTTATTAGTCTTTGTTCTAAAACCAATATTACTATATCTCAAGAAAATAAAGAATACAAGTTCTTTTTTCTGAAAATTACTTTGCTAAAAAACTTAACAGAGTGTTCGACATAATTAAATTTTTCTGATAATACTGACACTGAGCAACCCCTAAAAAACGACAGCGTTTTCAACACCAGACGTATCATTATATTCCAATAATAACATTGTCGTTGTAAATACCGCTCAGCATGTTATAATTAGAATTTGTGAAATAGTATTTATCTTGTCGAACAAGGTCGAATTTTCAGATTTTGTTACAAGGTGGAGATATAAATTTAATAAAAAAAGAAAGGGTGTATGTTATGAGCGAACAAACTATGAAAAACGCTGAAACATCAAGTCGGCCTCCTAGCCCTACTGCTCAAAGATGGAAAAGCTTTTACAAAAAATTACGTAAAAACAAAGCAGCTATGGTCGGTGGCATTCTTATTATCTTCTTTATACTAGTAGCGGTCATTGGACCTTCTTTTACACCATATGAACCGAACGTCCAAAATCATGTTAATAAACTGGCTAGTCCTTCGTCTGAACATTGGTTTGGAACAGACCACCATGGTCGTGACATTTTTAGCCGTATTATTCATGGAATGTCGATTACTTTATATGTAGGATTTTTCTCTGTTCTAATCGGAGCAACAATAGGTGTATTTTTAGGGATCATTTCTGGTTATTACGGGAGAATGGTAGACACTGTCATCATGCGTGTGATGGATATTTTACTTGCTTTCCCTGGTATCTTACTAGCATTAGCTATTGTTAGTGTGCTAGGCGGGAGCTTAAATAACGTTATAATAGCTGTTGGTATTTTCTCTATTCCTGTTTTTGCACGTATTGTACGTGGATCAACGCTTGCCGTTCGTAAACTAGAATATATTGACGCGATGAGAGCACTAGGTGCAAGTGATGCAAGAATTATCTTTAAACACATTTTGCCTAATGTAACTTCTCCATTAATCGTTCAAGGTACATTAAGTATCGCAACATCAATCTTAACAGCTAGTGGATTATCATTCTTAGGTATGGGTGCTCAACCACCTACACCAGAATGGGGAGCTATGTTAAGTGGTGGGCGTAATTATATGTGGGATGCACCTCATGTTGCATTCTTCCCTGGTATCGCAATTGTCATTGTTGTACTAGCCTTCAATATCTTTGGTGATGGCTTACGAGATGCGTTAGATCCTAAAATGAAAAACTAGAAAAGAGGTGCGAAAACATGTTTACTTTTATCATACGTCGTCTTATTCAGACGATTCCGGTTTTAATAGGTGTTACGATTTTAACATTCAGCTTGATGCACCTCATTCCTGGTGATCCAGCTCAAATCATGGCAGGTGAAAGTGCTTCTCCAGCTCAGATTGAACAAATGCGCGAGCGACTTGGTCTAAATGAAGCAATACCTGTTCAATATGCAAAATATGTTTCAGGTGCTGTACAAGGTGACCTTGGAAATTCAATACGTAGTGGTCGTCCAGTTGCTCAAGAAATCTCAGGACGTTTCTGGGTAACCGTTGAACTTGCTATATACAGTACAATTTTAAGTGTTTTTATCGGTTTAATTGCTGGAGTTATCTCAGCTACAAAGCATTACACGTTAACTGATGTTGTAATTATGATTGTTGCATTATTTGGTTTATCGATGCCTAACTTCTGGCTTGGGCTTATGTTAATACAATGGTTTGCAATTGGTTTTGATATAGGACCAATTAACACAGGTTGGTTTGCCGCCTCTGGTTGGGGATCTTGGCAACAAATAGTCTTACCAGTTATCACATTAGGAACGGCAGGAGCTGCAATTATTGCTCGTATGACTCGTTCAAGTATGCTTGAAGTCATTGGACAGGATTATATCCGTACTGCTCGTGCTAAAGGTGTGAAAGAACAGGTTGTTATTTATCGCCATGCATTGAAAAATGCGATGATTCCTGTTGTGACTGTTGTAGGTCTTCAATTTGGTTCATTACTTGGTGGTGCCGTTTTAACTGAAATGGTATTTGCTGTTAACGGAATGGGACGTTTAATTATTGATGCTATTCGTGCACGTGACTTCCCTATTGTTCAAGGAACTGTTCTTGTATTCTCACTAATATTCGTAGCCGTAAATTTACTTGTAGATATAGCGTATCGCTTCTTAAATAAACGAATTGACTTGAATTAATTGTGATATAAAAATGTGAAAGGTGTGAAACCTTATGACGACAAAGATCGATAACAAGAATGAAACAATTCTTGAAGTTCGTGACCTCCGCACATCGTTTTTTACGGAAAACTTTGAGGTTAAAGCTGTCGATGGTGTCAACTTTTCTGTACCGAAAGGAAAGACACTAGGGGTAGTTGGTGAGTCTGGTTCTGGTAAGAGTATTACCTCACTATCTATTCTAAGACTGATTCAAAACCCAGGTAAAGTAGTGGGCGGTCAAGTTCTATTTAAAGGAACAGATCTTCTTGAGAAAACAGAAGCCCAAATGCGAAAAATCCGCGGAAATGAAATATCAATGATTTTCCAAGAGCCGATGACTTCCTTAAACCCTGTTTATACGGTAGGTCAACAAATTGGTGAATCATTTCAAATTCATGAGAAGCTTAACAAAAAACAATCAATTGAACGCTCAATTGAAATGTTAAAACTTGTTGGAATTCCATCTCCTGAAAAACGTGTTCATCAATACCCACATGAGCTTTCAGGTGGAATGCGTCAACGTGTTATGATTGCGATGGCTTTAGCTTGTAATCCTGAATTGTTGATTGCCGATGAGCCTACAACGGCTTTAGATGTTACGATACAAGCACAAATTTTAGAGTTAATGAAAGATCTTCAAAACCGCTTAGGGATGTCTATCATTATGATTACACATGACCTAGGTGTTGTAGCAGAAACATGTGACTATGTAGCTGTTATGTACTGTGGAAAAGTGGTAGAGTATGCTTCTGTCGATGAGCTATTCCGTAACCCTCGACATCCTTACACTGTAGGGCTATTGAATTCATTGCCGCGTCACGATGTTGATCTAGAGAACGAAGAGTTATCAGTTATTAAAGGGGCAGTTCCAAGTCCAGCTGATATGCCTATAGGCTGTCGTTTCTCGCCGCGTTGCCCGCATGCAAGTGATATTTGTGTGGAGCGTCTTCCTGAACTTGAAGAAGATGAAAGTGGCAACCAAATTCGTTGTTGGATCTACTCGGATGAGTGGGATGGCGATCCGGAGGTGAACGTGTATGAAAAAAGAACTACTGAAAGTTAAAGATTTGAAACAATACTTCCCTATTAAAGGCGGTTTGTTGGGACGTACTGTTAACCATGTTAAAGCCGTTGATGGTGTAACGTTTACTGTATATGAAGGTGAAACGGTAAGTATTGTAGGTGAATCAGGCTGTGGTAAGTCAACAACAGGACGTGCCATTCTTCGTCTTGATGAGCCGACTGATGGTGAAGTTGTTTTTGACGGAGATGATTTATTATCTTTAAATAAAGCGCAAATGCGTAAGAAACGTAAGGATTTACAAATCATTTTCCAAGACCCTTATGCTTCTATTAATCCACGTCATACTGTACGTCAGATCTTAGATGAAGCGTTAGAAATTCAAAATGTTGTTCCAAAATCACAACGTGCTGATAAAATCCGTGAACTTATGGAAACAGTTGGTCTTGGCCCTCACCAAATTGACCGTTTCCCACATGAATTTAGTGGTGGGCAACGTCAACGTATTGGTATTGCCCGTGCATTATCTGTTGATCCAAAATTAATTATTTGTGATGAGGCAGTATCGGCGCTAGACGTTTCAATTCAAGCGCAAGTCATTAACTTATTGAAAAAATTACAACGTGATTTTAAATTAACGTATTTATTTATATCTCATGACTTGGGTGTTGTTCGTCATATCTCTGACCGAGTTATTGTCATGTATCTTGGACGCATCGTAGAGATCGGTGATAAAACGTCCGTATTCGATAACCCACAACATCCTTATACAAAGGCATTACTTTCAGCCATTCCTGTACCGGAACCAGGCAAAAAGAAAGAACGAGTAATCCTAAAAGGTGATGTACCGTCACCTATTAATCCTCCAGAAGGCTGTCGTTTCCACACACGCTGTCCATTCGCGACTGACCTGTGTAAAACAGACACACCAGAGCTTAAAGGTGAAGATTACATGAAAGAAGGCCACCTAGCAGCATGCCACTACATGGATGAAATTGAGTCAGGTAAGCACAAACCTAAGTATTAGATCATAAAGAAACCAGGTCGCACTTTGACCTGGTTTCTTTATGATCTAAGCAATGTGCGGAGCCACTGCAGTCTTTTAAGCCTCAAGGAGCGGGTTTCTCCTTGAGGCGCGCAGTGAGTGGAGCCATTGCAATCATGTTCGCTCTTTCTTCGACTATAGACCGCTCTTTGTCCTCGTTTCTTTATGATCTAAGCAATGGTTTCGCTCTCTCACCTTTCTCCATTTCTACTTCTATACTTTGTTCATTTACGATATCATTATTATAGAGACTTAATTAAAAGGTGTGATTCTTTGAAAACAACGACACTTTTACTCTTAATAATTATTTCAATGCATCTCTTGACCCTCATCAATGTTGCTTTTTTTAATGGGGCATGGAATGGAATTGTTTTATCCATCTCAACTTTTTTATTTATTACGGCATTAGCTTTTTACAGTATTAATAAACAAAAAAATCAAGCTAGTGACCACTAGCTTTAGCAATTCACTTCATTTGGAAGCATTAATAAACCGACTGCACATCCATGCAGTCGGTCTCTACATTTACTTAACCGTAATCTTTTCAACATTCCCCATATAAGGACGTAACACTTCTGGAATCACAACAGATCCATCTTCCTCTTGATAATTTTCTAAGATCGCAGCAACTGTACGCCCGACTGCAAGTCCTGAACCATTTAATGTATGAACAAATTCTGGTTTCGCTTTTGGTTCTGGACGATATTTAATGTTTGCTCTGCGTGCTTGAAAGTCTTCAAAGTTACTGCAAGAAGAAATCTCACGGTAAGAATCATTGCTTGGAATCCATACTTCAATATCATACTTCTTAGCTGCCGTAAAACCTAAATCAGCCGTACACATGCTTAATACTCGGTATGGAAGTTTCAGAAGCTGAAGTACTTTCTCAGCATGTCCTGTTAAAGTTTCAAGTGTTTCATAAGAATCTTCAGGCTTCACGAAACGTACGAGCTCCACTTTATTAAACTGGTGCTGACGAATTAAACCACGTGTATCGCGTCCTGCAGAACCTGCTTCTGAACGAAAGTTTGCACTATATGCTGTATAGGCAATTGGTAACTGCTCTGCTGTTAATATTTCATCACGATGTAAGTTTGTTACCGGTACTTCTGCAGTTGGAATAAGGAAGTAGTCCAAATCTTGAATTTTAAAAGCATCCTCTTCAAACTTAGGCAATTGACCTGTACCTGTCATACTTGCACGATTCACCATATATGGAGGAAGCACTTCCTCATACCCGTGCTCGTCTTGGTGAAGATCCATCATAAAATTAATCAACGCACGTTCTAGACGAGCTCCTAATCCCTTGTAAAAGACAAAGCGGCTTCCAGTCACTTTAGAAGCTCGTTCAAAGTCAACGATTCCTAGATCAGTAGCTAAATCCCAATGAGCTTTCGTTTCAAACCCAAAAGAACGTACCTCTCCCCATTTACGTACTTCAACATTGTCATCTTCTGTATCCCCGACTGGCACACTCTCATGTGGAACGTTTGGAATTGTTAAAAGAATCCCCTCTAATTCTTCTTCAGTATTACGGAGCTGTACATCTAATGATTTAATCTTTTCTGATACTTCTTTTGTCTCTTTAATCAAATGATCTGCATCTTGTTTTTCACGTTTCAATTGTGCTACTTCTTGAGATACTTGATTTCTTCTACTTTTTAGCTCCTCTACTTCAACAATAATAGTGCGGCGTTTTTCATCTAACTCTTCAAAGCGATCTAAACCTGAGATATCTTCACCTCTGGTAGCAAGCCTCGTTTTTATATCATCAAAATCTTTTCGTAATCGTTTTACATCTAACATATTTTATCCTCCTTATGTCTCATCTTACCTATTCTATCAAATTATATTAAATAAAAAAAAGCCCCCACCCCTTCTATAAAAGAAGGGACGAGAGCACCCGCGTTACCACCCTTGTTGCAAAGTAGCAGGTGGTTTTCCTGCTACTTAAAGCCACTTTAGCAATAACGGCTGCATACCGAGAAGATTTCATACTTCTACTCAAAGGTGGATTCCATACATTTACTGACCGGTTCGCACCATCCACCGGCTCTCTGTACAGCACATTGTATGTACTATTCCTTTTCTACGCATTATCTTTATTGTTTTGATTCTTCTACAATTGAAACAAAAAATTGATGAAAACGATGGTCATCTGTAAGCTCTGGATGGAAAGAACAAGCTAGGAAGTTGCCTTGTCTTGCAGCAACAATTTCATCTCCATACTTTGAAAGAACTTGAACATCTTCCCCCACCTCTAAAATAAGTGGGGCTCGGATGAAGACTGCACGAATATCTTCACCTACTCCAGCTACATGAAGATCTGTCTCAAAACTTTCACGCTGACGACCAAATGCATTACGCTGTACCTTCATATCAATGACAGCTAAATGGCCCTCATCTTGTCCTTCAATTTGTCCAGCCATTAAAATGGCACCTGCGCATGTCCCAAACATTGGTTTACCAGCTGCAGCAAACTCTTTTAAAGGCTCATAAAAACCATATAAA
Organism: Halalkalibacter alkaliphilus; assembly: GCF_023555415.1. GTDB lineage: Bacteria > Bacillota > Bacilli > Bacillales > Bacillaceae_D > Halalkalibacter > Halalkalibacter alkaliphilus. The sequence goes on along the minus strand of NZ_JAKRYL010000044.1, from coordinate 6,945 downwards.
TTAATAAGACGGCGCATCGTTGTACTTTCTCCACCAGGAAGTACTAAACCATCTAAATCATTGAGCTGTTCTACTTTTTTTACGACAACTATTTCTGTATTAGGAGCTTCTAAGCAGTTCACATGCTCTCTAACAGCTCCTTGCAGTGCCAATACACCTATTTTAACCATTACTGATCCTTTCCCTTATACCAAACTTAAATTACCAGCCACGCTCTTGCATGCGCTCGGTTGGGTTAAGAGTCGAAATTTCGATACCTTTCATTGCTGTTCCTAGTCCTTTAGAAAGCTCAGCAATTAACGCATAATCTTCGTAGTGAGTTGTTGCTTCAACAATTGCGCGGGCAAATTTCTCAGGATTGTCCGATTTGAAGATACCAGACCCTACAAATACCCCGTCAGCACCTAACTGCATCATTAATGCAGCGTCTGCAGGAGTCGCTACACCACCAGCTGCAAAGTTAACGACAGGTAATTTACCTGTTTCTTTAATTTGTAATAAAAGATCAAATGAAGCACCAAGATTCTTCGCCTCAGTCATTAACTCATCCGTAGACATTTGTTTAACTTTATTGATTTGACCTTGAATCATACGCATGTGACGTACAGCCTCTACAATATTCCCCGTTCCAGGCTCACCTTTTGTACGAATCATTGATGCACCTTCACCGATACGACGAGATGCTTCTCCTAAATCACGTGCTCCACACACGAAAGGTACAGTGAAATCACGCTTGTACAAATGAAATACTTCATCAGCAGGCGTTAATACTTCACTTTCATCAATATAGTCAACACCCATTGCTTCAAGTACACGTGCTTCAACAATATGACCAATACGCGCTTTTGCCATAACTGGAATTGATACTGCATTTAGTACTTCTTCAACAATTGTTGGATCAGCCATACGTGCTACTCCACCTGCTGCACGAATATCAGCTGGTACACGTTCAAGCGCCATAACTGCAACTGCTCCTGCAGCTTCTGCAATCTTTGCTTGTTCAGCATTGATAACGTCCATAATGACGCCACCTTTTTGCATTTCTGCCATACCTCTTTTGACTCTGTCTGTTCCTGTTTGACTCATTTGTATATCCTCCTATACCGTTCGTCTAAAGTTGAATGATTATCCTACATTAGTATACCTTAAAACGAGCTTTTTCGCATAAATTTTCAGTTTTTATTTTAGCATAAAACGGATCCTTTACAAAATAAGGGACTGAAAAAGAAGATTTTCCTTTTTCAGTTCCCTTGAAGGATCCGCCTTATTAGTTTTTATTTATGAAAACCAGCCTTTTACTGTATCAGCTACGCCATTCCAAATACCTGAGAAGAAGCCACCGATCGCACGCATTGTCATCGAGAACCAACCTGCTTTCTCAACAGCAGAGTCTGTCACAACTAATACTTCTGCACGTTGTGTCGGATATAGGAACTCTTCATCTCCTTCTCCTGTGTAAACAAGAGAGAGGGTTCCAACTTCTGCTCCTGCTTCAAATGGAGCAACAATCTCTCCATCTTCATTCAATACGTTGTTATCAAGGACAAGCTCAGTCGCATATAAATCTTCTTCACCATTACGAATAACAGTAGTTAATGGTTCGACACTAGAAATCGTTACTTCTCTTTCTTTACCTGCTGCTACTGGAAGAATGTCTAACCCTTCAGGAGCATAACCTGAACCTACAATTTCAGCACTTGAGAAATTATTAAATCCGTGATCTAATAACTTAGCCGTCTCGTTAAAACGATCATCACGTGTTCCTGTTCGCATAACAACAGTAATAAATCTCATCCCATTACGCTCAGCTGTTCCTGTAAAAGCATTACCAGCTGCAGATGTATAACCAGTCTTTAACCCATCTACACCTTGATAATCGTGCTGTGCCTCAATGCCTGAGAGCATCCAGTTCCAGTTACGCATTTCAATTTGCTCATCTGGACCAGCTTCAAACGTTAGTGTAGGAATACTTGCCGTCTCAAGTACTTCTGGGTAATCATTAATTAAATGATATGCAAGTTTTGCTGTTGCTCGTGCAGACATCATATTCTCAGCATTTTCACCCGTTCCTTCAGGATGATTACCTAGTAAATCAGAATTATTTAACCCTGTTGAGTTAACAAATTCATAATCTTCTAAACCAAGCTCTGCTGCTTTTTCGTTCATCATACGAACAAATTCCGTTTCAGAGCCAGCAATTAATTCAGCTAGAGCAATCGTTGAAGCATTTGCAGAATAAATTGCTACAGATTGATAAAGTTGTTCAACTGTATATGAATGATCTTGCCTAAGTGGTACGTTTGATAACGCAGTATAAAGTGATAAACTCCTTACAAAATCGCTAATTGGTACTTCTTGATTCCAAGAGATTGTTCCCTCATTGATTGCTTCAAGAATCAAGTACTCACTCATCATCTTAGTCATACTTGCTGTTGGTAAAATAGCATCTATATTCTTTTGATATAAAATCTTTCCTGTATTAGCATCTACTAGAATTGCAGATTCAGCTTGTAAATCAAAAGCTGCATTTGTTTTCATTGGTTGTATCACAAACGTCAAAACCACAACAATCATAAGCATGATTGAAAGTGACTTTTTAACCATTAGTTGATTCACTTTTATCCCTCCACCTTTTCACATAGAGGTAATTTTATCATATCTACTAAAAAAAAAATAGATACATATGATGCTATCTATTTACTATTTTTATACAAAAATTAACCAGTTAATTATCCCTATCTGTAAAAAAAATGCTCATAAGGACTTTGTCCATTATGAGCATTTTCCCTTTTTCTAAAGTGAATAGTTTGGTGCTTCTTTTGTAATTTGTACATCATGTGGATGGCTTTCGCGTAATCCTGCTCCAGTAATACGAATGAATTGACCATTTTCTCTAAGGTCATCTAGAGTAGCTGTTCCACAATACCCCATCCCAGCACGAATTCCTCCAATTAACTGGTGAATTGTATCATTTAACGGCCCTTTGTAAGGAATACGACCTTCAATTCCTTCTGGGACTAACTTCTGAGCATTTTCCTGGAAATAACGATCTTTACTTCCTTTTTCCATCGCTCCTAACGAACCCATTCCACGGTAAACTTTAAATTGACGCCCTTGGTATATTTCACGTTCTCCTGGGCTTTCTGAAACACCTGCTAGTAAGCTACCAAGCATAACTGCATGTCCTCCTGCAGCAAGTGCTTTAACGATGTCTCCGGAATACTTAATACCACCGTCAGCAATAATTGGTACACCATGCTTTTGTGCTTCTAATGCACAGTCATATACCGCTGTAACCTGTGGAACACCTATTCCTGCAACGATACGTGTTGTACAAATCGAACCAGGTCCAATTCCTACTTTTACTACATCCGCCCCAGATTCAATTAGATCACGAGTTGCATGTGCTGTTGCAACGTTACCAGCAATAATTGTTAAATCTGGATATTGTGAGCGAACATCACGGACTTTATCTAAAACCCCTTTAGAGTGACCATGTGCTGTATCGATCACAATGGCGTCTACACCGGCTTCTACTAGTGCAGCAATACGAATATCAGCATCAGCTGAAACTCCAATAGCAGCACCTACTACAAGCCGTCCTTGAGCATCTTTGGCAGAGTTAGGAAACTCAATAACTTTTTCAATATCTTTAATTGTGATGAGACCTTTTAGCGTGCCTTCATTATCAACTAGTGGGAGTTTTTCTATTTTGTATTGTTGAAGAATCTTCTCAGCTTCATTCAAAGTCGTGCCAACTGGTGCTGTAACGAGATTCTCTTTTGTCATCACTTCATCAATTTGAATGGAGTAATCTTCAATAAAACGTAAATCACGATTCGTAATAATACCAACTAGTTTTTGGTTCTCATCAACAATCGGAACTCCAGAAATACGGTATTTACCCATTAAGTGTTCTGCATCAAAAACTTGACGATCTTTTGTTAAATAGAAAGGATTTGTAATAACACCACTTTCAGAACGCTTAACAATTTCAACTTGCTCCGCTTGTAATTCAATCGACATGTTCTTATGAATAATTCCAAGTCCACCTTCACGTGCCATGGCAATAGCCATTTTTGCCTCTGTAACTGTATCCATTCCAGCGCTAATAATTGGAATATTTAACTGTAAGTTCTTGCTCAATTTTGTTTTTACAGATACATCACGAGGTAAAATCTCTGACTTTCCTGGAACTAGAAGTACATCATCAAAGGTTAAACCTTCTTTTTGAAATTTATTTTCCAACATAATTCTGCCTCCCCGAATCGATTTTTATCGAAAAATATTATTAGTAGCTTATCAATTGGGTAAACTACTGTCAAGAATGGATATAATGTGCGACTTTTTAGAATATACAGAACAAAAGGAGGTACGTTAAAATTTAATGATGACCGACTTATTTATACCCTTTTATTCTGCTACGTACTCAAGAAAATATTTAACGGAAAAATATGAAGCAAAACAGATTTCTCAACCGAAAACGAAGAGTTATCAAGTCTGTTCTTCTTTTATGTATCATTTACAACACGGACAATTATATTTCAACCAAGCAATTAATTCTCCCATTGAAATAAAGCCTGTTCTTCTTTTTTATGGTGCTGTACAACTATTGAAAGCTTGTATTTTAACAACTGACCCAAACTATCCAGAGAATTCTCAAGTCCTTGCACATGGAGTTACAACACGAAAAAGAAAAAAGTCTACTTATCGTTTTTTAGACGATGAAGTAAAAGTCCAAAAAAACGGACTCTTTGCCCATTTTTTAGACAAAATGTTTCACATGAAACATTTGGAAGGCGAAAAATATCAAATGGTGACTCTTTTTCACCATATAGCGGATATGCATCCTTTATTTTTACGCCTCACTAATAAATCACTTTCCTTTAAAGGAGATCTAAAGCAAAAAACCATTTTGCTTCCTCCTAACGTTTTAGATCAATACCATATGACCGTAAATCGGTTCGAACAATATTTAGAGGTGAATACAGTAAATAATAAATCAATTAAAGTAAAAGTGATTGAGACGAAAGAAAATGTTCAAATAACAAGTTCCCATCTTCCTCCAACTTGGAATTCAAATCCTTGGTTATATGACCGTGATAGAAACATTTACTTCTTTCAAGAACGTGATTACTTAAAGGCCTACTCATTGCCAGAACTAGCAACTCATTTTTTACTGCTATATAACTTAAGTATGATATGCAGATATGAAGCAGAATGGTGGGGCGATTTAATTCATACGTTTGACGGTGTCGACTTCCCGTATATCTCTCATTACTTACATGTTGTTGAACGTAAAGTACCGTTAATTATTTCGAGCTTTTTGGAAGAGAATATGGGTGATTAAAGGCTTATCTCATCAGTGATGATTAGGTCAGATAGTCTTTCTGCCCAATTTGGTCGTTATTCTATCGGAAATGTTTGATTTACTGTCCAAAGTCGGTTAATTTACTGTCGGCTTTGCTTGATTTGCTGTCGGAAGGCTAGTTGAAGTGAGTTTTCATACTGAGTGTGTCGTTTTGAAACGTTCGTTCATGATCTATTCTAGACAATCAACCTTCATAATGGAACATCAGCTGTTTATTGGAGGATGGTGATACATCGGATGTTTTACTATTGCGCAGCTTTACCATGCGGAGCGTGCCTGCCTGGCAACGTCCTGGCTCGCTATTTCTCTTCTACGGGGAAGGTTACTCATGGAGTTTTTCAAGATGTCTCTTCACGTTGTAACCATCGGTTCATTCGAGGAAGATGTTGTTCCTCCAGGCGCTCTACTATCATGCAGCGCATGTCCGTCTCTCCTATTTCTATGCAGAGCGTGCCCGCCTGGCAACGTCCTGGCTCACCCTTTTTCTTCTACGGGGGTGATTTTTCATGAAGTTGTTCTTAGAGTACTTCACGTTGCGTTACAAAAAGAAAGGGTTCGGACTCACTTCTTTTCTTCTACAAGGAAGGCACGATGCTATTCTTGGAAGCACTCTGTGAAGTTTACGAAAAAAAGAAGCTCGTCTCACAGGGGGACATGATGTTTTTTCAGAGAAGTATAATCACGTAGTAACCATCGGCTCATTCGAGGAAGATGCTGTTCCTTCGGGCTCACTACTATTATGCAGCGTATGTCCGTCTCTCCTTTTTCTATGCAGAGCGTGCCCGCCTGGCAACGTCCTGGCTCACCCTTTTTCTTCTACGGGGGTGATTATTCATGAAGTTGTTCTTAGAAGTAATTCACGTTGTGTTACGAAGAGAAACAGCTCGGACTCACTTCTTTTCTTCTACAAGGAAGGCACGATGCTATTCTTGGAAGCACTCTGTGAAGTTTACGAAAAAAAGCAGCTCGTCTCACAGGGGGACACGATGTTTTTCAGAGATGTATACTCACGTTGTAACCATCGGCTCATTCGAGGAAGATGCTGTTCCTCCGGGCGCTCTACACATGCAGCGTATGTCCGTCTCTCCTATTGCCGTACGGAGCGTCCCGCCTGGCAACGTCCTGGCTCGCTATTTCTCTTCTACGGGGAAGGTTACTCATGGAGTTGTTCTGAGAAGTAATTCACGTTGTGTTACGAAGAGAAACAGCTCGGACTCACTTCTTTTCTTCTACAAGGAAGGCACGATGCTATTCTTAGAAGCACTCTGTGAAGTTTACGAAAAAAAGCAGCTCGTCTCACAGGGGGATATGGAGTTTTTCAAGATGTCTTATCACGTTGTAACCATCGGCATATCCGAGGAAGATGCTGTTCCTCCGGGCGTTCTACTAATATACAGCTTAGATCCATCACTCCTATTTCTATGCGGAGCGTGCCCGCCTGGCAACGTCCTGGCTCACCCTTTCTCTTCTACGGGGGTGATTATTCATGAAGTTGTTCTTAGAAGTAATTCACGTTGTGTTACGAAGAGAAAGGGTTCGTCTCACAGGGGGACACGATGTTTTTCAGAGATGTA
>NZ_JAKRYL010000043.1 GCF_023555415.1 Halalkalibacter alkaliphilus | reverse complement strand
TTATATGCGCCCTTAGCTCAGCTGGATAGAGTGTTTGACTACGAATCAAAAGGTCGGGAGTTCGAATCTCTCAGGGCGCGCCATGTATCTTTTTAGTTAATATAATATGCGGGTGTAGTTTAGTGGTAAAACCTCAGCCACGAGCAAAACATCTGCCGAATTATCTGCGAGTTGTCTCGACGCATTTGCTTCTAAGAGATACTTGAAGAGGAAGAGACATGTTAGTACGTTATTTTTACAAGAGGTGACAAAATATTATCATGCGGGTGTAGTTTAGTGGTAAAACCTCAGCCTTCCAAGCTGATGTCGTGAGTTCGATTCTCATCACCCGCTCTTAGTAAATTACTGTGGGCCTGTAGCTCAGCTGGTTAGAGCGCACGCCTGATAAGCGTGAGGTCGGTGGTTCGAGTCCACTCAGGCCCACCATTCCACAGTAGCTCAGTGGTAGAGCTATCGGCTGTTAACCGATCGGTCGTAGGTTCGAGTCCTACCTGTGGAGCCAAGGAGAAGTACCCAAGTGGCTGAAGGGGCGCCCCTGCTAAGGGTGTAGGTCGTTTACGCGGCGCGAGGGTTCAAATCCCTCCTTCTCCGCCATGACAAGTTTTAAATAATATTGGCCCGTTGGTCAAGCGGTTAAGACACCGCCCTTTCACGGCGGTAACACGGGTTCGAATCCCGTACGGGTCACCATAATTTTGAGGAAGATCGTTCGTTTTTGAAACAACTACTTTGAAAAGAAGCAAGAGCCATTAGCTCAGTTGGTAGAGCATCTGACTTTTAATCAGAGGGTCGAAGGTTCGAGTCCTTCATGGCTCACCATTTTAAATATTTTATGAAAATAAATCATGCGGGTGTGGCGGAATTGGCAGACGCGCTAGACTTAGGATCTAGTGTCTTTTGACGTGGGGGTTCGACTCCCTTCACCCGCATAAAAAACCATACATAGTGTATGGTCTTTTTTTATGGAGAAAAATCATCGTTAATCTTTCTTCGATTGATCGGCTGTTTTCTTCTCTGGTACTAGATCAATTCCACCAGGATGAAAAGGATGACACTTAAGAATCCTTTTTAACGTTAACCATCCACCTCTAATTGCACCAAATCTTTTGATAGCTTCCATTCCATAATGAGAGCATGTCGGATAAAACCGACAAGTAGGAGGTTTTATGGGTGATATAACGAGCTGATAAAAGCGGATGATGGATAAGAGGATTGTTTTCATTTGAGACACCTTTCAAAAAAATTTAAAGATTAAGAAGGAAATTATCAGTCTTTGTCTAATTATAACAAATAATAATTTTGAAAGGAGGCTCGAATAAAATAACGCTACGTATTATCCCCGCTTTAAAAATTCCTCAGAGGTGATGAAAATTGAATAATGAAAAAGGCTTTACCCTCGTTGAAATGTTGATTGTCCTAATGATTATTTCGATTCTCCTCCTAATCGCCGTTCCAAACATGTCGAATAATAATGATGTTGCAGCTTCAAAAGGGTGCGAGGCTACTGTGAAATTGCTTCAAGCTCAAGTGTATGCGTATGAGATTGAAGAAGGTGAATTACCTAGTCATCTAGATGTTCTTTCTCCTGATTATGTTGATAAACTCACATGCCCTGATGGGACTGAATTAGATTACAGCCCAGGTAGTGGAAAAGTAACAATTAAATCTTCTTAATATGAGCTCAAACAAAGGATATACCCTCATCGAATTGCTTATCACTTTATCCATTCTATCTTTCATTCTTCTAATACCAATAATTAAACTTTCCAATCCATCATCAAATGATTACGAAGCCGATTTAATTGCTAAACAAATTAAAGAACAAATTCTTCTCGCACAGCATGTGGCAATAGCAAATGGGAGAAGAGTTTTTATCCGTATGAACAATGACACGAAAGAGTTTTCTATTCGCTATAACAGTTTTAATGATTATTTAGTTATCCCGTATCAACACTCGGATATGGTATTTGAGTCTCAAACCCTCTCTCTTACTTCCATTTATTTTCATACCAATGGTCATCCTGGTGCATCAGGTACCTTTCAGTTAAGAATTGGTAAGAATAGGTATCGCTATACGATTTATTTAGGGAAAGGAATGGTTTCCTATACAAAAATGTAGTGGCTTTACGTTAATAGAAGTGCTATTTGCTTTTAGTTTTTTCGTGTTGTTTAGCGCTTCTATTTTTCCCTTGTTAATAAGTGTATATACTGAAAGAACGGCAATTAATGAAGAGATTCGTGCTTTGCTATTATTGGAAGAGGCAGTGAATCATTATAAAGCTGGTCTGCCTGTCAGTGATAGGAGAGTTGACAGGGTTTTAATTGGAAAAGAGGAAGTAGATGAAGATTTGTTGCGGTTTTGTGCAAGGTGGATTGGAAGAAATGGGAGGGACTATGAACGTTGTTTCTTTGCTTCGAAATGAAAAAGGATTTTCTATGATTGAGCTCATGATTGCGCTCGTTATTTTTTTAATTATTGTTTCGATGTTTCCTAAAATTATGTTGGTAAGGACAAGTGGTTACTATACAAATACAATATCACCACAACAAGTTATGACTTTTTTTAATCAATTAGCTCATGAGATTCGAATAGCTTCAAAAGGAGAAGTAATAGATGGAACTTTGCGATTAACAAGGTTCAATGGTGACCTGATTGAAATCGAGCTATTAGAATCAAAACAGTTACGCAGCAGGAAAAATAAAGAGGGTCATAATCTTCTTATTGAACAAGTCAAAACTTTTTCATGCAGTGTCTCTGAACGTATTGTTACGTGTAATATCGAGATGCTAGATGGCTTTCGTAGTAGTAAGACGATGCTGTTGCTGTATGCCAAATAAGGAGGTTGCTTGTGAATCAAGAGAAGGGATTTGTTTATCCAGTTACTTTGCTTATGTGTATGCTAATTTTGCAAGTCCTTATTTACCAAGTATCTTTATATCTGACTGAAAAGCAAGCAGTTTACGAGCAAGAGCGTCTCATGCAAATTGAAACTCTTCTTCAATTAGGTATAAGTGATTTTTTGAACGGAGAGTACGACCCAGTTCTTGATAAAAAGATACTCTTTTCATATCCAAACGGTACAGTTACACTAAGTATAGAAACTTATCTTCATGATATTAGTAACATCTCTGTAAAGGCTAATTTGGAAACCGGTCACGAGCGAATTGCTGGTTTTCAATATAATTGGAGCAATAAGGTATTGGATAATTATTGGGAGGTTTCATAACGTGTCGCATCAATATTACATCACAGGATTTATGGGGTCTGGAAAAACAACGATAGGACAAGCATTAGCTGAAAAAATAGGCTATCGTGTCATCGATACTGATCAATGGATTGAAAGCAAAGAGCATATGTCCATATCAGAAATTTTTGAAAAAAAAGGAGAAGCTTATTTCAGAGAACTTGAAACGCAAGCATTAAAAGAAATACGAGGAGAGCGGACGATAATTACGACTGGTGGAGGTATCGTAAAAAAGGGTAGAAATAGGGAAATAATGTCCTCTCAAGGTAAAGTTATTTATTTACAAGCAGACCTTGATGAGTTATTAAGGCGTTTAGAAGGTGATGAGACTAGGCCTCTATTACAACAACAAGAGAAAGATAAAGTCCAAAAACTATATGAATCAAGGCTCGACCTGTATGAACAGGCTGATATTATCGTGAATACAGTTGGGAAATCGGTTTTAGATATTGTTCGTGAATTAGAATTGATTTTAAAATCCTAATGTTTGGGCATACTTATGCTAGATGCATTAGGAGTTGAGAAATATGTCATTAAATGATTATGTGAAATTTTTGACACAACAAGCAGTAATTAGAATGGATCAACCAAAAGAAGAGAGACGTACAAAAAAACTCGAACGCAGAGCTGACCGTCCACCTTTTTCTAATCATGCATTTGGTATGATTCCACTTGGCATTTCGTTGTTTTTAAGAAGAAAACCCAAAAAAAACATTCGTAGAAAGTAAAGAGCGAAGATGTCTTTTGACAATCTTCGCTTTTTGTCATTTTATTGGCTAATCAATGATTTTCTTTTCTTTATTTTGCTACCATACTATAATGAGGGAAGTAAGGTAAGTTTGGGAGTGAACATGATGGAACAAAACACATTAAAAATAACAAATGTATTGTCAGATCCAACAAGGTTCTCGATTTATCAATATATTGTAAAGCAACGTGAACATGTAACCGTACAGCAAATTGCTGATCAGTTTAATATACATCCAAATGTTGCTCGTCTGCATTTGACGAAATTAGAAGACGTACAAATGATTATTTCAGAGACACAAAAGACAGGAAAGGGCGGACGACCTAGCCGCTATTATAAGTTGTCTGATGAAGTCATTCAACTGCAGTTCCCTTATAGAGACTATCAAAGGTTAGCAAAAATGGCATTAGCATCATTGGTGGAGCTTGGAGATATTGGTTTCGAAGCGCTTAAAAAAATGGGGTATAAGTATGGACGCGAGAGTGCAGACTTGTATGTGAAGCAATTTCACTTTGATGTAGAGAATGCAACAATGGAACAAAAAGTTAGAATAATTGAGCAAATAGCGATTAACCAAGGGTTAAACCCGGAAATTTCTTACTCAACCGAAAAGGATGAAATTGAGTTTAGTATTTATAACTGTACATTTAAAGAATTGATGAGTGAGCAATCGATTTCTCTTTGTTCTATGCATCATGAGTTATTTAAAGGCATTTTCTCCTACTTTCTTGGGGAACATACTCTTAAGGACAATATGAAGTTAACAGATCCAACGGCGAAAGCTTGCTCTTATTCTGTCATTAAATTATAGGTGACACAGTTTTGCCATTCATCAAAGCATTTACAGTCTGGAAGTAGTCGTATATAATAAGGTCTGTACTTAATCATTTGCTATCCTAAACAAATACTGTCGTGTGTGGCAAATTTGTTCATGAAGGAGGGAAACCCAAATGGATCGTATGTATCGTGTTTTAGCATTTTGGACAGGAATCTTTTCCGTTCTGTTCTTTGTTGGTCATATGTATAATGTAGCATTGTTGTTCTTTGCGCAAACTGGCGCATTATTGGCTCTAAGCTACCTAAACCTATCAGAACGTGTGTACATGTACATTTTTGGTGCCTATTTAACGATTTTCTTCGTAGGGTTCACGTATTACACAACGTTCTTGTTAGTACCAAGCTTTGGAGGGCATTAATTATTTCATTGTACATATGTACAGAAGAGAAACCGTTTCCTTATTTAGAGGACGGTTTCTTTCTTGTTGAAAGTTAATACTATTGACACAGTGTTAAAGTATTTATACAATAAAACTAGATTGGTGATCTTTGATAGGGAGTCCCCCTCCCCTCAAGGTTCTTGCATCAATACGATTTACTCCCCAAAGGGCTTCCACTAATTGTGGAGGTCCTTTTCTACATATAAAAAAGGTATCCTAAAAGATTAATCATACCTTTTGGATACCTCTTTATTACTTAAAATCCAGACAAAAATGGATTACCATCCATTTCATTTCCTATTGTAGTAGTAGGTCCGTGGCCACAAGCAACAATGGTTTCCTCTGGTAACTCAAGAAGCTTCTTATGTATGCTCGTTAACAACAATTGATGATCGCCACCCGGCAAATCGGTTCTCCCGATACTTTGGGCAAATAATGCATCTCCAGAGAAAACAACCGCTTCGTCTTTAAGGTAGAAAGAAACACTTCCTGGTGAATGCCCAGGAGTTTCATACACGCTAAAGGAGAACGAACCAATTGTAATAGTATCTTCCTTTTCAATAATACAATCTGCGGGCTTCACTGTAATTGCGTGATTCCCCATAAAACGTGATGAGCCGTTTTTATTAGGGTCTGCTAGCCAATCTTGTTCATTCTTATGTAGGTAGACGGGACAATTGAATTCATTTCGAACGTCATCGACAGCACCAATGTGGTCAAAGTGAGCATGTGTTAATAAGATGGCAATTGGTTTTAAGTTCTGTGATGTTAGCCACTGAATAAAAGCTTGTCCGTCACCGCCAGGATCAATGATAACCGCTTCGTTAGCATCGTTTTGTAATACGTACGCGTTTGTTTGTAATGGGCCAAGTGGTAATTGTGTCCATTTCATAAAAATCCCTCCAAGTTATTTAAGTTATTCCTATCATACATTACGAGAAGCGACTCGACAAATAAAGAAAAAAAGAGTAAAATAAATGAAAAATGCCCAATATAAATATGAGGAAACTGTACTAGCTTCGTCAAATTTTAGGCTGACAACGTTCTCAAATGGCATTATAATAGGACTAGTTAAGCTGGGTTCTTAGTTTTACATAAGGAGGGGAAGACAGTATGATCTTTTCTATCATCATGTTAGTTACGGCGCTTTTATGTGCAGTTGCGATTGTTCGTGAACTTCGCAGAAAGAACTTCTTTGCAGTAGGCTTTGCCGGAATTTCATTTGTTGTTTTTGGTTGGTTTGCAGTGGCAACGATTATTTCAATCATTACAACAGGTGGTGGAGCACCAACGGCTCACTAAGAATAATCCACGAAAAAAGGCAGCTACCTTTGGAGTAGATGCCTTTTTTCTGGGGATGTGTTAAAAGGTCAAAAGCAGACCTTTTGGACACATCCCCTTTTTCTGTTAAAAAACCTGTTGCTCTAAATAGAACATTCCGCCGTTAATAATAGACACATGAATCTGAGGCTCATATTGTTCTTTTAAGGCTTGTTTCTCAACCTCATAGCTTTCGGGTTTCTCATCATAATCTTCATAAAACTGTTCAAGCAGTGACAAGTCTGTTTCCCATCTGTTTACTGCTTCTTCTGCCCATGTTTTGTCTTCATTTTCCGCATAGGTCTGAACCATTTTCTGCAATCGAATCAATCCACTATGAACCGTGATAAGAGGGGATAATTTAAAGCAGAAATCTGGAATGTTGGGAGATAGTTTTTTTTCTTGTAGCTTATTGTAAAATTGTTGGACAATTTGACCATGAATGAGATTTAATCCTAAAGATAACAATACATCTTTTTTGCGGTCACATTGAAATGAAACTTTCATATTCAAACACAACCATGGTTGCAAAGGAATGGACTTTCTCCCAGATGCCTGTATGTCCTCGTAAAGGCGAATGAAGCCTCCTAATTCACGTGTCGATCCAAATAATTGCCGAAGTCTTGGTGACCCAAAGTGAATCTGTTCTCCACGTAAATCATCGGGGACATTCGTCTGATCCGTAATAAACGTCACCTGCATCGGGTTAGGCTCGCCACCTGTTTTTTCAAGGTAATGCCAATAAAATGGTCTATTCATTAATAATTTATCTAGTTCAATCGATAATTGAACTTTTAAATAACTTGAAGTATTTTCAATGATTGGGCTATCATTCGCTTGAAAGTAGCGCTCTAAAAAATCATGAACTTGAGGCTGTTGCATCGATCTGATCCTCCTTACTAGAATTAGCCGCTTCTTCTGCTGCATCATTCATAATGGCAGCAAGATGATCAAATTTAATACGCATTTCTCCTTCAGAATCTGATTGCAATAAAATATCTTGCACATGTTCTTCAACTGAAGGGAGATCAATTTTCGTTAATATATCATCGAGCTCACCGATAACGGCTTCAAATAGGTGAATCTTCTCATAAAGCAATTTAAGGATATGCTGCTCGACGGTGTCATTAACAGCAAAGTTGTAAATTTTCACATCTTCTTGTTGGCCAAGGCGATGAATGCGCCCAATTCGTTGTTCAATACGCATTGGATTCCATGGCAAATCATAGTTAATGATATGACTGCAAAATTGCAAGTTAATTCCTTCACCGCCTGCCTCAGTTGCGATTAATACTTGGGCATGATTTTGAAAGAGCTGACGCATCCAGTCTTTTTTTCCTCTTTTAAATCCTCCTCTAAAAGGTACTGAGGAGATGCCATTTTGTTTTAAAAACCATTGTAAATACAACTGTGTTGCACGGTATTCAGTGAAAATAATAACTTTATCATTGATCTTCTTGATGATCTCTAGTGCTTTCTCGGCTTTTGCATGGCCTTCTACCTCACCAATTTTGTTCAATAAGCGTTCTGCACCAGGAAGTTTTCGTCCTTCGGCATGGGCTCGTTCAACCATGTTTTTTAGTGTCATAAAAGCAGCCTCTCTGCTGCTGCACAATTCCCTTTTTAAAGTCAGCAAGCCAAAATGACTTGAATCACCATTTAATTTTTCAATCTCTTCATAAAAGGCGCGTTCTGATTCACTAAAATCAATCGGTACCGTTTCAACGATACGCTTTGTCCATTCAATGCCAGTTTCCTCACGACGATTGCGCACCATGACTTTGTTGACTAACTCTCTTAATTTTTCTTCATTTTTAGGTGATCTTTTATTCGAACGATATTCTTTTTCAAAAGAAGTGATATCTCCTAGATGCCCAGGTTTAAGCAGTGAAACCAAATTAAAGATTTCCTCGAGCTTGTTTTGGACTGGTGTTGCGGTTAATAACAAACAGAATTTCTTCTTTAACTTTTTAATGAACTCATAATTTTTCGTTTTTGGATTTTTAAGTTTATGAGCTTCATCAATAATGACTAAATCATATGGCTGGTCTAAGACGATATCATGATGTGGTTGCCTTTTGGCTGTATCAATGGAAGCTACGACAACATCGCATTGCTCCCATACATATGATTTTCGTTGGGCAACAGCTGGAATATGAAACTTCGTATTTAATTCAATCGCCCATTGGGAAACAAGAGAAGCTGGAACGAGAATTAATACTTTTTTTACTAACCCACGGATCATATACTCTTTTAAGATTAGTCCAGCCTCGATTGTTTTTCCAAGCCCTACTTCATCGGCAAGTATTGCTTTGCCATTCATTTGCTCAATAACTGTATTTGCCACTTCAATTTGGTGTGGAAACGGCTTTAATTGAGGTAGGTGCTTAGGTGCTTGTAAACCATGAAACTCTGGTATGATTTGGTGTTGTTCTGCTTCATACGCTAGTTTAAAAAGTTCCCAATTAGACCAAGGTCCATCTTGATCTAATCTTTCCTTGAAGGTGTCGTTCCAATTCTGATCAAAATGTATATCAATCTTCATTTTCATCACCCTTTCAATCAAACTGCTATATCCGAATGAAATTAAAAAAAATCTATAAAATAATCTGATTTAGTAAATAAACAGTTGCGAAAACCTATTCAACTTGGTAGGATATTAATATAAATCCGAATTACACATATTGCCTAAATTTTAAAAGGTTTATACATGTAGTATGTACCAATCATAAGAATTTCATGAGTAAGAGTGAAAACAATTAAATGACTTGCGGATGAGGATAAGGGGAGAGCTTGCGAATTATGCAACGCCGAAGGAGCAAGTATTAGATAATGTGTTATCAATGCGAATCTCTCAGGCAAAAAAGACTCTTATTTGACGCAGCTCTGGAGAGTGCTTATGATAAGCCACCTACGAAGACACTATATTCTTTTTAGAATATAGGAAACTTTCTGGTTACAGGACAGAGTTATACACAAAATAGTGTATAACTCTGTCCTTTTTGCATTTTTGAATTAACTTTTAGGAGGTTTGATCATGGCTGATTTAAAGAGAACACCACTATTTCATCTTTATAAAGAAGGTGGAGCAAAGACGATTGATTTTGGGGGATGGGATCTTCCCGTTCAGTTTTTAAGTATTAAAGAAGAGCATGAAGCAGTCCGTACAAAGGCAGGACTATTTGATGTTTCACATATGGGTGAAGTAGAAGTCAAAGGCCCACGCGCACTTGATTATTTACAAAAACTAATGACAAATGATGTATCCAAACTAGTAGATGGTCAGGCACAATATACAGCCATGTGTTACGAAGATGGCGGGACGGTTGATGACTTGCTTATTTACAGAAAGGCAGAAGACGATTATTTACTCGTAATTAATGCCTCAAACATTGAAAAAGACGTTGAGTGGATGCAGCAACATATCATTGAGGGTGTAACAGCGATAAATGTTTCTAGTGACATCGCACAATTAGCGATTCAAGGACCTATAGCAGAACAAATTTTGCAAAAAAGAACGTCTTTTGATCTTTCTTCCATTCGGTTCTTCCGGTTTGCTGACCAAGTTAACGTAGATGGTGTCGATGCACTCGTTTCGAGAACTGGTTACACAGGCGAAGATGGATTTGAGCTTTACTGTGCTGCAGATCAAGCTGCTAAGCTATGGAAAAGCTTGCTTGAAGCAGGGAAAGAGGATGGCCTTGTTCCTTGTGGATTAGGAGCACGTGATACATTACGCTTTGAAGCAAGGTTGCCTCTTTACGGGCAAGAATTAACAAAAGAAATTTCCCCACTTGAGGCTGGAATTGGCTTTGCCGTAAAAGTAAATAAAGATGCAGACTTTATTGGGAAAGAAGCGTTGAAGAAACAGAAAGAAGAAGGGCTGAAAAGAAAGCTTGTCGGCCTTGAAATGATTGATAAAGGTATCCCTCGTACAGGGTATGAAGTGTTTGTTGGTGATAAATTAGTAGGTTTTGTCACGACAGGAACTCAGTCACCTACATTAAAGAAAAATGTCGGCCTTGCCGTTCTAGATATAGATGTTACTGCACTTGGAACAGAAGTAGAAGTTCAAGTTCGTAAAAAGCGTCTTAAAGCACAGGTCGTATCAACGCCATTTTATAAGAAGTAAGAGGAGGAACATACATGAATCACCGTTATTTACCGATGACAGATGCAGATCAAAAAGAAATGCTTGAAACAATCGGTGTACAGTCGATTGAGGAATTGTTTTCTGATATTCCAAGTGAAATTCGCTTTAAAGGAGAAATGAATGTCAAAGAAGCTTTGAAAGAGCCAGAGCTCATCTCATATTTTCGAGAGTTAGCTGCGAAAAATGTGTCACTTAAACAAACCCCTTCTTTCCTAGGGGCTGGCGTATATGAACATTATATCCCATCAATTGTTGATCACGTCATTTCTCGTTCTGAATTTTATACTGCTTACACGCCATATCAACCAGAAATCTCACAAGGAGAGCTCCAAGCGATTTTTGAGTTTCAAACGATGATTTGTGAGCTTACAGGAATGGATTTGGCGAACTCGTCTATGTATGACGGCCCAACGGCTTTAGCAGAAGCTGCGATGCTAAGTGCAGGACAGACGAAAAAGAAAACGATTCTAGTTTCTAAAGCTGTTCATCCGGAAGCTCGTGCCGTCCTGCAGACTAATGCAACGGGGCAGCGTTTAAATGTGATAGAAATTGATACAGCTAATGGTGTGACAGATTTGAAACAGTTGCAAGAAATATACGGGGATGACACAGCTTGTGTTGTTGTTCAACATCCGAACTTTTATGGCAACCTTGAGCCTTTAGCTAAGTTAGAAGAGATTACGCATAGCAAGAAAGCAATGTTTGTTGTGTCTAGTAACCCACTTGCTTTAGGTTTGCTAAAGCCGCCTGGTGAATTTGGAGCAGATATCGTCGTTGGTGACGCGCAACCATTTGGAATTGCAACACAATTTGGTGGTCCGCATTGTGGCTATTTTGCAACAACGAAGAAATTAATGCGTAAAGTCCCTGGTCGTCTAGTTGGGCAAACAACAGATGAACATGGTCAACGTGGATTTGTTTTAACGTTGCAAGCACGTGAGCAGCATATTAGACGTGAGAAAGCTACTTCTAATATTTGTTCAAACCAAGCGCTAAATGCTTTAGCAGCTTCCGTTGCAATGAGTGCGATTGGCAAAAAGGGCGTAAAGGAAATGGCGTATCAAAATGTACAAAAAGCAGCTTATCTGAAAAAGCAGTTGAAGGCTCATGGAGTAGAAATGGTTTCAGAACAACCTACATTTAATGAGTTTGTCATTAATGTGAAGAGACCCGTTTCGGAAGTAAATGAGCTGTTACTTTCCAAAGGATTTATTGGAGGGTATGACCTCGGACGTGATGATAACTCGCTACAGGGCCAAATGTTAGTAGCTGTGACCGAAGTACGAACAAAAGAAGAAATTGATACTTTTGCCAAGGAATTGGGGGCATTACTATGATAACTAAAGATCAGCCATTAATTTTTGAACGCAGCAAGCCAGGAAGAGTTGGACATAGCTTACCAACATTAGATATTGAAGAACAGTTAATTGATGAGTTGATTCCAAGTGAGTTTTTACGTGAATCAGAACCTGAATTGCCAGAAGTTTCAGAGCTTGAGATCATGCGTCATTACACAGCATTATCAAAACGTAATCATGGTGTAGATTCAGGGTTTTATCCACTTGGTTCTTGTACGATGAAATACAATCCAAAAATTAACGAGGATGTCGCGCGTTTTGAAGGATTAGCTCATATTCACCCATATCAACCAGTAGAACAAGTCCAAGGTGCAATGGAATTACTTTATGAGCTTCAAACATCATTAGCTGAAATTACAGGGATGGATGAAGTAACACTTCAACCAGCAGCAGGTGCTCATGGTGAGTGGACTGGGCTCATGATGATCCGCGCTTTCCATGAAGCGAACGGGGACTTTCAACGTACAAAAGTTATTGTGCCTGACTCTGCACATGGAACGAATCCTGCATCAGCAACAGTCGCTGGTTTTGCATCAGTTACGGTACGGACGGATGACAATGGCTTAGTTGATTTAGATCATTTACGTGAAGTTGTTGGTGAGGATACAGCAGCACTCATGCTAACGAACCCAAATACACTTGGGTTGTTTGAATCATACATCGTAGAGATGGCTCAAATTATTCATGAAGCTGGTGGGAAACTTTATTACGATGGCGCTAATTCAAATGCCATCTTAGGAATTGCAAGACCTGGAGATATGGGGTTTGATGTGGTTCACTTGAACTTGCATAAAACATTTACAGGTCCTCACGGTGGCGGTGGTCCAGGATCAGGTCCAGTAGGAGTAAAGAAGGATTTAATCCCTTATTTGCCAAAACCAGTCATTGTTAAGCGTAAAGATGGTTTGTTTGATTTTGATTATAATCGTCCGGAATCGATTGGCCGTGTGAAACCATATTACGGTAACTATGGTATTAACGTTCGTGCATACACGTATATCCGTACGATGGGACCTGATGGCTTACGTAAAGTTTCTGAATATGCCGTATTAAATGCAAACTATATGATGCGCAGACTAGAGCCTTATTTTGACCTCCCTTATACACAACATTGTAAGCATGAATTTGTTATTTCAGGTCGTCGTCAAAAGAAACTAGGTGTACGTACATTGGACATTGCCAAACGCCTTTTAGATTTCGGGTACCATCCGCCAACGATCTACTTCCCATTAAATGTTGAGGAATGTATGATGATTGAGCCAACGGAAACCGAATCAAAAGAGACGCTAGATGAATTTATTGATGCGATGATTCAAATTGCGCGTGAAGCAGAAGAAAATCCAGAGATCGTCCAAGAGGCACCGCATACAACTGTTATTTCAAGGCTAGATGAAACAACAGCAGCAAGAAAGCCAATTTTAAAATATGAAAAAGCATAAGCTTATATAGCACTCCGTACGAAAAAGCCTTCTATGACCCCATAGAAGGCTTTTTTAATGAGGAAACAAGTTTAGCTTAGTAGGCGTATTTTCGAGAAAAAACAGGAATAAAAAAGAGATGCACCAAAAACATGGTAGCACCTCTTAAAAGCTTACTTTTTCTTAATTTTCCCTGACCACTTTTTAAATCCACCTTTAAGGTGCGAAATATCTTCGACGCCGCGCTTTTTCTTAATTAGTTGAGCAGCTTGTCTGCTCCGAGCACCTGACTGACAGTATAAATAAACGGGTTGATCATTACGCACTTCATTCATACGTTGACGAAGTTGGGACATAGGGATGTTTCTAGCTCCAAGTATGTGACCACCGTCAAATTCACGTGGTTCGCGAACATCGATCAACTGTGCTTTACGATAGCCTTTAATGAAGTCTTCTTGTGTTAATGTTTTTAAATATTTTGGATTGTAAAAGCGCTTGAAAACGAGATACGCTACAAATCCAAGTAGGATAAGCCATAAGAATTCCATAGGTTGTTGTCTACACTCCTTTGCGTACTACATCAATATTTATTATAATAGCCGCTAAGCAAATACGCAATAACTCAAATAACTTGGCTAGAAACAACTCGTTTGATAGAATGACATAGAGAACATATTGGAAAGAAGCGATGTGAAATGAAAGAAACATGGCGTTACATAGATTCTGGAGACTGTTCTCCTGCTTATAATATGGCCTTGGATGAGGCATTGTTAGATTGGCATAGTAAAGGGATAATTCCGCCTACGATTCGTTTTTATGGTTGGAATCCTGCTACTCTATCAATTGGATATTTCCAAAAGGTGGAGAAAGAAATCAATATGGATAAAGTTAGAGAGTATGGATTAGGATTTGTTCGTAGACCAACAGGTGGACGTGGCGTCTTACATGATAAGGAATTAACGTATAGTGTGATCGTATCAGAGGAACATCCAGAGATGCCAAAGACGGTAACGGAAGCGTATCGTGTCATTTCTGAAGGGATTTTAGAAGGTTTCAAAGATGTGGGACTTGATGCATATTTTTCGATTCCAAGAACGGAGGAGGAGAAAAGCGCCCTTAAAAATCCTCGGTCTGCGGTCTGTTTTGATGCACCGTCTTGGTATGAACTTGTTGTTGAGGGAAGAAAAGTCGCAGGAAGTGCACAAACAAGGCAAAAAGGTGTAATCTTACAGCATGGTTCGATCATTTTAGATATCGATGAGGATAAACTTTTTGACTTGTTTAACTATTCGAGTGAACGGTTACGTGAACGCATGCAAAAGAATTTTAAAAATAAAGCCGTCGCTATTAATGCTTTAAGAAGTGAACCTTTAACGATGGAAGAAGCAAAAATGGCGTTTAAGCGAGGATTTGAAAAAGGGTTAAACATTGAACTAGAGCCATACAGGTTATCGGAAGAGGAAGAAGAAGTCGTTCTGCAAATTGCAAGAGATCGTTACGAGCAGGATGAGTGGAATTTTAGAAAATAAGTCAAAAGGACCTGTCTTTAAATGAGACAAGTCCTTTTATGGTTGCAAACTATGCTTTTGGCAATAGCTCTTTGAATTTAGTTTGAAGGTCTTGCGTTACTGGGCCGATAGGAAAGGTTGTTGTTAGTTGACCATATACGGCTTTAATCGGAGTGATTTCTACTGAAGAGCTAGAAATGAATGCTTCGTCTGCATGCTCTAATACTTCGACAGGGAATGCTTCTTCTACAACCGAATAATTGTGTTTTTGAGCTAATTCAATGACTAATTGTCTTGTTATCCCATTTAAAATTAGGTTTGTTGCCGGATGTGTGTATAACACTTTATCTTTAATAAGAAAAAGATTAGAAGATGAGCCTTCAGTAATTGTTCCGTTCCGATGAAGAATCGCTTCTTGGCAGTTATTATCGGCAGCTTCACGTTTAACCATTACATTGCCTAATAAATTAATCGTTTTAATGTCACAGCGTAACCAACGAATGTCATCTGTTAACCAAACATCAATGCCGTTTTTCTGTATGTCTTCGGTGTTATGAGCAGGTTGAGTGAATGCTGTGAACACTGGTGTCGATTCTCTTGAATACAAGTGGTTACGTGGCTCAACTCCACGCGTTACTTGAAAATATACAAGGCCAGTTTGCACTGAGTTTTTTTCAATTAACGTAGTGATGTATTCTTGAATTTGTTCTTTTGAGTATGGTAGCTTGATGTCTAATTTACTAGAGCTTTGAACAAGCCGATTTAAATGGAGATCCATAGCAAAAGGTTGACCTTCATATACTTTTACTACTTCATATATGCCATCACCAAAATAATATCCACGATCGTCAAAATGTATCATTGCATCTTTTTTAGGGAGAAGTTTGTTATTTTGTATTATGTATTCCATTTTTTGATTCCTCCAACTATTATAATCTCAATATATTGATTGAAAATTACCTACATGTATGCATCAAGAATAACATAATTAAGCCAATCATCTATTAAAAATTTTGTCAAACATTTTGTATTTGGCGTATAACAGTGATGAAATAAGCCATTGAAAAAGTCTTTGCTATGGCAAGAGACAAATTCGTTCAAAATGTCGAAAAAAAGCGGATAACATTCTAGTAAACTCGCAAATCCTTCTTTTTTTTACCCATTTCAAAGTTGACAAAATGAATTAAAAAGGATTTTGGCACAATATATGGTGTATTGAAAATAAATTTGAGCACAATATATTGAATCTAGTGCCAATCTTGTGGTAAGCTTACCCAAGAATATCGTACATGGACAAACACCAGAATTAAAGATCAACTAGATATACTAGTAAAATATAGATTTCCATGTGAAAGAGGAGGAGACGCGAATGGCAATGACGATGTCAAATGTTATGCGCCTGAATACGGAAAGATTAAATGAGGATATTGAGCAATTTTCGCAAGTACACCCAATCACAAGCGATATGCATATTACTCAAAAAGGCGTATCAAGACTCGTAATGTTAGACCGTTACACGTTTAAAGATACAGAGAAGAAAACACTTAGAGAAGGGGATTTCGTCGTTTTAACCGTAAAAGACGACCCTAAGTTTCCTGCACGTGGATATGGATTTGTGATGGAGCTTGACCAAGTGAAAAATCATGCAAAGGTACTCGTTGATGAAGAGTTCCGAGGAGTGCTTGAAGGGGACGAGGCAGAAACAGGAATCGTAACTCGTTCACTTGATACAATTGAGAAGCCTCTTGAAATTTATTATGAGCAAATTGCAAAGCGAAATGCGACAGGACTTGCATCAGTTGAAACTACAGTGGAAAAACGTCAAGAAGCGTTCGAACAATTTTATGAACAGCTTGTTTCCATGAACTTCATTCCAGCAGGTCGTGTTTTGTATGGTGCTGGAGCGGAAACGGATGTTACGTACTTCAATTGTTATGTCATGCCATACGTTCAAGATTCACGTGAAGGAATTTCTGAACATCGTAAGCAAGTGATGGAAATTATGAGTCGTGGTGGAGGTGTGGGTACGAACGGTTCGACACTACGCCCACGCAATACACTAGCTCGGGGAGTAAATGGTAAGTCATCTGGATCGGTTTCATGGCTAGATGATATTGCAAAACTAACGCATCTTGTTGAACAAGGTGGGTCAAGGCGTGGAGCTCAAATGATCATGCTTTCTGATTGGCATCCTGATATTTTAGAATTCATCATTTCTAAAATGCAAAACCCGCGCATTTTGCGTTTCTTGTTGGAAAATACAGAAGATGAGCATATTCAAAAGCTCGTAAAAGGCAAGCTTTCTTTCACCCCATTAACGGTGGTTGAAGAGTCAATGTATCAAGGAATCGTTAATTACAAGACGATTGCTGGGCAGGGTGGTTTCGATCCGAAAGTGATTGAGAACGCAGAGGAAAAGTTACACGTAGGCGGAACATACTCAGTCAATAATGCTGAATTTTTAACAGGTGCTAATATTTCGGTATGTTTAACGAAAGAATTTATGGAAGCTGTTGAAAATGATGAAGAATATGCCCTTCGTTTTCCTGATGTAGAAAATTACAATGAAGCTGAAATGGCTGCTTATAACGAAAAGTGGCATGAAGTCGGCGACGTTCGTGAATGGGAAGAATTAGGTTACGGTGTTAGAACATACCGTATTATTAAAGCGAAGGAACTTTGGAATCTTATAAATATTTGCGCAACGTATAGTGCAGAACCAGGAATCTTCTTTATCGATAATGCGAATGATAAAACAAATGCAAAGGCATATGGGCAAAAAGTCGTTGCGACGAATCCATGTGGAGAGCAACCTTTAGCTCCATATTCTGTATGTAACTTAGCAGCGATTAACTTAGCTGAAATGGCAAATAAAGAAACAAAAGAAGTGGACTTTGAAAAGTTAAAGAAAACGGTCGAAGTCGGTGTTCGCATGCAAGACAATGTTATTGATGCAACTCCATATTTCTTAGAACAAAACACAAAACAAGCCAAAGGTGAGCGTCGTGTTGGTTTAGGAGTGATGGGTCTTCATGATCTACTGATTTATTGTGAATCAGTATACGGCTCTGAAGAAGGGAACGATCTTGTTGATCGAGTGTTTGAGACGATTGCGACTACAGCTTATCGTACAAGCATTGAGCTTGCTAAAGAAAAAGGAAGCTTCCCATTCTTAGTAGGTAATACGGATGAAGAAACAATGGAGCTTCGTACTGCATTTATTAATACAGGTTATATGACATCCATGCCAGAAGATATTCGTGAAGGGATTTTAGAGCATGGGATCCGTAATTCGCATTTGCTTACAGTTGCACCAACAGGTAGTACGGGAACAATGGTCGGAGTGTCTACTGGGCTTGAGCCTTACTTTTCATTCTCTTACTTCCGTAGTGGCCGTTTAGGTAAGTTTATCGAAGTGAAAGCAGGCATCGTAGAAGAGTATTTACAAGCAAATCCAGGTGCAGATGAAAATCAACTACCTGAATGGTTTATCTCGACAATGGAGTTACCACCAGAGGCCCATGCAGATGTTCAGTGTATCATTCAACGCTGGGTTGATAGTTCATTATCAAAAACGGTTAATGCTCCACGTGGATATACAGTTGAACAAGTACAAGCTGTTTATGAGCGCTTGTACCGTGGTGGTGCTAAAGGCGGAACGGTTTATGTTGATGGAAGCCGTGATGCGCAAGTTCTATCTTTAAAAGCAGAAGAAAATCGTTTTGATGATGAAACAGAGACACAATCAGAATCAAATAAAAAAGTTGTATTAATTGATACAATCTCTGAAGTGAGATCAACAAATGTAACAATCGGTTCTGAGGTTGGCAATACGTGTCCAGTTTGTCGTGAGGGGCAAGTTGAGGACCTTGGTGGTTGTAACACTTGTACAAGTTGTGGTGCACAGTTAAAGTGTGGACTTTAAAATAAATAATGCTAGGGGCTATTCCAAAAGGTCAAAACCATTTGGAATAGCCCCTTTTCTAGTAACTGGAAGGCTGAATCCTCTTAATATGCACACTCTATAGAAGCGTATTAAAAAAAGTAATAAACAGAGGTGCATATTACATGAAGGCGTTTGAACCACAACTTGTTTATATAGAACCAGGGGCGCTAGAGTACCCACTAGGTCGTGAGTTGAAAGAAAAGTTTGAGAAAAAAGGTGTAGAGATAAGAGAGACAACATCTCATAATCAGGTGCGAAATATTCCAGGTGAAAATGAACTACAGCAATATAGAAATGCAAAATCAACCCTTGTTATCGGTGTAAGGAAGACCTTAAAATTTGACACATCAAAGCCTTCAGCCGAATATGCGCTGCCGCTTGCAACAGGGTGCATGGGACATTGCCATTACTGCTACTTACAAACGACTCTTGGAAACAAACCATATATTCGCACGTATGTGAATTTAGAGGAGATCTTTGATGCTGCTGATCAATATATAAAGGAAAGAGAACCAGATATTACTCGGTTTGAAGCGGCTTGTACATCTGATGTTGTAGGGATTGATCATTTAACTCATTCTCTTAAGAAGACGATTGAGCATATAGGACAGACTGATTTAGGGCGATTACGATTTGTAACGAAGTATCATCATGTCGATCATTTACTCGATGCGAAACACAATGGAAATACAAGGTTTCGATTTAGTGTAAACTCAGATCATGTAATTAAACAGTTTGAGCCGGGGACTTCATCATTTTTAGAGCGCATTGAAGCCGCTGGGAAAGTAGCCAAAGCGGATTATCCTTTAGGCTTTATCGTAGCCCCGTTAATTTTGCATGATAATTGGAAAGAAGGATACTATGAGTTATTTGAACGATTAGAAGCTATCTTGCCACTTTATGCGAAAAAGGATTTAACGTTTGAATTGATTCAACATCGCTTCACAAAGACAGCAAAGAATATTATTAAAAAACGATATCCTAAATCGAAACTCGAAATGAATGAGGAAGAAAGAAAATACAAGTGGGGGAGATACGGGCGTGGAAAGTACGTCTACAAAGATGAACAAGCTGGAGACTTAAAAGAAACGATACAATCTTATATTGATAAATTCTTTCCAGAAGCAAAAATGGAATACTTCACATAAACTTTGTTAACTCATTGTCCTCGTCCTACATTCTGTTGTAAAATAAGAGTGTTGCACATTTTTTATATCAATAGAATAGGTTTATAATACAGGGCTGTATTGTACACCGTATCTGTCAGACGTTTATGTTTGACAAAAAATGGAGGGGACCTTATGCCAACACCTAGTATGGAAGATTATTTAGAACGAATATATATGTTAATTGAGGAGAAAGGGTATGCGCGAGTCTCCGATATTGCAGAGGCATTAGAAGTCCATCCGTCTTCGGTGACAAAGATGGTTCAAAAGTTAGATAAAAGTGAATACTTAATATATGAACGATACCGAGGGTTAGTACTAACGGCAAAAGGGAAGAAAATCGGAAAGCGTTTAGTGTACCGTCATGAGTTATTAGAAGATTTTATGCGACTAATTGGTGTCAATGATTCACATGTGTATCAAGATGTAGAAGGGATTGAACATCATTTAAGCTGGGATGCCATTGATCGTATTGGTGATCTTGTTCAATACTTCCAAGAAAAAGAGACAAGAGTAAACGAATTAAGAGATGTCCAGAAAAGAAATGAGGAAGAAGATTAAGAGAAAACATTCGCAATTATTGCGGGTGTTT
>NZ_JAKRYL010000042.1 GCF_023555415.1 Halalkalibacter alkaliphilus | reverse complement strand
AGGTCCTCCAAGGTCCATTTAAAGCATTTTTTGCTGCAGTTACAGCTTGATCAATTTCCTCTTTGCCACCTTCAGCAACTGAGCCGAGTACTTCTTCATTCGCTGGATTCGTATTGATAAATGTATTGTGATTTGCTGAATCGACATATTGTCCATTAATAAAGTGTTTACAATCAATTCCCGTTGCAGTAGTAACCGTTTCCATTTTTAGTACCCTCCATTAACTTTTTATTTTTTCCTTACATTTACCTTACTCTAGAATCGTGCCGTATAAAACATCATTGTCCCTCTATGAGCAACTATTTGAAAAGTTTTTCAAAAAAATTTTGATTTCATATTTTCTTTTACTTAGGTTGTCTTTATTTTCTTTATAGCTTCTTACTACATGTAATTTAAATATGTATATACTTTCTGAATTCTATTAATTATCTGTTATAATGAATCCATTCTTACTCAAGACACTATTAGATAAGAATGGATAACAAATAATTTAAGGGTGGATGAATTTATGATGGATTCAAAATTTGTAAGTGAATCAAAAGTCGTGAGAACAAGCAGAGTCTTTCCGAATGATGTAAATAATCACAATACGTTATTTGGTGGTAAATTAATGAGTGATGTCGATATGATTGCCTCCATTTCAGCAACAAGACATTCTCGCAAGGAATGTGTAACAGCTTCTACGGACTCAGTTGATTTTCTCTTCCCTATTACTCCTAAGGATTCCGTTAATTTCATCTCCTTTGTTACTTATACTGGAACGAGTTCCATGGAAGTTTTTGTAAAAATCATCGCAGAAAATTTGATAACAGGTCATCGAAAAATTGCAGCAACCGCCTTTTTAACCTTTGTTGCTCTCGATGAAAACGGCAAACCTACAAAAGTTCCACAAGTCATTCCAGAAACTGAGGAAGAAATTAAATTATATGAAACAGGGAAAGAAAGAGCGGAAAAACGCAAGGAGCACCGTGCAAGAAGTAAAGAGTTAGCTAATTTTATTACTACGGCCAAACCTTGGCAATAAGTTACCTTCCTTGTCGAATAAAAAGAGGAACCAATCAACATGTGAATGCTTCCTCTTTTATTATTCTTTGTTATTAGTTTTGTCAAGTAACCCTTGTTCTTGATAATATTTGATGGCACCGTCATGAATTGGGATTCCTGCTGTAACCGTATGTAGTAGCTTTCTAAAAAAAGCCAGGAGCTGCAATGGTAACGGCTCCGTTCACTACTTGCCATAAAAGGAGAAAGCTACTCCTTTCATGGCCTTTAAAATATAGCGACTCCGCCATTGCTTCGGGGTATCCCTTACTTATTCAATTGTTCGATCATCTTCTTTAAAACATGAACAGAATACACACAGTCATCTAATGACGAAAACTCGCGAGGATTATGACTAATTCCATCAAGGCTCCGTACAAACAACATCGACATTGGGATATGTTTTCCTAATACCATCGCATCATGAGCCGCTCCACTTGGTAAGTAAAATGGTCTTATATCCGTATCAATACATGCTTTTTCTGCTTTCTTTTTTAGCGATTCATCTACTAAAACAGGAGCGATTCGGAGCAACTCCTCATATTCAAATGTAGCTGCATTTTCATTCTCAACTTGATTTCCAACAGCTACAATTTTTTCAACAAGCGTATCCCTACTATTGAGATCAATATCACGAATATCAACGGTCAATATCACTTTTCCTGGTATGACATTCGATCCATTTGGAAAAACTTGAAGCTTTCCTACAGTGGCAACAGCCGTATCACTTACGGTTTTGGGAAGCTCACTAACACGTTCAATAAATTTACTTGCAGCTACCAGTGCATCCTGCCTTCCTACCATTGGTGTGTTCCCGGCATGATTAGATTCACCTGTGAATGTTACTTGTAACCAGCACGGACCTGCAATACCTGAAACTATACCTACAGGAAGATCTTCTTTTTCTAATTGCTTCCCTTGTTCAATATGTACTTCAATATAGGCTTCAATAGAAGAGTAATCTCGCCTTGCACTAGTAAACCCTTCTAATGTAAGCCCCGCTTCAATTAATACACTCTCAAACTGCTCTCCGTTAAAATCTCTTACCTTTTTAAGAGCTGTCATATTAAGCTCGCCTGACATAGCCTGACTTCCTAATAATCCATTATCGAACCTTGATCCTTCTTCGTCTGAAAAAATCACTACTTCGAAAGATTTCCTCGGCTGAAAACTGGTTTCCTTCCATGCCTCGACAACTTCTAAAGCTGCTAGCACACCCAATGGACCGTCAAAATGCCCGCCATTTGGTACCGAATCAACATGTGAACCTGATAAAATGGACGGAAGAGTCAGATCTTTTCCGACTAGCTTTCCAAATACATTTCCAGCCCCATCTACTTGTACAACCAACCCTGCTTCTATCATCCACTTTTTCACAAGTTCTTTTGCTTCGAATTCTTGAAAAGAGAAACCTATCCTTCTAGATCCCTTCTCATTCGTTAATCCGATCTGAGCCAACTCGTGAAACCTTGACGCAAGGCGTTCTGCATTCACGCCTGAATGAGATAACAAAGGATTATGCCCCTTTAGTAATTTATGTTTCAAATCAAATTCGCCGTACTTTTTATTCTCCAATTAAATACCCTTCTTTCTATACGGATTTGTTTATACATTCCAATGTTCGCAATCGGTTTAGTGCCGCGGCAAGTTCATATCGACGCGGTCGTGCCATTTCACCTGGATGTCCTTTATGTGTTGTAACGAAGCTAAGCCCTTTTTGTTGCATTTGTTCTTCAATGAAGCTCAATATTTGGTTCACCGTCATCTCTTTTTTTAATACTTCGTTTCTTTCTAAATAAAATAAGATTTCCGCAATCATTCTCGTTTGGCTTTCGTCTACGAGCTGCTCTACAGCATGCAAGTTAATATCTGTTGTTCCGTAATGAATTTGATGTCTTCCACGTGTGGATACTTTATGCTTAGTCCCTTTTTTGCTATGTAAGCTCTTTGCAATAGGAATTCTTTCTTGAATGGGCCCAAAGGTATCGCCACCTTCATTTTTTCGTTTCACCTGTATTGTTTCGGCAATATACTTTGCTTCCTCAGTTACATCAAAAGGGACATATTGATCCATTTTGATCACTCGGTCTGCCACATCAAAATAATCACCTGATCCACCCATTACTAATATAGCTGAAACGTTATAATCATCTCTTAATAAGCCCACCTTATCAACAAATGGAGTGATCGGTTCTGAATCTTTCGCAATTAATGCCTGCATACGCGCATCACGAATCATAAAATTCGTCGCACTTGTATCTTCATCAATTAGGATCGTTTTGGCGCCCGCTTCAAGCATTTCGATAATATTTGCAGCTTGTGATGTGCTGCCACTGGCATTTTCAGTTGAAAAATGCTCTGTATCTTTTCCATGTGGTAGCTTCCCAATAAATGGTGAAATATTCACTTTTGCTATACTACGTCCATCCTCAGCACGAACTTTCACAGCCGCATCATCGGTAATCACATACTCTCTTCCATCACCTTCGATATGATCATAAATCCCATGTTCAATCGCCTGTAACAACGTTGATTTCCCGTGATATCCCCCGCCAACAATAACTGTAATTCCTTTTTTAATTGCCATACCAACAAGTGGTTTTTCTCGGTGTGGGACGGGAATGGAGATCTCCATTTCTTTAGGACTTTGAAATGCAATAACACCTTTTTTCATTGGCCTATCACTTACACCACTTGCTCTTGGCAAGATCGCTCCGTTTCCAATAAAAGCGATATATCCATTATCCTTAAGATACTTCCTGATTGTTTGTTGCTGGTCACTTAAACAAACTGCCTTTCTTACTTCATTTTCTTGGACCTTATACACTGACTGATCAACAACATTTGGGATCACTTGAAAGAAAAGCTTATCTGCTTCTTTAGCTAACACTCTTCTCCCATTTGCCGGCAACCCAATTGATAGGCAAATCGTAATTTGTGTATCATCCAATTGAACCGCTGTTCGTTCAATAACTTTTTGATAAGGGGCATCAATCAACACCATACCACTTTTTCCAGAACCTTCTATTTTTTTATGTACTCTTTCAAGTACTGCTTGAACCTTTCTTGCAATTAAATCTTCACATACAACTTTACGACTACTCGTATTTGTCCATGTTGAACTTATTTTTGTTTTCGCACTTGGTAAGACGATACGGATTTTAGATGGACTTGCAAATGGATCACCTTGAACGTAATCTATATGTAATTGATAATGAGGGAATTGATATGTTCCTTGGATGACCTTGTAAGCTTTGTATCCTTTTTGATCGATTCGTTTCAAACTCTCCTTTAACGCTTGCACAATTTGCCTCCTCTTACTTAATCTGGTCATTTATTCGTATCTTTTTAGTGTACCTATTTAAGGTTATTATTTCTAGTAAACATAATGATGAAGGGAACTTCAAAAAAAATAAGCCGGAACCACCCTCCAGCTTACTTCACGTTCTATTACAATTTCCCTGTTAAAAATTGAGCCTCTCCCATACCAAAGCTCCAATCGGCATCTCCATTTGTAACAATATTAATCATAATATCGTTAGGTTCGATCCCACACTTTTCACCAAGCTTCTCTACTATAAGCTTATACAATTTTTGTTTTTGTTCTTCCGTTCTTTGCTTACTTGTTACACTAATAACAACTACATCCTCACTTCGCTCGAAACCAAGCCCCGTATCTTCAATGATCATTTCATGAGCTGGGTGTTGGTGAACTATTTGATAACGATCCCTTTCCGGTACTTCAAACGCTTGCAACATCGCTTCATGAGCAGCATCCAGCAATTTTTTCAAATCTTGTTTACTACGTCCTTCAATTACATCAAATCTAAGTAGTGGCATAAATAGAGATCCTCCAACATTTTACTTCTATTTTTCCTTATTCATTCGATAAAATTCGTCAAAATCCCTCTTTTGCGTATTCGAATTATGACAACTTTCTAACACACTTGAAATCATGTTTTATAAAACTGTCCCCTTTCATTCATAGATGAAAACTAGTGAAAAAATAACATTTAATTTTTCTCTGTCAAAATAGTTCCCAAAATTGTAGAAAAGGTAATATAAACAAGGTATCTCCCACAGCCTTTTCCGCTAAATGGAAACAGAATACTTCTCTCTGTTTCTAAAATAATGTAACTCTTTAAATCCAATTTCTTTCAGGCGCTTCTGCACTTCTTCAAACTCATCTCCGACTCGATCAGGATCATGTGCATCAGAACCAAAAGTCACTCCAACGTTAAAATAAAGAGCCCTTTCTAATATTTCATCAGCAGGATACCATCCTCCACAATCCTTCGTTTTTCCAGATGTATTAATTTCAATTACTTTTTCATATTCTCCAATAACTTGTAACGTCTTATCAATCGCCTCGACTTGTATATTAGAGAACTCTGGATAAAACCCTTTCATCGCATCAATATGACCTAAGATATCAAACATATCGCTGCTTGCCGATTGTTCAATTAGGTGATAATAGCGTTCTTTCGTTTTTACTTTCTCTTCATTTGATAAACCTTCCCAACGTCCTTTTCTAAAAATACTAATTTCATCAACAAAATGCACAGATCCAATCAAATAATCAAACGGGTACTCATCTAAAAATTGTTTATACACCGTACTATGTTGTGGAAAAAAGTCACTTTCAATCCCTAATAAAACTTCAATTTGATCTGCATACTCCTCTTTTAATCGTAACACCTCATTTACATAACGATTAAAGTGAGATTTAGCCATAGTAATCCCTGGTTTTGGATGGTCCTCTTCACTATGAAAATACGGGGCATGATCAGAAATACCAATCATTTTAAGCTCTTTTTCAATCGCTGCTTTTACATAATCTTCAATTGTACCAATAGCATGTCCGCACATTTGGTTATGTGTATGTAAATCAAATTTTGTCATAATTACTCCTTTCAATTTATAAACTTTTTTAACTTGATTATTGAACCTTTATTACTAAGGAAGATTAACATTTATTTATTTTAAAAGCCATCCAATTGCTTGGGTGGATGCTATATAGCTAATTTAATTTTTATGCTTTTTTGACAAAAAAATACTGAATCTAGTCAAAAATTAAATTTGGTTTAATG
The DNA here is from genome assembly GCF_023555415.1 of Halalkalibacter alkaliphilus. Lineage (GTDB taxonomy): Bacteria > Bacillota > Bacilli > Bacillales > Bacillaceae_D > Halalkalibacter > Halalkalibacter alkaliphilus. Next base: position 17,264 of record NZ_JAKRYL010000042.1, on the reverse strand, counting down.
AATACGTTTCTAACGTTTATACAATGGAAGTTTTTCTATTATTAATACTCCGTATCGCTCCAACCCTATCGTCCCTCTCTTTTTAACAGAACATGCAACCACTGCAAAAACCAAATATTCACAAATTAAAAGCTCTAAAACGGTCCTGCATCTAAAATAGACGCTACTCAAAAATGACTAGCGTCTCCTTTCATATTAGATTTCAATAATGATTGGAAGAATCATCGGCTTACTTTTCGTATGTTTAAATAAGTATTGCCCTATCGTTTTCTTTATGCTTTGTTTCATGACATTCCATTGATATTTCCTTGATTCTAATAGGTCGTTTACTGTTATAGTAATTAAACGATTCATCTCTTTTTGAAGTTCTTCTGAATCACTTACATACACAAAGCCACGTGTGATGACATCAGGCCGTCCTATTAACCTTTTTTCCGTTTTACTCATTGTAACAACGATTACGAGCATCCCGTCTTCTGAAAGTTGTTTACGGTCTCGGAGTACAAGGTCGCCAACATCACCAACACCGATTCCATCAACATAGGTGTTTCCTGCTGGTATTTTTCGGGTTTGGTTTGCCATAGAGTTCTTAATTTCCAAGACATCGCCATTGTTCATAATAAACGTATTTCCTTTTTCTACACCAACAGACTCTGCTAATAGTTGATGTTGATGGAGCATCCGATATTCCCCATGAATAGGAATTACATATTTCGGCCTCATTAAAGTGAGCATCAATTTTAAATCCTCTGAGTAACCGTGACCAGACACATGCATACCGGATGAACTTCCCGATCCGTAAATGACTTTGGCACCAAGCGCGAAGAAATTATCTACGATAGTTGTGACACTACGTTCATTTCCAGGAATCGGACCAGCAGCAAAAATGACAGTATCTCCTGGCAAAATCTCAACACCCCGGAAGTTTCCTGTTGATAAACGTGCAAGGGCAGCCATCGGTTCTCCTTGACTTCCTGTGCATAAAATTGCCACTCTCTCTGGAGCTATTTCATTAATTTCCTGTTGATCAATGATCATTCCTTCAGGTACCGTTAAGTACCCCCGTTCTATTGCAACTTCTACAACATTAACCATACTCCGTCCTAATAACGCAAGCTTACGATTTGTTTTTTGTGCAGCATCAACAACTTGCTGTACACGACTAATATTAGATGCGAAGGTCGCAAGAATTACTTTCCGCTCAGCTCTTGTAAAGACTTCTTCTACATGGTTGCCAACCATTTGCTCAGAGGGTGTAGAACCTGGACGCTCGGCGTTTGTACTTTCCGATAAAAGAAGCAAAACACCTTCCTTGCCGATCTCAGCCATTTTATGAATGTCCGATTGTTCATCTTGTTTGGCAGGGGTTAAATCAAACTTAAAGTCACCGGTATGTACAACCTTCCCTTCTGGAGTATTGAAGACGATTCCTAAGCAATCCGGGATGCTATGTGTAACTTTAAAGAACTCAACTGTAATATCATTAAAAGTTAAATGAGAGCGGTGGTCAATTTCAATCAATTCTGTTTCCGACAATATTTTATGTTCTTTTAATTTTAATTCAATCAACCCTAGTGTAAAGCGTGTTGCATAAACGGGGACATTGATTTTCTTCAAGAAAAAAGGAATGCCCCCAATATGATCTTCATGTCCGTGTGTTACAAGTAATGCTTTAACTTTTCCTTTGTTCTCTATTAAGTAAGAGATATCTGGGATAATTAAGTCAATACCTAATAAGCTTTCATCAGGAAACTTGTTCCCACAATCAATAAGGATGATCTCATTTCTATATTCTATCGCATACATATTTTTTCCGATTTCATTTAGTCCACCTAATGCAAAAATGGATAGTGACTGTTCATTACTCAAGATACGTAACCTCCCTTTTCATTAATGATAGTGTTAGTATGATCGTTTCTGTTTTCATTTATAAATAGGTAAAAGGTTTGAACAACTTAAATTTGCCAGGAATGATTTTATCGCGACGCGAAATTCCATTTTAATGATAAAGAGGTTGTATCTGTTCAAGATCATTTAACAATTGCTTTACCTCATTTTGATTTAAGGGAATAAGCAGTTGATCATACAATGTGATGATTTGATTCCCTTCACTATCTTCATGCTCTTTTAAATAACGATATAGCCTTGAAAACTGCCTTTCTTTAATCACCGATATTGTGTCTTGATTCTTTACTTTTTGTAACAAAAATTCATTTGCTTCTCGGTTGAACTCACCTGATATGATATGGCCGTTTATATTTGTCATGATTTACTCGCTCCAAGAATGTTTTTTAGTTATGATGGACTTAATTTGATGAAAATATTAATGATAAATGGGGAATCTGGCTACACTTTTAATTGTTTGTTAAATAAATGACTTAGATTGTCCTAAAACAAAAAAGATCAAACCTTCAAATACAAAAAGGCTCTCCACTATATTCTATAGAAGAGAACCTATCCATCATCAAACATATCTTCAATTTATCAAGCCTATCATATATGACCACGGTCAAAGTTTCTCATCACAATTGCTTCACGAATTTTTCATTATCGTGTTTAATGTGTGGTCTAGAAGTCCACCGTGCAGCTCAAGGAAGCATTGTTTTCAAGTAATTTATACTTATTTCAATGCTCTCTAATGGGGTGCGACGACTTACATCTTGTTCGACAACCCACCACTCGACACCCGCTTCTTCTCCTGTCGCTAAGACAGCCTCAATATTTACTCCACCTGTTCCAAGCTCTGCAAAAAATTGCTCTCCATCTGTTGTCATATCTTTTAAGTGCACCAACGGAGTGCGTCCTTTATAACGGTTAATCCACTCTACTGGATCTTCGCCAGCTTTTGTTAACCAATACACGTCAAGCTCCGTTTGAAGGTGATCTGCACTTACATCATAAAAAATCGCTTCCAACGCCTTTCTTCCATCTTGCAATGGCTCAAGCTCAAAATCATGATTATGATAGCAAAGTGTGATCCCCTCACGTTTGCACATTTCCCCAGCTTCATCTAAAAACGAAATAAGTGATTGATAATCTTCTTCACTACGCTCATCCGGCATTAAATAAGGACACACAATATATTGACTGCCAAGAATTTTTTGATCGTCAATCACTTGTTGCAAGTTATTCTTTAATTCAGCTAATGGAACATGACTTGATGCCGCTTTTAGACCTAGATCATCTAATAAGGCCCTGACTTCTTCCGCTGAAAGCCCGCCGTAACCAGCAAATTCTACTCCATCATACCCAAGCTCTGCCACTTTTTTTAACGTACCTGCAAAATCCTTCTGACTTTCTTCACGCAATGTAAACATTTGAACAGCTACTGGAATTCTCTTCACAATTACACCCTCATTTCATTTTACTTTTTATAAACGCATAATCTTTTCTTACAAAAAACAGTTTCTTCTCTGGTTAGTCCCTCTATAGCTTCAATATATGTCACTCTTTTGCCTTCATCATAAATCATTTATAGATTTTTGCAAATAATGATATGATTAAAACATCAACTATTTTGCTATTATCTATTAAAGGAGAGCTTAAAAAATTATTTGATAATGGCTCTATGTTTGTACTTAGACTTGCGACAAATAAATGTTAATATAATATGATAAGGATTATTCTGGGGAGGGTATTGAATGGGTAAAGCACTTAACCGAATTAAATCACAGTTGGCACAATTAGACAAAGAAAACAAATGGGAAGACCTCGACCGAGATGGAGTAATTGACCTGCTAATCTATGAAGAAATAAAAGCCGCATCTTATGAATTAGATTACGAAGGGGTAGGAAGAATGGTTGATTACTTAATTAAAGAAGGAGAAAAGCTGAAGTAACTTTTTATTTATGGTGGAGCTGTCGCAACAGCTCCTATTTTTGATTGAAAAACCCTTGAGCACTCTGCCTTTGGCAGGCATTCTGTTGAAAAAAACTGCTTTTCTCTCCAAGCCCCACAATTTACTTTACAACCACCAAATATGAAGGAGGCCCTTCCATGAAAAAAACAATTAAAGTCGTTGCAGCCATTATTGAAAATGATCAAAACGAAATCCTTTGCGCTCTTCGCTCCCCAAAGATGTTACTCCCGAACATGTGGGAATTCCCCGGGGGTAAAGTTGAAAAGGACGAAGACATATACACAGCCTTAAAAAGAGAAATTCAAGAGGAATTGCGTTGCGAAGTTGAACCTATTGATTTATTTAATGACCACACCCATGATTATGAGGACTTTACCATCAATCTTCTTGCAATCACAGCGACAATAACGGACGGGACTCCTATCCCGAATGAGCACTCCAAACTCATTTGGCTAAAACGAGAAAACCTCCATTCGTTAAAATGGGCACCTGCAGATATCCCCGCAGTTGAGCAATTGATTGAAGAAAAATAGAAAAATGGTGATACACCCTATTCTTTATTTTATCGAAATGGTTCTGCGTGTAGATAAATATCAACTCTACATGTAAAGTTTCGTCAGACTCTCATGAATTACTTGAATGGCTTTTTTGCTTTTTTGAAACAATAAATCCTGTAAATCCAGCAAGGAAACATGGCGGCAAACTTACTAAAAAGAACGCCCAGCGACCAGTAATTAGGGAGAGAACCAAAAAGAATAAAGGAATCCCAAACAAAACCACTAAAGATACTTTTCTTTGCTTATTCATTAAAAACCTCCATTCCTACAAAAGGCCATTGAAAAAGGTACGGTTTTCACCAATTTCTGGGCTCTCATTTTACAATCAATCTCTATATTCATATTTAATTTCATACTTTTTAAAAAATACCTATTACTGCCAGCAAAAATTACATTTGACAGAAAAATACATTTTCCCTATACTAAAGTTACACTTAGTATGCATAGCAACTAATTTTCAAGGGGACGAATTTATGAAATTAACATTCCAAGAGTATATAAGCATTAAGTTGCATAAGACCGATTTAAATCTTACTAGCTATGTCAAAGCCAAATTAGAGCCCTTCAACCTCGCACCAGAACAAAATTTAATTATGATGCTCTTGTGGGAAAAAGATGGTTTAACTCAACAACAACTTGTTACCAAATTAGATAAAGATAAAACAAATATCGCTCGCATGGCTTCAAGTCTCGAGAAAAAAGGCTTTATTAAAAGAAGCAATTGCAATAATGACCGCCGTTCTCTAAAGCTTTACCTTACTCCGTGTGGGAAAAAGCTAGGTGAGAAAGTCATTCCGATTGCTGAAGAATTTAATGAAGTCATCTGCAAAGGGATATCTGAGGAAGAACTTCAACTAATGGAGACATTATTAGAGAAAATGAATCAAAATGTACAAGAGTACTATAATTAATTATTTTATTCTCTTAATTCATAAGGACTGCAGACATGATCTGCTGTCCTTTTTAAAGTTATAAGGAAAATCCCCTCTTTCAAAACAGACCCCCTTTTCTTTTTACAAGACTTCTTAATTGACAATTGCTCTCATCATATTTTATACTAAACATCGTAGTTAGTATGCATAGCAACTATCTCTTATCACCTAGAATTAATGACAATATATTATTTATAGTTACTATATAAGTACTAGTTACTTTTTCACAAATTGTTGCTATAGCAACATTATTAAATGGAGGTATTATATTATGGCAAACGTATTATTTATTAAGGCAAATTCAAGACCGATCGAACAGGCAGTGAGTGTGAAACTTTACCACACTTTCCTAGACCAATATAAAGAGTCTAACCCAGATGATGTTATAACAGAGCTTGACCTTTTTGAGGAAAACTTACCTTATTACGATACCGATAAAATTAATGGCATGTTTAAACTTTCAAAAGGGATGGAGTTAACAACTTCTGAACAAGAAGCAACAGAGCTCGTCAATCGTTATTTAAATCAATTTCTTGAAGCAGATAAAGTTGTCATTGCATTCCCACTTTGGAACTTTACTGTCCCTGCAGTATTGCATACGTATTTAGATTATTTAGCTCAAGCTGGTAAGACATTCCGTTATACGGCTGAAGGCCCACAAGGTTTGCTTACTGATAAAGAAGTCGTACTTCTAAATGCAAGAGGTGGCGTCTACTCTGAAGGACCTGCGCAAGCAGCTGAAATGGCTGTTAACTACGTGAAAACAATGTTTAACTTCTGGGGTATTGATAACCCTAAAACGGTTATCATTGAAGGTCATAATCAATTCCCTGACCAAGCAGAAGAGATTATTGAAAAAGGCTTGCAGCAAGCAGCAGACGTAGCAAAAGAATTTTAATCATTTATGAAAAACAAAGGGCTCGCAAGTACGCAAGCCCTTTGTTTTGTTTACTTATTAGAATCAAGATAAGGAAAGCATGGATAAACGATCCCTTTATTTACTCCCTCTGGTTTAATGACATAATCTTTATAGGACGAATTTCTTAATGTGACGTTTTGCAACCCGCTTCCATCATAATATACTGGCTTATTGCTCTCTTTTCTGCTCATATTATCACTCCATTTATCAATTTCTACCTATTTCTAGTTATAAATAACCACGAAAAAAGTTTCTGTAATATATATTCAACACGGATGTCATGTCGTCCTTCTTTCTTTAAAAAATTTTTGCAGAAAAATAAATTTAGAAAGAAAAGCCAAGTTTTTATATAATGTGTCAGTATGTTGTCAAGAAAACAGAAATTGAGGATTCATGGGTTCCATACGTTATAATATGAAAAGAATCTATACATTAGGAGTGAGAACGCTGAAAACCATCGTTGTTATTGGTGGAGGAATCACAGGTCTAACCACCATGCACTACTTACAAAAATTAAAAAGAGAAAAAAGTATTGACGTTAAGTTGATTCTTGCGGAGAAAAATGAGTATTTAGGCGGTAAGATCCACTCTGTTCACAAGGAAGAATTCATTATGGAAACAGGGGCAGATTCGATCGTTGCTAGACATGAAAGTGTTATGCCTCTAATTAAGGATTTACATTTAGAAGATGAACTCGTCTACAATTCTACAGGGATTTCATACCTTTTCATAAACAATGAGCTACATCCCATTCCTGCTGACACAGTATTTGGTATTCCATTGAATGTGGAATCATTGTTTCAAAGTACATTGGTTTCAGAAAAGGGCAAACAAGAAGCGCTTAAGGATTTGGAAAGTAAGAATGACCATTTTACGAAGAAGAGTTCAATTGGGGAATTTCTCGAATACTTTTTAGGGAAAGAGCTCGTCGAAAAACAAATTGCCCCCGTATTATCAGGAGTATATTCTGGAAACTTGAATGAGCTGAGTATCGCTTCAACCCTTCCTTATTTACTTGATTATAAAAATCAATACGGGAGTATCATTAAAGGGTTATCCGAAAATAGAGAAAAATTCAGCTCTCAAGCCGATAAAAAGTTCATCTCCTTTAAAAATGGACTCTCTACATTGATTGACAGACTTGAAGCTGAATTGACAGACTCTCTAATTCTTAAAGGTGTTAACACGTCAAAAATTACAAAGGGAACAGGTCACTATCATATTACTTTTTCTAATCACGAAACGATCAAAGCAGATTATGTTGTGTTAACGACACCTCAAAACGTCACTCAATCTTTGCTAAATCAAAATGATTTAAACGATGATTTTGCTAAATTGACAAATTCATCACTAAAGAGTATCTATCTTGGATTTGATATTCCTGATGGGCAATTACCTGCTGATGGTACCGGCTTTATTGTATCTAATAGTAATGCTGTTAGGTGTAATGCATGTACATGGACAAGTCGCAAATGGTCCCATACATCCAAGAAGAACAACTTATTAGTACGACTCTTTTATAAAAGTTCAAACCCTTCCTATTGCTCTCTACAACAGATGAATGAGATTGATCTCATGCAAACAGCTTTAACAGACGTTGAGAAAAGTCTCGGACTTAAGGCCAAGCCAACAGCTGTTGAGATCACAAATTGGGATCAGCTAATGCCTAACTACCACCTCAATCACAATGAAGCCATTCGTGGGCTAAACGAGAAAATGCAATCAGAATTTCCAAATGTCATTCTCGCAGGTTGTTCGTACTTTGGTGTCGGTATTGGTGCTTGTATAAAAAATGGAAAAGAAACTGCAGAGAAGATTTGGGAGACTCTTTTAACAAGATAGGAACTACAGCCGAAAGCCAAAATAACAAAAAAGCAGGGCTTCAGAATGAAACTCTGAAGCCCAAAAGGAAATAAAGGAAGTAAATGGTTACCCATGCCTGTACTTCTACCTAGTTCCCTCCTTTCCCTCTTTCCAACTTTTTACGACTCTGCACTTCCACCTAGTGTTTACTTTTCTTCTCATTTTCTCTTGACCTAATACAACATCCCAGCAATCGCACCACTTAATAATGAAGCAAGAACTCCTGCTACGACAGCCTTCATCCCAAGCTTAGCTATATCTGTTCTTCTACTAGGGGCTAGCTTTCCTAAGCCCCCAAGTAATATAGCCACAGAAGATATATTAGCAAATCCACATAACGCAAAACTGATGACAGCTACAGTTTTATCTGATAGCTCATCCATTTGCGGAGCAAATGCAGCATATGCAACAAACTCATTCAACACAATCTTTTGTCCGATAAATCCACCAGCCACCACAGCTTCTTGCCATGGTACGCCAATTGCAAAAGCGATCGGGGCAAAGACGATCCCAAGGATGAGTTCTAATGTTAAACCTTCAAACTGAAACCATCCGCCAATCATGCCTAAAATTCCATTAACCAAAGCAATCAAAGCGATAAACGCCAAAAGCATTGCCCCAATATTTAAAGCTAATGTTAAGCCGACACTTGCACCTCGAGCAGCTGCATCAATCACATTGGCCGATTCCATGTCTCTGTCTACCATCACTTTGTCTGAGGTTTCCGATTTCTCAGTTTCCGGCATAATCATTTTAGCCATAATTAACCCAGCAGGTGCAGCCATAAAACTAGCAGCTAGCAAATACTCTAGTGGTACACCAAGCAAAGAATATCCAATTAATACAGACCCAGCAACCGATGCAAGTCCACCCGTCATTACGGCGAATAATTCCGATTTCGTCATCTTTTCAAGATAGGGGCGTACAACTAGCGGCGCTTCTGTCTGTCCAACGAAAATATTCGCCGCTGCAGACATCGATTCCGTTTTACTAGTACGAAGAACTTTAGATAAGAAACCACCGAGAATCTGTATCACTTTTTGCATAATTCCTACATAATAAAGAATTGCAATTAAAGCTGAAAAGAAAATGACGATGCTTAAGACTTCTATTGCAAAAACAAAGCCCATTCCCTCAGCCTGAAAAAGTCCTCCAAATAAAAAGTCAATCCCTTCGTTTGCATAATCAATGATGGCTGCGATCCCTAATGTCAGCCATTGTAAGAACGCAAAGCCAGTTTCCCACTTTAAGACAATGACGGCAAAACCAATTTGAATGGCCAATCCACCTAAAATAGTTTGTAAATTAATAGCCTTCTTATTATTCGAAAAAAGAAAAGCAATAGCAAAGATCGTCAAAATACCAAAAATACCCCAAACAAAGTTCATTCGCTTAACCTCTCTTTCTAAAAAGGATTATCCTTTAGACAACTCTTTTTTTATGTATCAACTAAAGCTACCTTTAGTATGTTTCATAACAAGTAAAATAAACGAAAAAGGTCCTCATCACCGTATCTATATCTTTTGTTAAACAAAAAGAAGGGTGATTCCAAAAGGTTATGATTTTGACCTTTTGAGATCACCCCGAAATGAATATTCTATTTCTAAAGATTTACCTCAGATTCCTTCGCTAGTCCTATTGCTTGACCTAACGATAAAAACGCACTTCCGGTAATCGCTATCTGAATAGACATGGCAAGTAAAACGACATCTAGTTCAAAGCCATCCAAAAACCCTAAAGGTAGCTTCACTGTAATAATTGCTCCTGCCATCACTAATGCAAATAAGATACCAACAATACGCGTTCCAATTCCAAGTACCATTATAACCCCGCCTACCAATTCAATCACTGCAACAATATATGCTAAAAATCCAGGTAATCCAATACTTTCGAACCATCCTGCAATATTGCTAATTCCATTTTGAAATTTATCTAACCCATGCAAAAAGAACGTCATTCCTAATACAACTCGAACAATAAATAAACCTACTTCACTTCTTTTCATCTACTTTTCCTCCATATTCTTTTTTATTCTGTTGTTAAATGTATTTCTATACCTACCGGATCCTGAACTATCCACACACCATTTTGTTGTTCTACCGGCTTTTCACCAACTGCTTTCAAGTGCTCAATTAACTTCGTTAGCTCAACTTGATTCGGTAACATAACGGTATAATATGCAAGCCCTACTGCATTTTTTGGTCTAACCAAGGCATTGGGTCCCGCCCAAATATTTACGCCAATATGATGATGGTATCCTCCAGCTGCAAGAAAAAGCATCCCTACATTCGTCATGTTGCCAACTGTTATATCAAAGCCTAATGCTTTATAAAAGTCCCGGCTTTCTTTAAGATCACGAACATGTAAATGAATATGTCCAATCTTTGTTTTAGGCGGTAAGCCTTGCCAAACATCCTCACCCGCTGACTCTAGTAAGCCCTCCACATCGATTCGCTCCGTTACCATCGTGTAATCTCCACTAGATACTTTTGTCCAACCCTTTCTTGGACGGTCTCGATAAATTTCAAGACCATTGAAGTCTGGATCCGAGAGGTAGATCGCTTCACTAACAAAATGATCTGCAGAACCAATCTCTATTCTTTTCTCAATCATTTGCTTTAAAAATAACCCTAAATCACTACGTTCCGGTAATAAAATCGCTACATGGTATAGACCAAGTGTTGTCCCCGGTCGATAGACACTTCCACTCGGTACTTCTTCTAAAATAAGCAATGTCTCTTTACCATCAGCCGTAAGTTCTGCTTTTTGATCCGTCTTATTGAGAATTTTAAAACCAATGATTTCTTTATAAAAAGTAACAGAACGCTCTAAATTACTCACTTTTAATTTAACAGGCCCAAGTTGTGTGTTAGGATGTAATTCAAAAGTCATCTTTTTTCCTCCTTTTTAATTCATGATTGGTGATGGATTAATGCTATTATGATATATATAATATAAATTGATAAGTACGCACTTAAAAGTGGTATAGTATACAAAAGGAAACTATAGGGGGTTGCTAGCTTGTCTGAATGCCAAGTAAATAACGCTTTAGAAGCAATAGTTGGAAAATGGAAACACAAAATATTATTCCCTCTATTGAATAATGAAACGATGAGGTTTAACGAGTTAAAGAGAGAAATTCCTGGCATTACACAAAAGATGCTCACATCTCAATTACGAGAGCTGGAAGATCATGACCTTGTAACAAGAAAGGTCTATGCACAAATACCGCCAAAGGTAGAGTATTCTCTCTCTGAACATGGCAAAAGCCTTATTCCTCTTTTAGATATGATGAGTGAATGGGGAGCTGCTCATGCGGCACATTTAGCTACACATAATGAAGAACAAATAAAAAAACACAAGAAAAGAGGGTAAGGAGCACGCTTAGCTCCTTACCCTCTATTCTTGTGTTTAATGCGGTTGAGAGGACTCGAACCTCCACGGGGTCAACCCCCACTAGGCCCTCAACCTAGCGCGTCTGCCATTCCGCCACAACCGCTTAATATTAAAATAACCGTGCACCTATAATTGATATGGTCACATAAGTGTAACTAAAGTAGCTAGCTCAATCAGGGCAACCTACGGCACACAGAAGAATCTACTTATGGCTGCTTCCTTCCGGACCTGACCAGATTCATAGGTTTCTGTTGCGCAGACCCCAATAGTCAACACCGCTTGCTCAAGGCAAACCTCACATGAACCATACCGCTAATAGGAATTCAACCCCGCTAAGGCGGATTGCGGGTTACAGGGCACCGCCAACTCCCCATCTAGCACGGTATGTATATAAATCTTTATTCCCACCTATGCCGTCTCCCTAGCTGTTTTAAAACCCGCTAAAGCAGGTGGGTTTCCGCATGTTAACATCCTGCGATCCTGATCACAGTCAGGCTTGGCATCAGTCAACAAATGTAAGAATCCCGATAAAACAGTAAGGTTTAAAACAAAAAGGGCTTACGTACATTGTAGGATATGTTAAGCTAATTGCAAATCAACTACATTTATTATAGCACAACAATTAATTCTACGCAATGTTTTTTTTGTTTTTCATTAGTATTTTATAAAACTTTCTTCCACATATCGATTATAATTCCGCGTTAATAACATTGCAACTAGTATATTTTTCAAATAATGTCTTATCGCCCCTAGTAAATCTACTATATGATTAGTTTGATTTTAGACTGATATGGTTTCAAACGAAAAAGGCTCAGATACTGAGCTTTTTCGTTTATTTATTTGATAAAATGTTCTGTTTGTTTCACTTCTTCATCTCCAATTCCCTCTCCATAATTCATCCATTTCTTCAAAAAATGAAGATGAAACAAATTCGAAATTGGTTTTTACAAGGATACTTTCTCGAAGTTTCACCAAACTAATAAAAACTAATGTTTAATTTCTTAGGGGTGTAGTACATGGATAATGTGTTTGACTACGAAGATATACAATTAATCCCAGCAAAAAGCATAGTAAAGACACGTTCTGAATGCGATACGTCTGTTAATTTTGGTGGGCATACATTCAAATTACCAGTTGTACCTGCGAATATGCAGACGATTATTGATGAAAAGATCGCGGTTTTTTTAGCGGAGAATCATTACTTCTATATCATGCATCGATTCGAACCAGAAAAGCGAATTCCTTTTATAAATGAAATGCATTCACGGGGCTTGCTAGCTTCGATAAGTGTTGGCGTTAAAGAGGATGAATACACTTTCATTAACCAATTAGCAGATGAAAAGCTTGCTCCAGAGTACATTACCATTGATATTGCACACGGTCATTCAAATGCTGTAATAGAGATGATTCAACACATTAAGAAAAACATCCCTGCTAGTTTTGTGATTGCAGGAAATGTCGGAACCCCTGAGGCCGTAAGGGAATTAGAAAATGCTGGTGCTGACGCAACAAAAGTCGGCATTGGTCCGGGAAAGGTATGCATTACGAAGATTAAAACTGGATTTGGAACTGGCGGTTGGCAATTAGCTGCTTTACGCTGGTGCTCAAAAGCAGCCACTAAACCGATCATCGCTGACGGAGGAATTCGTACACATGGAGATATCGCTAAATCCATTCGATTTGGTGCATCGATGGTCATGATTGGTTCTTTATTTGCAGGTCACGAAGAGTCTCCAGGAGAGACCATCGAGAAAGATGGAAAGCTCTGCAAAGAATATTTCGGTTCAGCTTCAGAATTTCAAAAAGGTGAAAAGAGAAATGTTGAAGGCAAGAAGATGTACGTAGAGCATAAAGGATCTTTACTTGATACATTAATTGAAATGGAACAAGATCTTCAATCTTCCATTTCTTATGCTGGTGGAAACAAACTGGACGCAATTCGTCATGTAGATTATGTCGTCGTTAAGAATTCAATCTTTAACGGAGATAAAATTTATTGAAAGCACAAAGAAGAGGAAACCGTTTTTGGCCTTTCCTCTTCTCTACTTCAACAAATCTTTAAAAAAATCTAATCGATCCTTTGCATTTCCTTTAATAATAATATCTACACCACTATCGATGTTTTCTACAACTTCTCCATTAATCACTCTTTCGGCCATTTCTACGCTAAGATAGCCCATATCATAAGGATTTTGTGCTACTGTACCAGGTAGTACTTCTCCTTCAATAAGTTCAACCATCTCAATGGTTCCATCCGCTCCTGTAACGGGAATTGTAAAGCCATTTTCTTTAATTACCTCTATAGCTTGTAAAGCAAGAACATCATTTGTTGCCATAATCGCTTTTACATCTGGATGAAGCAGTAAAATATCTTCCACCGCTTTTCTTACAAGAGGTGAACGATTTGTTAAATTTACTCTTTGTGTGGCTACATCAATATGCACCGCTTCAAAACTTCCTTTTGCTCCGGCAATCCTCTCACTTGAGACTGGACTATTTACATCTCCACCAATGAGAGCAACTTTATCTCCAGGCTGCAGGTGGGATGCAAGTAAAAACCCAGCTTTTCTTCCTAATTCAAAGTTATCGCTTCCAATATATGCTGTTTTTTCACTCCATGGAAGGTCGGTATCCAACAATAATACAGGAATATTATTTTCAACAAATTCATCCAATATGGGAAGAATCAATGGGGCGTAGATAGGTGAGACAATCAAAACATCCGGACTGTCATGGAGAACCTCTTTTAGTAATTCACTTTGTTCCTCCCCCCATCCATTTGCAGTCGCTAACACTTTTCCGCTTACTCCAAAATCCCGAAATCCTTTTTCTGCGCCCGCTTTTACAATTTCCCAATACTGTGAATTTAAATCTTTCAACACAACAACTACTGCAGGTTTTTCTTTTGCAAATGTTTTAGCCAGGTAGCCTATTGATAGAGCCAATAAAACCATACACGAAATAATAATAATTCTTTTCTTCACGGTACCTTCCTTCCCTTACCAATTGAGCTCATCATTTTTCCCTATTCATATACTAAATAAAGTTAGAGTTCGTTCATGTCCTATTCCATAATATCTATTTTGCTCTCATTAATCCAGAAAAATATATCAGAAAGTTCAAGACTGTGTAAGTGGAAAAGGTAAATCAAAAATGACGACTTTCTTCTAGTAAATATTAGAATAATTTTCTTGTAACTTTTACAAACTATAATTGTCAAAAAGGGAAATTCTAGGATGCGTTGCGACTGTCACTGTTAACATGAAAGGAAATAAAACAATGAAGAAAAATCTTATCCTCGTCTGTAGTTTAATCTTAATCATGTTCATGAATATACTTCCTGTTCATGCAGCATATAATAGCCCTAGCAACCTTTATGTAGTAAAAGCTGGCGATACGTTACCTGAAATTGCAAAAAAATTTGATACTACCATAGAGGATCTTAAGCTAACAAATGGTTTACAATCCGATTCTCTATTTGTTGAACAAAAGTTATGGGTTCCAATAATGCATGAAGTTGCAACAGGAGAAACACTGCAGAACATTGCCTCAACTTACCATTCTTCAGTAGATTCCATAAAAAAAGCAAATGGACTCGTTTCTGATGAGCTATATGCAGGGCAAATATTAAAAGTTTCTCCTAAAAAAATGGCCATGCAAGGACAACATATCCTTATGACTAAGGAAGAATTTAGAGATTGGTTATTTAACAATCAATTTAATCGTGATATCCGCATCATCCAACAACATCACACAT
Organism: Halalkalibacter alkaliphilus; assembly: GCF_023555415.1. Taxonomy (GTDB): domain Bacteria; phylum Bacillota; class Bacilli; order Bacillales; family Bacillaceae_D; genus Halalkalibacter; species Halalkalibacter alkaliphilus. The sequence continues at coordinate 1,980 of NZ_JAKRYL010000042.1, read as the reverse complement.
GGTTACCTTCTTATGAGCAATTTAAAGGTACAAACCATTTTCAAATGTTACAAAGTATGGAGAACTTCCATAAGAAGGAAATGGGCTGGCAAAATATCGCGCAAAACATAACGACCTTCCCTGATGGAAAAGTAGCTGTATCTAGACCATTCAACATTGCCCCAGAAGGTTCAATTGGATCAAAGGCGAATTCAATAGGGTTAACGATCGAGAATATTGGCAACTTTGATCTAGGTCACGATGTAATGACTAAGGAACAGCAGGATACAATTGTTTACATTACAGCCCTGCTTTGTATCAAGTTCGGCTTAACCCCTTCAATTGACAGTATTACTTATCATCATTGGTGGAATTTACAAACAAAGGAAAGAGTGTTAGATAATGGACCAGATTATAATGTTAAAACTTGTCCCGGCACCAATTTTTTCGGAGGCAATTCCACAAACGATGCAAAGAAGCATTTTTATCCTTTAGTATCCAGTAAGATAGAAGAAATCTTAGCAACAATAGAGTAAAAAATTAAACAGGCTCTCCCCTTCAAAAAAGGGGGGCGCCTGTTTATTAGTTATTGTTATTTCGATTGAGAATTAATTGTTTGATTTCTTGAATATCTTTCTTTAATTCTTGATTTTCTTTATATAATCTATCCATTTGTTCCTCTCGTTTTACTTCATCATCTTGGCCCAAATAACTTAAGATTACTGCGACTACAAGATTTAAAATAACTAATGCACCAATTATGATGAACGATACAAAATAGACCCAAGCCCAAGGCACCTCATTAATAATCGGTCTAGCCACTTGACTTGCCCACGATTCAAACGTTACGACTTGCATTAACGTAAAGAGAGCTGTATGGAAGCTTCCAAAAAACTCGTATGGTAGCACTTCACTAAAAAAGGTTGTGCCAATGATCGCATAGATAGAAAAGATTAAGATCGAAAGACCTAAAATACCCGTTAAGGCTGGTACTGATTTCATCAATGAATCAATTATTTTTCTCAATGCAGGTATTGCAGGAATCATTCTAATCAAACGCAATACCCTTATTAGTCTTAGGACACTCACAAAAGGAGTTGAATAAAACAGTAAACTTCCTATTACAATACTAAAATCAAAGAGATTCCACCTATCGGAGAAATATCCTTTGAAACCAAGACCAATTATTTTCACGATTAACTCTAGTACAAATATCCAAACAATGATTCTATCTATAGCTAACAATAGGCTATTACCAGTCAAATACGTCTCAGTAACGATAATTAGACCGTTAAAAAAGATAATAGCAATAACTATCGGCTGAAAGTATTTATGTTCTACCAATTGTCTAATAATCGTTCTGAATGAACGATTACTATTTACTTCTTGTTGTTTTTGTATTTCCATTTGAATCAATCACTTTTCCTTTCTATTCTAATTTCTATTATTATACCAGTTACTACTTTAAATAGATGAGTATAGTTCTAAAATATAAATGATAACCGGTGGCAATTTTATGAACAGTTAAGCAAAAACCCCTCAAACTGAAAAAGTTCAAGGGGTTATATCTTTGAATCGATTAAACAAAAAAGAAGTATTGTTGTCATTCATAATGCGGGTGAAGGGAGTCGAACCCCCACGTCATAAGACACTAGATCCTAAGTCTAGCGCGTCTGCCAATTCCGCCACACCCGCATAATTAAAGTTTTAAAAAATATCTTAAATGGTGAGCCATGAAGGACTCGAACCTTCGACCCTCTGATTAAAAGTCAGATGCTCTACCAACTGAGCTAATGGCTCTTGCTGTTTTTTCATAGATGTATCTCGAAGCTTACGGACGATGAATCGCTCCGTGGTCTTACCTGTTCTTTCCTCTGCTAGTTTAGCTTCGCAGCTCACTGCGTCAGAACAACTCGAAGTTACTTCAAGTAGATTTGCTCGTAACTGAGCTAATGGCTCTTGCTGTTATTACATAGATAATACTCAAGAAAAATGAATAGG